>NZ_LHPC01000028.1 GCF_001297125.1 Pseudomonas sp. RIT-PI-q
GACTCCGGCGGTGGCGATGGCTGCCTATCATAGCGCGCCTGACTGAATGACTGGCGTTGAAGGTGATGATGGGGAACAGTCGGCCGTTGTGTTGGATGTGCCGGCCTCATCGCGGGCAAGCCCGCTCCAACAGTTTTTTGTGTCGTTCACACTGTTTGTGCAACACCAGAGATCCTGTGGGAGCGGGCTTGCCCGCGATGGCGTCCGTCGAGCCAGGCGAAAATTACCAGTCGTACGTCATTTCAACCGAAGCCACCCGCTCCTGCGCGTAGTAGCAACCGAACGAGTAGTTGCAGTCCGACACGTACTCGCGGTCGAAGACGTTCTGCACGTTCAGGCGCGTCTGCAATCCGCGCAGGCTCGGGTCGAGTTTGCCCATGTCATAACTGACGGTGGTGTCGTAGACGACATAGGACGGCACGTCGAACGAGTTGGCCGCATCACCCGGTTTGCGCCCGGTGTAGCGCGCGCCGGCGCCGAAGGTCAGGCCATTGAGGCTGGCCTGGGTGAAGTGATAATCCACCCATAACGCGGCCGATACCGGCGACTGCGCTTCATTGCGGTTGCCCTGATTGCCCCACGTATCCTTGGTGTAGAACGAGTCCATGTAGCTGGCCGCCGCCAACACGTCGACGTTGTCGATACTGGATTTGACTTCCAGTTCGACGCCGCGCGAACGCACTTCGCCGCTCTGCGCCATGTACTCCGGATAGTCATCGTCGCCCGTCAGCACGTTCTTCTGTTTGACCTGATACACCGACGCGGTGATCAGCGTTTTCTCGAACGGCTGGTACTTCACACCCACTTCGTATTGTTCGCCCTTGGTCGGCTCGAAGGCCTTGCCGCCGCGCTCGGGGGCTGCGGTGCCCAGGGTCGGCAGGAACGATTCGGAGTAGCTGACGTACGGCGCCAGGCCAAAATCTGTGACGTAGGTCAGGCCCACGCGGCCGGTGAACTGATTGTCGCGCTTGGCTTCGTGGGTCGACGCCAGCAAGTCCTTGTTGTCGAGTTCCGCCCAGTCCTGACGACCGCCGATGGTCAGGATCCACTTGTCCAGTTTGATCTGGTCCTGCAGGTACATACCGGTTTGGCGCAGGGTGTTGTCCCACTTCGTGGTCAACTGCGGCGTCACACTGCTGGTGTCGTAATTGTTCTTGCCGTACAGGTCGACCGGCAACACGTTGTTGGCGTTGTAGCCATCGTACTTGCGGGTGAAATGGCGATAGTCAACGCCCGCCAGAGTCGTGTGCTCCAGGGCCCCGGTGTTGAATGTGTATTCCAGGTTGTTATCGATGGTGTAGGCGATGTTGTGCTGGCGCCAGTCGACCTTGGCACGGTTAGCGCGGGTGAAATCGGTGACGCCGTCAGCATCGGTGACGAAGCTGCGCAGGTAGAAGCCCTTGTATTGGTCGCGCACATCGGTGTAACGCGCGGTGGAGCGGTACTTCAGGTCGTCGCTGAGGTTGTGGCTGAAGTCATAACCGAAGACGTACTGGTCGCGCCGGTAATCGTTGAAATTGGTGTCACCGGAGAAGAAGTGCCGGTTGATTCGCTCGCCGTTGGGGCCGCGTTCGAGCGAACCGATCCTTGGCAGCGACTGATAATCAGGCAGCCCGTCATCACGCTGAATCTGCGCCAGCAAGATCAAGGCGGTGTCTTCAGTCGGTGCCCAGGTCAGGCTCGGCGCCAACAGCATGCGTTCGCTGTTGTTATGGTCGACTTGTTCGTTGCCCTTGTTGGCGACGCCGACGAGGCGATAGCTGAACTGCTTCTGATCGTCGATCGGGCCGCTGGTGTCGAAGGCGCCGTTGACCCGGTTGTAGCTGCCCGCCCCCAGTTTGATCTGGTTTTGCTGCTCGGTGGTCGGCCGTTTGGAGACCATGTTGATCAGGCCGCCCGGCTGGTTCTGTCCGTAGAGCACCGACGACGGGCCTTTGAGCACTTCGATGCGTTCCAGGGTGTACGGGTCGATTTGCGGCGCACCACCGAGGCTGCCGGCGTATGGAATGTAGGCGCCGTCCAGGTACAACGGAGTCGGGGCGAAGCCACGGCTGGTGATTTCGTCGGCAATCGAGTTGCGGTCGGTGAAACCGCCGGTGTTCACCCCTGGCGTGTAACGCAGGGCTTGGGTCAGGTTGCGTGCGCCCTGCACTTCTACTTGATGCGCGGTCACCACGTTGATGGTCTGCGGCACTTCGAGGATTGGCGTGTCGGTCTTGGTGGCGGTGGCACTGCGGGTGGCCACGTAACCGTCGACCGGTCCGTAGGCTGACTCGATGGCCTGGCCCGAGATACTGGTCGCGCCCAGTTGCAGCGCCGCGCCCGAATCCACCACCGGCAACAGCGAATAGCTGCCATTGTCGTGACGCACCGCCTGCAATTTGCTGCCGGCGAGCAACCGGCGCAAACCGGCATCCACCGTGTAGCGGCCGCGTAATCCCGCCGACTGTTGACCGCCGGCATGCGCCGGATCGAAGGACACCGTCACACCCGCGGTGGATGCAAATTGGGTCAAGGCCTGGCCCAGCGAACCGGCCGGGATATCGAATTGCGTTTCGACGTCGGTCTGCGCCCAGACCGGCTGTGCCACGACCGCCATCCCCAGCGGGACGATCAGCGCCATACCGAGCAGTGCGGCATGGACTGCACGGTTCAAGGGGCTGGCTGAAGATTTGTTTGAAGGTTTGCGGATATGGGGATTGCGAGGGGTCATGCAGTTTCCTATCGCCCGGTGGCAGTGAATGGCGGCGTCGATTGCGCCTCTACCTACAAAGTCGAATGAGAATCTGAATCAACAACCCCCCTGCTGAATTTTTTTTGGATAATCACTCAAACCGGCCCCACGCTGGCCCAATAGCGGCTGAAACGCCGAATGCGCACCGGCAAGGTCGAGGTCAGGTTGTCCAGGATCGTGTCGGTATTGCCGAGGTGGAAGGCACCGGAAATGCGTAACGCGGCAATGGCGGGATCACACCCCAGGTGGCCGGGGCGGTAACGCTGCAATTCCTTGATGAAATCGCTCAGGCGCCAGTCATTGACCACCAGCATGTCGCGGGTCCAGGCATCTGCCTGGGGGTTGGCCCGCTGCACCGGGTCAATCTGATCCTGGCGAAAACTCAGTTGCTGACCGGCGTCGACGCGCACCGCCGGACCCTGCAGGCTGGCCGAGCGCACCTCGACTGCATGCTCCTGCACACAAACCTGCGTGCGCCCCGCTTCGCTGCGCACGATAAAACGGGTCCCCAGCGCACGAATGCTGCCTTCGGCCGTGTGCACAACGAATGGCCGGGCCAGATCGTCACGCGCGGTTTCAATCAGGATTTCACCCCGCAGCAGGTGGATTTCGCGCAGGTTGGCGCTGTAGCGAATGTCCACCGCAGTGGCCGTGTTCAGTTGCAACTGGCTGCCGTCGTCCAGGCGCACGCGGCGGCGTTCGCCGGTGCCGGTACGCTGGTCGGCCATCAACGTCGGCAGTGGCGTGGTGTTCCAGGCCAGGGTGCCCGCCGCGCCCGTCGCCAACAGGATCGACAAGACCTTGAGCACATCACGCCGTTTGGCGCGGGCACTGGCCAGTGTCGGCCGAGCGATGCCGGGGGCGACCTGACCGAGTTTGTCCTGCAAACGTGCGAGGCGCTCCCAGGCTTGCTGATGGCGTGGGTCGCGCTCCAGCCAGCGCCGATGCGCTTCACGGGTGGCCTCGTCCGGCACTTCGCCACGCAAGTCGACATACCAGCGAGCGGCGGCCTCAAGGGTGGCGTAATCCAGCGCTTGCGAACGTGCCACGGCTCAGTCCTCAAGCAACAGCAGGCAGTGCGTCAGGGCGCGCACGGCGTGTTTCTTGACCGTGGTCACCGAGACATTCAGTCGCCGGCCGATCTCGACATAGCTCAGGCCGTCGAGCTGGGCCATGAGGAAAATCTCCCGCGTCCGACTACCGAGACCATCGAGCAGCCGGTCGATTTCCATCAGGGTTTCGATAATCAGCGTGCGGGTTTCGGGGGAGAACGCCACCGGCTCCGGAATTGCCGCGAGGGTTTCCAGGTAGGCCTGTTCCAGGGCCTTGCGCCGGAACATGTCGATCATCAAGCTGCGCGCCACCGTACTCAGATAAGCACGAGGCTCGCGCAACTCAGGTGCCTTGCGCTGGGTCAGCACGCGAATGAAGGTGTCCTGGGCCAGGTCCGCCGCATTGTCGATACAGCCAAGTCGCTTGCGCAGCCAGCCACAAAGCCAGCTGTGATGGTCCTCGTAAAGCGTATGCACGGCGTGTTGCAGCGAGAGGTCGACGGAGGACATGGAGAAGGCCCAAAACAAAAGTTATTTGATAATGACTCTCATTTTCTTCCATGGCAGTCCATTTTGGCAAGGCCGGGCGGGAACAATGCCGCTTGCTCGTGGGGGATAACGTCATCCCCGACAGTGAGGACTATCCCCCACATGCGCGCGCTTTCTTCGATACCCGATGTCTTTCATCCAATGTAATGGTCTGATTTTAAAAGTCTTTTTATCCGTCTCTGGTGGTGGCGCAGCTTTTGCTTCAGGGGAAGGGCAAGTGCCGTTAATGCCGGCATGCCCCCCGAGAGAACCGCAATGAAAAGCTCAGTACCTGCGAACAAGTCGCCCGGCTTCTTCCGGGCGCAGGGCATCACTTCTGTGATGCTGATGACCTTCGGCCTGACCTCGGCCATCGCTGCCCCGATCGATGATGTCGGGCAACCGCCACCGACGGATCCTTCGGCCTACTCCAATCCGCCCGCCGATCCCGTGGCAGCGGCGGCCGCGCTGGAAGCCTTGAAATCCTTGCCGGAGGCCAATCAGGGCGCAATCGCCCTGCCCAACGGCGTGTACGGCGACCGCGACACGCCGCGTGCCGACAACGTGCTGCCGCCAGACTTGCAGACCTCGTTCAACTTCCCCACCAACGGCAAACCCAGCCCCTTGTTCGGGGCCGAACCGTTTACCCAGCAACTGCTGCTGTTCGAAGAGTTTGGTCCGGAAAAACTTGACCCGACCACCCCGCCACAGCCCCTGACATTCCCGGTACCCACCACCGGCCCGGCGCCCCAGCAGGACCCGAACAACGTCGCCCGCAGCGGCCCGTCGAGTGCCGCGATCGAAGCGTTCATGCGCCAGCCCGGGTTGTATCCGTACCCGTCGCAATTCTCCAATGTGCTGGACCGCAACCCGTGGAAGGCGCAGATCGAAGCCTTCCTCAACCGCCACCCGGTCGGCTCGCCCGCCGAGGGTCGGCCACCGGGAAAAGGCTGGTCGCATCAACGCTGGAACGAGTTTTATCCTCAGGTTCAATACAAGACCGTGCAAATGGGCGCGCGAACCAACGGCGGCCTGCGCGACCGCAAACAATTGCATAACTACGCCGTCGGTGAATTCGCACCCGGCGGGCTCTACTACCAGACCTCCGACATCCCTGAAACGGCGGGCACGACCAAAGGCATCGACGTGCGTTTTCACTCGAAAATGCCGCTGCAGAATCACAACTCGTTGTGGACCTTCGACGGCACCGTGCCGCCCAAGTTGCTGATGGTCCGCTACGGCCAGCCGCTGCTGATGCGTCACTACAACGCCCTGCCGATCGACCCCGCCGCCAACGCCGGTTTTGGCCTGCACACCATCAGTACCCACGAACACAACGGCCACTCCCCGGCCGAAAGCGACGGCTATGCCAACGCGTTCTTCTTTCCGGGGCAGTACTACGATTACCGCTGGCCGATGCAACTGGCCGGCTACGACACCATCAACACCACGGCGCAAGATCCACGCGCGGCGTTCCCCTGCTCCCCGGGCGAGAAGCTGTACGTCAACGATGCCAGTCCCGGGTTGAAGACCTGTGAAAACGGCACCATCAAGATCCGTGGCGACTGGCGCGAAACCATGAGTACCCACTGGTTCCACGACCACATGCTCGATTTCACCGCGCAGAACGTCTACAAGGGCAACGCGGTGATGATGAACTATTACAGCGCTATCGATCGCGGCAACGAAGCGATCGAGGATGGCGTCAACTTGCGTTTGCCCAGCGGTTCGGCGTTGCCTTGGGGCAACCGTGACTATGACGTCAACCTGGTGGTCGCCGACAAAGCCTGGGATCAGAACGGTCAGTTGTGGTTCAACCCGTTCAACACCGACGGCTTTCTTGGGGATCAGATCCTGGTCAACTGGCAGTACCAGCCACGGCTGAAAGTCCGGGCGCGCAGCTATCGTTTCCGCATTCTCAACGGCTCGGTGTCGCGCTACTTCAAACTGGCACTGGTACGAGAAATCAGCGGCAATGGCGGCGAGTTTCCGGGACCGTCGGGATCGGGGGTTTCCTACAACCGGGTGCCGTTCCACTTGATCGGCAACGACGGCAACATCATGGCGCACGCCGTGCCCTTCGACGGCAGCATGGACCTGGATGGCGACGGAGACCGGCAGGACCACAATGCAATCCTGCCGACACAGGGCATCGCCGAGCGTTACGACATCATTGTCAACTTTGCGAAAAACGGCATCAAAACCGGCGACAAGCTGTACTTCGTCAACGTGCTGGAACACAAAACCGGCAAGGGGCCGGAGAAAAACGAACTGTCCCTGGCTGACGTGCTGTCCGAGAAGTACAAAGCCGTCATCAAGCAAACCAGCAAAGGCCCGCAATGGGACAAGGGCGACCCCACCGTTGGCAAGTTCATGCAACTGGTTGTGCAGCCTTACACCGGACAGGATCAGAGCATGGACCCGGTCGCCTATGAGCCGGCCAAACCCGGCAAGCCCGCCGGGAAGGTAATGATCCCGCTGACCATCGATCGCGACAACCCGAACGACCAGGCAAAACTTAAAGCGGCGCGGCATCGCGAGTTTATTTTTGGCCGCTCCGATGGTACTGATGAAGCGCCCTGGACCATCAAGACTGACGGCGGTTTTGGCTACAACATGGACCCGCGCCGCCTCAGCGCCGCGCCACAACTGGCCAACGGCCCGACCGATGCCGGGTTCTCCGGCGACGGCACGCTTGAAGTGTGGAAAATCAAGAATGGCGGCAACGGCTGGAACCACCCGGTGCACGTGCATTTCGAAGAAGGGGTCATCCTCAGCCGCGACGGCAAGGCGCCGCCGGAATGGGAAAAATGGGCGCGCAAGGACGTCTATCGCATTGGCGAAGGCATCGACAGTTCAGTGGATGTCGAAATGGCGATCCACTTCCGCGAGTTCGCCGGCACGTACATGGAACACTGCCACAACACCCAGCACGAAGACTCGTCGATGCTGTTGCGTTGGGATGTCGAGCATCCGGGCCAGTTCCAGTTGATGCCAACGCCGTTGCCGGGTTGGGACGGGGTCACCTATGTGAACTCCGCTGCGCTGCCGCCCTTCCGCACCGGCGGTCAAGACGATGATCACGAAGGCGACAACAAAAAGCCGGTGGCCAACAACGACAGCGCCACCAGCAGTAACGGCCTGCCGCTGACCATCAACGTGTTGGCCAATGACACCGACCCCGACGGTAACCTGCCGCTCAAAGTCGTCGGCCTGAGCCAGCCGGACTCCGGTTTGGGTACGGTCAGCACCGACGGCGTGCGAGTGACCTACACGCCACCGGCCGTCGTTCCGGCGCCATTCACCGCAACCTTCACCTATCAAGCGAGTGACGCCAAGGATGCGGTCTCGCCACCGGCAACGGTGTCGGTGGCCGTCTCTGGCGCAGCGGTCAACGAAGACCTGGTGGTCACCAGTGCTTCGGTAACGGTGCGCAGCAACAACCGCAACACCTGGGACCTGGCCGGGACCACGTCGCGCGGCACCGGCAATACGCTGACGGTCACCGCGACGACCACTGCCGGACCGCTCAACCTGGGCAATGCGACCCTCACTCCGACCGGCAGCGGTGCCCGCTGGCGAGTGTCGGTCACCACCACCGGCGCCGGGCCGACAGCGAGCCCGACCGTGACCATCAGTTCGGCCTTCGGCAAGTCGGTAACGGTGCCGATAGCGGTGCACTGATGAGCTATCGATCGGCGCCCGGCCCATGCAATGTGGACCGGGCGTTGGTGACGGGTAACAACGGTTAAAAGATCGCAGCCTTCGGCGGCGCCTACAGAAATCGCATTTTTTATGTAGGCGCTGCCGAAGGCTGCGATCTTTTGATGTTGCCCGGCCGATTACGGAACAATCGGTCCGGAGAGACTGGATCTTTGCCCCGTTTTTCTCCTGAATCGAACGGCCTAAGGTGACCTCCAGACATTTACCGGAGGTCACCATGAATCACCCAACCCTGCTTTCCAACATTCAAATTGGCCCGCACGCCCTGTCCCACCGAGTCGTCATGGCGCCACTGACGCGCATGCGTTCCGAGCCCGGCGATGTGCCCGGTGCGTTGATGGCCGAATACTATTCGCAGCGCGCCACCGACGGCGGTCTGATCATTTCCGAAGCCACCGTGGTTTCCACCACCGGCAACGGCTACCTCGGTTCGCCCGGCCTGTATAACGACGCGCAGATCCCCGGCTGGAAAACCATCACCGAGGCGGTTCACGCCAAGGGCGGACGGATTTTCCTGCAACTGTTCCACGCCGGTCGCCAGTCCCACAGTGACATGCAGCCTGATGGCGCCCAGCCAGTCGCACCTTCGGCGGTCGACTATGACGGCGTCGCCTACACCGCCAGCGGTTGGGTGCCGAGCACACCGCATCGCGCCCTCAGCGAAGCGGAGGTTGTGGCATTGGTCGAAGATTTTCGCAGCGCCGCGCAACGAGGGCTGGAAGCGGGTTTCGACGGCGTGGAAATCCATGGCGCCA
The DNA here is from genome assembly GCF_001297125.1 of Pseudomonas sp. RIT-PI-q. Classification (GTDB taxonomy): domain Bacteria; phylum Pseudomonadota; class Gammaproteobacteria; order Pseudomonadales; family Pseudomonadaceae; genus Aquipseudomonas. Next base: position 8,793 of record NZ_LHPC01000028.1, read on the forward strand.
ACGGTTACTTGATCGATCAGTTCCTGCAGGACGGCAGCAATCGCCGTACCGACGCCTACGGCGGCAGCATCGCCAAGCGAGCACAATTCCTGCTGGACATCACCCGCGTGGTGATTTCGATCTGGGGCAGTGAACGCGTTGCGGTGCGCCTCGGCCCGAGCGGCAATTTCGGCGACATGAAAGACAGCAATCCCGAAGCGCTGTTCGTCTACGTCGCGCAGCAACTGGCGTCATTGAAACTGGCCTATCTGCACTTGATCGAGCCGCGGGTGCTGGGTAACTCGATTGACGAAAGCAAGGACCAGAACCCGGTGGCGGCGCAGTTGATTCGTCGTCATTACGCTGGGTTGATCATCGCTGCGGGTGGTTTTACTGCGGCCACCGCCGAGGAGATTTTGAAAGCGGGTGATGCGGATCTTGTGGCGTTTGGGCGTGACTTTATTGCCAACCCGGATCTGCCGGAACGTATTCGGCATAACCGGCCGTTGAATGCGTATGACCGTGACACCTTCTATGGCGGTACTGAGGTTGGGTTTACTGACTATCCGTTTTATCAACAAAGCGCTTGAGTTTTGCATTGGCTGTCAGGCCGTCTTCGCTGGCAAGCCAGCTCCTACAGGGATCTTCAGCGAACACAAAATCGGTGCACGACGACGATCCTGTAGGAGCTGGCTTGCCAGCGAAGGATTCGAATGCGCCACGTTTCTCCTGATGAAACGCGTCATCGTTGACGACCTTCGCGAGCAGGCTCGCTCCTACATTTGAATGGGGGATACCTGCGAGAGATTGGTTGGCTGTCAGGCCGTCTTCGCTGGCAAGCCAGCTCCTACAGGGATCTTCAGCGAACACAAAATCGGTGCACGACGACGATCCCGTGTGGGAGCGAGCCTGCTCGCGTAGGTCTTGAATGCGCGGCGTTCATCCTGTTGTTCGCGAGCAGAGGATACCCATTACGAACAGGCCATTCCCCCTGTAGGAGCTGGCTTGCCAGCGAAGGATTCGAATGCGCCACGTTTCTCCTGATGAAACGCGTCATCGTTGACGTCCTTCGCTGGCAAACCAGCTCCTACACTGAAGCTTCAGCGAACACAAAATCTGTGCACGACGAAGATCCCGTGTGGGAGCGAGCCTGCTCGCGATGGCGGCGCCTCGGTATCCCGGACTTCCCCTTTGCAAATCCCCCACCCGCCTCTACTCTGCGTTAATCCCTCCCTGCACCGAGCACACCTCACATGATGGACAGCCTCAGCGGTATCACGGCCTTCATTCAGGTGGCCGAAACCCGCAGCTTCACCGAAGCCGGACGCCTGCTGGAAATCTCCTCGTCGGCCGTGGGCAAAAGCGTGGCGCGCATGGAAGAACGCCTGGGGGTTCGGCTGTTCCACCGCAGCACCCGCAGCGTCACCCTGACCACCGAAGGCGAACTGTTTCTGGACCGTTGCAAACGCATCCTCAGCGAAGTGGAAGCGGCGCAAATGGAGCTGCTGGAACTGTCCGCCAGCCCACGGGGCAAGGTGCGCATCAGCGTGCCGATCCAGAACGTGTTGATCATGCCGGTGCTGGCCGGGTTCATGCGCGCCTACCCGGACATCGAACTGGACGTGGACATGTCCGACCGCATGGTGGACGTGATCGAGGAAGGTTTCGATGCCGTGGTCCGCACCGGTGCGCCGCAAGATTCGCGGCTGATGGCGCGCAAACTGGGCGGCTATCAATTGCAGTTGGTGGCGTCCCCCGAATACCTGGAACGCCATGGCGAACCGACACACCCCGACGACCTGCGCCACCACGTCTGCCTGCTGCACAAGTTTCCGGCCACCGGCATGATCGAGCGCTGGCCGCTGCGCATCGGCGAGACGCACATCGAGCCGAATCTGTCGAAAGCCCTGGCCTGCACCACGATGGATCCGCTGACGTACCTGGCGATAGATGGCGTGGGGATTGCCTGCCTCCCGGATTTTTCAATCCGCGAGCCACTGGCCGACGGCAGGCTGAAGGTATTGCTGGACGACTACACCGACCACAGCGGCAACCTGTGGATGCTCTGGCCTGCATCGAAGCAGACCGCACCGAGGCTGCGAGTGTTGATCGACTACTTCAAGGACAACATTCTCAAGGTCTGAACTTAGCGTTGCAGCACTTGCGCGATGCCGCGGATTACAGCCGTCCGAGTCCAAAGTGTTCGGCCACCTGCCCCGTTTTTCCTTTGAGTGATGCTCCCTAGACTCGCCTCGTCAGCCATCAACCTGCGAGGTCACTTCCATGACAACCCCACACTCCCCCATTCGCGTCGGCATCGTCGGCGTCGGCACCTGGGCACGCCACGGCCACCTGCGGGTGCTCGCTCTGCTGCCGCAATATCGCGTGCAAGCGGTGTACAGCGAACACCGTGACCGTGCCGAAGCGGCAGCCCGCGAGTACGCGATTGCGCACATCGCCGATTCGCTCGATGCGCTGGTCCATCACCCCGAGGTCGACCTGGTGGTGGTGCTCAACACTGCGCCGCAGCACGAACACACCGTGCGCGCTGCCATCGCCGCTGGCAAAAATGTCTACTGCGAATGGCCGTTGACCACCACCACCGCTGCCTCGGAGAACCTGGTACATCTGGCGAACGACGCCGGCGTACGTCACATCGTCGGCCTGCAACGGCGTCACGCGCCGCACAACCGTTACCTGCAAGACCTGTTGCAGCAAGGCTACGTCGGCAAACTGCGCTCGGTACGCCTGCACGTCAGCACCCATTACCTCCAGGCCCTGCGCGCCAATGCCCTGCGCTGGACCGCCGCCGAAGAAAACTTCTCCAGCGTGATCGCGATCTACGCCGGGCACTTCCTCGACATGCTCTTCACCGCAACCGGCTGGCCGGTCAGTGTGCTGGGGTTGATGGTCAGCCAGTTCCCGCAAGTGACCATCGTCGAAACCGGCGAAGTGCTGGACAGTTCCGCGCCGGACCAACTGGTGCTCAGCGGATTGCTGGAGGACGGTGCGGTGATTTCGATCCACATCGAAGGCGGCAAGCGCAACGGCTCGGGGGTACAGCTGGATATCACGGGTGACGCGGGTGACCTGAAAATCACCAACCGTTCAGCCTTTGGTGATGTCGGTGATGACTACGTGATTGAGGGCGCCCACGGCGACAATCTGCCGCTGCAAATACTCCCCGTGCCTGATAGTTACCAACGCCTGCCGGCCTCTGGATTGCCATCGGCCGTGCTGGAACTGGCGGAGCTGTACCACGTGTATGCGCAGGATGTGGCTGAAGGCACACAGGCTGCGGCGACCTTTGCCGATGCGGTGCGATTGCACCGGTTGTTGGATGCTGTGAAAGGTTGAGCCATAACCCGATCTGTAGGAGCTGTCGAGCTTGCGAGGCTGCGTTCGGCTGCGCAGCAGTCGTAAAATCAGACGATGCGGTGTATCAGGAAAACCGCGTGCTCAGGGTTTACGACTGCTGCGCAGCCGAACGCAGCCTCGCAAGCTCGACAGCTGCTACAGAGATCGCAGCTTCGCAGGCTCGACAGCTGCTACGGAGTCGGAGTCAGGCTCAGAAGGAGATTTTGACCTCGACCCACAAGCCCGCTGGGTGATAGTCCAGCACCGCCCGGTTTTGCTCGGCGGTCGGTGTCTTCATGAAGGCTGCGGTTTCCTCGGCGATGTCACTGTCGCCGATCAACACACGCTGGCTGGTTTTATCTTTCAAGGCTTGATAAAGGTCGGGATACGGCATGTTCCAGTCATTATCCTCAGCGACTTTAGTCACCACCGGGATCATCGCCACCAACCTTTTATCGGTCATCTTTTCCAACCCCAATTGCCGCAGCGTGGCGTTGTGGCTGCAATGGTGGCCGACTTTGTACAACGTGACGCGCGCCAGAATGTCATCGATGGAAAGCGCACCACCCTGCGCCGGATCGGGCGTGCGCGGGTAAGTCTGATCGGCCCACGACAGCCAGTTGCCCACCTGCGCATCACCCGGAAACAACAGCACCTGCTGGTCCGGCAGTTCGAAGGCCAGGACCAGGCTGGTGTTGTTGGTGTCGGAGTCCATTTTCAGCGCCAGCGTCTCGGCTGATGAATACCACTCGTCATCGATTTTGCGCTGCGCCTGAGCGGGGTCGAAGTACAGCTTTTGGGTCAGCGTGTGGTCCTTCGGCAGCTGCTGTTTCAGCGGGTCCAGCGGCCGTTGATGCGGGCGCGCAAAAGGCAGGTCGAGCGCCTGCACGGGCACGCCGTTGAGGTGCCCGACCTGAAGCTCGATGGCATGGGCATCTTCCTCATTGGTCAGGTACACCTCTTTGGCAGCGCCTTGCGACGGTGTGTCCTTGCGCAAGCGTTTTTCATCTCTTGGCGGCCCCATCACGTAGGCCTTGAGACCGGCAATCCCGGTTGGCGTGACCACATCGCCCGGCTGCAGAAAACGCGTTCGCGCCGGCGTCGCCTTGTCCTTGAGCATCTGCAAAGTGCTGGCCCCGGTCGGACGAGCGCCGCCGGTGACCCCCATGAATGCACTCAGGTCCAACACCGTCTTGATGTGTAAATTGTCTTCCTTCAACGCGGTCATTTTCGGCTGACCGGCCAGCGCCGACAGCGCCTGCTTGGCCTTGTCGAAATGCTGATGCAGCGCAACGGCCTGCGGATCGCCGGGGTCTTCCGTCCAGGCCAGCCAGAACTCGCGAATCTCGAACTGGTTTTTGAACGCTTCCTGCTCGTACAGAAATCCAGACAGGTGATCGTGGTGTTCATGGGTGACGACCAGCAGGTCCAACTCGCCGCCGGTGGTGGCCAGGAGGTCGCCGACAATCTCTTTCATCCGGTCCCTGGCTTTCTCGACCCCCTGCAACACACCGCAGTCGATCAGGATGTGCTTGACCTCAGCATTCTCGACCTGATGGCGCAGCAAAAAGCAGTCGCCCAGAATGCCCCGGTACATGCGCACCGATACCGTGCCGGGTGAAAGACTGGTGGTCATGGCGTCAGACTCCACGATGGGTCATGGCGAACGGATTATCCTCGGCGCGTGCGCCTCGGTAGGTCAGCGCCAGACTGTCAGTGCCGGTCTCGAGGAATTGTCGCTGGCAGGCCAGTCGCGCCCCGTCGTCGATGCGCTTGCGAATGACATAACGGACCTTGCCATCGCGCAGATCGATGATCAGCGTCGCACCGCCACGAAACAGAAAGTCGCTGGCCAGCGGTGGCGTGCTGCCCGCCAGATCCTGCTGATCCTGCGCATTCTGGTTTGCAGGGTCCAAAAAGCCCTGGCGCTTTTGCGTCACTTCGATCACCAACTGGCGCAGGTCCTGACCATCGGGCCCGGCACGACGGCAGGTCCGCACCGAGTGCACCTCGACCGCCGGCTGGGTGGCGTTAAATCGAGGAAACAGGCTGCCGGCGATGTACCGCTCAGTTCGGTCAGTATTGAAAACCACGCCCAGTGCATCGGCCCAACCCGGTGTCGAATCGCAAACCTTCATCATCCAGTACCAAACAATCTTGCGATTGCGCTCGGCCTGGCGAAAGCCCTTGTGCCGCTGGTATTGCGGGGTGATATCGAGCGCGTGCGTGCCTTTGGGCGCGTTCAACAGGTCTTTGGCCTCAAGGTCAACGGCAGCGGTTTCCCACAGCAGGCTGTCGGGGGCCAGTGACAAACAGTTCTCGGGCAGTATGCCGCGACGTCGGAACGCCTGAATCATCGCCAGGCGATATTGCATCGGGTCGTCCGGGATCAAATCGGTGTCGGCGGTGATGATGCCCCGCAAGAACTCACCGAACCGCACATCCACCGGAGGCAAGTAGTCCAGCGCACGGATACACATGCGCAGAACGTGATCCGCCGACTTGATGGCTTCACGGGTCAAGCGCTGCACCAGTTCCGGTGGCAGGCGAGTGCTCGCTTTGCCGCCGCTATCGGCCAGGCGCAACAGATCGGACGAGCGTTGTTCATAGATGCTGACGAACGCGTCGAACACCGCCGCGACCAGAATGGCACCGCGCTGATGGGGCTCGCGCACCTTGGCCAGCAGGGTCGGATCGGGCAGCTGCTGGCTGTCCTTGTCGTCGATGGCTTCGCGCAATGCCGCGTAACGCCCCGTCGCCTCGCCGAACTGCCGCGCCAGGCCACTGAGCCAGGAACGTTGGTTGAGGTTGCCGCCATTGGCGGCCACGTACTTGGACACCGCCTCGGGCAAGGTGAAATGCATCATCAGCGCCACGATGTCGGCAAAGGCTTCATGAAATGCCAGGCTGTCGGCACTGGTCGACTCACTGTAGCGACGGTGCAAACCATCGAGAATAGCGTGGGTGGTTTCGTGGGCGATGATGTCGTGGGACAGCGCGGTGAACACCCAACTGCCCGGCAGATTGGCCCCGGGATCAGTGATCGAGGCCTTGAAGTAACCGAACATCAAAGCCTTCTTATCCTTGCTGTAATAGGCATTGGCCTCGCGCAGCGCATGCGGGTAAATGCGCAGTTTGCGCACTTCCTGATACGACGAGGTTTTCTCGTCCCAGCGCGGGCACCAATACACCTTGCGCCCGAGTGCACGCTCAAACAGCTTGACGGTTTTCATCGCCACGGCGAACACCATCTGCTGGTGGAACCGCGGATCGCCTTCGGACGGCGTTAGCCCGTCTTGCGCCAGCAGATGCCGGTCGTTGAGATCCACCGGGTCGTAAAACTGGCCGCTGCTCGGGTCGACATCGATGACTTCAAAATACTCGTTGACCGGGCCCGGCTGCATCTTCGCTTCCCAGCGCTCCTCCCAGGGAATCTGAATGGTCGCGTGGCTGATGCGGGCAGTCTCCAACTGCGTGGACGCCTGCGGGTCAAACGCATAAACCCGAAGCCTGCGCATCGGTGGCGGTGGATAGCTGTTCATCTGCCCGGTCTTCCGCTTTTTTTTGGAATCAGCAAAAGCATAGATGACTTATCGCCCCCAACGCATACCCCTTGTAGGAGCTGTCGAGTGAAACGAGGCTGCGATCGGCTCTGTAGGAGCTGTCGAGTGAAACGAGGCTGCGATCGGCTCTGTAGGAGCTGTCGAGTGAAACGAGGCTGCGATCGGCTGCGCAGCAGTCGTAAAATCAGCCTGCGCGGTACACCTGACACACCGAGCACTCAGGGTTTACGACTGCTTCGCAGCCGATCGCAGCCTCGCAAGCTCGACAGCTCCTACAGGGGTGCGCGCAGGCTGATACAAGGCGCTGTTTGCGGTGACCGACCATCCGAATAATCACCCGCCGTGCCCTGATAGCTAGAATTTACTAGGGGGATCACTTCAACGCGTCCTTACAAAGCGGGAGTATCACGATGAAAATCGTATCTTCGCTGGCGTTAGTGGTAGCGGTCGGGTGGATCTCTGGGTGTTCGACAGTGCCTGACAGTCAAATCACCAACGTTCCCCTGAACGCTACTTCCACTAATCCCGGGAGTATCGCCCAGACAGTCATGATGCCCAGTGGCAGTACGACGACGTTCTGGTTTGCCGTCAGTGGCGAACCCATAGGCAGCGCATTACCGGGCCGCTTGATGGCCTACATCTATCCAGGAAGCTGTGGAAACCTGGGTGCCAAACCCGCCTATGACATCAACGACGGTCCGAACGCGCGGTTCTATTCGCCCGCCTCGCACCAGTATTTCTGGAAAAGCGCACCGGTAACCGTCGACACGCTTCGCGCTGGCGGTTACGCGTTGGTGGTGCGTCAAAGCCCCGCCGACGGTAATCAGAATATCTTCTGCGGGAACCTGAGCTGAAAGTAACCCAATCCCTGTAGGAGCCGAGCTTGCTCGCGAAGGCGGTGTGTCAGGCAACATGTGTATTGGCTGACACGCCCGCTCTTGTAGGAGCCGAGCTTGCTCGCGAAGGCGGTGTGTCAGGCAACATGTGTATTGGCTGACACGCCGCCTTCGCGAGCAAGCTCGGCTCCTACAGGGGATTTCGTTGGTCAGGGAAGCAGTTCTGGGGCATAGGCCGTTAGCCGCGCCTTCACCAGTGAAGCGCCGTGGCGAGTCAGCACCTCCATTTCATCTGATGACAGCCGGCTCAGGTTCGTACCGATGGATGAGGCAAACGCCGCGTCACCCTGGCGAGATTCACCCACGTGACTGTCGATCGAAAACCACATCGGCTTGGGCCCCTTCCCCGCCAGAAACCGGTACTGAAGACGGTCAAATTCCAGCCCGCGGATCTGCTCCATCATGATGTCGAGCCCGGCCTTGAGCACGATGGCGCCAGATTCGGTCGGCCGACTGTTGTTCGCAAACGGCTTGCCACCGTCGCTGACAATCACGTAATCGAGCGCATTGCGATCGCGCACTAACGGGCTGACGGCCATGTTGTCGTACACCCCGCCATCCGTCAGCGTCACGTATTCAACGTTGGCGGCGGGACCGTAGGTACTGGAATCGAGCCTGAGCGGCGGGAACACGGGCGGAAACGCAGATGAAGCCGCAACCGCCTGGCAGATCGGGAAATCAGGGGCCGGTATGACCCCGAGCTCATGCTCACCCATCTCACAATCCTTACCGCCGCCGGCAACGAAAAAGAACATATTGCCGGTCGAGAGATTCGTGGCATTCAGATAAATGCGCGGCCCGTTGCTCAGCGCCACCAGCTTTTTCTTCAGGAACAGATCCTTATCGTAGGAGCCTGCCAACTTATCCAGTCGCGACTCGAACGGATCAAGCGAACCGGCGATAAACGATGACACCGCAATCGAACGCGTACGCAGGTAAGTGTCGAGCAAGTCCAGTTTATTGGCCGCGCTCCAGTTCAACGCAACCGTGGCACCGGCAATACTGCCGCCGCTCACACAACTCAGCAGATCGAGCTTGTCGAGAAGCCCGTGGCTGTCCAGTTCACGCATGACGCCCAGGTGAAACGCAGCGGCTCGAAAGCCGCCGCCCGACATGGCCAGACCGATGCGTTTGTTTTCGCCGTTGATGGTCACTGACATGGTTAGCTCCCTTGATAGTGAGAAGCGTGGAACAGCGCTACCGCTCTGGCGCAACCATCTTGAACTTGATGTTGATGTCGTCGGAGACGGCAGTGTCGGCCCATTCACCTTCACCGATTTTGAAGTCGCTGCGCTTGAGCTTTAATTTGCCTTCAAAGATGCCGATGGCGTTCTCAGCCTTCAGGAGCACCGGTACATCCACTTCGCGAGAGGTTCCCCTGAGTGTGAGTTTGCCGGTGATCACGTAGCGGTTGTCACCCTGCGCTTTCACGCCGGTCGATTCAAAGGTCGCCACCGGATACTTTGCCGTGTCAAACCAGGCAGGCTTTTGCAGCTCGTCATTGGCGTCGCTGCTGCCGGCATCGATGCTGGCGAGCTGGATGGTCAGCGCGGCATGGGCGGATGACGGGGCCGCCGTGTCGAAATCAAGAGTGGCGTCGAACTTGCTGAACGTGCCATAGACCCGCGAGCCGAACTGGTTGTACGTGAAGGAGATCGTGCTGGCGGTTTCATTCACTTGGGTGTATTCGACCGCCTGGGCACAAGGCAAGGCGCCGAATACCAGAGCGGCAAACAATGCGGCGGAACGCGGGAATCGAGGGGTCATGGGGTTCTCCGGTTGGGGCTCCCGTCTTGAGTCGCACCCACACCAATGTTAATGGACTAAAGCAAAGAACCGCCCTTAATTCCACCCGATGCACTGACTTCCGACCACCTGTCGGCCGAGCGGATTTCGCACGGTGCACCTACCCTTGCGGGTGTTTAATTGCTCCAGCACTCACCGCGTCGGGAGAATGGCCATGAAAATCGTCGTCATCGGAGGCACAGGGCTGATCGGCAGCCAACTCTGCAAAAACCTGCAGGCGCTCGGCCATGAAGCCCTGGCGGCGTCACCCAGTACCGGCGTCAACGTCATCAGCGGCGAAGGACTGAAGGAGGCACTGCAAGGCGCCGACGTGGTGGTCGACGTGGCGAACTCGCCCTCCTTCGAGGATCACGCAGCACTGCACTTCTTCGAAACCGCCGGGCACAACCTGTTCGCGGCGGAGAAAATCGACGGCGTCAAACACCATGTCGCCCTGTCCGTCGTCGGCACCGAGCGGATGCTGGAAAGCGGCTACTTCCGGGCCAAAATGGCGCAGGAAAAACTCATCAAGAAGTCCGGCATTCCCTACACCATCCTGCGCGCCACACAGTTCTTCGAGTTCATCGGCGCCATCGCCTACTCGGGCCGCGAAGACGGCGACACCATCCACCTGACCTCCGCCGCGCTGCAACCGATTGCCTCGCTCGATGTAGCCGCCGCGCTGACCGATATCGCCCTGCAAGCACCGGGCAACCAGACCGTGGAAGTCGCCGGCCCCGAGTGTAAGCCGCTGGTCAAGTTCGTCACACAATACTTGCAGCACATCAAGGACCCACGCCAGACGGTTTCGGACGACACGGTTCCGTACTTCGGCGCGCCGATCAACGACCAATCGCTGACGCCGGGAGACAACCCTATTGTTGGTCCGACGAGGTTTGACGACTGGCTCAAGAGCCCGGCGCATGAGTCCTGAGGGACGGCCGGAAATGTCCTACGACTCGCGGGAAGAACTGAATAGGACAGTTCCTGATTTATCCGTTTAGTGGATTTTTACGAGCAAGCACATGTTCATGGAGCCGTATATTCGCTGACGATAACTGGCGATAAAACAATTCCAACACCAAGGAGCGGTAGCATGGCGTTTGACGCGAAGAACTTCACATTCTCCAAAGTACTGGGCTGCTGAAATGGCAGAGCCTCTAGCGTTTATCAATTCGCAAAGTCAGACCTACGAATCCCTCAAGGCGCAATTGGGTCTGACGGGGATTTCCAAAAGCAAATTCGATGCACTCAACAGCCACATCGCCAACACCGTGGTGCTGGCCGGCGAGCTGGTGATCATCGGTGACGCGTCCACTTCATCCAGTACGAGCCAAGAGGCGTACTTGATGGCCAAGGCACGCGACATCCATATCGGCCTGTTGACCAACCATGTTGATGCGGACGACTTCTTTCTCGATAACTTCGAATTGCTGCAAGGCGTGCTCGCTCACGGCGCTATCGGAGCCGGTGTCGTCAGTGATGCCTGGAGCAAGCACATGGCAACGATCAAGAAAACCCTGGAAGAGATCGAGCAACTGCACAAGGAATACCTGCGCACCGGATCAATCGCCGCCAGGGACAAGTTTTATACCGAACGCGCGGTGTTGTTCGGCAAGCTGGAATTGCAGCTCGCCAATGTCGCGTCCTACGGTTCAGGGTTGCGTTATCAGGGTTCGATAAAGCGAATGCTGGGGATTTCGACCAAGCGTTATATGAGTTCTGGGGAGATTGCGGGGTACGCGGAAAAGGTCAGTGGCGTGGCCCGGGCTGCGAAGCTGATCAAGAGCGGGACCTATATTGGCACGGCTCTGACGGTTGCTTCGTCCGGGCTTGAGATCAGGAATGCGTGTGCGTTGGGGCGGGAGGATCAGTGTACGAGGGCCAAGTATGTGGAGGGTTCTTCTTTGGCCTTTGGATTAGGGGGTGGAGCAGCGATGGGATATCTAGGCGGACACACAGCAACATATGGTTGCATAGTTGTACTCGGTACGATTTCCGGAGGTCCCGGGGCCTTGGTATGTAGCGTCGTAGGCGGTGCAATAGGAGGTTGGGCAGGCGGATCAATCGGGAACAACATGGGCGAAAAAATCGGCGAGTATTTGTATGGAGAAATCATACAGTGAGTCAAATTCCACTCGGCCTGATCGCACTACTTATTGGTGTTCCGATGATACTTATAGTGATCTGGTTGACCTATATGGTGCACGTCTACACTGAAAAAGCGGAAGCCTTAATGCCAAACAGTATCTTTGTAGAGGCTAATAAAAAAACGTTCTCTCATGCGGGGCTCTTGGGAAAATCTGTGCGCAATGGCTTTCTGACTATGGTCTTGCTTACCCCGGCTTTGACAGCCAAGCGAGGTCTTGTAGACGTCGCCGATGTACAAAATTTTCCTAGCGGATTTAAGCGAATGTTGGTTGCGTCCTGGGGTTTGAATTTTTTGTTCTGTGTGGCTCTGATAGTGTTCGGAAGTTACTTGAAAGCTATTGAGTGACGTATGTTTAAATAAGTGTTTTTTGCCTGCAAGCTAATAGCTAATAGCTAATAGCTAATAGCTAATAGCTAATAAGCCTTTTATGGGAAAAGGACCCAATGAATCATATAGAGCCAGGCCTGATAGCAGGTATTATCGGCGTACCATTTCTACTGATAACGATATGGGTGTTTTACTTGGCTCATGCCTATACCGAAAAAGCGGAGCTCCTGATGCCAAACAGCAGTTTCGTACAAGCCAACAAAGGGATGCTTTCGCAAGCAGGTCTTATGGGAAAAGCAATACGCAACGGCGTCCTTACTTTGGTTCTGCTAACGCCGTCCCTGGCAGCCAAGCGAGGTATTGTGGATGTTGCCGATGTCAAAAACTTCCCGAATGGTTTGAGGCGAATGCTGGTTGTTTCATGGGGCTTGAGCTTTTTATTATCAGTCGCGTTAATGATACTTAGTGGCTACCTGAAATATATAGAGTAGATAACAGGTATTAAGTAAACAAAAAACGGGCCGCCCAATGAGTGACGGCACCGCTTACCACCTGAATTTACGCCGCTTTCGCATTATGAATCGCCACCAACTCCGCCTCATCCTTCAACGCTTTCTGCGCCGAAGGCCGCGCTTCAACACGCGCCACGTACGCCATCAAATGTTCCAGATGCTCAATCTGCGCGCCAGAACGCGGATGCCACATGGTGCTCCACACATAAGCGTCCGCCACGGTGAACTGGTCGCCGGTGAGATAAGCGCGGGCATCCGCCAACCGCTGATCCAGCACGGTGTAAGCGCTGACCAGTTTGGCCCGAGTCCACGCCGCACCTTCTTCGGTCAGCAGTTTGCGCATCAACGGAATGTGCTTCTGCGCAATTTCGGTGGCGAGAAACGTCAGCAACTGATCGAAGTGAACGCGTTCGAGCGTGCCATGCGCCGGGATCAGGTTCGCCTCGGGATGCTGGTCCGCCAGGTACGAGGTCAGCACGATGGTTTCGCTGATCCGGTCTTGCGCGGCATTGTCGAGCACCAGCACCGGCACGTAACCCAGCGGATTGACCTCGGCAAAGTTGTCGTCGTTGGAGGTGGTTTTGTCGAAGACGTTGTAGTGGATCAGTTCCGGGGTCAGGCCCAGTTCGTTGGCCACCAGTTGGGCAGCGAGGGAGCAGGTCTGGGCGGCGATGTAGAGCTTGTTCATGGGAGCGATTCCTGGGAGTCGGTGGTCGTTCAGGTCCGTTGGCTGGACCGTTGAACAGAGTCTGTTCCTCTCCCGAAAATCGATAAACCCGGCAACCAGCGACGGACTGTAGAGCATCCAGCGACAATCAAACCGCTCGCTGCCAGGCCCGCTGCAACAGCCTGATGACCTCTGCATCCGAGGTCTGGGAAAAATCCATGTACCAATGCCCGATCGACGTGAACCAATCCGGCATGAGCGGGCAAATCAGCTCATCCACTTCACTGCGCAGCGCTTCCGCGGTCTCAATCGGCGACACGGGCACGGCCACGACGATGCGCACTGGCTCGTGCACCCGCACCGCGTGGATCGCCGCCAGCATCGAGGCCCCGGTCGCCAGGCCGTCGTCGATCAGGATCACCACCTGATCCTTGAGTTGCACCGGCGCGCGCGTTCCTCGGTAAGCCTGTTCACGGCGCAGCAACTCGCGGGTCTCGCGTGCGACCACGGCATCGAACGTAGTCTTATCAATCGGGTGAACCCGCAGCGCGTGTTCATTGAGAATCTGGATGCCACCGCTGGCGATGGCGCCCATGGCGAATTCCTGATGGGACGGCACCCCCAACTTGCGTACCAGCATCAGGTCGAGGCGAACCTCCAGCGCGCTGGCCACCTCATAGGCGACCGGCACACCGCCACGGGGCAAGGCGAGGACGATAACCTCCGGTCGATGGGCGTACTTGAGCAGCGGTTCCACCAGGCGCCGACCGGCAGCGGCCCGGTCCTGCAAGATGGTTTGCGATAGAGGACTCATTGGAAAACCTCCTCAGGCGATCACGCCTGTCGGTTCACACGGTCACCCCAAATTGTCGGTCCACCCGTGGCCGACATCAAGCCTGCGGCGCCACCGGAACATCCCTGATCGCGTCCCCCTGTAGGAGCTGCCGAAGGCTGCGATCCTGGCGCCCGACCCGCCCACACGCCCCTCAAGCAAACACAAAGCCGCCTACACCAACCGCTCAATCTTCTGATGCTGCCAGACCATTTTGTAATACGCCGTCTGCAACGCCAGCATCCCCAGATACGCCACCGGAAACGCCATCCACACGCCTTGCAACCCGAAGTGCCCGTCCAGCACATACGCCACCGGCAACTGCACCCCGACCACACAAAAAATCGAAATCGCCATCGGCACCAGCACCGAACCGCTGGCGCGCATGATGCCGCCGACAATCGCCTGGAAGCCGAACACCAACAGACTCCACAGCATGATGTGCAGCAGATGCTCCGCCTTCGCCCGGGTGGAATCATCCGTGAGGAACAACCCCAGCAACCAGTGCGACAACAGATAACCCAACACCACCAGGCCACCGGTCAGGCACACGTTGATCAACAGCCCCGTGCGCAGAATCGGCCCCATGCGCTCCAGCCGCCCTGCCCCAATCGCCTGCGCGCCGAGGATCGACGCCGTGATCGCAATCGACAGCGCCGGAAACTGCACGTAATTGACGATCTGCGTCACCGCCCCATACGCCGCCGTCGCTTGCGAACCGTGCTGATTCACCAGCGCCAGAATCACCAGCTCCGACACCGACAACACCACCATCTGCAACCCGGTCGGCAACCCGATGCGCAACACCTTGCCGAGAATCACCAGGTCCAACCGCATCGCCGCGAACATCTCCCGATCCGGCGCCAACGGATGCCCCTTGCGAATCAACCGCCACGCCAGCCACCCCATCGCCGACAAATTACCCGCCAACCCCGCATACGCCGCACTCTGAATCCCCATCATCGGCAACCCGAACCAACCCCGAATCAACGCCGGCGTCAGCGCCAACCCGATACACGTCGACACCACCAACGCGATCAGCGGCGACACCGTATCGCTCACCCCGCGCAGCAGTTGAGTGAAGAGCACGTAGACCAGCAGCGACGGCATGATCCACATCATCACGTGGGCATAAGACACGGCGTCGTCGATCACGTCGGCCGGTGTGCCCAAGCCTTCCAGCGCGGGCCTTGCGAACACGCTGCCGAGTACGGCGGCTGTCAGGCCGATCATTGCGCCTAACAACAAGGTGGTGCCGGCGATGGTTTTCACCAGATGCGGCTCACGCGCGCCCCAGGCCTGGCCGATGAGCACACCCGCACCCGCGCCGAGGCCGATGACCAGGGCGATAAAGAAGAAGACGATGGGGAACATGCCGGACACGGCCGCCAGGGCTTGAGTGCCGAGCATTTGGCCGATGTAGATGCTGTTGACGGTGCCCGACATGGATTGGAGGAAATTGGAGAGGACCATGGGGGCGAGGAAAAGGAGGTAGGTTTTCCAGAGGGAGTGTGGGGTGGCGGGGGTTTGCATTGAGGGTCCGTCTCGGGTGTGGGCTCGTGTTTTGGAAATTCTACGCTAGGGGGCTGGGCGCCACCTGTTCGATTTCGCAGATTTGGGTGACGTGAGTAATGTCTGGTTTCGGCCAATAGGGGGGAGTGTCATAAATTTGTGTTCGTGCCAACTAGGGACTGCTGACGGCGAATGGTAGATATTTCTTGAAGCCAGACATCGGTCCACAGCATCCGGTTCTCCTAATTCTCCTCAGTCACAACATCAATACCACTGCTATACCGCTGGGTGTTTTCGGGTGAAAATGCAATGCCGCCAGGAGGGCACCATGACCATAAATACAGGTTTTCATCTACAAAACTACAAAAGTTTCGGTCCAACCGGCGTCGAACTTAAAAATATAAAATCGATTAACGTTATAGTCGGCCGAAACAATATTGGAAAATCAGCGTTGTTACATGCGCTGGATTTTCTGTGCAAAGATGGAGACGACCACTTCAATATTGCTCAGTCGATAGAAGTGACGCAGCTTCTGGACGAAAGATCATTAATGCAAGTATTCCAACCAAACACTAGTAGAGGTGAATTGGGCGGCAATCATTGGGAGGATCATGGCGTAAAATTTGTGGGTGCTTCTTTTACGTGGAAACAAATATCCGATAGAAAAATTGAATTTATCAATACAAACGCAGATGCGTCACCGATTGAACTAAAACACATATCTGGAATACGACCAACATCAGCAATGCGCTCTCTCAAGCACATAAAGCTCGACGCAGACAGAGATATTGCTCCTGAAAATATTGATGAGGGAATGACACTATCTAGCGCCGGGGTAGGTGCAACACGGATAATTCATAAATATCTGCAGCACGTAGGATTTGATAGGTCTTTGATCCAAGAAACACTTCTGACAGCTCTCAACAAAATCTTTTCCCCCGACATTGTATTTAATGAAATAACCACCCGCTTCCATTCATCCACTAACCAATGGGAGATCTTTCTAGGTGAAGCAAATAAAGGCCCCATCGCTTTATCTGCATCAGGCAGCGGACTAAAGACTGTAATACTTACATTGCTTAACTTATTAATACGTCCTGACTTTGAAAAAACACCAACTGATCTATACGTGTTCTCCCTGGAAGAGCTTGAAAACAATTTGCATCCCGCACTACAGAGAAATCTATTCGTTTATCTTGAGGAGTTTGCACTGAATAATAAGTGCCATGTTTTCCTAACGACTCATTCAAATGTTGCAATCGATATTTTTGGAAGCTCAGAACATTCACAGATTCTACATATTGTTCGAGGTGAAGACGGAGTAGTAGGTAACGCTTACACCGGAGACGCAGTCGGCCACGGAGTCCTGGATGACCTTGGGGTACGTGCAAGCGATCTACTTCAAGCTAATGGACTAATTTGGGTAGAAGGCCCTTCAGACCGTGTATATCTGAAAAAATGGATTGACTTATGGAGTGACAATAAACTCAGCGAAGGGCGACACTATCAATTCGTATTTTACGGTGGCAGCGTGCTTGCAAATATTGATGCCAGTCTACCAGGCACTGAAACGAGAGAAGCAATCACTGCATTTAAAATAAATAGAAACTTCGCATTTGTTTGTGATAGTGATCGAAGAAATTCGAGCGGTTCTCTAAAACCACGCGTTGCCCAACTTATTAAAGAAATAGCCGATAGCCGCGCAATGGTTTGGGTTACTCGTTGCAAGGAGATTGAAAATTACATTCCGAAAGAGGCGTTCGAAGGCGCCCACGGCAAAACTAAACTTGCACACATAGGAGAGTTTGAAGCGATCCAAGACTATCTTCGAGAAAATAAAATATCTAATGCAAAAGAATACACCAACAAACACACCAAAGCATTTGCCTATGCAGAGCACATGACTAGAAACAACCTATCGTTTCGCCCGGAATTGGAAGAACAACTAACGGAGCTTGTAAAAAAAATACGCGCATGGAATAGCTGAAAAAACATCGTCGGTGAACAACCTCCCAAGCTGATAACAAGCTGATAACAAGGGTTAGGTTCTCTTGAGCTTCTAGCCTCTGTGCTTCAACAAGTGTCTGTTAAGGTTTCAGACACCGAAACAGAAAAAGCAGAAAAGGGGACAGATTTATTTTTAAGATAATAGATCTGCCCCCTTTTTTAAGCCTTTTTTTATAATCAGCCCCTATCAAGCCAATCAGAAGCACCACGCAAAACTCCGCGAACGCGCCACAAATCTATCAGTTGAAAAAGATTTGATGGGGTTTCATTTGCGCAAGTTATAGCTATCGCGTCTCCGAACGTGCCTGCGCTTTCGAATATTCTTACCCCTCCGCTAACGGGCGCTCCCACACGTTTCAGATATGCTTTTTGATCCCCGTCACGTTCAACTACCAACGCCACCAACTCACCACGTAGTACCTCCAAATCTTCAGAACAAGAGATTCTAATGGGCTCCAACAATACCCAATCGTGATTACGTATTAATGGGTAGCCGCTGTTGTCAACAACGCGGGCAGCGACCAACGGAGTATCTAAGGTTTCGCTGTTGTTGAGATGTCGAGCCTCACCAACGCCGGTTTGCTCGATTGAATCGTAAAGCACACCGACGATGGGCATCAGACGGACTTTATTTCGCTGCAGCACCAATGCAGGCGCTACTTTCTCGCTAATGGATTGATCACAAGCGAGCATCAACTTGCTGATATCAGTTTTATCTGAGTGGTAACGCCGGGCGAAAATTTTATCGCTGTACAGAGCTATGACAGGTTCACCGCACTTTGCTGTCCGTTCAATTGAGACGATCACTACTTGCCCCTGCCGTGCGAGAGCGCCAAGGGAATCACCATGGATCGTATAAAGTGCCACAGCCCCCAAAGACTCCAGCAAAAGCGTATCAGAGGGCTCGCTTGGCGAAACGATCGCTGCTCGGGTATGAGCGCTGAAATCACCAAGTGCACGGAATTTCTGTTCCTGATGGGCTAATACGGCGGGGGCTTCCGGTGCTGTCGCGAAGAACAGATCTTCATCGTCACGAGTCAACCGGCCCATGAACCTTGCATAAGCGGCTCCGCAGCTTCGCAACAGCCGATCAACCTCTGTAAATCCTTCATCAACTACACCTGCATCATGGGGTGTAATTTTTCGAAGGTCGTGGTGGGCTTGGTTGATCGTATTGTAAAAAAGCGTACCTGGCTTCAACAGGTTACAACTCAGCAGCTTCTCGAAAGGAGGTTCTTGGAAAGGCAATTCTCCCGCATTCCGTGCGCTGGAGATGTGGGCGACTAGATCCGCAAGAGTCGGCTTGTAGAAAAGCATAGGGTCAGCGGCGAGTAAATCCCACAATCGGTTCTCAATATGCAGCCTAACGCGTTCAACGAACTCCTGGCTCGCCGCTACGTCATTGCAGTCGTCAGCCCATGCCTGGCGACGCTCGTTTACTTCTTCGACCGTGGGGGTCAGAGCGACTGTTAATCTGGACAGCGACAAAGGGCTGATCTGCAACATAGTCCATGACGGAAATGTGGACGAGCTTCGCGGTAGCTTGTCTTTCACCGCTGCGATGAACCGATTGTCGTTGGACGTAATAATGACAGCCATACCCGCTTTGACTAAGGCCGGGACTGCAGCTGCAAGATTCTCCGTGTTGATAGGATCAAAGAAAGTCTGAGGATCATCCAGCTGCAACACCTCTAACGCACCAGCGCGTTCTCGGATGCGTTCCCATAGACTGAAAACGAAAGCCCAAACACAGGCTCGTAGATGGGATGAGTTCATGATTTCGTGCGCCTGGACGCGCACCGTACCGAGCCCGGCGTATAGACCCACCCCTTGGGAGCGGGCTGGATCTAATCCAAGGTATCGCGGACCACCGTTGTAATGAGGCCGGTAAATTAAATCGAGCCAAGCAGTTGTACGAGCCTCCAGCAGATGGATTAAACCTTGGACTTGGTACTCAACCAATTCCGGTAAACGAGTTAACTGCTGTATTGCCTTGGCTGCGCGCTTAATAAGCCAGAGTCGTTGACTCGAAACCACCCAGCGCTTACGGGCGTCTTCTATCACATCAATCTGCCGCGTTAAGGCAATTAATGGTTCTGAAGATGTAATTGCTTGGTGCAGTACTGACAACTGATGCCTAATCGGTAGGAGAGCCAAATTGAGCGATTCGTCAAATTGCTCACCCCGCGAAAATGAGCCGACTCCCAGATATTTCGCTAGAAGGGGCTGCATGACAGCCTCGACCGCCGCGCGTTGGACACTCAGCGTCACGACGTGTCGCAGATTTGCAAATCTACTGGCCAACAGCCCCGTCGCAAGCTCCTTGGGCAAGCTGATAGGATCGGGAAGCTGTTCGATCGAAATCGGATGCATCTCAACAAGGCTGTCCCAAAGCTTACGTGCATTCTTCTGGATTGGTTGAAGATCTGTTGCGAAGGAGTGATCCTTGAGTGCCTCGCTGACATAGGCATTCTTGTAAAGATCAAAAACCGTGCTGCGACCCTTCTGGTCAGCAAAATATTTCAAGCTATCCGAAAGAGATTCCAATAGCTCGCTCGCAGCGCCCTGCTGCCAATCAGCAAGTGACTTTGTAGCGTCATGATGCGCCTGGAGCCCCGCCTGAAGTGCGGTAGCGACGTCGGAGTCTAAAAGAGCGTCAGGTGGCACGTTGGCTAGATCTGAGCCGCAGACTGGGCAGTCAGAAATCAGTTGATCTGGATGTTGCCGACGGTGCCACTGCGCAACCATTGTGTATAGCTGCTGGCGCGCCGCTTGCTCTTTGTTCTGCTGCCGCTGGACTTGATCGGCTGCACGAAGCGCCAGCTCCTCAAGCTTGATGAGTAAAGCATCTCGATCTTCGTTGCTGACTTCTTTGATCTGCTGAATGGTACGAAGAGAGGGAAGCCCTTTCAGAGCAGCGCCGGTCAATTGCTCTCTTGCCGAAGCGAGCTGGTTGAGCAGGGCCTGACTACGCTCGGGCGTTGACAGTGAGATAGTGCTTCCAAGAATCGTCTCAATATCCGTCAGACCACTCGATTGATGCTGGACGAGCTTCTCACGGACGACAGCGATCGAACTGCTGCAATTTAGTTCAGGGCTAGACTTGTCGGGGGTCAGTAAATCTGGTTCAGGGCCAAGCGTTTCACTCTGTACACGCCAAGCATCAAGAAACGAACCCTTGCTGTCTATGAAATGAATACGAGCAGTATCTTTGGCATCCGTGGCAGTGTCAGTGTCGTCCTTTTCCAAACGTCGGACGAGGCGTGGCAAACGCATGCCCAGATCCTGCAATGGTCGTAAACCTGTTAGCTGAGCGATTGCTTCGGCAAAACTTGTTTTCTCATCGAAGCGCATATTTGCAGCGATGGCAGGCATTAACGTGCCGGCTTCGACCGCCCACTGTGGCAGGCCCAGATCGTCTAAGCCACTTACGCTCACAGAAACAACACCTTTGGGGGTTCGCTTCAACTCGCGCCGGACGGTCACGTTGTTTCCATTTTGATCCCGCAGATCCAGTTCCACCCATGTGTCACATGCGGGGCGATCGCCTAAAATCGAAAGATCTGACGCCGAAGGTAATGGGACGATCACGGGTAGAGTGAAACTGCTGTTGCTGCCACTTTCGCCGTTTACTGAAATTACGTCGACAGTGATTGGATTGTGTACTTCAGATGGTTTGTGTTGAGAACGGTGTGCCTTACCAGTTAGGCACCACATGATCGCACTCTGCAAGGCAGATTTACCGGCGCCGTTGAACCCCCAGATGCAGGTAACGTCACGGTCAAGTCGAAGGGTCAGAACTTCAGGTGCTTTACCAGCCGAGTCGCAGTGACGCTGGAGCCCTGCAAAGCGATGGGCTCTAAACTCCTGAATTCGCCAACAAGGACGTGAAGCACCAGTATTTGCTGTATGGCTACGCGTTACGTGCGGTTGCGGCTCGCGAATGGCATCGAGCAGTTGATCGACCTCGCTAGCTGAAACTAATTTTGCCTGGGCCCAGAGATCGCGCCGACGTGCATAAAATTGCATTGCAAGGCGAGCGTCTTCAAGATCTAGAGCAAATGTGCCGGCGCCCTGGGGGAGATTGATCGGGTTACCGGCACAAAGCACATCAACGATTTGATCTAGTGTGCAGTTCTCTAAATCCAAATTTTCGGTTTGCGTCGGAGGAGCAGCTTGCATAAGGGCATCCTTGGCATCAACGAGTGAAAGGCTAGCGCTTTGGAGACGAAAGAACTCCCTCGTCGACTGACGCACTTAGAACAGATCAAAAGGTCGTGCTCGTTACTCGAGAAGGCTTGTTCACAAAGTAAGGTCTCAGGATGATTTCTACCAGCTTGCGCAAGCGAAAATGCGGATATTGCTGAGGGTTGGCACTTACAAAGCAGTGAAGGCATGTGTGCCACCTTTGATTTCAAAAAATCCGACTGACCGTCTTTGGCCGATAGCAGTCTCCTGCGGAAGGGGCGTAAAGGTCCTAGGACGCCATAAAAATTCCTACACAAACCTCGGAATCCGTAACCTTCCCCGCCGTTCCGACGAAGCTTATAGTTCGTCACGTCGCCTAAACGGCGAATCGGGTTTGGCGACCTGATCGATCGGTATGCAAAAGCGGTGTGCTTTAATGCAGACGCTTGTGCATGCCCGCAAAGCTGTTTTTATGGCAGCTGTGCGCGGGAGACCTTCGGGTCTGCCGGTTTTCCGATCCCGGTTCGCCAACCTGCGTACAGCTGTCACCCATTCGTTTGGCGACGATTGAGGGGCAGTCAACCTTTGATTTGATCGGAGTTTCATCTATGGAAAGATACATGCCCCTCACCGGAATCGACCTGATCCCGGCTTCCCTGCTCATTGACACCCAAGCCCCACTCGACGTCTTGCAAGCCATGGCCGATTACCGCATCCGCACGGTCACGCAGGTGCTGGAAAATATCGCCTTCCGCGCCGAGCTCGGTTGCGACACGGTGGTTTTGAAGGACTTTTCTCAGCTGCTGGCCATTCCCTTGCGTGATGGCTGTGACTTGATGGATGTGATCGGTAGGCGCTTGCGAGCGCAGGCTGCGGAGTAAATGAAACGGGCGCTCATTCGGGCGCCCGTTTTGTATTGCGGTGGTTATCTGCGTGTGAGCACTGTTGTCGGAATGTGCTTCAGAGCTCTGCAAAATAATGTGAAGCCTTTCATACGGTACAAACCGCAATGTCCCTGATCACATCGAAATCCTGGCTCGACCCGATTCTCCCCGAGACGCTGCCACCCTCGATCATCGCTCTTGCGGATGAATTGCCTCGCAAAACGCAATTTTTAGCCGGGCGCCTTCCGCCTGAAACCGCCGAACGTCTTGGCCGCCTGCTGCAAATCACCAGTACGTACTACTCCAACCTTATCGACGGGCAATACACCGAACCCGCCGAAATGCAAAAAGCGCAAGCGGCACCAATCAAAGATCGCGAACAGCTTAAAAACCGGGCGGTTGAACAGATGGCAGTGCAAGCGTTGCTCGAACGGGCGCTGCGCCAACGTACATCGTTTGCCTGGGGTGACATGTTCGCACCTGAGCTTGTAAGCACAGCACATAAACGGCTTTTTCGCGGAGCCAGTGATGCGGAACGAACGCTGTCGGATGGCTCGATCCTGCAGCCCGGTATCCTGCGGTCGGTCACAGATCGGAACATTGTCGTTGGCAATCACGATGCGCCGGACGCGTCTGCTGTAGATGGAATGCTGCGACACCTTCAGGCAGGCTTCGGCCGACAGACAGACTCCCGCCGCCAGCTTATTTCTGCGCTTGCCTACCACCATCGCCTCGCTTGGGTTCACCCCTTTGCAGACGGGAATGGTCGGGTTGCTCGGTTGGTCACTCATCTTCAGTTAGTGAGTTTGGGGCTGAAGCCAACGTTATGGTCGCTGTCTCGCGGCCTTGCAAGGCAACACCAGAATTACTACACCGCCCTGACCATGGCCGACCGCCGAAGAGAAGGCGATCTGGACGGACGCGGCCAGCTGTCTCAGCGACGCTTTTTCGAATTCATCGAGTTCATGCTGCAGGTGTGTCACGACCAGGTCGATTACATGACCGCCGCAGTGGACCCGTCTCAACTTCGAGAGCGCGTGATACGCGCGTTTCACTACAACGAAAAACTTGTACAACAAGGCATTCGCCCGGAAAGTGCGCCAGCAATCATTGCGCTAATCACCCAAGGAAGCCTGCCGCGCAATGAAATAAAGACCTTCACCGGACTTACCCCACGCCCAGCGATTGATGAGCTTTCTCGGTTGGTCAAAGTCGGCTTGGTGGAAAGCCGAACGCCTAAATCCCGGTTCGTAACGCCCGGCCTGCCCGCTTGGTTTGCCCAAGATATTTTTCCGGATTTGCATCAACGGTTTCAGTAATTGGAATGAATGAAAACGGGCGCCATCAAGGCCCGTTTTTTTGTGCCCAGATCAAAGTGGTTCACCAGCATCCAACAGACGGCCCACTTTCCCTTCAGGAAGGCAAAGACCGCGTACCCAAGACGTTCAATCAGCCCCTCGAACTGACAATCAAGCCCTCCGCGTAGAGCAATACTCCACAATCAGCTGAGTAACCGCCCCCACAATCACCTGATCCGCATCAGGCGAGCTGAACAGCCGACATTGCGCATCCGGCAATTCCGGCAACCCTTGTTCTACCCCAACAACCGCCAATCCCTGCCCCAACTGACTGAGTGGCATTGGCGCTACCGCGAAGCCTGCCAGGGCCGCCGCGCGCAACCCGGCGGTGCTGCTGCACAACATCGCTGTGCGTTGGGCGATTCCCGCCTGCGCCAGCCTCGTCAGCGCGGCTTCGCGATAAGGGCACGGCTCGGGGAACAGGGCCAGCGGCAACGGCGTGGGTAAACGGGCGACGGGTTGCGCCGACCAGGCCCACACCAGCGGTTCTTGCCATAGCAGCAGCCCCGTTTCGCTGGTTTCGCACAGCGACCCGATGACCACCTCCAGATGCCCTTGCTTCATCAGCGCCAGTAACGTACCCGGAATGTTCACCTGCACTTCGATCTTCATCCCGGGGTACTGCGCTGCGAAATCCTGAACAGTGCGCAGCAATCGAGACTCGACAAAATCTTCGGACACGCCGATCCGCAGTCGCCCGTGAAACGGCGTGCGTGTCAGGTCAGTCCAGGCGTCGCGGTTCAGCGCGAGGATCGTGCGCGCATAAGAGACCAGGCGCTCGCCATCGGCCGTCAGTTGCTGGGAACGGGTGGTGCGCGTCAGCAGGGGTTTACCGGTCTGTTCTTCCAATCGCCGCACATGACCACTGACCGCCGACTGAGTCAGATGCAATTTTTGGGCGGCACGACTGAAGCCGTCTTCATCGACGACGGCGACAAATGTCTTGAGCAGCAGAGCATCGAACATAGTTTTATACGTGATTAATCTAGTTTGAATTTACGATTTATATTTCAAATACAACTATGTTGCAATGCTTTCACTGCCCTGCCCCCATCATTCGAGGTGTGCCATGACGACTCTTCTCCATATTCAGTGTTCTCCACGCAAGCAGCGTTCAGCTTCCCTTGAAGTCGCCCGCAGCTTCATTGCGCGTTATCAAGCCAACACCCCGGACACCGAAATTATCACCCTGGACCTCTGGAACATGGCGCTGCCGGAGTTCGATGATCTGGCCATGGAGGCCAAATACGCCGGGCTCAATGGCACGCCGTTGACCCCTGCACAACAAGACGCCTGGAACACGTTAAAAGCGTTGGCCAGTCACCTGCACCGCGCGGATGTGCTCGTGATGTCCGTGCCGCTGTGGAATTTCAGCATCCCGTACAAACTCAAGCACTTCATCGACCTGGTATCGCAGAAAGACGTCCTGTTCAGCGTTGACCCGGAACGCGGTCTGGAAGGCATGCTGCACAACAAACTCGCCGTGGTGATGTACGCCCGCGGCCTGGATTTTTCGGCGCAGTCGAGCACACCGGCGGAGCGCTTCGACTTCCAGAAGCCCTACGTGGAAGCCTGGCTGAAATTTATCGGCGTCACGGATGTGCATTCGGTGATTGTGGAGAAAACCATCCTGGGGGAAGACGTTGATCGGCGCGCGCGTGAGGACGCGACTCAGCAGGCCAGGAACCTGGCAGACAGTGTGTCGCTGACGCTTCAGGCCCCCCGGCTGCAGATCGATTCATTACCAACCGAAAAACTTGAATAACCACAACCCTCCCATCCCAACCCCCAGCGTCAGGAGCGTATTGCGAGTCTGCCAGGCGACCCAGGTCGCAATAATGGCGGCGGGTATCTGGGGGTTATTCAACACGAACTCCCCCTGCCCGTTGGGGTACACCACGGCGGGCAGCACAAGGGCCGCCAGCACACTCGCCGGTACGTAAAGCAAGGCCCGGCTCAGCACTGACGGGATGCGCAATCGGCCATACAGTTCGACAAAGGAAAGACGCATGGCGAAGGTTCCCAACCCGACGGCCAGGAACATCCCCCACAGGGCTAGATCACTCATGGTGTCTCCCTCTCGACGTCATGGGTCAGCGCATCGCTCAATGGGCGCTTGCGAATATTCTCGATCAACAGACCCGCGATGACACCGCCGATGGACGCGGTGACCAGTCCAAGGTTGTAGGGCATGTTCACCGCCACCACGGCGAGCAACCCGCCGACCGAGGCGGCGGCCAGGGTTGCCGCGCTACGGAGGCCGGGAACGAGAAGCGCCAGAAACGAAAGCGGTATGGCAAAGCCCAATGACCAGGTCTCGGGGATGCCTGCGCCCAAGTAGATGCCGGCCAATACCGACACATTCCAAGTCAGCCACATGGCAACGGCGGTGCCGGCATAGTAGTGGTGGGCGAATTGACCCAGCTCGCCAGAGGAAAGTTTAAGACCGCACAGTGCGTAGGACTGGTCGGAAAGCATGTAGGACAGTGGCCAGGTCCAGCGCCGTGGCAAGTGGTGCAGATCGGGAGCGAGTGACGCGCTGTACATGATGAAGCGCAAGTTGATGACCAGGGCCGTCACCACGATCGCCAGCGGCGCAACGCCCGTATGGAGCAGTTGCAGTGCAACCATCTGAGCGGACCCCGAGTAGAACAGCAGCGTCATGCCCATGGTCGTGCCGGGCGACATGCCCATGTTGATCGCCATGACCCCCGTCAGCAAACCGAAAGGAATGACGCCGAGGCTCAATGGCATGAGCACCCGGACACCTTGCATGAACGCTTCCCTTCCTGATTGGTACAGCATTTCTTCTCCTTGTTTTTGTGTTCGCGTCACCCGTTTGATCGACCTTTGCCTGACCCGTGGTTCGACGCCCATCGTGCGGTAGAGTGTGGACCCGAAGCCCGATGGGCAGAACCGACTTTTTTTTCGAGAAAACAGGTAGTTTTTGTTATGGCTAAAAGCTCCCAGCTTGATCAGGCCCTGCTCTCAATGCCGTCCTTCAAGGCGATGAGATCCTTCGTGGCCGCCGCCAAGTATCGGAACTTTACCCGAGCCGCCGAGGCGTTGTGCGTCACCCAGGCGGCGATCAGCCGTCAGATTCGTGAACTTGAACTGTACTTGGGGACGGAGTTGTTCACCCGCACCGGGCGGGAAGTCAGGCTGACAGCGTCGGGCAGCGCACTCTTCGATGCTGCACAACTGTCGCTGCTCAACATCTTTCAAGCAACCGAAAGAATCCGCCGGGAAAAAAGCGATAAACGCACCCTGACTCTTTGCTGCTCACCCGCCTTGTCGGCGCTTTGGCTATCCCATCGACTGAAAGACTTCTTCAGCGCCCATCCTGACGTCGATTTGAATGTCATCACCACCCAGCATTTTCTGGTCATGGAGCCCGGGATCAATCCGGATATCTTCATCACCAAGCACAGTGATTTGCGCCCCGGCTATCTGCGAATCCCGTTGTTTCATGAAGTCGTCTATCCGGTGTGCACGCCGCGTTATCTGGAGGCGCATCCGGAACTGAGCACGCTTGAGGGCATGCGCAACAGTGTGCTGTTGGACCTGAACCCTTATGGCCGTTCCCAGCTGTCAGAACAGGTCGACTGGAATGTGTGGTTCGCTTTCCAGGCCCATGACCTTCAGATCCCGGCCTCGGAAAGTCCGCACTATTT
Source organism: Pseudomonas sp. RIT-PI-q (assembly GCF_001297125.1). Lineage (GTDB taxonomy): Bacteria > Pseudomonadota > Gammaproteobacteria > Pseudomonadales > Pseudomonadaceae > Aquipseudomonas. Next base: position 36,486 of record NZ_LHPC01000028.1, read on the forward strand.
CAGCAGCAACGACTACAGCCTTCTCGTGCAGATGGCGCTGGATGATCAAGGTATCGCCTTGGGCTGGGATCATTTGGTGAGGCATCTGGTACAGCAGGGGCGCCTGGTTCGGCCAGTGACGGAGGAGATTACGCTCAGGGAATCGGTGCAGTATTTGATGATTAATGAGAAGAAAGCAGAGGACCCGGCGTGTGGGCGGTTGAAGGATTGGCTGGTGGCTGAGTTCAAGTGAAGTCAGTGGCGAGTGTCTTTGAAATACAACACGCCATTTGTAGCAGCTGGCGAAGCCTGCGTTCGGCTGCGAAGCAGTCGTAATACCTGAGTTTGCGGTCTCCCTGAAACACCGCATCGTCTGAATTCACGACTGCTGCGCAGCCGAACGCAGCCTCGCAAGCTCGACAGCTGCTACAGAGCCGAACGCAGGCTTCGCCAGCTGCTACAGATAGTGGTGCGCCTTATCTGACGAACGTTGTCCCTTTTGGTCCTGAGCTTACGCTTGCCGGACAATATCGACCGAGATCTCCACCGCCGCGATCGTGCCTCTGTTCTCAAGCCAGTGTGTGGTGTGCCTGTCTTCGGGCCAGCCCACGCCCGGTCCATAATCCGTGGCGATTCCATTTCGATGGTCAGTGATCGTTCCTTGCAGAATGTAGACGGTGCCTGGCCTGTCGATATGGTTGTGAATCGGCCCGAAGACGCCTCCGGGCTCGATGGTTACCCTGCGCATCCTGAGTTGGCGCCCTGCCATCCCCTCGATCTCAGGCCCCAGGTCAATCGTTGCAAGTAAGGTCACCGTAACGCCTTTCGTCTCAGGTGCCGCCTGTTCGTTGCTCATCGCACGCGCCCCTCTGTCTATACAGCGCCTAACTGGAAGTAGAGACCCTAAAAGGCGTGATCAGGCGGGAGGCGACAAAGGGTTGAGTGCCGCCCTTCGCGACAGGGTGTTATCGGCCAGAAGCGGACAGTTGAATTAAGGATGCCTGTCCATCAAATGCCCACGCGCTTCTAGGACCTCGCACAAAAAGACCAGCGCTCGACGAAAAACCGGGTGGCAATCGTCATAAGGTAAATGGTCAAGCGAAGCCCAGAAAAACTCGAAGAGGTGACCATGGTCATCGAGCGTCTGATGTGACCATTGTTCACATAGTGGTCCAACCGCCTGGCACAGTTGAAACGACCAGATCTGGCCGTGATGACCGGAATCCCAACATCCTAGGTCGTCTTCGATTGTGGCGGTGCATATACCAGACTCTTCCGCCAGTTCACGCAGGGCTGCTCGACTCGGTGTTTCCCCCTTTTCAATAGTTCCCTTCACCAGTTGCACCCCAGCCTGAGGATGGCGGAACAAAAGGATCCTGGGGAACCGCGAGGTGGACAGAACTACTGAGCAGGCCTTGTCGGGAAGCATGGCGATTTCCTTATCGGCAATGGAGGCTCGCCATCATACGCTTTCAGCTATTGCGTAACTGGAGTGGGTTGGAACCTGACTGGCATCGTGAGCGGGAGCAATAGGTCGGTAATGGCCCTTCGCGATAGGCAGAAATCGGCCAGGAGCGGTCATTCGGAGGCGCCGGGAAAACGAGTTGAGCATCTGAAAGGACTGTGAGGCCAACGCGCCGACTGATATCTTTCCCGCGCTCAAAATCGCGTCCAATCAACGCTGATCCCATCAAGGAAGATACGAACAATGAAAATACTGTTCATCGTGACGCTAGGCATTTTATCGCTGACTCAAACATCACTATCCTTCGCGGATAATGCTAATGGAAAAAATCTCTATCTACAGCGATGCAGCATGTGCCACGGAATGGATCTCAAAGCAACAGGACCACTGGCCAATAAAAGCAATCCGCCCACACCTGATCTAACAACGTCCGCTTTCAAAAAACGATTAATTGATTATCCGGGCATGATTGTATCTTCGATAATACTTCGCCCAAATGGAGACTTGATTCCAAGAACCTTGCGTGAGAATGGTGTAAAGCTATCGCCGCACGCATGGAGCATTAACGATCTGCGCGATTTAAATCAATACATGGGCGGTGTGATTTCGCAAAAACGATGATTCGGTGGCCTGAGCCTGATGCCGACGTTTGCCGCGGTGGCGGGCATCAAACTGCCGGAGAAAAACCGCGAAGGTCAGCCGATCATGTTCGACAGCTACGACATGACCCCGGTGTGACTGGGCACTGGCCCCTCCCCACGCAAGGAATGGTTCTACTTCACGGAGAACGAACTGTCGCCCGGTGCCGCCCGTGTCGGCAACTTCAAGGCCGTGTTCAACCTGCGCGGCGATAACGGCGCCCAAACCGGTGGCCTGGCGGTCGACTCCAACCTGGGCTGGAAAGGTGAGAGCAAGTACGTGGTGACCGTGCCGCAGGTCTTCGACTTGTTGCAGGATCGGCAGGAGCGCTACGACATTTTCATGAACAACTTCACTGACGCACCGGGTCGATGGTTCCCATCAGCATCGCGATCAACAACCTGATGAAAACCTACGCCAAGTACCCTCCACGCAAAATACAAAGCATGACCTACGACGGCCCGGTGGAAATTTGTAAATATCAGAAATTCCAGTCGGTACGCGAAGACCTGCAGAAGGAAGGTGTGAACATTCCAATACCTAATTAGCGGTAGGGCGGCAGTCTCGTTTGGGGCTGCCGCGTTCCCATTCTTCATAGACAGAAAATACACGTGAACCATTAGCACCTTGCGAGCGTCGGTTACGGGTCGTTGCAGCCTTTTGCGACAGGCACTTTTCGGCCAAAAGCAGTCCTTCGTGCTAGGCATTAAAAGCGTCATTACGGACACTCCATGGGACAACAGACAAATAATGGTCTTGCCGGGTAGAGATTTGCGCCATGCAAACCACAAGTGAAGCGTCTTGCTATAAAAAGCAATGAATTATTCTCGACTATCAACATGAGTATTTTTTAAGATTGACCTTCTGGAGTCGTCAGCAACATTTGGCGAAGGAACAGCTTGGGGTCGACAACTGCCCCTCATTAAAGGCAGCAATTGGGTCATAAGCAGCCACTAGAAGCAGCCTCTAAACTGACTCCTGACTCCGTAGCCTTAAATAACGCTCTGGAAACTGTATCGACGCCAGCAGGAGGCTGCGCGCGGAAAGCTTAATGGGCCCTTTCGAGCGCCCTCCACAACATGCGCCGCCACGCAGCTCCCTCTCATGAGCCAACGCTATCGCGTTGGAAGAGCGTGCCCGAGGCTAAAGATATAAGGAGTTAAAGGTTTGGTCATCTGAATATGTGCTATACCCAAAACATCCAAATTGTAAACCAACACAAAATGGAGATAAAAATGCGGCGCCTCACACCAATTCGCAAGGCTATGTTCGCATTTGCGGTTGTCATGGGATGCGTAATGTTCATGACAGGTTTCTTAGATCGTACCCCCCCCCCAGCACCGGACCAATTCAAGTGTGCAGAGAATGGCGGAGTTGATCCGTTCACCCAAGAGCGTTTTGACCCTGGAAGTATCGATCGTCTAAATGCAAAAGCGCGTCTAAAAATAATCGAATTTACCGACGAGGGGGAGTTAGTTGACCGGTGCCAATGGAGTGATGTTATATACGAAGTGAGAGGCACTCCACGTGAGTCCAAGTTACAGCGCAAGACTGCTTCGGAGCGCGACCTACCCAAAGAGCGCACGGCCAAGCTGGTTGTGATGTACGTGCATGGCTGGAAGCACAACGCTGATATTCACGACGAGGACCTATCCGACTTCAAGGATTTGATAGATCAACTTAACAAGTTGGAAGCACCCCGTGTTAAGCCACGTGATGTCGTAGGCATCTATATCGCTTGGCCTGGCAAAACATTGAATATTCCTATGATGGATAATTTAAGCTTTTGGGGGCGCAAGGGCGGGGCAGATCGTGTGACCGCAGCAGGTAACATTTCCAAGTTGGTAAGTTCAATCAAGGGTGTCAGTTGTCAGCAGGGCGACCCGAATGACTTTATCGTGGGGATCGGCCACAGTTTCGGGGCGCGAATACTCTACACGGCTGTAGCGCCACTTCTGATCAGTGAACTGGCAATGAAACATCCCGGTGATCAATTCAATAGTTACGATAACGTCACTGGGGTCATTGATCTAACTGTGTTGCTGAATCCAGCGTTTGAGGCTTCGAGGTACACCGCGCTCGCCGCCAGCAGAAGGAATAAGGAAGTATTTAGCGCATCCCAACAGCCTTTGCTGTTGACGGTCGCGACAAGCAACGATTTGGCAACCCGATTGGCCTTCCCGATAGGCCAGATAATGGGGACACGGTGGAGAGAACGTGAGCGGACCACTCTTGGCAATTACCAGCCTTATCGAACCCATGAACTGAGCCGTCGCAGCGTTCAGGCAGGCCCTATCGCGGGCTTCTGGTACGACAGTTTTTGTCAGAGCGGTATTTGCTTGGAAAAAAAAGACGCTATCTCAAGCTATCCATTTGTCGTGGCTAGCACCGATGCCACAGTATTGTATGGGCACAATGGAATATGGAAGGAAGGTTTCATTTCATGGCTTGCGAACTTCATTGAAATAAGTAGCGAAAAGCGTCTTGTCGATAAAAACTCAGGAACCGGATGTCTGAATCGACAGGGTAAAATTGAGTAAAAGCTGGAGAAGGCATCGCGAAAATCCGCTTTTGGTTGTGGATACAATCGGGCACGAGAGTCGAAAACCGGCCAATAGCAGCCGCTCGACGTCTATAACTATGACCGGCCAACTTGTTTCCACAATGCCGTCAAACGGATTAGTTCGCCTCTGCACACCCTGACTGTAGCGGCCAAATCCATCCTCACTGTATCTGCTTCTGCCTGGCTACCGCCGGTTAGCATGACGCCTCCCCCGAGGAGGTATTACCCATGCCGGACGCCACTAACCTCTACCTGTTCATTGTTGCCGCCTTGCTGTTGCTGATTGTGCCCGGCCCTAACATGGCTATCGTCACCAGCCATGCGGTCGCCCACGGCTGGCGCGCCGGCCTTGCCGCCGCGCTGGGAATAACCCTGGCCGATGTGTTGATGACTGTCACGGTGAGCACGGGGCTGGGTGCGCTGGTCATGAGTTGGGCTCCGGCGTTTGACTTGCTGCGGTGGGCCGGCGCTTGTTATCTGATGGGGTTGGCCTGGCAGGCTTTGAAGGCTCCGCCTGCGGAGACGGAGACTCAAGCCACGCAGGCTTCGATGCGCAAGATCTTTGCCCGAGCCACGCTCAACAGCCTGTTAAACCCCAAGGCGCTGTTGTTCTTCATGGTATTCCTGCCGCAGTTCGTCTCTGTGGGTGGCAGCAGCGTCACCTCGCAATTGATGTTCCTGGGGTTGCTGCTTGCGCTGATCGCATTGATCTTCCATTCCCTGCTCGGGTTTTGTGCCGGACGGCTGCATGGGCGTCTTCGCGAAGGCATCGTCTCTAAACGCCTGGGTGCTTATAGCTTCGCGGCGGTCATGACCGTTCTGGCGGCACGCTTGCTGGTGCTCAATCGGCCGGTTTGAAGGCTCACCAGGACGACTCGACGTGTCTCTCACCCGTTGGTTTGCGTTGCCCGTTTAATAACGGGGCAACGCACGTTCATCGTTACTGTTTGATCAAATCACTGGGCTTCCAACTCTGGTCGAAAAACGCTTGCTTGGGACCGTACAAACGCACAATCACCAGGAAGCCTTTGCCCGGAACAGTCTTGATCCAATTATTGCCTTCGCCCGGTAATTCGGGGCCAAAGTAGAGGTCGGTCGAGCCGTCGCTGTTCTGTGCCGGTTTGTCCATCTGATTGAGCGACGGGAACGGCTGGCCGTTGTCGAGTCCCGACGCTTGAGTGAATGAAAACGGGTGCCGATGGCACCCGTTTTTTTGTTTGACGACAAAGTAAATCTGCCCCCGCGCTTCGATACCTACAGGTCTTTCTTACTTCGATGCATTGCGAGGATCATCATGACTATCAATGTACTCAAGACCCAGCGGGCCGATCCCGTACACCTGTGAGATGTATTCTCCTGATTTGGCCCAGTGGAAATGGGGCGTATTAGCCGGGAGTATCACGACGCTACCTGGACCGTAAGCAACCAGCTTATCCAGATCAAAAACCTTACCAAATCCAATATAGAAAACGCCGGACATGACGGTGTAGATGCGGTCTTCGGGATGGGTATGGGGCATTAATTTGGTGCCATTTGGCACTTTGACTCTCACCACGTAGGGTGCCGGTTTACTCGGGTCACCGGCCAACACAGCCAGTTTTACTTCTTTCGGGAACGCCGGAAAGCTGCGCCATTCCACGTCTTCATTATGTAAGGCGCCGACTTTATCGAGTGGCAAGGGTTGTGCCTGGACGAACGGCATTGCAGCGCTGGCGACAAGCAGTGCAGCCAGACTCGCAGTTTTCATAATGTTCTGAATCATGAAAGGCACCTTAATTACGCAGTAAACACATTGATATCGCCACCTACACCGCTGGCGAGTTGCGTGCGGCGTAACTGTATTTGTCACTGGCTGTGATGAGAATGGCGTTATCGCGCATTACTGTTGATACGCAATGTAATCAATGCGCTGTTAACTTCCGTTTGCCTGGGTTGCGCCACATCATCACGCTCACTAGAGGTGGGCCGCTAGCCCTATCAACGCCATCGATGTTCACCATCACGTCAATGAAGTTCTCATAAAAAATCCGCGGCGTAACATCTGCTCCATACCAACCAATAACACCCCGGAGCACACGATCATGAAACGCCAAACCATCCTCAGCATCGCTTTCTCGGTTTTTGCAGTTAACGCTTTCGCCGCTACCTCGGTTCACCCGGTTGTCGCTGAAGGCGGCTCGGATCGTCTGATTGAAAGTCGTGTGGCTGAAGGTGGTTCCGACCGTTTGATTGAAAACCGCGTCGCTGAAGGTGGTTCGGATCGTCTGATTGAAAGCCGCGTCGCTGAAGGTGGTTCGGATCGTTTGATTGAAAACCGCGTCGCTGAAGGTGGTTCGGATCGCCTGATTGAAAAACGCGTTGCTGAAGGTGGTTCGGATCGTCTGATCGAAAATCGCGTTGCCGAAGGTGGTTCTGACCGTCTGATCGAAAGCCGCGCTGTATAAACAAATCGCATCACCGCAATACCCAAAAAAGCCCGGCCTGATCAGCCGGGCTTTTTCGTGTTCGATCCGAAGCGCCGCCAGGATCGATGAAGTGACCGCGTCCCCTGTAGGAGCGAGCCTGCTCGCGATGGACCTGAGGACAACGCGTTTATCCAGCAAACACGCGTTATCGTTAACGTCCATCGCGAGCAAGCTCGCTCCTACAGGTTTCCTTAACGGCTCTACCTTCATCCGTCGCGATGGACCTGAGGACGACGCGTTTATCCAGCAAACACGCGTTATCGTTGACGTCCATCGCGAGCAAGCTTGCTCCTACAGGTTTCATTAACGGTTCTACCTTCGCGATGGACCTGAGGACGGCGCGTTGAACCAACAAACACGCGTTATCGTTAACGTCCATCGCGAGCAAGCTCGCTCCTACAGGTTTGCTTAATCCGATACGATCATCGCTGGAATGGATCATCTCGACTAAAGGACGCAGCATTATGGAAATCCCCTTTTCTCAAATCAGCGAGCGTTTGAACAATCGCAAATTTACCGTAGCGGGCAATACCCACGGGCTATCCGGTACAGGCACCGTCTTTCATTACCAGGTCGAGGAAGAGGCCATTTCGGGCACTTACCAAGGCGGCCGGATCCGTATGGGTCAGCAAGTCGGGCGCGTGACAGGCGCCGATACCATTGAGCTTCTTTTTCAGTGCCTGACCACGGAGGGCGAGATGCTTGCCGGGTGGTCGCGTGGCACGGTAGGTGTTGATCGTGCAGGGCGTACCACGCTGAGCTTCGTGTGGGGTTGGTTGTCGGGTGCGACGGGAGGTGGGGAGTCCAGCTACGTCGAGCTTGTCGCGTAGCGGTTAAAACAATCGGCAGCCCCTAATACCGCTCAGTTAAGCCATAACGCAATCTGTAGCAGCTGGCGCAGCCTGCGTTCGGCGGCGCAGCCGTCGTCAATCGGGACACCGCGGTTTATCAGACATTGCGCGGTGTCTGGTCTGGCGACGGCTTCGCCGTCGAACGCAGCCTTCGGCAGCTGCTACAGAGTATGCGTTGCTGTTTAATTACATCGAGTCAAAAACAATCGGGACAGATTTTTAATTGCTGAACAAAAGGAGCTACCTACATGGACGTCTCAAATCAGATGCAGCCCGCAGAGTGCGCAGGGATGGAGGACATTCGGCGCGAGATTGATGCCCTGGATCAGGCCGTTATCACGTTGTTAGGAAGGCGTTTCCAATACGTACTGGCTGCTTCGACGTTCAAGACTTCTGCGGCCTCGGTACAGGCTTCGGAGCGATTCAATAGCATGCTGGTGACACGTCGTGACTGGGCCTCGGAAGTAGGCCTGAGTCCGGATGCAATCGAAAAAATGTTCCGTGACCTGGTAACCCACTTCATTGCCGAAGAAATGAGGCACTGGACAGCTCAACAGTCTGAATAAAGGGCCGTACTCTGCGTCACAGCCAAGTACGCCAGTCAGTTAAGCCATAACGCGATCTGTAGCAGCTGCCGAAGGCTGCGTTCGGCGGCGCAGCCGTCGTTAATCGGGGCACCGCGGTTTATCTGACATTCCGAGGTGTGTGGTTCGGCGACGGCTTCGCCGTCGAACGCAGCCTTCGGCAGCTGCTACAGGGGGTGCGTTGCTGCCGAGATTTCTATTTTGGCCGTCAGACTTGTCTACTACCCCGCCGATTCTGCAAAACTTGCCTCTAAATCTGACAATGTTTTCCACGTGCGACGTCGCACACACCAGAGTGATGGCGAACAGCTACTCTCTCCCCGGTTTCTCCTGTACATCTCTACCAGACCAAAAATAACACTGACCCTGTGGCGAGGGAGTTTGCTTCCGTTGAAGCGTTCCGTGCTCGCGCAACAGGAGCAAGCTCCCTCTCCAGAGGGTCAGTGTCAGGCTCAACTGATCGGCATTAAACCTGCTTTATCTGGCTCAATTACATGGAGTAATCGTGAATGCCCTTCCCCCCTCGCTTCCTGGAACACTACCGCAAAGCCGACCGGATCATGCTGGGTTTGATCTGGCTGATGTTCCTCTTCGCGGTGGGTCTGGCGTTCTGGCACGACACCTTTATGCAGGCGTTTGTGGTCGGTGGGGGCACAAGCCTTTTGCTCACGCTGCTGTATCGCGCCATCGGCGGAACGCGGTTGATGCGCTGTTGCCTGGGCATTGGTTTGATGGTCATGGCGGCCTTGCACATCAATCAGGCCGAGGGCGTCATTGAGTCCCACTTTGGTATTTTCGCGTTGCTGGCGGTGCTGACTTTTTATCGCGACTGGCTGCCGATTCTGGTCGCCGCTGCGACGATTGCCGTGCATCACGTGGTCTTCCATGCGCTGCAACATCAAGGTTTTCCGGTCTACGTGATGGCGCATCACGGTGGCTGGACGATGGTGTTCGTTCATGCGTTTTATGTGGTCATGGAGACGGTCGCCCTGCTCTATCTGGCCGTGCACAGTCAGGCCGATGCGGTGGAGAGCCAGGACATGCTGGACAAGATGCTCGCGGCCACGTCGCAGCTCGCCGTCGATGCGGGCAAGGGCGACAAGGCCAGGGTGCATGTGTCGCTCGCGGAGCGTTTCGATCAGTTCCTGATGCAGATTACCGCCCTGGTTGACGGGGTGGTTCGCGACTCTCATGGCTTGGGTGAGCTGGGCCAAGAACTGGCCAAGGCGAGCAACACACTGGAGAAAGGCGCGAAGCATCAGCTGACGGAAATTGCGCAGATGACCGGTTCGATGCAACGGATGGGTGACGCCATGGGGCATATCGCGGTTCACGTCGAGCATGCCGTTGAACATGCCGGCCAGGCCAGTGTGCAAATCACCCGAGGCCAGGAAAGTGTCAACCGCGCCCAACAGGAAATCACGCAGTTGGCGACGCGCCTGAAAGGCACTCACTCAACCGTGCAAGTGCTGGCGGGACAGGCACAGCAAATCGGTACGGTGCTGGAGGTCATCAGCAGCATTGCTGAACAAACCAACCTGCTGGCCCTCAACGCCGCCATCGAGGCCGCGCGCGCCGGTGAGCAAGGCCGAGGCTTTGCCGTGGTGGCCGATGAAGTGCGCAGCCTGGCGCAACGGACTGCCGTTTCCACCAAGGAAATCAGGACGATCATCGAGGCCTTGCAGCAAGGCAGCCGCAAAGCCGTCGAGGCCATGCATGACAGCCGCGAAGGTGTGGAACGTTGTGTTGAAGACAGCCAGCTGGCGGCAGCGATGTTGCGGGCGGTGGGCAGCGACATCTCGCAGATCGATGAACTCAATGGACGCATTGTCACCACGACCCGCGAGCAATCCACGGCGAGCGTTGAAATCGTCGGGCGTTTGCACTCGGTGCAGACTATTGCGCAGAACACGGCGGATGATGTGGAAACGCTTGCCTTGAGCAGCCAGCGTTTGCCACCGATTGCCATTCGCCTGGATGCGTTGGGGCGTACGTTTCATCAGTAATGCTCGTCGTCCGTTTCTAGATGGCAACGCGCTGATCTAAATTCGGATGCGCGCTCGGCAGCGTCATCCCGACTGGGCCATGTCGCTGGGCCAGTCAGAAATTTTAAATTTTCCTGCGCGAAGACCAGCACTTACTTTTCCACGGAAAAGGAATTGCATACGCGTAGGCGAAAACAAAGAAAAAGGAAAGCCATCCGATGCCTGAATTATCTTGTTCACCTATTACCGGGACATAGCCTTCCTTGATAAACCTCACATGAACAAAGATGAGCACTACGTTGTATGTCATCACCCCCCAAAACCTGAAAACGGTGAAGTTCCTGCCGGAGAATTTGTAGCTAGCCCATAGCGAAGGAAAATAAAATAAACAGCTACAAAACGTAAACCCAATATAAAAAACCGCATTATTCATTTGTATTTTTCCACTCTTTCAGCATTCCACTTGTTGTCGCTGCATCGGCGCCTATATCAATTGCAAAAGCACTTACCGACGTACTCCTGTAAGCCCTTACATAATCTGTTCGAACATATCTAAAAAGACGCCACGCATCCGGTTTCAATACCAATCTGCTAGCACTATAGATAGACATTCCCAAGTCAACTGACCCAAACGCCATATTTCCTGCTTGTTTTCCTTTCCCCATCTTTTTAGCGACTTCGTGATACCCCTTCCTGACCGGGCCTTGCGTGTCAGATTTGCCTTCCCACAAATTTCGCCCATTTTCATACACATTGTTAGCGCCATGTGCCATCAGCGGGGCACCAGCAAGCAGGCACAACATACCCGCCGAGCCGTAGCAAATACCCGCACCGGTGGCAAATTGAAGGGCTCCGGCGATGACCCCAACACCTTTTTGCGTCACCTCCCACGACTGGCTCAGCAGGCTGTTCTGTTCGTTTTTTATTTCCTGAAGTCCCCGCTCAGAGCTTTTTCTGCCCTGTGCCACATCATTCACAATGCTTCTGGCGTAGTAAGCAACCTCGCGATTAAATTGCAGACGCAATGTGCCATCTTCAATATGCCGAGCACCTAATGTGCAGGCTTGATTAGTCAGGTAATTCGCGGCATGGCTGACTTGCCAGATATCGCGATTATCCGTCCCGCCAGGCGCCTCTGGCGGCTTCATTCGTCACCTTCCAATAAGCTATATCCACTGGTTCCAGCCAAATGATGCGTCCAGGTAATCTCACGATAACGAATAGCAACATGCTCTTGAGGTTCGACATCATTTTGCAGAACGACATGAGGCATATCCAGCGTCAGATCTGCGATAACACCACCGCCAATTTTTATCGTGAAGAACTTTTCCTGGAGGCCAAACGAAGAAATCCGGTAGAAACTGATCGAACAGTTTATTTCCTCTCTGCTTGAAAGCGCCTGAGCCAGTAAAGGGGATGATTTATCAACATTTTTCGTAATGAAAATCGGGCCATGCGTGGGTCTATTAATATTCCCAAGATTGGCCATGTTGTGACTGTAGGACAACACCATGATTTCATCGGTGTGTCCGGTTTGACACTTGTTGCCGATAGAATCCTGGGTTGAACAACCCGCTGATATCAATCCTTGAGTCTTGCCTGTCAGGGTCATGTAGCCGTGATTCGCCATATCCGTCACTCCTTGTAATCGGACAGACATGCTAGTACATCGATTCAATACATGATGTAGGACGTTTCTGAATATTACTGCCTTCGCAAACTTGGCTGCCTATCTCAGTAGGAGTCAGACACACCACTGCACGCTCCACGATTGCTTCATCCATTGCCCACGTCGATAGTTACCATCATCTCAATGAAGTTCTCTTAAAAACTCCGGGGCGTAACATCGGCTCCATACCAAACAACTACACCCCGGAGCACACCATCATGAAACGCCAAATCCTCCTCAGCATCGCTTTCTCGGTTTTTGCAGTTAACGCTTTCGCCGCTACCTCTGCTCACCCGGTTGTCGCTGAAGGCGGCTCGGATCGCCTGATTGAAAGTCGTGTGGCTGAAGGTGGTTCGGATCGTCTGATTGAAAGTCGCGTCGCTGAAGGTGGTTCGGATCGTTTGATCGAAAGTCGCGTCGCTGAAGGTGGTTCGGATCGTCTGATCGAAAGCCGCGCTGCGTAAATGAATGGCTTTACCGTACTGCTCGATAAAAACCCGGTCTCATCAACCGGGTTTTTTTATGCCTGCAATAATCCGGGCGTCCGGGCGGACGCCAAGATCGCAGCCTTCGGCAGCTCCTACAGGGATCGCGTGCAACCGCCTATTTGTGGTCGTGCCTGATCCTGTAGGAGCTGCCGCAGGCTGCGATCTTTTGGGGGCTTGGATCGATCGGATCGAGTAAGGGTCGATCTGTCGGCTCTGACTTGTGCTTGCTCGGTTCAGCGTTAAAATCCGCCAGGTTTGGTTCACATTGTTAAGGATGATCAAGGTATGTCCAGGCTCGACACTTCCCTGCAAGACACCGCCGCGCCTGAAGGCGTTTGTTACGGCTGCGGCAGCGGTAATCCGCACGGGCTGCACATCAAGAGCTTCTGGCATGAGGACGGCGTGCATGTCATGGCCGAGCATCTGCCTGATGCCCAGTTTTGCGGCTGGCCGGAGCTGGTGTACGGCGGATTGATCGCGATGCTGGTCGACTGTCATTCAAACTGGACGGCAATGGCCTATCACTACCGTCTGGAACACCGCGAACCGGCAAGCCTGCCCCGCATCAATTGCGTCACCGGCAACCTTGGCATCAAGTTCATCAAGCCGACCCCGATGGGTGTGCCGCTGACCCTGCGGGCAAAAGTCGAAGGTGAAGTTGGGCGCAAAACCCGTGTCATCTGCGAGGTCTACGCGGGGGACGTGCTAACGGCTATTGGCGACTCGATTTTTGTGCGCGTCGATACCGAGCAACTGGCCGCCGTCGCGCACAGTCGGTAGTTGCCTTACACCGCGAGCTGCCGGCAAAACTTCCGCACTCATTAATGGCTGTGTATGATCAGCGCGGGCCGATGCTGCCCGCCGCTCGCTTCCGCAAGGAAAGGTGAAAGCATTTCTTCTTTTCCCAAATCCTGTCGCTTCTCTTGACGGTCGAGGTTTGGCAACGCGAGCACCACAATGCCTCGACTACAGGAGTAGTCATGTTTTCAAACGAGCAAGCCAAGCAAATGGCCAAGCGGCTGCGTGCCTCACTAGAGGCGCGTGATCAAGCGGTGCCGCACTCAACCGCGCTGGAACTGGTCGCGCAGCAACTGGGCTACAAGGACTGGAACACCGCGTCTGCGATGCTGGCCCAGGAAAACCCCCAACCCACGGTGACGTTCGACAAACCCGTTCCAATATTACGGATGTTTGACGAAGCCAAGGCCCGCGAGTTTTATCTTGATTTTCTAGGCTTCAGCGTCGAATTCGAGCACCGGTTCGAAGCCGATCTACCGCTGTATCTGGGGATCAGTCGAAACGGTCTGCAGCTGCATCTTTCCGAACACCATGGCGATGCCAGCCCAGGCTCGACGGTGTTTATCCCCATGCAAAATATCGAACTGCTTCGGGATGAGTTACTGGCCAAGCGCTATGGATACGGGCGTCCGGATATTGTTCAGCAGGGTTGGGGGCAAGTCCTGGAAGTCTACGACCCTTTCGGTAATCGACTGCGGTTCTGTCAAAGCTGACGCAACCCTGTAGCAGCTGGCGAAGCCTGCGTTCGGCTGCGAAGCAGTCGTGAAACCTGAGCGCGAGGTTTTTCTGAAGGACCGCATCGGCCGGTTTTACGACTGCTGCGCAGCCGAACGCAGGCTGCGCCAGCTGCTACATGGGTTTGCGTTATGGCTGACATCAGGTGCAGCAACGGGCGCCGACGCGGCAGAAACATGAGGCGGTGATCTCCACGTCGGCCCGGGCCATGGCCAGGTCGAGGCGGATTTTCGCGGCGGCGGCCTCGGTGTCCCGGCCCAGTCGTTTCAGGCATTCCACATAACCGTGCAGGCTCCACACGTTGTCCAGGTGCCAAGCTGCGCGGCTGAGGGTGTTGTCCAGTCCCAGATCGGCTCGGTAGGCCTGCAAGGCTTCTTCTACCCTGCCCTGTTCCAAAAGCAACGCGCCCAGCGCATGCCGAACCGGTTGCATCCAGCCCCATGGCTCGTCGTAAGGCAGGTTGTCGTCCAGCGCGCGCGCCTCGCGCAAGTGGGTGAAGGCCTCGTCGTAATTGCCTTTGCGGTACTCGATTTCGCCGCGCAGCATGCCGGCGGCGACCGCCAGAATGTCGTTGCAGGTGTTGTTGAAGAGGTAGCGGGTGTCCGGCACTCGGGTCCAGGCTTCAAGGAACAGACGCTGTTCGGCTTCCGCGCCGGCGATGTACCCGGTGGCCGCGTGCGCCACGCCTCGGGCGTAATGCAGCATCGCGGTGGTCACGCAGTACAGCGCCTGATCGTTCGGCAACGGCGTGGCTAGGATGTCTTGCCATTTGCCGAAACGGATCTGCACGTGGACCTTCATCGAGACGAAGCCTTCCAGCCAGTCGGCCATGGGCGGCTGCGTCACGCGCAGCAGTTCTTCCTTGATCGTGGCGATCAGTTGATCGGCGGCTTCCAGCGCCGGTTGGTACTGGCCGAGGAACATCGCCGAGTAGAGTTTGAAGTGGTAGTTGTGGCTTCGGTACAGGGTGTAGAAATTGATCGGCCCTTCCCGTTCCAGGTATTGGCTGTCGGCCACGATCGCCCGGCTGTTGGTGATCATGGCCCCTCGATAATCGCCACACAGCACGTCGATGTGCGACGGCATGTGGCGCAGATGCCCGGCGTCCGGCACCAGGTCGCGCAGGACATCGCCGGCGCGCAATGCCCGCTCCGGATAGGGCGACATTTCCATGGTGTGGACGTACATGTGCAGCACGCCGGGGTGCGGCGCATCGCCGTGTTGCTCCATGCGTTGCAGGGCGCGCTCCAGTACGGCCACCGCTTCTAGGGTGTCGGCGCCCGGTGCGGGTGTGCCGGTTTTCAAATCCCACAGCTGCCACGGCGTGCGGTCGATCAGCGCTTCGGCAAACAGCGCAACCACGTCGGGATCATCGGGAAAGGTTTTGTAGACATCACGCATGGACGCCGCGTAGGCATCGTTCCAGCTGAAGAGTTGTTCAACGCTGGCCGCCTCGTTGGCCTGGTAGCGTTGCTCCAGCGTGCGGATCAGCGCTTGCTCCACAGGGGTTGCGCCGTCGATGTGCGCCAGCGCAGTGTGCGTCGCCAGTCGGGCCTGGGCCACGGCCTCTTTCAACTCCTGTTCGATGAAGGCGTCCCAGCGTTTGTTGTAGTTCGGGCCCGAGGCGTAGGCGATGCCCCAGTAGGCCATCGCGCAACCGGGGTCGTGTTCGAGGGCCTTGTGGAAACAGCGGATGGATTCGTCGTGGTTGTAGCCGTAACACCATAACAATCCACGATCGAACCAGCGCTGGGCTTGCGGCGAACGGGCCGTCACCGGGCGGCTGTAGGTGCCCAAATCGTAATAGTCAGGCATCGGTTTATCCTCTCGACCAGAGCTCAAGAGAACCAGCATACCCCCACAGTTTTCGCTCGGCAGTGCTGCTGCCGACAGGCGGAAACCGCCCCCAGGCAAAAATTGTTACTTGATAAGTCGTGTTTCCTTAGACGGTCTGTAGCCGAAATACGAGCTGTAGCACTTGCTGAAATGGCTGGGCGAAACAAACCCGCAGGCTACCAGCACATCCACCTGGGACAACTCAGTGTGCTGCAGCAGTCGACGCGCTTCGGTGATGCGCAGTTCCAGGTAATAGCGTTGCGGCGTAGTCCCCAATTGCTCCTTGAACAGGCGTTCGAGTTGTCGACGTGAACGGCCAGCGTAGACCGCCAGTTCCTCCAGCTCTAACGGTTCTTCGAGGTTGGCATCCATCAACTTCACCACCTCACGCAAGGGCGCACTCACGCAGATATTTTCAGCCGGTTTGATGCGTCGATAGCGAGACTCTTCGAACGCCAGAATGTCCTCGATGCCTTCGACCAGAGCTTTGTCGTGCAGCCCCTTGATCCAGTCCAACGCCATATGAAAAGCCCCCGAGGGACTCGACGCGGTGAGCCGGTCCCGATCGATGACGTAGGGTTCACTGGTGACATGCGTGGCCTTGGAGATTTCCGCGAGTGCAGGGCGATGTTCGGGGTGAATGGCGCACCGATAGCCGTCAAGCAAGCCGGCGCTGCCGAGGAACCAGGCGCCATTCCACAACCCGGCCAGACTGACACCCCGCTCTGCCGCCGCTCGGAGCAGGCTGCTCAGTTCATCAGTCGCCTTCAATTCTGTCCGGTAGCCGCCGCAAATCACCAATAGGTCGAGATCTTTAATGGCTGAACAATCGAGACGGGTATCGGGCCGAATGACCAGGCCCAGATCGCTGATGACCTCGCCGTCATTCAGGCCGAATGTTCGGGAAGAGAACAACCCGGGCCGCAGCAGATTCGCGGTGACGATCGTATCCAGTGCCTGGGTGAACGCCGGCAGCGAGAAATGCTCGAGCAGCAAGAAACCTGCGCGAGTCATTTGCGCGGGCTGGTCAGGGTTTTCATTCAGATAGCGGAGGTTTTTCCCTTTCATGCCTCCGCTGAATTGGCGTCGTTCGATCAATGTTTGACCCACTCGGTGACGTTAAGCAACGTGTCGTTGGTGCGCTGATAAGTGCAATGCTAACTGCAGATCTTTCAAAACCACAGCGTTGCCTGAAAGCCCTACGTAAAGCGTCCTTTACATCCTCGATTTCATCGGCGAATATGTAAAGGACGTTTTACATAAGGACGATGAAAAATGCGACGGTACTACTACGAGTTGGGCGCAGCACTGGCTGCGTATGCGGTTTTTTTGAGTGTGTCGCTGACGCTGCTGCAGCATCAGGAAAACTTCGGCATGCCGCTGCGCATTGCCATTACGCTGGCGCCGGTGATACCGGCTGGCTTGATGTGTTGGGCGATCGTGCGCAACCTTCGGCGCATGGATGAAATGCATTTGCGCATCCAGTTCGAGGCCCTCGGCTTTGCGTTTGCCGCCTCAGCGTTGCTGACCTTCAGCTACGGCTTTCTGGAGAATGTCGGGTTCCCGCATCTCTCGTGGATCATGGTGTGGCCGGTGATGGGGTTGATGTGGATCATCGGGCTGATGGTTGCCAGACGCCGCTATCAATGAAAAACCGACTGAAAGAACTGCGCGCCGAGCTCAAGTGGTCGCAGGTCGACCTGGCTTCTCGGCTGAATGTCTCACGGCAGACAATCAACGCAATCGAAAACGGCCGGTACGATCCCAGCCTGCCGTTGGCGTTTCAGATTGCCCGGGTTTTCCAGTTGCCCATCGAGGCGATTTTTGAGGATGCCTTGTAGCAGCTGGCGAAGCCTGCGTTCGGTTCTGTAGCAGCTGTCGAGCTTGCGAGGCTGCGTTCGGCTGCGCAGCAGTCGTAAACCCTGCATATGCGGTGTGCCTGACAGACCGCAGCGCCTGATTTCACGACTGCTTCGCAGCCGAACGCAGCCTCGCAAGCTCGACAGCTGCTACAAGAGCGCTTACTGCGGCTGAAACGTCTGGAGGTAGGCCAGCAGGTTTTCGATCTTTTGCGGATCGCTGAGGCCCCAGAAAATCATGCGGGTGCCGGGTACGACGGCTTTGGGATCTTCAAGGTACGCGGTCAGTGTTTCACGGGTCCAGACAATGCCTGCCGATTTCATCGCAGCGGAATACTGGTAGTCCGCCGAGCTTCCTGAAAGGCGCCCGAAAATACCATTGAGCTGCGGACCAAAAGAACCGCGCGCCGATTCCCCGACTTGATGGCAGCCACCACATATGCGCTTGAACAGTGTTGCACCCGCCTCCGCATCGCCGGCCGCGTTTGCTGGCGTGCTGAACAATCCGCCATTGAGCAGCAAGGCAAAGGGGAATAACGCGGCTTTGTTCATATCGGGTTCCAAATCAAAGGGTGTTCACAACACAAGTCCGGCGGCGATTTCATCATGATCGGCTATCCTGTGCACCCCGATTCTACGCAGGCCATGGCCTCACCGGAGACAGCTGTGCACCCCCTGACCACCCGCGAGGTTTACCAGCAATTACGCGACGCCGCCCTGGGCATTCGCCTTTTGCGGCGCCTCGACAAACACACCGAACCTGGCCAGGTACACGTCGACATCGAAGGCTGGCACCTGACCCTCGATGTCGACGGCGACCACCTGCGCCACTGCCAACGCTGCCAGAGCCCGGACGGTCGCGAGGGTGAGTTCGACAGCTGGCAACGTTACGGCACTGACCCGGTCAGTTTGCTCAGCACTTGGGAACTCGCGCAGGTTGAGCGCTTGCTGGCCGAGACACGCGGCTGAGTAGCGAACTCACTCAGCAAACCGCTTCAACGAAAACGCCGACAAATCCAGATCACAACTGCCGCGCACGCACCACTGCGCCAGCGCCTCGCCCAGTGCAGCGGAATGCTTGAAGCCATGCCCCGAACAAGCGGACACCACCAGCGTATTTTTCAGAGACGGGTGTTCGTCGATGATGAAGTGGCTGTCCGGCGTGACGGTGTAGGCACATACCGCCGACTTGGCAACCCGCGAGGTCACGCCCGCGATCTTGCCGCGCACGTGGGTGTCGAACATGTCGCGTGCTTCGGCATCGACGACCGTTCTGTCGAGCGTGTCGGGCGATGATTCTTCGCTGTACTGCTCGGTGGCGACCTTCATGCTGCCCTCGCCGGGCAACGGTGGAAAACCGTAGTTCGACTCTTCAGGCCCGTGATAGTAGATGAAGGTCGGCGATACCGGCGCAAACCGCGCATTCTCTTCCAGTTCGAACCAGAACAGTTTCTGTCGGCACACCTTGAGCAAGGTGTCGAAGGGCTTGCCGAGCAAGCCCTGGGACCACATGCCGGCGCTGATCACGACTTTGTCGGCGAGGATGGTTCGCCGGTCGGTGATGACCGTAACGCCCTGCTCGTCCGAGGTGATGTGCAGGACGGTTTCGCCCTTGAACAGCGTCGCGCCAAGCTCCTCGGCGAGCTTGAGTTGTACCGCAATGCAGCGCTCCGGCCGGACATACCCGCCGCCCGGTTCGAAATAGCCGACGGCCGTGTCCAGCACCGGTGAAAACTGCGGAAAGCGCTCACGGATCTGTGCAGCCGACAACACCTCATGCTCGATGCCATAGGTTTTCGCGAGGTGCAGGGTGCGGTGGGTGAAGTCACTTGCATCGTCAGCGTCATAACTCGGGCTGGAGGTCATGACCAACACGCCACACTGCTCGAACAGCGACTCACCGGACAGCGCTTCGAGCTCCCGCCAGATTCTGTGGGAGTTACGAACGATGGGCACATATTCGGCGCCTTCGCCGACCGAGAGACGGGTGATCCGCGTGTCTCCATGGCTCGAACCTTGAGTATGCGGCGGATGGTGGCGGTCGACGCCGGTCACCTTCACCCCGGCTTTTGCCAGTTGATACAGGGGGGCGGCACCCATCGCACCCAAGCCGAGCACCGCTACTTCGCATCGATGTTCCATCTCTTAGCTCCGTCTAAAAAATCGAGAGACTCATTATCCATGGATCTGCACCGTTAAGACGCCACTGTTTTCAGCAGTAAACCCAAAGCCGCCCTTCTTCGATTTGGCTCACTTGTGATACACATCGTGATTGTGAATCCCGCGCTCAATGAGGTTTGCCCATGCTTCACTTTCCACGCCTGCCGCAACTGCTGACCTGCGCCCTGTTCGGTTTACTCGCTGGCGGCGCGCAGGCCAGCACGCCCTCCCCGGTGCCCGATAGCTTGCAACCGTTACTGGTGACGATGAACGAGCGCCTGAGCATCGGTGACCTCGTGGCGTTGACCAAGTGGGACAGTGGCAAACCGATCCAGGACACGGCCCGGGAGGCGCAAGTCATTGCCAATGCCCGGAAAATGGCCGCTGAGCGCAAACTGAATCCTACTGACGTCGCCGAATTGATCGCCGCGCAAATTGAGGCCAACAAGCTGGTGCAATACGGACTGCTCGCTCAGTGGAAAGCCGCTGGCAAGGCACCTGACACGCCACGGCCGGACCTGACCAGGCAAATCCGGCCACGCCTGGATGAGCTGCAAAACCGTCTGTTGCAGCAATACGCCGCCTTCGCGCCCTATCGCAAAGACCCGAACTGCGCAGACTGGCTCGCCACGGCACGGTCCGACCTGATCAAGGATCAACTGCACGGTCAGGCGCTGATACGCGCCACCGGGGAGCTCTGTATCGCCAGTCAATGACCGGCAAACCCCGTTTCAGGCAGCCATTGACTGCGTCAATAGTCACCATTAACTCAATGAAGTTCTCTTAAAAACTCCGGGGCGTAACATCGCCTCCATACCAAACAACTACACCCCGGAGCACACGATCATGAAACGCCAAATCATCCTCAGCATTGCGTTCTCGGTTTTTGCAGTTAACGCTTTCGCCGCTACTTCTGCTCACCCGGTTGTCGCTGAAGGCGGCTCGGATCGCCTGATTGAAAGTCGTGTGGCTGAAGGTGGTTCGGATCGTCTGATCGAAAGCCGCGTCGCTGAAGGTGGTTCGGATCGTCTGATCGAAAGCCGCGTCGCTGAAGGTGGTTCGGATCGTCTGATCGAAAACCGCGTTGCTGAAGGTGGTTCGGATCGTCTGATCGAAAGCCGCGTCGCTGAAGGTGGTTCGGATCGTCTGATCGAAAGCCGCGTCGCTGAAGGTGGGTCGGATCGTTTGATCGAAAACCGCGTTGCTGAAGGTGGTTCGGATCGTCTGATCCAGAATCGCGTTGCCGAAGGTGGCTCTGACCGCCTGATCGAAAGCCGCGCAGTCTGAATAAATGGCTTAACCGTACCCAACAAAAAGCCCGGCCTGATCAGCCGGGCTTTTTTCGTTTTCGGCTCGCAGTGCGCTACCTGAAAGCAATCAACATCCAATGTAGAAGCGGCGGTGCCACAGCAATCAGCAGGTGCAGCACATCAGCGGCATGCCGTTGCAGCTCATCATCATCGGCATGCTGCAGTCGTTCATCATTTTCATCATCAGGGTGCAGCAGTTTTTCATCATGTCCATGTTCATGCCGGCCATCGGCATGATTTTGCACATCATGCAGTCGTCCATCATGGTGCATTCCATCACGCACTTCATCGACGGCATCGGCATGCCCATCATTGGCATCGGCATCATCATGTTCATCATCGGCATGGTCATGCTCGCCTGGGACATGCACATCATGCTCATGTTGCCGCAGTGCATCATCATCGGCATGCCGCAGTTCATCATCATCTGCATCATTTCAGCGCTGTTCTTGAACATGGCCATGTCCATGCCAGCGGCCGGCATCATCTTGCACATCATGCCGTCGTCCATCATTTCGCAGGTCATGGTCGCCATCATCATCGGCATGCCCATCATCGGCATCATCGGCATGTTGGCGTTCATCGGCATTTGCATCTGCATGGCGTTCATCATGGTGTTGTTCCCTGAAGGATTGGAGAGTTGGACAAAGCTGATGGAGCGAATTCTAAGCAATGATCCAAGCGCAACAAGATGACGATCAAACAGCTGCAATGAATGCTCAAGCGACTTAAGCGGAGTGGATGGAGCCTGAATGTCTGCTACCACAAACATTCGGCTTTAATGACAGAAACCCTGCAAACAACAACAGAGTTTTCTTGGTTATGGATATGCAGTCGGCGTCTATCTAAATAACCGAAAGAAATAATCGTTCTAAACAGGGCCGGGTATTTTCAACCGACGGCCCTGGCGGGGTTCACTTCGTGGCCGTTGATTGGCTCAACACCAACGACTCGGCCGAAAACACTTGAGTATCCGTCAGTTTTTGCACATCGACGCGATGGGGAAAGATCTTCTTTTCCACGAACAAGTCATCGACTTGCTGCAATGCCTGAACATCGCGTTCCTCCACCGGCAATAGCGATTCGTCGCCCCAACTGCGCAGCCGTTGCGAGACGTCCAGCGGAATATCGTTGACCTTGGCAAACACCCGCGCGTACTCATCCGGGTTCTTCTGGGCCCACTCGAATGCCTTGGCGAAACGTTGCAACACGTCACTGAGCGCTTTGCGCTTGAGCGGGTCGGTCAGGACTTCATCGGAGGCGGTAATAAAGGTCAGCCCGGTGTTGATGCCCTCGCCGGTGATCAGCACGCGCGCGCCCTGCTGTTCCGCGAAGGCCTGATAGATACCGAACGTGGCCCAGGCCTCGATCTTCCCGGCATTGAATGCGGACAAGGCATCGGTCGGCAGGACGAAGCCGACGTTGACATCCTTCTCATCGACCCCGGCATTGGCCAGTGCACGAATCAACAGGTACTGGGAAATGCTGCCTCGGGCGGAAGACACCACGACATTTTTGCCCTTCAAATCCGCGACGCTGTGGATCGCCGAGTCGGCTGGCACCAGGATCGCAATCCCCCTCGATTGACTGCGCCGTACCGCGACGATGCGCAACGGCGTGCCCCCGGTCGCGGCGGCGAGTACCGGCGTATCACCGGCCGGCGCCAGATCGACCGCGCCGGCGCGCAACGCTTCAAACAGCGGCGCGGCGCCCTGGAAATTCGCCCACTGAACTTTGTAGTCGATGCCCTCGAAGGCGTTCGCCGCCTCGACCACGGTGCGCAACCCCTTGGCCTGATCGCCCAGGATGAGCGTGACGCCGGACAAGTCGGATTTTGTAGCGGATGAGGTTTTGTTCTCGACCGGGTTACCGCAACCGCTAAGCAACAGTGCGGCGGCAGACAGCAACACAATCGAGGATTTCCAGACGCGGATCGGCATGGCGTAACTTCCCTGTGGCAAAAATTCGAAACCTGCATCAGCCATGGGCAAAACGCCGGACGGTACTGTTAGAAGCCTGGCGCTCGGCCACGGCAACGGTTTCGCTTTCAACGCCCAACAAACTCAGCAGGCGCGCCCGGATTTCCTGAAAACCCTGCTGCCCGGTATCGCGAGCCCGTGGCAGGTCGATGGACAATTGTTCGGCGATCTTGCCGTTGGCCAGGACGATGACCCGATCGGCCAGCAGGATGGCTTCATCGACGTCATGGGTGACCAGCAGCACGGCCGGATTGTGCTTGCGCCATAACTCGATGATCAGCCGATGCATGCGAATCCGCGTCAGTGCATCGAGCGCGGCGAACGGTTCATCGAGCAGCAACAGCTTGGGCTCGCGCACCAGGCCTCGGGCCAATGCCACACGTTGCGCTTCGCCACCGGAGAGTGTCGCCGGGTAGGCCTCAAGCCGATGCGCCAGCCCCACTTCTGTCAGGGCCTGCACCGCGCGCGCTTTGGCGTCCGGGATGTGCAGGCCGAGAATCACGTTTTTCCAGGCGCGTTTCCAGGGCATCAATCGGGGTTCTTGAAACACGGCGGCCCGCGCCTTCGGCACCAGCAACTGGCCGCTGTCGATACTGTCCAGGCCCGCCAGGCTACGCAGCAACGTGGTCTTGCCCGAACCGCTGGCGCCAAGCAGCGCCACGAATTCCCCCGGTGCGATGTCCAGGTCCAGACCGTCGATGACCCGTTGCTGGCCAAATTGGCGCACCACATTGCGCAGTTGTACCGGTGCCGTTGATTGAGCAGGTTTAGCCGCGTCGAAAAGATCGATGCTCGACATATCAATTCCTCACAAAGGATGGGCGCCAGGCCAGGGCAAAACGCTCCAGCGTGCGGATCAGTCCGTCGATCAATAAGCCGAGGACGCTGTAAATAAGCAGGCAGATAACGATGACGTCAGTGCGCATGAAGTCCCGTGCATCGCTGGCGAGAAAACCGATGCCGGCGGTGGTGTTGATTTGCTCGACGAACACCAGCGCCAGCCAGGAAATCCCCAGGGAATAACGCAAGCCGACAAAGAATGAAGGCAAGGAACCCGGCAAGATCACGTGCCAGATCAACTCGCGACGATTCAGGCCCAGGGTGTTGGCGGCCTCGATCAGCTTAGGGTCGATGTTGCGAATGCCGGCGAACAGGTTCAGGTACACCGGAAAAGTCGTACCGGTGACGATCAGCGCGATCTTGGTGAACTCGCCGATGCCGAACCAGAGAATGAACAGTGGCACCAGTGCCAGCGAAGGAATGGTGCGCAGCATCTGCATCGGCGAATCGAGGATCACCTCGCCGCGTTTTGACAGGCCGGTGATCAGTGCCGCGACGACACCGACGCTGACACCGATACTCAAGCCCAACAGCGCTCGTTGCAGCGATACCAGCAAGTGTTTGCCCAACTCCCCGGAAACGATCATCGCCCACAGCGTGCCACCAATCTGCGACGGCGCCGCGATGACCCGTTGCGGAATCAGCCCCGCCTGAGAGGCCAGTTCCCACAACAGCAGCAATGCGATCGGGCTGAGCAAACGCAGCAACACTTCGGGTGTGCGCCAATTGCGCACCCAGTTGGGGATCAACCTCGACGCGCCCTGTAAATCACCGGTGAGGCGTGCGGCCTTATCGACGGAAAACGAGCCACTGGCGCTCGGCGTATCGAAAGTCTTTTCAGTCATCAGGCTTCCTTCCCTTTAAAGAACATGGCCGGAGGCGCCATGCGTCAGCTTCGGTTTCATGCTATTCGCATAAAAAACCGCAGTGAAATTCTTTTTAGGAATAACCTAATATGATTAAAAATCAGATAGAACACAGGCTAGATAAATTATTTGCATAATTAATAGGCTCAGGTCCCAGCCCTTCCGGGCGCTGACGCTAGCCAGGATTAAAATGCACGCTACTGATATCAATCAGCAATCATGATTCATTAATTTAATAATTAACTTAGAACAAAACGGCATTTCACAGGCCCACCTCGCTCGCCTACTTTCGACACCACAGACCGACCCCCTGCCAGGTGGAGGCATCAATCGCGCCTATACAAAGAAAAGGAACTCACCATGAGTATTGAATTCATCGGCTACATCGGCGGCCATCACTCTTCGGAAATCCACCCCCGCAGCGGCCCGACCTTGCAGCCCGAGTACGTGGAGAAAGTCGCCCGCGCCCATGAAGAAGCGGGTTTCGACCGCGCCTTGGTGGCCTTCCATTCCAACAGTCCGGACAGCACCCTGATTGCCTCCCATGCCGCCAGCGTGACGAAAAACCTCAAGTTCCTCATCGCCCATCGGCCGGGTTTTGCCGCGCCGACTTTGGCCGCACGCCAGTTCACGACCCTCGATGTTTTCAATGGCGGGCGCACCGCCGTGCACATCATCACCGGCGGCGATGACCGCGAACTGCGCGCCGATGGCAGTCATATCGGCAAGGACGAGCGCTATGCCCGCACCGACGAATACCTCGACGTGGTGCGTCAGGAATGGACCAGCGAAAAACCGTTCGATTATCAGGGCAAGTATTACCAGGTCGAAGGCGCGCACTCGACCGTGAAGTCGCCGCACCAGCCGCACATTCCGCTGTATTTCGGTGGCTCGTCGACGGCCGCCATCGAGGTCGCGGGCAAGCACGCCGATGTCTATGCGCTATGGGGTGAGACCTACGAGCAAGTGCGCGATGTGGTGAATCAGGTGCGTACCGAGGCGGCCAAGCATGGGCGCAGCGTTCGCTTCAGTTTGTCGTTGCGACCGATTCTGGCGGACACCGAAGAGCAGGCGTGGGAACGCGCCGAGCGCATCCTGCAACAGGCCACCGCGCTGGCCGAGCAGAACGGTTTTGTCCGTCGCGAACCACCGAACGAAGGCTCTCGCCGCTTGTTGGCAGCCGCCGCTCAAGGCTCGCGACTGGACAAACGACTGTGGACCGGCATCGCCGGTTTGCTGGGCGCGCAAGGCAACTCGACGTCATTGGTGGGCACTCCGGAACAAGTGGCCGAAGCTCTGCTCGATTACTACGACCTGGGCATCACCACGTTCCTGATCCGTGGCTTCGACCCGCTCAACGAT
Source organism: Pseudomonas sp. RIT-PI-q (assembly GCF_001297125.1). Taxonomy (GTDB): domain Bacteria; phylum Pseudomonadota; class Gammaproteobacteria; order Pseudomonadales; family Pseudomonadaceae; genus Aquipseudomonas. The sequence goes on from NZ_LHPC01000028.1 coordinate 62,919, forward strand.
GCCATCGACTACGGCAAGCGTTTGATCCCGCTGACTCGCCAGCTGGTGGCCGAGCGTGAACGGCAAGCGGCGGAAAAAGTCGCTTGATCACAAAAATGGGCTCGCCCCTGTAGGAGCGAGCTCGCTCGCGATGGTCGTTAACGATAACGCGTGTTGACTGACTAAACGCGGCGCTCTCGAGTTCATCGTCGGAACGCCGCCCGGAGCAAGCTCGCTCCTACAAAACTACTCCCACGGTCAGGCCGGATTCTTCACACTTGGCCGTTCATTGACTTTGGCGTTCCATGCCACCAGTGCCGTGCATTCATCAGGGATCGCGATCTGCGCGAACCCGGCAAAAATCAACCCCGCCCACACGGTGATATCCGCCATCGAGAATTGATCGCCCGCCACGTACGGCTGGGTTTTCAACACCTGGTCGAAATACTTCATGCCGTTGATGGCTTTGTCACGGTGCATCTCGCCCCACACGACGCGGTCGCTCCACTCGGGCTTTTTAAATGGCTTAAGCGCCGCTCCGAGCCCGTCGGTTGCGTGGTGAAAATAGATGCCGATGGCATCGATCAGTTGATCGTCGGCGCGCTTCTGCATCATGTGAATCAGCCCTTTCTCTTTCGGCGTGTTGCCGGTGAGCGTGGGGCTGCCTTCAAGGTTGTCGAGGTACTCGGTAATCGCCGTACATTCGGACAGGTACGTGCCGTCATCCAGCTCCAGAACGGGGACCGTGCCGGTCGGGTTGATCGCCAGGAAAGCGCTTTGCTTGTGTTCCGCGGCCGGCAAATCGACCTTGATGAACTCGATTTTGGACGCCAAGGCCTTCTCGGCGATGACGACCCGAATGCGTAACGGGCTAGGAAAACCAGGGATGTCGTAGATCTTCACGTGAACTCCATTGCCATCTATCTATCGGGAGGTAGACAATGCGGCCAACGATCGACCAGGTCAACAAATATCTATCAGTAGGTAGGCAAATACATTATGACGGTAATGGACACCAAGCAGACCATCCTGCAAGCAGCCCGCAGGGTCGTGCAGGCTCGCGGCTACAACGCCTTGAGTTTTCGCGAATTGGCCAAAGAAGTGGGGATCAAGAGCGCCAGCATCCACTACCACTTCCCCACCAAGGGCGATTTGGGTGCGGCGCTGGCTCGGCGTTATACCGACGACACCCGTGGTTATCTGGATCAGTTGCTGGTGGAATCACAGGACCCGGCAGCGATGATGAAGGCCTACACGGCGGCCTTCCGCGCTGCGTTGGAAAACGACAATCGGATGTGCCTGTGCGGAATCATGGCGGCCGAGCACCACGACCTTCCGGCCGAAGTGCGGGTCGAGGTGGACGGGTTTACCGACGCGAACGTCGAATGGTTGGCCAAGGTGCTGGCGTTGAAACAACCGGACATTCAGCCAGAGGCACTTGAACGGCAGGCACTGTCGGTGTTTGCAGCCATTCAAGGTGCGCAACTGGTGTCTCGTGGGCGCAACGACATCTCTGTGTACGACCAAATGATCGAATCCTATCGAGTGGCCGGTTTGATGCCCTGACTGCTCTACTCTTTGTAAGCGATATCGCTGCGTTCCAACTGCCGGATCAATGCATTCCAGTGCCGCGCAACACCCGGCCCGTCGCCACTTTTGAACACCTCGGCCTGCTTCTCGACCTTGGCCACGACTTCGGCCGGCGGGAAGATCAACTCGGCGTTGCCACCGGCCTGAGCCGCGATCTGAATGTTGCAGGCGCGCTCCAGGCCGTGCAGTTGCTGGAACGCATGTTCCACGCTGATGCCGGCGGTCAACAGCCCGTGATTGCGCAGGATCAACACGCTCTTGTCGCCCAGGTCAGCCACCAGGCGCTCGCGCTCGTCGAGGTCCAGCGCCACGCCTTCGTAGCCGTGATAGGCAATGCGCCCGGAAAAACCAATGGAATGCTGGGAAATCGGCAGCAAGCCGTCGCGCTGCGCCGACACCGCGATGCCGTCACGGGTATGGGTATGCAGCACCGCTTGCAAGTCGGGACGCGCACCGTGAATCGCACTGTGAATCACGTAGCCGGCGTAGTTGATGCCCAGCCCGGTCGGGTCATCGACAATGGTGCCGTCGATGTCGACCTTGACCAGGTTGGAGGCGGTGATTTCATCGAACAACAGCCCGAAGGCATTGATCAGGAAATGCTCGTCCGGCCCCGGCACCCGTGCGGAAAAATGCGTGTAGATGTGATCGGTCCACTTGAACAAGGCCGCCAACCGATAGGCGGCGGCCAGTTTGACACGCACTTCCCATTCTTCGGGGCTGACGCGCTGGCGAACATTTTTCGAAGGGCTGGATAACGGACTGACGCTACTCATGGCAAAACTTCCTGGATGGCCTTAAGAATTCCAGCCAGCCTATGGGAAGCGAAAAAATAATAAAAAGCACATTTTAATCTAAGCTAATTATCATTTTTTTTCATGATAGCCCTGCTTTCTCATCATGCAGCGCTCTTGATCTTCTGCAGCGACCCGGCGACCAGTTTGCCAAAGGCATCGACCGGCCCTTGCAGGTTGCCGAGAAAGTGCGGGTAGATCAGCCACAGGTCCATCACCGGCTTGAAATCCTTGAGCGGCATAACCGCCAGTTGCTCGAAGTGAGCACTGCGCTCCAGCAACGGACGCGGCACCAGGCCAAGGCCCAGGCCATCGGCAACCAGGCCCAACTGCAATTCAGTACCGAACGTTTCCAGATTGACCCGCAAGGCCAGGCCCTGGTCCGACAACGTTCTTTGCAAACCGGCGCGGAAACCACAGCCATCGGGGTTGAGAATCCAGCCACTCTGGTAAACGTCAGCCAGTTTGCACGGACGCTTGGGCAATTGGGCCTTGGCGCAGACCACCACCAACTCCATCTTGCCGATCGACTCGCCAACAATGTTGTCGGGGAAAATCTTCCCGGCCGGGAACAGTGCCGCAGCCGCGTCCAGTTCTCCGCGCTCGATCTTGCCGACCAACTGGCTGCCCCAGCCCGTGGCCACCTGGGCACGCAAATCCGGGTATTCCATTCGCAGGTGCTTGAGTGCATCGAGCAGCACCACGTCGCCGATGGTTTGCGGAACGCCCAGGCGCAGCAACCCCGTGGGCGGCGCGTCGGTGGCGACCAGTTCGCGCAAGGCATCCATTTCCCGCAGGATCAAACGGCACTGCTCATACACCCGCGTACCGATCAGCGTGGGCTTGAGCGGTTTTGTATTGCGATCGAACAGCTCCACGCCCAACGCCTGCTCAAAGTTCTGCACGCGCCGCGTGATCGCCGGCTGAGTCAGTTGCAGCGACTCGGCGGCATGGCTGATGGACTGGCAACGAATCACTTCGACAAAGGCATCGATATCGTCAATTTTCATTTGGCCCGCACATAGAGAACAGTCAATAAGATGTCTGAAAAGCATAGTTCTATTGTTCGGATCTGGATAGCCCACCGCGCCTTGACGCCTTATGAAGATCAAAATGTGGGAGCGGGCTTGCTCGCGAAAGCGGTCTGGCATTCAACATTTTTATCGACTGACACACCGCTTTCGCGAGCAAGCCCGCTCCCACATGGGTTATGTAAGCATCAGGGTTTCAAATTCCATTCAGCTATAACCTAATCATTAAACAATCGCATATTGATCTAAAACATTATGCTTAAATCAAGGTGTCATCTTTCACAACGAACAATGGAATCGCCATGACCCAGGCCCGACACCCGGAGAGACTCAGAGCATTTATAGGCGCCCTGGCGGAATTGATCGACGGCAACCCGCGCGAGGGCGATGTGCTGCATCGCGGCGGCAAGTTGCTTGCGCAATTGGTCAGCCATGACGACTGGCTGCCGGACGACTTTGCCCAGCCAGACCCGGAGCGCTATCAGCAATACCTGCTGCATGCCGATTCACGGCAGCGCTTCAGTATCGTCAGTTTTGTCTGGGGGCCGGGGCAAAGCACGCCGATCCACGATCATCGAGTCTGGGGCCTGATCGGCATGTTGCGCGGTGCGGAGTTCGCGCAGGGTTTCGCACGCAACCCTGACGGCACATTGGTGCCCGAGGGCCAGCGGGTAAAACTGCAACCGGGTCAGGTCGAGGCGGTGTCGCCGAAGATTGGCGACATTCATCAAGTCAGCAATGCATTCGATGATCAGGTCTCCATCAGCATCCATGTCTATGGCGCCAACATCGGTGCCGTACGCCGCGCGGTGTACCAACCCGATGGCAGCGAGAAACTGTTTATCTCCGGTTATTCCAACGCCTATCTCCCCAACATCTGGGATTTGTCCAAAGAGAACCAAGCCCTATGAGCACTGCACCTACCCGCTCCTACGCCGAGATTCGTCAGGCACTGCTGAAACATGAAGAACTGGCGCTGGTCGATGTGCGCGAAGAAGCGCCGTTCGCCGAGTCGCACCCGCTGTTCGCGGCCAACATTCCCTTGTCCAAACTTGAGCTTGAGGTGTATTCGCGCATTCCGAGGCTTGATACCCAGGTCACCGTCTACGACAACGGCGAAGGTCTGGCGAGCCTTGCCGCCCAGCGCTTGCAAGGCCTGGGTTACGTCAATGTCAGCCTGCTTGAAGGTGGGCTGGACGGTTGGCGCCTTGCCGGTGGCGAACTGTTCATCGACGTCAATGTGCCGAGCAAAGCCTTTGGCGAACTGGTGGAAAGCCAGCGCCACACGCCGTCCCTGGCGGCGGAAGAAGTTCAGGCGCTGCTCGACAGCGAGGCCGACGTCGTGGTGTTCGACGCCCGGCGGTTCGACGAATACCAGACCATGAGCATTCCCACCGGCATCAGCGTACCGGGGGCGGAACTGGTGCTGCGCGCCCGAGAGCTGGCACCCGACCCGGCGACGCGGATTATCGTCAACTGCGCCGGACGCACACGCAGCATCATCGGCACGCAGTCGCTGATCAATTCCGGCATCGCCAACCCGGTTTCAGCCTTGCGCAACGGCACCATCGGCTGGACCCTGGCCGGGCAAAAACTGCAGCACGGCCAGTCGCGCCGATTCGCGCCGACCAGTGAAGAACATCGGCAAATCGCCGCCCAGGATGCCCGTCGCGTCGCCGATAAAGCCCTGGTCGGTCGTGCCAACCTGGCCGACCTGCAACGCTGGCAACAAGAACCAACCCGCAGCACGTACCTGTTCGATGTGCGCACTCCGGAAGAATTCGAAGCCGGTCACCTGCCCTCTGCCCGCTCGACACCCGGCGGCCAACTGGTGCAGGAAACCGATCACTTCGCCAGTGTGCGCGGCGCACGTCTGGTGCTGGTCGACGACGATGGCGTGCGCGCCAACATGTCGGCTTCCTGGCTCGCGCAACTGGGCTGGGAAGTGCACGTGCTGGATGACCTGCAACCTGCGCATTTCAGCGAAAAAGGAGCCTGGGAGGCGCCGGTCCCCGCGCCGCAGCAGGCCGAGGAAATCAGCCCCGAAACCCTGGCCGAATGGCTGACCCATGGCGACAGCGTGGTGCTGGATTTCACCAGCAGCGCCAACTACGTCAAGCGTCATATCCCCGGCGCGTGGTGGGTGTTGCGTGGGCAACTGCGCGAAGCCCTGGCCAGGATCCCAGCCGCACAACGCTATGTGCTGACCTGCGGCAGCAGCCAGTTGGCACGACTGGCCGTCGCCGAGGTCGCGGCGTTGACCGGCAAGGATGTGTTTTTGCTCAAGGACGGCACGGCCAGCTGGATCACCGCGCAACTGCCATTGGAGGAAGGCGAAAGTCATCTGGCCTCACCGCGCATCGACCGCTATCGCCGCCCTTATGAAGGCACCGACAACCCTCGCGAAGCCATGCAAGCCTATCTGGACTGGGAGTTCGGCCTGGTCGACCAACTGGCCCGCGATGGTACGCATGGGTTCTATGTGATCTAGCAAAAATCCGTGTAGGAGCTGTCGAGCTCGCGAGGCTGCGTTCGGCCCTGTAGGAGCTGTCGAGCTTGCGAGGCTGCGATCGGCTGCGAAGCAGTCGTAAACCCTGAGTACGCGGTTTTCCTGATCCACCGCGCTGCTTGATTTTACGACTGCTTCGCAGCCGATCGCAGCCTCGCAAGCTCGACAGCTCCTACAGAACCGATCGCAGCCTCGCAGGCTCGACAGCTCCTACAGGGCCGATCGCAGCCTCGCAGGCTCGACAGCTCCTACAGGGATTGTGCTGCTGCCACCATTGCTTCACCCATCAAACATCCGACCCCTCTCCAGGCGGAGGCTGAACCCATAATCGAGAGGATTTACATCATGTCCGCTGTCCTGCACCGCACCGACTCACACCCCACCGAAACCCTCCACGTCACCCGCCTGGAGCCGACCATCGGCGCCGAAATCAGTGGCATCGATTTGCGCCAGCCACTGACCCCGGCGCTGCGCGATGAACTGCGCCATTTACTGCTCGAACACAAAGTGATTTTCTTCCGCGACCAGCTCATCACCACTGAACAGCAGATTGCTTTCGCCCGTGAATTTGGCGAACTCTACGTCCACCCGACTACCCAGCAAAACGACCCGACGCAACCGCAAGCGCACCTGATTCAAGCGCAGGACGAACGCAAGTTGTACGGCCCAAGGATCAGCGGCCGTTGGCACACCGACACCAGTTGGCTGCTGCGCCCCACCCTTGGCGCAGTCTTGCGCGCCGTCGATTTGCCCCCCGTGGGCGGCGATACCTTGTGGGCCGATACCGGAGCGGTCTATCGCGCCTTGCCCGATGAGTTGCGCGCCGAAATCGATAACCTGCACGTGGTCCACGACTTCAAGTCTTCGCTGGACAAGGTCGGCTACGACTACCCGATTCTCGCCCACCCGTTGGTGCGCACCCACCCGGAAACCGGCGAGGACGGCCTGTTCATCAACTTCTCGCAAAATCCCTCGGTGATCGGCTGGACGCCCGAGAAGAGCAAGCAACTGATCGATCGGTTGCTGCTGGAGTTCAACAAACCCGAACATCAGGTGCGCTTCAAATGGCGTGAAAACTCGGTGGCGTTCTGGGACAACCGCTCGACGCTGCATTACCCGGTCTACAACTACGGCGATTACCCGCGCCGCATGGAACGGGTACTGATCGCTTATGACGACATTCCTCATCGGGTAAAACGCGCCAACGCGGCCTGACCTTCTCCCACACCCGTAGGAGCGAGCTCGCTCGCGATGGTCGTCAACGATAACGCGTGTTGACTGGCTGAACGCGGCGCTCTCGAGTCCATCGCGAGCGAGCTCGCTCCTACAGATCGGTATTGGTTAACCCCTTTCAATTCGCGAACAGGCGCGAAGGGGTTTGCCTGTGCGTGCAATCTTTCAGGAATTCGCGTCATGAGCTCATCCAGCCCCCGAGTGAAATACGATTATTACGCAGCTGCCGCCTTCAGCCTGCTCGCCGCCAGCCTCCAGGCCCATGCGCAAAACACTGAGCCCGACAAGACTTTGAACACCGTGGTGGTGACCGGCAATCGCGGCAGTCAACCGCGCACCATCACCGACAGCCCCTCGCCGATCGATGTGATCAGCGCCGAGCAGTTGCAAGCCAGCGGCAAGGTCGGTCTCAAGGAACTGCTCGCCCGCCTGCTGCCCTCTTTCAACCTGCCGGCGATCAATGGCGGCGGGACTTCCTGGTCAGTGCGCGGCGTGACCATGCGCGGTCTGTCCGGGGATCAGGTGCTGGTGCTGGTCAACGGCAAACGGCGGCACAACACCGCGCTGATCAACAACCTGGCGCGTATCGGTACGGCGGCGGTGCCGGTCAACCTCGACCTGATTCCGGGCTCGGCCATCGATCACATCGAGGTGCTGCGTGACGGTGCCTCCGCGCAATATGGTTCGGACGCGATCGCCGGGGTGATCAACATTATCCTCAAGGAAAACGACAGCGGCGGCAGCGCCGAAACCTCATTCGGGCGCTACGGCAGCGGCGATGGCGACACCGTGCACCAGACGGTCAACTACGGCCTGGCGCTGCCGAATGACGGCTTCGCCAACCTGGCACTGGACAGCAAGGAACAGGAGCCCTTCAACCGCACCGGCAGCGCCACCGGCAACCTCTACTCCTTACCCGGTTTCCCCGACAGCCGCGACCAGACCGTCAATCGCCACGGCTGGAACCCCAGCTATGGACTCGGCCGGGAAAAGGTCACCAACGCCAGCTATAACCTCGAACTGCCGATCCAGGACGACCTGACGTTCTATTCCTTTTCCACCGCCAGCTACATGGAGACCACCAAAGTCACCGGCAACTATCGACCCAACGACATCACGTCCCTGGCCGGCGACCCGAATACGCCCTACCCCGATGGCATCCATGCCCAGCGTCACAACCGCACCAAAGACTTTCAGGTGGCCGGGGGATTCAAGGGTGAGGTCGGTGGCTGGAACTACGACGCCAGTTCAACCTGGGGCGAGGACGACTCGACGCTCAATGCCAGCAATACCCTTAATCCATCCCTGGGACCGACCAGCCCGACCTCGTTCAATCTCGCCTCGCAGATTTTCGATCAGTGGACCAACAACCTCGACTTCAATCGTGGTTTTGACATTGGCCTGAAAAACCCGCTGCAAACCGCCTTCGGCTTCGAGTACCGCTGGGAGAAATACCAGATCGAGCCCGGTGATTTCGCCTCCTATACCCCGGGCAACTACGTCATCCCGAGCGGGCCGTTCGCCGGTAGAACACCGCTACCCGGTCTTGCGCCCTACACCGGCCCCCCCCCCGCCGATGCCGGGGAAATCAGCCGCAGCAACGTAGCCAGTTACGTCGATCTGGGCCTCGACGTGACCGATAAATGGTACGTCGGCGTGGCCGCTCGCTACGAGCGCTATACTCAGGACATCGGCAGCACCTGGAGCGGCAAGTTCTCCACCCGCTATAAAATCACCGACGCCTTCGCCCTGCGCGGCACGGTCAATAATGGCTTCCGCGCACCGTCCCTGGCGCAGACCATTTATGCCTCGTCGACCTTCACCTCCGGCGGTGTGGTCAACGGCCAGCAGGTCTCGGTGCCGGTCAAGGTGTTGCCAGTGGACACCACCGAGGCCCAGGCCCTGGGCGCGGAAAAACTCAAGCCTGAAAAGTCCTTGAACTACAGCTTCGGCTTCACCTACGAGCCGACGCAAAACTACCGGCTGACCACCGACCTCTATCAGATCGGCATTCGCGACCGCATCGTCTCCACCAGCCTGCTGGGCGGCCCGGAGGTCTCGCAAATCCTCGTCGCCAATGGCTTGTCTCCGGGGCTGTTTGCCCAGTACTACACCAACGCGGTCGACACTCGGACTCGCGGCGTCGACATCGTCAACGAGTACCGCCAGCAACTGGATGAGTACGGCCAGATCCGCTGGAGCGCGGCCTACAACTGGAACCAGACCAAGATCGAAAAGCTCCAGGACAACCCACCTGCACTCAGCGGCCTGGGGCCGAGCTACCAACTGTTCGACCGACGCCTGCAAAAGGACCTGACCGTCGCCACGCCGCAATCGAAACTGATCCTGGCGGCGAACTGGAAAGTCACGGACTACAACCTGAACCTGGCAGTCACCCGCTTCGGCAGTTACATCGAGGGTGACAACAACCCGGTGAACGATCGCAAATTCAGCGCAAAGTGGATCACTGACGTGGACGCCGCCTACGACCTGACTCAGCACCTGACGGTGGCACTGGGGGCGAACAACCTGTTCAACGTGTACCCGGACAAGAACGGCATTCAGGATTGGGCGGGGGGCTACAAATATGGGCAGTTCTCGCCGTTCGGATTTGGCGGGGCCTACTACTACACGCGGCTGGCGTACAACTTCTGACGGTATTGGACACTACCGGGGACAACCCTACACCGCAGAACCTGTGGGAGCGGGCTTGCCCGCGATGCGAACGCCGCAGATGTTCAGGCATTGCGCGTTATCGTTCTTCGCGGGCAAGCCTCGCTCCTACAGGTATTGCGTCGTTTTAAATGCATTAATTTCATAATTATAAATTTAATAATCAGATAACTTAATAATTAGCATATAACCAAAAAGAACTTCACACCGGCTTTTTATAGGAATAACTTTGATTCCAGGCCGACCCCTTTCTCCAGGCGGAGGTGAACCAACGAATCAAGACCTGCCTGGAGCCCGCATTTCATGACCATCACCTCGGCATACGCTGCCTCCCGAACGACGCTCGACCTGGTCACCGATGTGCTGGTCATCGGCGGTGGCCTGGCGGGCACATGGGCCGCCTTTGCCGCCCCCCGTGAAGGCGCCCGAGTGATTCTGGTCGATAAAGGCTACTGCGGCCCCAGCGGTGTCACCGCCAGCGCCGGCCCCGGTCATTGGTGGGTCCCGCCACTGCCCGGCGCGCGCGAAGCGGCAATCGACAAACGTCTGGGCAGTGCCCACGGTCTGGCCGATGCACGCTGGATGGGGCGAATCATCGACACCACCTGGACCAGTCTGCCAACGCTCGCCGATTACTACGAGTTCCCGCAAGACGAACACGGCGTGACCCACTATCGCGGGTTGCGCGGTCCGGAATACCTGCGCGGGTTGCGCCGTCTGGTACTGGACAGCGGCGTGACTATTCTCGATCACAGCCCGGCGCTGGAATTGCTGCGCAACGATCAAGGCGACGTGGCCGGCGCCCGTGGCTGGCGTCGACAAGCCGGCGGTGCCTGGCAAGTCCGCGCGGGTGCGGTGGTGCTGGCCAGCGGCGGTTGTGCGTTCCTTTCGCGGCTGCTGGGTTGCCACACCAATACCGGCGACGGTTACCTGATGGCCGCCGAGGCGGGCGCCGAATTGTCCGGCATGGAATTCTCCAGTTATTACTGCATCGCGGCGGCGGGCAGCAGCCTGACCCGTTCGATGGTTTACAGCTTCGGCGAGTATTTCGATGGCGCCGATCGCCCTCTGCACATCCCTACTGGACCGGGCTTCACCGATGCGCTCGCCAAGGCCTTGATTGAGGGTCCGGTGTACTGCCGCCTGAACCGTGTACCGGCGCAGATACGCGCCCAATTACCGAGCATTCAACCCAACCTGATGTTGCCGTTCGACCGACGCGGCATCGATCCGTATCGCGACAAATTCGCTGTCACCCTGCACGCCGAAGGCACTGTCCGTGGCGTCGGCGGCTTGCGCGTGATTGACGACAACTGCCAGACCACGGTGCCCGGTGTGTTCGCTGCCGGCGATGCCGCCAGTCGCGAGCTGATTGCCGGCGCCACCTCCGGCGGCGGCGCACAGAATTCCGCCTGGGCCTTGTCTTCCGGCCAATGGGCCGGGCGTGGCGCCGCACGACTGGCTCGTCAAAAGCCCGACCGCAGCGCTTCGTTGCAAGGCTTTTCAGGGGTCGGTTTGCAGTCTCGACCAGCCCTTGCGACGACGCAACCGAGCGAGCTGATCCAGCGAATTCAGGCCGAAGTCCATCCGCCGGAGAAAAACCTGTTCCGCTCCGGCAACCAGATCGGTCGGTCGCTTACGGCACTGGAAAACGTCTGGGATGAAGTGCGCGACGGCTTGCAGGTCGATGAGCACAACCCGTTGCGAGCACGGGAAATCGCCGCCATGGCCGCCACCGCTCGCTGGTGTTACAGCGCCGCCGACCAGCGCAAGGAAAGCCGTGGCATGCACCAGCGCAGCGATGCTCCCGAACAGAATCGGTTATTCGACGGCCATCTGCGTATTGCCGGCATCGACCAACCCTGGACCCGTTTCGACCCGGTGCCTGCCTCCGTCAACCCACTGCCACAAGGTCACGCGCAATGATCGAATTGATTTACCACGACCTGTGCAGCGGCTGCGGCAAGTGCGTCGAGGTCTGCCCCACCAACGCCCTGCAACTGGACGCACAGGCCAAACCGCGGATCGGCGACCAGCAAGCCTGTCAGACCTGCTTCATGTGCGAACTGTATTGCACCAGCGATGCGCTGTACGTCGACCCCGACTGCGAACAGGCCCGCCATCCCGACCCCGACGTGGTTCGTAATGCCGGCTTGCTCGGACAGTACCGCCGCGACTCGGGTTGGGATGAGTGGGCGACGGACCCAACGCACAGCAATCAACACTGGCGCATGGACGGCATTTTTGCCTTGGCTCGCGGCCTCGCCGAGACCCCGTCCACGCCGACCGACATTCAATAAAAGGACGCCACCATGACCATTCAACGACTGCCTTTCAAACGCCTGCTGTTGGGCGCCGTCCTCACCTTGGGGCTGGGCGCGCTGGCCCAGGCTGCCGACCTTCAACCGCTGCTGGTGGCCAATCAAAAATCTTCGATCAAGGTCCTGCTGGAGGTCTCCGGCGAGTTGAAGAACGTGCCATACGAGATCCAGTTCTCCGAATTCCCGGCCGCCGCGCCATTGGGCGAAGCGCTGAATGCCGGCGCCGTGGACATCGGCGCCCTGGGCGATGCGCCCTACGTGTTTGCCCTCGGGGCCGGCGCGCCAATCAAGGTCGTCAGCATCGTGCATGCCGAGGGCCGCTACACCACGGCCATCCTTGCGCCCAAGGATTCGCCGCTGAACAACGCCAACGACCTCAAGGGCAAGCGCATCGTCACCACACGCGGCTCCATCGGTCACTTCCTGGCGATCAAAGCCTTGCGCAACGCCGGCCTGAGCACCCACGACGTGCAGTTCATCTACCTGCTGCCGAGCGAGTCGCGAATCCTCCTGGATAACGGCAGTGCCGACGCCTGGTCGACCTGGGATCCGTACACCACCATTTCCACCACCCAGAATCAGGCCAAGGTATTGGCCAGCGGCGAAACCCTGCTGACCAACCATTTGTACCTGGCCGCCACCAGCCAGGCCATCGCCGGCAAACGCCAGCAACTCGACGATTTCGTGGCTCGGGTCGATCGCGCCTACCGCTGGACCAACGCCCATCCCGAGGAATATGCCGCCGCCCAGGCCCGCGTCACCGGCTTGCCGCTGGCGGTGCACATTGCCGTCGCCAAAGGCACACACATGGAACCGGTGGAGATCGATGACAAGGTCATCAGCGGCCTGCAAACCACTGCGGACATCTATCAGGAAGAAGGAATTCTGACAAAACACATCGACGTCTCCCAAGGCTTCGACAAGAGCTTCAACGCCAAGCGTGCCCAACAAAACCAGGCATCTCGATAACGATTCGACTGACTCAGGAGTAGAACCATGAGCAAACAACGGCAATTGAAACTCGGTGCGATGGTCCATGGCGTCGGCCATGGCTGGGGCGAATGGCGCCACCCGCAGGCCCTGGCCAACGCCAGCGTGAACTTCGACTTTTACAAGCAGCAGACGCAATTGGCCGAAGGCGCGAAGTTCGACTTCGTGTTCATCGCCGACAGCCTGCACATCCACGAAAAATCCAGCCCGCACTACCTCAATCGCTTCGAACCGCTGACCATTCTCTCGGCCCTGGCCGCGACCACACGGCACATCGGCCTGGTGGCGACCGTCACCGTCAGCTACACCGAACCGTTCCAGGTCGCGCGCCAGTTCGCCTCGCTCGACCACATCAGCGGCGGTCGCGCCGGGTGGAACGTGGTGACCTCGTGGCTCAGCGGCACCGCCGATAACTTCGGCAAGGCCGAACACCCGCCGCATGCCGTGCGTTACCGCATCGCCAAGGAACACGTGAATGTGGTGAAAGGCTTGTGGGACTCCTGGGAAGACGATGCCTTTGCCTACGACAAGCAAAGCGGCGAGTTTTTTACTCCCGGCAAACTGCATGCGCTGGAGCACAAGGGTGAGTTTTTCTCGGTCAAAGGCCCGCTCAACATCGCCCGTTCCCGGCAAGGTCAACCGGTGATTTTCCAGGCCGGCACCTCGGAGGCGGGTCGCAATTTCGCCGCCGAAAATTCCGATGCGATTTTCGTCAGCCCTGAAGGCTTCGACGAAGCCCGCGCCTACTATCAAGACCTTAAAAAACGCGCCAGCGGCTTCGGCCGGGAGGCGCAGAAGCTGTCGGTCCTGCCGGGCATCCGCCCCATCGTCGGGCGCGATGAAGCGGAAGTTGAAAGCCGCTACCAGCAAGCCGTTGAGTTGGTGACCATTGAAGATGCGATCGTCGCCCTCGGCCGCCCGTTCAACGACCATGATTTCAGCCAATACCCGCTGGATGCCCCGTTCCCAGAACTCGGCGATCTCGGCTCGAACAGCCAGAAAGGCGGCTCGGACCGCATCAAGCAACTGGCCAGGGACGAAGGCCTGACCTTGCGCGAAGTCGCCCTGCGTTTCTCCCGGCCACGGCGCGATTTTGTCGGCACGCCCGAGCAGGTTGCCGATGCGCTTCAGACGTGGTTTGAACAAGGGGCTGCGGACGGTTTCATCATCAATTCGTTGTTGCCGGATGGCCTGCAGTATTTCACCGAACTGGTGGTGCCGATCCTGCAACAGCGCGGGCTGTTTCGCGACGAGTACAGCGGCAAAACCCTGCGCGACAACCTTGGCCTCGACGTCCCCATCAACCGTCACACCACCGCTCAAGTTGAAGAGAAAAGCGAGGCACTGGCATGAGCGAATCCCTCAACCACCTGTTGGCGAATCTGCATGCCGAACGTCTGGCGACCTGGGAACCGGCGGCCCTGCAAGTCAATATCGACCAGCGTCAGCGCCTGGTGAATGAAGCCCGGGTCGACGACTTCGTCAAGGCCGGCGACTCGCTTGAGCCCTTCACCTTGTTGAAGGTCGAAGGCGGCAGCCTGAGCCGCGACGAGTTGCTCGCCAACGGTCCGGCGGTGCTGATTTTCTTCCGCTTCGCTGGCTGCCCGGCGTGCAACATCGCCCTGCCCTATTACCAACGCCAGCTCTATCCGCAACTGCATGCGCTGGGGGTGCCGCTGGTGGCGGTCAGCCCGCAAGTGCCGGAAAAGCTGGTGGAGATCAAGACCCGGCACCACCTCGATTTGCAAGTGGCCAGCGACCCGGACAACCACCTCGGCCGACGCCTGGGCATTCTCTACAGCTTCGATGAAGCCTCGCGCAAAGCTGCACTGGCCAAGGGCAAGGGCATCGGCGAAACCACCGGCACCGGCACCTGGGAATTGCCGCAACCGACTGTGGTGGTCATCGCCCAGGACGGCACGGTGGCTTTCGCTGAAGTCAGTCCGGACTGGCTGGTGCGTACAGAAGCCGAGCTGGTGTTGCGCGCAGTCGAACAGTTGCTCGGGCAAACCGCCTTGCAAGTTGCCATCTGACAAGAGCCTGACCATGACGAAAAAGATCACACAGGGACAGTTCAATCGTCGCGGCTTCCTGACGGCCAGTTCCATCGCCCTCGGTGCGTTGGGGCTGTCATCGCTCGGCTTGGCCCCGCGTGCGTTCGCGCAAAACGCCAGGCTCTCGGACCTGACGCTGGGCGTCGCCACCTACCGGGGCCAGGACTCGTATTTCACCGAAGACGCCGGCACCGCTGATACGCCCTACAAGGTCGACTACTCGGAATTCGCCGGCGGCAACCTGATCGTCGAAGCCTTGGCCTCGGGCAGCCTGGACGTTGGCGGGATGAGTGAGATTCCACCGATCTTCTCGATCCAGAGCCATCGGCAACCACGGCTGATCGCGGTGCTGCAAGGTGACGTGAACAACCAGGTGTTCCTGATTCCCAAGGACTCGACACTGGAATCGGTCGCGCAGTTGCGTGGTAAGCGGGTCGGCTACGTGCGCTCCACCACGTCGCACTATTTCCTGATCAAGGCCCTCAAGGAACAAGGCCTGACCATGAAGGACATCACGCCAGTGGCGCTCACGCCGCAGGATGGTTTCAGCGCTTTCCAGAGTGGTCAGCTCGACGCCTGGGTGATCTACGGCGTGTTTATCCAACTGGCGAAATTCCGCAGTGGCGCCCGTGTGTTGAAAACCGCGCTGGGTTATCTGTCCGGCAATTATCTGATCGCCGCACGCCCCGCCGCACTGGAAGACCCACTGCGCAAGCAAGCGATTCAGGACTACCTGCAACGCCAGGCGCGCACGCTGGAATGGATCAACAACAACCCCGAACCCTGGGCGGCCAAATCGGCGCAACTGCTGGGCGTCGACAAAGCAGTGTTTCTCGACATGTACAACAACCGCAGCCAGGCATCGAGAATCATCCAAGTGAGCGACCAGGCCATAGCCTCGCAGCAGGAAGTCGCCGATTTGTTCTTCGACGCCGGCGTGTTGAGCGAACGGCTCGATGTCAGTCCGTTGTGGGACAAAAACTTCCCGTTGCTGCCGCTATGAACCAGGCCAGACAGCGCACCCAGGCCACCGTAGGAGCTGGCTTGCCAGCGAAAGCGCCGGGTCAGGCGACTTCGATGTTGTTGGGGCCACCGCCATCGCCAGCAAGCCGGCTCCTACAAAGGGTTTGTGTCATACCCCGACCAACTGTAGGAGCTGGCTTGCCAGCGAAAGCGCCGGGTCAGGCGACTTCGATGTTGTTCGGTCCACCCCTATCGCCAGCAAGCCGGCTCCTACAAAGGGTTGGTGTCATACCCCGACCAACTGTAGGCGCTGGCTTGCCAGCGAAGGCGTTGGGTCAGGCGACTTCGATGTTGTTCGGTCCACCGCTATCGCCAGCAAGCCGGCTCCTACAAAGGGTTTGTGTCATACCCCGGCCAACTGTAGGCGCTGGCTTGCCAGCGAAAGCGCCGGGTCAGGCGACTTCGATGTTGTTCGGTCCACCGCTATCGCCAGCAAGCCGGCTCCTACAAAGGGTTTGTGTCATACCCCGACCGACTGTAGGAGCTGGCTTGCCAGCGAAAGCGTTGGGTCAGGCGACTTCGATGTTGTTCGGTCCACCGCCATCGCCAGCAAGCCGGCTCCTACAAGGGATTTGTGTCATACCCCGGCCAACTGTAGGCGCTGGCTTGCCAGCGAAAGCGCCGGGTCAGGCGACTTCGATGTTGTGGGGTCCACCGCCATCGCCAGCAAGCCGGCTCCTACAAGGGGTTTGTGTCGCACCCAGGCCTACATGGGGTTTGTGTCATACCCCGGCCGACTGTAGGCGCTGGCTTGCCAGCGAAGGCGTTGGGTCAGGCGACTTCGATGTTGTGGGGTCCACCGCTATCGCCAGCAAGCCGGCTCCTACAAGGGGTTTGTGTCATACCCCGGCCAACTGTAGGAGCTGGCTTGCCAGCGAAGGCGTTGGGTCAGGCGACTTCGATGTTGTGGGGTCCACCGCCATCGCCAGCAAGCCGGCTCCTACAAGGGGTTCGTGTCATACAAACACGCATCCATGCCATGGGCGTTTGTGTCACGCAATCACGCACCCAGGCCAAGGGGTTTGTGTCACGCAAACAGATACCGGCTCTCTCCCTTTTTGATCGAGTGAATTCACCATGAGTCTTTCCTCTCAACCTGCTCCACCCCTGAGATCCGTCGAGGTGGCCCATTTCGACGCGTTGCTCGCAGGCATCGGCGAACAACTGGCCGCCAGCGCCCACGTTTATGACGAGAGCGGTGCCTTCCCGCAGGACAACTTCACGCTGTTGCATGAGCACGGCCTGGTCGCACTGACCGTGCCCAAAGCCCTCGGCGGTGGCGGCGCGAATCTGGCGCAGGCGCGCAAGGCCATCAGCGCGATCGCCAAAGGTGAGCCCTCGACCGCGTTGATTCTGGTGATGCAATACATCCAGCACGCCCGCCTGCAGGACAGTAAAAACTGGCCCGAAGCGCTGCGCCTGCAAGTGGCTCAAGACGCCGTCCGGGATGGCGCTTTGATCAACGCCTTGCGCGTCGAACCCGACCTCGGCACCCCGGCCCGTGGCGGTCTGCCCGCGACCATCGCCCGGCGCACCGCCGCAGGCTGGCGCATCAGCGGCCGGAAAATCTACTCCACCGGCAGTCATGGCCTGACCTGGTTCAGCGTCTGGGCGCGCAGCACCGATGAAGACCCGCTGGTCGGCGTCTGGCTGGTGCACAAGGACACACCCGGCATCAGCATCATCGAGGATTGGGACCATCTGGGCATGCGCGCCACGTGCAGCCATGAAGTGGTATTCGACAATGTGCTGGTGCCGCTGGATCACGCCGTCAGCGTTAGCCCGTGGAGCGCCCCGCAACCCGAGCTCGATGGCGATGGGTTGCTGTGGATGTCGGTGTTGCTGTCATCGGTCTACGACGGGGTCGCCCAAGCCGCACGCGACTGGTTGGTGGGCTGGCTGGAAACCCGCAAACCGTCCAACCTCGGCGCGGCACTATCGACCCGGCCGCGCTTTCAGGAACCCGTCGGCCACATCGACGCCCTGCTGTTCGCCAATCGCAGCCTGCTCGATGCCGCTGCTGAAGGGCACACGCCGGCGAGTAACGCGGCGCAACTGAAATACCTGGTGACCGGCAACGCCATCCGCGCGGTCGAGTTGGCCATCGAGGCGTCCGGCAATCCTGGTCTGTCACGCCACAATCCGCTGCAACGGCATTACCGCGATGTGCTGTGCAGTCGTGTCCATACGCCGCAAAACGACGCCGTGCTGCAAGGCGTCGGCAAAGCGGTCTTCGCCCAGCGCCAGTCTGCATTCCAATTTGGAGAACGCCCATGAGCCAGCTTGTTATCGCCAGCCAACTGGATGAAGACTTCAACGAAGTGATCCGCCAGCGCCTCGCGCAATCGCACCCCGGCGCCCGCGTCATTGGCGTACCGGCCGGCGTGCCCAGCGACCTGCCGGCGGAAGTCGGCATCCTGCTCGCGCGACCAATCAATGTGCGCGGTTATCAGGCGCCGGACACACCGCCACCGGGCTGGCCCTATGGCTTGCAGTGGATTCAAGTAGTGTCTTCAGGCATCGACTTCTACCCGAAATGGCTGTTCAACGGTCCGCCGGTAAGCACGTCGCGGGGCAGCGCTGCGGAGAACATCGCCGAATTCGCCCTGGCCGCTATCTTCGCTGCGGCCAAGCGTTTGCCGGACATTTGGGTGCACGACTCGCAATGGAGTTTCACCGCGCTGACGCCGCTCAAGGGCAGCACGCTGGGGATTCTCGGCTTCGGCGCCATTGGCCGCAGCCTGGCGACCAAGGCCCACGCGCTGGGTATCAATGTAGTGTCGCTGCGTCAGAGCCAGGTGCCGTTCGAAGTTGAGGGTGTGGAAGCGGCGAAGGACATCCATGACCTGTTTGCCCGCGCCGATCACCTGGTGCTGGCCGCGCCCCTGACCGACTCGACCCGGCACATCGTCGACAGCGCGGTGCTCGCCAGTGCCAAGCCCGGCCTGCACCTGATCAACATCGCCCGAGGTGGATTGCTTGATCATGGCGCCCTGCTTGAAGCACTGGACACCGGACACATCGGCCTCGCCTCGCTGGACGTCACCGAGCCCGAACCGCTGCCGGATGGGCACCCGCTTTATGCGCATCCCCGGGTTCGCCTGTCACCCCATACCTCGGCGATTTCGAGCAACAGCCGCCACGAAATTGCCGACAGTTTCCTGGCCAACCTTGAGCGCTTTCTCAATGGCCTGGCGCTGGAGAATCCGGCGAACGTCCAACGCGGGTATTGAGTACAACCGATCTACCGTCATCGCGGGCAAGCCACGCTCCCACAGGTTATGCATCACTTGTGGGAGCGTGGCTTGCCCGCGATTGCGTTTTAACTGCCAAACACGAACATCAGCATTACGCATCTAAATAACATTTTTAATGCCTGTTTTTTATAATTACCTTATAACTAATCGGACTTTTACAGCCTCTATTTATACAAATATTGTTACAACCATCACCGACCCCTGACCAGGTGGAGGCCCACGGAACTGCACGTTTTTCCGGCCGACACCACTCCACGGTCAACCGCCACACCCAAACCTGAAACCGGCTCAAGCCGCCATCGCCATGGCTTTCAAACCCTGGCCCCGGCAACGCTTTGCCTAAAAAAACATAACGACATCAACGCCGCACTGACACACCTGGGGCTCACCATGCACACCACTTTTCGTTCAAACCGCCTGACGCTGGCGGTATCGCTGGCGATGTTCGGCTTGTCGGCCCACGCCGACGAAACCACCAAGGATGGTGCCCTGCCGGTTGTGACCGTCACCGCTGAACACCACAGCGAAGACCTGCAAAAAACCCCGCTGGCGATTTCCGCGTTCGACGAAAAAGCCCTCGAAGACAAACAGATCAAAAGCATTCGCGACCTCTCCGGACAGGTGCCGAACCTGACCCTCAGCCGTCAGTCGATCTCCTACAGCGCGCAGACCTACGGGATTCGTGGCATCGGTGAGACCGATCCGATCCAGGAATCGGCCGTCGCGGTCTACGCCGATGACCTGTACATCCCACGGGCCATTTCCTCAATGCTCGACTTCAACGACGTCGAGCGCGTCGAAGTCCTGCGCGGCCCGCAAGGCACGCTCTACGGACGCAACAGCAGCGCCGGCGCGATCCGTGTGATCACCCGCGACCCGACTCAGGAAACCCGTGGTTTCTTCGAACTCGGAGCCGGCAACTACAACGCTCAGAACGGCCGCTTGCTGATCAGCGGCCCGCTGGTGGACAACGCATTGTTCGGCAGCTTTTCGGCGATTCGCCTGACCCGAGACGGCACCGTCTCCAACCCGACACGCGGCTCGGACGTGAACAACGTCGACATCCAGTCCTATCGCGGCAAGTTGCGCTTCAAGCCCGACGATTCGCCGTGGGATGTGCAACTGACCCTGGCCGGTACGTTCGACCGTGGCGACACCACCAGCTACACGCCGTTTGATGCCGACGGCCACTTCGACAAATTCAAGAGTTACAGCAGCCTCAACCCAAAGAACCGTCTCGATCAGGGCAGCTCGGTGCTGCGCGCGATCTACGCCATCGACGATCACCTGAACTTTAAATCGGTGACCGCCTATTCGGCGTTCCATCAGCCGGTGAACTACGACAACTCGGGCCAGGCGGCGCTGATCCAGCAAAACCTGATTTTGTACAAGCAGGACTACGCCACCCAGGAGTTCCAGCTCAACGGCGATTACGACAAGTTCAGCTTCAGCACCGGCTTGTACCTGTACCACGAAAAATTCGACGCCGACCGCGACAACCTGACGTTCTCCGTCGCACGCAATCGGGTGATCGGCCAGGGCCAATACAGCACGACCAACACCGAGAGCTACGCCTTGTATGGCCAGGGCAGTTACAAAATCACACCCCAGCTGTCGCTGATCGCCGGGCTGCGTTTTACCCGCGAGCACAAGAACTTCGACTACACCAACTACGCCATCACCACCGACCGGCAAATCACCGGGACCAACTTCAGCGCCGATTCGAGCAAGTCCTGGCAGTCGACCAGCCCGAAACTCGGCTTCGAATACGCCTGGACCCCACACCTGAATCAGTACGCCTACGTGGCCAAAGGGTTCAAGGCTGGTGGCTTCGACAACCGTGCGCCGACCCAGGCCGCTGCCGAACAGGCGTTCTCGCCGGAGGACGTGACCACCTGGGAAACCGGCTTCAAGGGTGACTTCTTCGACCAGCGCCTGCGCGCCAACCTTGCGCTGTTCTACAACGACTACAAAGACCTGCAAACCAACGCCTACGACCCGGCGCTGGGTGTCAGCCTGCGGACCAACGTCGGCCAGGCGCACACCTACGGTGTCGAACTGGAAACCCTGAGCGCGCTGACCAACGATCTGCAACTGACCGCCAACGTTGGCTACCTGCAAAGCCAGTACGACGACTTCGAAAATGCCAGCGGCGCCGGTGTCGATGCCAACGGCAAACAGCTGGTGTTCTCGCCACGCTGGAACGCCAGCGTCGGCCTCAACTACACGATCCCGGCCGGATTGCCCGGCGTCTGGCTGGCCGGCACCGATGCGCAGTTCCAGACCAAGTCCTTTGCCAATGCGCTAAACGACGACGTCCAGGAAATCCCCCAGCAGACCTTCTGGAACGCCAACACCCGCTACCTCTCCAGCGACGGTCACTGGACGACCACCCTCGCGGTGAAAAACCTGCTCGATCGCGCCTACCCGCAATCGGTCGGCTACGTGCCTTCCAGTGGTGCTCGTTTCTACTCGATCAACGACCCGCGCACCGTCCTGTTGTCGGTGCGCTACGACCTTTAACCGCAAAAACAACGACACACCTTTGATGGTCACGAACCTCCCGGTAGGAGCTGCCGAAGGCTGCGATCTTTTGATTCTGGCGCCCGTTCAGACAACGCGTCGCCTCAGGGAAAAGATCAAAAGATCGCAGCCTTCGGCAGCTCCTACGGGGGTTCAAGGTAAACACACAAGGAGCACCATTATGGCTTTCACTCGCAGGGAACTGATTTCCCGTATTGCCGCCGTCGGTGGCTATTCCGCCGCAGTCAGCGCCCTCTCCGCGCTGGGGCTGACGCCTCAGGCGGTGGCCTCGAGTTTCAACCCGCTGCAACTGGGCAGCAGTGGCAAAGGCAAAAATGTGGTGGTGGTCGGCGCCGGGATTTCCGGGCTGGTCAGTGCCTATGAGCTGCGCAAGGCCGGCTTCACGGTGACCATTCTCGAAGCCCGCGAGCGGGTTGGCGGGCGCAACTGGACGTTGCGTCGCGGCAGCAAAATCGATTTCGACGATGGCGTCAGCCAGACCGTCGACTTCGATGACGGGCAGTTTTTCAACGCCGGGCCCGCGCGCATTCCCAGCCATCACCAGACGATCCTCGGTTACTGCCGCGAGTTGGGCGTCGAGTTGCAAGTGCTGGTCAACAGCAGCCGCAACGCATTGGCCTTGCCGGACCCGAAAAAGCCGGCCTTCCAGTTACGCCAGGCGGTCAACGACACCCGCGGCCAGCTGTCCGAACTGCTGGCGCGCACCGTCAGCCGCAAAGCCCTCGACCAGGACTTGAGCGCCGACGACCGCCAGGCATTGCTGAATTTCCTCAAGGTCTACGGCGACCTCAATGCCGACTTCAAATATAAGGGTTCGGTGCGCTCGGGTTACGACCGTGTGCCCGGTGCGGGCGATCAAACCGGTGTCACCCGCGCGCCGCTGGAACTGCAAACGCTGCTCAATCCCAAGCTGTGGGGCGCCTTGGTGTTCGATGAGATTCCGGAGTTCTCCTCGACCATGTTCCAGCCGGTCGGTGGCATGGACCGGATTCCCTATGCCTTCTACGAGAAGCTCAAGGACGCGGTGCGCTTCAACGCCGAAGTCAGCGACATCCAGACCTCGGAAAATGGCAGTCGCATCACTTACCGCGATCGCAAGACCGGCACCACGCAAACCCTGAACGCCGATTACGCCATCGTCACCGTGCCCCTGCCGCTGCTGGCCAAACTGCCGAGCAACTTCAGCGCACCGTTCAAGCAAGCCATTCTCAGCGCGCAAAGCGATCAGGCCAACAAGGTGGCCTGGCAGTCACCGCGATTCTGGGAAACCGACTTCAATATCTACGGCGGGCTCTCCTACCTCGACCATGAAGTCAAAGGCTTGTGGTATCCCAGCGATCGCCTCAACAGTGCCCAAGGCATTCTGGTTGCCGCATACAACACCAGCGAATCGGCCCAGGCCTTCAGCAAAAAATCCCTCGCCGAACAGTTCGCCTCTTCCCGCCAAGCCGTTGAACTGCTGCACCCCGGCTACAGCGCCAAGCTGCAAAAACCGGTGGCGATCAACTGGTCCAAGGTGCCCTTCAGCAAAGGCCCGTGGATCGTCAACGACGAGGTCGGCGAGAGCGCCTACCAAATTCTCAACGAACCGCAGGGCCGCACGTATCTGGCCAGCGATGCCCTCGCTCACGGCGGCGTCGGCATCTGGCAGAACAGCGCCGCCGACTCGGCGCGACGCATCGTTGCACTGATTGGCCGGCATGCCGAACGCCATCAACCGGGCGTTGCTGCCTGATGCCAGTCAGTTAAGCGCAATCCCTGTGGGAGCGAGCTTGCTCGCGAAAGCGGCAGCACAGTCAACATTGATGTCGCCTGACACACCGCCTTCGCGAGCAAGCTCGCTCCTACAGGTTGATCACCCCTGACACTTTTCAATTAAAGGACTGACCGATGAAAGCCATCACTTTGCTCACAGGATTTCTCATGACCGCGACCGTACTCAGCAGCCACGCCGACGAGATCAAACGCGTCGCCCTGCCCAACTCGAACTTCCCGATTTCACTGGCGGTGTCGGTGCCGGCGCAAACCGACTTGCTGTTCGTCAGCGGCCTGCTCGCCGACCTGCACGACCCGAAAGCACCGAAGGATTCCTTTGCCGCCTACGGTGATACCGCGACCCAGACCACTTCGATTCTGAACAAGCTCAAAGGCGTACTGGAAAGCCAGGGTCTGGGGTTAGGCGATGTGGTGCAGCTTCGAGTGTTCCTGGTGGGTGATCCGGCCAAGGGCGGCAAGCTCGACTTCGCCGGGCTGCAAGAGGGCTACACACCGTTCTTCGGCAGTAGCGCGCAACCGAACAAACCGGCGCGCACCGCCGTGCAAGTGGTGGCCCTGCCGCTGCCCGGTGGCCTGGTGGAAATCGAGGCCGTCGCCGCGCGCAAGAAGTGAAATGGACATCACCCGACATTCAGGAGCTTCACGTTTATGTTCAATCACCCAGAGCGCCGTTTAGCGCCGACGTACCGCCCATTATTACTGCCCTTGTCGATTGCCTGCGGTCTCGCGTCATTCAGCATCGACGCCGCTGAAACCAGTTCACCGACCCTCAACACGGTGGTCGTCACCGGCAACCGTGGCACCGAACAACGCACCGTCACTACCAGCCCGACCCCGATCGATGTGGTCACCGGCGAGCAACTGCGATCAGTAGGTAAACCGAGCCTGCTGGAGGCGCTGAGTAAATTCATCCCCTCCTTCAACCTGCCCGACCGCGCCGGCTGGGATGCCAGCGGCGTGGTGCGCTCGGCCACGCTGCGCGGGCTGACCGCCTCCCACGTGTTGGTGCTGGTCAACGGCAAACGCCGACACACCAGCGCCACGCTGAACATCAACGGGATCAACAGCGGCGCCGCGCCGAGCGACCTCGACCTGATCCCGGTGGCGTCCATCGATCACATCGAGGTGTTGCGAGACGGCGCGGCCGCCCAATACGGTTCGGACGCGATTTCCGGGGTGATTAACATCATCCTCAAGCAGACCACTGGCGGCAGTTCCGACACCACCCTTGGCCAGGGCTACGACGGTAAACGCGGGACCGGGCAAGAGGCGATCAACTATGGTTTTGAAGTCGGTGAAGCCGGCGTGCTCAACCTCTCGCTCGACACCCGCTATCAGGAACGCGACAACAAGGCCGGCAGCAACGGCTACAGCTCGCACTACTATCCACTGGCCGACGGTTCGCCCGATCCGCGCGAGGCCAGCGCCAGCCATCACACCTACAAAGGCTATGGTTTGCCGCGCAGCCAGTTGGCCGATGCCGCCTACAACCTCGACCTGCCGCTCAATGATGCCGTCACGCTGTACTCGTTCTCGACCGTGGCCACGCGAGAGAACAATGATGGCCAGAACTTCCGCCTGCCCAGCGGCCGAAACACCATCACCACTGGCCCCAACGGTTTTCCCGACGGCTACAGCCCTTACTGGCTGGTCAACGAAACCGACTTCCAGTCAGCGTTCGGCGCCAAGGGCGACAACATCGGCATCGGCAGTTGGGCCTGGGACCTGAGCAGCACCTACGGGCGCAACTACGCCAAGCAACGCACCTACGACAACCAGAATCCGTCGCTGGGCGAAAACACCCCGAACAAGTTCACCTCCGGCATTTACATCGCCGACCAGTTGACCAGCAACCTGGATTTGAAAAACAGCTACGAGATCGGTCTGGCCAAACCCCTGGATGTGGCCTTCGGTTTCGAGCATCGGCGTGAAAGCTACGAGACCCGCGCCGGCTCCGAAGCCTCGTATATCGATGGCGGCTACGTATTCCCGGCCGGCCATCCGCGTGCCGGGCAACGGCCTGATCCGGGGGCCCAGGTCACCAATGGCATTACCCCTGACGATGCGCAGAAAGTCAGTCGCAACAGCGTCGCCAGCTACATCGACCTGGGTTTCTATCCCGTTGAGCAGTGGTACTTCGGCGTCGCTGCGCGCTACGAGCACTACAACGAAGGTGTCGGTGGGACCCGCAGCGGCAAGCTCAGCACCCGCTACGAGTTCAACCCGGTGTTCTCGGTGCGCGGCACCATCAGCAATGGCTTTCGCGCACCGTCGCTGGCCAACGAGATCTTCACCGCGCGCTCGACCGGGTTCGACACCATCAATGGCGTCTACCAGTCCTACAACTACGTGATCCTGCCGGTGGACTCGGCAGGCGCCCAGGCGCTCGGTGCCAGCGCGCTGAAACCGGAACGCTCGACCAACTTCAGCCTCGGTTTCGCCCTGCCCCCCAGTGACGACCTGAGCCTGACCGTCGACGGCTACGTGATCAACCTGCGCGACCGCCTGGTGCTCAGCGAACGCTTCCAGGGGCCAGGCGTTGCTGCCCTGCTCGACAGCATCGGCGTGCCCGCCACGGCCGGGGCACAGTATTTCACCAACGGCGCCAACACCCGTACCTCAGGGGTCGATGTGGTCGGTAACTACCAGCAGAACCTGAACCAGTTCGGTTCGGTACGCTGGACCGCGGCGCTAAACTACAACCACACGCAAATCCTCAGCGTCAACGAAACCCCGTCGCAACTCACGGCTGTGGGCAGCAACTTTCAGTTGCTCGGGCGCCAGTCGCGAGCACTGATCACCAAGACCTCGCCGAGCAGCAAGATGATCTTCTCCGCTGATTGGGCGATCCACGACTTCGACGTCAACCTGCGGCTGACCCGTTATGGCACGTACACCGAGGTCAACAGTTCGAGCGATTCGAGCCTGGATCGCGAGTATTCGGCCAAGTGGATTACTGACCTCGACGTGGCGTATGCGCTCACCAAACAACTGACCGTCGCTGTCGGCGCACAAAACCTGTTCGACAAATACCCTGACCATATTGGTGTTCCCAATTCCTCGTTTGGCGACAACTGGGGCAGCTATTCACCGTTCGGCTTCACCGGTGGTTATTACTACAGCCGCGTGCAATACGCGTTTTGATTGTGCCGCCAGGTATCGGCGGCCACCAATCCCTGTAGGAGCTGGCTTGCCAGCGATGGACGTTAACGATGACGCGTTCCAACCGGGTAAACGTGGTGCATGGGAGTGCTTCGCTGGCAAGCCAGCGCCTACAGGGGCGCGGTGGTTTTCAGGTGTCGCGTCGGATCAAAAATCGCAGCCATCGGCAGCACACCTGACCATCTGTGCCCACCCATCCCCTGTAGGAGCTGGCTTGCCAGCGAAGGACGTTAACGAAGACGCGTTTCAATCGGGTAAACGTGGTGCATGGGAGTCGCTTCGCTGGCAAGCCAGCTCCTACAGGGGTACGGGGTTTCAGATGCTGCTTATGCTTGTGCGGCGGCCAGTTCGAAGGGCTGGCCGGAGGCTTCGAGGCTGTGCCGTCGCCCCGGGATATCCGCCAACAGACTTCGTGTGTAGTCACTGCAAGGAGACTGGAAAATCTGTTCGCAAGCCCCCTGCTCCACCACTCGCCCCGCCTGCATCACCACCACCTGATCGGATATCTGCCGGACCACGGCCAAATCGTGAGAGATAAACAGATAACTCAAACCGAGCCTCGCCTGCAGCTCCCCCAGCAACTTCAAAATCTGCCCCTGAACCGAAGCATCCAGCGCCGACAAAGGCTCATCGAGCACCAACAGTTCCGGTTCCAGCGCCAGCGCCCGGGCAATCGCCACACGCTGGCGCTGGCCCCCGGACAATTCAGAGGGACGACTGCCGAGTAACCGTGCCGGCAGCTCAACTTGCTCCAGCAAGATCGCCGCTTGTTGTCGTCGCCAACCCCCATCCCCGACTGCAAAGGCTTGCAGCGGCTCACAAATAATCTGCTCCAGGCTCAAGCGCGGATTGAGCGACGCATAAGGATTCTGATAGACCACCTGAATCCGTCGACGCAGGGCCAGCCACTCACGCTGCGACACCTTGCTGATCTCCTGACCGTCAAACACAACGCTCCCTGCATCAGGCCGCTCAAGACCGAGGATCAACCGCGCAGTGGTGGACTTGCCCGAACCCGACTCGCCCACCAGGCTGGTGGTGCCCCGACGGGGTAAATGAAAGGAAACCCCGTCGACCGCCGCGGGCCCCGGGTTGCGCCAGGTCGAAAAGTCTCTACTCAGATCCCGCACCACCAACAGCGCATCAGCCTGCTGCACCGCTGTCGGCGCGCGCCGTTGTTGCACGGTCAGGCTCGGTGCGGCGCTGAGCAATTGTCGCGTGTAGGCGTGTTGCGGCGCCTGGAAAATCCGCCGGGCATCGCCGGCCTCGACGATACGCCCCTGATGCATCACCAACAGCCGATCGGCGCGATCAAGCGCCACACCCAGGTCATGGGTGATCAGCAACACGGCGGTCCCACGCTCGCGGGCCAGCGCTTGCAGGCGATCGAGAATTTGCCGCTGCACGCCGACATCCAGTGCGCTGGTGGGCTCATCCGCGATAATCAGCGGCGGATCGTTGGCCAGGGCAATGGCGATCAACACACGCTGGCGCATGCCGCCCGAGAGCTGATGCGGATAGCCGCGCACCACGCGTTCGGCATCCGCCAGACCGACCTCGCGCAGCAGGTCCAGGCTGCGCTCACGAGCCAGCGCTTTCGGCACACCGTGCAGGGTCAGGGCTTCAATCAGTTGGCTGCCGATGCGCTTGACCGGATCGAGTGACAACCCCGGGTCCTGGGGGACGAAGCCGACACGGCGCCCGCGAATCGATTGCCACTGGCGCTCACTGGCCTGCGTCAGCTCCTGACCCGCCAGGCGGATGCTGCCCGCTTCGATCCGCGCGTTAGCGGCGAGCAACCCCACCAGCGCCGCTGCCGTGGTCGACTTGCCCGAGCCGGACTCGCCGACAATCGCCAGTATTTCTCCGGCTTGCAGCTGGAAACTGATGCCCGCCACGCCTTCGGTCCGCCCTTCGCGTCCCTGATACGCGATACGCAGATCCCGCACGTCCAACAAAACGTCCTGTTGCCGATTCATCCACGTGCTCCTTGATCATCCTGTAAAGCCCTGGCCAATTGATTGGCCGACACCCCCACCGCCGCCACCACCAGCCCCGGCAAACTGGTGTACCCCCAGGCGGACACCATGTAGTTGCGTCCTTCCGACACCAGCAACCCCCACTCTGGTTGCGGCGGCGGTGCGCCGAAACCGAGAAAACTCAAGGCCGACACCGACAGCACTGCGCTGCCAAACTCCAGGGCGGCCAACGCCAATACCGGCGCGGTCGCGTGCGGCAGGATGTGCCTGAAGATGATGGTCCACGGCCCCACACCGCAGGCTGACGCGGCTTCGACAAAGGTGCTGGCGTTCCAGCGCAGCACTTCGCCGCGGACCAGCCGCGCGAACGTCGCAACGGACGACAAGCCGACCGCGAGGGCAATGTTCAAGGTGCCAAAGCCCAGCACGGTGATCACTGCCATGGCCAGCAGCAGCGCTGGAATCGCCATCAGGATTTCCACCAGGCGCATCAACACAGCATCGACCCAGCCGCCAAAAAATCCCGCCAGCACACCCAGCGCGATGCCGCTGAACAAGGCGATCACCACCGCCAGCAAGGTCGCGCGCAACGACAGGGCCGCGCCATGCACCGTGCGGCTGTAGAGATCGCGTCCCAGATGATCAGTGCCAAACCAATGCTCCAGCGACGGTCCCTGCAATGCGCTGGCCGGGACGCCGAGCAGTGGATCGAAATGGCTGAACAGGTGCGGCCAGAGCGCCCAGCTCACGACCAGCAGCAACACCAACAACCCCAGCGGCAACAACGGCCGCCGGCGCAACACGCGCAGCAGCGTGGCCCGCCAGCCCGCGCGCCAGGGCGTCTGGCGTGCAGTGGGCAGCGTATCAATCAGTCCACCACTCATCGTCTGGCTCCTGTGGCGTTGGCGCGAATACGCGGATCAAGCAGCGGATACAACAGGTCCACCAGCAAGTTGACGACGATGAAAATCAACGCCGCCAACAGCACCACGCCCTGCACCATCGGGATGTCCTGGCTGCTGACCGCCGCTTGTGCCAGGCGCCCGACGCCTTCACGGGAGAACACGGTTTCCGTCACCACCGAACCCGCCAGCAGCGAACCGACAATCACCCCGGACACGCTCAGAATCGGAATCACCGCGTTGTGCAGGACATGCACCAGCAACAACCGCAGCGGGCCAAGCCCCTTTGCCCGCAAGGCTTCAACGAAAGGCTGGCGCCAGGTCGCCGCCAACGACCGCGCCAGTACCTGGGCGATCACGGCGCTGGTGGGAATGGCCAGCGTCAGGGCCGGCAGCACCAGCGAGGCCAGTCCCTGATTGCCCATCGCCGGAAACCAGTGCCAGCCGAAGGAGAACCACTGCAACAGCAGCAGTCCGACCCAAAAAGTCGGCAGTGACACGGCCACGGCCGGTAGCCCCAGCAACAGATCGCGCAACCAGGCTCTGCGCGTCAGACTGGCGCCCAAGGCCAGGCCCATGCCCGCCACCAAGGCCACCGTCAGCGCCAGGAACGTCAGTGCAGCCGTCGCCGGCAACGCGTCGGCCAACGACCGCGAAACCGGCTGGCCACTCTGGATCGAATTGCCAAAATCCAGCTGCACGGCTCGCCACAGGGCAATGCCGTACTGCACCGCCAAGGGTTCATCGAGATGATATTGCGCACGCAGCGCATCGACCTGCTGCTGGTTGACCGTGCTCTGCTCGCCACTTTGATTGAGCATGATGCTCACCGGATCGCTGGGCAGCGCATAGAGAATCAGGAACGACACACTGAACGCCGCCCACAGCACCAACACGGCCTGCCAGGCGCGGGCCAGCAGATAGCGCCAGAGCCCCGGACTGCGGCGTCGCGCGGCGGCCGGGCTCGCGGCCAATAAAGCATCACTCATCGCTCGGCCCTCATGGCTGCAACCAGGTGTCGAAGAACTGCAACCGCGACGAGGCTTCGTAATGCAGGCCTTGCACTGCTTTGCCGTGGGCCATGACGGTGGCCAGTTCAATCAGCGCAATGGCATGCCCGTCGCGCAACAGCCATTCACTGGCCTGGTCGATCAAGGTCTGGCGCTTGCCACTGTCCAGGGTCTCGGCGGACTCGCGCAGCAGTCGGTCGACCTCAGCCGGTTTTCGCTGGTTGATGTTGTAGCCCGCCGCATCGAACAGCGTGCGCAGCACATCCGGATCGGCGCGCGTCAGGTTGAGAAAGCGCAGGCTGAAGTCACCGCTGGCCTGTAGCGCAGTCACCTGGCTGAGGGTCGATTTGTTCAGGCGCAGGTCGATCCCCACCCGTTTCAGTTGTTGCTGGACCAGTTCGAGAATCGGTGTCGGTTGCCAGTAATCAAGACGAAACGACAGGCGCTGGCCGTCCTTGCTGCGGACCCCGTCCGCGCCCGGTTGCCAACCGGCTTCATCGAGCAGGCGCCGGGCGGCATCCGGGTCGTAGGTCAGAAGGCTGGAGTAATCCCGATAGAACGGCGTGCTACTGGCGACCAGGGCGCTGGCGGGTTTCTGGTAGCGGGAAATGATGCTTTGCAGTTCGGCCCGATCGATCGCCTTGTTCAGCGCCTGACGCACCTTGATATCGGCAAACAGCGGCGTCGACTCATTCAGCGCCAGGTTGTACACCACGCCGGGGTTGGCCCGGGTCAACAGCACCAGGCCCTGGCTGGCGAGGCTTTGCTCATCCTGCGGAGCGACGCCGGTGTTCACATCGATCTGCCCGGACGCCAGGCTACCGAGCCGTACACCGGATTCGGGAATGATCAGGAACTCGATGCCGTCGAGCCAGGCTTTGCCACTGTGCGCCGCCAGCGACGACCCCCAGTTGTAATCATCGCGCCGCTGGAACGAGACACTCTGGTTGTGCACGAAAGACTTCAGCACAAACGGACCCGAGCCAATCAGCTGCCCCTGGCAACGTTCACCGGCCGCCAGGCCAAGGGTCGCCCTGGACAGCAGGCCCAACGTCATGGTCGAGGTTGCCTGGAGAAACTGCGCGTTCGGCTGCTCGAACTCGACCACCACGGTGTGGCTGTCCGGCGTCTCGATGCCTTTGAGGCCGGCCAGGTACGTAGCCCCCAGAATCGAGCGCGCGCCAAGGGCGACGATGCCTTCGAAGTTGGCCTTGACCGCCGCCGAGTCAAGCGCTGTGCCGTCACTGAACGTGGCGCCCTCACGCAAGAAAAAGGTGAAACGCCGAGAGTCGGGATCGACCTCCCAGCGCTGTGCCAGCCACGGCACGATCGCACCGTTGAGCGGGTCCTGATCGGTCAGCGAATCGACCAGTTGCCGCCCGACATTGAGTGCCGTGTTGTTACCGGCCTGCTGTGGATCAACGCATTGCGGGTCACCTTCCAGCGCGACCCGCAGCGTGCCACCGTGCTGCGGTGCGGACGCCACCGCGCGGGGCGCGCTGCCCTGCGGATCACCACAAGCCCCCAGCATCAGCGCCAGCAGTGGCGCCGACAGATGCAGCCAACGGCTCCGCTCACTCATGATTGAACCTCTTTGAGCGGCTGGAGGTTCTGGCCGGCGTGGCGGTTGGCGATGTAAGGCAAGCCAAGGTTTTCGCGCAAGGTGTTGCCCTGGTATTCACGACGGAACAGCCCGCGCCGTTGCAACTCAGGCACCACGCCATCGGCGAAATCGCTAATGCCCTGCTGCAAGCCGGAAAACATCACGTTGAACCCGTCAGCCGCGCCGTTCTCGAACCACTCCTGAAAGTCGTCGGCAATGCTTTGCGGGGTGCCGATCAAAATACGGTGGCCGCCAGCGGTGAGTTTGTTGAACAGCTGGCGCACCGTCGGACGTTCCCTGCGGATCAGGTCAAACACCAGTTTCTGCCGGCTTTTGTGGGTGTTGGTGTCGAACTGCTCGGGCGGCAGCGGCACCAGTGAATCGAACGGCAACTCGGACAGGTCGAAGCCCAGGCTGGTAAAACGCGAGATCGAACTGAGGAACGATTTCGGGTCTTGCAGCTCCTGCAACTGGTCATATTTAGCCTGCGCCTCGGCCTGGGTTTTACCGACTATCGTGGAGACGCCCGGCAGGACCTTCAGGTGGTCGGGGTTGCGCCCCAGACGCTGGGCGCTTTGCTTGATTTCACGATAAAACGCCTGCCCCTGCTCGACCGTATGTTGAGCGGTGAAAATCAGTTCGCCGGCCCTCGCCGCCAGGCGTTTGCCGGAATCCGAAGAACCGGCCTGGGCGATCACCGGGTAGCCCTGCACCGGGCGCGCCGCGTTCAGCGGTCCCTGCACCTGGAAGTACTTGCCGTGATGATTGAGCACATGCAGTTTGTCGACATCGAGCCAGCGACCGGACTGTTTGTCCTGGATAAACGCATCGTCTTCCCAGCTGTCCCAGAGCCCCGTGACCACGTCGTAGAACTCCTCGGCCCGCTCATAGCGATCCGCGTGTTTGATGTGCGCGTCGAGGTTGAAGTTTTCCCCGCCGCCCAGCGACGTCACCAGGTTCCAGCCCACGCGACCGCCGCTCAGGTGATCGATGGAGGCGAACTTGCGGGCGATGTTGAACGGTTCGTTATAGGTGGTGCTGGCGGTGGCGATCAGGCCGATATGACGGGTCGCCAACGCCAGCGCCGGAAGCAGCACCAACGGGTCCCAGCGCACGCTGTTGGGACCGTTGGCGAGTGCCAGCGGATCGAGATCGACATTCACCGTGTCGTTGAAGAACAACGCATGAAAGCGCGCCGCTTCAAGCTTTTCGGCAATCGCGCGATAGTGTTCGAAATCGCGGAACGAGTCGCTGGCGGCCGTCGGGTGACGCCAGCTGGAGCCCTGTATCCCGGCGCTGGGAATGAAGGCACCCAGAATGATTTGTCTGTCGTTATGGCTCATGTCGGGGTCCTCATCAGAAGTTGTAACTCACGCGGGTGTACCAAAAGCCACCGTAGGGATCGAACGGCGAGATGCTGCCGAACTTCGGAAAACCGTTGATATCGCCGTTGGGGTAGGCGTTGTTGTCGGCCTTGACGTTGAACAGGTTGTTCGCGCCCACCGCCAGGTTCAGGCTGTCGGTCAGGTCGTAGGCGACTTCCAGGTCGGTGAGCCATTTGGCGCCATAGGTCACATCGAAATCCGGGTTCACATCCCGGGCGATGACCTTGTCGTAGCGACTGACGGAGGCATTGATGTCGAACTTGTCGATTTTCCAGTTGGCGCTAAGGATCAGCTTGGTCTTGGGGTTGGCCACCGTCAGGTAACCCTGGGCCACCCGGTCGAACAGTTCCAGGTTGGTGCCGGCGGCGGTCAACGCGGCCGGTGTCGATTTGATGCTGTCGATGTCGGTTTTGTTGTAGTTGAAGGCCACGCCATATTTGACGTTGCCCAAGGCGCCGTAGTCGACGCGGTAGTCCGTGACCAGGTCGACGCCACGGGTGGTGGTGTCCGCCGCGTTGGTGAAATACTTCACCCGGTAACCGGGCCGAAAACCGTTGGCCACCAGGATCTGGTCCACGCCGTTGCCAAACAGGAAACCGGTCTGGGCGATGCGGTCCTTGATTTCGATTTGATAGGCGTCGAGGGTGATGTTGGCTTCCGGCAGCGGCTTATAGGCAAAGCCGACGCTGATGTTGCGCGACTTTTCCGGGCTCAGGTCTTCGGCGCCCAGCGCCTTGGCCAAGGGTGAGTCGACCCGCACTGATTTGGCCTCGACGAACTGCGGGACACCATTGACGGTGGTGTATTGGTTGGCGGTCTGTGCATACACCGATTGCGACAATGACGGCGCGCGGAAACCGTTGCTCAAGGTGCCGCGAATCGCGAACTCAGGCGTGAAGTCATAGCGCAGCGACAGCTTACCGCTGGTGGTGTTGCCGGAGCTGTCGTCATAACTCTCGAAGCGACCGGCCACGCCAACATAAAACTTCTCGGTCGGGTTGAGCCCGACATCCACATACGTCGCATAGCTGTTGCGGCTGGCCTGGCCTGCGTCGTCCGGGGTGAGGGTGATTGCGCCCTGAGCGCCGACCGCCGCTGGCTGGCCTTGCAACGGACCGCTGGGGTAGACGTAGCCGCCGTTGATGAACGACAGCGGATCATCCGACTCGGTCTTGTAGCGTTCATGCCGATGCTCAAGGCCGGCGGACACTTGCATCGGTTTGGACAAGCCGACTTCAAACGCGCGGGTCAGGTCGAGGTTGTTGGTCCACTGGTCAAAATAATTGGTGTAGCTGTCGAAGTGCGTCGGGCTCGACGGCCCCAGGGAGGCATTGAGGGTTTCGTCGGCACCGGCCTGCCCCTTGTCGCGGCCGAAGGTCGAGCTCAAGTCCCAGTTCCAGTCAGCCACCAGGCCCTTGGCGCCGCCGGCCACCTGGTAGTCGGTCTCGTCGAGGGTGTAGAACGGCGCCGTACCGTCGGGGTAGATCTCGGGAATGATATTGGTGGAATTGGGCCGGCGGAAATTCTGCCCTCCCCGCGCATCGCGTCTGGTCAGCGTCGAGAATGAATAAAGGGTCACATCATCCAGCGGCAGTTCGCCGTTGTAAGCCACCCCCAGCGCCTTGATTTTCGGCAGGCCGTTTTTCTGCACCGACTTGTCGGCCGTGGCCTCTCGCGGGTCGGCAGAACCATCGGGTTGTCGGTAGTAGAACGAGCCGGTGGCGTCACGCGCACGCACCGCCGTCTGCTGGGATTTGGCGTCCAGCGAGACGTTGAAGAAACCGTCGTTAGGCAACTCGAAGCCTTTGTTCAGGGTCTGGCGAATGGTGCCTCCGTCACCTTTGGTGTACTCGCCATAGGAGGTACTGGCCGAACCGCCACTGTCGTTCTGCTTGAGGATGATGTTGATCACCCCGGCGATCGCGTCCGAACCGTATTGCGCCGATGCACCGTCGCGCAGCACCTCGATATGGTCGATGGCGCTGATCGGGATCATGTCCAGGTCGACCGGGTTGGTGCCGTAGGCGGCCGTGGAGTCGAGGTTGATCACCGCACTGTTGTGACGGCGCTTGCCATTGACCAGCACCAGCACGTTGGAACCGTTCAGGCCGCGCAGGCTGTACGGTCTGGCGATGCTGTCGTTGGAAGTCCCCGAGGGGCGTTGCGAAAACGACGGCAGGGTTTTCTGCAACGCCGTGCGCAAGCTGTTGGCACCGGTTTTTTCCAGTTGTTGCGCGCTGATCACATCGATCGGCGAAGGGCTGCTGGTGACCGTTCGCGCCTCACTGCCGCGCGATCCGGTGACAATCACCGTGTCGAGGGTGTCGTCGGTAGCCGCATAGACTGGCAGCAAGGAAAAGCCTGCAAACACCAGTGGGGCGAGTTGCAGCGTCGAGACATAAGCGTTCGATTTCATGGATATCAACTGTTCAGAATAGGGTTGAAGTCGTTGCGCCACAGCGGTCGTACATCGACGCTCTGGCTGATCAGGCGGTTTTCATGGAACAGGTCCGCAACCTGCTGCTGCGAGGCAATGGCGCTGTCGTCGATACCGATCAGGCGGGCCGGCTGGCTACGCTGCTGGAACTGGCGCAGGTACAGCGCGCGGTCGATCCCGGTCAGCGCTTCGCTGCGTTGCGCCCAGCGCTCGGGATGGCTGTTGACCCACTCCCAAGTGGCCTTCTCGCGCTGCAAAAAGTCGCCGATCTGGCTGCGGCGCTGCGGGTCGGCCAGCGCCTGCGCGGTGGTCGCGATCACGTAGTTGCCGGAGTAGTAGCGGCTGACGTTTTCCAGCAACACGCCGTCCATCTGGCTCGCGGCCTGCAAGGCACTGATCCCGCCCGTCGCCAGGGCGTCGATGTGACCATTGCGAAAGGCAGTCAAGGCATCCTGTACCGGCAACGGCACCGCCTTCACATCGGCCAGGGACAAGCCGTTCTGGCGCAACATGTTGAGCACGAAGTAATGGGTGTTGGTGGCCCGCACATAGCTGATGGTCTTGCCCTTCAGATCGGCGACGCTGCGAATCCCCGAGCCTTTCTTGACCACGATGCCGCTGTCGTTGTTGTCGCCTTTGTAGACGGCGACCAGCGCCAGCGGCACGTTGGCAATCGAGGCAAAAATCGGCGGGATCTCGCTCATGAAGGCGTAGTCCAGGTGGCCGCTGCTCAAGGCCTCGAGCACCAGGTTGCCGCCGCTGATATCCACCCACTCCACGGGGTAAGGCGTGTCCGCCTGCCCGGCGTCGGCCAGAAATGAAGCGGCCATGCCTTTGTAGCGCCACACCCGCAATGGCCCGGAGGCCGCTTTGGCATCGAGTAGCGTTCCGGCCGCCAGGACACCGGTGGCGCGCAGCAGTTGCCGACGAGAGAGCGTGTGCATGGCCAACTCCTCAGTCGAGCAGATCGGGCTCTTCGGTGCGGATCAGATCCCACAGCGGCAGGAAGTTGAGCCAACCGAAAAACTCGTGACGCGCCTTGTCTTTTGCTCCCTCTGGCGAATCCGCCTGGGGAATCAACGGCGTGCCTGCCGACTGCGCCAGCAAATGGGCGCGGGCGCTGTCTTCGGCAATGATGAAACGCCAGGCCGCGCTCTCCACCGTCTCACCCGTGACCCACAGGCCATGGTTCTGCCAGATCAGCAGATTGTTGTCGGCAAAGGTCTCGACGAACGCTTGGCTGACGATGTCGCGGTCCTGCTCCAGTGCACCGCTGGCCGTGCGCAGATCGTGGCGCCAGAAGAACACCTGGTCGTCCTCAAAGGCCCCGGCCTCGGCAGTAATCGGGTCGAACAGACGTCCCAGCGACGACCACACCCGACCATGGAACGCATGCAGGTGGGCAATGCCGACGACTTCCGGGCGGGCTTGTTGCAAATCATGGTGCAACTCAAGGGCGCTGGTGTTGAGCAGCCCCTCACCCTCCACCACCTGGCCGTCGCTATCGACGCGCAGCAAATGCGAAACGGTGATTTGCGAGAACGGCACACCGAGCGGATTGATCCAGAACTGCTCGGGATGGATCGGATCACGAGCGGTGAAATGCCCGGCCACACCGACCTCATAGCCATAACGGGCGAACAAGCGGTACGCCGCGGCGAGGCGTTGCTTGCGATGCAGGCGTTCCAGCAACAGATCGTCGTGCTTGGGAACACCGCCCAGGGTCAGGCGATTGTTGTCGGAAGGCAGCGTGTAGATGCTTTGGGGAAAACGCTTGGCATAACTCATTCGGGCAGACTCTGATCAGGAACTCGACGGGCGAGCTGTATTTCAAAGGCGAACGACGCCCTGGCACGGACGGCGCCGACACGGGGAATCGCGAGAGTGATAGGTGCTGAAATCGGCAGCGGGACATCCGTCGGGAGCCGTGCGCGCCAGCAAAAGAAATGAGGTCAGGTGTTCATGATCAGGCGCCCTCGCAGGTGGGTCAGGTCTTGGCTCTCCTCCACCGTGCGAGGGGTCGGGTCGAGTTGTCGTCAGAGAAAGATCTCTTGAAGCGAAGATATTCGTCTAAAAAACTTCTGTAAAAGTCTTAATAGTTATAAGTTAATAATTATTTTTATTAATGATTTACAAAATATTTATCAGTTATTTGCATTTTTATTGGCGCTCGACCACCTTGTACAGCCCAGCGCCTGCGCCTGCGCGCAAATGCCGAAAGAGCAACAGTGACGATCCGCAGATCACCCCGCACAACAGCAGCACCAGCGTGATGTCGTCGACCGTCACCTGGCCGTGGCCACGCCAGCGCTGCACCAGCCCCAGGAACGTAGCGGCCAGCCCCACTGACAAACTCAGGCTCAGTTGCATGGACATGGCCGCCAGGCTGCTGGCCCGGCTCGACAGCGCCGGCGGCACGTCGGCATACGTCAGCGCGCCGAGGGTGCTCATCTGCAGCGAACGCGCCAGCCCACCGAGGAACAACAGGGCAATGACCAGCCAATACGGCGTGGCCCCCTGAAATACCGCGCACACAGCGACTGACAGCCCACCCAGCAATGCATTGCCGATCAGTGTTTGGCGGAAACCGAAACGCTGGACAATAGGCGCCGCCAGGAACTTGATCGCCAGCGCCCCGGCACCACCGGCAAACGTGAGTAACCCTGCGGCCAGCGGACTGAGGCCAAAACCCAGTTGAAACAGCAACACCAACAGGAACGGCAAGGCGCCGCTGCCCAGCCGAAACAGGTTGCCGCCCCAGATAGCGATGGAAAACGTCGGAATGCGCAACAGCGTCAGGTCGATCAGCGGCCGTGCACAGCGCCGCGCATGGCCCACGTAGAGCCAGGCGAACAGCGTGCCGGCCAGCACCAGTACAGCGATCGGCAGCGGCGCCAGCAAGCCGTGGCCCAGCGCTTCGAACGCGAACACCAGACACGCCAGACCGCCAGCGCTGAGCAGCACCCCCTTGCCACCCAGCCTGCCCGCCTCGCCGGGCGGGTAATCGGGAATGAAGCGCCACACCAACCACAGCCCCAACATCCCGATCGGCAGATTGATCAGAAAGATCCAGTGCCACGAGGCAAAGGTCACCAGCAGACCGCCCAGCGGTGGCCCGATCACCGGCCCGAGCAACGCCGGCGCAGTCAGAAAGGCCATGGCCCGCAGCAGATTGTCCCGTGACGACCAGCGCAGCAATATTACCTGCCCCACCGGCACCATCATTGCGCCGCCCGCCCCTTGGGCCAACCGCGCCAGCGACAGCTGCAACAACGAACCGGACAAGGCGCACGCCAGTGAGGCGCAGGTGAACAACCCGATGGCCGCCAGAAACACCCGTCGCGGCCCGAAGCGATCCGCCGCCCAGCCACTCGCGGGCACGAACACCGCTGCCGCCAACAGGTACAGCGAGACCACCAGATTCATCCGCAGCGCGGGTTCGCCAAAGTCCTCGGCCATTTGCGGCAGAACGGTGAGGACGGCAGTGGCGTCCAGCAGCTCCATAAATAACGCACAACCGGCAATCGCCGGCACCCGATAATCAAAAGGCCGACTTGCCGACATGCATCATGCTCATAAAGGTAGTGTGGCGAGGGCGATCGCTCCCGCTCTTGCTTCTGTAGGAGCACAGCTTGCTGGCGAAGGCGTCCTTGAAATCGCCTTCGCCAGCAAGCTGTGCTCCTACAAGGTCGGGCGGCAACGCGAGTTTTATGCGCTCGCCGCTTGCAAAGGTTCAGTGACGGTTGCCACCTGCGCAGTGCGGGCGGCACTGTGGCGATTGACCGGCACCGGCAACCCCAGGTGACCGCGCAACGTGCTGTGGCTGTACTCACTGCGGAACAACCCCCGCTCACGCAGCAATGGCAGGACTAAGTCCGTGAAGCGGGCAAACTCGCCCGGTGCACCCACGCGAATATTGAACCCGTCGACAGCGCCTTCGACGAACCAGCGTTCGATCTCGTCGGCGACGGTCTTCGGCGAACCGACAAAATTCGAAAACGGTGCGGCAAACCGCAAGGCTGCCTGGCGCAACGTCAGCCCTTGTTCGCGAGCGACGTGCTTGATGTGTTCGGCATGACCGCGATAGCCATTGCTGCCCAAGTCGCCCAGGTCCGGGAAGGGTTCGTCGAGCGGGTATTGGGAGAAGTCGTGATAGTTGAACGGACGCCCCAGTTGCACCAGCGCCTTGTGCAGATCCAATTCGCCGTTGCGCTCGCGATCAATGGCCTGGGCCTGTTCGTCGGTGTCGGCAATGATCGGCGCGATGCCCGGCAGAATGGTCACGTGGTCAGGGTTGCGCCCGGCCGCGGCGGTGCGTTGCTTGATGTCCTGGTAGTAGGCGCGGGCGTCTTCGAAATTATCCACGCCGGCGAAGATGCCCTCCGCAAAATTCGCCGCCAGGTTGCGCCCGGATTCGGAAATCCCGGCCTGGAAAATCACCGGTTGGCCCTGCGCCGACCGCGCGATGTTCAACGGCCCGGTGACCGAAAAGAACTCACCCTGGTGATCGAGACGGTGCTGGCGTTGCGGGTCGAGAAAGACCCGGCTCTGCTTGTCGCGCACGAAGGCGTCGTCTTCGTAGGAGTCCCACAACCCTTGCACCACTTGCAGGTGCTCACCGGCCCGACGATAGCGCTCGGTATGGTCGATGTGCTGCTCGCGCCCGAAATTCCCGGCAGCGCCCTCAAGCCCGGTGGTGACCACATTCCAGCCCGCCCGACCGCCGCTGATCAGGTCCAGCGAAGCGAATTGCCGGGCCACGTTGAACGGTTCGGTATAGGACGTCGTCAGTGTCGCGACCAGCCCGATCTTCGACGTTGCGCCGGCCACGGCGGACAACAACGTCAGGGGCTCCAGGCGATTGAGAAAATGCGGTGCCGAATCCGGGGTGATGTAGGGGCTGTCGACAATGAAGATCAAATCAAACTTTGCCGCCTCGGCTTGCTGCGCCTGCTGGCGATACCAGTCGATATCGATGCTCGCATCGCCGGGTATTTCCGGGTGCAGCCATTCATTCTGAGCGGTCCCGACGCCGGTGAGGATGGCGCCGAACTTGAGTTGTCGTGGTGACGTGGACATCTGGATATTCCCCCGAAGATGGCAGCACTGCTGACCTGTGGAGGACGACCTTATGCGTTGGTCATACGCTTGTGAAATGCTTTGTTGATCTAACCTAATTATAAAAAACGGTAATTGTTATTCAGTTTTTATATTCAATCAACGCATACAAAAAAATTGCGTGCTTTCGGTAGGACCCAGGCGGTTTCCCCCTCAAACCATCGCCGGTGGCTCGAACGCCGTGACGGCTGGCAACGCCTGATCCCACTTCTCGATCTCCACCGAAGCGGTTTGCGCCGAGCAGCCCTGGGACAGGCTCGACGAACCGATATCGGCGGTGATCATGTTCGGGTTGCCGGGTTTTTCCAGGCTGTTTCGCTCGCCATGCCCCCGCGGATCGAACCAGGCCCCGGTGGCGATTTGCACGACACCGGGGCGGATCCCGTCCGAGACAATCACCCCGGCCAGGAAGGCGCCGCGCTCGTTGAATACCTTGACCGCATCACCCTCGACAATGCCCCGGGCGCGCGCGTCATCGGGGTTGAGGGTCAACGGTTCACGCTGCTGGATCTTCGAGGCCCGGCTGTAGGCGCCGTGATCGTACTGACTGTGCAGGCGGGGTTTCGGTTGGTTGGGAATCAGCTGTAGCGGGGAGGCTGATGGCGGTTTGTCCAGCCATACCGGGGGTCCGGGGCAGTCGGGGTAGCCAAAACTGGCGGTGCGCTCGGGGGAGATTTCGATGCGTCCCGGAGGGGTTGGCAGCGGGTTCGCGGCCGGGTCTTCGCGGAAGGATTTGAGCAACACGGTATCGGTCTCGGGATAGGCAATCTCGAACAATCCATCGCGCCAGAACGTGTCGTAGTCCGGCAGCTCGATCCCATGTTCCTGCGCCCTGCCCCGGGACTCATCATAGGTAAAACGCAACCAAGCCTCGGCATCGCGACCTTCGGTGAAGGCTTCGGCGAAACCGAGGCGGGCGGAGATCTCCGCGAGGATCGAATAGTCATCCCGTGATTCACCCACCGGCTCGATTGCCTGCTGCATCGCGATCATGAAGCGATCCGACGCCGAGCTGCCGATGTCGTTGCGCTCCAGGGCTGTGGTTGCCGGCAGGACGATGTCCGCGTACTTCGCCTGGGCGGTCCAGAACTGCTCATGGACAACGATAGTTTCAGGACGCTTCCAGGCTTCCAGCAAACGGTTGAGGTCCTGATGGTGATGGAAGATGTTGCCGCCCGCCCAATACACCAGGCGTATGTCCGGGTAATGCAATTGCTTGCCGTTGTAGTCGAAGGGCGCGCCGGGGTTGAGCAGCATGTCGGTCACCCGCGCCACCGGAATGAAATCCTTGACCGGATTGACCCCTTGGGAAAAGCGCGGCCCGGAAAACGCTTTGCGACCGCTGCCGGTGTTGTTCATGCAGCCATAACCCAAACCGAAACCACCGCCCGGCAAACCGATCTGCCCGAGCAGCGCAGCCAGGGTCACGGTCATCCAGAACGGCTGTTCGCCGTGCACCGAACGCTGCAGGGAATAGGCGATGTTGATCATGGTCCGCTGACTGGCCATGCGCCGCGCCAGGTCGGTGATGTGCTGCGCCGGTATGTCGGTCAGTGCCTGCGCCCACAATGGGTCTTTGGGCTGGCCGTCGACATGACCGAGCAGGTACTCGCGAAACCGCTCATAGCCGACGGTGTAGCGCTGAACGAAGTCCTCGTTGTGCAAGCCTTCACTGACCAGCACGTAGGACAACGCCATCATCAGCGCGGTGTCGCTGCCGGGGCGAACCGGCAACCATTGAATGTTTTTCGGCCCGGTCAGGTCGTCGCGCAAGGGACTGACGTTGACGAACTGCACGCCGGCCTCGGACATGTCCTCCAGCGCGCGGGACAACAGATGCTCACTGGCGCCACCGGGGCTGGTCTGGGCGTTTTTCGCCGGCAGACCACCAAAGGCAACGAACAGTTGGCAATGCTGCGCGAGGTTTTTCCATGAGGTATGCGCCGCCAGCAGCCAATCCATGTTGCCGACGATGTGCGGCATCAGCACCCGTCCAGCGCCCAGGCTGTAACTGTCCATGCTGAACACGTAGCCGCCGAACAGATTGAGGAAGCGGTGCAATTGACTCTGCGCATGGTGGAAACGCCCGGCACTGCCCCAGCCGTAGCTGCCGCCGAAAATAGCCTGATTGCCCTGCTCGGCCTTGACCCGTTTCAGCTCCCGGGCGACCAGGTCCAGCGCGACGTCCCACGACACTTCGACGAAGGGCTCCTGACCGCGCAGCTCGGGGTGAGCGCCGGGTTCGGCGAGAAAACTGCGCCGCACCGCCGGCCGCAGGATCCGCGTCGGCGAGGTAATGGCCTCGGGAATCGAGGCACCGATGGGCGACGGATCCGGGTCCCACTCCACCGGGACCATGGCTCGCAGTTTTCCGTCGACAACCTGCGGGCGGTACGCGCCCCAATGCAACGAAGTGAAACTCATGGCGCGATGCTCCCTGTGGAATATGAAACCCCTGTAGGAGCGAGCTTGCTCGCGATGGACTTGAGGGCGCCGCGTTCAACCAGAAAACCCGCGTCATCGTTAACCTCCATCGCGAGCAAGCTCGCTCCTACAGGTCAATTACCAGCTTTCTCCCAGCCCGAGCAAGCCCATTATCTGGCGGCGCAGGTCCACCAGATACGGATCGTCGCGATGACGCGGATAAGGCCGTTCGATGGTCAGCTGCGCCTTGATCGCTGCCGGTCGGTCGCTGAACACGAT
Organism: Pseudomonas sp. RIT-PI-q; assembly: GCF_001297125.1. Taxonomy (GTDB): domain Bacteria; phylum Pseudomonadota; class Gammaproteobacteria; order Pseudomonadales; family Pseudomonadaceae; genus Aquipseudomonas. Next base: position 106,992 of record NZ_LHPC01000028.1, read on the forward strand.
CACCCGATTGGCCAGCAGCAAGGCTTCTTCGACATCGTGGGTCACCAGCAACGCCGTATAGCCCTGGCGCTGCCACAAGTCGATCAGCTCTTTCTGCATGGTGATGCGGGTCAACGAATCGAGCTTGCCCAGCGGCTCATCAAGAATCAGCAGCCGCGGCTCATTGACCAGTGCCCGAGCCAACGCGACACGCTGGGCCATGCCTCCTGAAAGCTGCCGTGGATAAGCCCGGGCAAACTGACTGAGGCCGACTTTTTCCAGTGCGACATCGACTTTGGCGGAATGGGTTTTCAACAGCCCTTGGGCTTCAAGACCCAGGGCGACGTTGTCCCACACCCGCCGCCACGGGTACAGCGTCGGGTCCTGGAACACCACGACCCGACTCGGGTCCGGGCCGGTAATCGGTACGCCATCGGCCAGCAACGTGCCGGCGTCGGCCGGTTCCAGCCCTGCCACCAAGCGCAAGAGCGTGGACTTGCCACACCCCGAAGGCCCGAGCAACGCGACGAATTCACCGGGCGCCACATCGAGAGAAACCCGCTCCAGCACCGGCAAGTGCTGGCCGTCCAAAGCAAAGCCGTGACTCAAGCTATCAATGCGCAGCGCCAGCCCTGCTGACACCGCAGCCGTTGTTGCGGGTGCCAGCGCTACCATTTCATCGCTCCTTTTTGCCAGGCCAACAACCGGTCACGGACCAGGAACAACGCGGAGATCAGCCCCGAGCAGGCCAGCGCCATGATCAACAGCGCCGCGTACATATTGGCGTAGGCCGCCCAACCCTGGGCCCATTGCAAGTACCAGCCGATGCCGGATTTGACGCCCATCATTTCCGCGACCACCAGGGTCGAGAACGAGGCGCCCAAGCCCATGAACAATCCGACGAACACATGAGGCAACGCCGCCGGGATCGCCACTTTGAAAATCAGGAAACCCGGCTTCGCACCCAAGGTCCGCGCGACGTCGTAATAGGCTTTATCGACACTGGCCACACCGGACCAGGTCAGCACCGTCACCGGAAACCAGGTCGCCAGGGCGATCAGGAACACGCTGGCACTCCAACTGCTGGGAAACAGAAAAAAGCACAGGGGCAACAACGCCGTCGACGGCACCGGCCCGAGAATGCGCAACACCGGATGCAGCCAGTAGCCAATGCTGCTCGACCAACCGATGGCGACCCCGGCAACAAACCCGGTCGCCGCGCCCAGTGCCACGCCGCTGCCCAGCAACAGTGCCGAATGCAGCAAGCTGTCGGCCAGGCGTGGCCAGTCTTCGATGTATACCGCAAGCAACGCTTGCGGCGGTGCGAAGAACGGCACCGGCAGCAGGCCCAGTTTGGCGGTGAGCAACTCCCAGATAGCCAACAGAATCGGCAATGCGATCAACCAGGCGCCCGCCGCACGAATGCGCGTGGCGACCTTCGTCGACCAGTGACCGACGATGCCCAACAGCCCGATCGATGCCGCCACCGCCAGGCACAGATTGACCAGCCCCTGGGTCATCGGCCAAACGCGCGTGGCGTTGGGCCAATAGCTGATCAACAGCGCCACCGCGACCCAGGCCGTCACCGCCAGTGCGCCCTGGCGCCACACCTTGAAAGCCCACGGCGTCGCCGGTGTGGCCAGTGTCGAAACCTCAGCTGAAGACATCGGCGGTGATCTCCTTGGCGAACTCGCCGGCGTTGGTGCTCGGGCGAATGACTTCCACGGTTTGCAGGTCAGTGACGTAGGTGATGATTTCCTGGGTCAGCAGCGCGCCCACCGCATGATGACCGTGGGTATGGTCATGCAGGATCGCCTCGACTTCTTCGACCGAGGTATTCAACGCATAAGCCTGGAAGCCCTTGGCCACGGCCTGGGGATTTTTCACCGAGTAATCGTGGGCTTCGAGAATCGCCTGGGTCAGCGCCGCCGCCACACGTTTTTCCTCGCGCACCAGTTTGCCGGTCACGCCGACCACGCAGCAGCTGAGATTGGCGTATTCCTCGACCAGGTTGGTGGACAACTCCTGAGCCTTGCCGGTCTTGATCAGGCGGTACATGAACGGGTCGCTGCCGCTGACCGCCTGGACTTCGCCACGCTCCAGCGCGGTGCCCAACAGGTCGGCCGGGTACAGTCGCCACTCGACATCACGCACCGGATCGACGCCGTGTTTTTTCAGCAGGATCGAGAAGAAGTTGCGGTCCGGGCTGGCCATGTCGGTGACACCGATGGTCTTGCCCTTGAGGTCTTCGAGCTTATGCACATTGCCATTCACTGCACTGAGCAAGCGCAGGCAACCGCCGTGAGTACCGGCGGTGAGCTTGACGTCGAAGCCCTGCTCCAGCGCCTTCAGCCAACGCAACGCCATGCCCACGCCCGCATCGGCCTTGCCGGTGGCGATGGCTTCGAGCAGCACTTCGGTGGAGTTGCCAAAGTTGACCAGCTCGACATCGAGGTTGTGCTTCTTGAAGAAACCCTGGCCGTGGGCAATGACCACTGGCGCCAGGCACACCGCGTTGAGATTGACCGCCAGCTTCAGCGCGCGCGGCGTGTCCAGCCGAATGAATTCGCCCGTGCCGGTGGGTTCGACGCCGGTATCGACAGCATGTCCAGCGTGTTCATCAGCCGCCCCACCCGGGCGCGGCAACGACATCAGCAACGGGCTCGCCAGGGCAACGCTGGCCAGACCCAGCAAGTGACGACGGGTCAATCGATCGAAAACAGCCATTCAAATATCCCTTTGGTTAATGGAGGTGCTCAGTCCTTCAGCTCGGCCAGCCCCAGATGCTCACGCAAGGTCGAGCCTTCGTAGGCACGACGGAACAACCCTTTGCGTTGCAGATGCGGAATCACGCTTTCGACAAATTCGCTGAACGAGCCCGGCAGATAGCCCGGCGAAATCACGAAACCGTCGCAGCCTTCGCCAAGAAACAGCTCGGCCAGTTGATCGGCGATTTGTGCGCCGGTGCCCACCAGTTGCGGCACGCGCACGCTGCTGGCGAAAATCCGTCCCAGTTGCTCCAACGTAGTTTCGGCGCCCTGCATCAGCAGTTTTTCGGCGGCAGCCGGATGGATCAAGGGCGATTGGGCGATCTCGGCCAGCGTCGCCGATAGCGGAAACGGCGACAGGTCGACATTCAATTGAGAGGCCAGCGTAACCAGCCCCAACTCGGGCCGCGCCAGTGCGTTATGCCGATCACGCTTGGCCCGTGCCTCGGCTTCGGTGCCGCCAATGAACGGCATAACCGCCGTCAGCACTTTGCAGCTGTCGGCCTCGCGTCCTTGTTGCACGACCTGCGCGCGCACGTCGTCGCGGAAGGCGCGCATGGCGTTCAAGTGCGGGTGAATGGTGAAGATCGCCTCGGCCCAACGTGCGCCGAAACGCCGACCACGACCGGACGAACCCGCCTGGATCAGCACCGGTCGACCTTGCGGTGTGCGCGGAATGTTCAGCGGCCCTTCGACCTTGAACCACTCGCCGTGATGCTGCACCGAGTGGATTTTCGACGGATCGGCCAACACCCCGCTCTCGCGGTCAAGCTTGAGCGCATCCGCCTCCCAGCTGCGCCACAGTTTCAACGCCACTTCGACGAATTCGTCGGCACGGTCGTAACGCAGGTCGTGCTCCAGGTGTTTGTCCTTGCCGAACAGACGCCCTTCGCTGTCGTTCATCGAGGTGACGATATTCCAGGCCGCACGGCCCCGGGAGAGGTGATCGAGGGTGGCGAATTCACGGGCGATATGCGCCGGTTCGTAATAGGTCGTGGAACGGGTCGCGCCCAGGCCCAGCTTGCTGGTCTGGCCGATCAGGTAAGACAGGATCGGCAACGGGTCCAGCCGCGTGGCGTCCTGGGCGCCATAACGCAATGCCAGCTCCCGGGAGCCGCCCATCTGGTCACCGACCGCAAGGCGATCGGCGAAAAACAGAAAGTCGAACAAACCTTCTTCAACGACTTTGGCGACGCGGGCGTAGTATTCGGGTTCGAGGTAATGACCGACCGTGTCCGGGTGGCGCCACACCGCGTGACTGTGGACGACTGGTCCGGTCAGCAGGAAAGCGGACAGGTGGATTTGACGACTCATGGCAACGCTCCCTTACTTCGCCTTCGGCGTCCACACAGCAATGTCGGAGACCTTCAACGGTTTAGGCGTCAGCTTCGCCGCGTAATAGGTGTCGGCGATGCGTTGCTGCTCGGCCAGTTCATCGACCTTGACCGGGACGATGTCGTAGCTGCGGCGGGTGTTAGCCAGCTCGACCGTGGCCGGCGGAATGTTGCCCCACAGCGGTCCGAGAATCTGCGCCGCCTCTTGCGGGTGCGTTTTGACCCACTGCCCGGTCTCGCGCAGGGTGTCGAAGGTGACTTGCAGCACGTCCGGGTGCGCGTTGGCGAACTTCGAAGTGGCCAGGTAGAAGCGGTTGTAATTCGCGATACCGTCCTTGCCATCGGCCAGCACACGCACGTGATGGTCCAGTTGTTGAGTGGCCAGGAACGGGTCCCAGATGGCCCAGGCATCGACACTGCCGTTGGCAAATGCAGCGCCGCCATCCGGCGCTTCCAGGTAACGCGGCGTGATGTCGGCCAGGGTCAGCCCGGCTTTTTTCAGCGCGGAGATCAACAGGAAGTTGCTGCCCGAGCCCTTGGAGACTGCGACCGTCTTGCCTTTCAGATCGGCGACGCTGTGGATTGGTGAGTTGTCCGGAACGATGATCGCCTGGGCGCCGGAGGATGGATTTTCCCGGGCGTAGTAAGTCAGTGGCGCATCGGCCGCCTGGGTGAACAAGGCAAACGCATCGGCCACGTCGGCATGCAGATCGACGCTGCCCGCGTTCAGGGAGCTGAGCAGACCGGTGCTGAATTCATGCCAGCTGACGGTGAAGCCCAACGGTTTCAAACGCTCTTCCAGTTGGCCGCTCTGCTTGAGCAGAATCCACAAGGTCGAAGAGCGCTGGTAGCTGATATCGATGGTTTGCTGCGCATGAGCCCCGGCTGCGGCGAACAACAGACTGGCGGCGACGATGAGTTTTTTCAACTTCATGAAAGGCCTTGGTATGGGTGGGTTCAGAGAGGCTGAGCAAAAAACCGAGTCAGCAGTATTGCGTCCGGCGAGGCTCGAAGGCCAAACCATTAAGCCGTTTTGATTATATTAGCGACGAGTAATTATGAAAGAATCATATAATTATATGGTTATGCCGGTTCGAAGCCGCTCATGCCGATCACTTAAGCCATAACGCGATCTGTGTAGGAGCGAGCTTGCTCGCGATGGTCGTCAACGATAACGATGCACACCTGACACACGGCGGCGTCATCGGGTTCATCGCGAGCAAGCTCGCTCCTACAGCAGCCGAACGCAGGCTTCGCCAGCTGCTACAAGAAATGCGTCGCTGCTGAAATCGGGTCTTCAGGTTCAAACCTTGAGGCCGAAAATGTCAGAGCTTGGCGATCGAGACCTCGGTGGATTTGACGAAGGCAATGACCTCACTGCCGATCTTCAATTCAAGATCGCGTACTGAACGGGTGGTGATCACCGAAGTGACAATCCCGGAAGCGGTTTGCACGTCAATTTCGGAGACCACTTCGCCTTCGACTATTTCCTTGATGACGCCTTTGAACTGGTTCCGGACGTTGATCGCTTTGATGGTCATGTGAGGCTTCCTGTCTGCTGTTGGGTAAGTTCGCACCGAAGTGCAGGCCTTCAAAGTGCACCTCTTGAGCCAACAACAAAAGGAATAAATAATGATTTGTTTATTCCTCAATCGAATAACAAAAACTCTTAAGCTAATACCTAAATATTATTTATAAATTATTTTTTAGAACCATATGCTTCATGGCAGATAGCCCCTCTCTCTTGCTGACAGTCGAGCATGCCATGTCAAAATCCATTAGAAACGCTGCTGCCATACTCCATCGTCCTGTCATGGCCGGTTGGGTTGTTGCGCTGGCCCTGGCATTCGCACTGCCGGTTCAGGCCAACGAAACGCTGCGAATCGGCTACCAGAAGTCATCGACCCTCATCACCGTATTGAAAACCCAAGGCACGCTGGATAAAGCGCTCGCGCAGCAGCACATCGATGTCAGCTGGCATGAATTCCCCAGTGGCCTGCCGTTGCTGGAAGCGCTGAATGTCGGCAACGTCGATATCAGCGCTGACGTGGCGGATACCGTGCCGATTTTCGCCCAGGCCGCGCAGGCCAAACTGACGTACTTCGCGCAAGAAGCGCCCTCGCCTTCCGCCCAGGCGATCGTCGTGCGCCAGGACTCGCCCTTGCAGCAATTGTCGGATTTGAAAGGCAAGAAAGTCGCGGTCACCAAGGCGGCCGGCGCCCACTATTTGTTGATCGCAGCCCTGAAAAAAGCTGGGCTGGAGTTCTCGGACATCGAACCCGCGTACCTGTCCCCCGCCGATGGCCGCGCCGCCTTCGAGAACAACAAGGTCGATGCCTGGGTCACCTGGGAACCCTTCCTCACCAGCGCACAACGTCAACTGCCAACGCGCACCCTGGCCGACGGCGCAGGCCTGGCCAGTTACAAACGCTATTACCTGACCAGTACGAGCTACGCCAAGGCGCACCCTGAAGTGCTCAAGGTTGTTTACGAGCAACTGCACAAGACCGGTGAGTGGGTTAAAAACAACCCCCGCGAGGCGGCTCAAGTGCTCAGTCCGTTGTGGGGCAATCTGGATGTGGCAACGGTCGAGTCAGCCAACACTCATCGCAGTTACCAGGTACAGCCGGTGAAAGGCGATCAGTTGGGTGAGCAACAGAAAATCGCCGATGCGTTTTTTGCTGCAGGATTGTTGCCCAAGGCCGTGGATGCCAAAGACGTCGATATCTGGAAGCCATGAGGTCATTTCCGACCTGTGACGCGCTCTTTCAGACAGACGCGTTCACCTTTTGCTGAATGCTGCCGATGCCTCTAGCTTAGGGCATAGGAGCAATACAGATGAGAAACAACCAACCGGTTACGCAGCGCGAGGTTGCCCTTGGACCTCAACAGAAACTCATCTCGACAACGGATGCACGAGGAGTCATTACGTACTGTAATGATGCCTTCGTAGAAATCAGCGGTTTCATCAAGGGCGACCTGATCGGCGCCCCGCAAAACATCGTTCGGCACCCCGATGTGCCCTCCGCCATATTTGCCCACATGTGGGGCGCCCTCAAGCAGGGCAAGCCGTGGATGGGCATCGTCAAGAACCGTTCAAAAAATGGCGACCATTACTGGGTCAACGCCTATGTCACTCCGGTTTTCGAAGGCAGCCAGGTCGTCGGTTATGAATCGGTCAGGGTCAAACCGACGGCCGAACAGATCCGCCGTGCCGAAGCGCTGTACACACGGATAAGCCTCGGAAAGTCAGCGGTTCCCGGCAGCGATAAATGGCAGCCGGCGCTTCTCGACTGGCTGCCGTTCCTGGCGATGGGCGTCGTAGGCACGTTAGGTGGCGTTTTTCTCAGTACGCCTGTGGCGTTCGCCGTGACGGTCGGGGTATCGGTGCCGATCGGTCTGGTTGCCGGGCGCTGGCAAAAACGCGGGACGCTGCACCTGCTGGAGTCGGCTGAACCGTCGACCTCCGACTCACTGATCGCACAAATGTACAGCGACGAACGCGGCCCTCAAGCTCGTCTTGAAACGGCCTTTGTGAGCCAGGCATCGCGCCTCAAGACTTGCCTCACTCGGCTACAGGACACGGCTGAGCAACTCACTGGCCTGGCCGGGCAATCTGACGTTCTCGCCAGCAAGAGTTCGCACGGGCTGGATCGCCAGCGAATCGAGACCGAGCAAGTGTCGACTGCTGTCAATCAGATGGCAGCGACGACACAAGAGGTCGCCAGCCACGTCCAACGCACCGCCGACGCGACCCAGGAAGCCAATGTGCTGACGGGACGTGGACGCGATGTCGCTCGGGATACCCGGGAAGCCATCCAGCGCCTCTCGGCAGTGGTCGGGGAAACCGGGCTGACGGTTGCACAACTGGCCAAGGACAGCAATGAAATCGGCACGGTGGTCGACGTCATCAAAGGCATCGCCGATCAAACCAACTTGCTGGCGCTGAACGCCGCCATCGAAGCCGCCCGCGCTGGCGACATGGGTCGAGGTTTCGCGGTGGTTGCGGATGAAGTGCGTCAGTTGGCGCAGCGCACTACTCAGTCCACCGCCCAGATACATAGCCTGATATCCAAGCTGCAGATCTCGTCCAACAACGCCGTGAAGACCATGGAAAATGGGCATCGTCAGGCCGAAGAAGGAGTGGCCTGGGTGCTTGAGGCAGACAAGGCGTTGGTGGGCATCAGTGAAGCCGTGGCGAACATTACGGACATGACCACCCAGATTGCTGCTGCGACTGAAGAGCAGACGGCCGTGGCCGAAGAAATCAGCCGCAACATCACCACCATCGCGACCCTGGCAGATCAGACGTCCGAACAAGCCAGGCATTCGGCCGAGTTGAGCAAGGAGCTGACGCAGACTGCCAAGACCCAGTATTCGCTGGTCGAACGCTTTAACCGATAACGGATCACGCACCCTACGCGATCCCTGTAGCAGCTGCCGAAGGCTGCGTCCGGCTCTGTAGCAGCTGTCGAGCTTGCGAGGCTGCGTTCCGCTCTGTAGCAGCTGTCGAGCTTGCGAGGCTGCGTTCCGCTCTGTAGCAGCTGTCGAGCTTGCGAGGCTGCGTTCCGCTCTGTAGCAGCTGTCGAGCTTGCGAGGCTGCGTTCGGCTGCGCAGCAGTCGTGAAATCAGGCGATGCGGTGTTTCAGACAGAGCGCGCGCTCAGGGTTTACGACTGCTGCGCAGCCGAACGCAGCCTTCGGCAGCTGCTACAGGGGTTGAGTTGTGTCAGGTAGTGCGAAGCGAGAGCCAGGACGGCTCTCGCTGTTGCCGATCACTGTCAGCGCTTGAGTTTGCGCTTGTTGCGGTATTGGTCGATGACCACTGCCACCACAATGATCAGCCCCTTGATGATGTCCTGGATGTAGGCATCGACTCCGACGAAGGTGAAGCCGCTGGCCATGACCCCGAGGATCAGCGCGCCGATCACCGTGCCAGTGATGCGCCCTACTCCGCCCGCCAGGCTGGTGCCGCCGATCACCGCTGCGGCAATCGCGTCCAGCTCGTAAGACATGCCCATCCCTGCCTGCCCCGTCGCGGCGCGGGCCGAAGCCACCACGCCAGCCAAGCCTGCGAGCAACCCGGCGATGCTGTAGACGATCACCAAATGCCGTTTGACGTTGATCCCCGACGTGCGCGCCGCCTGCATGTTGCCGCCGATGGCGTAGGTGTATTTACCGTACTTGGTGTAGCGCAGTGCGATGTGGAAAATGACCGCCACCACCAGGAAGATGATCACCGGCATCGCGCCGTGACCGATGGCGGTGTACGAATCGGAGAGCATGCTCACCGGTTGGCCTTCGGTGTAATACCGCGCCAGGCCACGGGCCGACACCATCATTCCGAGGGTGGCAATGAAGGGTGGGATGCCGGTGATCGCGATGATGCTGCCGTTGATCGCCCCCGCCAGCAGCCCGACCCCCAGCCCGACGATCACCGGTATCCACACCGGCAAGTCAGTCAGTGAGGGGAACACCGCGCGGGTAAAGTCCGAGGTCTGCGCCAGGCTCGCGGCGATCATCGCCGACAGCGCCAGCACCGAACCGGACGACAAGTCGATGCCGGTGGTGATGATCACTTGGGTCACGCCGATGGCCAGCAGGCCGATGATCGACACTTGCAGGATCATCAGCACCAGACGCTGGGAGTTCATCAGGAAGCTCTGGTCACGCACGATCCAGCCGAACACTTCGAAAACCAGGCCGATGCCGATCAGCACCAGGAAAATACTCAATTCCGTGGGGAAGCGCCGGCGCGACTTGGCCGGAGTTACCGCGGGTTTGTTTTCCAGTATCGCGTTGTTCATAGCCACTCATCCTTCTATAGCGTTGCCGGCGACCCGTACGCGGGTCGCCAACAGAAACCGTTTAAATGCATTGAACCGTCAATGAACCACGGACATTCCGGAAGCCAGCTGCATGACCCGTTCCTGAGTCGCCTCGCTGCGGTCGAGGGTGCCCATCAGGTCGCCCTCGTGCATGACCATCACGCGGTCGCTCATGCCGAGCACTTCCGGCAGCTCCGAGGAAATCATGATCACCGCCATGCCTTCGCTGGCGAGGTAGGAGATGAGACGATAGATCTCGGCCTTGGCGCCGACATCAATGCCACGGGTCGGCTCGTCGAGAATCAGAATTCGCGGGTTGGTCATCAGCCAGCGCGCGAGCAAGGCTTTCTGCTGGTTGCCGCCGGACAAGGTGTCGATGCACTGCTCCAGCGAAGGGGTTTTCACTCGCAGCTTTTTGCACATGTCTTCGCACAACACCCGCAGGGCTTTCTGCTGGATGAAGCCGTGACCGGCGTAATGCGGCAGCACCGCCATCTCCATGTTTTCCAGGACCGACAGGCACGGGAACAGGCCGCTGAGCTTGCGGTCCTCGGTCAGCAGCGCGAAGCCCTTCTCGATCGCCATGTGCGGATCGGTGATGCGCACCACCTGCCCGTCGAGGCGAATCTCGCCACCGTCGCTGGGGGTGATGCCGAAAATCGCTTCGGCCACGTTGGTCCGCCCGGAGCCCATCAATCCGGCGATGCCGAGGATCTCGCCGGCATGCAGATCGAAGGAAACCCCTTTGAAAATACCGTCGAGCTTGAGGTCGCGCACCGACAGCAACAGATCACCGATCGGCTTCTCGCGTACCGGGAACAACTGGCTCAATTCACGACCGACCATCATCGAAATCAGGCTGTCGCCGTCCATGCTGTCGGCCCGTTGCAGGCCGATGTAGGCGCCGTCACGGAACACCGCGACTTCATCGGCGATGGCGAACACTTCATTCATTTTGTGGGTGATGTAGATGATGCCTTTGCCTTGGCTCTTGAGGTCGGCAATGATCGAAAACAGGTGGGCGACTTCCTTGTCGGTGATGGCCGAGGTCGGTTCGTCCATGATCAGGATGTCGGAGTCGTAGGACACGGCCTTGGCGATCTCGACCATCTGCCGTTCGGCGATGCTCAGGTTGCCGACCTGCTCCTCGGGGTCGAGATTGATCCGCAAACGCTCCAGCAGTTTCGCGGTGCAGCGGTGCATTTCGCCGTGGTCGATCATGTGGAAACCGTTGAGCTGCTCGCGGCCGATCCAGATGTTCTCGGCGATGCTCATGTGCGGCATCAGGTTGAGTTCCTGGTGGATCATCGCGATCCCGGACTGAAGCGCCGCCAGCGGCGTTTCGAACACCACTTTTTTGCCCCGCAGGCGCAATTCGCCGGCGTCCGGCTGGTAGATGCCGGCGATGATTTTCATCAGGGTCGATTTGCCGGCGCCGTTCTCGCCCATCAAGGCCAGCACGGAACCGGGGCGCACCCGCAGTTGCACATCGGACAAGGCCACCACACCGGGAAAACCCTTGCTGACGTTGATGATCTCCAGCAGGTACGGCTCATCGACAGGTGTTGCGGTTGGCTGGATACCCACCAACGGGGTGGTGCTCGAAGCAGTCGCTGAAGCGAACATGATCAGGTACTCCATCAGCAAGGTCGCGGTGGCAACCTTGCGTGCTTATTGTTGTTATTGAACGGAAGGACTATTTGAACGTGTCGACGTTTTGCGGGGTGATCAAGCGGTAGGGCACCCATACGGCCTGTTCAACCGGCTCGTTTTTGGCCATCTTCACGGCGGTGTCGATCGAACCGTCGGCCTGACCCTTGGCGTCCTGGGACACCGAGACCGTCATGTTGCCTTTCTTGATCGCGTTCAAGCCGTCCGGCGTACCGTCGACACCGGCGATCCACACACTGCCCTTGTCGACGCCGGCCTGACTCAGGGCCATCGCAGCACCGATGGCCATTTCGTCGTTGTTGGCCACCACGGCCTCGAACTTGCGGCCCTTGGTCCGCCAGTCGTTGACCAGGGTCATGCCTTTATCGCGCAGCCAGATGCCGGTCTGCTCTTGCTCGACCTTGATGTTCGGGTATTTCGCCAGCACCTCTTTTACGCCTTTGGTGCGGTTGGTGGTGGAGTTGTTCGCCAGGTCGCCCAACAGGATCACGATGTCACCCTTGCCGCCCATTTTGTCGGCCAGGTATTGCATCTGCATTTCACCAGCCTCCAGGTCGTTGGACGCCACCGTGACCACGCCCTTGGGCAACTTCAGGTCATCCGGGCGACGGTTGACGTAGACCAGCGGAATGCCGGCCTTGACGGCGGCTTCAGTGATTTTCTTGGTGGCGGCGGTATCCACCGGGTTGACTACAATGGCATCGACTTTCTGGCTGATGAAGCTTTCGACCTGGCTCAACTGCTTGACCACATCGCTGCGTGCATCTTCGAATTGCAGCTGGACGCCATCGGGGTAAGACTTGGCTTTCTTGTCCATGGATTCGCGCAGGTAGGTCAGCCAGGTGTCATCGAATTGGGACATGCTCACGCCAATCTTCATATCGGCCAGTGCAGCGCCGCTGGCGAACATCAGGGACAGGGCAAGTGCGGTGAAACGGATCGGGGTCTTCATGAAAAGTCTTTCTCCACATTCTTGTTGGTTTTATGGATATGGCGTGACGATTTCAGTAAGCGGGAAACGAGTGAAACGTGGCGCGAGGCAGGTCGCTGGAAATGACTCTATTGGAATATAATTTCTATATCAACCAGTTTTAGAATTTTATTCTGATTTTATTCCACGATGATCGAACCTCCCCAACTCCACCACTTGATGGCGCTCGGCGCTCAATCGTGCAGCGTCCAGAACGCGGGTGGTCGCCAGTGCATCACGGGCTTCCACCGGCAGTGGGCCACCGCTTTGTAACGCGGTTTGCAGCTGTATATAGAACTGATTCCAGCAGCCACGCTCGGAGGGTACGCGTTCACGTTCGTCGCCCTGTTCAAACCAGCCCCAGCGTCGATGCTCTTCGACACCCCAGCGCTCGCCTTCGGATTTTGGCGAGAGCCCGGCCAGCGCCGAGGCCTCCTGCCCGTCCAGCCCATCGACGCTGTAGCAACCTTGGGTGCCCGTGACCCGAAAGCGCGGTCCGGGGGTGTTTTGCAGGCAGCTGCCGCCCAGGTGCGAGGTGACGCCATTGGCATGGGTCAGTGACATAAAGAAGCTGTTGTCGAATGGCTGGCCTTTTTCCAGGTATTCAAGTTCGGCATACACCCGGGTGACCGGGCCGAACAGCAACAATGCCTGATCCACCAAGTGGCTGCCCAAATCGCGCAGGAAACCACCACCGCTGCCGTTGTTCACCGCTTGCGGCGAGTAGCGTTCGATCCGCGATTCGAAACGAGTGACCTGCCCCAACGCACCGGACTCGATGAGTTTGCGCACGGTGAGAAAGTCCGAATCCCAGCGCCGGTTCTGGTAGACGCTGAGCCGCACGCCCTGACGCTCGGCCATGGTGATCAGGGTGTGTGCCTGCTGCGCATCGGCGGCGAACGGTTTGTCGCTGACCACCGCCACCCCATGCTCGATGCCATCGAGCACCAACGCCGGGCGGCCCTTGAGCGGCGTCGACACCACCAACACATCGACCCCGGCTTCCACCAGTTGGCCGATGCTGTCGAAGGCCGGCACGCCGGGATGCTCGGCGGCCAGCAACTGTCGGCGCTCCGCTGAACGGGTGACCACGCCAACAAACGTGGCACCCGGCAGGCTGCTGAGCAGCGGAGCATGGAAAAACCGGCCGCCATGGCCGTAACCGACAAGTCCGATACGCATGTGTGCATTCCTTCTTATTGTTATGTAAACCGCTGGCTTGGCTCTGTAGGAGCGAGGCTTGCCCGCGAAGGCGGTGTGTCAGGCGACATTAATGTTGATTGTGCCGCCGTCTTCGCGGGCAAGCCTCGCTCCTACAGGGGGCGGAGTTAAATGTAAAAATTGGGGCGCTCTGGCAGGCCGACTTTGACGATCTGGCCGCTATTCTGGGCTTCTATGCACGCGTCGGCTGCGACAGCGGCGGCGAAGCCGTCCCATGCCGATGGGCCGCCCACTTGACCAGCGCGCACGCCATCGATAAATGCCTGCAACTCCACGTCATACGCGGCGATAAACCGATCCTTCCAGTCCATCAGAATCGCATTCGACAGCTTCGCGCCGCTGCGCAATTGCACCTGTTGCGGCTCCGGCAGTTTGGCGATGCCGGTCTCCCCCACCACTTCGCACTGGATGTCATAACCGTACTGGCAGTTGACGAACACTTCGACGTCGATGCGCGTGCCCTTGGCGGTTTCCAGCAGGACGATTTGCGGGTCTTTCAGGTGCGCGAGGGCCTTGCTGGATTTACGCGGGAACACCACTTGCACCGAGACGTAGTCGTCGTCGAGCAACCAGCGCAGCACATCCAGTTCATGGATCAGCGTGTCCGTGATCGCCATGTCGGTCTTGTAGTTTTCGCCCACGCTCGGGTTGCGGTGCGCGCAGTGCAGCATCAACGGTTCACCGATCTGGCCGCTGTCGATCACCGCTTTGAGCGCGCGATAACCTTCATCGTAGGGGCGCATGAAACCGACCTGCACCAGGCGCTTGCCGTGGGCCACTTCGGCCTCGACGATCTTGCGGCAGCCGGCGGCGGTGACGGCCAGGGGCTTCTCGCAGAACACCGGTTTGCCCGCAGCAATCGCCGCCAGCACGAACTCTTCGTGGCTCGGGCCCCAGGAGGTGACGAGGATCGCTTCAACCTCCGGCGCCTTGATCAGCGCGTGGCCGTCTGGATAGACCTCGGCGGTCAGTTTCAGCTCGGAAACGACGTTCGCGGCCTGCTGCAAGTTGATGTCGGTGACGGCGACGACCTGGCTGTTGAGCAAGGTTTGGCTGCAACGACGGATATGATCGCGGCCGATGGCCCCGGTGCCGATAACGCCAAGCTTCAATGACATAGAGATTCTCCTGCTAAAAAGGGTGGTTGGTTTCAGGGGCAATCAGTACTGACGGGCCTTGGCCAGTCGTTCGTTCAGGGTCTTGGCCACCGCATCGGTGCGGGCGCTTTTGGAAACCTGCGCCCCGCCGACCCGCCACCACGACAGGTAGCCGTGAATCATGGTCTTGGGCAGCACCTTGATATCGATCAGCGTCGACACCGTCTGCAAGCGCGCATCGGCCAGCGCCGCGTGCAGCTCTTCAACAGTGTTCACCTTGTATGTCTTGCAGCCGTAGGCCGCCGCGCTCATGGCGAAATCCACCGGCACAAAACCGCCATCGAGCTTGCCGGTTTCAGGGTTGCGGAAGCGGAACTCGGTGCCGAAGCTGTCCATGCCATTGCCCATCTGCAAGTTGTTGATGCAGCCGAAGGTCATGTTGTCTAGCAGCACCACGTTGATCTTGCGTCGCTCCTGAATCGAGGTCGCCAGCTCCGAGTGCAGCATCATGTATGAGCCATCGCCCACCAGTGCATAGACCTCGCGCTCCGGTTCGGCGAGCTTCACACCCAACGCCGCGTTGACTTCGTAACCCATGCAGGAATAACCGTACTCGACGTGGTAGGTGTTCACGCCCTTGCTGCGCCAGCTGCGCTGCAAGTCGCCGGGTAAACTGCCAGCGGCAGCGACGATCACCGCGTCGTCGGCCAGGGTTTGGTTAAGCACCCCGAGCACGCGGCTCTGGGTCAGGCAGGAACCGGTCAGCTCGATGAATTCGCGCAGGACGGCCGGGTCCAGGTGGTCGTTGATTTCCGGGGCGAAATCCTTGGTCTGGTATTCGATCTGATAGAGGCGGTCGACTTCCTCATCCAGTTGCGCCTTGGCCTGACGCGGTTGATCGCCCCAGCTCGAGCGGTAATCGCCCAGGGCTTCGGTCAGTGCCTGTAAGCCGGTTTTGGCGTCGGCCAACAGTTGCACTCCGTCGAGCTTCAACGCATCGCACGGGCTGATATTGAGGTTGAGAAACTGCACGTCCGGGTGCTGGAACAATGACTTCGACGCGGTGGTGAAGTCGCTGTAGCGGGTGCCGATACCGATGATCAGGTCAGCGTCCTTGGCCAACAGGTTCGCGGCCAGGCAACCGGTTTCGCCAATGCCGCCAACGTTCAGCGGATGGCTGGACACCACCGCGCTCTTGCCAGCCTGGGTTTCGGCGAAAGGAATCTCGAAGCGTTCGGCAAACGCCTGCAACGCCGCGTTGGCCCCGGAGTAACGCACCCCGCCGCCGCAAATGATCAGCGGCTTGCGCTTGCCTTTGAACAGCGCCAGCGCATCGCCGAGCATCGCTTCGGTGGCCGGACGCCGCTCGATGCGGTGCACGCGTTTTTGCAGGAAATAATCCGGATAGTCGTAGGCCTCGGCTTGCACGTCTTGTGGCAAAGCCAGGGTCACCGCGCCGGTTTCGGCGGGGTCGGTGAGCACACGCATGGCGTGGATCGCCGCGCTCATCAGTTGCTCGGGACGGTTGATGCGGTCCCAATATTTACTGACGGCTTTGAAGGCATCGTTGGTGCTGATGCTCAGGTCATGGAACTGTTCGATCTGTTGCAGCACCGGGTCCGGTTGGCGACAGGCGTAGACATCGCCGGGTAGCAGCAGCAAGGGGATGCGGTTGGCGGTCGCGGTGGCGGCAGCGGTCAACATATTCGCGGCGCCAGGGCCCACCGATGACGTGCAGGCGTAGATCTTGCGCCGCAGGTGTTGCTTGGCGAAACCGATGGCGGCGTGGGCCATGCCTTGTTCGTTACGGCCCTGATGCACGATCAGGTCGCCGCTGTCTTGCTCCAATGCCTGGCCCAGGCCGAGCACGTTGCCGTGGCCGAAGATGGTGAAGACCCCGGCGACGAATTTGCTCTGGACCCCATCGACCTCGATGTACTGGTTATCGAGGAATTTCACCAGGGCCTGGGCCATGGTCAGTCTTGTAGTGGTCATGCTTGCACCTTCCTTTGAAGCTAAATCCGGTGTGTGCCTTGAAATGCGATCACTGTGGGAGCGGGCTTGCCCGCGATAGCGATCTACCTGACACATTGATATTGAATGTGCCGACGTCATCGCGGGCAAGCCCGCTCCCACAGGGTCTTCCGTTAGCCTTGAGAATTTTGTAGGTGGTCCATGCTTGCACCGATCGCCTGTTCGATGTCTGCCAGCCCATGGACGCTATCGGCGAATGGTTCGAACGACAGGTATCCGCTGTAACCGGTGCTGAGCAAGGTGTTGATCTGCTCTGCGTTGCCGAGGATGTCGCCCTCGCCCACCAGCACCCGATGGCCATCGCGGATGCTCGCCAGCGGAGCCTCGGCATCCTCGACGCCGGAGATGTGCACCAGCCCGGTCAGCTCGGGAAAGAACTCCTGCTCGCCGGCCAGGTGATGGTGAAAGGTGTCGTGGACCAGCCGGAACACATCCAGCCCGCCAATGGCCTTGATCGCATCCACGGCCGTGCGCTTGCGACGCAGCGAGCATTCTTCAAAACCCAGCGGCTCGATGAAACCGAGCAGGCCGTGATCGCGCAGGATCGGCGCCAGCTCGGTCAACGCGGTACGTAAACCCGAAGCGCGTCCGGCTTCGTTGCGCGAATCGGCGCGATCATTCAGCGGGCACATGACCAGCCCCTGGGCGCCGCAATCACGGGCATACGCGGCAAGCTTCAAGGCCTGGGCACGGCGCTGGTCATTCCACACATCGAACGGGTACAGCGCGTTGATCGACAGCACGCTGATGCCTTTGGCCGCGCACAATTCACGCACGCGTTCAGGCGCGGTGCCGTCTTCGATCTCGACACCTTTAAGGTCGTTGCGGATCTCGATGGCGTCGGCCTTGAGGGTCACCGCCAGCTCAATGAATGCCGGCAGGGACAAACGGGGGGCGACCATACGGTTCAGGGCGAAACGCAGGGGCTTGCTCATTGTTCTTGTTCTCCGTGCAAGGGTTGGAATCAGAGGTCCATTAGCCAGCTGTGCTGCGGGTCGTTATGAAACTGCCAGACGCGTTTCGGGCCGGCCATTACGTTCAGGTAATAGGACTCGTAACCGTAGGGCACGCTGACCGGGTGATAGCCTTTGGGCACGACGACAAGGTCGCTGTTTTCCACGGCCATGGCCTGATCAATGCTGCGGTCGTCGGTGTAGACCCGCTGGAACACGAAGCCCTGGGGCGGGTTGATCTGGTGGTAATAGGTTTCTTCAAGAAAGCTCTGGTGCGGCAGATCGTCGGTGTCGTGCTTGTGCGGCGGGTAGCTTGAGGAGTGCCCCGACGGCGTGCGCACTTCCACCACCAACAGCGAATGAGCAGGCTCTGTGTCCGGCAGGATGTCGCAGACATAACGCGTATTGGCGCCCTTGCCGCGCACGCTGCGCTTCATGGTTTCGGGTGTGATCAGGCGTGGACCGAGGCCATTGCTGGTCGAACCGGGCGCGGCACACACGGCGATTTGCACATCGCTGAGCGCGACCACTTGCGCCTGACTGCCGGGCGGCAAGTACGCGGCGAAGGGTGATTTGTCTTCGAACACCGACAGACGATCACCAATGTTGTCCCAGTCGAACGCGCCCTGCCCCGGTGCTTCGCCCTTGAGGCTGATGCGTCCGCTGAGCAGCACCAGGCACAACTCTTTATCACCCGCCGCAACCGGCAAGGTTTCGCCGAGGCTCAAGCGGTAGGCAGCGAAACCGACGTACTCCAGCTCACCGTTGCCCAACTCGACCATGGTCCGGCCTCGGGCATTGCTTTTGACCAGCAAGCTCATCATGCAATCCTCTCGTCGAGCAGCGTACGCAAAGTGTCGAAGCCTTTCTTGGCGTAGACATAACTCGGTGCGACCGCCGGATCCTGTTCGGCTTCGACCACCAGCCAGCCGTGGTAGTCGTTGGCCAGCAAAACGTCGAGCAGTGCGGCGAAATCGATGTCGCCATCCCCCGGCACGGTGAAGGTGCCATTGATGATGCAGTCCGGGAAACTCCACAGGTTGTTGCGCGCCAGTTGCACCACCGGTTTGCGCACGTCCTTGAAATGCACGTGGCAGATGCGTTCGATGTGTTTGCGCAGGACGTGCAACGGTTCGCCGCCGCCCATGTAGCAATGGCCCGAATCGAACAGCAGGCCGACTTCGCTGCCGGTCAGGGCCATCAACTTGTCGATGTCCGTCGGGGATTCGACGTAGGCGCCCATGTGGTGGTGATAGGCCAGGCGCACGCCCTGGGACAGGGTGAACCGCGCCAGCTCGGTGAGCTTGTCGGCGTATTCCTGCCACGCGTGTTCGGTGTGGAAACGCGGGCGCTCGACCAGGGGAATGCGCTGACCTTGAATCGAGTCAGCGACTTCGCCGTAGACCAGCACCTTGGCGCCGTTCTTCGCCAGCAGTTCGACATGGCTGCCGATGGCGTCGATTTCCTCGGCCACCGAACGGCGGGCCAGTCGGCTGGAGTACCAGCCGGAGACCAGCGCCAGATCGTAAGGCCGCAGCACGTCAGCGACGCCTTTGGCATCCTTGGGGAATTTGCCGTTGAGTTCGAAACCTTCGTAGCCGATTTCCTTGCCTTCGCCGAGCGCGGTGCTCAGCGGCGTCTCGCCACCGAGGGACGGCAGGTCGTCGTTGCTCCAGGAGATCGGGTTGATGCCAATTCGGATAGCGGGCATGGCTGCACCTTTTTTTGTTTTTTCATAACCATTAAGAGCGACACAAAACCCTGTGGGAGCGGGCTTGCCCGCGATAGCGATCCAACAGTTACATAAATGTTGAATGTGCCACCGTCATCGCGGGCAAGCCCGCTCCCACAGGTCCAGTGTTCACAAATAGAAAGTGTTCAACTCCGGGCCGTGCGCCAGGCATCGATCAGTTCGACGAACGTGCCCTGCACCTGGCGGATCAGCGTTTCATCGTCGATTTCACCGGCCAACCACGCGCGACTCGGCTCCTGGAAAATCGTCCGGCCCACGGCAAACCCACGACAGGTCCGGCTCTGGCTGGCCTGCTGAAACCCTTCGGCCAGTGCCGCTGCGGGTGCATTCAGCCCCAGCAACACCACGCCTCGGCAGTACGGATCGCGTTCCTGAATCAGTTCATCAAGTTGCTTCCACTCCTCGGCGCTCTGCGCTTCGATCTTCCACCACGCCGGGTAGATGCCCAGGTTGTAGAGGCGTTTCAGCGCCCGATACAACACATCGGGATGCGTCGACGGATGATCCTTGGGCGGAATGATTTCCAGCAGCAGTTCATGGCCGCTGACCTGCGATGCCTCATACAGTCCCTTGATCTGCGCTTCCTGCTCCAGACGCAGCAGCGGCTCGTCGTCGGGGTGGAATTGCACGAGGCACTTGATGATTTGTTCTTGCGGCCAGGCAATCAGGTTGCTGCCGATGGAGCGACCATGTTCGAAAGCCAATGGCCGCGAGCCCTGCACCTCGACCGGCCGCGCCACCCACCAGCCACGACCGGTAGCCGCGTTCAGCGAGTCCTGGCCGAAGCGTTGATCAGCCAGCAGCCCGACATCGGCGTCGATGCCTTGCTCACGCAAATCCGCTTCAACCCGTTCCACGGCCTGGATAAACAGTTGCTTGAGTTCGCCGATCGCGCTCAGGTCGCGACCGCCCTTGTGCGCCAGTTCCACCAGTTGCCCGCGATGGTCGAAGGCAAAGATGAACAGCTGCTTCCACTGTTTGCGCGGCACGCTGACCTGATGCAGCCGCTGCAACACCGCGTCCTGGTCCGGCCGGGTAATCGGCACCGGGCTGTTGAACAGGTAATCGAGTTCGGCGCGGGTCGGCATGGCCGGGGCGCAGGCATGGCGCGACACCACCAGACCGCCACACGCATTGGCCAACTGGCAGCAGCGCTGGTCGCTGGCGTCCTCCAGCCAACCGGCGAGGAAGCCCGACATGAAGGCATCACCGGCGCCCAAAACGTTGAGCACTTCGACCCGCACGCCAGGGTAAATCTCACCGTCTTCGAGACGTGCCGGGATCACCCCATGAATCACCGTGCAACCCTGCGGGCCGAGCTTGACCACCAGGGTCGCGGCGCTCAGACGCCGGACATTGCGCAGCGCCGTGAGCAAGTCCTCGGAGCCACCGGCAATCAGGAATTCTTCTTCGGTGCCGACGATCAGGTCGAAACGCGGGAGGATTTTCTGTACGTGCTGGCTGACGTTCTGGTCGGCAACGAAGCGGGTTTCACCATCGGCCTTACCGGCCAGGCCCCACAGCACCGGACGGTAATCGATGTCCAGCACGCGTTTGACGTTGTGCTTCTCGGCATAGTCCAGCGCCTGGATGCTCGCCTTGTAGACGCCGTCGGTGGAGAAATGGGTGCCGGTGATCAGCAAGGCCTTGCTGGAGGCGATGAAGGCCTCGCTGATGTCTTCGGCCCGCAGCGCCATGTCGGCGCAGTTTTCACGGTAGAAAACCAGAGGAAAGGTTTCGCGGTCCTTGAGGCCCAGCAGCACCATGGCCGTCAGGCGTTCCGGATCGACCTTGATCCCGCTGACGTCGCAGCCTTCGCGGGTCAGGGATTCGACCAGGAAGCGACCCATGTGGTCGTCCCCTACCCGGCTCAGCATCGCCGACTTGAGGCCCAGCCGGGCCGTGCCGAAAGCAATGTTGGCGGACGAGCCGCCGAGGTACTTGGCGAAGCTGCTGACATCCTCCAGCCGCGCACCGACTTGCTGCGCGTAGAGGTCGACGCCAAGGCGCCCGAGGCAGATCAAATCCAATTGACGCCCACTGGCAAAACGAGTCTGGCCCATGCTGGCTCCTGTTATTTTTATCAGCCTGCGTTCGAGGCGATGACCGCGTCGAACACTCTTGGTGGATGCAGACTAAAACGACCGGGACCGAACAATCAATAATTATTCTAAATATTTTTTACGTGGAATATTTTTTCCAATAAACTTCAGTACGGGCGTTCCAGAGGCAGTGCATCGTTTCAGCACCGCTCACACTGACGGCAAGCTCAAGATTTTATTCCGACCTACCCTGTAGACTGCGCACAGCCAACCTATTGTCAGGGGACGACGGCATCTGTCCTCCCTATAAGAACAAGCCAGAAGGATTCCTTATGACCCGCACCGATCAGCCGGCGACGACCGAGAGCACGCCCGAGAGCGACCTCGCCAGCCCACCGATCAATGCCGAGCGATTGCTGCAGCTGATCACCGACGAATACGAAAGCCTGCCGCGCCAGCTCAAACGCATCGCCAGCTACATGAGCCAGCAAAGCGACCGGATCATGGTCGACCGCATCAGCGACATCGCCCGCGAGTGCGAAGTGCACCCGTCGGCCATCGTGCGGTTTTCCCAGCGTTTCGGCTTCAGCGGTTTCAGCGAAATGCAGGCGCTGTTTCGCGAGGCCTATACGCACAAAACCACACCGGTGCAGAACTACCAGCAGCGCATCCGCAGCATGATCGCCAACAAGTCGCAGAAGGCCAGCGGCGGCGACCTGGCGCGCGAGTGCATCGACGCGACCCTGTCAGGCATCGAACGGCTGGGGCTGGAACTCGATGATCAGGCCTTCGACAAGGCGGTGGACCTGGTGGTGAATGCCGACAACATCTACGTGGTCGGCGTGCGTCGCTCGTTCGCCGTGGCCGATTACCTGGTCTACAACCTGCAACACACCAACAAGCGCATCCATTTGGTTTCAGGCCTCGGTGGCAGTTACCGCGAGCAGATGCGCAGCGTGCGCGCCAATGACCTGGTGATCGCCATCAGCTTCACGCCCTACGGCAAGGAAACCCAGCACTGCCTGCGCATCGCCCAACACCATCAGGCGAAAACCCTGATCATCACCGACAGCAACCTCTCGCCGCTGGCCAAACGCGCGAACACGGTGCTGCTGGTCAATGAAGGCTCGTCGTTTGCGTTTCGCTCGTTGAGTGCGACCTTGTGCCTGTGCCAGGCGCTGTTTATCGCCGTGGCTTATCGCCTGGAGCTGAAGATGGATGAGATTCACGAGCAGGTCGGGTTCGAGGACTGACATCACTTTTTTGACGGCACCTGGCAGTCAGTCCAAACCCCACGCATCAGCGCCTTCAACATCAACGCCTCCTCCCAGCGATCCGTGATGTCACGCCCATCAGCCCCCGTGATCGCATAAGGCGGTGGGCCGAGTTCGCAGGTGAAGGACAGGCTGGCAGGTGTGTTCGGGCGGCCCAGCCAATCCTCGATCCCGTAGCGCCACCAGCCGAGGAAACGGTCCAGCCAGGGTCGATGCTGGGCGAAACTGAAGGACACCTGGACCTGTTCGCCATTGCTGACCCGACCGTGGAAACCCCAACTGTGGCGCAGGATGCGGTGGATCTGTTCGTCGTCTTCGGCAGTCGCCGCTTCCGGCAATTCGCGACCCACGACATAGTGCGACAGGTCCGCCAACAGTTTCAGGTCGGGCATTTCCGCGAGTAGGTCGAGGGTGAACAACAGGTCATTGGTGAGGCGATAACGGTGGGTTTCCACCAGGATCGGAAAGTCCACCTGCTCGGCCAGACGCTGCCAGCCTTCGATCAGTTTGATCGCCTGCGCCAGCGTGCGTGGGCGGACGTCGGCCTGTAGCGTGAGGTGATGACAGCCGTAGCGCGAAACGACGTCGAGCGCGGCCGCCAGGTCATCCACGGTTTGGGGGAACAACTGACCTTCGATTTGCAGGCCCTGCGCCTTGGCGGCGGCGCTCAGGCGTGCAGCCTGTGGCGCGCGCCAGTAATGGTCGGTGATGCCGTCGAAACCGGCGGCGGCGATCTTCTCCAATTGCGCCTCAATGGAAAGCTCGCAATGGCCACGGTGGTCTTGCATGGCCCACAAGGACTGAAACACCAGAAATTCGCGCATGTCAGTTCCTCAGCAGTTGTTTGAGCGAGACATCGGCATCGGCTAAAGCGTCCGTCGAAAGCGGGTTCCGATTGGCGATCAGCCGTTCGCACAGCTTGATGTCCTTGGCGATGCTATTGCCCTGGCCCCAGCCGCACGCCCCCAGCAGACGTTGTTCGGCATCGAGGTAGAACAACAGGAAACCGCCACCCGGGGTGGTCCGGCTCGCCGTCGGTTGGGTGTTGGCGATGACGCCTACAGTCTGCAATCCCCAGTCGTATTGATCGGACCAAAAACCGGGAATAACCTCGTAAGGTAGCTCGCCGCCCATCAGGTTCAAGGCGGCATGACGGCCTTGGGTTTCGGCGTTGCGCCAGGTTTCCGGACGCTGGAAAACCCCTTGGGGGTGCAGACAAAATTCACAAACGTCGCCCGCCGCAAAGATGTCCGGTGCACTGGTACGCAACTGCGCATCGACGCGAATGCCCTGACCGACCTCAAGCCCGGCCGCCACGGCCAACTCGGTACTGGGTTGCATGCCGATGCCCACCAGGATCAGATCGCAGGGCAACAACTGGCCGTCGACCAGTTGGACCGCCTCGGCGCGGGTGGCGCCCTGCACCGTTTCGATGACCACGTTGAGTCGGACATCCACACCCTGACGGCGATGCAGTTCCAGCAAGACACTGGACAATCGCTCCGGCAGGACGCGACCCGCCAGACGCGGTCCGGCTTCGAGCAAGGTCACCGCGCACCCCATCGCTCGGGCAGTCGCG
Organism: Pseudomonas sp. RIT-PI-q; assembly: GCF_001297125.1. GTDB lineage: Bacteria > Pseudomonadota > Gammaproteobacteria > Pseudomonadales > Pseudomonadaceae > Aquipseudomonas. The sequence goes on from NZ_LHPC01000028.1 coordinate 131,494, forward strand.
GCCACTTCCAGACCGATAAAACCGCCGCCGATGATCACCAGTCGAGTACCGGGTTGCAGCGATTCTCGCAGCGCCAACGCCTCATCATGGGTGCGCAGATAGAGCACGTTGGGCAGATGCTCGGGCACCGAGGGCAACGACCGCGCCCGGCCCCCGGTCGCGAGCAACAGACGGGCGTACTGCAACCAACTGCCGTCGGCCAACTGCACTCGATGCTGCTGCGGATCGAGGTTTTTCACCGGGTTGCCGGCCAAGTGTTCAATGTCCAGTTCGGCGAGCCGGGCGCTGTCGCACACGCTGCAACCCGCCAGCTCAACCGTGCCCTGCAACAGCCCTTTGGATAGCGGCGGACGTTCGTAAGGCGGATGGGATTCATCGCCGATCAGGATCAGGCGACCGCGATAACCTTCAGCACGCAAGGTCAGCGCGGCGCGGCCACCGGCATGCCCGGCGCCAACGATGACCAGTGGAGCATTGGCAGGATTCATGGCACAGACTCCGCGCAGTTAAACGCTAATGGCGAGCAGGACACGCCCCGCCTCGACCCGGACCGGATAGGTCTTGAGGTTGACGCACACCGGCGCGCCCAGGGCTTTGCCGGAGCGATAGTCAAACCGCCCGTTGTGCTTGGGGCACTCGATGACATGGTCCATCACCAGGCCATCGGCGAGGTGGATGGACTCGTGGGTGCACAGGCCCGCCGTGGCGAAGAACTCGTCGTCGGCAGAACGGTAGACGGCATAGGTGTGCGGGCCGTGGTCGAAACGAATGACATCCTCTTCATTTATTTCGCCCACGGCGCAGACGTCGATCCATTGATCGGTCATGGCGTTTTCTCTCTTGTAAGGGTTAAAACGGGACGCTATCAGGCGGGCTCTGCCTGAGCGGCGACGGCGGGTTCTGCGCGTTGTGGCAAAGGGCGACGGATGAAATATGTCGGGTCCTTGCGCTGCTTCCAGATGGTCGGAAGGATTTCCTTGAAGGCCTCGAACAGGCCGCTGTACGGCGGCGGGCAGTCGTGGCGGATCTCTTCGTGAAGCTGCGCCAACGCGTGGAACGGCACCATCGGATACATGTGATGTTCGAGGTGATAGTTCATGTCGAGGTACATAAAGCGCAGCACCCGGTTCATGTAAATGGTGCGGCAGTTGCTGCGGTGATCGAGCACGTCCTCGGCCAGGCCGACATGCTGGGTCAGGCCGAACAGGTAGGACAGCCAGCCGCCGTACAGCGTCGGCAAACCGATAAACATCAGCGGCAGCCAGCTCTGCAAATACAGTGCAGCCGCGATGGTCAGCCCATAAATCACCAGCCAGATGCGCGCAGCGGTAAAGATCTTCGGCCACTCGGATTCGGGGATGAAGGTCTGCTCTTCTTCGGCCATCCGCCCGGTCGCATGCCGGCAGACTGACCACATCGTCTTGATCGCGTAAGGCATCCGAACCAGACTCAGCAGCATGTTGATCAGGCTGGGCGGACGCGGCTCGACGATCTCCGGATCGCGGCCGACGATGATGGTGTCGGTGTGGTGCCGGGCATGGCTCCAGCGCCAGACATGCGGTTCGAACATGAACATGAAGCTCGATAGCTGGTAGACGACGTCGTTCATCCAGCGGGTTTTGAACGCCGTGCCGTGACCGGTTTCATGCCAACGGGCATTCGACGCAGTGCCATAGAGCAGCCCGTAGACGAAGAAGAACGGAACGCAGGCCCAGGAGCCCCAGAACCAGTAGCCACCGAACCCGGTGACGACCATCGAGAGCAGCCAGATGGCGGTATCGCGCAAGGCCGGGCCGTCGCGGCGTTGCATCAATTCCTTCATGCGCTTGCGGGAAATCGGCGATTGATACCAACTGGCCGATACCAGGCCTTTTTGCGCCGCTTTGGCGGCTTCGGGACCGATCAATCGATAATCCCTAGGCATGGGTTTATCGGGGTGTTCATAGGCTGCGTTTTGTTCAGGCATTTTATTGTTCTCCGCAAGCTTGATGGGTTGGGCACTTGCTTCGATGCGGGATCACATCGTTGGAGAAACGATAGAGAGCGCACTGATTACCCTCAAGCCCTTGAATACATTCCCTATCAAGCTATCATCCAGGCCCATTGAAGCTTGATAGTTTTCTATCAAAGCGCTTGCCGGGGCCCGCCATGACCACCACTAAACGCCCAACCATCGCCACCGTTGCCGAACACGCAGGCTTGAGTGTCGCTACCGTGGATCGGGTACTCAACGCCAGGGCGCCGGTCAATCCGGACACTGCCGAGCAAGTGTTCCAGGCCGCCGAAGCCGTCGGTTATTTCGCCGCACGACTGATCGGCCAACGGATCCGCGAACGGCGTCCCGGCTACCGTTTCGGCATCCTCTTGCTCGGCACCGCCCAGGCGTTTTACAGCAACGTGGCCGCCGCCATCACGCAAGCCGCACAGCGCCAAACCGGCGCCAACTTGAGCCTCCAATTCGAGTACGTTTTCGATCGCACACCCAGCGCGATCATTGCCCAGATCGAACAACTGGCGGTGCAGTGCGATGGCTTGGCAGTGGTCAGCTTTGCGCATCCATTGATCAATGCCGCCATCGTTCAGATCAGAGAGGCCGGTGTGCCGGTGGTTGCGCTGCTGTCCGATATCCACGAGGCGGCAGATGAGCCTTATGTCGGCCAGGATAATCACCAGCTCGGACGGACCATGGGTTGGCTGATGGCTCACACCTGTGGCGCCCGCAAAGGCAGTGTCGGGGTGTTGCTCGGTGGGCACCGTTTCCTCGGCCATCAGGCGCGGGTCGAGGGCTTGCGCAGTTACCTGACGGAGCACGCACCGGGGTTGCGGCTACTGGAAGCAGTGATCAACCTGGACAATAACGACATCACCGAAGAGGCCACGCTGGACCTGCTGGCGCGGCATGCCGACTTGCGCGGTGTGTGCGTGGTTGGCGGTGGTGGCGACGGCGTGATCAGTGCCCTGTCGCAGCTGCCGAAGCGGCCGTCGCTGTGCTGCATTCTGCAGGAGTCGACCGAGCTGTCGCGCCAGGCCCTGGCGCAGGGACTGATCAGCCTGGTCATCGATTCCCAGCCACGATTGCTGGCGGCGGCGCTGGTCGACTTGATGATCGAATTGCAGACCGCGCCGGACTTCGATCCGCTCCGGCATCGCATCCATATTCCGTTGCAGATCGTCACCTCAGAGAACGCCCGCCCCTGAACGAAATGCATCGGCACTCAGCCCGAACCGGTTCATCTTGTTGTACAGCCCGCCACGGGAAACATTCAGCTGTTTGGCGGCCAGGCGGATGTTGCCACCGGTGTCCTTGAGGGCGGCGATGATCGCGTTCATTTCATGGGCACCGAGGTCCAGGGCTGCCCTGGGTTCAGGCAACATTCCAGGCGCCGCGGGCTGCTGCCTTTGCCTGATTTCATGCGGCAGATCATTGGGCTGGAGCAGTTCGGTCACCGCCAGATTGGTCGCGCGCTCAATGATATTTTCCAACTCGCGAACATTGCCCGGCCAGTGGTAGGCGCAAAGAATATCCAGCGTCTGCGGTGAGATGCCCTGCACCGATTTGCGCAGCGAGCGAGCGCAACGGCCGAGAAAATGTTGCGCCAGCAACGGCACATCTTCGCGGCGCATCCGCAGCGGTGGCACGGTCAAATTCAGTACGTTGAGCCGGTAGTAAAGATCCTCGCGGAAAGCGCCATCGGCCACTGCCTGGCTCAAGTTGCGGTGAGTGGCGGCGATGATACGCACGTTGACCTGCCGGGATTTTTTCGCACCGACCGGCGTCACTTCGCCTTCTTGCAAGACGCGCAGCAGGCTGACTTGGGCATCGAACGACATGTCGCCAATTTCGTCGAGGAAGATCGTACCGCCATCGGCCAATTCGAACTTCCCGGCCGAGCCGCCACGGGCCGAACCGGTGAAGGCGCCCTCGACATGCCCGAACAGTTCGCTTTGCACCAGATCACGCGGAATCGCTCCGCAATTGACCGCCACAAACGGACCGCTGCAACGGTCGCTGGCGTTGTGGATCGCCTGGGCAAACAGCTCTTTGCCGGTGCCGCTTTCACCGAGGATCAAGGTGGTGGAGTCACTGCGACTGGCGATGCGTCCCAGGTGTAAAGCGTCCTGAATCGCACGGGAACTGCCCTGAATGGTGTCGAAGGTGTAGCTGGCCTGAGTGCCGATGATCCGCCGGGTAATTTCGCGGATGCGTCGGTTCTCGCGCAACGAAACAATCCGCCCGCCTTGCTCCAGTGAGCACACGGACACCAGGCACGCCAAATGACTGCGATCGTGCAGCTCAAACGTGCAATCCAGATCCCGCAACCCTTCCCCGTCGCGCAGCAGGATCTCGCTGGTCAGCTCACTCTGGCCCAGACGCTGGAACGGACTGCCGAGCAGGTCGCGACCGACGCGAAACAGTTGCCGGGCGTAACGGTTGAGCGCCTTGATGCAGCCGCGCTCATCCAGCACCACCAGCCCTTCGTTGAGCACTTCGAGGACGGTTTGTTGCTCTTCCAGCAAGGCCTGAAGCGCCATTTGCCGCGAGACCGCTTCGGCGGCTGCCTGGACGGTGCCCAGCGTATGGAAATGAAACCAGCCCGGCTCGGCGGTCAGGGTCAGCATGGCCAGTGTCCGACCCTGGGCATCGCGGATAGGCGCGGCGGCACAATGCATGCGCCGGCGTCGCAGGCCGAGGCCGAAATTTTCCTCGGCCAGCACATAGACCAAGCGGTCTTCGGCCAGCGCCAGCCCCGTGCAATTGGTGCCCTGCACCGACTCCAGCAAGCGGCTGCCGATCGGCGTGGGGTCCAGGCCGCAGAAATACAGCGTCGTGCCCTCGGCATCCGTCAAGTTGATATGCCCCCTGGGGTTGTACGCCAGCAATCCGCGCATGACCTCGGCGGCAGCTGCAATCAATACGCGATTGGCCGCCAGCGTTGCAGCCAGGTCGGCCTGAGTGACAAAACGGTATGCGCCATCGTCCGGGTCGAGGCCGGCACTGAGGCTGCGTCGCCACGAATCCCAAATCACCTGCCTGACCCCGACGGGTCGCTCAACCTGCCCGTCCAGGCACGCCAGCCAGGCCTGCTCCAGCTCAGGAATCGGTCCTTCGCTCAACGATGCCGGACCGAGCGCGGTGATGTAGTCGAGGTCTTGTTCGCTGACGGCCAGGGGCTGGGGGATCACCTGCTTCTCCTATGTTCATATTTTTGACATGTCAGTATAGACATGTCATCCGAATGAACACTTATTTCATTGATACTTAAATAAACCTTTAAATATCAACCACTTGATATTTGGCACAGCCCTTGCTCTCTCCCTTGTACCAGCGAGGACATTCCTGCTGAACAACAATAAAGGGGAGTCATTTAATGAGCACATCCAAAATTATCCGCCTCGGTCTCATCGGTGCCGGGCGCATGGGCAGCTTCCACGGCCTGACTGCCGCGCGGCACATTCCCGGCGCCTGCCTGGCCGCCATCGCCGACCCAACCCCCGGCCAGGCCGCTCGCCTCGCGGCAGAATTGGGTGTGGAGCGGGTCTACACCGACCCACAGCAACTGCTTGACGACCCGGACATCGACGGCGTGTTGATCGCCGCCCCCGCCCGCAGCCATGCCGAACTGGTGATCAGCGCAGCCCGTGCCGGCAAAGGCGTGTTCTGTGAAAAACCCATGGCCATCACCCTCGACGAGGCCGACCGCGCCATCGCTGCGGCTGCCGATGCGCGAGTGACGCTGCAAGTCGGCTTCAACCGCCGCTTTGCCAAAAGCTTCCGCACCGCCCACCTGGACGTGGTCGCCGGCCGTATCGGTACGCCGCAACTGCTGCGCTCGCTGACCCGCGACCCGGCGCTGAACAATCCCGCCAACTCGCCGCAGTGGGTGATCTTCCTCGAAACCCTGATCCACGATTTCGACACCCTGCGCTACCTCAATCCCGGCGCTGAAGCGGTCGAAGTTTTTGTCATGGCCGACGCCTTGATTGCACCGGACTTCAAGAGCAAAGGCTTCCTCGACACGGCAGTGGTCACGATCCGTTTCGACAACGGCGCCATCGCCACCGCCGAAGCGAATTTCCAGGCGGTCTATGGCTACGATGTTCGAGGCGAAGTGTTCGGCAGCGCGGGCATGCTGACCATGGGCAGCGTCAACGATTCAGACCTGGTTCGCTACCTGGCCAGTGGCCCCCAGGGCGACACCCAGCGCCTGGACACCGACTTGCTGCGCGATGCCTATGTGGCCGAGCTCAACCATTTTGTCGACTGCCTGCGTACCGGCGAAAACCCCCTGGCCAGCGGCGAAGATGCCCGGGCTGCACTGGCGATTGCCCGCGCGTGTATCGAGTCGTTCCAGCAAGGCAAAGCAGGGCGCGTGCAAGGAGGCCGCCCATGAGTTTCACCCCGTTCAAACTGGCGATCAGTGCCGAGATGGTGTTCCTTGACCTGCCGTTCACCGAACGCGTCAAACGCATTCATGCGCTGGGCTTCAGCGCCGAAATCTGGGACTGGACCAAGAAAGACATTCCGGCACTGGTCGCTACCGGCGCCGACTTCACCTCCATGACCGGCTACATCGCCGGCAACCTGACCGACCCCGAGGACATCCAGCACCTGCTCGACAGCGCACGGGAATCGCTGGCCGTCGCCACGCAACTGAACTGCCCGAGCCTCAACCTGCACGGCACCGGCCTGGGCGACAAAGGCTTGCCGGTCAAACCGGTGGCGCACACCAGCGGACGCATGTGGCTGAGCGCCTGCAAGACCCTGGAAAAAATCGCTCGCCTGGGTGAAGACGCCGGCCGGGTGTTCCTGCTGGAAAACCTCAACACCGAAGTCGACCATCCTGGCACACCATTCGCTCGCGCCGACGATACCCTGGCGCTGATCGAGGCCGTGGGCAGTCCGCACCTGAAGATGAACCTGGACCTTTACCATGCGCAGATTGGCGAAGGAAACCTGATCGAACTGATCCAGCGCGCCGGTAGCGCCATCGGTGAAATCCAGGTGGCCGACGTACCCGGCCGCAGGGAACCGGGCACCGGCGAAATCCATTATCCCGCCATTGCCAAAGCCTTGTTCGGCATGGGATACACCGGTGTCGTCGGGCTCGAAGGCTGGGCCAGCGGCGACAGCGAAGCGGCACTCGAACGTTTCAGGCAAGCGTTCACCCTGGATTGAAGACACGGCGGCGCGCCCCGACGTTGATTCAGGGCGCGCCAGCAACTGTCACGCTTGATCTACTCATAACAACAAAAAGGACTACCCTCATGCGTCGCTGCACACTGCTTTTTGCCACGCTGCTACTCGTCTTCAGCCAATGGGCCGCCGCCTCCAGCTATCGCATCGGCGTCAGCATTGCCCGGGTTGACGACAACTTCATGACCTACGTGCGCAGCGGCCTGGAAGAGGCCGCGAAAAAGGAAAACGTCCAGATCCAGTTCGAGGACGCCCAGGGCGACGTGGTGCGCCAGATCAATCAGGTCCAGGGCTTTCTCAGTCAGAAGGTCGACGCGGTCATCGTCTTGCCCGTGGACACCGCCGCCACCGCCAACATGACCCGCGCCGCCGTCGAGGCGAAGACGCCGCTGGTCTACGTCAACCGCCATCCGGACGAACGCACCTTGCCCAAAGGCGTGGTCACTGTGGCGTCCAATGACATCGAAGCCGGGCAGTTGCAGATGCGCTACCTGGCGGAAAAACTGGGCGGCAAAGGCACCCTCGCGATCATCATGGGCGACCTCGCGCAAAACTCCACGCACGACCGCACCGAAGGCGTCAAACAGGTGCTCAAGGACTACCCCGGGATCAAGATCGTCGAACAACAAACGGCTGAATGGCAGCGCAACAAAGGCATGGACCTGACCAGCAACTGGCTGCTGGCCGGCACCAACTTTGATGCCATCGTCGCCAACAATGACGAGATGGCCATCGGCGCCGCCATGGCCCTGCAACAGGCCGGCAAAGCCAAGGGCGAAATTGCGATTGTCGGCATCGACGGCCTGCCTGACGGACTGGCGGCAATCAAGCGCGGCATGCTGGTCGCCTCGGTCTTCCAGGACCCCAAGGCCCAAGCCACCGTCGCACTGCAAGCGGCCCTCAAAATGATCAAGGGCGAGCCGGTCGAGACGGACGTCTGGGTGCCCTTTCAGCTGATCACACCGGAGCAGGTGGCCATGTTTGAACAACATTACAAATAGCGTTAAACGCTGACGAATGACGCCGCTTTCCTGGTCTGGGATAAGCGGCGTTTTTCATTGCGTGGATAGCGTTGCTCTGGCAGAAACTCCTGCGCACCCAGGCATCATTACCGCCATCACAAAGGCAGAGGCCGATCCTGAACGACCCGTTTCATAACAAGGGTCGAAGTCAACCGCTGCACGTTGGGCAAGGTCGAAAGGCTCTCATCGTATAGCCGCTGGAAGGCCGGCAAATCCTCTGTGATGACGTGCAGCAGGTAGTCCGGTTCCCCAAATAACCTCTGGGCATCGACCACTTGCGGGATGTCAACGAGCGCCGTCTCGAAAGCCTCGACAGCTCGCCTGTCACCCTCGCGAAGCGTGGCAAACACCATGGCGGAAAAGTTCAGGCCCAATGCGCCCGGGTCCAGCTGTGCTCTATAGCCGAGCAACACACCTGACTCTTCCAGTGCCCGTACTCGTCGATGACAAGGGGAAAGACTCAGCCCCACACGCTCGGCGAGTTCGGTGACCGAAAGGCGACCATCCTTTTGCAGCTCAGAAAGAATCTTTCGATCAATCCTGTCCATTTGGAAGAATCTCCCACTCGGTAGCGTTTTCATAACCATCTTTGAAAGTTAATTCTAACAAGATTTCATTATTCTTCCTCTCTCCAATAATTGCCGGAGCGAGACGATGCGCAAAGCGGTGTGTCTACAGCAGGGGTGGGTAACGCCATGACCTTGAGCGTTTTTGTTGCCTTCTGGGCGGTATCGATTCTGTTCGTCATCACGCCAGGCGCCGATTGGGCCTACGCGATTTCCGCGGGGTTGAAGGGCCGGGTCGTCATACCCGCCGTGGGCGGGTTGTTGTCCGGTCATTTGATCGCCACCCTGATCGTTGCCGGTGGTGTCGGCACGCTGGTGGCCAGCCACCCCGTTGCCTTGTCGGTGCTGACCGTCGCCGGGGCGGGTTATCTGCTGTGGCTGGGCATCAACATGCTTGCGCGCCCCGCTACGCCGCACGCTGATGACGGTCAGGCATCCGGCTCCTGGAAGCGCTGGGCGATCAAGGGGCTTTGCGTGAGCGGGCTGAATCCGAAAGTGTTCTTGCTGTTCCTGGCGCTGTTGCCTCAATTTACCGACACCACCGCTGCCTGGCCTGTGCCAATGCAGATGATTGCGCTGGGGCTCATCCACACCGTCAGTTGTGGCGTTATTTATCTGCTGGTCGGCTTTGGCTCACAGGTCGTATTGCAGGCACGCCCCGCTGCTGCTCACTTTGTCAGTCGTTTCTCTGGAGCGGCCATGATCGTCATCGCTGTCGTTCTGTTGACTGAGCAGGTGCTGGGTTGATCCATTATTTCAAGAACATGTCCAGGTCCCGAACATACCTTTTAACCTCCCACTTTCACCGCCCAAGGAGTCTTTATGAAGAGCCCAAGAGAACGTGCTGCCGAAGGTCTCCAAGCGGGAGACCGGTTCACGATAGTCCGCTGCTTTTCAGAGGACGACATTCGTCAATTCGCGCAGATTTCTCGCGACTACAATCCGGTTCACTGCGATGCACGCTACGCCGAGATACGTAAGTTCAAGGCGCCCATCGCCCATGGCCTGCTGACAGCCAGCCTTGTCACCGAAATTGGCGGACAAATCGGGTGGTTGGCGACGGGGATGAGTTTCGCGTTCAAACGACCGGTTTATGCGGGAGAACCGCTCAGCTGCCATTGGCTCATCGCTGACATCGATGAACGCGGTCACGCAAAAGCCGAAGTCAGGATACTCAACGCAGAGGGCATCACAGTGCTGGAGGCGATCACGACTGGCGTGCTACCTGGAACGGAGGAACGCGAATGCCTCAAACAGATGCTTGCTGACGGAGATCCTACCAACGGAGCTGGCGGATCTGTCAGTTGATAGCCTGGAATTGCGCCCTGGAAGCCGAAGAACTCATCAAGGAGACGCTCGCAGTGCTCATCACACCCGAGTGAATCATTTCTAATGACCAATATAAGACCCTAGTCCCATTTAAGAAAAAAGATCACTCAAGTAAGGTATTGCCCTACAGACAGCGGTTTGCGTAAGGCTTACATTCGCTGACCCGCAGGGACGCATCTCAACCACTCACGCCCAGGGCAACCGAGTATGGTGCGTTATCTAGCCTACATCGTCATAGCTGTAATCATTGCGACCCTCGGTGTAGCGCTGTATGGCTGGTATCGCCATCTGCGAGACGACGATGACATTGTTTAGCCTGCGCGCCCTTTGTTCGCCAGCCTGATTTCGCCCGAAAACCCTATAAACTTAACGCCCGCGCTTGAGCCTGGCTCACCTCCAAGGTGGTCAGCGCCAGCCAACTGCATGTCAACAAGATGTCAGCCCTCACCGAGTCAAATGCACAACTCCATGTGCAACGGCAAACCTTGTTGAAGACACAAGAAAAACAACTGCTGAAGCTCACAGCGGACAGCACGTCACGCTTGCACGAGATTGGTCAGTCAATGCTGGATTCACGCAATGTCATTCTAGAACTGAAAATGCAGGGCAATGAGTGCATGGGTGTCTCCAGGCTGGAGGCTTGAACCTGCAAACCTGAATTGCCGGCTCCCCAAATAGCAGTAGCCGGCACCTTCTCTGTCCAGGGGGCACGTCATATCCATGGAGTGCCCTTTAAGGAAAGGTCAGCGTCCTTCGAGCGACCGATCCTCCTGAGAGACCACCAGTTGAACCTCGACGCGGCGGTTTTCAGCACTCGCTGGATCGACACCAGGCTTGGGCCTGGAATCACCATAACCCGCCACGATCACTCGCAGCGATTGTTGCCCATCCAATGCCAACACCAACAATTTGCGTGCTTCGCGTGCCCGAGCAGCGGAGAGCGTGTAGTTATCGTCATAGACGGTGCAATACCGCACGAAATCGGTGACCGGCCGACTGACCGGCACATTGTCCGTATGCCCCTCGACCAACACCTGGCCTTGGCCGTAATCGTGAATGAAGGGGGCGCCGCGACCGCTCAATTGCGTGACCCCCTGCCTGGCCTCTGGCGTGACACAGGCGCTGCCGCGACCGAAAGCGTTATCCGGTAGCGTCAGCCGGCGGTTCTTGATATCAACATCGATAAGCCCCCCTTCACCGCCGTGCGCAAGGTCCGTGCGCATCGCTTCAAGTAGTGCGCTCAGTCGTGTTTGTTGTGTGGCCGCGCCCTGGGCCTTTTCCGCCTGACGCGCGGCCTCCATCTGTTGCTTCTCGACGCGCATCGCTGCTTCGGCCGCTTTGTTCTGCAGCACCGAAACGACGAGCATGAGCATCACGACCGCCATGACACCCGCCATGAGGTCCGAGATGGAAATCCATTCGCTGGGTTTTTCTCTCATGGTCGTTTACGCCAGTTGAGCTTCATCGGTCTGCAAGTCACTCGCAGGCGCAGGTTCATAGTCAGCCGTGAGTCGCCCTAGCAAAGTAACGGTCGACTGCGCAGCGTCGCTGAGCACCTGAAGGCGATTGGCAAACTGCTTGTCGATATTAGCCGCCAGCTTTTCCGGCAGAGCGCTCATGGCTTGTTGGCCTTGACGATGCGAGTCCGCAAGCGCCTTCACATCCTGGACAACAGGAGGCAGCTGTCGCGCCGAATCGCATAATTGCTCAAGCAGTTTGACGCTCGCATCCAGAGGAGCCAGCATGGCCGGCAAAGCTTCCAGAGACTCCTGGGTTTTAGCGCCTTGATCAGTCATGGTTTTGAACTGAGTATTGAAGGTTGTGAACTGCTCGGCAAGCTGTGGGAAGTTCACTAGCTTGCTCGCCACCGCATCCATCTTGTGTCCAGCCTTGGAAGCCTCCTTCAGTCCCTCCGAAATGCTCTGGCCGAGTTGATCCATATTGGAACTCATGGTTTCGATCGCTTCGTTAAGCGTGAAGCTTGTCTGCGAGAACTGAGCGGTGGTTTTCTTCTGCATATCCTTGGCGCTTTCAGTCGTCACCTTGACTTCGTTGACCACCGCGCCGACATGTTCTGACAACTCATCGACCGCCGTGGAAATATTGTCGGTCGCTCCCTTCAAGTTGGCAGCCATATCCTGGGTGTTCTGGGTAAAGTCCCGGCTCATCGTGGTAATGGTGCCGGTCAGACTCCCCTCGATATTCTCCATGACTGTGCCCAGCCTGGTGATGTTGCCATCCATGCTCGCCTTCATTTCGACCAGGTGCCCGGCGAAATCCTCATTGAGCGATTCGATCGCACCGCTGAGTTTTTCCTGCATGACCTGCACACTGCCTTTGAGCAATCCTGCCGAATCAGCCAGTAGTGTGGCGGACTCACCCATCAACTGTACCGCCGCCTCCTGACGTTGCAGGTTGTCGGATTTGGCCTCTACGTAACCTTGCAGGCACTCGTTCGCGGTCTTGGTGTTGTCCGCCACTTCGCCCAATCGCGCCTCGAGCGCATGCATGCCCTTGAGGCTCTCTTCGATGTTGGACAAGCGGGTAAGCTGTGCACTCATCTCGGCGATCTGCGGAAGGCTTTCGCTGAACGTCGCAATCACACCGAGCTGTTGCTGATGGTCGGCAAGCCGGGTATCCAGCCCATTGAAATGGCTCTCGGATTGTTTGCCATTCTGGAATCCAATCGCCTTGAGCTGTTTGAGTTCGGTAGACAGTAGAAGCCCCTGAGCGCTGAATGCCTCCACCAACCGAACACCGACACTTTCAAGTGCTGCCCGGTTCGTCTGTTCACCTTCAGCGCGTAGCGCCAGCGCGGCTTTACGACCAAGATCCATCTCGACTGCCAGACTGGCAAGCCTTTCATCCAGCGCAGTGAGTTGGCTTTCCGATTGTCTACCGTTCTGGAACTCGACCGCCTTGAGCTGCTTGAGCTCGGAGGCCACCAGCAGGCCTTGGGCATTGAATGCCTCAACCAGCCGGGCACCGACAGTCTCCAGGGCAGTCAGACTCACTTGATCGCGTTCGACCTGCAGCGCAAGCGCGGCTTTTCGGCTCAGATCGATCTCTTCCTTCATATGCTCAAGGCACCAGTCCGTGCGCTTGCTTTCCGCCGACCACGGGGCGGCTTCCCACAGCTTGATCATAATGAAGGCGATGATCCCCCACGTGGAGGTTTTGAACTTGGTGCCCAGGTCTTTCATCATGCCGGTGAGCTGGGTCAGGGAACCGCTCATGGCGTTCAGCGAATCGTCATGCCCCTGGAGGATGGTCGACGCCTTGTCCAACGCCAGGCCCAACCCCAGAAAAGTGCCCAACAGCCCGACGATCAACAACAACCCCGGCATGTTGGAGGCAAAACGCTCCCAACCAGAGGCGACTGCATGGCTCAACTCGCCGATTGAACCGTGCTCAATGTCCAGCGCGTTGATGCGAGCCCCGCCGCGCCAGTTTTTTTCCCACTTCGCCGGTTGGCCGAAAACCTGTGAAGTAATCAGCGACAGCAGCAGACCGAACAGGATGATGCTGAAAAAAAACACTTCCAGCGGATTGCTCAGCGAAGGGGTCAAGAACTGCAGAATCTCGCCAATCATGCCGCAACCTCAATGACCTTGAAGGCATCAGTACGATTCTTGCAGTCGGTTTCGAAAATATTGGCGAAGCTGACAATCAGCGACTGCTCCTCTGGGCTCAGGCGTTCCCATTTCTCGCCGTTTTGAGCGCAACGCACCAGAATCTCGCCAACCTTGCCACCGTGGTCGATCAAATACTCCTGATCATCGGCCACGAGCTGTTCCTCGCTTTTCTCAAGCAGTTGCAGAAAGCCTTCCGCGGCAAACACGTAATTACGCTTGGCACGGGTCTCGTTGCCCAACGCTTGAAGTTGAGCTTCGTCACGCGGCAACAGAATGCGCAGATCGTCCAGCATCCGCGCCTCTTCTGCTTCCAGTGGTTCCAGTTCCGCCTCCATCTCCAGTCGGCGCTTGAGCACTCGGTCCTTGACCACTCGTTTATTCAGCTCTTCCCAGGTTTTTTGAGCATTTTGTAAATCCAGGCCCCACACCAGGATCATCTCCTCGAACACGAACGGAATCACTGCCTTGCCAAAGTGCTTGACGGTCAGTTCATCCAGACGTTGCACGTCCGCATCGTTCAACTCTGCGCGCGCTTCGATCAGTTGGGCGGCGACATCGATAATGAACAGCGGCTCCTGGCTCAGGGAGCCGATGTCTTCAAGCTGGGTCATTTGTTCTTCGTAAACCTGCAGCAGCTTCTGCACAGCGCGAACGCGCAGGTAGTGGTCGAAATCCACGAACGCTTCCGTTTCGATCAGGCGATTGGTCAATGCCTTGACCAAGTGATAGCGGTTGGTCAGTGCGATCGCCTGGAGCGCTTCGCGCTCTGCGCCTTGGGTTTTAGCCATAGCCGCATTCAGATCCCGCTCTCGCGCCTGCGCTTCGGCGATTTCCTGTTCATCCAGCAATTTTTTCTGCCATTCACGGGCACGAGCAATCACCCAATCGATGGCCTGCTGCACCTTGGCCGCCAACGGGTGGGTGTCCAGGTGTTCCAGCACGGCCAAGGCACGCTCAAGACCAAGACTCAAGGCCTTGACCCATGGCCAGGGCACATGGGTCGCCAGGGTCCGAAGCCCTACGCGCATGCTGGAAATGTAAGGCTTGGCTGCCTGGTAAAGCCGTTTGACTTCTCCGACAAAGGTTTCTGCTTCGTCGGCAAGCCATTTGACGGCTTTGCCGACTGTTTGTTTGACAGCACGAAACGCCGACGACACGGCGTTTGAAACCGTACTTACAAGAGAATCAAACCAGCCCATTAACTATCGCTCCTTTGATGAATGCCCAATGCTTTACGTGTCGCCGCGACGGTGCCGAGATCAACCTCGGGTCGTGAAGCGTGAATGTCTTGACGCGCAGCCAGCAGCTGAGCGAGTGCTTCTTGAAGATGTGCCAGTTGCAGAACTCCGGCGCCATTGGCCAGCAAAGGCTTGGGCAAAGCCAGTCGCAAACACGTGCGAATTTCACGGCCAGACAGCCCTTCGGAAGCTGCGGCGAGGACGTCAAGCACCCCGTCCCGCTCTTCGGCCAGAGGGATTCCCGCTACCAGCATGCGTGCCCAGAGCGCTCGACGCTCACTTTCTCCGGGGAGCTCGAAACGGATGTGCTGAGAAATACGGCTGACAAAGGCGCTGTCGTAGTTGCGCGCAAAGTTAGTCGCAAAGATCACTACGCCGGTGTGCTTCTCCAACTCGATAAGCAACGTGGAGCGCATGGCATTGACCTCGTTATCAATGCCCTGGGTGACCGAAGACAAGCGTTTACCCAGCAAGGTATCGGCCTCGTCCAAAAACAAGACGGCATCCTCGGCGCGCGCCGACTCGAACAACTGTGCAATGTTCTTCGACGTGTCGCCCATGAACTTACTTTCAAGGTCGGCAATACTGGCGCTGATAAGCCGTTTGCCAATGCTCCCGGAAAAGGCTTCCGCCGTCAGCGTCTTTCCCGTACCGGGCGAGCCATGAAAGTTCAAAATCGTCCCGCTGCCGCAGGGGTCGACTTCAGCGAATCCCCAGGTGACGTAAATGGTGTGATGGTGGTGAATCTTCACCAAGGCCTCATCAAGCTGTTGCTTGACTCCCGGTGAAAGCACCACGTCCCGCTCCAGCGTGAAACGAGGCAATGTGCTTCGCGACAGGATCGGCGTCTTGGCAGGAGGTTCTTCGACGGCGGCCAACAGTTCAGGCCGTAACTTCTGATAGAGGTAGTCTCTGGAGGACACTGTAATCACCAGTCCATTGATTTGAGCGCTTGGGCTTTGCAGCCTTGCAAGAGAAACTTGCGCAAGTCCGAAGGCGGAGTCTTGATTGAGCCGCTGAACACCCATCGGCGCATCAGAAAGTTATCGGACAGCAGACGTCGAACTTGAAGATTTTCTGGATCAATTTAAAAAGCCAGGCAGCTGGCGCATCACTCCCCGCCGGAGGCCGACTTGCGCCAGATATCGTTCTCCCGTTCCATTTGCTTGTACTTCAGATACAGATCAACGCTCGCTTTGAGCACCACGGCCAAACCGACGGTAGCCAGTACGTTCTTCAACATTTCGAATCCCTCTCTTGTGATCTGTGCTCAGCCTACGAGCCGGTCGCGACAGATTGTGTCGGGGCCAAACAGCAGATTCCAAAGGCACGAAAAAACTCCCAACCACGACACATTCTGACCACTACTCGTCCCATCCTGCCGCTTCCATGGCATCAGGAAGTCCAGCAAGAGAACCCGATCAACCCCCTTCGCACACGGCAGCCGACGCGCCGTTGACACCTGTGCGCTGTCGGTGAAGTGGCGTTACCAGCGGCTGTTGGATCTGGGGGGATCGTACTTTTATCAGTCGACACGGCCTCAAGGTGTCGATTGAAGTCCGATGGGCAGCAGCGTCCTGTCGGCTTCATCCATTAGACCGACTAAAGGTTACCGGATCGTCGCCGATAGGCAGACAACCGGCTTATCCGCCAGCCAAAGGCCAGCTTCAACACTACAAGGATGATTCTCTTGCCTTCAGCCAAAACCCATAGCGCGTTGAGTCGTCAATGGGAGCTACTTCAACAGCTGCCCAAACGCGCACCCGGTATCACAGTGAGTGAATTGCTGATCCGCCTGACGGCCGCTGGCTACTCCATCAGCCGCCGCAGTATCGAGCGCGACCTGCGTGACCTGTCCCTGGTGTTTCCGTTGCAGTGCAACGATGGCGGTACGCCCTTCGGTTGGTACTGGAAGCCGGGCGTGAGCGTCGAATTGCAGGGCATTACGCTGACTGAAGCCGTCAGCCTTACGTTAGTCGAAGATGCCGTCCGCCCGCTGCTCCCAGGCAGCATGTTGAGCGTGCTGGAACCGCGCTTTGAGCATGCGCGGCAAAAACTCAAAGGCCTCGAAGACGGCAACCGCGCCGCTCGCTGGCCCGACAAAGTCGCAAGCGTTCGTCCTGACTTTAACCTTCGCGCCCCGCAAATTCATGCAGAAACCCTGGAGGCGCTGCAGCACGCCCTGATCAGCGAGCAGCAGCTGCATTGCCAGTATTACTCGGCGCACAACGACAAAATCAGTGAGCTAACCCTCAACCCGCTGGCCATTGTCCAGCGCGGGCTGATTACCTATCTCATCGCGACTGCCGCGCCCTATACCGATGTCCGTCAATTCGCGGTGCATCGCTTTCGTGCGGTAACCGTGCTCGATACTCCATGCCAAGGGCTGGATTCGTTTGAGCTGAAAACCTACCTGGATACCGATGCGTTGCAATTCGGAAAACCGGAAAAGATTCTCTTCAAGGCTTGGGTGAGTGAACACCAGGCGCGGTTGATTCGAGAGACACCATTGAGTAAAGACATGGCGCTTGAAGCACTGTCGGACGGTTATCAGATGCAGGCGACTGTCAACAACACATGGCAACTGCACTGGTGGATTTTGTCGTTGGGCGACTCATTAGTCGTTCAGGAACCGGCAGCACTGCGCCAACTGGTAGGCGATACATTGCGCCGCGCCGCTGCGGCGTATGAGCCTGAAAACAGCTCGCTGTAAGCAGCCGTCGCGGGCTGCCGCTCTCGGCACAAACGCCTGCGCCAGTCAATACGAGCACATGCAAAGCATCACGCAAGCGTTGCCCCTGGAACTCGACCATGACTCCCTCCTATCGACGTAACCGGGCAAACCACTCAGCCAACGTACGGTCAATCATATTGGCCGGTTGCCGGGTCAACGCTTTGTTTCCACATCGCTCACATTGGTCGCACCAGTCTCCTGGTCCAAGGGCATCGCTTAGCGGCGCAACAGTTTTCTTCCAGCCACATTTGTCACAAACAAACGTGAAGGGTTTTGGTCTTATGGGCATGTCTTTACTCCTCTGTCACGCTCGCCTTTACACCACAGGCAGCAAGGCCTGCAGAATTTCCACCTTACGCTGCAGCTGCTCCACATGAGCCTTTTCCGCTCGCAGCGCCGACCTGAGTTCACGATTTTCCTCGGCATGCCGATTCACGCGCTTTTGACGCGCCTGCGTAGTGACATGCCAATAGCTGAGTAAACGCCAGGTTTTGCCGCATCGCACGTACACAGCAGCCAGCACTGAAAGGATCAGCCCCAGCATCGCAATCGATGCCCAACTCTCAAAACCCATAGCATTTTTCTCCTGACGCAAACGCAGCTCCGGCAGCCAGTCGATACCAGTGCGTGGCCTTGGCGAAATCAGGCGCCTCGCCATCCATTCCTTTTTCATGCAAACGCCCCAACGCCTGCGCCGCACACGGGACGCCGCGTTCATAGGCCTGCTCGTAGTAACTGGCCGCAAGGTCCTGGTTAACGCACATGCCTCGGCCGTACCAGGCTTGCTCGCCAAGATTGAATGCTGCTTCACCCGATCCCAATACATACGCGAGTTTGAACAACCGCCGAGCAAGGACGCTATCGAAAGGGACGCGACGACCGTTGATCCATAGCCAGCCGAGATCATTGAGCGCATCCGGGTCTGAGGCGAGCGCGTCGTCGCGTAGCGAACGATACAAAAAGCTCAACAACGTGGGATCGGCCATGGTGGCCAGTGGGCTCGCGGCCTTGATCGTGAGGTAGGCAAGATTTCCGTCGGCAGGCGCTTTCAACACTCGCAAGGACGGCATGCCAATGTCTGCATCCGCAACGCATGGCGAC
Organism: Pseudomonas sp. RIT-PI-q; assembly: GCF_001297125.1. Lineage (GTDB taxonomy): Bacteria > Pseudomonadota > Gammaproteobacteria > Pseudomonadales > Pseudomonadaceae > Aquipseudomonas. Next base: position 150,314 of record NZ_LHPC01000028.1, read on the forward strand.
CGCGACTCGACAAACCGCATGCTCTCGGCATCCGGCAACAGGGCATCCAGAAACTGGAATACTTTTTCGTCTGGGCTCATTCGGACAGCCTTCTGGTTGATCATTCGATAGGGCTCATTATCGAAATGACAACGACATTTTGTGTCGTACACGCATCTCGACGCATCCTGTCGCGGCTGATCACACCCATGAAGCCTCACCAACAACGCAGAGCCAGCACTCATGAAACCCTATAGCGCTTTCATGCAGCGCTCCCACTCAGGTTCGCTGACGTTTCTCTGTCGAAAGAGATCAGCCTTTCCACCCTCCTCCCAGCGCCTTGAACAAAACGATGGTCGCTACTCGCTCAGCCAACTGATCACTGATCACTGATCACTGATCAATGCTTGCTGTGCAGCGAACAGCGTCCGTTGCGCGTGTTGTCCTGGCCGAATAGGCAAAAAAGCCCGACGGTGGAATTCTCGCCGGGCTTTTTCCATCATTGCCAGGCAATGACGGCGTATCGGTTTTAAGGCAAAGGATCGAACTTCAAGCTGCTGAGGCTCTGCACTTTATCCTCGCGAACCATTTTGTACTCAGTGTTCGGGCCGATCCAGCGATCCCATATCGCGTCGATCTCCCCGGCTTTTTCCATTGTCGCCAATGACTCGTTGACCTTGGCGAGGAACGCCGGCTCATCCCTGCGCATGCCCGCGCCAATCGGCTCGAGCGCCATCGGCTCCTTGGCGAGCACCAACTCGACACCGCTGGCCTTGGCCTGGTTGACCAGCTTCAACGCGGTCATGGTGTTGGTCACCAGGCCCACGACCTTGTTTTGTTGCAAGGCCATGTAGGCCGAGCCAGTGTCCTGGAACGTCACCGGCGTTGCCCCGGCCATTCGGATCGACTGCTCGGAGGTCGAGCCTTTGGTGGAGCTGATGCGCTTGTCCTTGAAGAAGCTTTTCGGCTGATCGGCATTGGCGACGCGCACCACCAGGGTTTCCTTGGCGATGTAATACGGATCGCTGAACTGGATTTGTTCGGCACGGGTTTTGGTGTAGGCCAGGTTGGCGAATATCACATCGACGCGGCCCATTTTCACTTCCGGAATCCGTGCTTCGACCGACAGCGGCTTGAGTTCGAGCTCAACGCCCATGGTCTTGGCCAGGGCCTTGCACAAATCGACGTCCATCCCGACCAGCTCGCGGGTTTTCGGATCCGGCGCCGAGAACGGTGGAACGTCGGCGTAGACGCCGCAGCTCAACGACTTCCTGGCCATGATGTCGCTCAATTGATCGGCCTGCGCGACCGCAACAGCCAAAGGACCTAACGCCAGCGTGACAAACAGATGCTTCATACGCATGGAAAAACTCCGGGGATGAGAAAGTCGGATGGCAGAGTGAGCAAAACCGCTGCGGCTCAATGAGCCCGCAGATCGGCGATAAAGCGTTGTGCTCGCGGGTGCGCGGGCTGATTGAAGAAGCTTTCGGGCGTGCTCTTTTCCAGAATCTGACCCGCGTCCATAAACCAGATGGTGTCGGCGACTTCACGGGCGAAGTTCATCTCGTGGGTCACGCACATCATGGTCATGCCCTCCTTGGCCAAGCCTTTCATCACACTCAGCACTTCACCGACCATTTCCGGGTCAAGGGCACTGGTGGGTTCATCGAACAACATCACTGGCGGCTCCATCGCCAGCGCCCGGGCGATCGCTACCCGTTGCTGCTGACCGCCGGACAACTGCGCCGGATAGGCCCCGGCCTTGTGGGCCAGGCCAACCCGATCCAGCAATTGCATGGCCTGCTGCTTGGCAGCCGAGCCTTTCAGGTTGCGGATTTTGCTGGGCGCCAGGGTGATGTTTTCCAGCACCGACAGGTGCGGAAACAGATTGAAGCTCTGGAACACGAACCCCACCCGGCTGCGCAGTCGGTTGATGTGCGCATCGGTGCCGTGCACGTCCTGGCCGTCAAACAGGATCTGGCCTTCTTGAATGTCTTCCAGGCGATTGACCGTGCGGATCAACGTCGACTTGCCAGACCCTGACGGGCCGCACAACACCACCACTTCGCCGGGTTTCACCTCGGCGGTGATGTCGGTCAATGCGTGGTACTCGCCGTACCATTTGTTGATGTTCGAAAACATGATCATTGGATGCATGAACGCAACCCTCTTCAATTATCGATGGCCAGCAAGGGGTCGGCAGCCACGGCCGGACCGCCGTTGCCCAGACGCTTGCGAGCGATACGGCGCTCCACCCAGCCGGCCAGATGGGTCAGGCCAAAACAGAGCAGGTAGTAGATGATCGCCAGGATAAAAAACACCTGAAACGGCTTGGTCAGCAGCTGGTTATTGACCTGGTTGGCAGCGAAGGTCACTTCCTGGACGTTAATCACATAGCCCAGCGAGGTTTCCTTGATGATCGAGATGAACTGGCTGATCAGGCTGGGCAGCGCGTTGTAGAGTGCTTGCGGCAAGATCACCCAGATCGTCGTGCGCAGGTAACCGAGGCCCAGTGCGCGGGACGCTTCGTACTGACCCGGCGGTAACGCCTGGATACCGCCGCGAATGATTTCGCACAGGTAAGCGCTCTGGTAGATCACCAACGTGCAGAGCATGGTGACGAACCCGGTGATGTTGTGACCGATCAGCAACGGCACCAGGAAGTAGGTCCAGAAAATCACCATCAGCAGCGGAATACCCCGCAGCACATAGACCCACACCGTGGCTGCCCACCGCAGGCCCTTCCACGGCGAAACCCGCGCCAGCGCCAGCAGCAAACCAAACGGGAATGCCAGCAACAACGCCAGTGCCGCCAGAATCAAGGTGCTGGCCAAGCCGCCCAGCGGGCCGTGCGGGTACTGGCCGATCAGAAACAGGGTCCAGTTTTGTTGCAGTATCGAAACAAGATCGAACATGCTCATTTACCTCGCCAGCGCTTTGTTGAAGCGCCGCGCCAACAACGCGCCGAGCCCCATCAACAGCAATGAAAAGACCAGGTAGAACACCGTGGCGACCAGGTAGGACTCGAACGTGCGGAAGGTGTAGTTCTCGACTTCGCGGGTGGCGTAAGTCAGCTCGACCACACCGATGGCCATGGCCAGGCTGGTGTTCTTGAACAACAGCACCGTGTGGTTGATCAGCGATGGCAGGCAATTACGCACGCCCTGCGGCAGGATCACGTAACGCATCGAGCGCACATACCCCAGCCCCAGTGCCCGGGACGCTTCAGTCTGCCCCGCCGGTATGGCGCGCAGGCCACTGCGGATGTCTTCACAGAAATACGCGGCCTGGCACAGTCCCAAGGCAATCACCGAGAACAGGTATTCAGTGCTGTAGTTCGCCAGCCACAATTGCGTGGATTCGCTGAGCAAGGTCGGCACACCGAAGTACCAAAGCATCAATTGCACCAGCGTTGGCACATTGCGGTGATAAGACACGTAACCGGCAACCAGACGATCAGCGAGCTTGTTACCGGTCAGGCGCACGGTCACCAGCAACAGCGCGAGGGCCATCGCCAACAGCCAGGCGAACAGCGCCAACTGCAGAGTTGTTTCGATGCCCTTGACGATCAGCTCGGCATATTCGCCTTGCAGAACCGCGGCCAAATCGAAGTCATGCTTCATGGTCAATCCCTATCGGCATTGGGCTAGGGCAGGAGTAAGTCGCCCAGCGACAGGCTCGGCGTGGGTACTGCGATGACGGATCAATCCGTTCTTCTGTTGCGTGTAGTGCGAGGGAGCACTCAGCCGTGATAGTCCTGCGGGCGAGCGGTGGAAAGACCACCGGGCACTTGCAGGGTCGGGGTGATTTCCATGTGCCCGACGTTGACCGCAATCGGCGCGGCGATAGCAAACGCGATCGCGTCGGCGATGTCCTTGGCCTGGGGCAGCTCGAAACCTTCGACGAAGCGTTTGTAGGTCTCTTCGGAGTCACCGTGGACGTGAGCGAAAATGTCGGTGGCCACTCGCCCCGGACAGATCTCGGTCACCCGGACCCGCTTGCCGAAGGCATCGATGCGCAACTGCCGCGACAACATGCTCACGGCGGCTTTCGTCGCGTGGTACGTGGAGTTGCCGCCGAAGTTGTACGCCGCGGCAATCGAACTGATGTTGATGATATGGCCGCAGTCACGCTCGACCATCCCCGGCAATGCCAGACGCGCCAGGTGCAGGACCGCCCGCAGGTTGACGTCGATCAGCAAGTCGATGCCTTCGGCGTCCGCCTTGAGAATCGAACCCGGTTTATCGACCCCGGCGTTGTTTACCAGAATGTCGAACTGCTGGGTTGCAAACAGGCGGGTCAACCCGGCCAGGTCGGTGACGTCGATGGCGTGTGCGATGCAACCGGTTTTCGCCGCCAGTTCTTCGAGCTTGTCAGCGCTGCGGGCCAAGGCATGCACCTGCACGCCTTCCTGACACAGGCGTTCGACGACGGCGGCGCCAATCCCGGAAGAGGCGCCGGTCACCAGCGCGGTTTTGTAATCTGAAAATGGCATGAAGTTGTCCTCGTATTACGTGTGCGGATCACTCGGTGATCGCGATGACTTCGACTCTATCCAGCCCTGAAGCCGTGGACCAAGACGGAATGACTGTGTGGCAATAAGCCCTGCTTATGACCGTGCAACCGTTACGCCAACAGTTGCGAAATCGGTGTGATAGAACCGCCGGCCAGCTCGATTTCTCGACGGAGGGTGCGGGCCAGTTCCACCGCGCCAGGCGTATCGCCATGCAACAGGATCGAATGCGCCGGGACCGCGATGCGCTTGCCGTTGAGAGTGGTCACGGTGCCCTCCTCCAACAACTGTCGAACCCGTTGCAACACGGCCGCCGGCTCCTTGATCACCGAGCCCGGCACCTTGCGCGGCACCAGCAGGCAGTCGTCGTCGTAGGCGCGATCGGCCAGAAACGTGGTGGCGACTCGCAAGCCACATTTGTCCGCGGCGTTTTCGATGGCTCGACTGCTCGATGAGCTGATAATCAGCGTCGGGTCAAACGCCGCCACCGCACACACCAAGGGCTCTGCCAGTGCCGCGTCGGCTGCGACCATGTTGCCCAGCGCCCCGTGAAAACTCATGTGCGTCATGCGGTGGCCATTGACCGCCGCCATCCCGGCCAGCGCGCCGAGCTGATACACCACGTAGGTCGCCAGTTCCTTGAGCTCGATGTTCATCTGTCGCCGGCCAAAGCCCATTAAATCGGGGAAGCCGACATGGGCGCCCAGGTCGATGCCGCCGGCCTTGGCCAGGCGCACGGTGTTGTCCATGATCAGCGGGTCGCCGGCATGGAAACCGCACGCCACGTTGGCCGATGAGATCAGGCTCATCAACGCCTCGTCTTCACCCATGCGCCAGGGCCCGAAGCCCTCGCCCAGATCAGCGTTCAAATCGATTTTCATCACCTATCCCCTGTTCTAAACCCGTAGCAGCTGTCGAGCCTGCGAGCCTGCGAGGCTGCGTTCGGCCGCGAAGCGGTCGCAAAACCGGCAACCGCGTTCTTTCAGCGACATTGGCGTTCGCTGGACTACGACCGTTTCGCGGCCGAACGCAGGCTCGACAGCTGCTACGGTTGTCTTGGTTGTCTGTGCTGTGCTTCAGGCCGTCAGGCGCATGAACGCCTCGCCGTAGCCGACGGTCGTGCCACAGGGTGTCAACACGGCCGCCACCCTTGCGGCCTTCTGGCTGCGGACCGGAAACAGCAGATCACCGACTTGCAGCAACGCGACCAGTTGCCCTGGCTCCACCCGACTGCCGACCGATACCAGCACCTCGCTCTGTTGCGGGTGCGTCAGCAGCAACCGGCCCAGGTCTGGGGTCTTCAACAGCGGTTCATCGGGCGCCTTCAACGGTTCTGGCGCCATGATCTGAACCGGTGCCGCGACCTCGTCGACACAACGCTTGAGCACCAGATGCAGCCCCGGACGACGGATTTCCGCACCAGCCAGGTGAGTCTCCTTGAGCCACACCGCCAACTGGCGGATTTGTTGATTTGTCATGTCTGAATGTCCTTAGCGCGAGGCCAGCCCGTGAAGGTCAACCAAGCGGCTGACCTCCGCGAGATAGCGCGAATTGTCTTCCAGGGCTGCGACTGCATCGCTGTAGCTGCACTCGATAAACCGTACCTTGCTGCCAATCGGCGCCTGGCCCAGACGCCACAGGTCAGCCTCAATCACCGTGCCGAATTTCGGATAACCGCCACTGGGTTGCGCATCGCGCATCTGAATGATCGGCTGGCCACCGTGGGGCACTTGAATCACGCCGGGGACAATGCCGTGGGAACGGATTTCCATCGGTGCCTTGGGCAAGATCGGCGTGCCTTCGAGCCGGTAACCGTAGCGGTTGCTCTGGGTCGTAACCTTCCACTCGCCAGCCCAGAACGCCGCACGGGATTCGTCCAGAAAACACTCGTATTCCGCCGCCGGGAGTACGCGCATTGCCGGCAATCCATCGAGCTGCAACGCCAACGCCTGACTCGGGGACACGACACCGAAATCCGTAGGCAGTGCACTCATGCCTGGACGCAGCGCCGATACCCGGTCGCCCTGCTGCAACGCCCTCCCCTGCCAACCACCGAACTCACCGCGTAACTGAGTGCTGCGTGAGCCCAGCACCTGGGGCACGTCAACACCACCGGCCAGACACAAGTAGACGCGGCTGCCGGAAGTCGGAAAGCCCAGGCTAAGCACCTGACCTTCCCTCGCTTGCGTCACCCAGGACGGCGGCAATGGCTGACCGTCGAGGGTGGCTTCGCAAGCCGCGCCGGTTACCGCGAAGGCGCAGTCCTGAATAAACCGGACTTCGAACGGGAACAGCGGTATTTCGATGGCCGCCGCGTCCTCGGGATTACCCAGCAGCAGGTTGCCCAACGCCAACGCCAAATGGTCCATCGCGCCGGAAGTTCCCACCCCGAAACCGAGGCTGCCGAAGCGGCCGAAGTCCTGCACGGTGGCCAGGGCGGTGGTCGATAAAATCTCGATCATCGAATGATCCTCTCGATGCGCAAGCGCAACATATCGCCCGGCCGCAGCATGGCCGGAGGGTTTTGGGTCGGGTCGAAAACCGACATTCCCGTGCGGCCGATGGTGTTCCGGCCGCTGGGCCCGGCCGATGCGGAACCACCGGTCTGCACCCCGCCGATCGACGCTGAGCCGGCCGCAATGCTGATCACCGGCACTTGGCGCCGAGGTGTGGCCAGGCGCGAATCCATGCCGCCGAGGTAGCAGTAACCCGGATGGCTGCCCAAGGCGTACACCGGGTACAACGGCTCGCAATGCAGGTTGGCGAGGGTCTCGATGTCCAGCCCGGTGTGCGCCACCACATCATTGATGTGCGGACCGAACTCGCCGCCGTAGACCACCGGCAATTCAACAATCCGACCTTCAAGTGGCAATGGCTGACTGGCTTCCCACGCCTCAAGCAAGCGCTCGCACAGCCCATTGAGATCACGCGGCGGCGTGATGAACGTCAGCATCAGGTTGTTCATGCCAGGGACTGCTTCGTGGATCTCGGCCCATTCCCCCGCCTGCAAAGCCAGGCTCCAAATGCGTTGTTGCGGTGCCAGATCGAGCTCGCCCGGCGCTTCGAATAACAACGCCGTGGACCCCAGCAGACTGATGTGCGGACGCGGCGAAACAAATGCTGTGTTCATGTCGGACTCCGTTGCTGCAACCAGCGCTCCAGGTGATGAATGTCCACGCCACCGGCACAGAATGCCGGGTCGTCGAGGATGTCGCGGTGCAAGGGGATGTTGGTCGAGATGCCTTCCACGACCAGCTCACTCAGGGCCAGGCGCATCCGCGCCATCGCCTCATCACGCGTCGCGCCGTGGGTGATGACCTTGGCCACCATCGAGTCGTAATACGGCGGCACCCGATACCCGGTGGTGACGTGGGAATCGACCCGCACACCAAAGCCACCGGGAACTTCCCAGCGCTGGATCAGCCCCGGCGTCGGCAGGAACGTGATCGGGTCTTCGGCGTTGATCCGGCATTCCAGCGAGTGGCCGTTGAGTTGCACGTCCTGTTGACGCAGCTCCAGCACTTCGCCGCGAGCCATGCGCAGTTGCTGCTGAACGATATCGATGCCGGTGGTCATCTCGGTCACCGGGTGCTCGACTTGCAGCCGGGTGTTCATCTCGATGAAGAAGAACTCGCCGTCCTCGTACAGAAATTCGAAAGTGCCGACACCGCGATAGCCGATCTGCCGGCACGCGGCGGCACAGCGTTCGCCGACCTTGGCGATCAGCTCGGGATCAATGCCGGGGGCTGGCGCTTCTTCCAGGACTTTCTGGTGCCGACGTTGCAACGAACAATCGCGGCAGCCGAGCCAGATCGCGTGGCCATGGGCATCGCACAACACCTGGATTTCGACATGCCGTGGATGGCCGAGAAACTTCTCGATGTAGAGTTGCGGATTACCGAAAGCCAGCCGCGCCTCTTCACGGGTCAGCGCGATGGCATCGAGCAACTCGACCTCTTCTTTCACCACGCGCATGCCACGACCACCGCCACCGCCGGCGGCTTTGACGATCACCGGGTAACCGATTTCACGGGCAATGGCGAGGATGCTGGCGTCGTCGGTGGGCATCACCGAGTCCGGCCCCGGCACGCACGGAACTCCGGCTTCGCGCATCGCACGCTTGGCGGCCACCTTGTCGCCCATGGTGCGAATGCATTCGGCGCTCGGTCCGATAAAGGTCAGGCCGGCGGCTTCGATGCGCTCGGCAAATCCGGCGTTCTCCGAGAGAAAACCATAACCCGGATGGATCGCCTGCGCGCCGCTGACCTTGGCCGCAAACAGCAACGCTGCCTGGTTCAGATAGCTCTGGCCGGGCGACGCCGGCCCGATGCACAGGGCCTGGTCGGCGCTTTGTACATAGTGTGCGTGGCGATCGGCCTCGGAGTGCACGACCACGGTTTGTATCCCCAGGCCGCGGCAGGCACGCTGAATGCGCAGGGCGATTTCGCCACGGTTGGCGATCAGCACTTTGTCGAACATTGAATTCACCTGAAAGAGATTGGGCGTGAGATCAGCCGAGGCGGAACAGCGACTGGCCGGCTTCGACTTCGGCGCCACTGCGGGCAAGAATCGCGGTGACCTGACCGGCGATTTTGGCCTTGACCGGGTGGAACATTTTCATCGCTTCGAGGACCGCCAGGGTTTGCCCTGCCTCGACCTGATCACCGACCGCGACAAACGGTGCTTCGCCTGCGGCGGGCGTCAGATGCAGCACGCCGTAAAGGCTGGCCTTGATCTCGGTAGCGGCCATCGCCAGGGTGCCTGACGTAGGCAAATCGGCGGCCGGTGTCGGCGAAGGCTCAGCCATCGACTCGGTCGTCACAACCTTCCTCGCCTGCTTGAAAAGACGAATCGTACTGTCGCCTTCGGTCAGGCTCAGTTCGAGCAGATCAGATTCGGCGAGCAAATCGATCAACCCCTTGATGCGTTCTGAATCCATGCGTGGGCCCCTGCCTGTCGAGCTGTCTTAAGTGGATGGGGTCAATGTAGCGATGCCGTACAGCGACGACCAAGACGCTTTGGCTTTGGGGTGATAAGCCGTCCTTATGACCGTTCAGATCAGGCTGCCGCGCATCTCGGCGACCAGTTCCAGCAGGATTGCCTTGACCGCTTGGGCCGGCACCGACAACGGCAGGTGACCGGATAGACACAGCGCCAGCGGCGCCTCGATTTCAGGTTCGACAATTCGGCACATGTGTACGGACGTGGCGGCGACCATCACCCGCGCCGAGGATTCGGGCAGGATCGTCGAGCCAAAGTGCTCGGCGACGGCAGCGGTCAGGGTGATCGATGATTCGATTTCCGCCACCACCCGCGCGCTCATGCCAATGCGCTGGAAGGCTTCATCCGCCAGTCGCCGCATGACGTTGTAGGGACGCGGCAGAAGCATGTCCATGTCGGCGAGTTCGGCCAGGGGAATCTCGTCCAGCGCGCTGACCGCCGGATCGGCGCTCACCAGGTAAAGGTGCTCGCGCAGCAGCGACACGAAGCTCAAGCCATGCACTTCGCGCCCTCCATACAGCACAGCCATGTCCATCCGGCCGTTCATGATCAACTCGCTCAACGTGGTGCCGAAGTTTTCATTGAGGTACAGCAAAATGCCCGGATGGCGCTCGCGCACCCGGCGCAACAGTGGCAAGGACAGCGTCGATGCGGCGGTGCCCGGCGCCAGGCCGACCGACACCTGCCCGGACAAGGCATGCCCCGTGGCATTGATGTCGCTTTGAGCCTGCTCGCACTGCCGCAAAATGATCTGCGCATGACCGTAGAGCACCTTCCCGGCCTCAGTCGGGGTGACCCCGCGCTTGGTCCGAATCAGCAACTGCTGTTGCAACTCGGCTTCCAGCGTGGCCAGTTGCTGACTCAGTGCCGGTTGCGCGACATGCAGCACATCGGCGGCCTGGGTCATGCTGCCGATATCGACGAGTTTCACGAAATACTTCAAACGACGCAGGTTCACGGTGGCGGTGCTCTTGCTTGAAAAAGGAAGACAGCCCACAGGCTGTAGCAAGAGCCAGGCCAGCCCCTGTAGGAGCGAGGCTTGACCGCGAAGAACGATGACGCGTAATCCCTGAAAGACCGTGGTGCATTCTTCGCGGGCGAGCCTCGCTCCTACAGGTTTTGTGTCTTGGCTATAAGGCTTTGCTATGGCTGGAGCGCGGCGGCCTTGATCAACACCCGCCGCAGGCAAGCAGGCCTTGGCGCACCATTTTGGTGCTAGCACTGTCCGGTTCCAGCCATAAGCGATTCCTATCCGACCAGAACGATCTCGTCTTATGGCGGTGCGGGCAGCGACTCGTACTGTAGGGCCTCGTCAACGCCATCAACGAGGAACGACACGTGACCGCCTCCCGCATCGCCGCCCGTGTGCAACGCATCAAGCCGTCCCCCAGCAGTGCCGCTTCTGACCGTGCGAACGAACTTCGCCGGCAAGGCCAGTCCATCATTAATCTGGTGGTCGGCGAGCCAGACTTCGACACCCCGGTGCATATACGGCAAGCCGCCAGCGCCGCTATAGAACGCGGCGAAACCCGCTACACGCAAAATGCCGGCACCCCGGCGTTGCGCCAGGCAATCGTCGACAAGCTGGCACGGGAAAACGGCCTGACTTACGCGGCGAATCAGATCCTGGTCACCAGCGGCGCGAAGAGTGCGATTTTCAATGCCTTCGCCGCCACCCTCGGCGCGGGCGATGAAGTGCTGATTCCAGCGCCGTACTGGGTGTCGTACCCGGACATGGTGCTGGCCTGCGAAGGCGAACCGGTCACCCTCGCCTGCCCGGAAGAAAACGCCTTCAAGCTGACGCCGGAGCAACTGCGCGGCGCGATCACCGAACGCACTCGCTGGTTGCTGCTCAATTCGCCGAGCAACCCGACCGGCGCCAGCTACAGCGCTGCCGAACTGCGGGCCCTGGCCGATGTGCCGCTCGACTATCCGCAGGTGTTGCTGATGACCGACGACATCTACGAACACATCCGCTATGAAGGCCTGGAAAACCCGCACATTCTCGCCATCGAACCGGCGCTGACCGAGCGAACCGTGGTGGTCAACGGTGTGTCCAAAACCTACGCCATGACCGGTTGGCGAATCGGCTACGCGGCCGGCCCGGCTGATTTGATCGGCGCCATGGCAACCCTGCAATCGCAATCGACCAGCAACGCTTGCCCGGTCAGCCAGGCCGCCGCGGTCGAAGCGCTCAACGGTGACCAGACTTTCGTCAAGGACAGCGTGGCGGTTTACCAGCAACGTCGGGATCGCTGCCTGGCACTGCTCAACGCCATCGAAGGGCTGAGTTGCCGCAAACCCGATGGCGCGTTTTATCTCTATGTGAACTGCTCGGGGCTGTTGGGCAAATCGACCCCTCAAGGCAAACGCCTGGACACCGATTACGACGTGGTCATGTACCTGTTGGAAAGCCAGGGCGTGGCTGTGGTGGCGGGTAGCGCCTATGGGCTGGCGCCGTTCTTCCGGATGTCGATTGCCACCGACGTCAAGACCCTCGACGAAGGGTGTTCGCGGATTGCCGCTGCCGTTTCGGCGCTGGGCTGAGGACCGACAATGACCGCAGCCACCCATCCTCCGTTGAGCTTCAGGCAAGCCTTGCTGGCAATGCTTGGCATCTCGCTGGTGCTGATGCTTTCGGCGCTCGATCAGACCGTGATCGGCAATGCCTTGCCGAGCATCGTCGCCGAGCTCAAGGGTTTTGAGCTCTACGCCTGGGTGGCCACGGGGTACATGCTGGCGTCGATTGTGACGATTCCGATCTTCGGCCGACTGGGCGATTACTACGGCCGTAAGCCGTTCGTAATTGCGGCCACGCTGATATTCACGTTGGCGTCGCTGGCCTGCGCCGTGGCCAACGACATGCTGTGGCTGGTGATCGGCCGCGCCTTGCAGGGTGTCGGCGGCGGCATGCTGATCGGCACCGCGTTCGCCTGCATCCCGGAACTGTTTCCCGACACCCGCCAACGCCTGCGCTGGCAGATGTTGCTCAGTGCCTTGTTCAGCGTGGTCAACGCCATCGGGCCTGGGCTGGGCGGCTATCTGACCGGGGCCTACGGTTGGCGTTCGGTGTTTTACATCAATCTGCCGCTGGGTTGCCTGGCATTGTTTTTTGCCTGGCGCTTTCTGCCTTATTACCGCCCGCAGCAACGGGCAAAAATCAGCCTGGATTGGCCGGGCGCGCTGCTGATTGCCCTGGCACTGGGCAGCCTGCAATTGTTCGTCGAATGGCTGGGGCATTCCAGCATGATGTTGAGTGCGGCGCTGGGTCTGAGCTGCGTCACGGCGTCCATTGCGCTGTGGTTTTGGGAACGGCGTTGCAAGAACGCCCTGCTGCCTTGCGCATTGCTCGGAATGCCGAGCATGCGCCTGCTGTTTCTGCTGTCGATGGCCGCCGGGGCGATCATGTTTTCGCTGCTGTTCTACCTGCCGCTGTTGCTGCAAGGCAGCTATGGCTACTCGCCGCAGGATGCCGGTTTGTTGATTACGCCATTGGCGTTGAGCATCACCCTGGGCGCCATCGTCAACAGCCGTATCGTCACCCGCTTGCGCAATCCAAACCTGTTGCCGCTGTGTGGTTTTGTCGCGCTGCTGCTGGCTTGCCTCGGGCTGGCTATCGCCGGACGCAGTGCTTCGTTCAATGCCCTACTCGGTTTGATCCTGCTGGCGGGGCTCGGCCTGGGCTTCATCCTGCTGAACCTGACGGTCTTCACCCAGACCCTGGCCGAGCGTCAGTTCCTCGGCATCGCCACTGCGCTGACCCAATCGCTGCGCCTGGTCGGAGGTTTGCTGGGAACGGCTGGAATGGGTGTGCTGGTCAACCTGCTGTACAGCGCGAACCTGCAACGACTTTTTATCGCCCAAGCGCACCTCGACGGATTGGCCTTGTACGCCGACCCGCAGGTACTTTTGCGCCCCGACGCCGCGCTGCTCGAACACCCGCAATGGCTGAACCTGGCCCGTGATGCCCTGGCCCATTCCGTGGGCGTCGGCCTGTTGCTCTGCGCCGGCCTCGGCGTATTGGCGCTGTTCATTCTGCACCGCTTGCCGCCCGTGAGACTGAACGTCTTGCCGGTCACCGTTGCTCCTGAAAAACAATAAAAACATTACTGCCGCTTTTGACTGCCTCTCACAACATTCGACAACTCATGGGGATGACTCCGATGGAGCTTTTCAATCGCGCACCTAAAGTAATGGCCGGCATTTGCGGCCTGATCATCGCTCAACAGGGTTATGCCGCAGGCCTGGTAGAAGACAGCAAGCTCAGCGTGCTGGCCCGCAATTTTTTCAGTAATGCCGACAACCGCAGCGGCGCGGCCGATCCCAACTACACCCAGGAATGGGGCCAGGGTTTCATCGCCAACTTTCAGTCCGGCTACACCCAGGGTACGGTCGGTTTCGGTGTGGACGCCATTGGTATGTACGGTATTCGGCTGGACTCCGGCAAGGGCCGGCATTACAACCCGCAGAGCACGGCTTTCAACGGCAACATCTTCCCGACCGACAGCGACGGCCGTGCGGTGGACGAGTTCGGCAGCCTGGGGCTGACCGCCAAGGCGAAGTTCGCCAACACCGAACTGAAATACGGCACCCTGGTGCCGATGTTGCCGGTAGTGATGTCCACCGACCGCATGCTGCAACAGACTTTCAATGGCGGGCAGATTCAGTCCAAAGACCTGGAGAACTTCACCTTCACCCTGGGCCAGCTGGAACATGTCAAAGGTCGCGGTTCAAGCAACCAGATGGGCATGTCCATTCCCGGGGCAAACAATCCGCAGACCGGTGAGTTCGTCAACAAATTCTATTACGGCGGTGTGGACTACAAGCCGACCAAAGACCTGACCTTGCAGTACTACTACGGCAACTTGCAGGATTTCTATAAACAGAACTTCCTCGGTCTCAAATACGATTGGCAGGTCGGCCCTGGCATCCTGCGTACCGACTTGCGCCACTTCGACAATCGCTCCGACGGCGCCAACGGCCATGATCCGGATTTCTTCACCTTCGGCTACTACGGCAACGGCGTGACCAAAGGCAAGGTCGATAGCCGCCTGAGCAGTGCGCAATTCACCTACCTGCTAAACGGCCACACCTTCGCCGCCGGCCTGCAACAAGTCAGTGGCGACAGTGATGCGGTCTGGTTGAACCAGGGTGACGGTTCGACGGCTTATTTCATGACCGAGTCGATGATCGGCAAGTTCCAGCGCGCCGGGGAAACCACCTGGCAAGTACGCTACGGCTATGACTTTGCGAGGGTTGGAGTGCCAGGCTTGAGTTTCATGGGCATGTACGAAAGCGGCTCGAATATCCACACCCCCACTGGCGACAAAAGTGAGTGGGAGCGCAACCTGACCGTGAGCTATGTCATACAGGAAGGTCCGCTGAAGGACTTGAGCATCGCCTTGCGTCACGCCTCACTGCGCACCGAAGTGTCCACGCAACGGGACAGCGACGAGCACCGAGTGATCATCAGTTACCCGCTGAACATTCTGTAAAGGCTGGGAGCACTGGATGATGCGCATCTTCGTCCAGCAGACTCTTGATAGACGGCAGGAAGTAAAAACGCAGGCAAATAAAAAGGGGGCGCGAGATTAAATCTCGCGACCCCTTTTTATTTGCCTGCGTTTTTACACCTGAACCCGAAGCACCTTACTTCCCGAAAGTCTCGAGGACTACGGCCGTGCTTCCTCAAACCCGAATAACATTCGAGGCGAGTCCACTAGCAGCGCACGCATAAGCGCCGTCGAGCATTGCAGTGCTTCCAGTTGATCGATCACCGTACCGAAACCGACGTTTTCTTCATGTTGCGTATGCGGCCAGTCGCTGCCCCACACCAAACGGCGAATGCCGAAGCTCTGCTCCAGCAGTGGCAATGCCATCCGAGCGAATTCCAGGTTCTGTTGCGGCGTACCTGCCAGACGATAGATACCGGAAACCTTCATCCAGATCTGCCCGGTCAGTCCCAGTTCCAGCATCTCGGGAAAGCCTGGTTGATCGAGGCTCAAACGCGCATCCGGACGACCGAGGTGATCGATGACGAGCTTGATGTCGAACGGGATCAGTTGACGAATCAGCGCCGGCAAATCCTCGACGTGACGATGCAGCTCGACATGCCAGTCCAGTTCAGCGATATGGCCGAAGAAGTCTTTCCAGGCAGCGTCGCGAAAGTCAGGCAAGGCTTTGCCCATCAGGTTCAAGCGAACGCCGACCACACCCAGTCGCGCCATGTCGTTCAACATGACGCGGCTGACGTCTCGCTCCAGCACCACAACCCCTCGCAACTGCTCCGGTGCCTGCCGCAGTGCCGCCAACAGGTAGCTGTTGTCGGTGCCGAGAAAGCTCGGCTGCACCAACACGCCATGACTCAGGCCGTGGGTTTGCAGGTGCTTGAGGTAATGCTCAAGCGTGGCGTCGTAGCCAGGGGTATAGCGCCGAGCAGCGGCCAGGTTCAGCCCGCTGCTGAACACATGAGCATGGGAGGCGATGCCGGTGATCGGCACAAAACTGGTATCAGACATGAGTTTCATCTATCTAAGGTAATGATCATCAGGCCCGGGCGCTCTCGTTGCCGTTGAGAGTGGCTTGCACCGATGCATTCGAGGCTTCGAGGCTACGTCCACGGGTTTCCGGCAGGCAAAGTGCCGCGATCACCGCCACGCCATAGGCAATCCCGGCGTCGATGCCAATCGCCGAACCCAGGGACATGGAGTCGCTCATGTGACCGACCAGGAACGGGAACACCGCAGAGAGCACCCGGCCAAAGTTGTAGCAGAAACCGACACCGGCGCCGCGCACGTCCGCCGGGTACAGCTCGTTGAACAGCGCCCCGAGGCTCGCCGGAATGCCGGCCGCGAAGAAGCCGAGCGGGAACCCCAGGAACAGCATCTGGGTATTGGTCAGCGGCAGGAACACATAGCACTGCACGGTGACGACACAGCACAGCGCGAAGAGCACGATGTTTTTGCGACGGCCAATACGATCGATCAGAAAACCGCTTACCACGCAGCCGCACCAGAAAGCAAAGATGATGACCGCCAGGTATCCGCCAGAGTTCAGCACGGACAGGTTGCGCTCAGTCTTGAGGAATGTCGGCAGCCACGTCATCACCGCGTGGTATCCACCGTGCGCACCCAGACCCAACAGACCGCCGAACAGCGTCACGCGGATCAGCTCGGGACGGAAGATGCCAGACAAGGATTTGAAGAAACTTTGCGGGATGGCTTTTTCTTTTTGCAGCCGCTGGAAGCTGTCGGGTTCTTCAACATTGCGACGCACCCAGATGATCAGGAAAGATGGCAGTAATCCGACCAGGAACATCACGCGCCAGGCCATGTCCTGCGGCACAAAGGAATAGATCAGCGTAAACACCCCGACGGCCAGCCCCCAACCCACGGCCCAGGCGCTTTGCACGGTGCCCATCACCTTGCCGCGATATTGAGGATTGATGGTTTCGGCCATCAGTACCGCACCGGCAGCCCACTCGCCCCCGATGCCGAAACCCTGGAGCGCCTTCACGATCAAGAGCTGGTTGAAGCCCGTCACAAACGCTGACAGAAAGGTGAAGACGGAGAACCACAAAATCATCCACTGCAGCGTGCGCACCCGACCGTACCGGTCGGACAACGTCCCCCCTACCCAGCCGCCAATGGCCGAAGTGACCAGGGTGACACCGCTGATCAGCCCCGCATCACCCTTGGTCAAGGCGAAAGCTGCGATCAACGCCGGAATCGCCAGTCCGAACATTTGTACTTCCAGTGCATCGAGCGACCATCCGCCGAAGCAGGCCCAAAACGTTTTGCGCTCCCGAGGAGTGACTTGGCGATACCAGCTGAACATGATTCTTATCCTTATAAGTGGAACGTGAGGCAGCCGAGAGCGAACCGCGCCGCTACCAGGCCAGTCATGGCAATCAAAACAACGAAACCAGCGGCGGCAGAGTCGTCGCTGAGTGATCCGCTACCCAGGCACGGAGTTAGCGAATATCCACGCTGTAGCGGAAGTGCTCGGCATGTCCGCGAGAGCGACGCCACTCCAGCGGCGTTCCGGCGTAATCGCGCGCCAGACGCTCGATCACCACCACCGGGCTGTTGATCGGGACTTGCAGCAAGCGTGCATGCACGTCACTCACCGATTCGGCGGTGAGCGTTTCTTCGGCAGAGGCGACGACCTGACCGCAGACTTCTTCATAGATTGGATAAAGCAGCGGCCCTTTGCGACTCAGGTCGATCTCCAGCAGAGGCTGAAACCGGCTGCGCGGCAGCCAGATTTCTTCGGCCAGCACCGGCTGCACATCAAGCAGACGTACTCGGACAATGCGAATAACCGGCGCGTCGACAGGCAGTCCTAAAACCTGGGCCACCGCCGACGGCGCGGCCACTGGCTCGATCGACAAGATGCGACTTTGCGGTATCTGGCGTTCGCCGGCAGCGGTTTGAAAACGGAAGAAACGGAACAGCGAAGATTGAAACTGAGGCCGGCGAACGAAAGTGCCTCGACCTTGCTGACGCTCCAGAATGCCCTCACTGACCAACGCGTCGACCGCTTTGCGCACAGTGCCGGTGGACAGTTGGTATTCCGCTGAAAGCGCGGCTTCGGTGGGAATGGCCTCCCCCGGGCGCCAGCGATTGTTGGCAATCTGTTCAGCCAAGTGGTCACGCAGGCGCTGGTAAAGTGGCAGGCGAACATCACTGGAGAGAGAATTCATCGACTTTATTCACCTTGTTATCTAGTCATCTATATGAATCTTGCGGCGAGTATTTCCCCAGACAGCTTGGCTGTCAAGAAGGGGCAACGCATCTTGCTGACGAATGGTGGGACAACGCCGGGGTCAAACCTGCGTCAGGTCGACTCTCATCGCCGTCTCGCCTACCACCTCCCGAATCTTGTCCATCAACGCCTGCGCGGCGGGTGATTGAAGCGCCCCCGCTCTGGAGATCAGGCCAATCGGCCGCGTGGTGCGGCTAAGGGAAAGCGGCAGTCGCACCAGATCACCGCTGGCCATTTCGTGTTCCAGCTGATGTGCCGAAACGGCGGCGAGCATGTCTGAACGCAGCAACACACCGCGCAAAATCGCCAGGTCGCCCGTTTCAATCACAGGGCTGGGTGCGGCGATGCCAATGTGGGCGAAGAACGCGTCCAGCAGTTGTCGCGCCGGTGAACCGGCGCGGGGCAGGATCCAGCGGGCGGCACTCAAGTCTTCATAGACTGGCGTGCGCTTCAACCAAGGGTGGTCGCGGCGTACCAGAATCACCATTTCTTCCTGCAACCTGTTAGCGATTGCGCTGGCGACACTCGACTTTCCGCATCCGGCAACGCCCATGACCACAATGGCTACTGACTAGTTGCCGGACTCGATACCATCTGTATCGTCAATCTCGTGGTTCATTTCCGTACCTTCACCCAAGCCATAAGCAGCGCCGAAGAAAGTACACCTGCCGTCATGAAAATATAGGCCGCTCCGGGGTTGCCGGTGAGGCCGATCAGATAGCCAACGATCCATGAGCCGATAAAGGCACCTAATGCCCCGCAAGCGTTGATCAAGCCAATCGCACCACCGAATACATTGGACGGAAGAATATCCGGAACTAGCGCAAAAAACGGTCCGTAGGGCGCGTACAAAGCAGCCCCGGCGATGGTCAGCAAAGCAAACGACAGCCAGAAATGGCTCGAGCCGAGCAAGTACGAGCAGAAGAACGCCAGCGCACCCAGCGCCAGAAGCGGCCAGACAAAATGTTTACGTTGCTGGGATTTATCCGACACCCAGGACACCGCGAGCATGGCGGCGACGGCAGCGACATAAGGAACAGCACTCAACCAGCCGACCGTGACAATATCTGCAGCCGCTGCCTGTTTGATGATGGTCGGTAGCCACATAATGAATCCATAGACGCCTATGCTCCACAGCGCGTGTACGCAGCAAAGCTGTATCACTACCGGGCTGGTGAATGCCTGGCGATAATTGCGAACCACCTTCATGCCTTTCTGTTCATCCGCCAGTGTCGCGGCCAACTGGTTTTTTTCCTGCTGAGTCAGCCAGTCGACCTGCTCGGGCTTGTCCCGCGCCAGACGCCACCAGACAAACGCCCACAGAACCGCTGGCGCGCCTTCGATCACAAACATCTCGCGCCAGCCCCAGGCGTGAATCAAATACCCCGAGACCACCGACATCCAGAGCACGGTGACCGGATTGCCGAGTACCAGGAACGTATTGGCGCGCGAGCGCTCTTTACGCGTGAACCAGTTACTGATGAAGATCAACATCGCAGGCATCACCGCGGCCTCGACTATCCCCAGCGACACCCTGATCACCATCAACATCGGAATATTGGTCACCAGTCCCGTGGCCATTGCGCAAAAGCCCCACAAGATCAGGCTCCAGAACACCAATTTGCGAACGCTGTATTTCTGCGCGTAGATAGCGCCCGGGACCTGGAAGAAAAAGTAACCCAGAAAGAACAATGCCCCGATCAGCGAGGACATGCTCTTGGTGATGCCCAGGTCCTGCTCGATCCCG
This sequence comes from Pseudomonas sp. RIT-PI-q, assembly GCF_001297125.1. Taxonomy (GTDB): domain Bacteria; phylum Pseudomonadota; class Gammaproteobacteria; order Pseudomonadales; family Pseudomonadaceae; genus Aquipseudomonas. The sequence continues at coordinate 170,320 of NZ_LHPC01000028.1, forward strand.
GCGGCACTGGCGAAGCCATAGTTGGCACGGTCCAGATAGGCGAGGCTGTAGGTAATGAAAATCAGCGGAATGAGATACAGCCAGCGCTTGGGTGCAAAGCCTTCAGCCTTCGATCGTTGACGGGTGTCGTTGGTACTCTGCCCGTCAATGTCGACCAGCGGCAGTAGCTGCTCTTTGAGAATGCTCATGGGTGTCCCCTGTTGTTGTTTTTTTAGGTGCAGGTGCTGAATTCAAACGACGCTGGTCAATCCTCCGTCTACAAAGATCGTTTGGCCGTTGATGAAGTCGGAGGCAGCGGATGCCAGAAATACTGCAGCACCGCACAACTCCTCGACGCGCCCCCAACGACCCGCCGGCGTGCGTTTGCACAGCCATTGGGAAAACTCCTGATTATCCACCAGCGCCCGATTCATCTCCGTCGCAAAGTAGCCAGGGGCCAAGCCATTGGCCTGAATACCGTGGCATGCCCATTCGGCGCACATGCCCTTGGTGAGCATTTTCACCGCGCCTTTGGACGCGGCGTAGGGAGCGATCGTCGGGCGGGCCAGTTCGCTCTGCACTGAACAGATGTTGATGATCTTGCCGCGACGACGAGTGATCATGTGCCGGGCGACTGCCTGGGACACATGGAACACACCGTCCACATTGACCCGCATCAGATCGTGCCAATCGTTAGCGTCATAGTCTTCCAGCGGTGCACGCCGCTGAATGCCGGCATTGTTAACCAGGATATCGATGGCCCCGGTATGCGCCTCAAAGCTGTTTATCGCTTCGAATAGCTGGGCGCGATCCGTGACGTCGAACACCGCGATCTCTGCGCTGACACCCTCATCACGCAACTGACTCGCAATGAGTCGGGCTTTTTCCCTATTGCGATCGTTGATCACCACAGTGGCGCCGGCGGCTCCCAAACCCCGGGCCAATTCGAGTCCGATGCCCTTGCCCGAACCGGTGATCAGGGCTCTGCGCCCGTTCAACTGGAAGCTACTGGTATTGAATGACATGCTGTTCTCCACAAAACGGCCGTTTTTTTTTACGGGTCTTGCTGCCACTTCACCCTAGCCCTTCAATGCCGTCCAATCGTCATTGCTGATCTGGTGATCAAATTCCATGATCACCTCACCAGCGTCCCCCAAGCCCCGGAGCACTCACATGGAAATCAAACACTTGCGGTCATTTGTGACCTTGGCAGAGGAGCTTCACTTCGGTCGCGCAGCCCATCGACTGTCTATCGTTCAACCGGCGCTGAGCATGCAGATCAAGATGCTGGAGGAAGAGCTTGGGGTGCGCCTGTTCGAGCGCAATCGGCACTCGGTAGCACTGACGGAGGTGGGGGCAATCTTCTTGCCTGAGGCTCGCGCGACCTTGCATCAATCGGCCCATGCGGCAGATGTGGCCAGGGCTTCAGGGCGAGGGGAAATAGGTCGTGTGCGTTTGGGCTTCGTATCCTCGGTACTGCCCGAGTGGCTACCCAACCTGATCCGCTCGCTGCATAAGCGGTTCCCGCGCATTGAACTGGAGCTCAAGGATATGCCGGGCCCGGATCAGGCCGCGGCACTGAAAAACGGCCGACTCGATTTCGGGTTGATGCGCTTGCCAGCCGTCATTCCTGGCATTCAGACCCGAGAAGTGTTGCAGGAGACGTTCATTGTTGCCTTCCCGAGCGATCATCCGCTGGCTTCGTGCGACACGTTGCACCCGACAGCGCTCGCTCAAGTGCCCGTTTTCATCTTGGCCAGGCGTTACGCACCAGGCTTTTACGATGGGCTGATGCAAACCCTGAGCGGCCACGGCGCACAGCTGGAAATCGCCTCGGAACTGGGTGAATTCACCACGATGCTCGCGCTGGTTTCCGCCGGACTCGGCGTCGGGTTACTACCCGCCCATGCCGGGCGGGCGCTGCCCGCCAATGTCATTTCCAAACCCTTGGAACTGGGGAACTACCGAGCAACCACCGGTCTTGCCTGGGTTGATCTAAACAGTGCAGTGAAGACCACGGTGTTCAGTTTGATGAGTGAGTTACTTCTTGAACCCGTTGGCTAAGGTTCTCAATAAAAGACAACAGCCTTAGTCACTGAAAAAAAACCCAGGAAAGGAAGATAACGTCGGTCCTAAACACCGTGCTAGAGCGCCAAAGCTGGCATCAACTCACACGAATGCAGTGAGGATTCCACTCAGAGCCAGCCGATTGGTGGGGGTAAAAACAACCAAAAATAAAAAAGGGGCCGCGAGATAAAATCTCGCGACCCCTTGAATTATATGGTCGGGACGGAGTGATTCGAACACTCGACCCCTAGCACCCCATACTGGGGACTGAAGCAACCTAACCTATTGTTTTAAAAAGAATATAGACCATTTTCAGCATGGCAAAAAACCCGCTTTTTTGTGCTTTTGCAAACGGAAACACGCGGCCTCCAAAGGAAGTTTTGCGCGCAAATCCTGCGTATCGCATGACTATTCCTTTGCGCTGGGTTCACGACCTTCAGCCTGTTCAACTCAATACGAGCTATTGTCAATAGGTGCGGCATTCACAACCTATGCGTTTGCGAGGTCATATATGAAGCCTGTACCTGTTCCAGTCAAAATCGCGAAAATCACAGCATTCCAGTCAATCCTGGTTGCTGTAATTACTGCGGTAGGAGGGCTCGCGGCGGCAGGGTACATTGGTCGTGCAACGGTAGAACCACAACGTTGGCTAACTATTGAAAGTGTCGAATCAAATGAGTTTAGAGTTGGACGGATTGTCGTTGAGGTCAACGGACTGCACTTTTCCTATCCCTCGACCGCTGTATGGGCAGAATTTGGAGCTGGCATGTCACGGGAAAAGTTTTCTTTGCCACGATCAAGTGATGGCTATCGCATCTCATTTCGAGCATTCCTTTCCAATCCAGGAGCCTCCTCTCCAACTATTCCTGCGGAGTCACAGGTAGTAGAAACTATCGCCAGCTTCCCAACAAACGGACTCGCATACAGCCTCCACCCGTCAGAAGGAAGCTACAAATCGGCAAATTCGGTAGCAAGGGTTCTCTATCATGTCGAATGATAAAGAACTGTCGTAAAGGGCGGAAAAATCAGGAACCACCATGTCAAGGTGACCGGTAGCCGATTGTAACCTATTGATGTAAAAGGGAAATAAGGCAATTTTTAACCCCGCTAAAACCGCCATATCACCCTATAAGAATCAATAACTTAGCGTTGTATATTCCTACAGTGTTGCCCCTTCTCCCGGCGTCCTGCCAAACAAACACCACTCCTCCAGCATTACGTTTTCCAGATGCTACGCTGTCCCCTTCCATGGAGGATTCGCTATGCCAAATTCTGACCTACTCCCTTCCCTGCTTTACAAGATCAATGAGAACCAACTCGCCCTGGAGGCTGCCATCATGGAGTTGACGCTTTGGGTCGAGCAGCGCGGAGCGGCCGACGTCGCCGACAATGTACGCGGCGCCCTGGACACCATCGGCAAGAACGAAGAGTTCATCAAGCTTACGCTCGCGGTCCTGATGACGCCCGAGTAACCGAATTGTTCAAAATCGGCCATTCTGTGGTGCCGTTGTGATTGCGACTTACGTATGTTGACGCGGTGTGTCAAATAATGTCTGCTGACGCAGACCGCAGCGTGAATTTAGAAGGCAATATGGAACTCAAGGACATAGTTAAGGACTGGGGTGGGTTTGAGCAGCTTGTCAAAAGTATGCATGAAAGCGGCTCAGTCGAAGTTGAGCACAATGTAACGCTAACTGGAAAAAGTGGTGCCACTCGACAAATTGATGTCTTGTTAAAACATCATTGTCCGCCTTATAGCTACCTTACACTTATAGAATGTAAATATTGGAAAAGAAAAGTTGAGCGTGCGAACATAGACGTGCTAGCAATGAGCATTTCTGACTTAAGTGCAGCAAAGGGTGTATTTTTCACAACAGTTGGCTACCAAGAAGGCGCAGAAATTTACGCTAGATCCATGGGAATTACCATTCATGTTGTGCGAGAGTTAACTGACGATGAGTGGGGGTTACCTGGAAAAATAGTTGACTTGTACTTGCAGTTCATCCAGCCAACAATTATCGAGATAGCGCCCGTCATCTCACGAGTTGTTCAAATTAAAGATCCAAATAGTGACATTCCCCTGCCCCCCCCGAGCTCTCACTATATCTCGGCGACGACAGCCTCGAATCTTCAACTGTGGTGATCTCCGCACACAAAAAAAAATACAAATCTTTAGAAAACATTATCGACTTTGCTGCGAAAGAAGGTACAAACCAATTTACACAACGACGCTTATTGATAAATAGCGGCACAGAATGTACTCGATATTTTCGACAGGATTTTAATCTTAACTTTGAAGAAACTCTGATAGTTAAAAGCAAAAACTCATTTTTTGAGATTCTTACAATCCAGATGAAGATGGGCATAAAGGTAGTTCAATCCCGCCTCACAATTGACAGATCAACCAATTACTTGTATGCGCTGGCGGTACAAGACTGCGTTACTAAAGAGATACTTTTATCCTCAAAACATAAAAAAGATCCCCATGCACAGTGGGCGATCTTGTCAAAAGATAAAGAATGTGACAACGCAGATATCGTTAAAAACGGAAGCATTCTAGTGATGACCATGAAAGGGTATTTCCCAAAAGAAGAAATGGACAACTTAACGGAAACACCGCTTCAACCACTGATTACCACTCATATAAACCAGTCTTAAGCTCGGCTTATTCGGTAGTAGGTGCCTGCGGTGAGCAGAATGAGTCTTTGTGCTCCGTCGATATCACTAGCTTTGGATCTATGGCTGCCGTTCAATTTACGGTGTCGAAAGCCATGATGCCCAGAAACTTCTTGGGCACCGTTCGGCCAGCATGACTGATCTATACCCCGCCAGCCGAGGCGCAGAGTGGATCGATACGGCGTGAATTACTACTTCGTTTTATAGAATCCGTGGTGTAGATCTATAAATACAACATAAAAGGTATTCGTGCAGTGGCGATATCGATCATTCTCACAAAATTTATGATTAAGTGCACTGGGGATAGTAAACCCTGCCAGACGGACAGTTCTATCCAAGCGAAACCTTCCCCAAACAGCATCATGCGGTACAAAAGGCGGATGGATAAAATCGGATCGCTTGGGAAAATTACCATATACTTCTAGATAATTCCCATCTCCCTTTCCGGCTGGCGCCGCATTCCAATGAGCCAGTGGTTCCGCGCTAAAATGCTTAAGCTTCTCGAAGAGATCACTAAAAAAAACCTGAGTAAGGTCAGCATGAATATCTTTCGGCTGCTCCAAGTCGAGAAATGAAAAGTTAAACTTTGTCCTTTTAACCAACTTAGAACTTTCTACACTTGTAACAGGAAGAGACGCAAGAAAAGCACTTGTTGATTTATTGGCAAACTTCCTAGACCCACTCATAGTTTAGGTATCCCACCAATTTTTCCTTCCCGATATAACGCCGCAATAGAGCGGTCATTCCTCACGAGATCGCCGGGAATTTGGTCGAGTCGGTAGCAGAAGCTTTCCCCTCGATCCTTGGCAACTAAGATTGTCCTATATTTACCCAAGCAATCGATGATTTCCGAATTATGTGCAGTAAATATGAACTGCGCGCCTTTTTCATTCTTAGACGGATCTTGGAACAAATCAATCAGCTGAGGAAGCAACATAGGGTGACAGTTTTGGTCGAATTCATCCATAACCAACACCCCGCCACTTTTTAAAATACAAAAGTAAATTCCGAGCCTTCTGTAAAGCGCCATAGTTCCACTAGACTCATCACGGGAAGTGAGGAAAAAGCTTTCCGAACTATCGCCCACCTGATGCGCAAAGATAGGAAAATAAACTTCTTCGCCAGACGGGCTTTCGCGGCGCTGAATTACGATATCTAAAATACCCAAATCACTATCTATAATAATTTTTTTTGTAAACTCAAAGGCCTCTTCATTATCATGATAAAACTTTGAAACACTATCCCTATCAAACAGATGCTCGTCTGGCACGACTCCAACATTGGTCACATTGCCGGAAAAGCTTGAAAAAAACTTTGCAATCTTAGCAAACTCGGTAGTAACACCTTTAAGCTTGTACATTAAGATTGTCGAAACCAGCGAAGCATTAGATTTCAGCTCGACCATATCAAGAGCTGAGAAGTCAGCAATTCTTTTTACAATCCGATTTGCCTTCCTCTCGACCAAAAGGGTTTTTCTCTGTAGTTTTTTATATATTGCTTCACGAACGACCAGATTAGGCTTAGCTGTCAGCTCGTAGGAGTATCTAACAGAGTCAACTTCAAAATCAACGTAGAACTCGCTAACCCTGTCATTGTCAAAATAATTTCTAAATCCTAAGCCATCACCTTCTTTAAGCTCAAAAGAAGATGTCATAAAATCTGCTATGAACTCTATCGCCTTGAGTACGTTTGTTTTTCCAGAGGCATTCGCTCCTTTCACACCAAGAACAGTTGAAACTTTTTTACCATGAGATACATTTCTTGGAGTCTTTGCGGAAAGCTCGAAGGATATTTCCATACCCTCTTTGAACGAGAAATAGTTACTTGCCCCGAAGGAATAGATCATTTTTGCCTCAAGCTTAAGCTAATAATGCGTCAAAAATGACGCGTAAGCATGATAAGACATCAAGGAAATATTGACCATCCCCCTGATGCGTCAATGGGCAGATAGGTGGCGAATAGCACGGTTTGGCACGCCAGACCCGAAGCGCGACGCCGTATGACGTTGCAAGCACAAATCCCAAATTTTGCAGTCCGCACAAAAAGTCTGATACGCAACCAACGCTATCAATCCATGATCACCGGTGGCATTGACTCCTATAATTTTTGCCGGGCATGCGCCAGTGCTGTCTTAGGTGCTCAGCTTCTTCTGGGCGATCACGCGAGCAATCATCACCAGGAGGCCCAGCACGCCATAGGCCACAGGAGGAAGTACTGCCTGGAGCTGGGGCATCAGTTGCTCAGCAATACCCAATGCTGCAATCGCACCGCCAGTCTGAACGCTGGACATCTTCAAAGCGTCTTTCCAATTACTAATCAGTTGCATATTTTGTTGCCTCGATTGGTTTGGATGGTTCAGGCCAGCGCCTTCAGCGCGACTGGGTAAAACGTAAACTTCAGTGCTACGTGGCTTACGGCACATCCCTGAAGAAAATGTGGCGCCCGAGAGCAAGCGTCTGCTTGGCGCCCTGAACCCAAACGGGTGGTTTGGGCATGGTCGTCGCGTAGTAATGGGTTGCCCCGCCGGTCGGGTCAGCAACCCTGCCCGCCAACACTTGGTCGGCAGCGATCAGCGCTTGACCAAACTCGCTAAACGGAATCGGCTTTGCGCCGCTTAGGAAGGCGTAGTTCGGGTCATTCCTGTTCCAGCAGCTGAACTGGTACGGCTTCTTGCATACGCCGGGATAGCCCTCCCCCCACCACGACTTGGCCTTGCCGTCGTTCACCCGGTTGCGGATGGTCCAGGCCACGGCAATCTGGCCGGCCAAGCTTTCGCCGCGGGCCTCACCCCACAAGGTGCGGGCGAGGATGTCGCGGTCTTCATCAGTTGTGGTCATGACTTTTCTCCAGGCAAAAAAATCCCGCTCATGGCGGGCCTCGTTAAATGCTCAGCTATCAGCTGGCTGTATCAGCAACGATCTCGGGGACAGACTTCGCCGTAACGGTCACTTTGGCGCTGTAGGTATTGATGAGTTGCGCGGTGCGGACAACGGCTAGGGGTTGCGCAGTCACGATCTCGCGCGCCTGGGCATCGGCCTCTGCGGCAGTGGCAAACTCCAACAGGTTGATGGGGTCGAAAGCATTGCTGGAATTGATGACGATGAAAGGCATGGTGAATCTCCGGTTTCAGATTTTTGGCAAAAAGAAGCCCGCTCAATGGCGGGCTCCTATTCTTCGGTTGTTGTTTCCATCGGCATGGGCAGCTCGGGGGGCTTCGGCATCTCTAACCGAACATCGATCCAACTGTTGAGGGGCACGTCCAGCGCTGCACCCCGGCCCGAGATCATTTCGCCATCGTCCGATAGCGTCCAGCGCTGCTTGAACAACTTGACTATGATCGTACCGTCAGCGGCCTGTTCGGATTCGGTGATACCCAGCGTTCGTCCTCCGTCAGGCGAACAAGGGTCCTGGGTTCGCCAACCTTCAAGGGCCAGGCCGAGGCTACCCGTGATGCGGTATTCACCAACGCCGAGGCGCTCTACAACCACACCGTATGCTTCGCTGTTGGCCACGCCCCACTCGCCGGCGGGCTCGAATGTCTGCTCTTGAAGATCGAGACGCTGGCTGGCCAACACATTCGCTACTCTGACAATGGGTGATGCCGCCGACAGGACTCCGCCGGAGCCGCGCGTGGTGTTTCCTGTGTGGTAAATTTCGCGCATGAGGGCAGTGGCATAGTTGCCCGCTCGAAACCAGATGCGACCGGTAACCGCCATCAGGATCTGCGCACCATATGCGCCAGAGGTGTCGTATGCCGTATTGAGGATCGTCCCGAAAGATGCTGCTTCGGGCGCACCCACTGTGGCTTGAGTAGTCCACATCTGAAATGAGTTTCCCCAAGTATTGATGGTCGAAGCGACTGGTGAATCTCTCCCTCCAGATGTCATAGCCTGGCCTGCGGCATGACCTGCGTTCAGGGTTGCAGCCGTGCCAAGGCCCAGGGCTGCTCTCGCCGTAGACTGGCCGAGTGTGTCCCCCCCCAAGAAGGCGTACAGCTCATTCATGTTCGCCTGCGTCTTTGTGAACGCACTACGCGGTGTATCTCCACCGACACCTGTGGGAGCGGCCCCCAGCGCAATTGTCTGCTTTGCCATACGGCTTACCTGAATTTGGTCAATAAAAAACCCGCACTTGGCGGGTCGACTTTAAAATTTGGTCTACGCATTCATCTTGGCAAACACCGCCGGCATAAAGAACGCAAATGGATTGCTGAATCCATCAGTCACAGCGTAAAGCACGCCGGCATTGAAATCCCACAACGTTTTCACAAGGCGTCCCGCCGCAGCTCCCGTCAGCATGTTCATGCCGAAGGTGTTGATCAGCAGGTATTCGTTTTCCGGAAAGTTGAACGAAACGGTGTAAAAACTTCTTGTGCTGCCTGTGGCGGTGGTTTCAGAGCGAACATATGTCCAGTTCTGGAACGCGCGAGTGAACAACGCAGAGGGTGTACCCGAATCAAACAAGAGCTTTGCCGCTCCATCCCATAACCGAAGTCCGAACTGCGCCACCGGCTGCGCACCAAAGGTGGCGGCGAAGAAGCGGCCATTCGGCTGATTGGTGTTCACGTCATAGGCCCGAACGTAGAACCCGGTCCAGTTGCCAGCGGAGCCCATTACCTGCATTGCGGTCAGCCCGCCAATCCCGCCAGTGTCGGGGCGACAGAACACCAACGGCGGCTCTACGCTGGTAATCACCCTGGGGAAAAATGTCGTTGAGCCCAGCCCGGACTCCTGAGTGGGGGCATATCGACCACTGCAAATAACGTTGAGCCGGGCAAACTCAGAATCGATCACCACCTGATTGCTGTTGTTGATGAAGCTCAGTCCGTAACTCATCAGGCAAACCTTATGACCATTAAACGCATGGTCCCGCTGGTGGATAGGCTGGCCGCGAAAGTGCGCGTGTAGTTGTAGACACGCGCCACCGCCGAGAGCATTTCGGTTTCAAACTGGAAGGATGTTGATTCGTTGTAGGGTCCGGTCGGAATGACGATGGCCACCGAGTTCGACGCATCGCAGCCGGGCACGGAAAAGTCCTGGTTGGTTTTTGCGGCAGTGGCAAAGGTAACCAGGGTCGACAGCACCACGCGCATGGTGAAGGAGTTCTCATCCAGCTGGAGCGCCCCATACCCGCATCCCATAACTCATGCGCTTAGATCTCCCAGTTGCACACGTTTGACACCACTGGCGTCAAAAACCTTCAGCGCGCTATTGGTCATGGTCATGCGACCCGCCCCCGGAACGTTGCCGTTGATTTCGAACACCCCCGCCTTCGTCAGGCGCCAGCCGGTGGTGCCAGCGACGTAGTTGTCAGACTGCAATGCGTCGCCAATCTTGAGCATCGTGATTGACCCGTCCTGAATAAACGCCGATCGGATGAACACCTGGCCACCGGTTACGGCAAACGGTGAAGACAATGTCCCGTTGATTCCGTTGACCACGGCAAACGTGTCGGCACTCACCAGGAAGGTGCTTTGCAGGCCCGCCGGCCCGTTCTCGATACCCAGGCCGATACCCGCGGCGACATACTGACCCTGTGAGTTGACCTGTAACTTCACCGACCACATGGCCGAGGCCTTGCCATCAGCCGCAACCTGCGCCTGACTGACTTGCTGCACAGTTGCTGCGTTCTGATCGACCGTAACCTGGATGTTATCGACACGCCTGCCAACGGCAACCCCGTCCTCGATCCTGGCCGATTGCTCGGACCAGACACCGACGAAGGTGGTGCTGGATCCTGCATAGCCCGCATCGTCGCCGGCGAGCGCCGGATTGACCTGGACATAGATGCCGTCCAGCTTGGTAGCCTGGGCAGTGATCTGGGTTTCGGTACTGGTGACGCGGGTGTCCAGTGAGCCAATGGCCGTGGCTTGGCCGGCAATACCGGTTTCGGCAGTCCCTATTCTTGCGGTGATGCTGGTAAGAGCCGCCCCTTGGCTGGTCAGCGTCGTGCCTTGCTGTGTGACCGTCGACGCCAGCGATTGCAGCGCGCTGTTGTCCGCCTTACCTGCCAAGCCTGTATTGAGCGACGTGATCTGCCCTGCCTGAGTGGTCAGGCCTGTTTCGGTCTGAGTCACCCGGGCATCCAGCGCCGAAGTGGCAGCAGCCTGTCCAGAAACAGATGCAGCCGAGTTGCCAGCGACAAATGGCGAAGGCGTCGTGCTGGTGTTCGCGCCCGCCATTTTCTCAATCATGATGCTGTCGATCGTGATATCCGTCCCGGCCGCCAAGGCAGACATGTTCGGATAGATTGTGATCGCCGCCCGCGCAAATGCGGTTGCCGTGCAAACAAACACTAGGCGTTGCCGCACGGTGTTGAAGGTTGCATTCGCGGAATAGCGATGACTGCCGTTGTACATCGAAACACGCATCGCGCCCGTGGCCGAAGCCTGGACGTACATCGAGACCAGATAGGCGCCGGGCTCCATATCGACGTTCCAGCCGGCCACGTTGTTCGTCGGCGAAAGCATCACGAACTGGCTGGTGGATGTGCTGGCCGTGGTCAGCTTGATACCGAAACCTGATGAGGCCTCGGCAACTGCCACCCCCAACCGCCCAAGGCTGGTCCCGCTGACCGTGGCAGGCAACGTCGTCGACGTCAGCCAACTGTACTTGTCCACCAACAGGTTGGTGCCCGCCGCCCCCAGTCCGCCGATACTCGCTTGAACGCTGGTCAGTGCCTGCCCCTGCGCCGTGATGGTGTCACCTTGCTGCGTCACGGTATTGCTGAGCGCTGAAACCGTGGCCGCCTCGGCTTTGGTGGCCACCTGAGACAACGCGCTGGCTGCAGCTGCCGCCGCATCGGTCGCCACCTTATCGGTCACGGCCGCCCACGCAGCACCGGTCCATCGTTTGGGCGTGTTCGCGCTGCCAGTGATGTCGATCCACAGGTTTTGCGCCAGTTGATCGGCCACCGCCGGCGCAGCGGCTTGTACGATCACTTTGCCCTTACCGCCCGCCAAGGTGTTCGCTGCGTTCGCCGCGTTTTGCGCAGCGGTCACATTGGTGTTGGTGGTGGTCAGACTGTTGTTGAGCCCGGTGATCGCCGTGCCCTGGCTGCTGATTGTCCCTTCCGCCGAGGTGACTCGGATGGTCAGGCTGTTCAATACCGAGGCGTCAGCCTTGCCGGTGAGCGAGGCTTGTAGCCCAGTAATGGCCGTCCCCTGGGCCGTGTTCACTCCCTCGATGCTGGTGATCTTGGTTTCAGTGGTGGTGACGCGTGCAGCCAGACCGTTCGAGTCCTTCACGATCTGGCCCACGTCCAGCCAGTAAGTCGCGTTCGGCGGTGGCGTGTTGATCGGCACCGCTTGAGATGCCTGGTACAGCCGCTGCCCTTGGCGGACGCTCTCGCCGGCGGCGTAAGTCTTGGTGCCGTCGTACTCAAGTGCATCGACGATGTCGCCGATGGCGTCGATCTGCTCCTGAAGCTGATCGGTGACTTCGTCGACTTGGTCGTTCAACTCCTTCAGGCGGTTGTTCACCGAGCCCGGCAGGGTTGGCGGTCCGTCGATGAGTTCGATACGGTCCAAAAGATCTTGGCCAAGTTCAGTCTCACCAATCTTGCCAGCGATCTGATCAAGGATCGGCCCCGCGTCTGCGCTGGCCTGCCCCATGACCCCCATGCCTGTCGGATACCACGGACCTACGTTGCCGGTCCGGTCGATCAAGCGCGCCCAAAAGAAGAACTGCGCCCCTGCCTGCAAGCTCTGCATCGAGTAGTCGCTTTGTGGGTACGCAAGGTCGGCCAGCTTGGTCGCAGCTTCGAGGCTGGTCGATGGCCCGTACCAGATCTCCGTCCGCTGAGTGTCCTCGGCGCCGGCGGGAAAGCCCCAATTGAGGCCAATGCCAAAGAGCAGTGGTGTAGCCGTCAGGAACGACACCGCCGGGGGCAGCCCTTCCTTCCCCTTGAGATTGGTCAGAATCGAACTGCGCCAGATCGACGAGATGTCGAAAGAACTCACCGCGCGGACACGAGCCAAATAAGCGCCCGCATAGATACCGCCGACATCAACACCAGTAGCGCCCGTACGCGGCAGCTTGATCCAGTTGCCGTTGTCCTTGCGCCACTCCACGTGATACCCAACTGCGCCCGGCACTGCCGGCCAAGTGATGGTCATTGTGGCGACGGCGATGCCCTGCGAAACCACAGAGGTGGATGTAACAGTGACACTGGCCGGTGCCGGAACAACAGTGATCGGAATGACGCTGATCGGTCGTTCTTCCAGACGTGCGCCGGTGTCGATGAAAGCGAACTTGCTCGGGTCGTACTGGACGGCCGAAATTTCAAAAACTCCAGACTCTGGTCGCGACACGCTGGTCACTCGATACAGAGGAACGGCCAAGTCGTCGGCATCCAGCGCCCAAACGAGTTCAGGCGCAGGCGCGACTGAGTAGGCAGCGATGACAGTCACCACCCGACCAGCCACGGATTGAACCGTGCGGCCCTCGCACTTTCCGTTAGGCAAGTTCAGGATCAGCCGGTCGCCGGTCTTGACCTGAGTGTCACGGTCCAAGGTAATGGCGCGGCCGGCCACCGCCGAGATGCGACCGCCGATTGCGCGGCCTGCAAGCAATTCGTCGGCCACCGGAATCACGTAGCCAGGCAGTGGGATGCGACCATCCAAGCCAACACGGAAAGTGATCCCGCGATCCTTAGAGTTGGTGAGCAGCGCCCACTTGCCGCGGCGCTGCGCCTCGGACTCGCGTGTACAACCGATTGCGCTGATCTCCAGCGGGTTGTCGCCGTAGCGCCGCTGCAGCTTGGCATCAGTCACTGCGGTGACGTCGGTATCGTAGTTGTTTGCTGGGTTGTCGTAGCTGATCAGGGCGCGACTGTACCGGGTCCGCTCCGATGCGCTTGAGTAGGTGAATTTCCCGTCGATCACATTCGCCCGGGTATAGGCGAAGTCGAAGTCAGTGGCGCGAGGCATGTCGGACAACGTAAAGACTTGGCCCTGGGCCCAGTAGGTCATGCCGCGGTAGATGGTCGAGATATCGCGCAACAACGACCAGGCGTCAGCTTGGCTCTGCAGGTTGAGATTGCAGAGGAAGCGTGGCTCCTGGGCACCCTTCCCATCTGGCACCAGCTGATCGCAATATTGGGCGATCCGGTAAAGCTCCCACTTATCGACCTGCCACGGCTTGATCCGTCGACCGAGGCCGAAGCGGTCGTCGACGGTGATGCCATAAGGGACCCAGGCCGGGTTATCTGTCCAGGCCAGCTTGAAGGTGCCATCCCAAATCCCGTTGTAGGAACGGCTTTCCGGGTTGTAGTTGCTCGGCACCTGCCACTTGCGTGCGCGACAGTCGACCGTCACGGCGGGAATGCTGCGGAACTGCTCGGCCGAAAACTCGATGTAGAGCAGCGCGGTGTTCGGGTAGCGCAGCTTCGCGTCGATTACCTCGGTGAAGCCGGCAATCTGCATGATATCGGCTATTTTGTTGTTGTTCTGGTTGGGCGTGATCCGAGTCACGCGAATCAACCAGCCACTAGTCGCTGCCGGCAGATCAATACGACGGGTGCGCTCGTAAGTGCTGGTGGTCTTGCCGTCCACGGCTTCGCTCAGCACCTGTTGATACGCTCCACCGTCCGTGGCCAGCTCGACCTTGTACTCGATCCGGTAGCCATTGACGTTACCGCTGGAATCAACCGACTGAATGGCTGGCCACGCGAAGCGAAGACGCACAGCTGACAGATCAGTGTTGCTGATAGCTCGAACCCATGGCGTGCCACTGCGCAACTCAATGCCCAGCGTGGTTTCGTTTTCTACAGATGGAATACCCTGGATGTACCCCTGCTCGACCGAGCCGTTGCGGTACTCCCACTTCACGTTCGGGAAGTTCATGTTGCCCTGAGGGTCGTGCAGCGGGGTGTTGTCGAGGTAGATGTCCTGCGCGGTTGGATTGCCGGCAAATTCGCCCTCGCCCATCGCAATCAGGATCTTGGCCACGGCCACCGAGCGCAGGCTGTCGGGCGCTTCGGTCGGGGTCTTTGGCTTGTCCGATCCGCTCTTGGAGCCGAAGACGTCGAGGTTCTGTGCTGCGCCCATGCGTTTCTCCAGGCAATAAAAAACCGCCTCATGGGCGGTCGTGGTGGTCGACGGTTTAGCTACATCTGGTCTTCGGCGTAAATGGCGGCGCTGATAATCGCGCCACCCCAGCGGCGCTTTCCGATACATAGCGGCACCGGGTTTCCGGATGCCGTGGTGTTTTTGGCGCTGCCGAAGGCGTAGCCGGGAGTGTTCTCCGGGGCGGCGCTGGTCTTCAGGCCTTTGGGCTGAGGGCTGAGCATTTGGATCACACCGCCAGCGGTCGACGCTACACCAGCAGAAAGCACCGCAGCCGCAACCGCCGGCCCCCCAGGAACAAAGAAAGAAGCGATGATCAGGACGACACCAATCACAGTCTGCAAAGTTCCAGCCCGCTTGCTCCCTGTAATCACAGGCGCGATCCGAATGTCGCCGTCACCTCCAAACCCAAGCTCTTTTTCTTGAAGGTTTTTCGATCCTCGGAAAACGGCGAACTCTAAACCTACTGCCTTTGCGTTAGAGATAAATCGCTCAAATCCAGGGATTTGAACACATAGAGCTTTTATCGCCTCTGCAGGCGTCCTTACCGAAAGCCGGAAAGATCTACCGAATTTCCTGAGTTGCCCGTACAGCAAGACTGTAGTCATCGACTGGTAATCGATCGCACACGCGGCCATTTCAGTTCTCCATGCATAAAAAAACCGCCCGAAGGCGGCTCTTTTCGATTGATTTTACAGGCAGCTATTGAAGGAATCTTTCAGCGAGCTTCTGCCTAATTGCTGCCAAGCCATACGCTGATAAAGCTTGACGGAGCTGCCGGACGCTGACTTCTTCACATCCAAAACATCATCAGTCTGTCCGTTAAAATCGTTTCCCGCCACGATGCGATAGCCGCTTGAGGTCTCACTCATAATCGAGCTTGATCTGTAGTCTTGCCAGGACGGGTAGACACACAGCGCGTAAGTTTTCGGGTCCTTCTTGGATGTTCCGGATAGCTCGGGAGCCCCCTTCAACAAATCAGATGGCGTCGTACACCCCGCCAACAACATCACCGCCACCGCCCCTATCAAAATCCGCATGATTCTTCCTCGTCCTGAAAGGGGGTGACTGTAGCACCGGGGTGACAGAAACAATAAAGCCCAACCGGGGCTCATCGTGGTGCGCTAATTCTATTTTCGATAGAAACGCCGAAAAATCGCATTTCCGTCATAACGTCGCTGGCAAATTTTTCGAGACGCCCAAGCACACAGCAGAAAGATGGCGCTGAAGACGATAAACAGAAACGTGGAGTTATTCGAGATGTAGTTTTGGGCCAGACCGGATCCCCACAATCCAGCGACAAAACAGAGGATAAGGAGGAAAAATGCAACGCTTCGAGGTGTGCCATAACTCACTTCAGCATGACAACCTCTGCAGACTTGAGCGCCCCATGGGACATTGTTCATACAGTGGGGACAGGTCACAGTGTGATTGCTTGTCACTACTTCATTCCTTTGATTGGTACGGAGCAGTCACTCCGTCGGTAATGGATAAGAGAATATCGGCACCGTCCAAAAAAAATTTAGCTCATTCCCGGCTGTACGAATCCCCAGTAACGCCTAGCACCCACCGAGTAGTAGCCTCCTGCCTCCATGCAACGGATACCCCCAGTCCTTTGCCTGCAAGCCCAAGGACTGGGATTGCGCCAATTTCGGCGCGTTAATGACCTGGAGGTCAATGTGAGTAAAACCCCTGTTTCATCATTTGAGGCCGGCGTAGTTGCCGCGCTGGGCGCCGTATCTCTTTATTTGCGCTCGCGCCCAGACTACGACGCCGCCGAACTTCAAAAGTACGTCAATTTCTTCAAAAACGCGGTTCAGGATGGCGCCGACAAAAGTGCTTACACGCTTCCACTGGACGCGGTTGGTGGGGACTTGAGCAACATCGAGAACGCTATTAAAAACGGCGAAAGCGCTAAACCTCGATAACGCTAATTGGCGCATTGTCGCGTATAACAGCGCCGACAATGCGCACCTTACCGTCAGCAGTAATTTCAAATGGCTGCGCCATAAATTCTCCTGCGGCCTTGCCGCATCATGTGGTTGGTTGTGCATCTTTGTGCCTGAGGATCAGGCGTGCTCGGTCCAGCCATGGCCCGCCGAAGACGATGATCTCCGATGGTCTGCCATACAGGTGGTGCAGCAGGAACGGCCCGGGGCCGAACGCCGCCGCATCCTCGCCGAGCAGCGCCGGATCGGCGCCGAGAAAGATCCCGGCATGGTTCGGGAATACCGTCCGCCCGACTTCCATGACGACCATGTCGCCGCGCTGCGGCTGATCGACACGATAGAACCCGGCTGCCTCGTAGTTCGCCTCGTAAAGGCTGAGATTGTCTTTGCTCTCCCACCAGCCATCGGAACGTTTGAAGGCTTCGAACTCTAGCCCCCACTCGCGCTTGTACCAATCCGCGCAGACCTGCCAGCAGTCCCACGCGCCGTGCACGAACGGCCGATTGAGCAACGGCGTATGCCCGGTCGGAGTGATGCTGCGCAGGTCGCCTTCCGGCCAGCTCAGGATGTGCCATGGCATCGCAGTCGCCTCGCACATGGCCAGGTCATGCGGTGAAGGCCTACTGGTTGCATCCGGATGTGTGTGGAAGATGCCGATCACCTCTCCCACGTCTTCCGCCGCGGCGTAGTCCTCCGGATCAATGCGAAACTCTTCTGTCGGCTCGGTCGCGATGTTCCGGCACGGATAATACTGCTGCTTTCTGCCGATCGCCAGCAGCAACCCGCAGGCCTCCCGGGGATACTGCGCGGCCGCGTGCGCTGTCATGGCGCTCAAGATGTGCTTGCGCATGGTCAGCTCCGTGCGATCAGGGACACCGCGGGGAATCCGCCGTGGGGAAGTTCGTTGTTCTCACCGAAGTGCAACTTGCAAGACTTCAGTCCGCCCTTGCACTGGTCTTTGCTCGGGTCGTCCGTTGGATCGTCGTCGTCGTCGAACATGGCGCTGCCGGTGTAGCCGCAATTCGGCCCCCGGTAACCGCCTGTCATTGCCCAGTGGCAGAAGGTCGTCATTTGGCGCCCGGGCAACCCGTGGTTATCGATCTCACCGGGTGACGACAGATCCCACTGCACGACCTCGCCATCCTCACCGGTCTTCTGGTCGATGAACCAGATTTCCAGCGCCTCTTGTGTCGGGTCTGCGGTCGGATTGCCTTCAGGAAAGTTCACGGCGTCCAGGTACTGCGCCAGCGTCTCGCGCACGGTCAGTTGAAACTTCAGCAAGTCATCGAAGGCCAAACACAGTGCGGTGATTCGCCCATTAACGTTGCCGGCCATGAAGGTCGGTCGTGTAGCGCTTCCGCTGCTGTCTGCGCCGACGCCTTCAATCTGCACCGGCCAGGCCGCGTACTCATTGCCCTGCCAGATGATCGACTTCGCCGGCAGTTCGTCAGGTGACCCCTCGTACGCCAGCAACTCAGCCGGCGTGTGCGGAATCGCATGAGCATGGAAACGCAGAAAGTCCGCGCCGTATTCTGTGCCGTCGATTTCAAACAGCCGCACTTCCCCGCCGGGCTCCAGCCTCTGGATGTCCGTAATCAAAGCCATGTGGCATTACCTCAGGGGTGAAAGGTTTGTTCGAAGGTGGCGCTCAGCGTGTAAACCGATCCGCCTTTGTGTGAGGGCTGGTAGCCATTCGGGCACTTGTAGAGACCAAGCTCGCCGAGCGGCGGCGTCCAGAGGAACGCCTTCGCGCCTTTGTGGCGATCGAGGAAGGCGATGATCTCCTTGATCCGTTCCGCACTGCCGGTGTGGCTGATGGGCCAGGACTGCATCTTATTGTTTATGCCGTCGGATACAGACTGCTCATATCCATCACCGAACTGCTTGCTCCGGATGCGCTGCTTGATATCGCCAGTTGCACCCTTTTCTATTTGCCAGGTGAATCTCTCAATTGCCATGAATCACCCCGTGATGGCTCTGTTGATTTTTCCGCCCCGGCGCAGGTCGACGCTCACCAGCTTCTGGTAACGCTGATCAACGAAGTCGGCCAAGTCCTTGCCAAACTGCTGGTAAGCAGGATCGTCAGCCGTAGAACTGGTTGATCCATCGCTGGCCACCATGACTTGCACACTGATCGTTGTTCCGCCACCAGAGCCACCGAGTGCAGCGACTCCAGGCCCCCCACCAGACGTGAGCGGCGTTACGCTGCCGCCGTTCGCGCCAGTCATGAGGAAGGACTTGCCGCCCTCGTTGTACAGCTCCGGCCCCAGCTCGTTGACCTCATACAGAGAGTTGGGGGCGACAGGTCCGCCGGCCGCTCTGTAGCCAGAGAAGTCGACGTTGGTGTATCCGGCCTGAGACGCTCCTGCTGCTGACGAAGCAGCACCGGCAGAACCGGAGGCCAGCCCGTTACCGCCACCACCAACGAAGTAGTTCGTTGCAGCGCCCACCAAGCTGCCAAGCAATGCCGAACTCGCCTGGCGAGTAGCGATGCGAGCCATGTCCGCGATGATCGACTTCGCGAAATCACCGAACGATGCCTTCCCAGTCATGGCGAAGTTGACGATCGAATCCTCCATGGAGCTGAACGCGTTGGTGAACAGGTTCCGAGTTTGGCCGGCAATGTCCCGGGCGGAGTCCAGGTAATTGGCCCAGGCCGATGTCGCGCCCTTCGTCCAGTCACCCTGTGCCGCTTCGACATCGGCATAGTTCTGCCGGATTTGGTCGGTGGCCTTCTTGTTCGCATCTGCGAGCGCTCGTGACTTCTTCTCGAACTCATCGGGATCCATCTTCCGTGATGGATCAGACTGCTGATTGGCAAGGTCCAGCGACTGCTGAGCGAACCGGTCTTGCTGACTGTTCAGCTCTCCGCTGAGCGCGTTCTGTCGATCACCTTGACCGACGCCGTTGACTGCGCGCTGCCCGGCAAGCTCCAGAGCTTTCTGTTGCTGCCCAAGGGCAGCAACGTACTGTTTTATGGCGTACTCCTGCTTCTTCAGGCGCCCATCTTCAGCAGTGGCCAGCACCTCCTGCTGGCTGTCAGCATCTTTCTGCGCTTTAACCATGGCTGTGCGTGCGTCAGCGATCTTCTGGTCCAGTTGAATGCGCTGCGCTGCCGTTGTGCTGGACTTGTTCTTCACCGCCTCCAGCGCTGCGATCTCGGCCTCGTAGGCTGCCGCCACCTCGTCACGCTCGTTGCCGATCAAGCCGTCACGTTTTTGCGCGTACTCAGCCTGGGAGATGAGCCCGGCTTTTTGCGCCGCATCCAGTTGCTTCTGAGCATTGTTGTAATCGGCCACAATTGCCGTGAGCTGGTTCTTGGCATCGTTGAAACCGGTGAGGTCGACGCTGCCTGCCGCGGCCTTTGGGTCTTTGTTGTCGTCATCAATCTTTTTGCGCAACTTGTCATAAGCGCCGCCTGAGAATTTCTTCCCATCAAAATCGACGCCACTCAGCAATGCCGACTTTTGTCCGGTCTCTTCTGCTTTCTGGTAGAGCTTCGTGAACTGATCGTTGAGTTTTTCGTAGGCTTTCTGCCGTTTGGTCAGTGGATTCAGGTCGTCGAGCTGCTTATCCAGTTCCTTCTGAACAGCGATCATCTCTTTGTTCGCGTGAGTTGTTTCACCGGTTGTCGTGGCCAGGCCCTGGCTGGCGGCTTGGCGCGCTTTGAGTCCGGCAAGCTTGGCCTCCAGCGCCGCGGTGGAGTCATCATTTTCACCATCGCCCAGACCCAGAAACGAGTTGAGCGAACTGAGGCCATTGGATACCGCTCCAGCGACACCGCCACCTTTGCGAGTGTCGAGCACACGCTGCGTGATCTCGATTTGCTTGGCCAGGTCCGGGAAGATTTCCGATCGGATGGCGCCATAGGCACCGGTGATCGCGATCTTGATGTTGTCCCAATCGCGCTCAACATCTGACAGGGAGGCGCGGTAAGCCTTCAGCCGCTCCTGAGCCGACAGATTCAGGCTTTCACTCAAGACATCCAGTGCACGCTGATGGTCGCCTTGGTCGTCGATCGCTTTGATGACCTCGTACTGCTCGTAGGTGAGCAGGCCGTATTGGTCACTTATCTTGGCCGCAGCCTCGGTGGCGGTATCGCCAGCGTTGGCCAAAGACTTGGCGATATCGCCGGCACCCCTCCCTGTTACCTCCCCGATGGCAGCTGCCGCCTGTGCCAGGTTCTGCATTTGAACGCCGCTGGTAGCTACGCCCGATGCCAGCGCGACAACGGCCTCGCGCGCGCCGGATAGATTGCCAGTCAGCACGCCAGCCGATTCGCTCATGGACTTGAGGTTGGCAATGCTCTGGCCGGCATCGTTCGAGCCGCCGTTGATTGCGGCATTGAACTCACGCGCCTGCTTCATTGCATCGAAGTAGGCATAGCCGAGCCCGCCGATCACGCCCGCGAGAAGGCCCGCCGGAAGCAGCAAAGCCGCCATGCTTTTGGCCGACGCTCCAGCGCCGGCGCCGAGTTGAGCAATGGCTCTCGCCCCGCTACCCAAATCGCCGGATGACAGCGCGTTGGTCAGCTGCATGACGTTTTCTTGAGCTTGGCGGGGGCCGAGCTTCAGCTTGTCGAATGCGGTTTCTGTCGCGGTTAGTCCGGCCCGGGCCTTTCCGATTTTGGCCCGGGCTTCCGCGTATCGCTCGGATGAGATCGTCCCGCTGACCTTGAGTGCTTCGAGCGCCTTTTCCTGCGCCTCCAGCTTGCCCAGCTTCGCGGTCACGGGATCTATACCATTGACCGTGCGCTTCAGCGCTTCGATCTGGCGGTTTTCCGCGTCGATCAGGCGCTGTTTCTGTGCGACTTCCTTGGCTTCGGCTTTTTCGATCTTGTCGTAGGCATTGCCGAGACGGTCCTGGTACGCCTCCTGCTGCTCGATCGTGACCAGGCCGCCCTTGCGTGCGCGCTCCAGCAGCCCTTCAGCCTGAACCAGCTGCTCGATGCTGCCGATGTTGCCGGACATCGCCTTTTCGAGTTGGCTGATGATGGCGATTTCGCTGGTAGCGCTTGCGCCTGATTTCCGTCTTGCGTCAGCCTGGCGCTGGGTGGCACCGGTCGATTTGTCGATCTCCTGCGCAACCTCGCGCTCAGTCTGGACAATCTTCTTGCCGGTGTCGGCCAGTTCGGCCCCGGTCTTGCCGAGATCGTCGATAGCCCTTTCGGCATCAACAGCCGAATCGACCAGCTTGTCCAAATCGTCAGCAGCCTTGACCGCTTGCGACGAATTGACCTCGATGCCCAGGGACGCGAAGTTGGTGCTCATTTACAGTCCCTCTGTTCCGCCATCACCCGCAGGGCTTCGGCTTCCATGATGCGGATATCTGGGAAAATGTCGGTGGCCTGGGCCCGGGTTAAGCCGAGGAAGCCAGCGACATCGCGAATTGACGTGTAATCCAGACCGGTAGCGCCGCACGCACCTGTACGCCACTGGGTCCACATGGCCTCGAAGACCTGAAATGCAGGCCAGATGTCTGGCCAGACCTCGGCCTCGTCGCCGTAATCTTCAGCCGAGAACCCGAAAGCATCCTGGCCTTGGATGGTCGGCTGATAGAGGGCGCGCGCGACGCTGATTAGTTTCCCAGGCGGGCCTTGCTGTATGCCTCGGAGTAAGCCGCCAACACCGCGCTTGGCGTGGCACTGATCGAGCTGACCAGGATGCGGAGATTTTCGTCGGTGAAGTCTTCATCGACATCCCAGCCCACGACGACTGCCTTGAGCTGTTCCACCTGGAGGTCAATCAGCATGGCAGTGAATTTCTCAAGCCCCGCCTCTTCAGACTTTTCCCCCAGGGCCTTGTGCCGCTCACCCCAGCCGGCATAGAGGGTTGCCAGTTCGGCACGGTCGCGGTACTTGAACTCGAACCCAACCTTTACGGGATCGCCGCCGACCGTAGGAAGCATCACATCAGCTTTGAAGGTGGGGTTCTGGATCAGTTTGAACTTGGCCATGTGTATCCCTTACGCGGCGTAGCGGATGAATTTAGCGACCACGGCAAACACAGCAGTGACGGCCATGATGTTGTTCTTGGTCATCGACGGCACGTTGTCGAACGACGCGTAAGCGTTGTAGGCGATGACGCCACCCGAAGCGAGATTCACGCGAACTGCGCGCGGCTTCTTGTCGTCGTCGGCTTCCAGCAACACGTCGTTGTGCGGAAGTCCCGGGTCATCGGCCATGGTCAGGGTGAACGACAGTGCAGACTTGGACGTCGGGATCTGGTGCTCATCGTCTTCCTCGAGGAACGAGTAGGTGACGTTTTGCTGCTCGCCGCCGGATTTGCTCGACTCCGTGACTTGGCTGATAGGAACCCAGGTCAGAATCTTCCGCACCGAGCCGCCGCCCGCGCCAGCGATGAAGCGCGCCGCATTAAGCGTGTTGATCGACTCAAGTACGAACGAGTCGGTGGTCGCGGTCTTGACGCGAGCTACGCGATTGTTCAGGCGCGCCCAACCGGAAGTAACTTCGACAAAGTCGCCAGCCTCAAGGTCGTGGCCGGCCGACGACACAACAGCTTCGGTTGCGTTGGTGATCGCAGTAAAGACGATCGGCGCGTCATACGAGGCAGCGATAGCGGCAGTCGAGCCATTGGGTAGAAAAACGGCCATTGGTGTTTCCTCCTTTCAGAAATGACAAAACCCGCTCAATGGCGGGTTCTGGGTTTGCCCAATGGGCGGATTAGTTTGTGTCTGCTCGGTACAGAAACGACACAGGCACGGTGAAGGTGTTGTCGTCTGGAATGCCGGGGCCAGGGTCAACCGGCGTCATCGTCACAACGGTCAGCGCGCCCTTCGTGTTTCGCTCGTACAGCGGGAACAAGGCGGCAATCTGATCAGCCAGTGCACCAGCCGCACCGCGGTACTTTCCCGAAGGCATCACGATACTGACCTGAAATACTCCGGTGTACAGCTTGTGGTCACCGCCGAGCGTGTTGCTCGCGGTGTCGGCTGGCAACGTAAATGCCTTCAGATAGGTGGCGCCGTCGACGGGCGCAAATGCCTCGTTCTCAACGACGACCTTCAGCGGCACCGGTAATGCTTTCGCCCAGTTGATCAGCTTGGCCTCGTAGATCGAGGCGATGATGTTGTGGGACATCAGGCCTCCTTATAAGTCAGTGACGGAGAAATCACTCGTAGACTTTGCCTTTCCCCGCACGCCTTGCACTCATGCGGATACAGAGGTGGGTGTGAAAGCCAAACCACCGCACTCTCTTCCCGCGTCAGTCGCCCACCGCAATCGCACAACGCGTACCGCATCACCGGTCGAACCGGAACGTCTTCGAATTTCATACCTGGTTGTTCCTGGTGGCTTCATCGACGATCTGCTGGAACCGGGCCAGGGTGATGCGAACCATCCCGCCGGGCGCCTGCTTCGAATGCCCGTACTCAAGAGGCACCGCATACGGTAGGTTATTCACAAGGTAGGCCGTCTCACCGATGCTCAATTGCTCGACCTGAAGCTTCAGCTTGGCGAGCGTGACATTGCCAGCTGGGTCGATCTGATCGATAACGCCATCAACTGGTGATCCGATAGAAAACTGCCAGTTCCCGCGAAAACGCCCGCCCACGTAGTCCTTGCCGGCGACCAGTCCGTTCACGTTGAAGTTCTGGTCGCGCTCAGTCTTGGTCAGGGGCTTGGCATATTTCACGCTGCGCTTTAGCTTCCCCGCCTTAGTGAAGTTGCTCGGCGTCAGCGACTTGATCACGTTGCGCACTTCGACGTGCGCGTCATAGGCATCAGCCGCCGCGGTGTTAGCCTGGCGATGTGCAACGTTTGCCGCCCAGATATCGGGATTGCCCACCGGCGACATCCGAATGACGCTGCTCCCGATCTCAATCACGATCTCTCGGAACGTAGCGTCGAGCCCGGCCTTGGCCTGCTCAGCAAACTGGCGAATATTCTCGGCGAAGCTGCCGTTGAGTCCCGAGTACTTGCTCACGACCTCACCTGCAGCTCGTACAGAATCGGCGTGCCGGCCGGGTTGATCTCTTTCAACGGTGGGACGATTGACCATATGCGGCCTTGGACGACCACTTTGTTGAGTAGGTCAGGCGCCCACGCAAGCCCCTGCGCGGCGATCTTGAGTTTCTTGTCGCCCTGCTTGATGAGGCTGTTGTTCTGGAATTCTTGGCCGGTGAAGTCGAGCAGGATGCCTTGGGCGGTCTGCTCGGTGATGGTGTCGGGCGGCGCGCTCCCGATATCCGGGTCGTACTCGCCGACAGTTGTCGCACGAATGGTCACGGGCTGGCCGAACTCTGTGATCATATCCAGAGCCATCTCGGCCATTTCGTCGTAGAAGGCCATGGTGGCTCCAGATGTGAAAAGCCCAGCGCGATGGCTGGGCTTAATGCTTAACGGAAGTGTTGGATTCTGCGTCTCAGCATTTCGTTTGCGTATTCCTCTGCCCTTTCCGCAATACCCTTTGGTTCGGCAGTTTTATGATCGTTAGCTACTCGGCCTGAAATATACGCTGCCGCATACATGTCCCATGCGGCCCGGTTTTCTTTGGCGCGCTCGTCCAACTCTGCTTGATGATCCATCTGAAACTCCTTTTTGGTAGACCATCAAACTATCACTACGCTCGCACCGCGAACAACCCGCGCCGCTGGAGGTAGTCGGCGAATTGCGTTGCACTCGGACGATCCGGCGCCGCCGGCAACAGTCGGCCGCTGGTGTTGGGAATCGACGCGTACTCGCGAGTTACTGCACCCTCAACTCGGTCCAAGGTGATCGCGCCCTTGCGTTGGTCGATCGGGTCGATATCGTCAGTGTGGATCTCGGCAGCCAAGGCCATCTGGCCGTACTGGATGCGCGCTGGCAGGTAGTTGTCAGGCTTGATCTGCTGGTCCAGTTCAACACCGCGTCGCGGCCAAGCTAAAGCCTGATCGCTATCCGTCTTGCGCCCCTTCCATGTCTTGCCATCCATCGCCAAGGCGGCCCGGCGAAGCAATGCTTCCTGCGCAGGCTCGCCCGCAGGGATGGTCACGCCGAACTTGCCGGCGTACATGACTAGATCCTCGGCGCTCGCGTAGCTTTCGGCGTCTGGCTTGCCTGAGCCGTCCTCGATGATGAGTGTCATGGATCAACTCGCTGGATTGAATGGAATGATTGGCCGCCGGCTTACCGACAGCCAGCAGTATTACGCCTCGGGCAGATCAGCGACGAGTTTTTCCAAGGATTCTTTCGAGGCGTTGGCACGGTAGGTTACTTGGGCAGAATCAAGCCGAGCTTTCAGGCCTTCAATTTCCTTGCCATCGCCCACCTTCAGCGCCTCGAGCTCACTGCGCAGATTATCGTTTTCCACTGCAAGCGCATTGCGCCTGTCAGCCAGTTCATCCACCTCAGTACGAATGTGCTCGAGCGCATCGTAGAGGCGGATTGCGAGCTCACCAGCTTCCGGCTTTTCGATTTCGCCAGCTTCCAAGCCAACAATGACCGCACGCACCATGTCGCTTTCGACCTGCAGCTTGCCGATCAGCGCTTGCAGCTCGGTCGCGTTATCGGCCGCGCCCACAACTAGCGCCTGGCGCGACTCCACCTCTATCAGCGTCACTTCAGCACCGACATGCTCGTAGGCTTCAACAACGTTCGGCCACTCGCCAACGACAACCACTTCGGTCACGCCCGCTTCCGGCCGCTCGAAGTGTTCTGGGTTGCGATATCGTTTTTCCGGATCGAAACCAGACATTTGAGTGGAATAAATGAGTTCCATGAATATCTCCAAGGCGGCCTGTGAAGGCCGCTCGCAACGAGTGAGCCGATTAAGGTGCGGACAGATCGATCAGTACGCCGGCCGTGACCTTGTCGCTGTTCGCGTACTTGGTCCAGTTGGCACCGGCGCCGATGGCCGCCAAGTTCGGGTTGATACCGCCAGTGGAGTCTTTCCAGCTGTAGCCGAGAAGATCCATGTTGAAGGTGCCTTCGGCGCGGAAGCCCATCGCCAAGTTTTCTTGGGTGTCGATGTTGTAGGAGCGGAAGCCCGGGGCCTGCGACTCTGTGATCTTCACCGCGCCAGCTTGCAACCCGAAGATGGTTTCGGGCGGGATGGTGTCAGAGACCAGAACCGGCTTGCCCATCGTGCCCGGCTGACCACCGTAGATGACCACGCCTGCTTCTTCGTAAACCTTCTCGGTAATGGCCTGATCTACCATGTCGAAGTAAGTCGCCGAGTCCATGGTCCAGAGCGCAATGCGACCGAAGCGGTCACCAAATTTACGCATGCCCTTGGTCAACGCCTTCTTGCCGTCGGTAGCAAAGCTCGCCTGCGCAACCATGTTGGCGTTTGCACCGATGGAAGCTTTGAGGGCTGCCATCGCGTACTGGATGTAACCCTCGAGTACCGCATCGGCGTAGTCCTGGCCGACCAGTTCAGAGAACTCTTCCGGCGAGCGTGCGCGGCGCTTGAACGCCTCTTCGGTGGTTTCGTAAGGGCCGTATTTGAACGGCACCTTCACGCCAACCATCTCGCCGGAGCCAATCTTCTGGCCGGCAACGGTCGCAACCGAGTTCACATCACGATGCGCGATCGCGCCACCGAGTTTGTAAAAGGCACGCTTGCGCAGGTCGCCTTCGATCAGCTCGTTGTCGAGGATGATGGCGCCGTTGGAAGAACCGTTGAAGATGTCCATTACATCCTGAATTCGCTCCAGGTAGGCGGTTTGGGCAAGATCGTTGTAGACGATCATGTCCGAGGTAACAGTTGTCGACATGGGTAACTCCGTTATTTAGGCAATTTGAGGTATGCGCTCTGGCCATTGGCGGTGATGAACTCACGCTTGGCGACAGAGGTCATTTCGGAACGTTTGAGTGCGGCCCAGCCGCCTTTTCCAGCACCGTTGGCCCCGCCACCAGATGCCTTACTACCCGCGATCAGCGGCGCGAAGGCCGTGTCGTTGGCGAATTCTGCTTTGAGCTCATCAAGCGTTGATGCCGAGAGCTTGCCGGCTTGGTCGAGCACGACCACAACGGGCTTGCCGTCGCGTTGCTCGACACTCAAGCGGCGTTCGATATGCGGCAACAGAGCCTTGGCGCTGCCTGTGATCGCCAAGGCCGACGCGATATCAGTAGCGGTACGACCAACAGTCAAATCTCGGATCTGAGTGCTCAGCGCGCCTCTCTCTTGTTCCAGCGTGCCGTTCAGCTCAGCTTCGCGGCGGTTGTACTTTTCTAACCAGGACTTCTCGAGCTCTTCGACATTGCCCGATTTGCGGGCAGCTTCTTCGCGCTCCAGCCGAGCCTGATCTTCGGCATCCTTACGGGCTTTATCTGCGGCTTTTTTCTCGCCGAGCAGCTCTTCAACCTTCGACTTCAGGCCGGAGACGTCTTCATGCTGCGGCAGGCCTTCAATACCGAGGACAAACTTGCCTTCCTTCTCGGTGTAGAGGGTTTTGACGGAGTCATCGAGACCGTCCAGAGTGTCCAGCTGATATTTCAAACCCATTTGCTTGTCTCCCAGAGACGATTTGCAGGCCCAGCCCGCAGATATGAAAAAGCCGGCTCATGGCCGGCTTGGTGATTCGCTGCTCGTTTACTTTGCTTCGTGCAATTGCTGCTTGAGCGCGTAACCCATAAGCGGCCAGACCTTTTGCACTGCATTGTCTCGGGCGATCTTGCGGCCGATCTCGGCGTCGAAGTTCTCCGGGCTGGCGCACGCGCTCTCGCCGGTAACGGTGAAGCCGTTGCGCAGCACCAGGACGCAGAAGGTCAGCAACGCCAATTCGCCGTGCGCGCCGGTCAGTCGAGTCAACTCATCCTGTGCATGGAAGGCTGCCTGCACACCATCAGCGGCAGTGAAGAAGTACTCTCCGACGATGTTGGCTTTCAGGTCTGCCGGGGTGATGCGTGGCGCGGTCAGGCCCTTGTCTCGGATCTCTTGCTCGATCGCTTGGTCGTTCATGGATGTCTCCAGG
This sequence comes from Pseudomonas sp. RIT-PI-q, assembly GCF_001297125.1. GTDB lineage: Bacteria > Pseudomonadota > Gammaproteobacteria > Pseudomonadales > Pseudomonadaceae > Aquipseudomonas. The sequence continues at coordinate 198,970 of NZ_LHPC01000028.1, forward strand.
TTATTTGATGCCTGCCCGCTCAAACGCCAAAGGCTCAAGAGCCTTCATCTGCACAAGGGTCAGAGGTGAAAAGTTGCGATCAAGCTGCAGCTCGGAGAACCGCTCGATGCTCAAGCCACCTTCGCGGAACAGCTTGGCGCGGACCGGCCCAATGGCCTTGTCTTGGAACGCCGCCGGTTGCAGCTTGAGCCAGTCGTAGTAGGAAAGATCAGCTCTCACCTGCTGGGCGCCGGCATCGCCGATGGATGCCCGCGTGGAGCCCTTGGCGAACAGCGCGCTGAAGCGGGTTACAGCCACCACCGTCGAACGACAATTTATGTGAATGGGCGGTCGCGGCCCCTTGGTCAGCTTGAAGCGCTGCTTGTCGAGCGTCCGGCACTGGCTGGTTGTCTTCGTGTCCAAGGTGGCGACCCACTCCACCTCCTCCACGACGTCGGCGTTCTCCTTCAGCGTCTCCATCCGCGCCTGAGTGGCGACATGCTGCACTGCTGTTCGCACTACGGCGCCGGCGTTCCGGTTGGTCGTGGCCAAGATGCCGTCGTTGTACTGAAGCGCCTTGGTGCCTCGAATGTTCTTGATGATCTGGAAGTTGGTCTGACCTTCGAAGAAGCCTTGCCGAATCGCGCCAGTTAGGCGTTGTCGCTCGGTGCTGGTGAAGCCATCGATAAACGTTTCGAGCAACTTGCCGCCGTCTGCACCGCGCACGCTGAGCGGGTTGGTGAGGATGGCCGCTCTGATTGCGGTAGCGCCTGGCACAGCGGCGTCGAACGACACTCCAACCGGCGCAGCCCGCGTCAGGCTCGTCGCTTCAAACTGAGCTTCGTAGTTGGCAATGTCCACCAGGTCGAGAGTGAGCTTGTCGCTGTAGCGATCGAAGATGCCCAGCAACAGGCTATCGACCTCACTCAGCAGCCGCTCCATCCTGAGGATGTTGTAATCCGTGAGATCAGTCCGAGTGAGTCGCTCACGAATCGTGCGGTCAATCTCCTTGAGGAAAGGTCCGAACTTCTTGACCTCTCCAGACTTCAACTGCTCGAGGAAGACGGCGTGCCGGATCGTGGCATCAAGGATCGCTCTGTTTGCCGCCATTTGGGATTACCTCGTCGTCATCCAGATCCATCACCGGATTCTCTGTTTCCAGTTCGTCTCGGATCTCGTCGTCTGTCTTTTCAGGATCGATAACACCCCGATCGCGCAGGTACTGCCAGAAATCAGCCGAAGGCAGCTTGCCACCCTGCACGGCGTTGAACAGTGCCGAAAGGATCGTTGCGTCCAGGGTGATTTGGCTGAAGTCCTGATTGAGCTTGTAGAGCGTTTCGCCGGTAGCGTTCACGAACTCAGCCATCCAGACCAGACACTGGCTGTAGGCCTCACTGACGTTGCTCACTACCAGCGAGAGGACGCTGTGTTCGGCGGCGCTGTCGTTGTCGGCCTGGGTCGCCGTCTTCACCGCGCTGCCGCGCTCAATAAGCCGGGCACCGAGTGACACCATGTCCTCTTTCTTGGCGTCCATAGCCTCTTTCACCAGCGTGTTCGGCTCAGGCTGAGCGAAACCGCACGACCCATTGGCCGGCAGTGTCAGTGGCGCACGCGAGCCTACGTATATGCCGTTCGCTTCAAGGTGATCACGCCACGCTTCGTCGAGCCCGGAAATCCAGAACTGAGGCTGACCCGAGAACCACACCGAATCTTCGTAGTCCGCGCTGTTGCAGTAATGGCCGATGTTAAGCACTGCCATGTCGTACAACGGCGAATCGTCAATGCTGGCGTCGTTATTCTCACTGCCGAGGAACTGGAACGGGATTACCTTCCATGGAAGGCCGAGGCCATTCAATGGAGTGAAAGGAGCAATGATCAACTCAGCACTGCTACTGCTCTCCTCCCATACTTCCTGCGTGTAGATACCTGAGTCGTCAAGGCGAAGCACTCGAAATTGCACGACCTTTTCACTGCCGAAACCGTCGTCGGTTTCTTTGTCGGCTTCTTCGCGCAAGACGACCAGGCTCAACAGGTGTTGGCCGCCAACCTGGCGCGTCTTCCAATTCCTGATAGCCTCAGCGGGATAGCTAGCAACACTGGCCCGAGCCCGACCAGCTTGTTCGTCAGCCTTGCTCACTGTTCCGGCTTTGACAGCAGCGTAATCCACCAGCAGGCCGTGGCGGCCGACCTCGAGCAGATGCCCGATGACCGACTGCGACTGTTGATAGACGCTTACGCCCTGCCCGTCGACGTCCTTCGACACGTATTCGAGTGCACCGGGGACAGTCAGTGTTGGCCATGTGCGGAACACCGCTCCCACCAGACTGTGTTTCGTCCGACCCGTTGCGTTGTAGAACACAGCGCGCTGTTTGTAGGACTTGTATCGATCCTGGTTTTCTTTGCTGGTGTCATGCGCATTTGGCTTCGGCAGATAAACATCGCCACGGATCTTTACGGTTTCAGAGCCCTTGCACACGTCGCGCACCAGCCGCCAACGGGACTGTGCCGCGTCGTACTCCGGGCGGGTGTAGGTGACGTCTGCCATTAGCGTGCGAATCCCATTTTGATTGATTTGACCGGCTTCCTTGCGCTTTTGGCGACAGCGAAGTATCGGAATCCGTCAGACCCGTGAGAGGTCCAGTCGTGAAGCGGCTTGTCTTTCCAGCAACCGCGCTTGTCGTCCCACTCCTTGCGATAGTTCTCGATGCAGTTGATGCCCTGCTCACATTTCGACTCATCGAATACGCAAAGCGGGAGGATTTCCCGGACCTGCTCGATGCCGTCGTTGATGCCGATCTTCGGGACCACCTGGAACGTCATGCTGTATTTCTGACCGTCGATGTCGTAACCCTCTCGGGCCAGCTCGCGGCGAGTCTTGGCGTCGCTGCCGAACTCGCGGTTGTCGATGTCGTGCGGCCCCCAGTGTTCGGAATAGGTGTAACCCTTGTCCTTGAGCACCTTCATGTAATGCCGCAGGCCTTCGCCCGAGTTCTCGTAGTAATCGATGACGTGGTATTCGGTGCCGACCTGCCGCACGAACCAGATGGCCGTGGAGTCGCTGACGCCGATATCCCAGAAGGTCATCACTGGCAGATGGCTGTTGTTCGGTATCGCCCCGATGCGCTGTTGGGCATAGAGCTTGGTCAGTTGCTGCGCGTAGTAGGCGCCCTCAACCGACTGCTGGAAGGCTTCGACAGGGATCGACGGGTATTCCCGCTTCATGTCGTCGCCGAGCGTCTTTTCCTTGGCCGCGTACCAAGCGCGTTGACCGTCGTTCGTGACTATCCCGTGCTTGGCGTGCAGTTCGTTGAAGTAGTCGGTCAGGCGCTGCGCGATGAACACGTCAGTCGGGTCAAGCCAGTAGGCCTTGTTCTTCCACCAACTGAAGAAGAAGAACTTCCAGTCCAGTAGGCCCATGGGCACACCAGCAAGCTGTTGCCGCTCAGCGCTCTGCGAGTATTCGAAGAAGTAGCCGGCGCGGCCTTCCGCTGTTGACTCAATCGTGACGAAGCAGTCGGTGGCCACAGCCTCAAAGGCGCCGGTGACAATCTCGCGTGCCTTGTGTGGAAACTTGGCGCAGATCTTCCCGAACTCAGAGACGTGTAGGTAGCGCAGCGTCCCGCCTCGAAATGAGGTGGAAACGTAGAGCGAACCGCCCTTGCTGAACACCAGCTCACCTGCAGCATCGTTACTCGCTGGGTTGGCGGCGCGAATCTCGGCAGGCAGGTTGTCATAGGCGTACTTCACCTTCTCCCGGAACAGGCGCTTGGCGTCGTTCAGGGTGTGAGCGATCAGTGCACACTTGGCTGACTCGAACAGAGCTGCGTCCAACTGGATGATGCAGCACTCAGTCGTAAAGCCAAGCTGCCGAGCCTTCAGGATGATGTTGCGGGTGTGCATCCCGTCGAAGTACTCGATCTGCTCGTCCGTCATCCGAAAGCGGACCTTCTTGCCCTGCTTGTCCGTGATGAAGTAGAGGTTGTTCAGGCGCCATCTCTTATTCCGGAGCAGCTTCAAGTGCTCGGGCTTCATGTCAGGCTTCCTTCGATAGATCGTCCATCAGTTTCGATAGCTCGTCGGCGTCGTTGCCACCAGTCTTGGTGTCGAGGTCGTAGGCTTGTCGCTCCAGGGCAACCAGCGTCTTCAGCGTTTCCGCCAGTTCTTTCATGGTCTTGGTTCGCGACGGCAGTGCGCCCATCTTATTGGCCAGAGCCAGCATGTCGGACATCGCATCGGCATCGTCGCCGCCACCATCCTTGAGCTGAGCAATCAACTCCTTGATAGTGCCCTGCTCTTCGGTCAGCGACTCCAGCTCATCCAGCAGAAGGTTTGTCAGTCTGCGAGAGCGACCAATGTCTGTACGGTGGGCCATCCTGATGTCAGCAATGACCTCAGCATTCGCTTCCACGATTCCACGTTCGGTTGCCAGCGTTTCCGTGGAAACCTTTGTGGAAACCTCTCGCTTGGAAACTAGTGAATCCGCTTTCGCCTTGATCTTGGCGTTCAGGTCGCGATCCCAGCCTTCAGCCTTCGACCGCTTGTTGATTGCTGTGTGAGACACGCCACACGCTGAGGCGATCTCTCGAACCGAGAGCAGACCAGCCCGGAAGAGCTGTTCTATGCGCTCCCAGTCGGGTTGCTTGGTTGTCATGGGATCGCTCTGATACTTGAATTAGTGGGCAGTTGCCGGTATTGCTGGGACATACCTACTCGGAGATTCATGGATGACCTCGCTCAAATCCCTTCTAGCTGTTGGCACGCTTGCTCTTGCATGCACTACTGCCTTCGCAGCCAACACACCCTATGGATCTTGTTCTGATAGCGCTCAGTCGTACCAAGACCGCTATCAATCGACTATGCGAGCTAGCGATCTCGTGTGTTACCAAAAAGCGTTGGAGCGAGAGCTTGGCGGCAACTCTAGCTATGCCTGTGATAAGAGCGCCGATCATTACCAGGCGGCGTACGAGGCAAATCAACAATCTTCTGATCTTGTTTGTTATCAGGAGGCGTTGGAAAGAGAGCTGCAATAGAGATACTTGGATTGACGTGTGGCGCTCACCTGCGGCAGACCTGCTCCGCCTTACTTAGCTCAGTGATCAAAACTGTCCGGATCGTGCCGCCGGTGCTGGTGTCGCGCTTTGCGGCCATCTCAACGGCCTTGTATGCATTTGCGCCCATGTCCATGGCGGTCATGGCGTGATCCGAACCACTCCCGATGACATAAGGCCTTTCGAGCCAAATCGGTGTTTTGCAGAGGCCGTGCTCAGCGTTATATGCGGCATAGCAAAGTGATGCCCCATCAAACACCAGAGCTGAGCACTCAACCGTCCCGGTCACAGGTTCGCCGAACCAAGCACCAATCAGCTTTGAGTAGTCGCACACATAGCCGGCAAAGACGAACTTGACGCTCTTTACTTCCTGGCACTTGTCGAAGTCGTCGTAAGTAATCGAATTGCCATTGCAGATACGCGAGTCATAGGCAATCACACCGTCTTTGTAGGCAATAGTCGTCATGCACCCTCCGCAGGAACCACAGTGATCTCTCCCCATGCAGGGTGGAAGTCCACAGTCTCGCCGTCGGATGACTTGAGTGGAGAGTCGGCAACAACAGCGATGCCAGCCTTGGTATCGCACCAGATCACTTTAGTTTCCGTCAGGCCATCGATAAAGACATCCCGCCTTCCACGGCCATCGTCCCAGTAATGGACGTGCTCCCCTGATTGATCACTCATGCAAGCACCTCGTATTCAAACTGGGTATCGCCGCCCAGCACTGACGAATGAGCGTCGAACTCGGGAATGTCCACCACGCGCAGGTAATCAGACGTGACCTTGCCCTTGAAGGATTCGACGTGCACGGTCTTGCCGTTGAACGTGAAGACCACCGCCGCCTCCGCGCCGGCAACATCTCGATCCGGCAACTGGCGGACCAGTTTCTTAACGTTGATCGTCGTCATGCTATGCACCCCATGTCGATTCCTCGCTGGAGGTCGCGACACAATTTGATTGTTTGAAAAACGTGTCGCGGACTACTTGCTCTGACTGCGTTTGATCTGGGCGTCCACCTGATCGGCGCAGGTGTCGAGCAGCTTGATGGCCTGATCCTTGAGCTCCCACACATCGCCGTTCAGGCGAAGACCAGCCTCAGACTCGGCCGCGTCGATCCGCTCACAGGGAATTAGCTCAGGCGCTTCAATTCTGACTGCCGTTGCCTTTGTTACCACTGGCGGGCTTCCCGCGCAGCCCGTCAGGCAGAGGCTGAGCAGCCCAGTCACGAACAGGCTTGCTGTTGCGCTTAAGGTCTTCAAAGTCTTTCCTCGCCTTTTTGGCTTTGTCTTCGCTGGCCTTGATTCGCTGGTTCAAATCTTTCAGGTAGTCAGCGTTGCGCTGAGCTTCCGCTCGCAGCGTGGTGATCGTCGCCTGGCTCTCGGTATTGGCCGCGATGGCGTCGTCCTTGCTCTTGGCCTCGATCGTCACCTGACCTTCAAGCGCAATGACCTGGTAGTGCTGGATACCCAGCAACAGGCAGGCAACGAGCGCGATGATTGCTGCAGTTGCGAACGCTTTCATACTGAGTCCGCCTTGCGCCCGAGGAACTTGATAATCAGTTCTCGAATCGCTGTAACGCCGATGAACCCGATAGTGCCGCCTGCCGCGACAGACAGGCTGGAGGGCCAAGCCATCCATTCGATTACGCTGCTGGCAGAAAGGCTTAATGAACCACAGATGAGCGCCTCAAGGACCACGCGCCACTTGTTGGCCTCTTTGCCCTCATACAGCACGCGCAACAGCGAGACGGTAGAGGCCATGATTGCGCCCTGCCAAAGCGGATTGCTCAGGACAAGCCAAACCTGGGCCCAGAAGTCGGGGTTTTTATCAGGCATGTTTTTGGACATCCGGCTGTCCTCCCTTTCGGGGAGCGAATAGATCAGCTCCAGCAGCACTCCCAGCTCAGAGCGATGGGTGTGGTGGAGCCGAAAACGAAAAAGCCCCGCTCATTGGCGAGGCCTTGAAATAGGTGTGAGGGTCTTTCCCCTCCTGTCCGCCGAAGACCTTCTTTGCGTCTACGCCCTTTTGCATCGATCTCGCAATCCAGTCTCGTGCCACCCCGAGCATGTACGGCCAAGGTGCGCGGGCTGCCGGTGTTTTCTCGTGTCACTGCACTTACCGGCTTATCAGTGTCCAGGCCTTCCCGAAGGCTGCCCTAGCTACAGGTAAATTCAGAAGGCTGGCGAGATGTCGAAGTAATAGTCCTTCCCTTCTTCGAAATGCTCGGCGCGATCAGCCACCACGTTGACGGTGTATTCGCCGTACGGGGTGTACTTGCCGTAGATCGCGTCTTCTTCCGCCGGGTTGGCCGACCACACAGCGCCGAAGCGCAAACGGGTCAGCGATTCCGACGAACCCTGAATAGGCCCTTTGGTGCGTAGAGTCATTTTGCAGCGGGTGATATGCGACATCGGTAGATCCTCGTGTATCGAATGAGCAAGAGGGTCTATCCGGTCTTTCGCCTGCGTTTGGGCAATAAAAAACCCGGCGCAGTGGCCGGGTTTCGATGAGCATTTCGCTCAAGTAACGGTGAAGCTAGCACTGGCTGCGAGGCAACTTGAACCCACGGAATGAATCGTTTCGAGTACAGCACTTCCGAAGATTTTTCCCATTTTACTATCCCCTTTCGCAGATGAATCCGCTGCGACCGGCATCGCGTGGCTAAGAACAACAGTTTTTACAGCAGCCAAACACATTACGCCGAGGGTTGAGATTGCCATCGCCACGGGTGTCGCACCCGAAAGCCCCAGAAACTGGGAGCCAAGACAGAAGCCTGGCTGAATCTCGATTGTACATGGGGTGTAGAGCAATCTAAACATTGCCATGAAAAAACCCGGCACTTGGCCGGGTTCAGGTATTCGTGTGCGTGTTGCGTGAATTGCGCACTATGGGAAAAGTACGCGCAATCTCCCGTCATGTCAATATGTTTATGCCGCCTCTTCTTCTCTTTCCGCGTGTATCACCTGCCATACTGGTTGTTGTGCCTGAATATCCACTTCCTTGATGACTTCTTTAAGGGATTCCCACAGGTCGAGCCAGTCGCGCGTCCAGTTCTTCGGATCAATCGTCACGCCGAAGAAGGTCTTCATCTCGGCGGCGACCCGGGCCGGCCCCCACTCTTCTGCACCGACCACCTCCCCCTTGTACGATTGCAGGGCCAGGGTCACCAGGTACTGCGCCTTCACGCGCTTGGCCGATGTGAGGTCCGGCAACTTGGCGTGGGCGGTGATCAGCAGCACAGCATTCATGACGTGGCGCATGGTCATCGCCGGGTGGTAGAGGTAGTGCCCGAACTGCTGCACCTGGAACGGTAGAGTGTCGATGGCGCGCAGCACCTTGCCGATCGTGGCCAGGTGCGCGGCGCGGGCGGTGGACCGGCCGATTGGCGTGCGGCGCGTTTCGCTGATGCTGATTTTCTGCCGAACGATCTGAATGCGTTCTTCCTTGTCATCGCCCAGAGCGGCAAACACGGCCTCATGGCGGCGCATGCGGGTGCCGGCCTTCACCGGTGCCGATTCGGCCTTGTCGATTGCCACGGCGCTGATCGACGCGTTCGATTCGTGCTGCGACTCAGTCCATACCTGCCTTGCGTTGATCAGCTTCATGCTGCTTCCTTCTTCAGTTCTCTGGTCTTTGCCCGGTAGTCGGCGGTCATCGCCTTCAGTTCTTCGATGGTGTACTTCTTCGGCTCATGCGGGCCTTCCAACCAATCGACCTGCTCGGCGCCGATCCGCTTAACCAGCGCGATGCGGTAGTTCACGATGTTTCCGGAAAGCTGTGTGTTGCATGGCGAACACTGGCGATGGCAATTCAACGGCTCGAAGCGAAGCGCAGGGTTGCTCCCGACGGTCCGATAATGGCCGGCGTCGTACTTGCCCTGGTGGTGGCGGCCGCAACTGATGCAAGGCAGCTCGGCGTCCCGCTCACGTACCCAGGCATTGAAGGCGATCTGCGTGTCCTTGAGGTGGTCGGCCCGGCTCTTCAGCTTCTCCTTCCTAACCTTGATCTCTTTGCGCTCGATCTGAGCCAGCGACTTGCGCGCCTTCTCCTGGTTGACGTTCTTGATGGCCAGCCCGCACTTGGGGCTGCATACGGCCTGACCCAGGCGCTGCGGCGGGAAGCTGACGCCGCAGGCCGGGTTCTTGCACTTCTTCGGCTTGGGTTGCTTGGCGATCATGCGGCCTCCTTGCTCAGTAGATCGGTGAACACAACGCCCTGTCCGGTGAAGAACGCGGCCATGCGGTCGGTGTACTGGATGCCTTGGGCGCGGTTGAACAGGCTGGTCACCGGGAAGCCGTCGGGGCCGAACAACTTGTGCTCGCCCATCAGGGCCAGCTTCTCCTCGTAGGGCAGATGGCGCATGACCCGATACCATGCCGCCTGAAAACCTGAATCCTCGTTCAGCAGGATCTGCACGCCGAAGTGCAGCTTGCAGTAGCGCCGGGCGTCGGCCGCATCACCGATCTGTGTCATCTCGGAAATGCGCTTGTACATCCCGAACCACAATGAGTTCTGGTCGAGGGTGCGGTCCTTGCCGGGACGCAGCGAGACAACGACGAACTTCTTGTCGCGGTACATGGTGGTCAGGCTGGTAATGGCCTCGGTGAGCTTGGCCTGGCAGTTGACGCTGATCTTGTCGGTCATCACTGCGCCTCTCTGCTGATGGCGTCGTCAATGGCTTTTCTGATGGAAGTGCATCCCCCGGAAACAGTCCATTCATGGCCCAACTGCTCGCTGCCTTGCACTGGCAGACCAAAATCGTCCCCTTCGACCACTGGAAATTTTCTGGCATCAAGCCAGTTCAAACGATCAGCATCCTTGCGCAGCGTCTCGCTCTCAGCATCTATCTGGTCGCGCTCATCAGCCACTTGGGAATAGTTAGCGTGGTGACTCGCTTGCCACTCCTTGAACTGCCGCGACTGGCGTTCGATCTCGGCCTTCAGCTGGTCACGCTCTCGCTCTACCGCAGTCAAATCACCTCGAAGTCGCCTGATTATGTTGACCGCGTTATCCCTGTATTGAGTGATGTGCTCGATCTCGGTAATCAAGGTCAGGGCTGTGGCAGGCGTCATTACGCAGAGAAACTTTGCCTTGGCTTCGCGCTCAGGGCATGGGCCCGGTTGCTTCGGACTGTTGGTGCGCATGGTAGCGATGTAGGCGTGGTCATCCCGGATCGCCCACTCGCACCAGTTCTCCTGAATGACACGCCAGTTCAGATTGCCGCAGGCCTCAGCCACGGTCTTAAGTTCGCTGTGGTCGCTCATGCCGTCACCGCCATTGTGATCAGGACGCAGAACACGCCGATAGAAAAGCCAGCCAGTGTCCAGGCTGCTGTGAAATGGATATTGGTGGTCATCAGAAACCCTCCTTTCCACGTTGAGATTCCCACTCGAACGGAATGACGATCACCCCGCCCTCCCGCAGACGATCCGCACAGCGCTCACCGATAGCCGCCGGCAGCGCCTTGGCATCCAGGTTGGAAACGATCACAGTCGGGCGCTGCTCCTCGTACCGGCCATTGATGATTGCGAACAGCGTGGTCAGCTCAAAGTCACTGGGCTTTTCCTTGCTAACGCCGATCTCATCAAGGACCAGGAGCGACGGGCTGACGAGGCTCGACAGGATCTGGCTTTCGCTCTGCGCGCTGGTCCGGTCGTACGTGGCGCGGATCGCTTGCAGTACGGCGCCGACAGTGCGGTACACGGCGGTGGCGCTCGATCGGGCCATGATCTCGTGGGCGATCGCCACGGACAGGTGCGTCTTGCCGGTGCCAGGCTTGCCCAACAGCAACAGGCAACGGCCAGACTCGGCGATCTGCGAGAACTCGCCGGCGTATCTACGGCAAGTGTTCAACGCCTTGTGCTGCTCGGCGGTGGTGGCCACGTAACCCTCAAAGGTCTTGCAGGCAAAGCGCTTCGGAATCAGCGCCGAGCCAAGCTTGCGCTCCATGGCCATGCGGAGCATCAACGCCTTGCTCTGGCGCTCGGACTCATCCGTCGCTTCCTGGGCAATGCGGGAACACTCGGGACAACCGGTCTTCAGCTCGCGGCCGATGACCAAGAAGATTTTCTGCTCGAACTCGCCGTGGGTGTCACAGTCGGCGGGCTGGATGCGAGTTCCTGGTGGAAACTCAGGAGTTGTTTGTACTGGCTCAGAACGCATAGCTACCGTCCTCCCGCTGGATCAGTCCGTCGGTGTAGTTGCGGTCAGCGAAGCCGGTGTGACGGGACTGAGCGACCGGCGCTGGGACCGACTCGGCCATGCGCTTGATCGCCCAGGACGCCTTGAACCCTTGCCACCCAGAAGTCAGCGCTTCGGTGATGGCGTCGGATGCCGTGATTCCGGCTTCGACGCACTTGGCCAGCTCGACGTTGACGGTTGACCAGACGGTGGCGGTGACGGCGGCGCGCTTGGCCTTGCGCTGGGTTAGCCAGTCGGCCAGCAATTGCTCAGGCACGTTGTGCGGGTTGTCGGCAAGCAGCTGGGTCATGCCGAACGTAGCCTTGCGATCAGACTTCGGCGGTTCCGGTTGCTCTTGGGGCGGATTAATCTCTTCCGAAGGAAGAGTTAATAGGGGTTCTTTCTTTGTATAAAGAAGGCAAGTTGCCGTTTTGGTCTCACTCGCATCAGGTCTCAGTGAGACGATTTGGGCTGAGTGAGACGATTTGGTCTCAGTGAGATTGGAAGGTTTTGCCTCGTAGAAGGACCACTCGCGAATAGGGGAAATCCCGATATCGCCTCGGCTTCCCCCTACCCGAAAAATGATTCGACGCTCAAGGAGATGACTGATCGCTTTCGACGTGACGTCTCGGCGCATATTGGTCTGCTTGCCAATATCGTCGGCAGTCAGGCGTTTGGTTTCAAGTTGATAGCCGATGGTCTGCCGTGCAATGGCCATGAGAACGCGCAGTTCGCGCGCTGGCAGGTCAACCGTAGCCAAAGCCTCCATCAGGCTGTTGTCCATACGGGTGAATCCCCTGCTGCTGTTCAGCTGGATGATGTTGTCGGGGGTCATTGCTTGACTCCCGGAAAACGTATTTTGAAGCGCGACACGTTTTCGGAATTAACAAAACGTGTCGCGACATTGGCGGGGGTATTGATTTGCGGCTGGGTCTGCATATACTGGCTCCACTTCGTTGTACAAAGAGCCGGGTCACTACCCCGGCTTTTTATTGCCTGGGATTTAGTTCTTCGCCTTGTGTAGCTCGATCACCGCCGCCACAGTCTCAAGACTGGCTGACAGGTACTTGGTGTGCAGTGCGCGAATCTTCTTGGCTTCTGAAGCATCGATTTCGCCGTCCTCCAGCGCCATCGCGACCATGTGGTCAAGCTCGCCGCGCTGCGAAGAAGCCGCCAATGCACGCTGGTAGAGATCGACGTTGTCGAGTTGCTCGGCGTCTGGAAGTCGAACGAATACACCGCCGTACATTGCGCAGATGTAGTCGGGCATGAAGCTGGTTTTAGCTTCTGTTTCGAGAGCGCAGACTTCGCCATTGGTCAGCGGCTTCATGCCAGCCGACTCATAGATCCGGTTTTCAAAGCGCTTGAAGTTCTCTTCGCCGATGAACGCGGCTGCGCATTCACGACCGCCGGGGAAAGCTTTAACGGCCGCGACAACTACTTGCTTTCGTGTATCTAGAGTTCTGCAGCTCATCGTCTGGTTTTCCCTTTGCGTGAAACTGTTCATGATTCATCCATCAACTGATCAGGGACGAACCCATGACCTCTAATTCCGAACTGCAAGGCGAGATATCCGCCCTTTGCTGCTTGGTGGTAGCCCTGGCCTCCACCCTTCCCTTGTCATCTCAGCTCAGGCTTTGGCCCGAGTTTGAGCAGATCGCTAACCCGCTACGGGCGCTGTTAGAAAGTGATGAATTGCGCGGGTTTGAGCGCGCGACCGTTTCGCTCGCGTCAAGACGCAAGCTGATTGGCTAAGCGGCCGATTTTTGTGATGGGAACGGGCGTTGCTCCAAGGCCGACAAGCTGCCGTCGTCCTCAACGGTCACATAGACATCACGGCCCACGCGGATTGCCTTACTCAAGGCGCCCTGAGTACAACCGAGCATCTGCGCGGCCTTCGTGTGGCCATGCTCTTTCGCAAAATCGATTAATGGGATACGGCGCATGGCGTCGTCCTCGACAAGATGTTAAGAGCGATTATGACCGCCGGTATTGTTTGCCGTCAATACCGGCGATATTGGTTAAGCAAATACCGCAGGTAATAAGATCGCCGGATGAAAAAAGACTCCCGAAGGCTTCCTCTCTCTGATTGGCAGCTACAAGACAGTGAGCGGCTCAAGGCGATCTTTCAAAAGAAGCGCGGCGAACTAAAACTCACTCAAGAAAAAATGGCTGGCGAGCTTGGTGACGGGGTCACTCAAGGTGCTGTCAGCCATTTTATGAACGGCCGGACGGCGCTCAGCACGAAGGCAGTAACTGTCTTTGCCAGAATGCTTAGAGTGCCGGTTTCAGAAATCAGCCCCACCTTAGCTGCTCAAGTGCAAAAGATGGCGTCTTCGCTTGGTGACAGCTCCGCTGCGTTGCCGTCACTACCAAAATCAAAAGAGGCTGCGAACACCCCTCTTCCTGCTGGCGACGATATCCAAGAGCCAACTGACGAGCGCTACGCATTTGTCTCTCAATACACTGCCCGCGCAGCTGCCGGCGACGGGCATGACAATCCGCATGTAGAGATACGCAGCACGCTAGCATTTAAGAAAGAATGGCTGCGTGTCAAAGGGCTGAATCCTAAGAATTTAAAGGTGATCTACGCCGACGGTGACAGCATGTGGCCGACGGTAAGCGACCGTGACGTGCTGTTGGTGGACGAATCGCGCTTAGAGCCAACAGATGGTCAGATATACGTTTTGGCTAGCGCTGATAAAGGCGTAATCGTAAAACGCTTGATCAAAACTGCTCTTGGTAGCTGGATCATCCGCAGCGACAACGAAGACAAGAATGAATATCCCGACCTGATGCTTTCGCGCAGCGAGATCAATGAGCACCGAATCATTGGGCGAGTGGTGTGGCGCGGCGGAGATTTATAGCCGACCGGCTAGAGGATCGAACGCATGGCGCACTCACTTAAATACCAGATAACCGAATCCATTCGCGTCGTTGAGATCGAGGTGGGGAAACTGCTCGATTTGGCAGCAATGCTGAAAGACGCTGGAAATGATGCTTTGGCGAGGGCCGTCTACAGCCAGGCGAACAAGCTGCTTGAGGCTGCGGTAGCGCTGAGAATCGCTATGGCAGGCTGACTGCTTACTCTGGTTAGGTGTAGGCGGTAAGGACTGTGCGAGAGAAGGGTGAATAGGCGCATGGCATGGCGGAATGCATTGAAGTGTTTTTGATTTGAATTAGAGGCTGGGATGCGATGAGCGACGAGAAGATGGTGCCAACGCGAAACCGAATTAATGTAGACAAAATCCAACAGTTCTTCGATGACAACGGAGTCTCGATGGAGTGCCCCATTTGCAAGACGGATGAATGGAGCATACCTAACGGCAAATCGGTCGGCGGCAACGCGCTACCATGGGGTACTGGGACAGGCGACATGTTCATGACCGGACTACCAGTGCTTGTAATGATTTGTAGAAAATGCAAATTCGTAAGACAGCACTCCTTGTTGGAAGATGATATCCCTGGCGCGATCGAGGAGTTTTGAATGCTCACCTCTGTCGACCCTGGACCAATCAGCCCGGAGCAGTTCAAAGGTACGGAAGGGCTTGGTCGCGGCCCGGATCTCCTGGATTGGACAAAGGTCGCGGGGACAAAGCGGCCAACGCTGACAGCTAAAGTAGCTAGGGGAAGAATCTACACGACCGAAAGCGTGTCGCCTGGGCTATTTGAAAAAATTTCCAATGCCAATGACATGGCCGAACAACGAAGCGATACTGAGCGTATGAACGACATTACGCGAGAAGAATTCAACGCCAAACTTGAGACCATTGAAGTAAAGATGGATGCTCGGGTTGAGTCCGTGTCCGCGAAAATTGAAGGCTTTCTCTCTGCACAGGCTGAGCGTGACAAGGCCCAACTTGAGCGTGACAAGCGCTTTGAGTTGCTCGCGGAAAGAGTGACCAAGGCGGCAGAAGGCGCTGAAGATGCTGCTAAGCAGGCAGCAACCGTAAAATCCAATTACTGGGCCGCTGTGATCGTCCAACTTCTAGCCGTGGTTGCAATCCTGGTCGGCGCTTATTACGCCAATCAGGCCAACGTCCTTGGCGCAATGCAAACCACCATGTCTGCATTTCAAGCAGGGAAGGATGAAGCACCACTAGCACCTCCGGCGAACCCGCACCAAACTCACGCGCCTTAGCCCTCTTTGGTTAAAAGCTGAGGCAGTTGGTCCTGTGCGAAGCTTTGTGGTTCTGTCCTTCACGCTGTTTTCACACTAAGGCACGCAGCTTTGTTCCTGCTCCTTGCACGACTTAAGCCCGCTAATCCCCATCGCGGGCTTTTCTTTGTCTGCAATTTACTGAGGCGCGTCAGACTCTCTCCTGGACTACGCTTTCTTTCTCACTGGAGGAAACGCCATGCCAGACGATCCCACCCCCGCCCTGCTCTACCGCATCAACCAGAATGTCATGGCTCTTGGGGCTGCTATCGAAGAGATCAGCATCTGGATCGATCAGCGCGGCTCTTCAAATACACATGATCGAGTCAGTAAGCATCTAGAGGTGCTGGCAGGCAATAGTGACGCCATTGCTGAGTTGATGGCTGATCTGATGGCCAGGTGGAAGCCGGAAGAAGATGAGGATCCGGAAGACTAACGGCGCCTGAAGATATATCTCCTAGGAGACGGGAAATGGCTCTACCTTTGCCGACAGATCTGGCGAAAATGACTTTGCCTTCGAATCTTTTGAAATTTCTACGGCGCTTCGAGATTCAAAAGCCTGCTGACATTGATCGCCGAGAATGGGCGCAACTAGCGCTCCTTTACAGCATCATGCGAGAACTCAAAGAGGGCGAAGAGTTTGAACGAGCAGCCGAAAGGCTGATCGCGCATATCGATTACTATCAGAAGACGGTATTTGGAGGGGCAGCCCCCTTTGTATCGATTGCTCTGACTAGGAAGCAGCGCCGCAAAGCTAACCGTCAAGGCAGGTTGAAGCCGAAAATATCTTTCTCTGACTCACCACAGGAGATTGCGCGGAAGAGAAATTCGACTCCCACAATAGGGCTTGGATTAGACAGCATCCTTCCCCCTTCGCCGAAAACCAGAAGAGATCAAGTGACGTACGACGCGCAGACAGCTCCACTTGATGATGCTGCACGTCACCACGCGTTATATGTTGCCGGCTGGTCTCTGGCCGATGATGAAAACTAGTTAGACGTAGGCGGCTGGCCCTCCTACTTTACCGCAGCCTGCTGCGACACAAGCAGTGAAGGATTCCCGGTTACATCGTCTGGCAGGGTGTACATCGCACCTGTGAGAGGATCGACGATGAGCATGCCGATGAGCCCGCCAAACAAGATGTTGCCCCAGTACCAGCCGTTTACCGTGGTCTTAAGCGGCACAGTGCTATCTGAGTACCCTTCTTTCCGGAAGGTGACCTTGTAGTCTTCTCCCTTGAAGTACCCTCTCCCGCTTTCAAGAAGTACCTTTCCGGGCGTAACGCCTTGAGCAACAACCATTCCTCGACTATTCACAATCTCGTACTTTGCGGCCGTGGGTGTGCTGTACACCCCCACCTCTGGTTTGCTGTCGCTGACGATGCTCGCACAGCCTCCCAGCGCAACAAATACGGCCGCTACCGCTATAGCTTTCCGAAGAATCATTACTCATCCTTTCCAAGTCGCACCTGGCCGCAATTCGACCGGTCGCGATTGTAGAGCAATGATGGCGTTTAGCTATCTAAATAGCATGCCACGAGTGGTAACCAACAAGCCCGCTATAAGCGGGCTTGTTGGTATTGGAGTGCGCTATACGCCGAGCTTCCACTATCAGCTTACAGACCAAGAATCTGCTTTTTCTTGGCTTGAAACTCTTCTTCAGTGAGGATGCCGCTGGTCCTGAGTGCAGCTAAGCGCTCCAAATCATCTAGGTAGGATCCTTGCTCGATTGGAGCTGTCGGCCGACCAATGCGCGGTTGGAGTTTTCCGCGCAGCACTTCAAATGCTGCTTGCTGGTCCTTTGTAAAAAGTACCGTGTTCTCATCGGAAGCGGCCTGAAAAACCCCGCCTTTCGCTTCACTTCCGCCCTGGAAAGAAAACTGGATATATCCGTTTGTGAACATCCCAGCTGCCTTGAACTGCAATGCAGTAAGGAGTGAGATAGGAATCTCTTTGTCACCTTTTAGGCCCTGCGTAACGAATGAAAGCACCCCCTTCCTCTTTATGGTGATCGTAGAGTCGCTTAACTCGACGCTGCCGCCGTGCCCTTTAAAAAGTTCTACCCCTTCACTCATTGCTGGCTCATCCCTAGGTAATGCCATCCGTATCAGCGCTATCTGCGCTTTCGGGGCGTGAACAGTATCCCACTGTGATGGCACATCAGCACCTCAGTGGATGGTCTTTTTCGCGCCCGCTCAAAAACGTGTGCCAACTTTTTACGCATACCGCCAGCCACACCTAAGGCGTATTGCGAAGGGTCTGAGGGAATAATACTGTATGCATATACAGAGAAAGGAGCTACTCGATGACAAAGGCAAAACAAGCACCGAAACCGCTTACTCCCTATGAACTGCTCGGCGTACGTATTCATAAAATCATAAATAACCCTCGCTCGCAGGCGGCAAAATCAGCCTTGCTGGAGCGATCAGCCAATGATTCACCTGAAGACTGGGATCAGATGCTCGCAGAGATCGCGGAGAACGATAACGTAACCTTCGCCCACCGTGACGACGGCCACGTCCACATCTTCTGGACTGTCCCTAAAGAAGACTAATCCTCCGCGAAGAAAGCCCGCCTTAAGCGGGCTTTTTTACGCCTGATGAAAAAAACATGACCGGAGGTATTGACCACA
This sequence comes from Pseudomonas sp. RIT-PI-q, assembly GCF_001297125.1. GTDB lineage: Bacteria > Pseudomonadota > Gammaproteobacteria > Pseudomonadales > Pseudomonadaceae > Aquipseudomonas. The sequence continues at coordinate 216,967 of NZ_LHPC01000028.1, forward strand.
ATACAATACCGGCGGTATTGTTCATCCATCGCAGCGGCACACAGCTACTGCGAAGGGCCTCGAAAGGGTCCGCTCCGATTCGGAGTCGCTCTTTAAAAACTTGATGGACGCCGAGCTGGCCGATGCATAGCCAGCGGACGTACCGCGCAACGGTACGCAGCGATTCGACCTCATGTCGGCGCTGGGCATAGGAGACCTCATTCGGAGGGCGCAGCTGGAGAGGCTGCGTGGTGGTGAGTAAGCGTTTGGCCTTGGGACCTTGATCCCGTGTCGCGCTGAAAGACATCGACGGGAAAGCGACCGTTGGCCTATGCAAGGGAAAGAGATTGCCTGCCCGTTATCAGCGGGCAGGATGCTCTCCGGAAAGCCCTGAGAAGGACTTTGCGGAAAGCAGACTAGCTGCGACGGCCTGAGCCGGGAGATCCACCACGAACAGGACCACCTTTTCGCTCGTAATAACCTGAGAGGATATGCATTTCCTCCCTGCTAATTCGAGCCTCTAGAGCCCTGATCTCTGCTGGCATACCGGCGCCACGACCAGGCGGCATGTCTTCAAACCGCTTCTTGAGCTTTTCGAGGCTTACCCGGAGCCGCTCAAGTCGCTGCTGGTGTGTCTCTTCAGGATTATTTTTGGTGGTCATTTATGCCTGCCTCCGCCGGGTGATCCTCCATGGAAGACCTGAGTTTTTGAATAGAGCGTGTCGCCCTCCCCTTGCTTGTAACGAGTCTTTCGCTCGTTCCGGCAGCCCTCACACATGATTGGTGGATTCACCCAGTCAGCTCTATAGCTGAACTTGGTTGTCTTGCAGAAACGACAGTTTTTGACGAGCCAACCGGTCTTTGACTGGGGCGGCGGTGGCTCAACGTAAGGGGTTCTAGCAGGGGAAGGGCTCGCCATTTCCATGGCGTCTTTCAGCTTCATCAATACCGCGAGGTTCTTCGGATCCATGGCTAATGCCTCTGATTTCACCTGGGCCTGAGATTAGCAGCGGCGTAACGCCACTACCACCCCGCCATATGCAAGCCAGCCGGCGAAGAACACCGAACACGAAATGTGCAACGACGGCCAGAGATATGAATCCGGCGATGCGCGTGGTGGAGAAACGGAATTTTTCACTGATGCACCTGGTGACGGGTGCATTGGGAAAACAACCGGAGCAGAGCCATGACTCAACCAGCAATAGCACCAACGAAATGCACCCGATGCGGCAAGCCAGCAAATCCCACTATCTATCGAAACATCATCTACCAGGCATACGACCAAGCGCGGAATCGCAAAGTGGTTCGAGACGAACGCATGCCGTTCTGTAGTGAAGAGCACGCAAGCCATGAGCAGATGAGCCGCGAAGGCTGACCGCATCACCTCTGCCCATTCGATGAGTGGGCAGACGGATGCTCAAGTCTCCAGCGCCGTGCAATACAGGCCCTGTACCGAACAACTAAAACGCATCACGGCGAGCCTTATGACAGATAAGACTCACCATTCTCGACATGACCAAACCCGCATGCACTCCCCTCCGCGCCCAACGGCAACCAGCGAAAGGGATGAGTGCAGCCGAGTTTTGTTGGATCAGCACTGCCACTCTTGGAGGCGACGCCATGGCAACCAGTTATGCAGACAGTGCGCAGGCCCGAGAGTGGGATCGGCGCTACGACGCTTGGGGGCGCGATAAGAGGCGTCAACTAAATGAGTTCCACGACTATGAAGCTGCGGAGCAGTTGCGCACTCAGGCGCTGGCTGATCGTGGCGCCCGTGCAATTGAAGAGCGCAAAAGCCTGAAACGCCGTATCGGCCTGGTAATGGCGCAGATGGAAATGGTCTGTCCGTCAACAGGAGGCGCAGCGTGAACGCTGAACAACGCGATCATCAAACGGCTGTCACCTGGATCGAGGGAGAGATCGACAACATGATCCGCGACCTCGGAAAGCCAAACGCCAGTTCGGCGGCAACATCGGTCATTACTCTGGCCTACCTGTTGCGCGTCATCGACGACGGTGAGCAGCGTCACTATAGGGCGCGCATCGACCAGATCTACGCCTCCTACAACGAATCGATCAAGCAGGGAGCTGCAGCATGACCACTCCGCCAGTTAAATCGCTGATCGACGATCAGCTCGTCGAGATCGAATCGAAGCTGATCATGCTCGGCTTCGGCCTTCCGTTTAATGAAGTGATCGGCCAGCCGCGCGAGCGTGCCGTGGCAAGCCTGCCGCAACGCTTGGCGGCCACCATGAAGGGTGGGCGAATCGCGGTGAGGGTTCGGCCATGACCATGATTTGCAAAAACTGCAACAGGCTCGGCATCCACTGGGTTGGGCCATACGGAAATCTGACCGGCACCAAATGCCCGCACTGTAACGGCACGAATTGCCAGCGCGATGTGCAGCCAGAAGCTGCCGACGAAGAAGAGGTCGACGAAGAGGTTGCGTGTGGGTGCGGACGCAAGTCCGGGCCGCCGAACTTCGATGACGGCCGCTACTACTGCGGCAGTCAATGGTGCATGCCATGACCGCCTACCAGCGCGCCAAGCGCTATTGGTTCTGGCGCGGCTCAGCCATCGCCTTGCTGTTCTTCACTGCCTGGATGCTGGCAAGCGCCTACTCCGGCCAGCTCACTCAGTAACCCACACCTTCAAACGCTGCGTGCATCGCGGCAAGGAATCCTCATGTCCGCAGTAATGAAGCAGGCAGACAACTTGCCGGCGTTGTCCGAAGACGCGCTCGTAGAGGTGCTGAGCGGAAGCCTGTACCCGGGTGCAGAACGCAACTCCGTCGTAATGGTTCTGGCGTACTGCCAAGCCGCGCACCTCGATCCGATGCTGAAACCGGTGCACATCGTTCCAATCTGGAATTCAAAAGCGAAAAAGATGCAGGACACGGTCATGCCGGGAATCGGCCTCTACCGCATCCAGGCAGCCCGCACCGGGCAATACGCCGGCATCAGCGATCCTGAATATGGGCCGCCGATTACCGCGAAGCTGTCTGGTGTGGATGTCATCTACCCAGAATGGTGTCGGGTAACCGTAAAGCGGCAGATGTCCAACGGTCTTGTCGCCGAGTTCACCGCCAACGAGCGCTGGCTTGAAAACTACGCCACCGCCAGCAAGGACAGCGCTGCGCCAAACGCTATGTGGAAGCGCCGCGCCTTCGCCCAGCTCGCCAAGTGCGCCGAGGCCCAGGCCCTGCGCAAGGCGTTCCCGGAAGTTGGATCGGCCCCTACAGCCGACGAAATGGAAGGCAAAACGTTCGAAGAGGCGGCGCGCGATGTGAGCCCGCCGCAACAACAGCGCCCCCAACCAGATCCTGAAGGCCTTCCCGCCTACTCCGACGATCTGCTCGCCGAGAACATCGTCAAGTGGCAGCCGCTGATTGATTCAAACCGAACCAGCCCCGAACACCTGATCGCGACCATCAGCAGCAAGTACGCGCTGAGCCCCGCACAGATTGAAAAAATCAACAACCTCAAAGCCCTCGATGGAGATGCAGCATGAAAATTCACAACGTAGTTCAAGGCTCCGTCGAGTGGCATACATTGCGCACCAAGCACTTCACCGCGTCCGAAGCTCCGGCAATGAAGGGGGCATCGAAGTACCAGACCCGCACCGAACTGCTAACTCTGAAAAAGACCGGCATCGCGCCGGACGTGACGCAGTCGCAGCAGTACATCTTCGACAAGGGCCACGCCACTGAGGCAGCCGCCCGCCCGCTGGTTGAAGTGATGATCGGCGAAGAGCTGTATCCGGTCGTTGGAACGCTGGGCAACTTGCTTGCTTCGATGGATGGCGCGACGATGCTCGGCGAGACATTGTTCGAGCATAAGCTCTGGAACGAATCGCTGGTCGCTCAGGTGAAGGCCGAAGACCTCGCCCCGCATTACTACTGGCAGCTTGAGCAGCAGCTGCTGGTGAGCGGCGCCGAGCGCGTGATCTTTGTTTGCTCCGATGGCACCGCCGAGAACTTCGTCAGCATGGAATACCGACCAGTCGCCGGCCGCGCCGCACAGCTGATCGAAGGTTGGAAACAATTCGAGGTCGATCTGGCAAACTTCGAAATGGCAGACGCCCCTTCGATTGTCGTCGGAAAGGCGCCTGACGAGCTGCCGGCGCTGCGCATTGAGCTGACCGGCATGGTTACCGCCAGCAATCTGAAAGTGTTCGAGCAATCGGCGCTGGCGGTCATCGACTCGGTGAAAACCGAACTGACCACCGATCAAGACTTCGCCGACGCCAAGAAGGCAGTGAAGTGGTGCGGCGATGTCGAAGAAGCGGTAGCGGCCGCGAAGAAGCAGGCGCTGTCGCAAACCGCCACCATAGACGAACTGTTCTCGTCGCTGGATCGTGTCTCAGCCCACGCCCGCGAAACTCGCCTGAAGGTCGACAAGCTGGTGAAGGCGCAGGAACTGCTGGTCAAGTCAAGCATCAAGCAGAAGGCCGAAAAGGCGCTGGCTGATCACATCGCGGCGATCAACAAGACCCTAGGCAAAGTGGTTCTGCCAGCAGTCGCCTCTGACTTCCTTAGCGCCATGAAGAACAAGCGCACCATCGCCAGCCTGCAGGATGCAGTTGATACCGAACTGGCCCGGGGGAAAATCGATGCCAGCCAAGCCGCAGATTGCATTCGCTTGAACCTGACCAGCCTCGCCGAGTTGGCCGCCGATCACGCATTCCTGTTCAGCGACATGCAGCAATTGGTGACAAAAGCCAATGACGACCTGGTGACGTTGATCAAATTTCGGATCTCGGAACATGAGAAAGCCGAGGAAGAGAAAGCCGAAGCAACCCGCAAGCGGATCCGTGAGGAGGAGTTGCAGCGGATCGCCGACGAAGACAAGGCGAAGCAGGCCGCCGCAGCCATTGTTGAACCAGCACCAGCGGTAACGAATGCGCCTGTAACGACACCGACGGCAGTCAGGGCTGCCGCTACAGCTCACCCGGCAATATCGAAACCGGTCGCGGCACCGGCAACCCAGCCCTTGAATTTGCAGGCTGAGGTCTTCGATCTGGAGGAGCTGGTCAAAGCCGTGGCCTACGGGCAAGCACCTCTCTCAGTTCTGTCCGTCAACTGGGACGCGCTCGACGCACTTGTTGCGGACCAGGGTTCCAAATTCAGCATGGCCGGCGTGAGGCTGGTGAAGGTGGCCGCATGATCAGTAACCTGAAATACGACATTGAGTTCCGGCGTGATAAAGCGCTGGAGCTTTCCAGCCGGGTCGAACAGCACCTAGCCGCGGGCGGGCGGTTCTCCAGATCGGAGCCCGCTCAAATCAATCCACCACCTGCTGAGCGCTCCGCAAAGATCGATCCCGAAACCATCCTCAAGCGCCGGCGCCCAGCCATTACCGTAGCTGAGCGCAAGGCGCTGCGGAAGCTCGCGGAGGCGCTATGAGCAAGCGGAAACCGAACAACGGCTTTGCCCGCGCCGAACGCAGCTGCCGGGCGCTTCTCAGCACCAATCACGTCGCTGTCGTGAACATTGACCCAAGCGGCTCGCAGATCATGGCGAACTGGAAGAACTGTCGGCAGATCCGGAGCTTGGCGATTGCCAACGCTCTTTTCGACTTCTCCTACCGCTGGACGATCTACCTCAGCGCCATGTGTCGGGACGAGCGCGGCGTCGAGTACGTCAAGTCGGTGGAGATATCGCCCGAGGGCATCTATAAGGTCGAGCGCCTGACGGATGCCATCGAGCATTACTACCTTGAGCTGCGAAACAGCTGCAACCTGAATCACCTGGTTGCGTCTGGATGGATTGCAGTTCCCGCCGAGGTATCGCTTGAAGAGGCGCAGGCCGCGAAGTTGTTTTATGCGGCCGGTGTCTGGCATCAGCTGAAGGTCGCCGCGTGAGACGTTCCAGACCCCAACAACGCAAACGACAAACCTGGCTGGCGATGCCGGCCAGCGGCATAGAAGAGGTTGGCCATGGCAGCCGCACAGAAAGATCGATCGGCAAAGACTGCGGCGAGGCGAAAGACTCGCGGCGAGGAGGAAATCAGGCTGCACTGCATGGCCGGAACACGCCAAGCACTTGCTGAACTGATGGCCTGGAGCGGCATCGAAGAACAGGGCGAGGCCATCACGCTAATGATTTATCATCTTCATGCATTAGGGCCTCAAAAGTCCGCCCCGCTGATGGCCCCGCCGCGACACGTTTACGAGATCCCCGCAAATGTGTCGCTGGCTTTTCACCGAAAGAGCATGCTGATGATTCAGCAGGATTCGGGGGATGAGATTATCGCTCCTTAGGTGGAGAAGGTACGTTGGTCGGGTTGTCACCCGAACTTACTGGCTGATATCCGCCCTTCGGATTCGTTTTGTGGGGTGTTTCAAGTATGGGCTGATAGCCTTTTTCAAGCTTTTCACGGGCAGGCTGGTAGCCATCATGAGTTGGTACTTTATTCGCCATGTCTCTTTCCTTATTGGTAGTGTGAAAACTCTAAATAAGATATTTCCGACGCCATCACCAGAACACCTGCACTGCCTTTAATAGCACGCTCAAGAATTCCTTCCGGGCTTACTATCCATGCTTCTTCCAAGTAGATCTGCTCTTCAACAGGATAGCTGGAGGCGAATGATTTCCCTGAGTACTTGCCCCCCACCATTTTTCCGCTTTTGAGGTAGATAACGATCCAAAACGGTTTCGAACTCTCAAAAACGTAGTCCCATGGCTTGGCGGTTGGATGCGGAGCGGACCCCTTGAACCTCTCATGAGTCCTTAGCCATTTCCAACAAAGCACGAGCAGAAACGGCGAAATGAAAAGCACGAAGACGTAAAAAAGGTAGTACAGCGAGGGATGGACGGACATCAAGCCGCTCCCCTCTACGTACACCACGGCCCAAAACAACAATGCATAATTGATGCAACTGTAAGCGATCGCATCTATCAATTGGTCCGACGCGCTACGAACCGTCCCAGGAAAAATCAGCTGATAAAACTTGATGCTGAGAAACCCTGGGATAACGAACGCGATAAATAAGACGAGTTTGTCAACTTCCCAAATATCCATGTCGCACTAATCCTAAGCAGAAGGCTGCGCAGGATCTTGAGTCAACCCCCCAAGAAAATCCACCACTTCCCCTGCCGCATCCGATCACGGAGGGCGGCGCCTACTCGAGGTAATCGCAATGCCTGTTCTCCACAGCATCATCCACAAGATCGACAAGAAGCCCGACGGCAGCCCCGCGATCCTACACGTCAGCAGCGGCGAACTGGTCGAGAGCGAAGCCCGCGACGACCTGATTCAACAGCTCAACGAAAGCTACAACGCTAAAACGGGCAAGGCTTGGGGCTTCTTTCACGCCGAATCGGGCGCCCATCCTTTCAGTGGTTGGCTAGGCAAGTACCTGGCTGGCACCAAAGATTTCACGGAGTTCAGCAACGTCGCCGTCGAGCATCTGACAAGGCTCATGGAAGAATCCAACCTATCGATTGGTGGCAACGCCATCTTCTGCCATTACCTGCAAGGTATGACCGACTATTTGGTTATTGCCCTGGTGCAGGAAACCGAAGCAGTGACCATGACCGACGGACTAACGCTGATGACGATCAGGCGCCTGGATCTGGATCACATCCATTTGGCCGCACGCATCAATCTCAGTGAGTGGAAGAGCAATCCCAAGTCGCGCCAGTACATCTCGTTCATCAAGGGCAAGAACGGCCGCCGGGCAAGCGAGTATTTCCGCGACTTCATCGGCTGCCAAGAGGGTGTCGACGGACCAGGTGAAACCCGCACCCTGCTCAAGGCGTTCAGTGACTTCGTTGAAAGCGAAGACCTCGGCGAGGAGTCAGCCCGCGAGAAGACCAACACTTTGGTCAGCTACGCGATGGCTCAAGCCAAGCTCGGCGAGCCGGTCACGCTCGATGAGTTGTCCGAAGTGCTCGATGACGACCAACCAAAGGCGTTTGCCAACTTCATCCGAGACAAGGAATACGGCCTGTCGGCTTCACTCCCACCGGACAAAAAGACCCTGAACAAATTCCGGCGTTTCACCGGCCGCATCGATGGCTTATCGATTAGCTTCGAGCAGCACCTGCTCGGCTCCAAAGTCGAGTTCGACGAAGTCGGCTGCACTCTGACGCTGCGCAGCCTGCCGACTCAGCTCACCGACCAGCTCAAACGCGCAGCCGCCTGACCCTCATGCCGATCAGTTCGTGGCGCTGACCCGCAAACATTGCTAATGCCGCGATCTGCGTATCAGGGCCAAATGCGTACTCACCGATACCTAAAGGCGCCCGATCATAAACGGGAAGACCAAGCCGCCGAAGATTGGCTGGATTGAGTGCGCACATCAAACTAGCGAGCGAGACCGTGCGGATTCGATTTTTGCTATGTGTGCGTCTTTAAACCGCACCAAGCTTTCTTGAATCATCTCATTGTCGCTAGTTATCTCGCCATACTGGAACTCAATCCACCTTGACTGAAGTTGTTTGTGCTCTTCTTGGTCTTTAAAAAGATTAAGCAACGATGCTTCAATACGTATCAGTTTTGTCACCATAACTGAATGCGCAACGACTAGTTCATAACTCCCAAGATCATGCGCTGGAATCGTCTTCAGCATATTTAAATTGGTTCTGAATAGCTCTCCCAAGTGATTATCCCATAGCATGTGTAGTCCAGTGGGATTCGTGCCGTTGCTTACCAGTTCAGAGAGTATTGCCGAATTTTTGCACGCGCTTTCAACTACCGCGAGATATGCCCCAGATCGAGCTTCCAGCTCATCAATCTTTGCGGATGCTTGATTCTTTAGTTGACGCCTACCTAGCGCAAGCGCTCCCCATATAGCCCCAATCGAACCAATAGCCTGAACCCAACTAGCCCATTCGCTTGCCGTGAGATGGACTAGAGACAGCAAGTACAGCATCGCTAGAAGCAGCAGGATATTGTGAACTGAAGGCCATGGACAAAATGCCTTTCTCAGCCATCGCTTGAATGGACAATGCTTTTCATTCGCCATCTCGACCCTTCCTTGTTCAAACAAAACCGGCAAGCATATCCGGCAAGGTAGCACTATGCCCACAGAAAACCGGCCGGAAGATCCATTTGGCCCCAACGGTCGAACCTTCCACATTCATCTGAGCGTGCGCGGCGCGCTGCGGGACTTCAGCAAACGACAACTAAAAGGCATGTTCCGCTTCGAAGGTAGCCGTGAGTGCACCGTCGACGAGGCCAAGGACCACCTGCTCGAAGTGTTGGCCCAAGGCAAAGAAGTTCTGCCGTTCGGTCCGCCCTGTGATGGATTCGACTTCACCGGCAATGGCTGCCCCGGCCATGACAATCCACCACCAGTTGCGAATGCCCATGATCTGGTATCGATGGATTGTTCCAGCAGGGACCGTTAATCAAAGCGACTGCATTCTTTCAACAACCAGCGGTTCTAGAAAAATTACGGCTTTAACAGCACCATAAGCAATAGTGACAGCACCAATCGCCGCAACCCAAGTGAAAAGCCTCACGACCCATAAAGGCAACTGACGCTGCAAAATCACAGGTATAGCTTTTGCAAAGCCATCATCATGCTTAATTCCAATGTTTACCCCCGAAACAAGTAGTGGGGCGAAGTAAAGATAGGAAACCGTGATTTGAGCCCCTGGGACGATAGTTGGAAATATGAGGTCAATACCGCCACCTGGTAACTCCTCTGTTCTGTATGGGGTATGTGGGAAAACGGTGACGCTGGGGAGCGTGGCATGGGTCATCCGAACATTCGATGCGCTGCGCTTACCGACATTTCGGAGTACGACCGCATGGGTATTAATGATCAACCCACTACCGGTTGCAGACGGAACACTGAAAGAAGAGGCATGTCCGTAATACGAGACTATTTCTGGTCTCTTCTCAAATCGCCGGGTAACCCATGCGCCCAAGAAAAGGCACGCAACAGGTACACCGATTGATGAAACTAGATTCCAATCCACAGCCATCATCGATTCCTTTTAGGCGCTAGTAAATACGGCTGTACCGTCCAACGAATTAAAGCCGATGGTGTAGCAACAAACCACCCCTCCCTCACCCTTTCAAAGTCAGCCGCTATAGCGGCAAAGGACCAGTCATGTCTGAAGAAAAGGTTGTGATGTACGAATCGCCGGAAGCGGCGAGCATCCAAACAGTTACCGGTTGGGTCGGTGCCGACGGTCGATTCTGGGGCAATGATGAACACATGGCCCGTTGGTGCGGCTCCACTCACCGCCGCTGCGAGAAGAATCCGGATCACCCGATCTACGAAGTACGCAGTTGGTGCAAGCAGTGCCACGATGAAAGCCGTCAGGCGAAATTTGCGGCAATGCCAGTCAAAGAGTGGGCCGGCGAGCCGCTGGTGATCTTCGACGGAGATGAGTATTTCTTCGACGAAGACAGCCTGCGCGACTACCTCATCGACAACGGCGTTGATCTGGCCGACCTGCAACTTTGCATCTGCGAGCCGAACATGCCCCGCGAGATCGACCCGTCGGACGTCTTCTGCGATGACTTGCCGGAAGATGGAGAAATCCGCGATCAGCAGTTGGTGGCGGCATTCGACTTGCTGAACGAGATGATCCGCCAGTCTGAGCCTCTGTCATGGGGCGAGGGGAAATTTGCCGCGAAGCTGCCACAGGCGCTTCTCGATGAGATCACCTCATCCAGGGTGACGCCATGATCGTCCCTGTAGCTGCCCTCGCCTACATGGCCTGGCTCATCTACTCGGGGCCACGGCGATGAACTGGTACTCCGAAAGCTGGCAGCGCATGGATTCAACGTACCGTCGGACCAAGGGAGAAGGCTACGACCCGCCAGCGATCAGCAAGGCCATCGACGAATCCTACCCCTACAGCTCGCGTAGCGGTTACGCCTATAAGGCTTGGCTCTCGGCCCGTAAAGACTTCTTTCGCAAGCACGACATCCCGCTCCGCCGCGCCAAACGTCCTCCGCCCGACCTTCTGTCCTAACCCCATCCTTATTAGCCCGCCGGTAACGGTCGGCGCGCAATTGGAAATAAATCATGACCATCACTGCTCCGGTCATCCGCTACCACGGTGCCAAGTTCCGGCTTGCGCCCTGGGTACTTCAACACTTCCCGCCGCACACCTGCTACGTCGAGTCCTTTGGTGGAGCGGCCGGCGTTCTGATGCAAAAACCTCGATCAGTTGCCGAGGTATACAACGACCTAGACGGCGACATCGTGAACCTGTTCCGCGTTTTTCAGGATCCAGTTACGCGATCGGGACTTATCGAGCGGCTCGTATTTACGCCCTATTCCCGCGAAGAGTTCGAATTGTCATGGGAATCGAGCGTTGAACCGATCGAACGTGCACGCAGGACGATCATCCGCGCCCAGATGGGTTTCGGTTCCGCAGGCGCAACGAAGGGTGTCACAGGGTTTCGCATCGATACGAAGCGCCAGTACGGCACTGCCCAATCACTTTGGGCGACGTATCCAGAACAACTTGCCGAGGTTGGCCAGCGTTTGAGCGGCGTGCTGATTGAGAACCGCCCGGCGATCGAGGTCATCACCGCTCATGACGGCCCCCAGACCCTGCACTACGTGGACCCGCCCTACGTACATGACACCAGGTACAAAGGCGCGTTGAGCGGGCGCTACTACAAGCACGAAATGGACGACGCAGCGCACCGCGAATTGCTCGGCACTTTACTCGAGCTGGAAGGAATGGTCGTGCTTTCGGGATATCCGAGTGACCTGTATGCAGAGCTCTTACCTGGCTGGGCCAGCTACAGCACATCGGCGCGCATCAGTGCCGGGCGCGGCACCGCCAGTCGAACCGAATGCATTTGGCTGAATCCAGCCTGCGTCGATCGAGTCAGCCAGATTGGCTTGGATCTCGGCGAACGAGCATAAACCATTCCCTACCTTCTGCCGCCACGCGCGGCATGGAGCACCCAATGAAACGAGAGCTGATCAAAATCAGTGAGTTCCAGCGTCGGCGCTGGGGCGAGAACGGCACCCCGCAATGCCCGCAAGCTATCCGCAACCACATCCGAAACGGTGCGGTGCCTGGGGAGCAGATCGGGAAACTCTGGTACGTTGACTGGACCGCATTCACCCGCTCGGACGGTAACGACCTTGTGGCGATGGTATTGAAAGGAGCTGCATGATGGTCCCTCGGCCGCGGAACAAGGCGAATAAGAACCTCCCGCAGAACCTGTACTTCGATGCGCGGCGCTCGACATATCGCTACCGCCGGCCGACCGATGGGAAGTGGTTTCAGTTCGGCACCGATCGCATTAAAGCGATCGACGCGGCGAAGCAGTTGAATCTTGAGTTTATGCGCGGTGCCGACCTGGTCGGCTCCGTGATGTCCGCATCATCGGAGTCGTTCGCCACCTTCCTCGACACCTACGAACGAGACGTCCTGCCCCCACGTGAGTTGGCCAAAGGCACGCTCAGCTTGTACGCGGTGCACTTCAGGCGGTTCCGTAAGCAGTTCGAGGGCAAGGCGGTCGACCAGATATCTATTCGCATGGTCGCGGAGATGCTGGACGCTCTCACCCCGCGCACGGCCAACCAGTGCCGGGCACTGCTGACGGACATCTTCAACCATGCGGCGGCCAAGGGTCTGTGTCCGGATAACCCCGCGGCGAGCACCATCAACCGAATCGAGAAGAAACTGCGTAAGCGCCATACGGTGGAAGGACTCAAGGCCGTTCGGGAAAAGGCGCCGGCCTGGCTGCAGAACGCAATCGACCTGGCACTGATCACCGCACAGCGCCGCACCGACATTCTGGATATGCGCTTCGATGGCGTTCGGGAAGGGTTTCTATATGTGGTGCAAAAGAAAACAGCCAAGGCCAGTGACGCGGCATGGATTCGATTTCGAGTGACACCGGAACTCCAGGCAGTCATCAGCCGGTGCCGGGACGATGTCGTCTCGCCGTACCTGGTGCACCGAAAACCAGATCGGCTTAAACAGAAACAGGCGCAGACGAAAGATCACTGGACGAAGGTTGAAGAGCGGTATTTGACTCGAGCGTTCAAGGACGCCCGGGAGGCGGCGGAATGCTACAAGGGATGGAAGGAAGAAGAGATGCCGGGCTTCCATGAAGTGCGAGCGCTGTCGCTGCACCTGTACAAGAAAGCCGGAAAGGATGGGCAGAAAATCGCAGGCCATGCGAGCGAGGGCATGACCAAAAACTACCAGCGGGACCACGAGGAAATAATCTGGTCCGAGGCAATTCCGGACCTGAATATCAGCGAAATCACCGGGTAGTTTTGCGCCAGTTTTGCGCGGGTTTTGCGCAGGCACAAAAAAGCCGATCTAACTGATCGGCTTAAGTGCCTGATTTTACTCAGTAAATATGGTCGGGACGGAGTGATTCGAACACTCGACCCCTAGCACCCCATGCTAGTGCGCTACCGGACTGCGCTACGCCCCGACTAGGCGTGAAACCTGTTCCTCTTCTCGAAGAACGCTCAAGAATATATCGCAAGCTTTTGAAAACTGGAAGTATTTAAAAGCAGGAATTTATTTCTTGAGTACCACCAGAACATCTTCCAGTTCGGCGATCATCTGGCGAATCATTTGCTTGTATTGGGTGGTGTCGTCTTTGGCTTCATCGCCGGACAAACGCAAGCGTGCGCCGCCGATGGTGAACCCCTGATCGTAAAGAAGCGCGCGGATTTGCCGGATCATCAGCACGTCTTGTCGCTGATAATACCGGCGGTTTCCGCGGCGTTTGACGGGGTTGAGTTGAGGAAACTCCTGCTCCCAGTAGCGCAGCACGTGTGGTTTTACCGCACACAGCTCGCTGACTTCACCAATGGTGAAGTAGCGTTTGCCTGGGATGACGGGGAGCTCGTCGTTATGACTTGGTTCCAGCATAAGCCTCAACTCGGGCCTTCAACTTCTGCCCTGGACGAAAGGTGACCACACGGCGAGCCGTGATCGGGATTTCTTCACCCGTTTTCGGATTGCGGCCAGGCCGCTGGCGTTTGTCCCGAAGGTCGAAATTGCCGAAACCGGACAATTTGACTTGTTCGTTGTCTTCAAGAGCGTGCCTGATTTCTTCAAAAAACAGTTCGACCAATTCCTTGGCCTCCCGTTTATTCAGGCCCAGCTCTTCATACAGACGTTCCGCCATCTCAGCTTTCGTCAGAGCCCCCATACGTCACTTCCTTAACGTGGCGTTCAACCTTTGTTCGAGCGAGGTGAGGATGTTTTGCGTCGTGGTATTCACCTCATCGTCATTAAGAGTGCGCGATGGATGCTGCCAGGTCAAGCCGACTGCAAGGCTTTTTCTATCAGGATCAATGCCTTTACCCTGATACACGTCAAATAGCCTGAGGTCTGTCAGCCATTCGCCTGCATTTTCACGGATTACGTCCAGTACCGCACTGGCCGCAACGTCTTTTTCGGCGATCAGTGCAAGGTCACGACGCACTTCAGGAAAGCGCGATAACTCTTGGAATTTAGGCATTTTACCCAATGCCACTTCCGCCAGAACCAGCTCGAAAACGAAGACCGGACGGTCGAGACCGAGGGTTTTCGACAATTCAGGGTGGATGGCGCCGACGAAACCGACCAGACGCCCTTCACGTTCGATGCGCGCGGTTTGACCCGGGTGCAACGCAGGGTGTTTGCCCGGCACGAAAGTGAACGAATCCAGCGCACCGGCAAAGCCCAGCACCGCTTCCACGTCAGCCTTGATGTCGAAGAAGTCGACGACATCGCGACCTTGTGCCCAACCTTCCGGCAGGCGGCTACCGCAAACCACACCGGCCAGCATCGGCTCTTGCTTCAAGCCGTCCAGCTGACCCACGAAACGCAGGCCGCTTTCGAACAGACGGACGCGGTCCTGTTGACGGTTCAGGTTGTGCTGAAGCGCCTTGACCAGGCCAGGCCACAGGGACGAACGCATGGCCGCCATGTCGTTGGAAATCGGGTTGGCCAGCAGCAGCGGTTCCACACCCGGATTAAACAACTCGAACTGTTTCGGATCGATGAAGCTGTAGGTGATCGCTTCCTGGTAACCACGGGCGACCAGCAGACGGCGCAACTCAGGCAGATCGCTACGCGCTTCAGCCTTGGCTTGCGGCGCCAGACGGGCTTGCGGGTAGCGGACCGGCAGACGGTTGTAACCGTACAGACGGGCCAGCTCTTCGATCAGATCAACCTCAAGGCTGATATCGAAGCGATGGCTTGGCACGGCTACTTGCCATTGCCCTGCCCCATCGGCCGAAACGGTCAGGCCCAAAGCGTTGAGCAGACGCTCGACTTCGGCCGAATCCATTTCCATGCCCAACATCTGGGTGATGCGCGCCGCACGCAGGGTCACTGGCGCGATTTTCGGCAGGTGTTGCTCGCTCACGGTTTCAATGATCGGGCCAGCTTCGCCACCGGTGATTTCCAGCAGCAGGCCAGTGGCGCGCTCCATGGCTTCACGGGCCAGCTGCCAGTCCACGCCACGCTCGTAACGGTGCGAGGCGTCGGTGTGCAGGCCGTAGGAACGGGCCTTGCCAGCGACAGCGATCTGATCGAAGAACGCGCTTTCGAGGAAAATATCGCGAGTGGTCGCGGTGTTGACGCCGCTGTGCTCGCCACCCATGACGCCGGCAATAGCCAAGGCGCGGGTGTGGTCGGCAATCACCAGCGTATCGCTACGCAGGCTGACTTCCTGACCGTCGAGCAGCACCAGCTTCTCGCCTTCTTCGGCCATGCGCACACGGATGCCGCCATTGATTTCAGCGAGATCGAAGGCGTGCAGTGGTTGACCCAGTTCCAGCATCACGTAGTTGGTGATGTCGACGGCAGCGTCGATGCTGCGCACGTCGGCACGACGCAGACGCTCAACCATCCACAGCGGCGTCGGCTTGGACAGGTCGACGTTACGGATCACACGGCCCAGGTAACGCGGGCAAGCAGCCGGCGCCAGGACTTCGATCGAACGCACTTCATCATGCACGGCTGGCACGACTGGAACGATCGGACGAGTGACTTCGGCGTCATACAGCGCGCCGACTTCACGGGCCAGACCGGCCAGGGACAGGCAGTCGCCGCGGTTCGGGGTCAAGTCGACCTCGATGCTGGCATCGTCCAGGCTCAGGTATTCACGAATGTCCTGACCCACTGGCGCATCGGCCGGCAATTCCATCAGGCCATCGTTGCCTTCACCGACTTGCAGCTCGGCTTGCGAGCACAGCATGCCGTTGGACTCAACGCCACGCAGCTTGGCTTTCTTGATTTTGAAGTCACCCGGCAGTTCGGCACCGATCATGGCGAACGGGATCTTCAGGCCCGGGCGCACGTTTGGCGCGCCGCAGACGACCTGGAAGGTCTCCGAGCCATTGCTGACCTGGCAAACACGCAACTTGTCGGCGTCCGGGTGCTGCTCGGTGCTCAGCACCTCGCCCACCACCACACCGGTGAATTCGCCGGCGGCCAGCGTAACGCTATCGACCTCAAGACCGGCCATCGACAGACGAGCAACCAGCTCGTCGCGACTTACCTGCGGGCTTACCCAGCCACGCAGCCATTGTTCACTGAATTTCATCCTGCTCTCCTAAGAATTCGTTACGACTAGCGAAATTGCGCGAGGAACCGCAAGTCGTTGTCGAAGAACAGACGCAAGTCGTTCACGCCGTAACGCAGCATGGCCAGACGCTCAACGCCCATGCCGAAGGCAAAGCCCGAAAACTCTTCCGGGTCGATCCCGGACATGCGCAGTACGTTCGGGTGAACCATGCCGCAGCCCATGACTTCCAGCCAGCCAGTCTGTTTGCAGACGCGGCAGCCTTTACCGCTGCACATCACGCATTCCATGTCGACTTCAGCGGACGGCTCGGTGAACGGGAAGTACGAAGGACGGAAACGCACGGCCAGTTCTTTTTCGAAGAACACCCGCAGGAACTCTTCGATGGTCCCTTTCAGGTCGGCGAAGTTGATGTCGCGGTCAACCAGCAGGCCTTCGACCTGGTGGAACATCGGCGAGTGGGTGATATCGGAGTCGCTGCGGTACACACGGCCTGGGCAGACGATGCGGATCGGCGGCTGTTTCGATTCCATGGTGCGGACCTGTACCGGCGAGGTATGGGTGCGCAGCAGCATGTTGGCATTGAAATAGAAGGTGTCATGCATCGACCGGGCCGGGTGGTGGCCTGGGATGTTGAGCGCTTCGAAGTTGTGGTAGTCGTCTTCGACCTCAGGGCCTTCGGCAATGCCGTAGCCAATGTGGGTGAAGAACTGTTCGATACGTTCCAGAGTGCGAGTAACCGGATGCAGACCACCCGAGGACTGGCCACGGCCAGGCAGGGTCACGTCAATGGACTCGGCAGACAGTTTGGCGGCTAGATCAGCCTCTTCAAACAACGCCTTGCGCGCATTGAGAACCTCTGTGACACGCTCCTTGGCAACGTTGATCAGGGCGCCGACTTGCGGACGCTCTTCTGCCGGCAAATTCCCCAGGGTCTTCATCACCTGAGTCAATTCACCCTTTTTGCCAAGGTAGTGAACCCGGATTTGCTCCAGGGCATTGATATCTTCAGCGCTTTGCACAGCCTCTAGTGCTTGAGAGACGAGCGCATCCAGGTTTTCCATGTACAGACTCCAGATACAAAATAGGGGAAGAGCTTGAAGGCTCTTCCCCTATTTATGACGTTTAACACCTGGCCCCACAGAGGTGAGGCCGGGTGACTGTCGGGGGTACTTAAGCCAAGGTGGCTTTAGCTTTCTCGACAATCGCAGCAAACGCCGCTTTTTCGTTCACTGCCAGATCAGCCAGAACCTTACGGTCGATCTCGATGGACGCTTTTTTCAGGCCGGCGATGAAACGGCTGTAGGACAGACCGTTGATACGTGCACCAGCGTTGATACGAGCGATCCACAGAGCGCGGAACTGACGTTTTTTCTGACGACGGTCACGGTAGGCGTATTGGCCTGCCTTGATTACCGCTTGCTTGGCAACACGGAATACGCGCGAGCGAGCGCCGTAGTAGCCTTTAGCAAGTTTCAGAATTTTTTTGTGACGTTTACGGGCAATGACGCCACGCTTTACACGAGCCATGAGTTACTTCCTCTATTCTTGACTAAATTAACGAAGGCGCAGCATGCGCTCGACTTTTGCCACGTCACACGGTGCCAGCAAGCTGCTACCGCGCAGTTGACGCTTACGCTTGGTCGACATTTTAGTCAGGATGTGGCTCTTGAAAGCGTGCTTGTGCTTGATACCGTTAGCAGTTTTCAGAAACCGCTTAGCAGCACCACTTTTAGTTTTCATTTTTGGCATGTTCGGATACTCCGCATTCAGTTGATAAACATAATCAGAAGGCCTGCCGTGCCCTATTGATTACTTCTTCTTTTTCGGGGCGATGACCATGATCAGCTGGCGTCCTTCCATCTTAGGATGCTGTTCGACCGAACCGTACTCGAGCAAGTCACCTTCAACTCGCTTGAGGAGTTCCATCCCCAGCTCCTGGTGGGCCATCTCACGGCCGCGGAATCGCAAGGATACCTTGGCCCTGTCCCCATCACTCAGGAAACGTACCAGGTTGCGCAGTTTTACCTGGTAATCCCCTTCCTCCGTCCCTGGACGAAACTTGATTTCTTTAACCTGGATCTGCTTCTGGTTTTTCTTGGCCGCGGCAATCTGCTTCTTCTTCTCGAAGATCGATTTGCCGTAGTCCATCAGTTTGCAAACAGGGGGTACTGCATCGGCGGAAATTTCCACCAGATCCAGTTTGGCCTCTTCAGCCTTAAGAAGCGCGTCTTCAATTGACACAATCCCAAGCTGTTCACCTTCAGCCCCAATTAACCGAACCTCGCGTGCCGAGATATTCTCGTTGATCGGGGCTTTCGGTGCAGCTCGTTTATCTTGTCTCATTTCACGCTTAATAGTAATTACTCCGAATCTGGGCGACCACGCCGGGAAACCGCTTGCGCGAGAAACTCAGCGAACTGGGCGACGGGCATCGAGCCCAGGTCAGCACCTTCACGAGTACGCACAGCGACAGTCTGCATCTCGACTTCCCGATCTCCGATAACCAAGAGATAAGGAACCTTGAGCAAAGTATGCTCGCGGATTTTAAAGCCGATCTTTTCATTTCTCAAGTCAGACTTGGCACGAAATCCGCTTTCGTTGAGGGTTTTTTCAACCTCGGCGGCAAAATCGGCCTGTTTATCAGTGATATTCATGATCACTGCCTGGGTCGGAGCCAGCCACGCAGGGAATGCACCCTCGTAGTGCTCGATCAGAATTCCGACGAAACGTTCGAAGGAGCCCAGGATCGCCCGATGCAACATCACCGGGTGCTTGCGACTGTTGTCTTCGGAGACGTATTCGGCTCCCAGACGGACAGGCAGGTTAAAATCGAGCTGAAGAGTACCACACTGCCAGACGCGGCCGAGGCAATCTTTCAGCGAGAATTCGATCTTCGGACCGTAGAACGCACCCTCGCCCGGCTGCAGATCGTACGGCAAGCCAGCGCTATCAAGGGCTGCAGCCAATGCAGCTTCAGCGCGGTCCCACAGCTCGTCGGAACCGACACGTTTTTCCGGACGAGTGGACAGCTTCATCTCGACGTCTTTAAAGCCGAAGTCGGCATAGACGTCCATGGTCAGCTTGATGAACGCAGCGGATTCAGCCTGCATCTGCTCTTCGGTGCAGAAGATGTGGGCATCGTCTTGAGTGAACGCACGCACACGCATGATGCCGTGCAACGCACCCGACGGCTCGTTACGGTGACAGGCACCGAATTCGGCCAGGCGCATCGGCAACTCGCGGTAGCTTTTCAGGCCCTGATTGAACACTTGCACGTGGCAAGGGCAGTTCATTGGCTTGATCGCGTAATCGCGGTTTTCCGACTGCGTGGTGAACATGTTGTCGGCGTAGTTGGCCCAGTGCCCGGATTTCTCCCACAGGCTGCGGTCAACGACTTGCGGAGTCTTGATCTCCAGATAACCGTTGTCGCGCTGCACCTTGCGCATGTACTGCTCGAGCACCTGGTACAGGGTCCATCCATTCGGGTGCCAGAACACCATGCCCGGGGATTCTTCCTGGGTGTGGAACAGGCCCAGGCGCTTGCCGATCTTGCGGTGATCGCGCTTTTCAGCTTCTTCGATGCGCTGGATGTAAGCCGCCAGCTGCTTCTTGTCAGCCCATGCGGTGCCGTAAACGCGCTGCAACTGCTCGTTCTTGGCATCGCCACGCCAGTAGGCGCCGGACAACTTGGTCAGCTTGAAGGATTTCAGGAAGCGGGTGTTCGGCACGTGCGGACCGCGGCACATGTCGACGTATTCTTCGTGATAGTACAGGCCCATGGCCTGTTCGTTCGGCATGTCCTCGACCAGGCGCAACTTGTAGTCTTCGCCACGGGCCTTGAACACTTCGATCACTTCGGCGCGCGGAGTGACTTTCTTGATCACGTCGTAATCTTTTTCGATCAGCTGCTGCATGCGCTGTTCGATCGCGGCGAGGTCGTCCGGAGTGAAAGGACGCTCGAAGGCGATGTCGTAATAGAAGCCTTCGTCGATGACCGGGCCGATGACCATCTTCGCAGTCGGGTACAGCTGCTTGACCGCATGGCCGACCAGGTGGGCGCAAGAGTGGCGAATGATCTCCAGCCCCTCTTCATCCTTTGGCGTAATGATTTGCAGCGTGGAATCGCTGTCGATGATGTCGCTGGCGTCGACCAGCTTGCCATTGACCTTGCCGGCCACGGTGGCTTTGGCCAGGCCAGCACCAATGGATGCGGCGACCTCGGCTACGGAAACCGGGTGATCGAATGAACGTTGACTGCCGTCGGGAAGAGTAATAGTTGGCATGGCGCCTCCTCTCCTAGTGGTGACCCCTACCAAAGGTCACGTGGGTTGGGATGAGCCAGTACAAGATCCGATCCAGGCCATTCAATGACGAACGCCTGCCTTACAGCGGCAGGAGCCTTGCGGCCAACCGGAAAACCGAACCAGAGTGACTGGGATTCAAATCAGGGTTATTCGTGCCGCTGCCGCTGCCGGGACTGAAGGTCATCCGGAGCCTGCAAACGCCCGAGCGGGGAATGCTAGCACAGATGAACGGTCGCCGCGGCACAGAGGTTTTCTGCTGGCGCAAATCAGGCATTTTCGCCAGAGTGCTGAACTTGGACCCCGCTTTACCCCTCAGATAACAAGACATTGACCCACAAGGAGCATCCCAGCATGCGTCTGAATCGTTTGTTCGCTGTAGTCGCCCCCCTCGTCCTGTTGCTGCCACTGGCGGCACATGCAGATTGGCCAAAGGGTGAACGCGAGAAATACATGGCTCAGTGCACCCAGGCAGCCACCCCACAGATCGGCGCTGCTGCGGCCAAAGCTCACTGCGCTTGTGGTGCCGACGCGATCAAATCGTACCCGGCCAGCGACATCCAGTCCTTGATGGACAACACAGCCAGTGACGCCCTGAAACAAAAAGCACTGGGCCAAATTGCCTCGTGCAAAGCCGATAACAAAGCGAAAAAATAAGCCCGAATGGACGCTTTGAAGGCCTCAACAGCCGATGAAAAGCCTCCGAAAAGCGCTTTTTCGTACAATTTATGCAGGTTTTACAGCTTTTTTTATCGTCTTTACTTTCGGCTGAAAGCCTTTAACTACGGGGCTTTCAGCCACATCAGGCAACAAAGAAAGCACGACTGTAGGGCAAACAGCACGTCCGGGGGGCTCCCAAAGCGAACATTTCGACTATGATACTCGGGTGTGCCCAGTTGGCCTGAGCAGCACAGTACTACTGAAAATATATGTTTCTTGGAGATACACCATGTCTAATCGCCAAACCGGCACCGTTAAATGGTTCAACGATGAAAAAGGCTTCGGCTTCATCACTCCTCAAGGTGGCGGTGACGACCTGTTCGTACACTTCAAAGCTATCGAAAGCGACGGTTTCAAAAGCCTGAAAGAAGGCCAGACTGTTTCCTTCGTGGCTGAGAAAGGCCAAAAGGGTATGCAAGCTGCTCAAGTTCGCCCAGAGTAATTTCCAGGCGCACTAAAAAAACCCCGTCCATGTGACGGGGTTTTTTATGGGTGAAACAAAAGCCTGATGCGATCAGCCGCAGTTGACGCGGGTGACGACCCGATTGGCATCGGTGTTCAGGTTCAGGCGATCGGAGCGGTATTCCAGGGTCACCATGTCGGTGGGCAAAAGGAACCGAGCATTCTGTGCCCCTGCACGGGTACGCGCCTGCTCCAGCAGTTCGGGCGAAGCTTTTTTACCAATGGTGAATTCGGCAGCCTTTGCCTCACAACGGCTGTGTCCCGTGTCAGTCGTCGTAACAGGGTCTGTTGCCGACTCGGTGGAGGTAGTGCTGCAACCGGCCAGCGTGGCAACGGCCAGCAAAGTACCCAATGACGCGAGCTTCCAAGGCATGAAGCCTCCTTCTTTCAATAGTTAAGCTGAGATCGTGCGACCGCCAATCTGGCGTTTGGTTTCAGAGAGCGAGTGCCAGCACCCTGCCCTCAATCCGGTCAGGCGGCGAGTTTGCCTGAGCATCGCCCCGCCGTTTACCCCTCAATCGTGACTGAATATGAACAGCCCTCAATAAACGTCGATGTAGTCGAACGGCGGCGTCGGCCAGTTCTCTTTGAGCGCGTTGAAGATCTGCATGACCCAGACCTCGTCGCTGGCGGCGACACGTCCTACATAACCAGAGCCCTTGGCCCACGTCTCCAGGCGAAACAGCAGCCCGCCAATGTCGGTGCCGCCGACGACACCTGACGAAATGTAGGCGATGCCACCTTTGGTCACGCGCAACTGGGTGTGTTCATCATCGCTCGCGCTGGCCAGCAACTGGCGCACAGCCTCAAGGGTCAAGCCGTCAGGCGTATTCAAATCGATCTGCACAGCACTGTCCTTGGAAAATCGTTAAAGACCAAGTGTCGCATAGCCCTTCCCCCATGCCTAAGTCGGAGTGCCAAAAGCCGCGCAAAATGGTTAACTCGACACTCAGACTTCCCCGACTTCACGAGCGCCATCATGTCCACCATAAACATCGACGCCAACATCACAGTCAAGTGGCGACAGGGTCACAGCTCTTACAGCCCGGGCAGCCCGGAAGAGTTGGCAATTATTGGTATCGATCTATTGGTCAAGGAGCTGGGGACCGAAGCCGCCCAGCAATTTATCGCGCAGATTTTCGAGAAGTACCCCGCCGACCTCATGGGTGCAGCAGATTCCGGGAGAGAGTAAAAACCCGCAGGCTGGCACCTGCGGGCATGACGCTTACTTCAGACGAGCCAGACGCTCGGTCAGCAGATCGAAGAAGCCCTGAGCGTCGCCGCTTTCAACCCAGAAAGCATTCTTCGGCGCTTTCAGGCCGTCATACCAGTCGACGATGGTTTGGCCGAAGGTCGGACCTTCGCGGCTATCTACGACTACGTTGACCGATCGACCGGTGAACAGCTCCGGCTTGAGCAGGTAGGCAATCACCGTGGCGTCATGCACCGGGCCGCCCGGCAGGCCGTAGTGCTCCATGTCACCCTTGACGTACTCATTCAGAATATCGCCCACCAGCTTGCTGGCATTGTTATTGATGGCCGCGATCTGCTTCAGTCGTGCCTCGCTGGTGAGAATCTTGTGGGTCACGTCCAGCGGCAGGTAGGTCAGCTTCACGCCACTTTTGAGCACCACTTCCGCCGCCTGCGGATCGGCGAACAGGTTGAACTCGGCCACCGGGGTGATATTGCCCCCGTTGAAGTGAGCCCCGCCCATGATCACCACTTCCTTGATGCCCTGAACGATTTCTGGTTCCTGGATCAGCGCCAGGGCCAGGTTGGTCTGCGGGCCGAGC
The DNA here is from genome assembly GCF_001297125.1 of Pseudomonas sp. RIT-PI-q. Taxonomy (GTDB): domain Bacteria; phylum Pseudomonadota; class Gammaproteobacteria; order Pseudomonadales; family Pseudomonadaceae; genus Aquipseudomonas. The sequence goes on from NZ_LHPC01000028.1 coordinate 240,700, forward strand.
ATGGCGATAGTGATGCTGTGAGGCTTGGCGGTCTTCAAGGTGTCGATCAGGTAGTTGACCGCATTGCCTTGGGCCAGGCCTTTCTTCGGTTCATGCACAGCGACACCCGACAACCCTTCCTTGCCATGGATATCCTCGGCGTAGATCGGCGTGCGCATCAGCGGTTTCGGCGCACCGGCGTAGACCGGCACTTCTTCGCGCCCCGCCCACTCACGGGCCAGGCGCGCATTACGCGATGTCTTGTCCAGGCGAACGTTGCCGGCGACGGTGGTCAGCGCACGAATGCTCAGCTCTTCGGGCGATGCCAGGGCGAACAGCAAGGCAACCACGTCGTCGGCCCCCGGATCGGTGTCGATGATCAGGTCGATCTTTTCCGCCGCGTGGGCGCTTGTTGCGGTAATCAGGGACAAAAGCAGCAGACTCCGGAGCAGGTGGTGCAGTTTCTGAGCATAGCGGTACATAGCGCACTCCTTGTGCGTGGAACACAGAAAGACAACAGCGAACTAAAACGTCACCCCAGCCACCAGCACAATGTTGCAGTACGGCTGACATTCGCCTGTGCGAATAATCGCCCGTGCCTGTCGGCTGAGGACTTTAAATTGGTCATGGCTGAGCAGCTCGCGCTGACCCAGCGCACCTTCGGCATTCAACTCGTCCAGCGTCGTCAGCGCCGATGGCTGTTTCTCAAGGATTTCCTGGGCCAGCACATGGCTTTCGACCTGCATTTCACTGAGCAAAACTTTCAAAGTGCTGACGAAATCCGGAATGCCGTGGGTCAGGGCCAGGTCGATCAGCTCGACGCCCGGCGGCACCGGTAGCCCGGCATCACCAATGACCACAATGTCGCCATGCCCCAGGGACGCGATCAGCCGCGATAGCGCGACGTTAAGCAGTGGTGTTTTTTTCATGGTGCTTTAAAGGCCTGTACGTCGGACAAGGTGGGAATCGAGGGTTGCGCGCCGGCACGAGTGACCGAGAACGCCGCAGCGACCTGGCCGAAACGGATGGCTTGAGCTTCGGTTTTGCCGGTCGCCAACGCCGCGGCGAAACCACCGACAAAGGTGTCGCCAGCCGCCGTGGTGTCGACAGCCTTCACCTTGGGCGCCGGGAAATGCTCGAAGACTTTGCCATTGGCAAACAGCGAACCTTGGGCGCCGAGGGTGATGATGACCTTGCTGGCGCCCATGGCGATCAAACGGGCCGCGGCGGTTTCGGCGGTTTCCAGGGAGTCCACCGGCAACCCGCTCAGGGCCGAGGCTTCGCTTTCGTTGGGAATCAGGTAATCGATGGCCGCGTACCAGTCTGCCGGCAGCGGGCGACTGGCCGGTGCCGGGTTCAGGATCACGACTTTGCCCAACTCGCGACCGCGCTTGAGCGCATGGCCGACGGTGGCATCCGGCACTTCCAGCTGGCAGATGAGCACATCTGCCGCCTGCAATACCGCATCGAAACGGTCGATCACTTCTGGCGTCAACGCACCATTGGCACCGGCGACGATCACGATCGCGTTCTGACTGTTGTCGTCGACCACAATCAACGCCACACCGCTGGCACCGTCGACGGTGCTCACGGCCTGGCAATCGATTTGCTCGGCCAACAACGCCCCGCGCAGCTGTTCGCCATAGGCATCACTGCCCACACAGCCGACCATCGACACCTGCGCGCCCAGCCTCGCGGCGGCGACTGCCTGATTCGCGCCCTTGCCGCCGGAGACCGTGGAAAACGACCTGCCGATCAGTGTTTCACCACCACGGGGCAACCTTGGGGCCCGGGTGACCAGGTCCATGTTCAGGCTGCCGATTACCACTACTTTTGCTGGCATACATCACTACTCATCAATTCTGGTTTCAGCGGTGCTTTGGGTTTAGCGGTACTCTTCGAACACACCGGCCAGCGGCGCAGTCGATTCGCGCAGGACAATGCTCGGCGTCACGATCCGTTGATCGGTGGCCATATCCGGCGTGGCGATCCTGCGTAAAAGCACTTCCGCGGCCATCTCGCCCAATTGCAGGATCGACTGGCCCACCGTGGTCAGCGCCGGATAGACGTAACGGCTCATCTGGATATCGTCGAAGCCGATCACCGACAGATCGCTCGGTACACGAATATTGCGCTCGGCCGCCGCGCGCAGCACGCCGATGCCGATCATGTCGTTGCCGGCGAAGATCGCGCTGGGCGGGTTCTTTTCCAACAGGATCGCAGCGGCGTTGTAACCGCCGGTGCTGGTGAAGTCGCTTTCCAGCATGCGCTCGCGAGGCACTTCAACGCCCGCCTCTTTCAACGCGCGGCAATAACCGGCCAGACGCATCTGCGCCACACTGGTACTCGCCGGACCGCCAATCGTGGCGATGTCCCGATGGCCCAACTCCAGAAGGTGTCGGGTCGCCAGATAGGCGCCGTATTCGTGGTCGATGCGCACCAGATCGGCATTCACACCGGCCAGCCCACGGTCGACGATGACCATTGGCGTGCGTACCGCTGCAAGGCCTTCTGCCAATCCTGCGTCACCGCCGGCCGACGCCACGATCAGCCCGTCGATACGCTTTTCCAGCAGCACGCGCAGGTAGCTGCGTTGCTTGTCCGGGTTGTCGTCGGAGTTGCAGAGGATTACGCAGTAGCCGTTGCGCTCGCAGTAATCCTCGATCCCACGGGCCAGTTCGGCGAAGTACGGGTTGAGGCTGTTAGGCACCAGCAGGCCGATGGTCGCAGTAGTTTTAGCCTTGAGCGAGCGGGCCACGGCGCTGGGCACGTAGTCAAGACTCTTGATCGCCGCCTCGACTTTGATCCGCACTTCTTCACTGACCGGTCGAGTCTTGTTCACCACGTGGGAAACCGTGGTGTAGGAAATTCCCGCGAGCGCTGCCACATCCTTGATCGTTGCCATGACTCAGGTCCGCCGGCTTGCGCGCTGACTGCGATAAGTATCAAGCACCACCGCGACCACGATCACCGCGCCGGTGATGATGCGCTTGGTCGGTTCGGTCGCGCCGATTTGCGCCAGACCGGCCGCCAATACGGAAATGATCAACACCCCGAAGAACGTACTGATGACCGAACCACGGCCGCCCATCAGGCTGGTGCCGCCGATGACCACGGCAGCGATTACTTGCAACTCCAGACCGGAACCGGCATTCGGGTCCGCAGCCTCCAGACGGGAAATCTGAAACAGCGCGGCGATACCGGCCAGCAGTCCCATCAGACTGAACACCAGAATCTTGTAGGGCTTTGGATTAATCCCTGCCAGACGCACCGCTTCTTCATTGGTGCCGATGCCGATCAGGTAGCGACCGAACACGGTACGGGTCAACACGGCCTGGGCAATGAAGATGATTAGCAAGGCAATGATGAACGACGGCGAGATACCGAAGGCAATCGGGTTGGACAGCCAGGCAAAGGCATCACCGATGTAGGCTGTGCGCGAACCGGTCATCTGGTACGCCACGCCGCGAGCCATTTCCAGCACGCCGAGGGAGACGATGAAGGACGGAATCCGCCACGCCACGGTGATCGAGCCGGTGATGGTGCCGGCCAGCGCCGCAGCGCCCATCCCCAGCAACGCCGCAGGCAGCACGCTCCAGCCCCAGCCGAGAATCGCCACGCTGACCGTCGACGCCGCGAGCGCCAATACCGAGCCCACCGACAAATCGATCCCACCGATGATCAAGACGAACGTCATGCCGACCGCCAGCACCATCAAATCGGGGATCTGGTTGGCCAGGGTGCTGAAGGTGTCGTAAGACAGGAAATGGCTGCTCAGGACCGAGAACAGCGCGATCATCGCCAGCAAGGCTCCGGCCAGGCCCAGATAGGTGCCGAGGCCGTAGAAGTTGCCACTACGTTTGCCAGCAGACGTTGCAGTTGTCATGGGAGATCCCTAGGCGCGGCTTCGTTGAGCAGCGCATCACGTTTTGGGTAGCCGGCGAAAGCGGCCGCAAGCAAATCATCCTGCGTCCAGCTGTCGCGTTCGAAAGTATCGATCAGGCGCCCCGCCGACAGCACGCCAATCCGGTCGCAAATCAGCATCAGCTCACGCAGGTCGCTGGACACCACCACCAGCGCTTTGCCCTGGCGAGTCAGCTCACCAAGCAGTGCATAGATGTCGAACTTGGCGCCCACATCGATGCCACGGGTCGGCTCGTCGAACAGCAGCACCGAGCAATCGCGTTCCAGCCAACGGCCGATCACGACTTTCTGTTGGTTGCCGCCGGACAGCTCAGACACCAACTGCGTCGGGCTGGAACTGCGGATGTGCATGGCGTCGATCTGACGCTGGGCCAGGGCCATCTCGTCACCGTTGTTGACGAAGCCGCCGCTGGAAATGACCGGCATATTGCCCAGCGCAATGTTGGCGCTGATCGATTGAGTCAGCAGCAAGCCTTCACCCTTGCGGTCTTCGGTGATCAGGGCGATGCCGTGACCGACCGCGTCAGCCGGTGAACGAATACTCACCACTTGCGCCGGCGAACCCAGGGCAACCGTGCCGCTGTCCGCGGTGTCGGCGCCGAAAATCAGGCGCAGCAACTCGGTGCGCCCTGCCCCGATCAAACCGGAAATACCGAAGATCTCGCCGGCGCGCACTTCGAAAGACACGTCGCGAACCTTGTCCAAGCGAGTCAGCCCTTTGACCGTCAACGCCGGAGCGCCAATCTTGCGCGGCCCCATGTCGATGTGTTCGCCGAGTTCTCGACCGACCATCAACGTGACCAGTTGCTCACTGTTGTAATTGGCCATCGGCTCGACGCAGACCAGGTTGCCGTCGCGCAATACCGCAATGCGCTGGGCCACTCGCGCCAGTTCTTCGAGGCGGTGGGAAATGTAGATGATCGACACGCCGCGAGCCTGCAGGCGAGTGATCTGTTCGAACAGCATCTCGACTTCTCTGGCCGTGAGCATCGCGGTCGGTTCATCGAGAATCAGCACATGGCAATCGCCGATCAGGTTGCGCGCAATCTCGACCATTTGTTGATGGCCGATGCCGAGTTCACCGACCAGGGTGTCCGGATCGATCGCGTCGAGCCCGACCTGAGCCATGGCCTCGATTGCAGCCTTGCGCAGTTGCTTGCGACTGATCCAGCCGCCGCTGCTGGGCAGGTTGTCGAGGAACAGGTTTTCCGCCACCGACAGGGTCGGCAGCAGATTGAGTTCTTGCATGACCATGCGGATGCCCAGGTCTTCAGCCTGGGTGCGGCTGCCGGGGCGGTAATCCTGACCCTGGAATTGCATCTGGCCAGTGGTCGGTGTGACCAGCCCGCCAATGATTTTCGACAGGGTGCTTTTGCCGGCGCCGTTCTCACCGGTCAGCGCCAGCACTTCGCCGCGCATCAGCGTCAGGTCAATACCGGTCAGGACCGGTTGGGCATAAGTCTTACCGATACCGCTGACCGAGAGGACAGCGTTCGGGGCGCAAACTGACATAAAAACTCTCCATGTGCTCGCCCCGACGGGCGAGCACCGTTGTCTCGCCAGAAGGACTACTTGGTCACCAGCTCTACCGGAGTTTCGATAACGCTGTTGGCGCCGCTGTCGACTTTCTCGCCCTTGATGATTTTCAGCGCGGTCTCGATGCCGAACACGGCTTGCTTGGCTGCAAACTGGTCAGCGGTAGCTAGCACGCGGCCGTCCTTGAGCATCGGCTTAATGGCATTGATGTTGTCGTAACCGACCACTTGTACCTTGCCAGCCTTGCCTGCGGCACGTACGGCGGAAACGGCGCCGACGGCCATGCTGTCGTTGCCGGCCAGCAGGGCTTTGACTTCTGGGTATTCGCTGAGGATCGAAGCGGCAACCTTGTTGCCCTTGTCGATCTCCCAGTCACCGGACTGCAGAGAGACAACCTTGATCTGCGCCGCTTCCATCGCATCTTTGAAGCCTGCGGTGCGGGCTTGAGCGTTGGTGGTAGTGGAAACGCCTTCAATGATGCCGACTTCGTCACCGGTCTTCAGTTGTTTGGCCAGGTACTCGCCCACCAGGCGCGCACCTTTGCGGTTATCCGGGCCTACGAACGGAACGGTGATGTTCTTGCTTTTGACCACGGCCGGGTCAAGCTGGTTGTCGATGTTGATCACGGTGATACCGGCATCGATGGCTTTCTTGATCACGGGCACCATGGCCTTTGAGTCAGCGGGCGCGATGACCAGCGCATTGACCTTGGCCAGAATCATTTGCTCGACGATACGCGTCTGGCCAGCCGTGTCGGTTTCGTCCTTGATGCCGTTGGAGATCAGCTCGAAATCGCCGGAGTGGTCTTTCTGGTAAGCCTTGGCGCCGTCTTCCATAGTCAGGAAGAATTCATTGGCCAGGGATTTCATGACCAGCGCGACTTTAGGTTTTTCAGGGGTTTCGGCGAAGGCCGAGGAGACGGGTAACGCGGCGGATGCGACAGCCAGCATAGCGACAGCGAGAAGACGTCCAGCGAATGGCAGCTTCATGAGTTCACTCCGATCTTATGATTATTGTGAGCAACACTTGCGCTGGGCGTAGGCTTGATCGCACTTTTCAATGAACGAGCCTTCGGGAGCACCACGCAAACGTTTGCGAGATCGAACTATGCGAACCCTGCCGATATTTGTCAACGACCGGAAACAACCATTTTGTGGTTCGGTTGGCAACAACCGGGCAATCGTGTCACGCGGTAGTGCTGACGACATTACCGGCAGTGGAACCTTCAGTTAATGCTTTTGCCAGGGCCCCTGCCACTTGAGCAATGGCGCCTGCGGTATCGGCGATCTGCTGCTGAACCGACATCACGGCCGTGGCTTTGGCTTCCGGTGATGAGTAAGACGCTGCCTGAGTCGCGGCCAGTTGCTGCTGTTGTTCGCGCAGTTGCTGTTGCAGTTCCTGCATACGCTTGAGCAGCATCTGCACCGCAATACTTTGACTGCTACCAGCGCTTTCGGTTTTTGCACTGCCCTGCCCGGCGCCACCGAGGCTGACGGTTTTTTTGTCGTCCTCGTCGACACCCAACCGCTGCGCTGCGCCTTCAGCCGTGGTGTCACTCAAGGCATCAGTTGCCACCGCAGATTTGCCTCCGATGTTGACGACAGCGGCGTTTGGAAAACCGACAGTAAACGACATGTGAACTCCGTTAAAAAAGATCCTTTAAGGAAGCATCGACCTGCGGGTGGGTTTCTTTAGCGGTGATTCAAGATCCGGCAAGACGACTTGTTCAACAGAGACTGTAGGATTTTTCGGAGAGCCGAACATAAACATCAAACATATTCGGAAACCCGGACGACATGGCGCGGAACCGCTGCCGATTTCATTCACAAATACTTATACAAATCATGATGTTAAAAGGTTTTTCAGATTCAAAGTGTGACTGGTACAGATCCTGCTCTTCTCTTGTACCCCAAGCGTTCAGATCGGCCTGGGGTGCATCTAGATGAACCTGCATCAGCACCGTCTCACTACTAGAGAGAAAAATAATGACATCTGCTTTCAAAACCTTTGTTCCGGGCGCCTTGGCCCTCCTGCTGCTCCTGCCTACCGCCCTTCAGGCTAAAGAAGTCGACACCCAACAGAAACTGGCGAACGTGGTGATCCTGGCCACCGGTGGCACCATTGCCGGCGCGGGCGCCAGCGCTGCTAACAGTGCAACCTATCAAGCCGCGAAAGTCGGCATCGAACAACTCATCGCTGGCGTTCCGGAACTGAGCCAACTGGCCAACGTGCGTGGCGAACAGGTCATGCAGATCGCGTCCGAAAGCATCACCAACGACAACCTGCTGCAACTGGGTCGTCGCGTGGCGGAACTGGCCGACAGCAAAGACGTCGATGGCATCGTCATCACCCATGGCACCGACACCCTGGAAGAAACCGCCTACTTCCTGAACCTGGTGGAAAAAACCGACAAGCCGATCATCGTCGTCGGCTCCATGCGCCCAGGCACCGCGATGTCCGCCGATGGCATGCTCAACCTGTACAACGCCGTGGCCGTGGCCAGCAGCAAAGAAGCACGCGGTAAAGGCGTGCTGGTGACCATGAACGATGAAATCCAGTCGGGTCGCGATGTCAGCAAAATGATCAACATCAAGACCGAGGCCTTCAAAAGTGCCTGGGGTCCGCTTGGCATGGTCGTCGAAGGCAAATCCTACTGGTTCCGCTTACCAGCCAAGCGCCACACCATGGACTCGGAATTCGACATCAAGTCGATCAAGAGCCTGCCTGACGTCGAAATTGCCTACTCCTATGGCAATGTCAGCGATACCGCCTACAAAGCCCTGGCTCAGTCAGGCGCCAAAGCGATCATCCACGCCGGCACCGGCAATGGTTCGGTGTCTTCGCGGGTCGTGCCAACCCTGCAAGCCCTGCGCAAGGATGGCGTACAGATCATTCGTTCTTCCCACGTCAACGCCGGTGGTTTCGTCCTGCGTAACGCCGAACAGCCTGACGACAAGTACGACTGGGTCGTGGCACATGACTTGAACCCGCAGAAGGCTCGCATCCTGGCCATGGTCGCGCTGACCAAGACCAATGACAGCAAAGAGCTGCAACGGATGTTCTGGGAATACTGATTCACCCTCGCCCGACCGGCTCCGGTCGGGCACCGCTTGCGCCACTCGCCAACCCTGGCGAGTGGTCTCTTATCTGATAAAAAAACCTCCTTCGTCCTACATCAAACGGAAAAAACTGCTGTCAGAGGATTTTCTTGAATTTTAAGCAGTTGCGAAAATGCCTACAGTTAAATACTGTATGCACGTACAGCTTAATAAGGATAATTCCGTGGCCACCACCTCCGCCTCTCCTGACGCCTATGAACGCCTGGGTATGCGCGTTCAGAAAATCATCAATTCCCCCACCGCGCAAAAAGCCAAAGCAGCGCTGATCTTCCGCCTCCCGGACGAGCCAGTGGATGAGTGGGAGCGCTTGCTCGAAGAGATCGATGAGAACGACAACGTCACGCTCGCTTATCGCGACGATGGCGGTGTGCAGATTTTCTGGGTTGTGCCGAAGGAAGATTGAGTCAATGAGTGTCCGTTGGTTTGTTTTACTGTTTCTGTTCTTCACCATGGGCGCGCAAGCTGCCGCCCCCCGCACCTTCAACGAAGCCAAGAAAGTTGCCTGGAAGCTATACGCCCCGCAATCAACCGAGTTCTATTGCGGCTGCAAATACACCGGCAACAAAGTCGACCTCGCGGCCTGCGGTTATGTCCCGCGAAAAAACGCCAAGCGCGCCTCCCGCATTGAGTGGGAGCACATTGTCCCGGCCTGGCAGATCGGCCATCAACGTCAATGCTGGCAAGAAGGCGGGCGCAAGAACTGCACGCGCTACGACCCGGTTTATCAGAAGGCCGAGGCCGATCTGCATAACCTGGTGCCGAGCATCGGTGAGGTAAACGGCGATCGCAGCAATTTCAGTTTCGGCTGGCTGCCGGTGCAATCGGGTCAATACGGTTCGTGCCTGACCCAGGTCGACTTCAAGGCGAAGAAGGTCATGCCCCGCCCTTCCATTCGCGGCATGATCGCCCGGACGTATTTCTACATGAGCAAGCAGTACGGCTTGAGCTTGTCGAAACAGGATCGCCAACTGTACGAAGCCTGGAACAAAACCTATCCGGTACAAGCTTGGGAACGCCAGCGTAATCAGAGCGTGGCGTGTGTCATGGGGCGCGGCAACGAGTTTGTCGGGCCGGTCGACATGAAAGCCTGCGGTTAAGCGTTCGCTGAAAACACCAAGGCCTCGGGCGTGATACCCGAGGCCTTTTTTCGTTTCTAACCACCGACTTTGTTGTAGCGCCAATAACCCATCAGGTTGAGTGACTCCCGGGCTATGCCGCGCTCCTTGATCAAGTATTTGCGCAGGCTCATCACCGCCACCGTTTCCCCGGCGATCCAGCCGTAGAAGCCATCAGCGGCCGATTCCGAGGTTTCCCAGAGTATGTCCGCATCGACATCGACTTCCGCCAACTCCACCTTATCGTGTGTACTCGAAGAGGATGACGGCAGATTCGCCCGACGGACCGCTTCGACCATCAGCGATCCCGCCCCGGTCGCGGCGGCGTGATCGCGAATCAGCCACTCCACCGAAAGCCCGGGCCAGTCTGGAACCGGCAGCGCATCTTCCATGCTGTCCACTTCAAAAAACGCCTGGGTGATCGGCGGCTCGGCAAGCGCCGCCATCTCATCGAGAATGCCAAGCGCGGCCGGCAATGCAGTGGCGTCGGCGACCAGTAATAACTGCTTGAGCTGTTGCGGGGGCTTCCATTCAAAACCTCCCGCGTCTTGCGCCGAGAACCGGCGATCCGGGGCGACAATCTGAATCGGTTCGCCCGGCACCGCGTGGAGCGCCCAACGGGACGCGGGACCGGTTTCGCCGTGCAACACGAAGTCGATGTCCACTTCGCCCTGCTCGGCGCGCAAATGACGGATGGTGTAAGTACGCATCGCCGGGCGCCGGGCCACCGGCATCGAGCGGAAACGGGCGTACCAGCCATCGTCATGGGACAATCGGGCGGGCGATCCGTCGACGGCAGGAAAGAACAGCTTCACGCGTTGATCCGGCGCCCAGGTCGCCATCTCGGTGACCATCGGGCCGGCCAGCGTGACGCGCATCAAATGAGGGCTCAGGGTCTTTTTTTGACGCAAGACCGCGTCGAATAGTTTGTAGGGATTGGCGGAGGCCATGGGCAGAGCTCCTTCAGGGAATCGACAGTGACTTCGTATAGAGACGAGCCCCTACCGACACCCTTTAAGATGTTCCGCCGAACAGCAGGATCGTTACTGAGCGGCTGGGCGCTCGACAATCAGCGATTCGATGTTCATTTTTTTCGCCCGAGCCAGCGCCGCATTCAAATCTGCCTGCCTGGCTTCAGCCTCGGCCTTCGAACTGAATGGCCCGACCAGAATCCGGGTTTTGCCATTTTCAGTGACGACGTTGGAAACAAAAGCGTGCTCGATCAACCAGCCGCTGAGGTCGCTGACCGCCTGAGTCGTTTCGCCTCGCACTTCGAGATCCCATTGTGGCGCAGATGCCACCGCGGGCGCGGCCGCCGCAGCCGGCTGCGACTTTTGCGCGTCGACGCTCTTGCCCTCACCGCATCCCGCCAGCGCCAGTACCGCGATTACCAAGACCATTTTGCGCACAACGCTTCCCTCTGAATGCTAAAAGCCTGGATTTTAACATTCATGAATACTTCCCGAGTGCCGCAAAATGGGCTTAAAACAACGAGAATGATGGTTGCGGCCTCTGTATAGTTACGCCTTGGGAATTAATGCAGCATCTGCGCGTCAGAAAGAGGCACCCAAACTGTGAGACTTCGCACTAATCTATACATACCACCGACCTCTGCACTGTTCGAATCAGGTGCCCTACAAAGCAATCAAGGAGAAGACCATGCTGATACTCACCCGCAAAGTCGGTGAAAGCATAAATATTGGTGATGACATTACGATCACCATTCTGGGCGTAAGCGGCCAGCAAGTCAGGATTGGCATCAACGCCCCGAAAGACGTTGCAGTGCACCGCGAAGAAATTTATCAACGCATTCAGGCTGGCCTGACCGCCCCGGACAAGCCGCAGACCTGAATCCAGTTGCATCAGTAGCCAGCCCGCTCGCCACGGCTGGCTTAAGATTCAAGCGCCGCATCGCCCTCCCGTTACGCGCTCGCCCCCTTCTTGAGAAGTCATGGCATTCCTCTGCGATGCCGTCAGGAATCCGCCGCCGATCCTAACGGCAAATCACACGCCATGACTGTCAGACGTTACGGGTTAACCCCGAGAAAGTGTCTGATCACACTCAACTAACCGAACGTCACGCCCCGCGCCATGCCCGTGGCCGCCACGACCATCAGCAACACCAGCAGCGCTTCGATATGGCTGATCCGTGCAAACAACTTCGCACGGCCGGTATCGATCGCCGCGCCACGCCCCAGCGCAATCCGCCATTTGATCAGCGTCACCATCGGTGCAGTTTCCAGCAACAGGATCAGGACGAAAAGCGTCATCTTGAGGTGGAACAATGGCTGGTGAAGATAGTAATCAGTGCCCTTTTCGTACCCGCCAAAAGCGCGCATCCCACCGGTGATCAGAAGAATGACGGCAGAAATGCCCCACAGATTATCCGCGATCAATACGCTGCGAGCTTCCCCCACCCCGGCAGCCAGACGCCGAAAAGCCGTGCCGCGAGTCAGCACAGCCCAGAAGCCCAAGGCAAATGCCAAAAGGTGAACCGCCGCAAGAAACCAGTGAGCCAGCATCGAGATACTCCTGTCAGGACGAAGTTGAATCAACCTGTCAGTAGTAGCCCAAGAATTGCCGGCCTGCACCACGACACTTCCCCCTCAAACAATTCGCCATCTCCCTCATGAGCATGCTTAAAACAAAATATTACAGAGCGTCTAGACTCCAGAACACTAGTGCCAAAGGTTCCTGAAGCACTACCCCCCAACAGCAGTCATTCCCACCGAATTGACCTGAGTACACAAAATCATGTGTGAATCATGTGATTCAAAACCTGTTCAAAACGCCAATGATCGTCGTCGTTTTCTTCGTTTTGCCGGACTAGGCGCAGGGGCTCTGCTGCTGGCCGGCGTGCTGCCGGGCAAGATCATCCAGGCCGCCGAGAAACCGTCCTCCCCCCCAAAACCACAAAACTCGATCAGCCCCGATATGGCGCTGAAAAGACTGATGGAGGGAAATGAACGGTATGTGTCCGGCACCTCCAAGACACACGACTTCAAGGCGGAACGAGAAGCCCTGGTCTCCGGCCAGAACCCGTTCGTGGCGGTGCTGAGTTGCTCGGACTCGCGTATCGCTCCCGAATACGCTTTTGACACGGCTCGAGGCGACCTTTTCGCCATTCGCGTGGCAGGCAACTTCGTGACCGATGAGGGGCTGGCAAGTCTTGAATACGGCGTCGCGGTGCTCGGGGCACCGTTGATCCTCGTGTTGGGGCATGAGAGTTGCGGCGCTATCGAGGCAGGCATAAAGGCCGTTAAAGATCACATCGTTTTCCCTGGCCACATCCCGAAACTGACCGACGCGCTCAAGGCCTCTATCGAGAAAGTGCTGAAGGAACCCGGAAGCCTTGTCGAAAACGCCACCGCGCAAAACGTCAAAAACTCCGTCAACCGCCTGAAAAACGCCTCACCCTTGCTAACTGATGCACTCAGCAAGGGCACGTTAAAAATCGTCGGTGGCGTTTATCGACTTGGAACCGGCAAAGTGGAATTGATCGCCTGAGCCTGAGGGATATCCTGATGTAAAGAGCCCAGCGCGATGGCTGGGCTCTGGTTATTTTCTGTTTTCCATCATCTTGTCGGCGAGCGCTTTGGCCCTTTCTATCAACAGGTTTTGCCTGTCGTCGTGAGTAGCCCCTCCTACAACGGGTGCCGTCAGATTGCTTTCTGCAATCAACGCAGCGCAGAAGTATTGATCCCAAACAGCTCTGTTCTCAGAGGCCTGTTTGTTCATTTGGTCGGCGATCATATGCGGCTCCTTTTGATGAGGTAGCGCCCCTAGTTTACGCCCGAATCGAAAACAAACCGCGCCATGAAGACATTCGGCAAACGGTGTCAGCGAGAGGAAAAATTGCAGACCATAAAAAGACCCACCATTTGATGGGTCTCCCAGAGAGTGGATTTTCTTTGGTCGCCGCGATTGGACTTCGACAATAACTAAAAGCTACTCCGAGGCATATTTCGCGCCGTGCGGATCATTTAGTTTTGCCTGCAACAGCGCCCACTCTCGCTGAATGATCGAGTAGGGAACAAAGAGGCTGATTCTCTCGGCCATCTTTATGCCGGGGTGGAAGCTCACATCGTTCAGTGTGGTGGAGTAAAAACCGATATTGATACCGACAACACTGCCGTCGCCGGCGATGACTGGTCCACCCGACATCCCCTGGACCAGCGGGGCATCATGGATGCCATAGAGATCGCCGCTGTGTTCGGTGGCATTGACGAAAGGCGTTTGGTACACCTTGCCTTTCCCGGTGGTGGTCACCAGATAAGGGCTCGCCCCCACGGCTGTAATGCTCTCGCCTACACGCGGTGCGCGCCACGAAGGGCAGCGGCCGTTGGCTTTGTGCTGGATGAAGACGAGATCGCAGCCTGTACTGCAGCTGTATTTCACGTTGGAGACAAGCGGCGTGTGGCGGGTAGTGACAGCGTAGTCCTCGTTCCATTGTACGGCCGAAGCCATGTATACATAGGGCAAAGGAAAGCCTGAAAAGACGACGAAGTATGAATCGTTAGTAGGCCCCGAAAGATCGGGTTTGACGATGCCGTTGCATCCTGCAGTTATAGCTCCTATTAAAAAGCAGGCCATGATCTTGATCATGATATTTCACCGACTTATAGGGAGTATATGACTGTTTTTTGTTGTCAGTTTTTTGTCATTTGCCGGGTATTAGTTATCCTCGCCGCTTGTCTAGTTGGACGTTTTGTTATTTATGGCTGAGTTTGTAATGGGCCGTATGAATGAATTGCGCTAAGGCTAATTTCTTTTCGATACAGCCAATTAGTGCAAATGTTTGACGCCGGAAAAGCGTCAAACACAAAGAGAAAAAACAATAGCTTCTATGGTAACTAACGCACGCCGCCATGGCCCGACGTTCGACATAGGGCCAGGGCCATGAGAGGGAAGCGCATCCAACTCGCCACTCTGCGCGTCAGTCGGCACCAGCGCTCATTTTGATCTGCGCAATTGTATTTTCCAGCACAATCACCTTCCTGATCAGCGCAAGTTTGGATCCATCATCCAGTTTATCCGTGGACATCTCGGTTAAAGCACGCGCCATTCTAGCGACGATTTCGCTATTCAGGCTTCGCCTATTCAGTTGAGCGGCGCGTTTTAATTTCAGATGCAAATCTTCAGGTAGCCGGAGAACAAATGTATCGAGTGTGGTAGTCACCCTAAAATCCTTAGTAGAAATAACCGTCCAATAGCTTGAAGCCTGGCAGACCGCTTTTCATATAGGACTTTTCTGAATTTAACGCTCGACGTTTCCTACATTGATACTGGCGTTCTACAGTTACGGTCCATGGCGGCAGGAAACTGCACTGAGGTGGGCATACAGCAGCACCAACGATAGCCATGGCAGGGCCATCAGAAATCAGAAGATCCCAGCGACAAAATCATCGTGCCTTGGTGGCTCGACTTTTCTTTGTCGATTCAGGTATCTGGTCCTTCATGAACAGCGACGTGAACGCCAGTTGAAAGGCAATGATGAAGAAGAAGACAGGCTCGACAGGCCAACGGAAGCAGATTCCCGCTCCCCAGCAAAGCATTAGAACGCTGGCAGCGATACGCCGATGTCGTTTCGATATCCGATTCGAGACTTTCGCTGCCCACGCATTGAGATCTGAGTACCATCCCATTTTGTCACTCCCTGACTTGGTCCTATTTGGAAATACATCGCCCATTCAATACGGGATAAACAACAGCACCACAATGAAAAATTCTACATTCGAATGATGAGGACCTAGGCTGCTGCCTTTTTCGTTACTATCTGTTTAACAGAGCGCACGATGCGAGAAATGAATGTTTTGTTTTCGACCCAGCGACTTAACAGCCAAGATGCTGCCAACGAAATCAAAATCGTCACGACACTAATTAGCACAGCATTTAGCACCGACGCATATATTAGTTTCTGCGACAACCCAAGAACAAACAGCATGATCGGAAAATGAATAACATACAGAGTATATGAATAACTCGCATGCTTATAAAGAAACTTGGGAAAGGACGTCAACCCTCCCATGAGCAATGCAAGAAAACAAGCAAACCATAATCCAGACACCACTCTAAAAATGTTTAGCGTTTCGTATACCACTGCATTGCCAGACGGCTCATCAAACAACGAAAAAATGACGACAGCAACAACCGCTATACTAGAGATCGCAAACCCTACCGCAAAAATCCGGTTATTCATCTGTGGTCTACGCTGGTGAATCAACGCTAACCCAAAGCCCGAAAACCATACCGGAGCCAGTATAAAAAACAACAAACTCTTGTAGGTGACAAAAATTGTCAAGCCAAGCAGGAAGCCCGCAAGCACTTTTCTGCTAGGCCACAGAAAAACTGACGCCGCTATTACATAATACCAAACCTCAATCGATAAACTCCAAAGCGGCCCATTAGTGGGAGCCGTCTCGACTTTGAAACCATTGAGAAATAGCAGTGCGCCCCAAATATCCGATGGAATCGTCACGAATTCAGCACGGACGAAATCCACATTTTCAATGATGAGCAGCGAGTTAGTTCCAGAAGGAAACACGTAAGGTGCCGCAATAGAAAAGACGATTATCAGAATCAAAGATGCGATCAGCGGTGGATAGATTCGGAAGGCTCGATCCCTTATATACTGGCCAATACTGAACACTGAGTTTTTTGATATGTTGTTGCACACAGACTTTCCTATAAGAAAGCCGCTGAGTACGAAGAAAACCATAACGGCGAGTTGTGACACAAGCACAACCAAGGTAAACCAGGACTTAATGGCCGGCAACAGCAGGGTCTGAAAAGTATGCCCGAACAAAACAGCAATCGCAGCCAGAGCGCGAATTGAGTCAAGTTGCTGAGATTGCTCCAGCGTCATTCTAGACATTAGATACTCTTAACCTTTATTGTTATAACCAAATTATTTCACATAAGACTCTCGCTATCACTGCGATCAAGCCTCTTCTGCAAGCGTGAAGCAGGCAACAATTCAACAGCCCAAGGCCCTACTACTCGCCACGTGACACATAATAGCGAGAAACCTACCCGACGTAACCTCGACACGCCGCCAAAGCGATCAGTCCCTGGCGTCGTTGTGGTTGCGATACTTCGCTGAGCATGCGCCAGTGGGATCAGGCGTCGCCCCGACCGGCTTTCGGGATGATTTTCAGCAGTGCGAGGGTCGAGCGTTTACTTGACGGGTTCCGATGGCAACGACGTCGAATCGACATTCGACTGGTCGGCTTCCAGCCTATCAATCAATTTTCGACCGAGCGTAATACCAGGCTTCTCAATGAAATGATACGTAACCCACGAAACACCCACTGAAACGATCAGGACAAACAGAAAGAACACAACACTTTCTTTATTGCCCTCACCAAAGAAACCATTGACGCCTGACATTCCTATTACTTTCAGCACTGCAATATGAATCAAATACATGCTAAAGCTAAGTTTCCCGAGCAAAACAGTTACCGGGTTTACCAGTAGCTGAGTCGGGTGATAAGCAAGAAAAATAGAAAATAATGCGAACAAACCGCCAGCAATCACATGGTGCGAAACAAACGACTGCGACTGCATCAAAAACTCGGTGAGCAGCAGAGCGAATACCACCCCGCCAACAACCACATATGTCTTAGTAAGAGCCTTCTCTTTGGCGAGGAACACATACGCCATAACCCCCATAATGAACACGGGCACCTGGCTTAAAAAGTTATAAAAGGAAAACACATCAATCAGGTACTTCTGACGTTCTTCGTATACAAATACGTGTGAAAAAATAAAGCCATTGTATTGTTGCAGGCAGAGGCAGGCGATCAACATTATCGCAAGCCAATAGTACCGTTTGACCCACATCAAGGCAGGGAAAATAAGGTAAAACGTCATTTCAACAGCTACCGACCAGCCACCTGGCACTACCGAGTTTATAGTCTCCGGGTGGAACCCATGTAAAAACAAAGCAGTGACCGGAACAAACCACCATTCGATGCCATTGGGAGCCCAGTAAGTCGGCAGCGTTCCATTGAGATAAAGAAACCCAGTTATTGCCACATAGAACATTGGTGCGATACGAAAGATTCTCCGTATATAAAAATTACGCACGGGATGGAGCTCATTGGTTTTTCTGGCCGCCCATGACATGCAAAGAGTGATAGCGCTCGCTATATAAAATAGCTGCACCCCTCGTGCCCCTTCGTTCATAAACCACGAAAGCATTGAGCTGGTCGGCTTCACACTCTGGGATGAATGCACCAGAACAACCAGGATTATTGCGAGTCCTCTGAGAGCATCAATATACGCATACTTCCGTGTTTCTTTTACGCTCATATAAGATGCTCACAAATTCAAAAAATTCGACACTTCATTATCCATAATGGTTACGGCGTTAGCCTGGTGCGCCGCTGAAATCCCGATGGGCGCTCAATCAGTAAAGATTACATCGAGATGACCATCCGTACCATCCGCGTGTGGCGTCTTCTCGACCTGCACCAGAAAGGTGCTACGGGCCATACATATAGTTTTTGGAAACCCCGGTTGATCCCGAACGGGCTGGAGCGCCACGCAGCGTTTGTCCCCCAACCGCAGCAATACTACTTCCGCCAGCGTTGCTTCGTCGAGGTCGACGGCATCCTGCAATGGTGCCAGCCCAAAATCCACGCAACAAAAAAGGGCCCACCTCAGACGCTCTCCTCCAAGAAGGGGCTGACCGACGGTGATTTTGCCAATGCAAGGCGCCTAATGCGTCATACCGCTGCAGATCCATTTGCACAATGAATTCACGCTCGAACAGCTTCTGTATCAAGCCCGATACGAGTAGCATGCCCGCGCGTTGTGCATGGAATACTTCATCCCTGGAGCCGGCTTTAAGTCATGACATCCCTACAAACACAAAGCATTGCAAGCATCGAGAAACACCTCGCGCATCCCAAATACAGGCCCGACATCGACGGCATGCGAGCAATTGCGGTGTTGGCGGTGGTCGGTTTCCACGCATTCCCCGAGCTGGTCACTGGCGGTTTTATCGGCGTTGACATCTTTTTCGTTATTTCGGGCTATCTGATTTCAACGATATTGATGAAAAGTGCGGAGCGTGGAACATTCCGTATAGGAGAGTTTTACTCAAAAAGGGTAAACCGGATTTTCCCGGCGCTTATCGTCGTCATGTTGAGCGCCTACGTGTTTGGGTGGCTGGCTCTTTTCACCGATGAATTCCAACAACTCGGCAAGCATATTGCCGGTGGCGCTTCGTTTATATCGAACCTGGTTCTGTTTGACGAAAGTGGTTATTTCGATACATCCGCCGAGATAAAGCCTTTCCTGCATTTATGGTCGCTTGGCATCGAAGAACAGTATTACATTTTCTGGCCGCTGATTATTTGGGCCGCCTGGAAAAGAAACATTAATCTTTTGTTTATCGCAGTAATCTTGTTTGGCGCATCATTTGTCGCCAATATCGAGAACGTTCGCGAAAGCCCGTCTTATACTTTCTACTTGCCACACACCAGGGTATGGGAGCTAATTATTGGCTCAATGCTCGCCTATGCCCATTGCTTCCCATCCAAACACTTCAAGAACACCGCGCTCACCCGTAACTTGATGTCAGTCAGTGGCCTGGCACTTATTGCTTATGGCTTGGCGACCATTACCAAGGCTGATCAGTTCCCTGGCTGGGTGGCTCTCTACCCTACCGTTGGTGCGGCACTGGTTATTGGCGCCGGGCCTGGCGCACTGCTCAACAAATATGTTCTAGGAAATCGCATATTAGTCTGGTTCGGCCTCATCAGCTTTCCACTCTACCTGTGGCACTGGCCGCTGCTCACTTTTGCGCGCATCGTCGAGAACAATACGCCACCAGAGGACACCCGTATCACCCTTGTACTGGCGTCGATTGTGCTGGCATGGCTTACCTACTGGTTTGTTGAAAAACCATTCCGTAACAACAGAAACTGGAAAACCACCACCGCGCTCGTTGCGGCGATGACAGCTATCGGAGTGACGGGCTTCCTGACCTATCAAAACGCCGGTCTGCCCTGGCGCCCAAGTATCCAGAAAACCATTGCGGTGCAGGACCAGTTTGTTGGGTCATCCTGGAAATATGCCGTCAACGACATTTGCCTGAATCGCTACGCCTTCGAAGAGCGTAAAGACTTTGGTTATTGGTTCTGCAGCACCAATAAAGATGCCAGTCCTACTATATTGTTATTTGGTAACAGCTTTGCCAATCACCTGTACCCTGGCCTTGCCAATAACAAAGATCTTAAAAATAACACCGTACTGAGCATTGGCGCTTGCGGTGTCGGATCACCGACCTATTCTGACAAAACGATCTTGGGTGGCAATGACCCTTGCACCGGCTACCGACCAGCGCACCAGGAAAACTTGATTTTTGACATCATTGAAAAGTCAAAGACAGTCAAGTACGCAATCATCGACGGGCTTATTAATACACCCTATGGTGAGTTTTATATTTCACTCGTTGAAGAAAGGGTCGCGCGCTTACTTGCAAACAATGTAAATGTCATCATTTTTGTTCCACACATGACCTTTAATACTGACATCAAGGGCTGCTTCACTCGCCCCTTCTTTTCAGGCATGAACGAAGGCTGCTCGGTTCCAATCGAAAAGAAGAAGGAGGTTGACGACCGCTTCAGACCAATGATGGAAGCAATTCTCGCAAAACATCCATCAGTAAAGTTCTTTGACCAGAACGAGCTCATCTGTAACTCGAGTAAATGCTCGATGGTGTTGGATGGCATGCCAATGTACCGGGATCAGGTCTATCACTACTCGGAATATGCCAGCCAGAAAATGAGCGAGCTCTTCGCCACTTGGGCAAAGGAGCACGCTCCAGATATTTTCAACCCGTAACTGACTGAAGAAGCGAGGTGCAAGCACCTCGCATGTCACTTCCTGGCTCCGACTTTGATCAAAGCTTCCTTTCGCCTTGGCCCTAATGGCCACGCGCCTGGCCATGCTCGCCAAGGAAGGTGAGCTCTCAGTATTGAGGTCTCGCCTTGATAGGCCGGCAGCGACCACGTTAAACAGCCTGAATGTGAGGACGACCAAAAGGAAAACCCAGGCTCCACCTTTCGGTGAGCCCCTCTAGACCGTGCAGCAGAGGGGAATTTGCTTACCGAATAAATTCTGTGCGAACGTACATCCAGCCGTAAGGATTAAGCGTTAAAGTTGTGCCCTCCCCCAGCGACATGGCGAAATACAATCATGGAAATTCGGCTTGTTATCACAAACATCAGCATTCTCCTGGTAGCGATCTGGCTCATCTCTTTGCTCTGGGGCGTTGCATGGCAGCTGCGTCACGCCCTGCGTGACTGGGTGGACGATGCAGAGGTCACAGTAAGAACCAACCCCGTCCTGGATACCGCGTTGAGAGCCTTGGGGCTCGAACATGTGGACCGTCTGAATTCCGCTTTGTTTATCGTCGTCGCACTGCTGGCTTGGCCGGTAGGTCTTGTATTGGCATTTTCGGCTATTAAGGTGGTCCGTGCCCGCGACCTTCGCCGGAAAGAAAAGTCACGTCCTGAAGTGAATAATGCGCCGACTTTGGTGGCTCACCGTGAGGTGCTGACTCTGACCGAGAATCAGCGGCAGCACTGCCCTGCCGAGGCGTGACACCGTCATACGCCTGCTCACAGGTCACTCCTCTGGCGCTGGCCCGATCAGCAACTGCAGCCAAATCGCCCGCTCGCCGGTCAGCGCGCCTGAGCACGTCGGCAAGCACAATTGCGGCGCGGGTAACTGCCTGGCTTGCGGCGGTCGTTCGCCCAGGCGCAGGACGATTCGAAGGCTTATGGAGAGCTGCCCGCAGGTGATCGCCCCACCTTTCATGAGATCCGCGCTTTAGGGGCATGCGGACGAGAAGATGACGAAGCGTGGGGCACGACGAAAAAAAAGATCGAGTACGTAGAGATGGGCGCCGAGTTGGCGTTTTGAGCGCGGTATTTCAAAGGCTTTGCAAATCGCATCCAACAAAAAAGGGCCCACCTTTCGGTGAGCCCTTCTAGACCGCCCAGCAGAGCGGATTTTGTTTGGTAGGCGCGATTGGACTCGAACCAACGACCCCCACCATGTCAAGGTGGTGCTCTAACCAACTGAGCTACGTGCCTGCTGTGAGGCGGCATTCTACGGAATTCCGGAGGGGTGTCAACACCTTTTTTCGAGCTAACCCTATGAATATGCAAAATATTTAATTTTGCTGCTGCAAAGAAGAATTTCCGGTGGCTGGCGGTGGTTTTTTAACTCGGGTAGGATCGATTCACTCGTAAAATATATTAAACAGAGGCACCCGGATGGCGAACACCCCCTACCCAGAATCCT
The DNA here is from genome assembly GCF_001297125.1 of Pseudomonas sp. RIT-PI-q. Classification (GTDB taxonomy): domain Bacteria; phylum Pseudomonadota; class Gammaproteobacteria; order Pseudomonadales; family Pseudomonadaceae; genus Aquipseudomonas. The sequence goes on from NZ_LHPC01000028.1 coordinate 262,694, forward strand.
ATTACGCCGCATCGGCCAATGCGGTTCCGCCGCGCCCGGCCCTGCAGGATGTCGTAGAGACTGATGTCTGTGTGATCGGCGCCGGTTACACCGGGCTGTCCTCTGCCCTGTTTCTGCTGGAGAACGGTTTTCGGGTGACGGTCCTGGAAGCGGCCAAGGTGGGTTTTGGTGCGTCGGGGCGTAATGGCGGCCAGATCGTCAACAGCTATAGCCGCGATATCGATGTGATCGAGCGCAGCGTCGGTCCCAAGCAGGCGCAGTTGTTGGGGGAGATGGCGTTCGAAGGCGCGCGGATCATTCGTGAGCGGGTCGCCAAATATAATATCCAGTGCGATTTGAAGGACGGCGGAGTGTTCGCCGCCATCACTGCCAAACAGATGGGTCACCTGGAATCCCAGAAGCGCCTGTGGGAGCGTTTCGGTCATACGCAGCTGGAGTTGATGGATCAGCGTCGCATCCGTGAAGTGGTGGGCTGCGATCAATACATCGGCGGCATGCTCGACATGAGCGGCGGGCACATTCATCCGCTTAACCTGGCGCTGGGCGAAGCGGCGGCTGTGGAGTCGTTGGGTGGCACTATTTATGAGCAGTCGCCGGCAGTGCGCATCGAGCGCGGTGCAAATCCGGTGGTGCACACGCCACAGGGCAAGGTCAGGGCCAAGTTCATCATTGTTGCGGGCAACGCGTACCTGGGTAATCTGGTGCCCGAACTGGCGGCCAAGTCGATGCCTTGCGGAACTCAGGTGATTACCACCGAACCGTTGGGTGACGCGCTGGCGGAAAGCCTGCTGCCTCAGGACTACTGCGTCGAGGACTGTAACTACCTGCTCGATTACTACCGTTTGAGCGGTGACAAGCGCCTGATCTTTGGTGGCGGCGTGGTGTATGGCGCACGGGACCCGGCGAACATAGAGGCAATCATTCGACCGAAGATGCTCAAGGCCTTCCCGCAGCTCAAGGATGTGAAAATCGACTATGCCTGGACCGGCAATTTCCTGCTGACCCTGTCGCGTCTTCCTCAGGTCGGGCGCCTGGGCGACAACATCTACTATTCCCAGGGCTGCAGCGGCCACGGTGTGACGTACACCCACTTGGCGGGCAAGGTGCTGGCAGAGGCGCTGCGCGGGCAGGCCGAGCGATTTGATGCGTTTGCCGATTTGCCGCATTACCCGTTCCCGGGCGGACAAATGCTGCGGACACCGTTCGCGGCGCTGGGCGCGTGGTACTACGGGTTGCGCGATAAATTCGGGTACTAAGCTGCCACAAGGGATCGCGTTTTTCAGCTCGGGAAGTCAGCCCCTTCGCTGACGCTGGCCCAACCTTCGAAGTCCTTGCGCAAGGCTTCGATCTTGCCGCGTCCGCCTGCCAGTGCCGCTTTGCCCAACAACAGTCGCAACGGTGGATTTTCAGCCTCGACCGCATTGACGATGGCGACCGCGGCCCGCACCGGATCACCCGGCTGATGACCGCTGTAGCCCCGGATCATTTCCATCCGTTTGCCAGCGGTCTCACGATAATCCTCGATGTTCTGGCTTGCCTCATTGGCCGAGCGCCCTGCCCAATCGGTGCGGAAACCGCTTGGCTCGACGATCAGCACCTTGATGCCCAGCGGCGCCACTTCCTGCGCCAGCGATTCGGACATGCCTTCTACGGCAAACTTGGTGGCGTGATAAAAACTCACTGCCGGGTAGGCCACGATCCCGCCCACTGAAGAAATATTCACCACCGTGCCGTTACGTTGCTGGCGCATGCCAGGCAACACCGCGCGGGTCATTTGCGCCAGGCCCCAGACGTTGATTTCCATCATCTTGCGCACTTCATCGAGATCGCTTTCTTCGAACGAACCGAAGTAACCGACACCCGCGTTGTTGACCAACACATCGATACGACCGAAACGTGCCTGCGCGGCTTCCACGGCAGCCTTGATCTGCGCTGGATCGGTCACGTCCAGCTTCAGCACCAATGCGTTGTCTTCGTGGCCTTCGACGATGTCGTCGACCTGCTGCGGGTTGCGTGCCGTGACCACCGTCGGGTAGCCCAGGCTCAATGTGTGCAATGCCAGTTGACGACCGAAACCTGTTGAACAGCCGGTGATGAACCAGACCGGTTTTGCTGTCGATGCAGTCATGCTGATCTTCCTCCAGGGAGCTGCTCGCAGGCGCGAGCCGTCGGTGGAGTATGGACAGGTCGGTCTATCCTAAAAAGAGCCATAATCCGCAAACCCTTTTCGGGAAAACCACACAATGAAAGATCCGGACTTTCAGCAACTGCGCTTGCTCATGCAGGTCGCCCAGGCCAAAAGCTTCACCAGCGCGGCGGATGCCACGGGGCTGTCGGTTTCTACCGTCAGCCACGCCGTGCGTGAACTGGAGAAACAACTTGGGTTGAGGCTGCTGAACCGGACGACCCGCAGCGTCAATGTCACCGAAGCCGGCGCGCAATTGATCGGCAAGATCGCGCCGCTGATGGAGGACCTGGGGCTGGCACTGCGCAGCGCCTCAGCGGCAGGTGAAGAGGTGGCCGGCACCTTGCGCCTGAGTGTTCCCTCGACGGCCAGCCGGCTGGTCCTGCAACCGCTGTTGCGCCGTTTTTTGTTGGCGCATCCGGGGATCAATCTCGAAGTGGCGGTGGACAACAGCCTGATCGACATCGTCACCCAGGGATTCGACGCCGGCATTCGTTACGACGATGTGCTGGCCGAAGACATGGTGGTGGTGCCGGTTTTGCCGAACATGCGCTTTGTGGTGGTGGCGTCGCCGGAGTATCTGCAAGGTCGGAGCATTCCACGGCAGCCGCAGGATTTGTTGCAGCATGACTGCCTGAACTATCGCAGTGCAGCCTCAGGTGCCCTGCCCCGCTGGGACTTTGAAAACGCCGGCAAGCACACGCGGATCGCGGTCAAGGGACGGCTGGCGACCAACGACAGTGATTTGCTGTTAAGGGCGGCGCTGGATGGATTTGGCTTCGCGTACCTGTCCCATGCGCCGATTGCGCCGTACCTGGACAGCGGGGAGTTGGTGTCGGTGCTGGAAGACTGGGTGCCGACCGGCACGCTGTATCTGTACTATTTCGAACGCAACAACACGCCGAAAAAGCTGCGGGCGTTTATTGATTTTTTGAAGATGAATGATCCTCTGTAGGAGCAAGCTTGCTCGCGATGAACGATGACGCGGTGAATCAGTTAGCCCGCAGTGATGCCATCGCGAGCAAGCTTGCTCCTACAGGGGTTGTGGTCAGAGCCGGTCCCGGGCGATGCCGCTGCGGATTCGCAGGATGTCGGCAAGGACGGCCAGGGCGATTTCTGCCGGTGTTTTGCTGCCCAGGTTCAGGCCGATGGGCGCGTGAATGCGAGCGAGTTCGACATCCCCTAATCCACCAATCCGGCGCAACCGTTCGAAGCGCTTCTGCGAGGTTTGCACGGAGCCCAGCACGCCGATGTAGAACGCATCGGTGCGAACCGCCTCCATCATCGCCAGGTCATCGATGCGCGGATCATGGGTCAGCGCCACCACGGCCGTGTCGCTGTGGCAGCCGCCGTCAGCGATAAACACCGACGGCAATTGGCGGCGAATCTCGACGTTTTCCAGCACCACGCCTTCCAGCACTTCGTCCCGTGGGTCGCAGAGAACCCCCTCGAACCCAACCCCCCCCGCAACCTCCGCACACGCCTGAGCGACGCTGGAATACCCCGCCAGCAGCAAACGCTGAGCCGCCCCGACCCGCACACGCACTCGATCGATCTCACGCTCGATGCGCACACCCTGCTCGCGATCTACGAACAGAGCACGCGCACCGCTGGCCAGATCGACTTCACGGATCAGCCGACGCTGGCCCAACAGCACCGACTCCAGCTCCCGCAAATGCGCCTGAACCTCGCAGTCCGACTCAAGCTTCTCCACCAGCACATCGAGCACGCCGCCGCAGGGCAAGCTCACTCGGGAACGCGGATCGTCGCCTTCGCCGTAACGCACAACGCTGACGGCTTGATCGAACAAACCCTCGGCGACCCGCTCAAGAAAATCCTCCTCGACGCAACCGCCGGACAGCGAGCCGATCCATTGCCCATCAACATTCACCGCCAGCAACGAACCCGGCGCACGCGGCGCCGAGCCGTAGGTGGCAAGCACTGTGCACAACCACACGCGCTGACCGGCAACAGACCATTGCAGCGCCCGCCTCACCACTTGCAGATCGAGATGCTGCATGTCAGTGCGCCTTGTGCTCGGCCGGTGGTGCGTCGGCTTGCAGCTTCTGCACCTCACTCACCGCCAGCTCGGCCGACTGACCACCCCAACCCTGACGCAGGTAATTCAGCAGGTCGGTCAGTTGCTCGTGGCTGAGTTTGTCGGCGAAACCGGGCATCGGTTGCATGCGTTCGAACCCGGCGAATTTCTGTTCGCCGATCCCGTCCTCGATCACCCGCAGCAGGTTGCGCGGGTCTTCCAGGCGCAACGTGGTGTTGCCGCGCATGGCCACCGCGATGTGCGGCTTGCCCTCGCCATCGGCCGCGTGGCATCCGGCGCAGACGTTCAGGTAGTCCTGACGACCGCGCTGGGCACTCGGGCTGAGCGTGTCCAGCGGCACTTCGGTCAGCGTCTTCGCCGCTGGCGGTTGATCGCCGAGCAGGTAAGTTGCCATCGCCGCCAGGTCCGGGTCATTGAGGCCTTGGGTGCTGTTGTGGAACACCGGGAACATCTCGTTGAACATCGTGCCCTGGGCGCTCATGCCGTGCTTGAGGAAGGTGCTCAGGTCCTGATGATTCCAGCCGCGTGCGGCCAGGTCATTGGCCAGCAGGCTCGGCGCCAGGTAGCCGTTGAGCAGGCCGCCGGTCATGCGTTTGTCCTGTTGCATCGCGCCGGGCAAACCTCGTGGCGTGTGGCATTCGCCGCAGTGACCGAGCACGTCGACCATGTACTGGCCGCGTTTGAAAGCCTCACTTTTGCCTTCGGTGGACGAGAGTTTCACGTCCTTGCCGTAGAGCATGTTCCAGCCCATCAGCCCGAGCCGTACGTTGAACGGAAAGCTCAGGCTGGTCACTGGTGCGGCACGTTCGATCGGCTCGACGGTTTTCAGGTAGGCGTGAATCGCGTCCGAGTCTTCACGCGGCATCAGGTGATACGAGGTGTAGGGCATCGCCGGGTACAGGTTCGCGCCATCACGGCGCTTGCCTTCGGTGAGCGCGGCGAAGAACTCGTCGTCGTTGTACAGGCCGATGCCGTGCTCTTTGCTCGGAGTGATGTTGGTGCCGTAGATCGTGCCGAATGGCGAAACGATCGGCAGGCCGCCCGCGTACGGCGCGCCGCCCGGTGCGGTGTGGCAGGCCATGCAGTCAGCGGCGCGCGCGAGATAGGCACCGCGAACAACCTGATCATCGGCCTGAGCCAGAAACACCGGCGCAGCCAGACCGACCGCCAACGCCAGGCGGGAAAGTAGTTGCTTCATGCTTAACCCTCCTTGACCAGGCCGAGATCGGTCAGTACGTTGCGCGTCGCGCTGTAGTAGCGCACGTAGCCGGTGCAGCGGCAGACGTGGTGGCCGAGGCTGTCCTCGATGACTTGCTCCAGCTGACTTTTGGCGATTGGCTGACGTTGCAGCTTCTCTACCAGCACCGTCGCGGCATTCACAAACCCCGGCGCGCAGTAGCTGCACTGGAAAGCGAATTCATCGACGAAGCGCTGCTGGATCGGGTTCAGCTGAGTGACCTTGCCCTGCTCATCGCGGGTCGCGTGACCTTCGATGGTCCGCACTTTCTTGCCTTCGAAATAGTGCGCGCCGGTGATGCAGGTGCGCACTTCTTCGCTGGTGCCGTCGGGGTTGTCGACGATCACCACGCAGGCGTGGCAAATGCCCTGGCCGCAGCCCAGACGCGAGCCGGTGAGGTTTTTGTATTCGTGCAGGTAATCGATCATCGGCAGGGCATCAGGGATGTCCACCGGGCCGACGAATTGACCGTTGAGGGTCAGTTGAAACGGACGGTTAGCCATTGAGGGCCTCCTTGATGCGGGCAGAAGTGATGGGCAGGTCGCGGACCCGTTTGCCGATGGCGTGGGCCACGGCGTTACCGATGGCGCCGACCACCGGGATCATCACCACTTCGGCAATGCCCTTGGACGGATCACTCGGCGACAGCGGCGGGAGGATCTCGGCCGTCTGGTTCCAGACCGCCACGTGCCGGGCCATCGGCAAGCGGTAACGGTTGAAGTTCCAGTCCCCCTCCCCCGGCCCGCCTTCGTACAGCGGCATCTCTTCGAGCAGCGCATGGCCGATGCCCATGGCGATCCCGCCTTCGAGCTGGCCCTTGACCAGTTCTTCCACCAGCACCCGACCGCACTCGACCCACGAGTGATGGTTGAGCACTTGTACTTCGGCGGAGCCCTTGTTCACTTTCACTTCCACCAGCGTCGCGACCGGGCTGTAGTAAGTCACCGCCGCGTTATTCAACTGAGTGTCGGGGTAGTGGATGTTCTGGCGGTCGAGCAGATGGAAACCGGCGCTGGTCATCTGCGCCTTTTTCACGCTCGGTGCGCCGTCGCCGTACTTCACCGCCAGACCGTCCAGCGGCAAACGCTCGCGCACGCCGTCGATGCTGAACTCGGCCTCGGCCCAGCTCCAGCGGTTGAAACCGTGCACGGTCGCGCCGGTCACCAGACCTTTTTCGTGGGCATGTTTGGCCAGCTGTTCAAAGCTCAGCGGCTGCATGCCGTTGGCGGTGAGTTTGCCGTCGACCCAATGCGCGTCTTCGCGACGCACCACGTACGGGTTGGCCTGGCCGCCATAAGGACCTTGGCCCCAGATCTGCAACGCCGCCGGCCACAAGCCGTGGTTAAACAGCACACGCGCCGCTTCACGGGTGGCGTGGCTGAAGTAGTAGGCGGAGTTGGTCGCCGACGACGCCGACGCGAGTTTGCCGACCCAGCGCGGATTGCGCAGGAAACCGTCTTGCTCGGCCTGGCTCATGATGTACGGGTTGCCGCCGGTGATCATCTGCAACTCTTTCCATTCGGTTTCGCCGGTCTTCACTTCGTGCGCCGGGTTACCGAGGAAATCAGCCACCACCATCGCTTGCGAAGTGGACATGCCAGTGCCGATCTCGATGCCGATGTGGCGCAGGTGGATGCGGCCTTCAGCGCTGAATTCGATGCTGGCCATCGGCGCTTCGGAACCGGTGCCGAAGTCTTTCTGGCAGATGGCGAAACCGACGCCGTACCAGTGATCCGGGTCTGCGGCTTCGCGTTGCAGCTTGAGCAGGTCGCGCTTTTTCCAGACGTCGTGGACGGCCGCCTTGTCGAGAATCTCGTGCAGGCGCAAGGCACCTGCCGGCACCGCGCCCTGGGTGTTTTTCATGCCCGAACGCATAGCGTTTTTCTTGCGCAGTTCAATGGCGTCGATGCCGAGGCGATCGGCGATTTCGTCGACCATCATCTCGGTGGAGGCCATGCTTTGCAGGGTGCCGTAGCCGCGCATCGACCCGGCCTCAACGGCGCGGGAATGATAGGCCGTGACCTGCAAATCGTTCTGCGGCATGTAGTAGATCGACTGCGCCGCCGTGGCACCAACCGCCGCCACCGATGGGCTGTAGTTGATGCGTCCGCCGCCGTCGACGCTCATCTCGGCGCGGAAAATCTTGAAGCTGTGATCGGTCTTGTCCACCGCCAGTTGGTAGCGGATGTCGAACGGGTGACGCTTGATGCCGCTCTGAAATTGCTCGTAGCGGTCGTTGGCCAAACGCACCGGCACACCGGCGCCGTACAGCGCGGCCAACGCTGCGTAGTAGACGAAGATGTTGTGGTCTTTGGAACCGTAACCCACGGTGTAACCGGGGTGCATGTTCAGGTTGGCCAGGCCGAAACGGGACGGCGCGATCATCTTCGCGGTCTCGGTCGCAGTTTCCAGCGGGCACTGGGTGGCAACCACGAAGTGCAGGGTCTTGGTCGCCGGGTCGTACCAGCCGTTGCCGTTGTCCGGCTCCATCGCGGCAGGTTCGATCGATGGGGTTTTGTAGCGTTCGTCGAACACCAGCCAATTGTCCGGTGGCGTATCGATCTGCTGCTTCATCCGGTCGGCGTAAAACAGCCCGCGCTCGGTCAGGTTGCCGTGCAAGTCCGGCTGGGAATTCCACACCGGGCGACGGTTTTTCAGCATCGGGAACAGGATCGAATCCTTGAGGCTGGCGAATTCATCTTCGTCCGCCGAGGTCGCACCGCCGACCCGCACGTAGCGGAAACTGCCGTAGGGATCGCCCTCATAAAACGGCGCTTTTTCGCCATAGCGGATGGCTTTGTCATTGAATTTGAGTTTGGCCTTGGCCTGGCGGAAACGCTCGAAGTCGTTCCAGATCAGGATCGCCACCGGGTGACCGATGAACATCGGCACCTTGCCTTCCGGCAGCAGCGGATCAGGCGCGTGCTCTTCCGGGAAGGCGATGCCGTCCTTGTCCAGGTCGGCGGCGGTGACGATGCGGTCGGGCTGCAAGTCGGCGCCGAGCCACGACAGGTCGTAGCCTGCGTAAATGCGGTCGGCCTTGGTGATTTTCAGCAGCATGGCGTGGCCCTGCTGCTGCGGCCAGCCCGGCATGTCCTTGGCGCGGATGTCGCGGGCAAAGACTTTGCTGCCGCAGACCTTCGACAAGGCATCGTTACGCGCGCGCGCCTTGCCGTTGTTGCCAAGCCATTGCTCGGACGGCACGGTCACGCTGTTTTCCATCAAGGCAGCCAGTGCCTGGGAGCTGAGCGGCGTGAGCGTCACGCTCACACCCGCCACCAGCCCGCCCTGAAGGAACGAGCGCCGGGATATTTCACGGTTGGACATGGATCATCCTCTGGGCGGTTATGGGCCCGCCCTTCTGGTTATGTTCTGGGGATCTCGCGTCTTGCAGAAGCGCTTTTGGACGAAGCAAAAGGCTGAATTTGACAGTGCAAAGCTGACCGAAAGGTTAACTTTAAAGGTTTCTACGCTTGCGGCAAACAACCTGTTACAAAAAACTGACCAAAGAATCAAAAATACTGCGGCGTTGCGCTGCAATAAATCGATGAGAAACGCTGTTTTTTTGTAGGAGCGAGGCTTGCCCGCGAAGCTTTTAGCGCCAGTGATGACGCCTTCGCGGGCAAGCCTCGCTCCTACAGGTTCTGTGTGAGTCTTTGGAGGAATTCCGTGCGGCGGCGCTGATCGGATTGTTCTTTGATTAGCAGCTCGGGCAATAGCTCGGCCGCTCGCCCGGCGTCGAGGATAAAGACGCCGTCGTCATCACCGATGGCCAAGTCTCCCGGTTGCACTCGCACTTCGCCGATCTGGATCGGCTGATTGACCTCACCCTGGGCACCGATGCCGCGAGTGGTGAACGAACTGACGTTGCGGCAAAACACCGGCAACCCATGAAGTCGCAAGGCGCTGACATCGGTCACGGCACCCGACACCACTACTCCGGCCAGCCCCTTGATCAGTCCGGCGAGGGTGCGCAATTCACCCCAGCAGCCACACTCCGCGTCACCCACGCACTCGATCACCAGCACGTCGCCCGGCTGACTCAGCAGCAGCGCTTCACGCAAAATGCTGCCATCCGGCGGGAAGACTTTGACCGTGACGACGTTACCAACCATGCGGATGTCGTTGAACAGCGGCTTGATCCCGCGCAGGAAGCCACGGTCGGAAAAATGGCCGAGGGTGGACGACGGGATCGTCCGGTACTGGGCGATCAATTCCGGGCTGAGGTTTTGTTGGCGGGGGCTAATCTGATCACTCATCGGCATTTTTTCCCCGGACGTAGCAATGGGCAGGTCGAGCAGTATTCTGCGGGCTCGGTGGCCAGGTAGTAGAAGCAACAGGTTCGGCGAAAACGAATGCTGCGCTGCCCTTCATCCACCAGCGTCGGTGGTCGGCGGAAATGGCTCAACGGGTTGTAATCGAGGCCGAACAGCGCCGGCTCGGCTTGCGTCAGTAGCCACTGGAAGTCCGCTTCACAGCGTTCGCGAATAAGCGGATCGTCGATTTTTGCCATGCGTTTTTCATACAGCGAATACACGCGCACGGCGGTGTTTTCCCAGAGGATGCGCCGTGAAACGCCAGTCACCCGATTGAAGGTTTGCCACAGCGGTTTCAGCAACCCGGCAAACAGCGCCTGCACCAGCGCTTCCCGCCAGGCCTCGCGCTCATTCGCGCCATAGGTCAGCGGCTGGCCGTGACGCAGCGGCATAGAAGAGGTCCACAAGCCGTCATCGTGACCGTATTCAACTATCGAATTGTCCAGCGTCAGCAACAGCCCTTTGTCGTACACCGACATCGCGTACAGGCACGCGCCCGTCGCCAGAAACGACAAGCGCTTGCCCAGCAGCGAGGCGGTGATCGCCCGGGTCGGCGAGCCGATTACCGGACCCAAGGCGTCCAACAGTTGCTCGCACACGTCGTCCTGCAACAAATCCCGGGCCAGCAGCGAACGCAACGGGTCGCGCTCTTCGCTGTCCTTGAGCCGCAAGCCAGCGGACAACACCGCCCACTCTGGCGCCGTGAAATGGCCGGCCAGATTCATTGCGGCAGTTCCCGGCCAAACGGAATGCACAACGGCGTGCCGAAGAACGGATCGGGAATGATCCGGCAATTGAGGTCGAACACGGTTTTGACCAGCGCCTCGGTCAACACCTCATCGGGCCGGCCCTGAGCGAACGCGGTCTGGTTGTGCACCGCCACCATATGGTCGGCGTAACGACAGGCCAGGTTGAGGTCGTGCAGCACCATGATGATGGTTTTGTTTTCCTGCCGATTGAGGTCGCGCAGCAGGTCCAGCACTTCGATCTGGTGTGCCAGGTCGAGGAAGGTGGTCGGCTCGTCGAGCAGCACGATGCCGGTGTCCTGGGCCAGGGTCATGGCGATCCACGCACGCTGGCGCTGCCCGCCGGACAACGCATCCACCGGCCGATCCGCCAGCGCCAGCAGACTGGTCTGCGCCAGCGCGCGGTTGACCATGGCTTCGTCTTCCGCCGACCACTGCTGCATCCAGCTCTGATACGGATAACGCCCCAACGCCACCAATTGCCGGACAGTGATGCCCTCCGGCGCGCTCGGGGTTTGCGGCAAAATCGCCAGCTCCCGGGCCACGGCGGCGGTGGATTTCTGCTGGATATCCACGCCGTTGAGAATCACCGAGCCCTGCTGCGGCTTCAGCAGCCGGGCGAAGGATTTGAGCAAGGTGCTTTTGCCGCAACCGTTGCTGCCAATCAATACCGAAATCTTGCCCTTGGGCAGTTGCATGTCCAGCGCGTCAATAATCACCTGGCGCTGATAACTCAGGGTCAGGCCGCGACTTGCAATCGACGTCATACGTTGAATTCCTTAATGACGCTGTTTAATCAACAAATAGAGAAAAAAGGGCGTGCCCAGCACTGCGACAAAAATCCCGGCCGGCAGATCCAGCGGCAAAAACAGCGTGCGCCCGGCGAGGTCGGCCAGCACCACAAGGTTCGCCCCGACCAGCGCCGCCATCACCGCCTGACCGCCGAATCCCGGCGCCACCAGGCGTTTGGATATGTGCGGCGCAATCAGCCCGACAAACGCAATCGCCCCGCCCCAGGCAATCGCGGCACCGGCCAACGCGACGCTGACCAGCAACAAACCGGCGCGCAACCACTGCACGCGTACACCAATTCCCTGAGCCAGATTGTCATCCAGTTGTTGCACCATCACCTGACGCGCCAACAGCACCAGCAACGGACAAATGCCCAGTAACCAGCGACCCAGCGCCAGCGGTTCCGGCCAACTGGCACCGTACACGCTGCCGGTCAGCCAGACATAAGCGGACAAAGTCGTGGTCAGCGGGCTGAAGACCAGAATGAAGGTGGTCGCGGCGGTCAACATCGCGGAGATGCCGACGCCGATCAACACCAGCCGCAACGGTGAAGCGCCCTGTTTCCAGGCCAGCAAATAGATCGCCAATGCCGCCAGTCCGGCGCCGAGCATCGCTGCCAGCGGCAGATACTGTTGGCCCAGCGCCACCGAGAAAAACGACAAATACAACACCGCCGCCGCACTGGCGCCACTGGTAATGCCCAGCAGGTCCGGCGAGGCCAGCGGGTTGCGGATGATGCTTTGCAGGATTAGCCCGGACACCGACAACGCCGCGCCCACCAGCGCCGCCAGCAGCATGCGTGGAAAGCGCAGTTGCTCGACGATGAACGTCAGGCTGGCGTCCTGATCCGACAGCACTATCCGCAGCACTTCCAGCGGCGACAGCATGACTTTGCCCAGCGACAGCGAGCCGAGCATGATCAGCGCGGTCACCACCACGGCCGCGAGCAAACGCCACAACGTAGCGACATTGATGCGCCGGGAAAAACCGCTGTAGCGATAAGTCAGCACCTTATCCATAACGACCTCCACGCCGGGCCAGCAGGATAAAAAACGGCGCTCCAAACAACGCGGTCATCACACCCACCGGCACCTCTTGCGGCAAGATCAGCACCCGCGACAAGGTATCCGCCAGTAACAGCACAATCGCGCCAAGCAGCGCGCACCCAGGCAGCAACCAGCGATGATCGATGGATAAACCTTTGCGCACCATGTGCGGCACCAACAAACCGATAAATCCGATGCTACCGGCCAGCGCCACCGCGCTGCCCGCCAGGCACACCACCAGCACGGCCATGAGCAATCGGATCAATCCGGTTCGTTGTCCAAGTCCGGTGGCAATCTCCTCGCCGGCGTTCAGCACATTGACCTGCCCCGCCAGCAACATCGCGCCAAACAACCCGAGCACACCGCACACCAGCAACGGCGCGGCGACCGACAGGCTGCGTTCGGTCAACGAACCGGCCATCCAGAACAGCACCGTGTCGAGTCCATCCTGATTGACCACCAGCAACGCCTGGCTGAACGCCGAGAACAACGCCGCCATCGCCGCGCCCGCCAGCACAATGCGCAACGGGCTGAGGCTGCCCTGCCCCATGTTGCCGATCAGCCACACCAGGCTGCCGGCCACCGCCGCGCCGAAAAACGCACACCACAGCCAGGCATCCGGGGACGCCAGGGAGAACAGTGAGGAACCGAGGATGATGAAAAACGTCGCCCCGGCGTTGATCCCAAACAGGCCGGGGGACGCCAGCGGATTGCGCGTCAGCGCCTGCATCAAGGCGCCGGCCACCGCCAGACTCGCGCCCACCGCCATCGCCATCAAGGTGCGTGACAGCCGCGTCGTGGTCACCAGCACGTGGCTGACGCTCAACGGATCGGGATGTACGAACGCCGCCGCAACCTGCGACAACGGAATCCAGGTCGCACCCACCGCCAGGCTCAACACGCAGCTCAGCAGCAACACGACACCGGCACTCCACATCTTCAACGCATTGCTCATGAGGCCGCGTCCGCCGTGACCAGACGAGTAACGTCATCGAGCATCAGGTTTGCCCCGAGCATGCCGCCCGACAGGCTCCAGGCTACGCCGTCGCCCCGCCACACCTGCCCCTGCTGCGGCGCGCGCATTTGCTGCCACAGCGGATGCTGCACCAGGCTTTCATAGTTTCGCTGCACTGCCGCTTTCTCCGCGCGCAAGAAGACAAAGAAAATATCGGCATTCACCACCGCCAGGCTTTCCTTGCTGGTGAGTTTGATCGACACCCCGCTCGCCGCCCGACTGGCGTCACTCCAGTTGAATCCCAGTTCGGTGATCACCGAGCCCGGAAAACTTGCCGGCAGATAACTGCGGATGTGGTCCTCGCGGACATCCAGGATCGACACCGTGGGCGGCCAGCGCCCGGCGAACTTCTCCTGCAATTGCCGACGCAGTTGCGCCACACGCAATTGCCATTGAGTCAGCACGTCGTCGGCCCGCTGCTGTCGGTACAAGGCAACGCCCATCAACGCTAGGGTCTTTTTGAACTCGAACACTTCCTCCAGCATCACCACCGGGGCGATCTGCTTGAGTAACGGGGCGATGCGTTCATGGCGAAATTGCGAGGCGATGATTACGTCGGGCTTGAGCAGCGCGATGTCCTCAAGGCTGGGCTGAGTCTCCAGCCCGACATGCGGCACCTGCTCCAGTGCCGAGCGCAAATAGCGATAAGTCGGTTTCTCGCTCCAGGAATCGACGATGCCGCAGGGCGTAATGCCCAACGCCACAGCGCTGTCGGTGGCGCCCTGAAACAGGGTGATCACCCGCAGCGGCGCGGCGTCGGCCTGCGCCCACGCCGGTATCGAATACCGCAATGCAAGCATGCCCAAAGACAGGCGCAACAGCGTGCGCCTGGTGGGATGACAGTGAGCGTCAGGCTTCATTATTCAACCGGTGGAAAGGGTTCACCACCTGGCCTTTGCCGAACGGCATGCTGCCGGGGCCGCCCGCGCGCTCGATCATCGGCGTGAGCAGCAATTTCTGCGGCCAGTGGGGTGCTTCGAACAGTTGGTTTTTAATCATCGCCCGAGCTTCGGTGTCGAAGTCGATGGTGTCAATCAACTCGTTCAATACTTCGCCCATTGCCGTCCACAATGCGGTGGCTGGCAACGCGTAAACCTGCGCCAAGGTATCGATGATCGCGCGGAAGTTGACCTGAATGCCGAGGGTCTGCAACCAGAACAACAGGTCTTCCGGACGCTCGTGATACAGCGTGTTGGTATGCCCCTTTTTCAATCGATACGCCGGATCGGCCAGGCCGTTGCGCTCCAGCCATGGCACGAAGATGCGCAACGAATCGTGATCGCGCAGCAACAGCCCTTGGGCGTAACCGGCCTTCCACACCAGCACCGCGTTCTGCCCGTGGATTTCCCCGAGCATGCCGATGCGGAACATCCGCAGGTTGATCTCGAAGAAGCTGTGGCACAGCTCGCGGAACAGCGTCATCACCGACGCCGTGTTGGCCGGCAATTGGCGGTAGGCCATCCAGTCATCGAAAAAGTGCTGGTTGCTGCCGGGCAGCGGCGTGCCGAGAGCGGCCATCGGCACCAGTCGGGTGTCCGGATCTTCCAACAGTGCAGGTGGATAGCCACGGACCATCGCTGACAGGTGACGCGGCGCTTCGTCGAACAGCGTGGCGTCTGGCGGCATGAACGCCCACCACTTGGTTTCGTCGCACAGGTGCAGTTTTTCTTGCAGGGTTTCGTCTTTGTCCAAACCTTGACGCAGCAGCTTTTCACTCAAGCCGCCGTTGATCATTTTCACCGCCGGCAGATAACGCGAGGCACCGAGGGAATAGATCGCCATTGGCAACTTGAGGTAATCGGCGCTGTTGAAGCACGGGGTCATCGAGCGCAACGACGAGGTGGCGAAGAAATCACCGTCGGTGAAGTCCAGTCGATGGCAATCACCCTTGGCAAAAGCGACGCTGAGTTGCGCGTCCAGCACGTGCTCGAACTGCCACGGGTGCACCGGCAGCGCGATGTGGCTATCGGCAATGCCCCGTTGTTGCATCTCGTGTTGCAGGCCGGTCTGTAACGCGAACGGCAGCACATACTCGGCGGGATTATGCTGCGCCAGGTCGGTCACGCCGTCGCCGCATTGCAGCAACGTGCGGTCGATGGCGACCCAGTTCAGCGCCACTGGCCGGGCGAATTCCGCCTGGTACTGCTGATATTCCACATCGTCCAGACCCTGTTTGGCTTTGGCCAGCGGATGGTAGGGACGATCACGCAGCGAAGCCCACTGCTCCATGGTCAGGAAAAAATCCGCGTTGCTCTTTTCCAGCAAACGTTCGCTGTCGACCTTGTGCGCCATGGACAACTCGGTTTGGCGGACGCTGGTGCGCAGCACATCGAGGAACAGCGCAAAACCTTTTTCATTGTCCTGATAGCGCTCGGTCATCCCGGCCAACACCTGGGTCATGAAGGCTTCGGGGGACAGTTCCGTCAGTTGCTCATTCTGTCGGCCCAACACTGGCGTGCCCGGCACTTTTTCCCATTGCTGGGTGATGCCGGGGCGCAGGGCCACGAAGATCGAACCCTGCGGCTCGTTTCGCCATTCCCACAGGCGTTGCTCGGCGTTCAGACCGGTGAATGGCTGGCCAGCTGCGGGCACCGTCAGATTCAGCGGTTCGGTCCCGAAAAAATGCTCGGCCAGCAAACAATCGACCAGATCCTGCATCACTCTGTCGGCGGCCATTGTGGTGAAGTTCATCGGGTTATTTTCCTTCTGCTGAAGTGGCGGCCAATCTGGCCTGGAGGGCACGAAAAGCGATGCCACGCTCGTCACCCAAAACAAAACTTTTAACGCCCCGGCTCAACCACCGTTCGTGGTCGCCCGGCTGGCGTGGAATCGCGCAGTACGGCACGCCCGCCGCAGCGGCGGCTTGCCAACTGGCGAGCAGCGCTTGCTGCACCTCGGGCCGGTCGATCTGCCAGGGCAGGCCCAGCGATTGCGATAAATCCGCCGCGCCTTCAAGAATCATGTCCAGACCGGGCACCGCGGCAATCTCCGCCGCGCGCCTCACGCCTTCGGCGCTTTCGATCATCGCCACCATCATGATTTGCTCATTGGCCAGCCCGATGTATTCCGCCAGGCTGTGTTTGCCGAACGCACCGGGGCGCCCGGCATTCAGGCTGCGGCCGCCCAGCGGGTGGTATTTGCAGGCGCGAATGCTCTCGGCCAAAGGCTCGGGGCCTTCGATCATCGGCAATACGATGCCTTGGGCGCCGCCATCGAGCAGGCGCAGCAGGGTTTTCGGATTGAGGTCCGCGACCCGCACCAGCGGCGTAATCGCATAACTCTCGGCGGTGCGGATCATGTTCTCCACGGTCTCGGGATTGATCAGCACGTGTTCCATGTCGATGATCACGAAATCGAAACCGGCTTCGGCAATCAGCTCGATGGACGCTGGCGACGGAATCGAGCTGATCAGGCCATAGGCCGGCGCACCGGCACTGAGTTTCTGCTTGAGCAGATTGGTCCTCAGCATGATTGCAGCCGGAAAGCGTGCAGCGGATTCGGCACCGATTTGAAACGACGTTCGCCATCGCCCAGCAGGCGGCGCTTGGTCAGTTCTTCGACTTCATAGAACGGCGCGAACACATCGAACGCTGCGTAACGCGCACGGTGCTGCGGATGTTCAACCTGGTAACCGGTGATGACCTCAGCGGTCATCTGCCAGAACTCGGTTTCTGCCAGTTGATAGTGCTGATGCAGGAAGATCGCCATCTCGGCCAGGGCGATGAAAAAGAACGAATCGCAGGAGAAGTCGCGCACCGCATCCACATCGTCGGTGAGGATGAACGAGTTGCGATTGAGCTTGGCGTGGCTGGCGGGCAGCGGCACCAGGGTTGGGGCCAATTCGGGGCGCCCGAGGTGCTGCGGCGAATAGCGCACGCCGTCGTGGAAATCTTTCAGGGCAATGCGTTGTGGCCAGCCCTGTTTGACGATCAGCACAATGTTCTGGCCGTGGGATTCCATGCCAATGCCTTCGGCGTAGAGCATGTGAATGATCGGCGACACTGCGACTTGCAACAGTTGACGGGTCCAGGCGTGCAGGCCGTATTGCTTGATCCAGGCATCGATAAACGGTGTCTGTTCACCGTCGCCGTAGCGATTGTCCACGGAGCTCAAGCCATTGAACGGCACCGCTTGCTCATCGTCTTCCAGGTATTGATGAATGCTTTCGCGCCACAGCGTGCCCATCGTGCCGTAGGCCTGGGACATGCGAGTGGTGGGCAGGTGGTCGTAGTCGAAACTAACGCCGACCACCTCGCCGAGGATCACAAAACCGAGGTCGCGGGCGGTGCTGTCGCTGCGGATCAACTGGTGCAGCCAGTCGGTGATGATCGGGCCGTTCATCACCGTGTGCCGGGCCAGAATGCGCGTGCTGGAGGTGTTGGTCATGCTCAGCGCGAGTTTGACGTATGGCCGCTGTTTGTCCGTGACGTTGGCCAGGGTGCGGATCGATTGCTGTGCCTGATAGCGATCATTGGTGGTGCCCAAATGGATCACTTCACCGCTGACCAGCTCCGGGTAGAACACCGGAACGATGACGTTTTCCCACTGCCATGGATGCACCGGCATCAGCCAGTAATCGCCCATCGACTTACCTTGGTCAGTGAGGCTTTCAGCCAGTTCCTGCCAGCGCTGAAGGCCGTATTCCTGTTGGATAAAGTCCTCGTAGCTCAGGTGCCGGGAGATGTTCATCGCCCCGCAGGTTTTCGCCACTGCCAGCCAGACGATGGCTACCGGCGCGGCAAATTCCGGCCCGTAACTGGCGTTGTCTTTCAGCGAGAAACCGATGCGCGACTTGTAGCAAGGGTGATAGCTGTGGGCGTCCATGAAGTGCTGTTCCAGCGCGTCGACGTCCAGTTGATGGCTTGGCACGTTCGCTTGATAACCCTGGCTGCGCGATTGCAGGTCCTTGAGCAGGGTCTGCTCCAGTTCATGGGTGAAGCGCGGCAGGTGCGGGCTGTCTTGAAGCTCGCCCAGCAGTTCGGCCAGCGCCTGATGCAGGTGCGGTTGGCTGTGTTTGCCGTCGGCATCCACGCGTTCCAGGCTTGGGTAATCGAGGCGGATCAGTTCGAAACTGGCGCTGAGCAAGCCTGTGCAGTGGTACTCCACCGGTTGTTGCCGGGCATCGAGGCCGCTGACGACAAAATGGTATTGGCTGCCAGCCAACGGTGAATGACGGTACGGCAGCACGTTTTCGTACAGCAGGGTTTGCAGCAGTTGACCGACCACTCGCTGCTCCACTTGTTGGTAGCGCTGAGTGTCGGCACTCGCCAGCCAGACGCCTGGCGCGCGATCTTGAGCCTGAGGTGTTGCCTGAGATGAGGTCGCCATTGTCATACCTTGTCGATTAAAGAATTAACGGTGTTCGAGGGCCGGGGGCAGTGCCTCGGCCGGCTCGTCGGAGGCGTGAACGGGAAAACGCCAGGCGCAGGGCAGCGCCAACAGGATGAGGATGCCGGTGGCCATGAACACTTCACTGATCGCACCCGGCGTGCCGGCGGAAGGAAGCCCGTCGCCCAGACGGAACTCGAGCCACAGCGAGGCGATGACGATGGCCAGTGATGACACGAGGCGCCGGGAAATGTTGTTCATCGCCGCACCTTGGGTGACCATCGGTTCGGGCAAGGCATTGAGCCCGGCGGTGGTGATCGGGATGTAAGACAAACCGAGCCCGGCACCGCGAACCATCATCAGGAAAAACACCACGCCGATGGAGGCGCCGGCCCCGAGCAGGCCCAGGCCAAGCGTCGCGGCACCGGTCAGCAACAGTCCCCAGAGCACCACGCCCCGTGGCCCGTGCCGATCCAGCCAGCGCCCGCCGATATGCCCGAACAGGCTGGCAAACAGCGCGGTGCACAGCAGCGACAGACCGGTCCAGATCGCGCTGTAGCCCATCACCACTTGCACCAGCAACGGCAACAACACCAGGCACTCGAACATGCCGACCGACTGCACCACCGCGATGATCACGCTCAAGCGATAGCCACGCAGGGCAAAGATCCGCAGGTTGAGCAGCGGCGAAGTCCGGTTCAGTTCCAGCCGCACAAACGCGATCAGACACAGAATCGCTGCCAGCAGCATGCGGAGGTTGAGGGGATCGGGGAGGGCTTCGGCGTGGCGCAACCGCCCGACAGCGACCATCAGCAGACCAAGGCCCGCCGCGATCAGCAGGTAACCCGCGAGGCCGAACGGTTTGCGCTCGGACGCTTCAGAAGCGGGAAGCACCGCCACGCCGAGGACAAGTGCAACCAGGCCAATCGGCACGTTCATCAGGAACAACGAACGCCAGCTGAACCACTCCAGCATCAGGCTGCCGCACAACGGCCCCACCGCTGGCGCGAGCATTACCGCCGCGCCCCACAGACCGGTCACCCTGCCCCGCTCGCCTTTGGCGTACACCGAGAAAATGATCGCCAGCGACAACGGAATCATCAGCCCGCTGGCGATCCCTTGCACCACGCGAGCGGTAATCACCAGTGCGATGGAATCCGCCAGCGCGCCCATCAGCGAGCCGCAGACAAACAGCGCCACACCCCACAAATAGAGACGCTTGCGCCCCACCCGTTGGCTGAGAAAACTGGTGAGCGGCATGGTCATGCCCATGCTCACCATGAACGCGGCGACGATCCAGGTGGCCAGCAGCGGACCGATGTCGAAGGCACTCATGAACGCCGGCAACGCCGGGTTGAGCGAGCTGTTATTGAGGCTGACGGTCAACGTGCCCAACAGCACATTGACCACCACCCACCAGCGCGGAACGGCCACCGTCAAACCCAAGACGCGCCTCCTACAAACAGCTGTGGCGGTCGCGGATGGCAGAGGAAATCGGCGTGGGAGATGTTGTAGCCATAAGGCCCGGCCAGCGGCAGCACCAGCATGTCGCCGACCTCCACGCCGGTCAGTGGGCAATCACGACTCAGCACATCCTTGGGCGTGCAGAGTTGCCCGACCACGGTCCATTTCTGCTCCACTGCGCCCTTTGTGATGGGGTGCCGGGGCAGATGAATGACCGGGTGATCGTGCCCCTGCGCAACCGGCAGACGGAAATGATGAGTGCCGCCGCGACACACCAGGAAGTGCTTGCCGTGACTGGTTTTGCTGTCCAGCACTTCAATGGCGTAGTAGCCGCAGTAAGCACTGATGAATCGCCCGGGCTCGAAGCGCACGATCGGCGCATCGACACACGCCGCCAGGGACTGGCCCAGGTGCGCGCACAAGCGCTGCCAATCAAACTGCTGCGGGCCGAGGTAATTCACGCCGATGCCGCCGCCGACATTCAGGTGGGTGATCGTCGCCGGACTGGCCGACAACGCCTTCCATTGCGGCCAGCGCTCCAGGTACAAATCGAGCAATTGTTCGTGACGTTCCACCAGCGATTGATGGGACATCGCGTGCACATGGAAACCCTTGAGCCGCAGGTGGCTGGCGTTATCCACCCAGCTCACCGCCTGGGCCAACTCTGACTCGTCGATGCCGAAGGGCGTGGCGGTGCCGGCCATCGCCAGTTTGCTCGACAGCGGCGATGGCAGTTCCGGGTTGATGCGCAGCAACACGTCCTGCACACGCCCCGCTTCCAGTGCCAGCCGTTGCAGACGGACGATTTCATTCAGGCTTTCGATGTGAATCGCTTCGACCTGATGTTGCAGCGCCGAACGCAAATCGGAATCCAGTTTGCCGGGGCCGGAAAAGACAAACGGTTTGCGCGTCGGGCACGCCTGGAGACGTTCGATTTCGCCGCCGGAGGAAATCTCGAACCCGTGCACCAACGGCGCCACGGTGGCGAGGATCTGCGGTTCGCTGTTGGCCTTGATCGCGTAGTACAGCTCCACGCCTTCCGGCAGTGCCGCCATCACCTGGGTCACGTGCTGTTTCAGCGCATCGAGGTCGTAGATGAACAGCGCCAGCGGGTCGACCTGTTGGCTGCGGGCTTCGTCGATGGCCGCCAATACCGTGTCGGGCAACTTATCCATGCGGGGTCTCCTTGCCCCACGGGGACACCAGCGTGACGTAACCAGCCTGGCGATCAGCCTTGGCCGCGAGACGGACTTTCAGGTTGGTTTTGCAGGCAATCGGCTGGCCGGCGATCAGTGCATCCAGCTCCGGCGCAGCGCGGGTCAATTCGGCGCGGATGCTGATCAACTGCTGCTCGACCCGTTGCCACATCAGCGGCGCCAGGTGCGGACGTTCCCAGCTCAGGGCCAGCACGGCCTCGGACAAGTTGTTGACGAACAGGCAATAGACGATGCGGTTCCAGCCTTGCTGGCGGGAATACAGAAGTGACTCACGCACCCGTGGATGCACGTCGGCGTCGATCCGCGAGGCGCCCAGTTCGTCGGTCAGTTTCACTCCTTCGAAATCCCGCAGCAGCAGGCGTTGCGGACGACCGTTGTCATGCACCAGCACGCTGTTCTGTAAATGCGGCTCCATGACGATGCCGTGATTGAAGAACAGCGACAGCACCGGGCGCAGCAGCAGTGCCTGATAATCATCGAACCAGCGCAACAGCTGTTGGTCGTCGATGTCGTTGCCGTTGAAGCGGGTGAGGAATTCGTGCACTAACGGCCGCAGATGCAGGCCTCGGGCGAACAGCGTACCGGCCATGATGCTGCAGTCGGTGCCGGTGTCGAGGCAGAAGTTCTCGCGCAGGATCGCCCCGGTTTGTTCGCGGAACCAATGATTGTCGGCTTCGCTGGCCTGCTGTGGCGCCCAGCTCAGCAGGCCCGGCTCGGCCACCACCGACAACCCGCCGAGGGTCTCGGGCTGGGTCAACTGGAGGTTGCGGAATACGCGGTCGATCAACAATGCGCTGTCCAGCTCGTACCAGGCGTTTTTCCTCACGCAGTTGGTGATGCGGACGTTCAGCGAACCCTTGATGAAGAACTCATGGCCCTCGATGTACCACGTGCGGATCGACGCCGTGGGATTGGCCATCAGCCCCGTGGCACCCAGATCGACGATGTCTTTGGATTTCAACAAACGCTGCACCCGGCTGTCCTGCATGAACAATTGCGCTTGTACCGGGTGCATGCAGATCACCGCGTGCCCCGGCCGTGCCTGTGACTGATCGGCAAAACCGGCCAACACCTGGGCTTTGCTCAGGCCATTGGCGCCGACGCTCAGGCCTTCCAGCGGCACTTCGAACAGGTGCAACGCGGTGCGCGCCTGGAATTCCGGGGCGTAGGTTTCCTGGGCCAAATGAGCGGGCCACAGCCGCGCCTTGGGAGCCGGGTGGTTCGGGTGACCAAACCACAAGCCCTGCTCGCTGGCGAGGTAGTCACTGAGCGGGTCCGCGTCCTTCGGGGTGTTGTGGCCGACGATGGCCGCGGTCAGCAACTGGCTTTGCAGCACCTGATCGAGCAACTCGTCGTTGCTCGCGCGGGTCATGTGTTCGCACGCCGCGAGCAACTGCTCGACGAACTCGGCAAACCCCAGGCACGACCAGTCGCCGTCACCGCGTCGGGCATAGACGTCCGACAGGTAACGGTGACTGCCGAGACCATCACGGCGGTCGACCATCACAAAAAACTGCTGCTGATTGGGCAGCTTGATGGTCAGCGGAATGCCCTTCCATTCCAGGCCCTCGAGGTAACTGCCCGGGGCGATGCCTTGCATCTGCGTCGGCCAACTGTAACTGAGGCAGTTTTCCGGCAAGGCGAACTCTTTGATCAAGCAATTAAGCAACGCGCACGTTGTTGCTAGTTCACTGACCATGTTCGGTAACACACTGCGATTCGGATGATTCATGGGTGCTCCACAGTAACCCGCGAGGTCACTGGATACGTTATATGGCGAAAAAAATTAGTTGCTGCTCGACCGGTTTAACAGCCGATAGAACCCCACGTAACGACATCACTTGATTGAACCTTATAAATAATCAGACGACGATCAAAGTTACCCACACCAGTGTCATCAAATTGCAACCTGGTGGAGTGTTGGTGTAACTTCGATCAAGGACGTAATTGCACTAACGCGGCTGCCACGGCGTTATCAAAACGCTGGATCACTTGCTGGCATTGTTCATCGTCGATAATCAATGGCGGCAACAAGCGAATGACATTGCCCTTGCGTCCACCGCGTTCCAGTAACAGGCCTTGTTTGAAGCACTGTTGCTGAATGGCCACGGCCAGCGCCGGGTCCATCGGGAAATGCCCGTGGCGATCAGCCGGCTGGCGCTCGTCGACGATCTCGATGCCGAGCATCAGGCCGCGACCGCGTACCTGGCCAAGGGCAGGATAATGCGCCTGCAACTCGACCAACCGGTCCTTGAGCCACTGGCCACGTCGCTCGGCCTGGGCGGCGAGGTTTTGCTGTTGCAGCACCTGCAACGTCGCCAGCCCGGTGGCCATGGCCATCTGATTGCCGCGGAAGGTGCCGGCGTGGTTGCCGGGCTCCCAGGCGTCGAACTCACGACGGATACCCAGCACCGCCATCGGCAGACCGCCACCGACGGCTTTGGACATGACAATCAGGTCCGGCTCGATCTCGGCGTGTTCGAAGGCAAACATCTTGCCGGTACGGCCGAAACCGGTTTGCACTTCGTCGAGGATCAGCAGGATGCCGTGCTTGCGCGTCACCTCGCGGATCGCCCGCAGCCAGCTCGCCGGGGCACCGTTGACGCCGCCCTCGCCCTGCACCGCTTCAAGGATCACCGCCGCCGGCAGTGACACGCCGCTTTCGACGTCTTCGATAAACTGGGTGAAATAGTGGGTCAGGGCCTCGACGCCGGCCTCGCCGCCAATGCCCAGCGGGCACCGGTATTCGTGGGGGTACGGCATAAACTGCACGCCGGGCATCAGGCTGGCGATGGCATTTTTCGGTGCGGTGTTGCCAGTCAGGGCCAGGGCGCCGTGGGTCATGCCATGGTAGGCCCCGGAGAAACTGATGATGTTGTTGCGCCCGGTGTAGGTCTTGGCCAGTTTCAGCGCCGCCTCCACCGCATCCGCCCCGGACGGACCGCAAAATTGCAGGCAGTAATCGCGGCCCTGGTTGGGCAACAAACTGAGCAGGGTTTCGCTGAAAGCGTCCTTGACCGCGGTGGTCAAGTCCAGCGTGTGCATCGGCAGGCCAGAGGCGAGGAAGCTGTCGAGGCTGGCCATAACGGCCGGGTGATTGTGCCCCAGGGCCAACGTGCCGGCGCCGGCCAGGCAGTCGAGGTACGTATTGCCCTCGACGTCGGTCACCCAAAGCCCGTGTGCCTTGGCAATCGCCAGCGGCAACTTGCGTGGATAACTGCGCACATTAGATTCGAACTTGCTTTGTCGAGCCAGATAGTCGGCATTGGTTTTTTGCAAAGGTTTAGAGTGCAATACGCCATCATTCAACATCGGTCCACCCTCGTTAAATTCGATATGCAACTTATTCTCATTAACAAGTTGTTGCAACTAATTCTTACGACTTATTTGGACATTTACATATAGCGATTTAAACTACTTTAAAAACACTCAGGCACGCAAAAAACCAAGTTAATGAACCTGGTATAAACATTTAATGTGCCATGATCTAGCCATGATCTTTTAATACAACTGACAACTTCGGTGTCGCTAACTTATATGCCAGTCTCGGGATCTTTCATTTAACTGATGGTGTGCATATGTCCTTCCTCTTTACGGATCAGGTCATGGCCCAACGAAGGCGCCCCGATCCCTGGGGCGCATGACACGGGTGAATCAGAAGTCGACGGTTGCCGAAAGCAGGTAGGTGCGCGGGGTCGACAGCGTCAAGCCGGGTTCGCTGTCATCCGAGGCACCGGCCGAGCTCCAGTAGCGCTTGTCCGCCACGTTCTCGACGTTGGCACGCAGGGTGATGTTCTTTTGCTCGACCTTGAACGCGTAACGTGCACCGACATCCATACGCGTCCAGGAATCGATTTCCTTGACGTTGGACTGGTCCAGGTACTGCGAGCTGGAATAGATGGCGCGGCTGGTCAGGGTCAGGCCCTGTACGTTCGGCACGTCCCACTCGGCGCCCAGGTTGACGTTGTACTTCGGCGTGGCCGGCGCGCGGTTGCCGTCGAAAGTACCGTTGGTGGTGTTGGTCAACTCGCTGTCGATGTACATGACGCCACCGAGCAGGCGGAAACCATCGATCGGCTCACCGAACATACTGACTTCCACGCCGGTGTTCTCACGCTTGCCGTTCGGGCCAAAGAGGCGCGTCGTGGCGTTGGTCTCATAGGCTGGCTGCTTGATGCGGAACACCGCTGCGGTCACGGCGAAAGGACCGGCGTCGTACTTGGCGCCAACTTCGACCTGGCGGCTGATGAACGGCGGGAAGATCTCGTCTTCGTTCACCGAGGTGGACGGTGCGATCTTGCCCTGGCTCAGGCCTTCCATGTAGTTGGCGTACAGCGACAGCTTGTCGGTGGCCTTGAACAGGATGCCGCCCGACGGCGAGACTTTTTCCTCATCGTAGGCGGTGTCGCCCTTGATGTTATCCGCCCAGTCGTCAACCTTGACCCGCTGCCAGCGAGCGCCGAGGGTCAGCAGCACGCGGTCATCGAAGAAGCCCAGGGTGTCGGACAACGCCACGCCACTGAAGCGGTTCTCGGTGTAGACCTTCGAATCCTGCCGCGTAGGCCTGTTAGGCGTTGGTGTTTCCACCGGGTTATAGATATTGCTGTTGGCTGCGGCATAACGCGCGCCGCCGTTTTCAAAGTCCATGTAGAAGTAGCTGGCAGCCAGGTTGACTTCATGACTCACCGGGCCGGTGTGGAACCAGTTGCGCACCCCGGCCGTAGCCGTGCGGACATTTTCGTCACGGGTGAAATCACGGGGTAGTACGCTGAAATCGCCAGCGTCGTTGGTGACCGCACCGGCATGCCGGAGGAAGTCATGGTTACTTTTGCGTGCGCCGACACCGCCGTACAGCATGACGTTGTCGCTAACATCAAATTCGCCATTCACCGTGCCGAAGGTGTCGTTGGTGCTCGCCTTGCTCCAGGGCTGCGCATAGTTGCGGCGCACATCGCTGGCATGCGGGACCTGCGCGTTCGGACCGACCTGCACGCGTTCCTGCGGGGCATCGGTATCACGCTCGGTGCGGCCGATGTCGGTCGAGAGGCGCAGGCGTTCACCGCGAAAATCCAGACCCAGCACGGCCATCTCGCGGTCGACATTCTGGTGATCCCATTCGGTGTCGCCGGACTGCTTCACGCCGTTGAAACGCAGACCGAACTTGTTGTCTTCACCGAAGCGCCGACCAACATCGACAGCACCGCCGACCTGGCTTTCGGAAGCGTAGCTGCCGGTGAACGAGGTGATCGGCGCATCAGTGGCGCGCTTGGGCACCACGTTGATCCCGCCACCCACACTGCCGCGCGGCGAGATGCCGTTGATCAACTGGCTCGGGCCTTTGAGGATGTCGACGCGGTCGGCCATCTCCATGTCGATCGTGTAAGTCGGCAGGACACCGTAGAGACCGTTGTAGGACACATCACTGTTGAACAGGCTCAACCCGCGAATGGTGAACTGCTCGTAACGCCCGCCCGCCGGGTTGGTGGCGCGAACCGAGGGGTCGCTGGCGACCAGGTCGCCCAAGGTGCGGGCCTGGAGGTTTTCAATCGCCTCGGCGGTGTAGGTGGTGATGCTGAACGGCGTTTCCATGAAATCTTTCGAGCCCAGCATGCCTTGCGACCCGCGACGCGCAATCTGGCCGCCGGCATACGGCTCGCCGTGCTCCGAGTCAGTGGCACCGACAATCGAGGTGGCGCCCAGTTGCAGGCTGCTGCTGTCTGGCGCCGGGGTCAGGATGTAGGCCTGTTCACCGACGGGCTGCAATTGCAGACCGGAACCCTGCAACAGTCGGGCAAAGCCCTCCTCGACCGCGAACTCGCCGGAAAGCCCGGGACTGTTGCGACCACTGACCAGTGCGGGATCCACCGAAAGGTTGACCCCGGCCAATCCGGCGAAGCGGGTCAACGCGGCGCTGAGGCTTCCTGCCGGCACCTGATAACTGCGTCGCGACGCGTCATCGGCCCAACCGGCAGTGATGAACAACGGACAGGCACTCAGGCTCAACAACAGACTCAAGTGCATCAACGGGCGCAGCCTGGAAGAACCCAGACGCGTACTGCAGGGCATCACTACGGGCATTGAGAATCTCTCTGATTTCGTTTCGCTTGCCTTGATTGACAAGCGACGCAAAAAAAAGGGACACGCCTCAAGCAACTTTTTTGCGCGGCAGCAACGTGACCCAGTAGCGGGTTCGCCTATGCACCTCCAGCGGCAGGCTGGCCGCCAGCAGCGCGAGGATGCGATCAGTGTCTTCCAGACGAAAACTGCCGGTGACGCGCAGGGATTCAAGCTCCGGTTCCCAGCGCAGCAAGCCCGGACGGTAGGTGCTGAGTTCGCGCAGAAAATCCCCCAAGGGCTGGTTCTGCGCCATCAACACACCGTCACGCCAACCTGGGGCCAGCACATCGAAGGGTTCTACGCTTCCGGCGCCCATCGCTTGCAGGTTGACTTGCTGACCTGCGCGCAATGAAAAGACCGGCCCGCGCAACGGCTGCAATTGCACCCTGCCTTTGAGCACCGACACCTTGCAGCCTGTCTGCCCCTGACGGACGCACACCTGGCTCTGACTGACGACCACTTGCCCGAAATGCGTCTGGACCGTCAACGGCGTGATCCCGGGCACATTCAACGCTATTTCGCCTTCCACGAGGGTCAGATGCCGGTTCTTCATGTCGATATCGACGGCGCTGGCGGTATTCAATTGCAGCGAGCTGCCATCGGCCAACTGGACCTTCTTGCCCTCCCCGGTCGCCGTCCGCAGGTCGGCACGCCAGACATCCAGAGGCAACTGTCGACTGATCAGCCAGGCGGCCGGCACCAGCGCCACCGCGCCGACGGCGCGCTTGAGCACCGTGCGCCGACTGGCCTGTGGCCGATCCAGACTGGCCATCGCCAAGGCTGACGGCAGGTCGGCAAAACGTTGACGCAGGAGCTGAGCTTTCTGCCAGGCCTGCTCGTGACTGGGATGGCTGTCGCGCCAGTGTTGCAGATTGGCCCGATCGCGCTCATTAGCGGCGCCGGATTCCATCAGCGCCAGCCATTGGGCGGCAGCCCGCACGACCTGCCGGGCTTCAGCCGAAGGTGTCGAACCGATCACAGATCCACCAGCATGCAATGTTCGTAGGCTTGCGCCATGTAGCGCTTGATCGTGCGTTCGGAGACTTGCAGGCGCTCGGCGATCTCGTGATAACCCAGGCCGTCCAGTTGGCTCCAGAGAAACGCCCGGCGCACCGCGGTCGGTAATCCGTCGAGCAGCTCGTCCAGGGCTTGCAGGGTTTCCAGCAGGATCCAGCGTTGCTCGGGCGACGGCACACAGTCCTCGGGCAACAGCGCGAGGGCATCGAGGTAGGCCTGCTCCAGACTGCGACGCTTATAGAAGTTGGCCAGCAGCCGTTTGCCGACGGTTGCCAGATAGGCGCGAGGCTCCTGCAGGTCGGCGATGCTCTGGGAGCTGGCGAGCAAGCGCACGAACGTATCCTGGCTCAGGTCCGCCGCATCATTGCCATTGCTCATGCGTCGTCTCAACCAGCTTTCCAGCCAGCCGCGATGGTCACGGTACAAGTCGTGGAAGTTTTGCGCCGCCGGCATCGCTGCATCACTCATCTAACAAACCCTGCGCGAAGAAATATTTTAAATGCGACTCATTCTAATTAGTGATGTGACTCCAATCCAAGCCCTTTGTGCGATTCACACCCAGGAAAAGCGTCAATAAGAGATTGGGAGGCAGGCATTTCTGCCGCGCAGGCCACGGTTAGCCGGGACTGAGCGTTTTTGCGGGGATTGTTAAAAAAGGCGGGATGCATTGCTTATCCGCATGGGTCGACGGACGCGATGACATGAGGATGAGAGGAAAAGCCAAATCGCAGACACAAAAAACCCCGGTCTTTCGACCAGGGTCTTTGCTATCGACTCGAAGGAGACACTGGCGTTACCAGTGGTTTTCTTCGTAGCTCCAAGGCGTTCAGTGGGCCTTGAAGCAGATATGGCGCAGCGGACGGGACTCGAACCCGCGACCCCCGGCGTGACAGGCCGGTATTCTAACCGACTGAACTACCGCTGCGTATCGCTTTGGACTTGCGTCCAAGTAACTCGTCTGACTGGAAAGCTTCGAGGCTTTTCAATCTCGAGCCAGATAAACCTGGCTCGGAAAATATGGCGCAGCGGACGGGACTCGAACCCGCGACCCCCGGCGTGACAGGCCGGTATTCTAACCGACTGAACTACCGCTGCGCGTCGGTGGAGGCTTTTTACAGCTTCCTTCCTGCTTTCGCAAGACTCAAGAAGTGGTGGGTGATGACGGGATCGAACCGCCGACATTCTGCTTGTAAGGCAGACGCTCTCCCAGCTGAGCTAATCACCCTTTGCTTCTCTGAGGCCGCGAAATTTACGCAGGTATCGAAGCTAAGTCAATAGCCCGCTTGAAGTTTTTCTGAAAAAGACAAAATCATGTCATTCAGGGCGCTGGCAACAGACAGACCGCCTTCGCGGGCAAGCCCGCTCCCACAGGGGAATGCATTTCAAATGTGGGAGCAGGCTTGCTCGCGAAAGCGGCGGTACATTCAACATCAATATTGAAGACAGCCTACTCGCTGTAAATCATCTTCTTGGTCATGCCACCGTCGACCACGAACTCCTGGCCCGTGACAAAACCGGCGTTCTTCGACAGCAGCCAGGCCACCATCGCCGCCACGTCCTCGACCGTCCCTACCCTGCCCGCCGGATGCTGGGCATGGTCGGCCTCGGTCAGTGGTTCGGCACGTCGCGCGGAGGGATCCCGCGCATCGATCCAACCGGGACTGACTGCATTGACGCGGATTTCCGGGCCGAGGCTGATGGCCAACGCGTGAGTCAGGGCCAACAGGCCGCCCTTGCTCGCCGCGTATGCTTCTGTGTCAGGTTCCGACTGCCCGGCACGGGTCGAGGCCAGGTTGACGATTGCACCGCTGTGAGCGCGCAGGTACGGCGCACAGTGCTTGGCCAGCAACATTGGCCCGCTGAGATTCACCGCCAGCACCCGATTCCAGTAGGCCAAATCGAGGCTTTCCAGGGTGATGTTGTGCGGATCAGCCACCGCCGCGTTGCACACCAGCGCATCCAGACGCCCGAACTGCCCCAGCACTTCGGCGACGCCCAACGCCACCTGCCCTTCGTTCGAGACATCCATGGCGATGAACCAGGCGTTATCGCCGAGCACCTTCGCCACTTTCGAACCGCGCACCCGATCCAGATCAGTCAGCACCACCTGCCAGCCCTCGCTGATCAACCAGGCGGCGATCCCGAGACCAATGCCCCGCGCAGCACCGGTAACCAGCGCAACGCGGCCATTGGTGCCAGAGGTTGGCGTCGACATCTCGATCACAAGGCAGCCAACCCGCGCGCCAGATCGGCTTGCAGGTCTGCCACGTCTTCGAGGCCGACGGCGATACGGATCAGGCTGTCACGAATGCCCGCCGCTTCACGCTCTTGCGGCGCCAGACGGCCGTGGGAGGTGGTGCTCGGGTGCGTGATGGTGGTCTTGGTGTCGCCCAGGTTGGCAGTGATCGAAATCAGGCGAGTCGCATCAATAAAGCGCCACGCGCCCTCTTTGCCGCCCTTGACTTCGAAACTCACCACGGCGCCGAAGCCCTTCTGCTGACGCAGGGCCAACTCGTGCTGCGGATGGCTCTTGAGGCCGGCGTAATGGACTTTTTCGATGCCGTCCTGCTGCTCCAACCACTCGGCCAATTGCTGGGCGTTGGCGCAATGCGCCTTCATCCGCAGGTTCAGGGTTTCGAGGCCCTTGAGGAAGATCCAGGCGTTGAACGGGCTGAGGGTTGGCCCGGCGGTGCGCAAGAAGCCGACGACTTCTTTCATCTGCTCGCTGCGTCCGGCCACCACGCCGCCCATGCAACGGCCCTGGCCATCGATGAACTTGGTTGCCGAGTGCACGACGATGTCTGCGCCCATCTTCAGCGGCTGCTGCAAGGCTGGGGTGCAGAAGCAGTTGTCGACCACCAGCATCGCGCCTTTGGCGTGAGCGATCTTCGACAGTTCGGCGATATCCACCAGCTCGGCCAGCGGATTGGACGGTGATTCGACGAACAGCAATTTGGTGTTGGCCTTGATGGCCGCGTCCCAACCGGACAAGTCCGCCAGGGGCACGTAATCGACTTCGATGCCGAAGCGTTTGAAGTATTTCTCGAACAGGCTGATGGTCGAGCCGAACACACTGCGCGAGACCAGCACGTGGTCACCGGCGCTGCACAGGCTCATCACTACCGCCATGATCGCGGCCATGCCGGTGGCGGTGGCTACGGCTTGCTCGGCGCTTTCCAGCGCGGCAATGCGCTCTTCGAACGCACGCACGGTCGGGTTGGTGTAGCGCGAGTAGACGTTGCCCGGCACTTCCCCGGAAAAGCGTGCAGCCGCGTCGGCAGCCGTACGGAAGACATAGCTGGAAGTGAAGAACATCGGATCACCGTGTTCGCCTTCCGGCGTGCGGTGCTGACCGGCGCGAACGGCCAGGGTATCGAACGCTACGCCTTCGAGGTCGCTGTCCAGCCGACCGGCATCCCAATCCTGACTCATGCTGTCACTCCTTGCCTTATTCGATAGTAGATACGAAACCGGCCTGGAGGGGAGCACCCGTTACCGTAGGAGCGAGGCTTGCCCGCGAAGGGTCGTCACATCCAACATCATTGTTGTCTGTGAAACCGCCTTCGCTGGCAAGCCAGCTCCTACAACAGGCCGGTCGTTACTCAGTTGTTGTACAGATCGATGATCGCGCTGACGGCCTGCGTCTTGACCTTGGAGGCATCGTTACGTGCCTGTTCGATCTTGTTCAGGTAAGCCTCGTCGACGTCGCCGGTTACGTACTGGCCGTCGAACACTGCGCAATCGAACTTCTCGATCTTGATCTTGCCGCCACCGACCGCTTCGATCAAGTCAGGCAGGTCCTGATAGATCAGCCAGTCAGCGCCGATCAGGTCGGCGACGTCCTGGGTCGAACGGTTGTGGGCGATCAGCTCGTGAGCGCTCGGCATGTCGATGCCGTAGACGTTCGGGTAACGAACGGCCGGTGCCGCGGAGCAGAAGTAGACGTTCTTGGCGCCAGCTTCACGGGCCATCTGGATGATCTGCTTGCAGGTGGTGCCGCGAACGATGGAGTCGTCCACCAGCATCACGTTCTTGCCGCGGAATTCCAGTTCGATGGCGTTGAGCTTCTGGCGTACGGATTTTTTCCGTGCAGCCTGGCCCGGCATGATGAAGGTCCGGCCGATGTAGCGGTTCTTCACGAAGCCTTCGCGGAACTTGACGCCCAGGTGGTTCGCCAGCTCCAGGGCAGCGGTGCGGCTGGTGTCCGGGATCGGGATGACCACGTCGATGTCGTGATCCGGACGCTCGCGCAGGATCTTCTCGGCGAGTTTCTCACCCATGCGCAGACGGGCCTTGTAGACCGACACGCCGTCGATGATCGAGTCCGGACGCGCCAGGTACACGTGTTCGAAAATGCACGGGGTCAGGGACGGGTTGGTCGCACACTGACGGGTGTGCAGCTTGCCGTCTTCAGTGATGTAGACCGCTTCGCCCGGTGCCAGGTCGCGAATCAGGGTGAAACCGAGCACGTCCAGGGAGACGCTTTCGGAGGCGATCATGTACTCGACGCCTTCGTCGGTGTGACGCTGGCCGAAGACGATCGGGCGGATGCCGTGCGGGTCACGGAAACCGACGATGCCGTAACCGGTCACCATCGCCACGACCGCGTAACCACCGACGCAACGGTTGTGCACGTCGGTGACGGCAGCGAACACGTCTTCTTCGGTTGGCTGCAACTTGCCGCGCTGGGCCAGTTCGTGTGCGAACACGTTGAGCAGCACTTCCGAGTCGGAATTGGTGTTGACGTGGCGCAGGTCAGATTCGTAAATCTCCTTGGCCAGTTGTTCAACGTTGGTCAGGTTACCGTTATGCGCCAGGGTGATGCCGTAAGGCGAGTTGACGTAAAACGGTTGAGCTTCGGCCGAGGTCGAGCTGCCCGCGGTCGGGTAACGCACATGGCCAATGCCCATGTGCCCGACCAGGCGCTGCATGTGACGCTGATGGAACACGTCACGCACCAGGCCATTGTCCTTGCGCAGGAATAACCGGCCATCATGGCTGGTGACAATACCGGCAGCGTCCTGGCCGCGGTGCTGGAGGACGGTTAGCGCGTCATACAGCGCCTGATTGACGTTCGACTTACCGACGATACCGACGATGCCACACATGCGACGCAACCCCTACTTAATGGATCTGAACTGAACACAACTCACTGAGGCGTTTTGGCCATCGGCAAGAGGTGGTCCTTGAACGGTATCTCAGCGGGTACGCTGATACCGCTGGCAAGCCACTGACTGCTCCACCCGAGAATCAGGTTTTTGGACCAGTCTGCGACCAATAAAAATTTTGGCACGAGCTGTGATTCTTTCCACCACCCGTCCTGCTGTACCGGCCCCAGGCTCAACAGCCCGACCGCCACGACCACCAGCAACACGCCACGCGCGGCGCCGAAGGCCATGCCGAGGAATCGATCGGTCCCGGATAGCCCGGTGACGCGTACCAACTCGCCGATAAGATAATTGATCATTGCGCCTACGATTAACGTGGCGACAAACATGATGGCACAGCCCGTGATCACGCGAGCCGATGGCGTTTCGATGTATCCGGCGAGGTACTCGGACAATGAACCACCGAACATCCAGGCGACGACTCCTGCGATGATCCAGGTCACCAGCGATAATGCTTCTTTGACGAAGCCGCGGCTCAAACTGATCAAAGCGGAGATGGCGACGATCGCAACGATCGCCCAGTCAACCCAGGTAAATGGCACAGTGCAGCCTACAGACGGATAAGGCGGCGCATTTTAGCAGAGCCCATGCTTATCGGTAAGCTGCGATTGTCAGTGCATTTCAAATCGGTTCGATAGCATTAACCCCCATCGAAGCTGCACCCGCCCTTGCAGCAGCTGGCGAAGCCTGCGTCCGGCTGCGCAGCAGTCGTAAAATCAGGCGCCGGGGTGCGTCAGGCAGACCGTGAATGCAGGGTTTACGACGGCTTCGCCGCCGAACGCAGCCTCGCCGGCTCGGCAGCTGCTACAAAAATCGGATTGTCAGGCCCCTTCCGAAGCCGCCCCCGCCCTTGTAGCAGCTGGCGAAGCCTGCGTCCGGCTGCGCAGCAGTCGTAAAATCAGGCTCCGCGGCGCATCAGGCAGACCGTGAATGCCGGGTTTACGACGGCTTCGCCGCCGAACGCAGCCTCGCGGGCTCGGCAGCTGCTACAAAAATCGGATTGTCAGGCCCCTTTCGAAGCCACACCCGCCGCTGTAGCAACTGGCGAAGCCTGCGTCCGGCTGCGCAGCAGTCGCAAAACCAGGCGCCGAGGTGCATCAGGCAGACCGTGAATGCAGGGTTTACGACGGCTTCGCCGCCGAACGCAGCCTCTCGGGCTCGGCAGCTGCTACAAAAATCGGATTGTCAGGCCCCTTTCGAAGCCACACCCGCCGCTGTAGCAGCTAGCGAAGCCTGCGTCCGGCTGCGCAGCAGTCGTAAACCAGGCGCCGAGGTGCATCAGGCAGACCGTGAATGCAGGGTTTACGACGGCTTCGCCGCCGAACGCAGCCTCGCGGGCTCGGCAGCTGCTACAAAAATCAGCCGCGTTCTGGCTGGAAACGTACGACAAAACCCTTGAGGTTTTGCTGGCGGTTCAACAAGTCGCGCAGACGATCCGCTTCTGCACGCTCGATCAGCGGACCGACAAACACCCGATTCTTGCCATCGGCGGTACGGATATAGGCGTTATAGCCCTGGCTGCGCAGGGATTTCTGCAGACTCTCTGCACTGGCGCGGTTCGACAGACTGGCCAGTTGCACTGACCAACTGACTGACAGGCCATTGGCATCGACACGACTCTGCGTGGTGTCAGGCTTGCCTGGCGCGGCCGTGATCGGCTGACTCGGTGCTGTCGTCGGCTTGGCGGCCGGAACCGGAACCGGAACCGGAGCAACCGGTTTGGCCGCAGGCGCTGGCGCTACTGGGGTGCTAGGTGCAATCGGCGCCGAGGGAGCTTCTTGCTGAGCGATTTCGTCATCACTCGGCACAGGCTCCTGAGGCAATGCTTGCGGCTCAGGCACGACCACCGGCTCAACCTGCACTTGCGGCACGGAAGGCGCATGCGGTGCAGCCGGGGCTTCGACCGTCACTTGGCGCTGTTCGTCCTGACGGGAAAACATCATCGGCAGGAAAATCACCGCCAGCGCGATCAGAACCAGAGCGCCGACCATGCGCTGTTTGTAGGCCTTATCCAGCAATGCCATTTGCCGCTTCCTCCGTGGAGCGCCGGGCCAGCCATTCAAGGGCCTCGGCGACACAATAAAATGATCCGAACAACAGAATCTCGTCGTCGCTCGTCGCCAGTGCGCACTGCCCTTCCAGGGCGGCGGCCACACTGCCATAGGATGCTACCGAGGCGCCAAGGTTCTGCAACGCCGCCTGCAAATCGGCAACCGGGCGCGCTCGCGGTGAATCCAGCGGCGCGACGGCCCAGTGCTGGACACTAGCACTCAATTCGCCGATGACACCATCCAGATCCTTGTCCGCCAGCAACCCGAACACCGCCAGACGCTTGCCGGCCGGTGGTCGGCTGGCCAGACGCCGGGCCAGATACTCGGCGGCATGCGGGTTATGCCCGACATCCAGCAACAAATTCAGGCGCTTGCCCTGCCAATCGAACTGGCGGCGATCGAGACGACCCACCACCCGCGTCGCCGTCAGCGCATCAATAATCTGCGCATCGACCCAAGGCAAACCGAGCAACAGGTAAGCCTGCAATGCCAGCGCGGCGTTTTCCATCGGCAGATCGAGCAACGGCAGATCGTGCAGCTCGACCACGCGCCCTTGCACGTCAAGACCGCGCCATTGCCAGTTGTGATCGGTGATACCGAAGTCAAAATCGCGCCCACGCAGGAAAAACGGGCAGCTGAGCTCGCGCGCTTTATCCAGCAGAGGTTGCGGAGGATTCAGATCGCCACAGAGCGCAGGCGCGCCCTGGCGGAAGATGCCGGCTTTCTCGTAGGCCACCGATTCACGGGTATCACCCAGGTAATCCGCATGATCGACACCGATGCTGGTGACCAGCGCCATGTCGGCATCGACCACATTGACCGTGTCCAGACGCCCACCCAGACCGACTTCCAGCACCACTGCATCAAGACTGGCCTGCTGAAACAGCCAGAACGCCGCGAGCGTGCCCATTTCGAAATAGGTCAGGGACGTGTCGCCACGGCCCGCCTCTACCGCAGCAAAGGCTTCGCACAGCTCGGCGTCAGTGGCTTCGACGCCGTTGACCTGCACCCGCTCGTTGTAACGCAGCAGGTGCGGAGAATTGTAGACACCGACGCTCAGGCCCTGTGCCCGCAGCAACGAAGCCACGAACGCACAGGTAGAACCCTTGCCGTTGGTGCCGGTGACCGTAATCACCCGAGGCGCCGGCTTGCCCAGTCCCATGCGGGACGCTACCTGTTGCGAGCGCTCCAGGCCCATGTCGATGGCCGAAGGGTGCAACTGCTCAAGGTAGGCGAGCCACTCGCCAAGGGTACGTTGGGTCATAGGTTGGCAGGCACCGGTGGAACCACGATTGGCTCAATTGGCGCGGCGACGAATTTCGGCGTCGGCAGGCCCATCATTTGTGCCAGCAGATTGCCCAGGCGCGGACGCAGTTCCTGACGATGAATGATCATGTCGATCGCACCGTGCTCCAGCAGGAATTCACTGCGCTGGAAGCCTTCCGGCAGTTTTTCACGCACGGTTTGCTCGATTACGCGCGGACCAGCGAAGCCGATCAGGGCTTTCGGCTCGCCGACGATCACGTCGCCCAGCATCGCCAGACTGGCGGAAACGCCGCCGTAGACCGGGTCGGTCAGCACGGAGATGAACGGAATGCCTTCTTCACGCAGACGCGCCAGCACCGCAGAGGTCTTGGCCATTTGCATCAGGGAGATCAGCGCTTCCTGCATCCGCGCACCACCGGAGGCCGCAAAGCAGATCATCGGGCAACGGTTTTCCAGGGCGTAGTTGGCAGCGCGAACAAAGCGCTCGCCGACGATGGCACCCATCGAACCACCCATGAAGGAGAACTCGAACGCCGACACCACGACCGGCATGCCCAGCAGGGAGCCGCTCATCGAGATCAGTGCGTCTTTTTCGCCGGTCTGCTTCTGGGCAGCGGTCAGGCGATCCTTGTACTTCTTGCCGTCGCGGAATTTCAGACGGTCAACCGGCTCCAGGTCCGCGCCCAGTTCGGCACGGCCTTCAGCGTCGAGGAAGATGTCGATGCGGGCGCGGGCGCCGATACGCATGTGGTGATTGCACTTGGGGCAAACGTCCAGGGTCTTTTCCAGCTCCGGACGATACAGCACAGCCTCGCAAGACGGGCATTTGTGCCAAAGACCTTCAGGCACCGAGCTCTTCTTCACCTCGGAACGCATGATCGAAGGGATCAGTTTGTCTACTAACCAGTTGCTCATGCTTTCTTTCTCCAGTACCGGCGGCCCGAACACTCTGGTTCGCAGCCCCGCGTATGCCCTTGAGCTAAATTCATGTGTGTGGCGATGATCGCCAGGTTGCCGGATCAGCTAAACGTGACCTGCGTACAACCCAAAAACCCTCAGCCATGCCTGTGGACGGCGGCAGTGTGCCAGCCGTCACATCAACGTACCGCTTTGATGAATGCCTGAATCTTTGCGTGATCCTTGATGCCCTTGCTCGCCTCTACCCCGCCGCTGACGTCCACGGCATACGGCCGGACCCGGGCAATCGCCTCGGCGACGTTATCCGGGGTCAAACCGCCCGCAAGGATGATCGGTTTGCTCAAGCCTTGCGGTATCAATGACCAGTCGAACGCTTCACCGGTTCCGCCGGGAACGCCTTCGACGTAGGTGTCGAGCAAAATACCGCTGGCGCTCGGATAAGCGTCGCAGGCCGCCGCAATGTCGTCACCGGCCTTGACCCGTAGCGCCTTGATGTACGGACGGTGCCAGCCTTCGCAGTCTTCTGCGGTTTCGTCGCCATGGAACTGCAACAGGTCCAGCGGCACGGCATCGAGGATTTCCCCCAACTCGCAGCGGCTGGCGTTGACGAACAACCCCACGGTGGTCACGAACGGCGGCAGCGCCTGGATGATCGCGCGCGCCTGCTGAAACGTCACGGCCCGTGGGCTTTTGGCGTAGAACACAAACCCGATGGCATCGGCCCCGGCCTCGACCGCCGCCAACGCATCTTCTATGCGGGTAATCCCACAAATCTTGCTGCGAACGGCTGACATGTCGATAGAACCTCAGGGCAAATCCGAGAAAGTCCCGGATGGTAACAAATGCGTTCGAGGGCGTCAGCCGTCAAGTTCAGAGAAGCCGGTCAGGAAGTGCGGCCCGATGTAACGCTCGGGCAATTCGAACTCATCGCGGTACTCGACCTGCACCAGATAGAGGCCGTACGGATGCGCCGTCACCCCGCCGGAACGGCGAATGCGGCTCTCCAGCACTTCTTTCATCCACTCTACCGGGCGCTCGCCGGCACCAATGGTCATCAGCACGCCAGCAATATTGCGCACCATGTGGTGCAGGAAGGCGCTGGCGCGGATGTCCAGCACGATCATCTTGCCGTGACGCGTGACGCGCAGGTGATGCAGCTCCTTGATCGGCGACTTGGCCTGGCACTGGCCGGCGCGGAAGGCACTGAAGTCGTGGGTGCCGACCAGATACTGCGCAGCCTCGGCCATGCGCTCGACGTCGAGTGGACGGTGGTTCCAGGTGATTTCTTCGTTGAGGTGCGCCGGGCGGATCTGATCGTTGTAGATCACGTAGCGATAGCGCCGGGCGATGGCCTTGAACCGTGCATGAAAATGCGCCGGCATGACCTTGGCCCAACTGACACTGACGTCATGCGGCAAGTTGATGTTGGCGCCCATTACCCAGGCTTTCATCGACCGCTCGACCTGCGTATCGAAATGCAC
This sequence comes from Pseudomonas sp. RIT-PI-q, assembly GCF_001297125.1. GTDB lineage: Bacteria > Pseudomonadota > Gammaproteobacteria > Pseudomonadales > Pseudomonadaceae > Aquipseudomonas. Next base: position 302,117 of record NZ_LHPC01000028.1, read on the forward strand.
CACCTGACCGCAGGCATGCACACCGGCGTCGGTGCGCCCGGCGCAGAGCAGCGACACCGGCGCGTCGGCGACTTTGGACAAGGCCTTTTCGAGGGTTTCCTGCACGGTGAGCACGCCGGAGGCCTGGCGCTGCCAGCCGCGATAACGCGAGCCTTTGTATTCAACGCCCAACGCGATCCGGAAAAAGCCGTCGGCCGCCATTTCGGCGGCCGGGTTATCTATATTTGCCAAGAGGTGACAGCCTGCTGATGTACGCAAAGGCGGGCATTATAAGGCCGCTGGACGGGGATGCCAGTACAACAGAGGGCACGGTGTTGAATGTCAGGGCCTCATCGCGGGCAAGCCCGCTCCCACAGTGATTTGCGTTGCTCAGAAAACCTGTGGGAGCGGGCTTGCCCGCGATGGCAATCCACCCAACACCCTTACACCACCGGCAGAAACAAAAACGGCAGCCTCACCGGGCTGCCGTTTTGTTTACATCGAACCCGTCACTCAAGCCAGGCGCGAGAGCATTTCCTTGGCTTCGTTCTTCTGGCCGTCATCGCCTTCGGTCACCACCTCATTGAGGATGTCCCGTGCACCATCGGCGTCGCCCATATCGATGTAGGCCTGGGCCAGATCGAGTTTGGTGGCGACTTCGTCGGTGCCGGAAAGGAAGTCGAATTCCGGCTCGTCGGACGCTGAAGCCAAGGCGTCTTCCGCCGTGAAGGTCGGCTCGCTGATGCTCTGGGACAGACGATCCAGCTCGGCGTTGACGTCACCCAATTCGGCGGCAAACGCGTCTGGAGCGTCCATTTCGTCAGCCAGCGACAGGTCGAAATCGGCGGGCAGCTCCAGATCGTCCAGCGCAGCCGCAGGGACAGACGGCACCTCGGCAGCAGGCAGGTCCTTGATGTCGTCGTCCAGGCTCAACAGGAAGTCATCTTCGGCCAGAGTCGCCGGCGAAGCATTGCCACCGAGGTCCATGTCCAGGTCGAAGTCCGACAGGTCGTCGAGGTTTTCCTTGATGTCGGTTTGCTGCTGCAACACCGATTCGAAGCTCAGGTCGTCGTCCAGCGGGAAGTCTTCGAGCTCTGCCGCCGTCTCAGGCTCGGGTGCAGCTGCCACCGCTGGAGCAGCAGTTTCCAGATCATCCAGGCTCAGGTCGTCTTCCAACGGGAAGTCTTCCAGTTCAGTCGCAGTATCAGGTGCAGCAGCCACCGCAGGAGAAGCCGCTTCCAGATCATCCAGGCTCAGGTCGTCTTCCAACGGGAAGCCTTCCAGCTCAGTCGCGGCATCAGGTGCAGCAGCCATCGCAGGAGAAGCCGCTTCCAGATCATCCAGACTCAGATCGAAGGCGCTGTCGAAGTCGTCATCGGCCGGTGCCGGTGCCGGCGTTTCAGGCTCGTCCAGCAGCAGGTCCTTGACGTATTGCGCGTCCAGCTCGGCAGCGATGGCGGCAGCGGCGATACCGCCCGCCGCCGCGATGGCCATGGCCGGGAAGCGGCTTTTCAGTTTCTCGACCTGGGCGAAGTTGTCGCCGTTGGCCACCAACTGGCGCTCCTGGACGACGAACGCATCGCGGTCGCCTTGCTGACCGTAGACTTCCATCAGCTTGAGGCGCAGGTCGCTGCGTTGCGGTTCTTGCTTGATGCCATCTTCCAGCAACGCGGCCGCCTGGTTCAGACGACCCGCATTGATGTGCGACTGCGCCTTGCCCAGTACGCTGTCATCGCGATCGGCAGCAGGCGATACCAGTGGCGCGGCGATCGGCGGCGTTACTACGACCGGAGCAATCACCGGAGCGGGTGCGGGTGCCGGGGTGGGTGCAGGCGTCGGCGCGGTCGCAAGTTTCACGCTCGGCGGCGGGACTTCCAGGCCTTCGAAGCTGCTTTCCGGTAGGTCGTTCTCGGGGTAGAACGCCTGTTCTTCAGCCAAAGCACGCGCCATGCGCAAATGTTTCTCGGCTTCCTGCTGGGCTTTGCGGCGACGAGCCAGCAACAGCAGCAAGAGCAGCAGAACCACCGCACCGCCGCCCACCAGACCCAGTAGCAGTGGATTGGTCAGCAGTTCGTTGAATTTTTGATCGTCGGAGGATACTGGCGTTGGCTCGATGGGCTTTTCGGCCGGAGCCGGAGTGGCCTCGGGCGCAGCCGCTGCCGGAGCAGGCGTGGCTGGCGTAGCCTCTGCCGGTGTGGCCGCAGGGCTAGCCGCTAGTTCGGCCGAGATCGCCGGCGCGGTTGCAGCAGGCGTCGCAGCACCCTCGGCACCTTCAGCCTGCAACTTGGCCAATTGATTGTTCTTCAGCTCGATCAGGCGCTGCAGCTTGTCCAGCTGGCTTTGCAGATCGGTCATGCGGCTTTTCAGTTCGGCGTTGTCACGACGGGTCGTGTCGAGGCTTTCCTGGGTCACGGCCAGCTTGTTGCTCAAGTTCTTGGCATCGCCCGCGGCACCTTTGCCACCGGCCTTGCCCGACGGGGCAGAGACCAGGCTCAGCTTGTCCGTGGCCGCTTGCGACGACGGGCCTTCACCGCGAGCGCGGTTGGTGGCGTCGAGTTGCTGCTGCCCGGTGCCAGGCTTGGCGACATAGCGACGCCCCTCACGCCGCGCCGTGTTCTGCGCGTGCACGATGGCAATGGCTTTAGGTTGCGGCAGGCTGGTGCTCTGGGCCTGATCCGGCAGGCGCAGTACCTGACCGGTTTTCAGCCGGTTGATGTTGCCGTCGATAAAGGCATCCGGGTTCAACGCCTGGATGGCCAGCATGGTTTGTTGAACCGAACCGCCATTACGCGCCTTCGCAGCGATTTCCCACAGGGTATCGCGCGGCGTCGTGGTGTATTGGGTCGGCTTGGTGGCACCGGTCACCGGAGCAGTGACGTCTTGCGTCGGTGCAGGTTGCGCCGCCGCTTCAGCGGTTTGCGGCGAGAATTTGGACGGATCGAGCAGCACGCTGTAATCGCGCAGCAGGCGACCGTTGGGCCACATCACCTGAACCAGGAATTTCACCATCGGTTCGGAGAGCGGTTTGCTGGAAGTCACACGCAGGATGCTTTTGCCGCTGGCATTGAGCACCGGGGTAAAGGTCAGGTCGTTGAGAAACGCCTGGCGATCAACACCGGCCTTGGCGAAATCTTCGGGCGAAGCCAGGCTCGGCACCACTTCGGCAGCGGTGAGGTCCTTGACGTCGAGCAACTCGATTTCTGCCACCAAAGGCTGGTTCAGCGTCGATTTCAGGGTCAGTTCCCCGAGCCCGAGTGCATGCGCCATACCGGAGGACAGCGCCGAGGCGGCCGCTATTGCTAACACCAGTTTGCGAACTTGAACCATAGCCTCTTCCTTTGTTTGAACATTCCTCGGCCAGCGAGAAGGTGTTGATAGTCGCTGCCGTAAGGCATTGCGCGCGGCAACGATAGAGTCGTCGCGCGCGATCGTTTCATTCATGCCCCGGAAAGTCCCACAGGGTGACTCGCCTTCAGCAATCCGGCCAAGCATAACGCCCGGCTGGATTCATTCGAAAATTTGTTGCCAAGTATCTTTTACAGCAGGTCTTTTATCAACAATTCAGCCACCTGCACAGCATTGAGCGCCGCGCCCTTGCGTACGTTATCTGACGTCAGCCACACATTAAGTTCCGACAGGTCGTCGATCCCCAGGCGAACCCGACCAACGTAGACCACATCCTGCCCTACCGCGTCACCGACCGGCGTCGGATAATCGCCGGCTTCTACCAGCTCGATGCCGGGCGCATCTTCCAGGGCGGCGTTGACTTTCGCCAGGTCGATGTCACTCGCGCACTGCAAGGTCACGTTAAAGCTATCGCCAAAAAACACCGGGGCTTGAATGCAAGTAACGGAAATCTTTAATAAAGGCAGGTCCATGACCTGACGCAATTCACGCACCAGGCGCTTTTCCAGCAGCGTATGACCCTGCTCATCAGGCTTGCCGACCTGGGCCAGCAGATTGAAGGCCATCTGCCGATCGAAAAAGGTCGGTTCCAGCGGGCGCACGTTGAGCAGTTCGGCGGTTTGCCGTGCCAGCTCGGTCACGGCTTCACGGCCCTGGGCGGAGACGGCCAGGCTGGCGGTCAGGTTGATGCGTTGCAGGTCGAGCAAACCGAGCAACGGTGCGAGCACTACCGCCAGCGTGGTGGCCGACGGGCTTGGGCTGCTGACCTGAAAGGGCTTTTTCAGACCGGCCAGCACGTGGGCATTGGCTTCGGGTACGACTTGCGGCGCCTGATCGGCCGGCAAGGCGCCGGACAGATCGATCAGCGAGCAACCGGCAGCGTGGGCGCGCGAGGCGAAACTCAAGGTCACTGCCGGGCCGGCCGCGAAGAACACCAGCTGGACTTTGCTGAAATCGAACTCATCGACCTCGCGCACCCGCACGTTCTTGCCACGAAACGGCACCGAATGCCCGGCCGATTCGCTGCTGGCCAGCAGGTGCAGGTTGCCGACCGGGAAATCCCGCTCTTCGAGGATCTGGACGAGTGTTTCGCCGACAGTACCGGTGGCGCCGATCACGGCAATATCAAAGGACTGGCTCATGGTTCTACCTCTGGCGAAACGGGGGGAGCGGCACTTTACCGGGTGGTTGGGATGCAGGCAATTCGCAGTGGGATTTGTGGTGGCCGGGCCGACCTCTTCGCGGGCAAGCCCGCTCCCACAGGTTACAAGGCGCACCCAAACTTTGTGCTCGACACCGAACACTGTGGGAGCGGGCTTGCCCGCGAAGGGGCCGGTATAGGCAACCTATAAACATCAGACTACCGGGTAAAAAAAAACCCGCACCTCTTTCAAGGCACGGGTTCTTTCATTGCTTCAATCGATCAACGCTCAAGCAGGATCCGCAGCATGCGACGCAGCGGTTCGGCCGCGCCCCACAGCAGCTGGTCGCCGACGGTGAACGCGCCAACGTACTGCGTGCCCATGTTCAGCTTGCGCAGACGGCCAACCGGTACGTTCAGGGTGCCGGTGACTTTCGTCGGGCTCAGTTCCTGAATGCTCGCTTCGCGGTTGTTCGGCACCAGCTTGACCCAAGGGTTGTGCTGGCTGATCAGCCCTTCGATGTCGGCGATCGGCACGTCTTTGTTCAGTTTGATGGTCAGCGCCTGGCTGTGGCAACGCATGGCACCGATGCGCACGCAGATGCCGTCCACCGGGATCGGGCTCTTGAAGCGACCGAGGATCTTGTTGGTCTCGGCCTGGGCCTTCCACTCTTCGCGGCTCTGACCGTTCGGCAGTTCCTTGTCGATCCACGGGATCAGGCTACCGGCCAGCGGTACGCCGAAGTTTTCGGTCGGGTACGCGTCGCTGCGCATGGCTTCGGCCACACGGCGGTCGATGTCGAGAATCGCGCTGGCCGGGTCGGCCAGTTGATCGGCGACAGCAGCGTGGGTCGCGCCCATTTGCTTGATCAGTTCACGCATGTTCTGCGCGCCGGCACCGGAGGCCGCCTGATAGGTCATGGCGCTCATCCATTCGACCAGACCGGCTTCGAACAGACCGCCCAGGCCCATCAGCATCAGGCTGACGGTGCAGTTGCCGCCGATGTAGTTCTTGGTGCCCGCGTCGAGCTGCTGGTCGATGACCTTGCGGTTCACCGGGTCCAGTACGATCACCGCGTCATCCTGCATACGCAGGCTGGAAGCGGCGTCGATCCAGTAACCCTGCCAGCCGGCTTCGCGCAGTTTCGGGAACACTTCGCTGGTGTAGTCGCCACCCTGGCAGGTCAGAATCACGTCGAGGGTTTTCAGCTCTTCAATGCTGTAAGCGTCCTTGAGCGGAGCAATGTCCTTACCCACGGACGGGCCTTGGCCACCGACATTGGAAGTGGTGAAAAACACCGGCTCAATAAGATCGAAATCCTGCTCTTCCAGCATCCGCTGCATGAGCACGGAACCGACCATACCGCGCCAACCGATCAGACCTACACGTTTCATCGCAACTACACCTTCTTTAAAAAGTGGGCCGCTGCTTTCGAAGTTGAAAGTGGCAGCGGGCCCGAGAGATTACAGATTCCGCAGCGCGGCGACTACTGCGTCGCCCATTTCCTGCGTACCGACTTTAGTGCAACCGGCCGACCAGATGTCGCCTGTGCGCAGGCCTTGGTCCAATACCAGACTAACGGCCTTCTCGATCGCATCGGCCGCATCCTGCAGGTTGAAGCTGTAACGCAGCATCATCGACACCGACAAAATGGTCGCCAACGGGTTGGCGATGCCTTGGCCGGCGATGTCCGGCGCCGAACCGTGGCACGGCTCGTACATGCCCTTGTTGTGGGTGTCCAGCGACGCCGACGGCAGCATGCCGATGGAACCGGTGAGCATCGACGCCTGGTCGGACAGGATATCGCCGAACATGTTGTCGGTAACGATCACGTCGAATTGCTTTGGTGCACGCACCAGTTGCATCGCGGCGTTGTCAACGTACATGTGGCTCAGTTCGACTTGCGGGTAATCCTTGGCCACTTCTTCGACGATTTCACGCCACAGTTGGCTGGAAGCCAGCACGTTGGCCTTGTCCACCGAGCACAGCTTCTTGCCGCGGACCATGGCCATGTCGAAACCGACACGCGCGATGCGGCGGATTTCGCTTTCGCTGTACGGCAGCGTGTCGTAGGACTGACGCTCGCCGTTTTCCAGGGTGCGCGTGCCACGCGGCGCGCCAAAGTAGATGCCGCCGGTCAGTTCGCGAACGATCAGGATGTCCAGGCCGGAAACGATGTCTGCCTTCAGGCTCGAAGCCTCGGCCAGTTGCGGGTACAGGATCGCCGGGCGCAGGTTGCCGAACAGGCCCAGTTGCGCACGGATTTTCAGCAGGCCGCGCTCAGGACGGATGTCACGCTCGATGGCGTCCCATTTCGGACCGCCCACGGCGCCCAGCAGTACAGCGTCGGCTGCGCGGGCACGTTCCAGGGTTTCGTCGGCCAGCGGCACGCCGTGCTTGTCGATGGCAGCGCCGCCGATCACGTCGTGGCTCAGCTCGAGGCCCAGGCTGTACTTGTCGTTGGCCAGCTCCAGCACCTTGACCGCTTCGGCCATGATTTCCGGGCCAATACCGTCACCTGGGAGAATCAGAATCTGCTTGCTCATGCTTTCCTCATGTCATCAGTCGGTGTGCCCTTGGGGCACGCCCGGAAAAAGTCGTTTGACGCTTATTTTTCAGCCATCAGTACCAGCACATCGGTACTGAACGAACCGTCGGCCTCAATCTCAAAATAGTCGCGCACTTCATTGCCCATCGACTGCTGCAACTCGCGGATCGCTGCGCGCATCACCTCTGGCGTGCGCATGCGTTCGACCCAGCTGGTGTACTCCAGGCGCAGCCGCTGACGGGTGGTGCTGCGGGTATGCAGCCCCGCTTCGCTGACCTGGCGCAACCACTCGCCGGCGGAATAATCGCGCACATGGCTGGTGTCGCGCAGCACTTCGACGCTTTGCAGGTAAGTGTCGAACAACGGACTGCCCGGTGACAACACGTCGACGAACGCCGCCACGCCACCCGGTTTCAGCACCCGGCGCACTTCGCGCAGGGCCAGGCCGAGATCGCTCCAGTGGTGCGCCGAATAACGGCTGAAGACGAAATCGAACTCGCCATCGGCGAACGGCAGGCGCTCGGCGGCGCCGTTGACCGCGGACACGTTGCTCAAGCCACGATCAATGGCTGCGGCGGTGACCACGTCGAGCATCTGTTGTGACAGGTCGTACGCCACCACTTCTTTCACCAGCGACGCCACGTGGAAACTCACATGGCCGGCGCCGCAACCCAGGTCCAGCACGCGGGCATCGCCCTGCCCGGCCAGTTCAGCCTGTAGCAGTGCGAATTCGGTGCCTTGAGCGTGAACGGCGCTGCTCAGGTAGGCCGAGGCCTGTTCACCGAATTGCTTTTGTACGACTTGGCTGTGCTGGGCGGTGCGGGTCATGGGGACTTCCTTTTGGGGTGAGTCTTGTGGTGTCAGTTCTGGCCTCATCGCGGGCAAGCCCGCTCCCACAGGTTTTGTGAACGGCGAAAATCACTGTGGGAGCGGGCTTGCCCGCGATGGGGCCGGCCCTGTCTACATCAATCTCGGATCAATCAAACGTCGCGAAACAACCAAGGCTGGCTCGCCCGGTGCCTGGCTTCAAACGTCGCAATCGCCTCGTGGTCCTGCAAGGTCAGGCCGATGTCATCCAGGCCGTTGACCAGGCAATGCTTGCGGAACTCGTCGAGTTCGAAGTGGTAAACCTTGCCATCCGGACGGGTCACGGTCTGGGCTTGCAGGTCGACCGTCAACTGGTAGCCAGGATTCGCCTCGACCTGCTGGAACAGTTCGTCCACTTCAGCGTCGGTCAAGATGATCGGCAGCAAGCCGTTCTTGAAGCTGTTGTTGTAGAAAATGTCGGCGTAGCTCGGCGCGATAATGCTGCGGAAACCGTACTCTTCCAGCGCCCACGGCGCGTGTTCGCGGCTGGAGCCGCAACCGAAGTTCTCGCGGGCCAGCAGCACGCTGGCGCCTTGATAACGCTCGGCGTTGAGCACGAAATCCTTGTTCAGCGGACGCTTGGAGTTGTCCTGGTAGGCATAGCCCACGTCCAGGTAACGCCATTCATCGAACAGGTTCGGACCAAAACCGGTGCGCTTGATCGACTTCAAGAACTGCTTCGGAATGATCTGGTCGGTGTCGACGTTGGCACGGTCCAATGGCGCGACCAAACCGGTGTGTTGGGTAAAAGCTCTCATGTACGGTTCCTCAGATCAGTTCGCGAACGTCGATGAAACGACCGTTGACGGCAGCCGCCGCGGCCATGGCCGGGCTCACCAGGTGCGTACGGCCACCGGCGCCCTGACGGCCTTCGAAGTTGCGGTTGGAGGTCGACGCGCAATGCTCGCCCGACTCCAAACGGTCCGGGTTCATCGCCAGGCACATCGAGCAACCCGGTTCACGCCACTCGAAACCGGCTTCGAGGAAAATCTTGTCCAGGCCTTCCGCCTCGGCTTGCGCCTTCACCAGGCCCGAGCCCGGCACCACGATGGCTTGCTTGATGGTCGAAGCGACTTTGCGGCCCTTGGCGATGACCGCCGCAGCGCGCAGGTCTTCGATCCGCGAGTTGGTGCAGGAGCCGATGAACACACGGTCCAGCTGAATGTCGGTGATCGCCTGATTGGCGCTCAAACCCATGTACTTCAAGGCGCGCTCGATGGAACCACGCTTGACCAGGTCCATTTCCTTCGCTGGGTCCGGCACGTTCTGATCAACCGCCAGGACCATCTCGGGCGACGTGCCCCAGCTGACTTGTGGCTTGATCTGAGTGGCGTCGAGTTCAACCACGGTGTCGAACACGGCATCAGCGTCGGAGACCAAGTCTTTCCAGGCTTCGACTGCCATGTCCCATTCCGCGCCTTTCGGGGCGAATGGACGGCCCTTGACGTATTCCACGGTTTTTTCGTCCGCCGCCACCAGGCCAACACGGGCACCGGCTTCGATGGACATGTTGCAGATGGTCATGCGGCCTTCGACGGACAAGTCGCGAATGGCGCTGCCGGCGAACTCAATGGCGTGGCCGTTACCGCCGGCGGGGCCGATCTTGCCGATGACGGCCAGCACGATGTCCTTGGCGGTCACGCCGAACGGCAGTTTGCCTTCGACCGACACCAACATATTCTTCATCTTTTTGGCGACGAGGCACTGGGTGGCGAACACATGCTCGACCTCGGAAGTACCGATACCGTGAGCCAAAGCGCCAAATGCGCCGTGCGTCGAGGTGTGCGAGTCGCCGCAAACCACGGTCATGCCTGGCAAGGTGGCGCCCTGCTCCGGGCCGATCACGTGAACGATGCCTTGGCGCACGTCGTTCATTTTGAATTCGGTGATGCCGTATTCATCGCAATAGTCATCGAGGGTTTGCACCTGCAAACGCGAAACCTGGTCGGTAATCGCTTCGATGCCGCCCTTGCGATCCGGCGTGGTGGGCACGTTGTGGTCCGGGGTGGCGATGATCGAGTCGACGCGCCAAGGCTTGCGCCCGGCCAGACGCAGGCCTTCGAAAGCTTGGGGCGAAGTCACTTCATGGATGATGTGGCGGTCGATATAGATCAGCGACGACCCATCGTCGCGCCGTTTCACTTCATGCGAATCCCAGAGCTTGTCGTAAAGCGTTTTGCCGGCCATCAGACGGTTCCTCATCAGCTTGTTTCTATGCCCTGGGTCTTGAGTGATTCAATAACCCCTTGGCTTGTGAGGTCGATCCTAGGGGGTTACATTAAATAACTCAAATTCATATTTTTTATGCTTTGGATAACCAACTGGAATACTTGAATGGATCTGGCCAACCTCAATGCTTTTATCGCGATTGCCGAGACCGGAAGCTTCTCCGGTGCGGGCGAACGGCTGCACCTGACGCAACCGGCGATCAGCAAGCGCATCGCCGGCCTGGAACAGCAATTAAAGGTGCGCCTGTTCGATCGCCTGGGCCGTGAAGTCGGCCTGACCGAGGCCGGGCGCGCCCTGTTGCCGCGGGCGTATCAAATCCTCAACGTGCTGGATGACACCCGTCGTGCGCTGACTAACCTGACCGGCGAAGTGTCCGGCCGCCTGACCCTGGCCACCAGTCACCACATCGGCCTGCACCGCTTGCCGCCGTTATTGAGGGAGTTCACCCGCCGCTACCCACAGGTGGCGCTGGATATTCAGTTCCTCGATTCGGAAGTGGCCTACGAAGAAATCCTCCATGGCCGCGCCGAACTGGCGGTCATCACCCTGGCGCCGGAGCCCCACGCACTGGTCAAGGCCACGCCGGTGTGGGACGACCCGCTGGATTTCGTAGTCGCCCCGGAGCATTCGCTGATCAGCAACGGCCCGGTCAATCTGGCGGACATCGCCCTGCACCCGGCGGTTTTCCCCGGTGGCAACACCTTTACCCACCACATCGTCCGGCGCCTGTTCGAAGCCCAGGGCCTGACACCGAACATCGCCATGAGCACCAACTACCTGGAAACCATCAAGATGATGGTCTCGATCGGCCTGGCCTGGAGCGTGTTGCCGCGCACCATGCTCGACGAACAAGTTGCACGAATACCTTTGCCGGGCATACAACTCACTCGCCAGCTAGGCTATATCCTGCACACAGAACGGACGCTGTCGAACGCAGCACGGGCCTTTATGGCCCTGCTGGATGCACAAATCGATCTGCCAGGGAAACAAGGCTAAGTTGTGCTACTTCTATAGAGCCGCGAAACCCTGTGCCTAACGCCTAACTCAGCCCAAGGCTTGCCCATGCCGAAATCCGTTGACCGTATCCCGCCGATGCCGCGTATCCAGGCGCTTGACCCAAAAAGGTCCGAGCAGAGCTGGGAAAGTGCGCCGCAATTGCTGGCCGCCCTCAACGGCGCGCGTTTGGGCGCCTGGTATTGGGACATCGAGCGCGGGCAGATCAGCTGGTCGCGGGGCACCCAGGCGTTGTTCGGCTTTGATCCGCGTCAACCTTTGCCGGCCGATCTGGAATACCTCGACTTGCTGCCCCCGGAGGATCGGGCGAAAACCATTCGCGCCTTCGACGCGGTGATCGCCGGAGCGCCGCTGGAACAGGCGATGCATCACCGCATTCGCTGGCCCGACGGCAGCCTGCATTGGCTAGAGATCAACGGCAGCCTGCTGCCGGACAAACATGGCCGGCCACGCATGATCGGGGTGATCCGCGAGATCACTCATCAACGCCAGCGCGAACAAGCGTTGAGCAGCTCGGAAAAACGCTTCGCCACGCTGTTTCACCTGTGCCCGAACATGGTGCTGCTGACCCGCCAGGAAGACGGCCTGATCACCGAAGCCAACCAGTATTTCGAAAGCCTGTTCGGCTGGCCGGTGCAGGACGCCATTGGCCGTACCACCGTGGAGCTGGGCCTGTGGGTGCACCCGGAGCAACGGGCGCAACTGGTCAAGGCCACCAAGGCCAAAGGCGAACTGGTCAGCATGGAGGTGCAGTTTCGCGCCAGCAATGGCCAGATCCATGACGGCATCCTCAGCGCACAAAAGGTCGAACTCGAAGGCCAGCCGTATCTGCTCAGTACGTTTCTCGACACCACCGAGCGCAAGGCCGCCGAACTTGCCTTGAAAGACAGCCAGGAACGCCTCGACCTGGCGCTGGACTCGGCGCAACTCGGCACCTGGGACTGGCATATTCCCAGCGGCATGCTGTACGGCTCGGCCCGCGCGGCCCAGCTGCACGGGATGGAGGCAAAACCCTTCCATGAATCCTTCGATGAGTTTTTCGAAGGGGTGCCCGACGAAGAACGCGGCAGCATGCGCGACGCCTACCGCAGTCTGCGTGAAGGTCCGGCCGGTAACTATCAGCTCACTTATCGTGTGCAACTGCCGGACGGCAGTTCGCGCTACCTGGAAAGCCGCGCCCGACTCTACCGCGACGAAAACGGCACGCCGCTGCGCATGGCCGGCACCCTGCTTGATATCACCGATCAGGTGGAGCGTGAGCAGCGGCTGGTGGCGTCCGAAGAGAAATTTGCCACCCTGTTCCAGGTCAGCCCAGACCCGATCTGCGTAACTCGCCAGGACACCGGCCAGTTCATCGAGATCAACTCCAGTTTTACCCAGACCTTTGGCTGGAGCGCCAGCGACGTGATTGACCGCAGTGCCGACGAAATCGGCCTGTGGGACGCGTCGGCGAAAAGCCTGCAACGGATCGAACAAGTCATTCGCGAACAAGCGCTGAACAGCGTGGCCATCCTGGTTCAACACAAAGACGGGCAAGCCCTGACCTGCGTGATCTCCAGCCGACAGATCAGCGTCGGCGAACAGCCGTGCATCGTCACTACGCTGCGCGACATTACCCAGCAGCAACGCTCGGAAGCGGCGCTCAAGGCCAGCGAAGAGAAGTTCGCCAAGGCGTTCCACTCAAGCCCCGACGCCATCACCATCACCGAGCGCGACACCGGTCGCTACCTGGAGGTCAACGACGGCTTCTGCCGCCTGACCGGCTACCGCGCCGACGAAGTGATCGGTCGCACGGTGTATCAGGTGGGCATCTGGGCGGAAGAGAAACAACGCTCGGCGCTGTTGGCCGAGCTACAGATCAAGGGCCGGGTGCACCACCAGGAAATGCTCGGGCGCAACAAGCGCGGCGAGTTGCTGACCGTGGAAGTCTCGGTGGAACCGATCACCCTCAACGAAACCGCCTGCCTGCTGCTGACCGCGCGGGACGTCAGCCTGCTGAAAAACGCCGAAGCGCAGATCCGCCACCTGGCCTACCACGACCCGCTGACCAACCTGCCCAACCGCGCACTGTTGATGGATCGCCTGAGCCAGCAGATCGCCCTGCTCAAACGCCATAATTTGCGCGGCGCCTTGATGTTCCTCGATCTCGACCACTTCAAGCACATCAACGACTCCCTCGGCCATCCGGTGGGCGATACGGTGTTGAAAATCATCACGGCGCGCCTTGAGGCCAGCGTGCGCATGGAAGACACCGTCGCACGCCTGGGCGGTGACGAATTCGTGGTGCTGCTCAGTGGCCTCGAAGGCTCGCGCAACGAGGTCAGCGACCAGGTTCGGCTACTGGCGGATACCTTGCGCGAATTGCTCTCGGAGCCGATGTTCCTCGACGGTCAACGCCTGCAAGTGACGCCGAGTATCGGCATCGCGCTGATTCCCGATCACGGCTCGACACCGACCGACCTGCTCAAACGCGCCGACATTGCGCTCTATCGGGCCAAGGATTCGGGCCGCAACACCACGCAGATGTATCACAACACCATGCAGAAGGCCGCCAGCGAGCGCCTGCGCATGGAGACCGACCTGCGCCTGGCCCTTTCCCGGGGTGAATTTCGCGTGCATTACCAACCCCAGGTCGACGCCCGCAATAACCGCATCGTCGGTGCCGAGGCGCTGGTGCGCTGGAACCACCCGGAACTCGGCGCGCAATCACCCACCGAGTTCATCAAGGTGCTGGAGGACAGCGGGCTGATTCTGGAAGTCGGCACGTGGATCATCGATGACGCCTGCAAGGCGTTCAAACAACTGATCGCCAAGGGCCTGATAGACCCGCTCGATTTCAGCTTGTGCGTGAACATCAGCCCCCGGCAATTCCGCCAGAACGACTTCGTCGAACGCATCGAGCACAGCCTGGTCAGCCACGGCCTGCCCTGCTCGCTGCTGAAACTGGAAATCACCGAAGGCATCGTGATCCAGAACCTGGAAGACACCATCAGCAAAATGCGCCGCCTGAAGAAGCTCGGCGTGAGCTTTGCCATGGACGACTTCGGCACCGGCTATTCCTCGCTGACCTACCTCAAGCGCCTGCCGGTCGACACCCTGAAAATCGATCAGTCATTCATCCGCGACGCCACCACCGACCCCAACGACGCCGAGATCATCCGCGCCATCGTCGCCATGGCCCGTAGCCTGGAATTGAAGGTGATTGCCGAAGGGGTGGAGACGCCAGAGCAACTGGAGTTTTTGCAGGGGCTGGGTTGCCACTTCTATCAGGGCTATTTGCACAGCCCGCCGCTGCCGGTGGAAGAATTCAAAAAACTCCTCAAATAACCCGGATCTTGTAGATACCGAGCAGCATGAGGCTACGTTTGGCCCTGTAGCAGCTGTCGAGCCTGCGAGGCTGCGTTATGGGTACAAAAAAGGGCGCCAGTGGCGCCCTTTTCGTTGCTCTGACTTAGTGCTGCAGAGCTGGTTTTTGCGTCCCGTTGATCGGGATGCGTTTGGCTTTTGCCTCTTCCGGCACGATGCGCAGCAGGTCGATGCTCAACAGACCGTTACGCAGGTCGGCGGCCTTGATCTCGATGTGATCGGCCAGGCGGAACGACAGCTTGAACGCACGCTGGGCAATGCCCTGGTGCAGGAAGGTGACGCCTTCATTGGCGTCGCGTTTGCCGCCACTGATGGTCAGCACACCCTTCTCGACTTGCAGTTCCAGGTCTTCTTCCTGGAAACCGGCCGCCGCCACGACGATGCGGTATTGGTCGTCGCCGTGTTTTTCCACGTTGTAAGGTGGGTAGGTGCTGCCTGGCTCATTGCGCAGGGCGGTTTCGAACAAGTCGTTGAAACGATCGAAACCTACCGAGGAACGGAACAGTGGGGCCAGGGAAAATGCAGTAGTCATGGTTCAAATCTCCTGAAAACAATCAGCAAGGTTTTTTGTCTCCGCGACCCGAATTCGGCATCGCGTAATCCCTAAATAGGGACCGCTGATTGCTTTTCAAGCGATTATTACGAGATTTTTTTCAGGCCGCTTCCGAGACCTGCAGGCCCAGCAAACGCGAGACCTGGTCCAGTTCGGTCTCACGGCGCAAGACCGTGAACAGCTCCACGGCTTCGGGATAATTGCGGGTCAGCATTGCCAGCCACTGTTTCAAGCGACCCGGCGATTGGCGTGCTGTCATCTGCGCCTTGGCTTGCAGCCAGAAGTCCTGAATCAACGGCAGCAGCTCGGCCCAGGTCATCTCGACCACTTCTTCACCGGCACGCGCAGCGGCGATTTGCCGGGCCAGGTCAGGGCGCGAGACCAGGCCGCGACCGAGCATGATGTCTTCCACACCACTGATTTCGCGGCAACGACGCCAGTCTTCGACACTCCAGATGTCGCCATTGGCGAACACCGGCACCTTGACCACGTCCTGCACTCGAGGGATCCATTCCCAGTGGGCTGGTGGCTTGTAACCGTCAGTTTTGGTCCGCGCGTGAACCACGATGTGTGCCGCGCCACCTTCGGCCAGGGCCGTGGCGCACACCAGCGCACCGTCCGGACTATCAAAGCCCAGACGCATTTTCGCGGTCACCGGAATGTGCGCCGGCACGGCGCGACGGACATGCTCGACGATCTGGTTCAGCAGCTCAGGCTCTTTGAGCAGTACCGCGCCGCCACGGGACTTGTTCACGGTTTTGGCTGGACAGCCGAAGTTCAGGTCGATGACTTCGGAACCCAGCTCACAGGCCAGCGCGGCGTTTTCCGCCAGGCACACCGGATCGGAACCCAACAGCTGCACGCGCAACGGCACGCCAGATGCGGTGCGGGCGCCGGTCAGCAGTTCAGGGCCGAACTTGTGGTAATAGGCAGGCGTGAGCAGCTGGTCGTTGATCCGAATGAACTCGGTCACGCACCAATCGATACCGCCCACACGGGTCAGCACGTCCCGCAGGATGTTGTCGACCAACCCCTCCATGGGCGCCAAAGCAATTTGCATGAAAAACACACTCAACGAAAAACGTGCGGCAGTTTACAGGTTTTGCTCATGTAGGAGCTGTCGAGTGAAACGAGGCTGCGATCTTTTGACTTTGATTCTTTAAAAACAAGATCAAAAGATCGCAGCCTCGTTTCACTCGACAGCTCCTACAAAGGAAGGTGTCAGGCCGGGAGTTGCAATGCAGGGCCGTAGCCTTCGATGAACTCTGCCGGCATGCGCTTGGGTTTGCCGGTCGACAGTTCGATGCAGACAAAGGTGGTCTGGGCGCGCAGTAACGTGGTGTTGTCGCTGGGGCGTTTCAACTGGAAGTGCCGGGTCATTTTCAGGCGCTGGTCCCAATCGACGATCCAGGTCGCCAATTGCAACTCATCGCCTTCATAGGCTGCCGCGAGGTAATCGATCTCGTGCCGCACCACCGCCATCGCCCGGTCCAGCCGCCGATATTCGACCAGGTCCAGACCCAGCCGCTGAGAGTGGCGCCAGGCACAGCGTTCGAGCCAGGTCACGTACACCGCGTTATTCGCGTGACCCAGCCCATCGATGTCCTCGGCGCCTACTTCCAGATCAATGATAAACGGCGTTGCCCGATCCCAGCCCATGCCTCACTCCCGGTCAGATTATTCGTCCGGGGCAGTGTAACGGATGCTCAGGCCGATTGGCGCTTGTGAAGACTGCGACCGGAAAGCAGTGATAGCACGCCATCAATCACCCGAGGGTCAGCCAGCACCCGCTGATGACCGCCCTCTTCCAGGCGCAGCAGGCGGCTGTCGAACCAGGCTTCGTTGATCAACTGCGAATCCTTGACCGACACGAAGGTGTCATCTTCGGCATGAACGATCAGGCCGGGCATGTCGAGTTGATAGTGCGCGACATCCAGCGCCGCAGCGCGCATGCCGACGTCTCTTTCGACCTGACGAATGAACGCCGAACGGGCTTTCGGCGGCAGCCGCACATAGCGGGCGAAGCCGCGCAGCACCCCAAGAATCCGCGCCGGGGCGGCGATCGTCACCAGTGTCTCGGTGCGCAGACCCAACTGGACCGCGAGCATGGCACTGGCGCCGCCCATGGAGTGACCGATGACGGCTTGCAGCGGCGGCAACTCGGCAGCGGCTTCCAGCATGGCTCGGGCAAACAGCACTACATTGGCCTCGCGGCCCGGCGAGCGACCGTGAGCCGGGCCGTCCAGCGCCACCACGGTGTAACCGGCGTCCACCAGCGCGGTGATGAGGCTGGCAAACTGCGTTGGCCGCCCTTCCCAACCGTGCATCAGCAACACCGCCGGGCCTTGCCCCCAACGCAGCGCCGAGAGGCCAAAACGCAAGGTGATCCGTTCGGATTTGGCCAGCAGCGGCAATTCCCAATCACGCGGTGGCAGATCTCGCGGCGTCATGAATGCCAGTCGCATTTTGCTCGCGACCAATTTCGGTGCAAACCAGCCTAAGGTGCCATTAACGCCACGAACCCACTTCAACGTGCTCATCGCTCTCACTCCCCAGGCTAACGCCTTTAGGTCACTGCACCGCAGACTTGGCGGCGCGCAGCAATCGATCGGACAACTCTCCTGGCCCCAGCGCTCGTGCCAGGGCCAAACCACCGACCATCAAGGCCATGTCGGCCAAGGCTTTGTCGGTGTCTTCCGGGCTGGCCGCCAACTGCGCGACCATCAACTCCACATGCTCATTCAGGGCGATACGAAACGCTTCCGGTAGCCGCCCCAGTTCGCCAACAGACGCCGGGATCGGGCACGCCGACTCGGAGGAATCACGGTGTTTGCGCGACAGATAAAACGCAGCAACCAATGCGCGACGCTCTTGCCCGGTCAGTTGCGAATCCATGTCGGCAATCAGGTCACGACGGTGACCCAGCAATTGATTGAACGCTTCGAGCATCATGGCGTCCTTGCTTTCGAAGTGCGCATAGAAGCCGCCAACCGTCAGGCCGGCTGCGCCCATCACTTCGCCCACGCTCGGTTCGGCCGGGCCACGCTGAATCAGCGCTGCGCTGGCGGCCTTGAGGATGCGTTCGCGGGTTTGAGCTTTTTTATCGTTCATCGTTGCCTCCGAATATTACGACTAGAATATTATTCTCATAATAATTTTCCGCAAGTCGTGGATGTGACCGCTGGTCTGAAGATCAGTTTGGAAGAAATGGGGGATTTGGCCAAACGCCAGACAAACAAAAGGGCCATTCAATAATTGAATGACCCTTATAAAATCCCGCAGAGCGGGTAATCGTGGCGTCCCCTAGGGGACTCGAACCCCTGTTACCGCCGTGAAAGGGCGGTGTCCTAGGCCACTAGACGAAGGGGACGCAAAACCTTCTATACAACTGATCAGTGCTGAGAGCTGATCGATTCAAGGCCGGTGTGGCCAGACCTTGAACTGTAAAATTGGTGGAGCTAAGCGGGATCGAACCGCTGACCTCCTGCATGCCATGCAGGCGCTCTCCCAGCTGAGCTATAGCCCCGGATTTTTCGCCTCGCGGCGGAGCGACATCTTGCAACATCGCTTCTGTAAAACTGGCGTCCCCTAGGGGACTCGAACCCCTGTTACCGCCGTGAAAGGGCGGTGTCCTAGGCCACTAGACGAAGGGGACGCAAACCCTTCTATACAACAGATCAACGCTGAGTGTTGATCGCTTCAAGGCCGGTGTGGCCAGACCTTGAAGTGTAAATTGGTGGAGCTAGACGGGATCGAACCGTCGACCTCTTGCATGCCATGCAAGCGCTCTCCCAGCTGAGCTATAGCCCCTCATCGCTGAGGACGGGGCGAATCTTAATGGCGCATCGGAAAGCTGTCAAACTTATTTTTAAAATATTTCAAAGTTTTTTGCCGACATAACAATCACTTACCGCCCTCCCCCGTAAATCCGGGGGTTATATCCGTCCCTGTAGCAGCTGCCGCAGGCTGCGTTCGAGTGCGAAGCGCTCGCGATCTTGGCACTCTGCCCTTTCAGGCGGATTGCGTAACGGCCATCAGGGGCCGCTTCGCAGCCCAACGCAGCCTTCGGCAGCTGCTACAGGGGGGCGGTGTGGGTCAGGCGATGTTGGCCAGGAGTTTTTCCCACTCCTTGTTTTCCTTCTTCGACACGCCGCCCAGCAGGTCGATGGCCTGGCGCAGACGGAAACGCGTCAGGTCCGGGCCGAGAATCTCCATCGCGTCGAGCACCGACACCGAACTGGCCTGCCCCGTGATCGAAGCAAACATCAGCGGCATGGCGTCACGCAGCTTCAGCTCAAGGGATTCGACCACCGCTTGAATCGTCGCGGTGATGCTGTCCTTCTCCCACTGACGCAGGCTTTCGAGCTTCCACAAAATCAGTTGCATCAACTGACGAACCTGATCACCCGAAAGCTTCTTGGATTCGAACAGCTTGGCGTCCGGGTTCACGCCACCGGCGAAGAAGAACCCGGCCAGCGGAGCGACCTGGCTGAACGTTTCAACCCGACCCTGCACGTGCGGGGCGATCTTCATCATGTACTCAGGGTTCAGTGCCCACGTTTGCAGGCGCGAAGCGAACTCTTCCACCGGCAGGTCACGCAGCCACTGGCCGTTGAGCCACGACAATTTCTCGATGTCGAAAATCGGCCCGCCGAGGGAGACGCGGCTCAGGTCGAAGTGGTCGACCATTTCCTGCAACGAGAACTTCTCGCGCTCGTCCGGCATCGACCAGCCCATGCGGCCCAGGTAGTTGAGCATCGCTTCCGGCATGAAGCCCATGCGCTCGTAGAACGTCACCGAGGTCGGGTTCTTGCGCTTGGACAACTTGCTCTTGTCCGGGTTACGCAGCAGCGGCATGTAGCACAACTCTGGTTGTTCCCAGCCAAAATACTCGTAAAGCAGGATCAGTTTCGGCGCCGATGGCAGCCATTCTTCACCGCGCAAGACGTGGGTGATGCCCATCAAGTGGTCATCGACCACGTTGGCCAGGAAGTACGTCGGCAAGCCGTCGGTCTTCATCAGGACTTGCATGTCCATGCGATCCCACGGGATCTCGACGTCGCCACGCAGCATGTCCGGCACTACGCAAACACCTTCGCTCGGCACTTTCATGCGGATTACGTGGGGTTCGCCAGCGGCCAGACGACGCGCGACTTCTTCCTTGGAAAGCAACAGCGCACGACCGTCGTAACGCGGGGTTTCGCCGCGCGCCATTTGCTCGGCACGCATCTGGTCCAGTTCTTCAGCGGTGCAGAAGCACGGGAAGGCGTGGCCCATTTCGACCAGCTGCTGGCAATACTTCTGATAGATGTCGCCGCGCTCGCTTTGACGATACGGACCGTGCGGGCCGCCAACGTCGGGGCCTTCGCTCCAGTCGATACCCAACCAGCGCAGGGCGTCGAAAATCTGTTGTTCGGACTCGCGGGTCGAACGCAATTGGTCGGTGTCTTCAATCCGCAGGATGAACTCTCCGCCATGCTGCTTGGCAAAGCAGTAGTTGAACAAAGCGATGTAAGCAGTACCTACGTGGGGATCCCCGGTAGGCGATGGCGCGATGCGAGTGCGGACGGTGGTCATGGCAAGTCTCGAAATGAAGATAAAACAAAGGGCGAATGGTAACAGGCGTTGCCCGCCCGGCTCCAGTGAACAGGGCATTTAAGCCAAGGTTGCGTCTACAACGCCCATTGGCCGCGGTGAATGGCCGAATATCAGCCGATGGCATTTACCGTTTATCGGCTGTATGCCAGATTTGGCTGCTGATAACTTCCCTTACAATTTCTCGACTACAGTCTGCCCCATGCCTGCCCAACTCAAGCGTCGCCTGTTCATTTTCCTGCTGATCGTCCTGCTGATTGCCGGGGGCTTTTTTGCCCAGTGGTTCCTCAAGGGACGGTTTTATGAAAGCACTGACAACGCTTATGTCCAGGGCGAGATCACCCGTGTCTCCAGCCAATTGGGTGCGCGTATCGAACAGGTGTTGGTGCAAGACAACCAGCACGTCGAGAAAGGCCAATTGCTGATCAAGCTTGAAGGCGATGATTTCCACCTCGCGGTCGACCGCGCCAATGCCACCCTTGCCACCCGCCAGGCCGAACGCCTGCAAGCGCAGAGCAAACTCACCCAGCAAGCCAGCCTGATCGCCGCCAGCGACGCCCAAGTCGCGTCCAGCCAGGCGAGCCTCGGTCGTTCGCAGATCGACTTGTCCCGCGCGCAAACCTTGCGCAAACCCGGTTACGTCTCGGAAGAACGGGTGACCACCCTCTCCGCCGACAACCACATCGCCCGCTCACAAGTGACCAAGGCCCAGGCGGACGCACAAAGTCAGCGCCAGCAAATCAACTCCCTGAGCGCCGAGATCAAGCGCCTCGACGCCATGATCGCCAATGCCAAAACCGATCTGGCCCAGGCCGAACTGAACCTGACCCGCAGCGAAATCCACGCCCCCATCAGCGGCCTGATCGGCCAGCGTGCCGCCCGCGAAGGCCAGTACGTGCAGGCTGGCGCGTACCTGATGTCGATCGTCCCGGACCAGGACATCTGGATTCAGGCCAATTTTAAGGAAACCCAGATCGGCCACATGCAGCCCGGCCAGAAAGCCGAGCTGACCTTCGACGCCTACAGCGACACGCCGATCAACGCGCGAGTCGACAGCCTGTTCGCCGCCTCGGGCGCGCAGTTCAGCCTGTTGCCGCCGGACAACGCCACCGGCAACTTCACCAAAGTCGTGCAACGGATCCCGGTCAAACTGACCTTCGCCGCGGACAATCCGCTGCATGGCAAGATCCGTCCGGGCATGTCGGTCACGGCCAAAGTGAACATCAAAGACGCCCCTGACGATGGCCGGTGATCAACTGCTCCGTCCGGTCGGCGAACCGACCCGGCGGGACTGGATTGCGGTGATGAGTGTGATGCTGGGCGCCTTCATGGCGGTGCTCGACATCCAGATCACCAACTCGTCACTCAAGGACATTCAGGGCGCGCTGTCGGCGACCCTGGAAGAAGGCTCGTGGATTTCCACCTCGTACCTGGTGGCGGAAATCATCATGATCCCGCTGACCGCGTGGCTGGTGCAGCTGCTGTCGGCGCGCCGTTTAGCCGTGTGGGTCTCGCTCGGCTTTCTCGCCGCGTCCCTGCTCTGCTCCATGGCGTGGAGCCTGGAGAGCATGATCGTCTTCCGCGCCTTGCAAGGCTTCACCGGCGGCGCGCTGATTCCGCTGGCGTTCACCCTCACGCTGATCAAACTTCCTGAACATCACCGCGCCAAAGGCATGGCGATGTTCGCGATGACCGCGACGTTCGCGCCCTCCATCGGCCCGACCCTCGGCGGCTGGCTGACGGAAAACTGGGGTTGGGAATACATCTTCTACATCAACATCCCGCCCGGCCTGATCATGATCGCCGGCCTGATGTATGGCCTGGAGAAGAAAGAAGCGCACTGGGAATTGCTCAAAAGCACCGACTACATGGGGATTCTTACCCTGGGCGTCGGGCTCGGCTGCTTGCAGGTATTTTTGGAAGAAGGCCATCGCAAGGACTGGCTGGAATCGAACCTGATCGTGACCCTGGGCAGCATCGCGCTGGTGAGCCTGATCACCTTTGTCATCGTGCAGACGTCCAAGCCCAATCCGCTGATCAACCTTGGCATCCTGCGCAATCGAAACTTTGGTTTATCGAGCATTTCCAGTGTCGGGATGGGGGTCGGGCTGTACGGTTCGATCTACCTGTTGCCGCTGTACCTCGCGCAGATTCAGAACTACAACGCCCTGCAGATCGGCGAAGTGATCATGTGGATGGGCGTACCGCAGCTGTTCCTGATTCCGCTGGTGCCAAAACTGATGAAGGTCATCTCGCCGAAATGGCTGTGCACCCTGGGTTTCGGGCTGTTCGGGTTGGCGAGTTTTTCTTCGGGGGTGCTGAACCCGGATTTTGCCGGGCCACAGTTCAATCAGATCCAGATCATTCGGGCGCTGGGCCAGCCGTTGATCATGGTGACCATTTCGTTGATCGCCACGGCGTACATTCTTCCGCAGGATGCGGGGTCGGCGTCGAGCTTGTTCAACATCCTGCGCAACCTCGGCGGCGCGATCGGCATCGCCCTCCTCGCCACGTTGCTGGATGCGCGGACCAAGACTTACTTTGATTATTTGCGCGAAGCGATTGTGCCGACCAATCCGCAGGTGGCCGAGCGGATGGCGTCGTTGACGGACCGGTTTGGCAGTGAGACGGCGGCGCTGGGCAAGCTGAGTGAGATCGCGCATCAGCAGGCATCGATCATGGCTTACAACGATGCGTTTCACTTTGTCGGGATTGCGCTGGGAATCAGCATGCTGGCGGTGTTGCTGACCAGGAAATTGCCGGCGGGGCTCAAGGCTGGCGAAGCG
The DNA here is from genome assembly GCF_001297125.1 of Pseudomonas sp. RIT-PI-q. Taxonomy (GTDB): domain Bacteria; phylum Pseudomonadota; class Gammaproteobacteria; order Pseudomonadales; family Pseudomonadaceae; genus Aquipseudomonas. The sequence goes on from NZ_LHPC01000028.1 coordinate 325,601, forward strand.
CATTGAGACCACCGCCAAACCTGTAGGAGCTGGCTTGCCAGCGAAGGCGGCGTAACGGCCACCATCGATTCGCTGGCAAGCCAGCTCCTACAGGGTCTGCGGGTGGACACAAATGGTGTGAACACCCTCAATCATTGCGGGAGCTGGCTTGCCAGCGAAGGCGGCGTAACGGCCACCATCGATTCGCTGGCAAGCCAGCTCCTACAGGGTCTGCGGGTGGACACAAATGGTGTGAACACCCTCAATCATTGCGGGAGCGGGCTTGCCCGCGAAGGCGGCGTAACGGCGACCATCGATTCGCAACAATCCAGCTCCTACAGGGTCTGCGGATGGACACAAATTGTGTGAACACCCTCATTCATTGTGGGAGCGGGCTTGCCCGCGAAGGCGGCGTAACGGCTTCCATCGATTCGCTGGCAAGCCAGCTCCTACAGGGTCTGCGGGTGGACACAAATTGTGTGAACACCCTCATTCATTGTGGGAGCGGGCTTGCCCGCGAAGGCGGCGTAACGGCTACCATCGATTCGCTGGCAAGCCAGCTCCTACAGGGTCTGTGGATGGACACAAATGGTGTGAACACCCTCATTCATTGTGGGAGCGGGCTTGCCAGCGAAGGCGGCGTAACGGCCACCATCGATTCGCTGGCAAGCCAGCTCCTACAGGGTCTGCGGGTGGACACAAATGGTGTGAACACCCTCAATCATTGCGGGAGCGGGCTTGCCCGCGAAGGCGGCGTAACGGCGACCATCGATTCGCAACAATCCAGCTCCTACAGGGTCTGCGGGTGGACACAAATGGTGTGAACACCCTCATTCATTGCGGGAGCGGGCTTGCCCGCGAAGGCGGCGTAACGGCCACCATCGATTCGCTGGCAAGCCAGCTCCTACAGGGTCTGCGGGTGGACACAAATTGTGTGAACACCCTCATTCATTGTGGGAGCGGGCTTGCCCGCGAAGGCGGCGTAACGGCCACCATCGATTCGCTGGCAAGCCAGCCTCCTACAGGGTCTGCGGGTGGACACAAATTGTGTGAATACCCTCATTCATGGTGGGAGCGGGCTTGCCCGCGAAGGCGGCGTAACGGCTACCATCGATTCGCTGGCAAGCCAGTTCCTACAGGGTCTGTGGATGGACACAAATGGTGTGAACACCCTCATTCATTGTGGGAGCGGGCTTGCCCGCGAAGAGGCCATGAAAGGCGCCGCAAAACTCAGACGGTGATCAACCGTTCCCGCAGCTTGCCAATCTCGTCACGCATCTGCGCCGCTGCCTCAAATTCCAGGTCCCGCGCCAACGCGTACATTTTCTCTTCCAGGGCTTTAATACGCTTGGCGATTTCCCCCGGCGAGCGCAATTCGGCTTCGTACTTGGCGCTTTCCTCGGCGGCCTTGGCCATGCCTTTGCGCTTCTTGCTGCGCGAACCCGGCACGGTGGCGCCTTCCATGATGTCGGCCACGTCCTTGAACACGCCCTTGGGCGTGATGCCGTTGGCCAGGTTGAAGGCGATCTGTTTGTCGCGACGACGCTCGGTTTCGCCGATCGCCCGCTCCATCGAACCGGTGATGCGATCCGCATAGAGAATCGCCCGGCCGTTGAGGTTCCGCGCCGCGCGGCCAATGGTCTGGATCAGCGAGCGTTCGGAACGCAGGAAGCCTTCCTTGTCCGCATCGAGAATCGCCACCAGCGACACTTCCGGCATGTCCAGGCCTTCGCGCAGCAGGTTGATCCCCACCAGCACATCGAAGGTGCCGAGGCGCAAATCGCGAATAATTTCGACCCGCTCGACCGTGTCGATGTCCGAGTGCAGATAACGCACGCGCACGCCGTGGTCGGCGAGGTAATCGGTCAAGTCTTCGGACATGCGCTTGGTCAGCGTGGTCACCAGCACCCGCTCTTCCAGCGCCACACGCTTGCCGATTTCCGAGAGCAGGTCGTCGACCTGGGTCAGCGCCGGACGGATTTCGATTTGCGGGTCCACCAGGCCGGTCGGGCGCACCAGTTGCTCGACCACGCGACCGGCGTGCTCCGCCTCGTAATTGCCCGGCGTGGCCGAGACAAAAATCGTCTGCGGGCTGATGTTTTCGAACTCATCAAAACGCATCGGCCGGTTGTCCAGCGCCGACGGCAGACGGAAACCGTATTCCACCAGAGTCTCTTTACGCGAGCGGTCGCCCTTATACATGGCGCCGACTTGCGGCACGCTGACGTGGGATTCGTCGATCACCAGCAAGGCGTCGGTCGGCAGGTAGTCGAACAACGTCGGCGGCGCCTGGCCGGATTCACGGCCCGAGAGGTAGCGCGAGTAGTTTTCGATGCCGTTGCAGTAACCCAGTTCGAGGATCATCTCCAGGTCGAAACGGGTGCGCTGCTCCAGTCGCTGGGCCTCCACCAATTTATTGTTGGTGCGCAAGTAGTCCAGGCGCTCCTGAAGCTCGACCTTGATTCCTTCAACGGCACCCAGCAGGGTTTCCCGTGGCGTCACGTAGTGGCTTTTCGGATAAAACGTGAAGCGCGGCAGCTTGCGGATCACTTCGCCGGTCAGCGGATCGAAGGCGGACAGGCTCTCGACCTCGTCATCAAACAGCTCGATGCGGATCGCTTCGAAATCGGATTCCGCCGGGTGGATATCAATCACATCGCCGCGCACCCGGAAGGTCGCACGGGCAAAGTCCATGTCATTGCGGGTGTATTGCAGGTCCGCCAGGCGACGCAGCAATGCGCGCTGATCGAGCTTGTCGCCGCGATCCACGTGCAGCACCATTTTCAGATAGGTTTCCGGGCTGCCCAGACCGTAGATGCACGACACCGTGGTGACGATGATCGCGTCCTTGCGCTCCAGCAAGGCCTTGGTCGCCGACAGTCGCATCTGCTCGATGTGGTCGTTGATCGAGGCATCTTTCTCGATGAAGGTGTCCGAGGACGGCACATAGGCTTCGGGCTGGTAGTAGTCGTAATAGGACACGAAGTATTCGACGGCGTTGTTCGGGAAGAACGCCTTGAATTCGCCGTACAACTGCGCGGCCAGGGTTTTGTTCGGCGCCAGCACCAGGGTCGGACGCTGCACCTGGGCGATCACGTTGGCGATGCTGAAGGTCTTGCCCGAGCCGGTGACACCGAGCAACGTCTGGTGCGCCAGCCCGGCTTCGATGCCCTCGACCATCAGGCGGATGGCTTCCGGCTGATCGCCGGCGGGCTCGAAGCGGGTGACTAGCTGGAATTCAGACATGAAATACCTCTCGGTTTTCGGAGCAAGGGCCGCGCCTGGCCGGTCAAACCGGACAGCAACGAGAAAGACCGCAAACGACTGATGTCGGCCGAGGAAAAAACTGGATTGTGCTCAATGTGGAGCCGATTGCCCGCGCTTTCAAGGCAAACGTCCTACATCCCTTGAAGACTTTGACGTAGCCATTCGACTAACGGTCGAAAAATAATCGGAAAAACTTAACCAAAAAGCGGAATCGTCTGTCGCCTTCAATCGCAGATGGCCTCTATACTAGCTCCCCGTTTGTGCACCGCTCTAGTGCATTCGGCTGGAGCGCGACACGTCCCTCCACTCTCCATTCAGAGCCGCCGCAAAAATGAGCCTGTTCTCCGCTGTCGAAATGGCACCACGCGATCCAATCCTGGGCCTCAACGAAGCATTCAACGCCGATACCCGTACCAACAAGGTCAACCTGGGGGTCGGTGTTTACTGCAACGAGGAGGGGCGAATTCCACTCCTGCGCGCCGTTGTCGAAGCCGAGACGATTCGCGTCGCTCAACACGCTTCCCGTGGCTACTTGCCCATCGACGGCATCGCCGCCTACGACCAGGCCGTGCAGAAACTGCTGTTCGGCAATGACTCGCCACTGATCGCCGCTGGCCGGATTATCACCACCCAAGCCGTGGGTGGCACTGGCGCACTGAAAATCGGTGCCGACTTCCTCAAGCAACTGCTGCCGAACGCTGTCGTCGCGATCAGCGACCCGAGCTGGGAAAACCACCGCGCGCTGTTCGAAACCGCTGGTTTCCCGGTGCAGAACTATCGCTACTACGACGCCGCGACCCACGACGTAAACCGTACCGGCCTGCTCGAAGACCTGAACGCCCTGCCGTCCGGCTCGATCGTTGTGCTGCACGCCTGCTGCCACAACCCGACCGGCGTGGACTTGAGCCCGGCGGACTGGAACAACGTGCTGGACGTGGTGAAAGCCAAAGGTCACGTGCCGTTCCTCGACATGGCCTACCAGGGTTTTGGCGATGGCATCGACGAAGACGCCGCCGCCGTGCGTCTGTTCGCTGAGTCGGGCCTGACCTTCTTCGTGTCCAGCTCGTTCTCCAAATCCTTCTCGCTGTACGGCGAGCGCGTTGGCGCCCTGTCGATCGTCAGCGAATCGAAAGAAGAAAGCGCGCGCGTCCTGTCGCAAGTCAAACGCGTGATCCGCACCAACTACTCCAACCCGCCGACCCACGGTGCAAGCATCGTCGCCGCTGTCCTGAACAGCCCGGAACTGCGCGCTCAGTGGGAAGAAGAACTGGCAGAAATGCGCCTGCGGATTCGCGGCATGCGCATTCAGATGGTTGAGCAACTGGCGAAGCAAGCGCCACAGCGCGACTTCAGCTTCGTCGGTCGCCAGCGCGGCATGTTCTCCTACTCCGGCCTGACGGTTGAGCAAGTGACCCGTCTGCGCAGCGAGTTCGGCATCTACGCCCTGGACACCGGCCGCATCTGCGTGGCCGCGTTGAACCAGAGCAACATCGACGTCGTGACCAAGGCCATCGTTGCGGTGATCTGAGTCGTCGAGTGATACGAAAAACGGGAAGCCCTTGGGCTTCCCGTTTTTATTTGTCTCAGATAATTCTCAAAGCAACGATCAAGCCCCCTAGACTGCACACATCTACCTTGTAGGAGCTGGCTTGCCAGCGAAGGCGGCCGAACAGCCTATATCTATATTGACCGCTATGGCCTCTTCGCCGGCAAGCCGGCTCCTACAGGTTTTGTGTACACCCCGGAATTTTTACGAGAGCTGACATGAAAAACGATGACCTGCGCGCTGAGCGCGATGACCTGGATGACCTGAATGACTTCGCGCCTCGCACCCCGGCCAAACGCAGTAACAACCTGGTGATGCAAGTGGCGGCCGGCGTATTTCTCGGCGGCCTGGCCCTGTGGCTGGTGCAGCTGGCCGCGACGATGTTGTACGCCAAACTGATGCTCGGCACGTTTACCTTCGGCGGTTAAGCCAGTTCGGTTGCGCGCTGGCTGGCGGCGTCGTCATAGGCGACGTAAAGCGATTCGGCGACCTGGCTTTTGATCGCCTTGGCGCTTTCCAGGCCCAGGACAAAACCTTCGGCCTTGCCACCGGCGCGGTTCAAGTCGTCAGCAGTGCTGGCTTGAGTGATGGCATCGAACAGCTTCTCGGCGTGCGGGCCGACACCTTTGGGCAGACTGATCTGAGCGATGCTCATGCGAACACCTCGTGACGAGGTGAGAGGGTTGGATGATTCATGACGCGTACCTTTTCGGCGAATGGCCGGCAGCGCGTGTAACCACTTCCGGGCGGCCATGGTAGACCTCTGAGGCGATTCTGGTAACCGCCAATCGCCGATAAACCACCGTCCGTCCCGATGAATCCGTCAGTTTGCTAACAGATGCTTGACTTCTCTTTTTGAATCAGTAACATACACGCCATTCCGCGATAGCTCAGTTGGTAGAGCAAGTGACTGTTAATCACTGGGTCCCTGGTTCGAGTCCAGGTCGTGGAGCCATACAAGGGTTCAGAGAAATATCTCTGAACCACTCGATAAACCCGCCTTCTGGCGGGTTTTTTCGTTTCAGCGTTCCGGGTTAGCCCTTCCCATATTCATTGAGATAACCCAGCAGTTTGCTGACGGCCGGCGACAATGGCCGCGACTGGCGCGTCAGCAGGCCGATGTTGACCATGGAGATGGGCAACTCGACCGGCAGGATCGCCACCATGCCGTAGCGCAGGTAGTGCTCCGCTACGTCATTGGGCACCACGGCGATCATGTCCGACGCCTCGATCATCGAGGTGGTGGCCAGGATTGACGCGGTTTCAACGATGTCCAGCGTCTGCACCATGCCCCCGGCCTTGAGTGCACTTTCCACATGACGACGCATCGGGCTGCCGATCGGATGCAGAATCCAGGTCTGCGTCACCAGGTCGGCCAGGCTCAGTTTTGCGGCCGTGGCTAGCGCGTGACCGGGCCGCGCAATGACGCGCATTTGCTCGCCCTTTTCGAACAGTTGAATATCCAGCCCCTGGCCGTCGATCTGGTCCGGGAGCCGCCCCAGCACCACATCAAAATCACCGCGAATCAGCGCCGGCAGCAGCGTGTCGCTGGTCCCGACTTCAATGCAGATGCGCACCTTGGGGTTATCCGCCTTGAATGCCAACACGCCCCGAGTCAACAAGGTCGGCACCGGGCCCATCACCGTGCCGATGCGCACCAATCCCGAAGCACCGCGCGCCAGCTCCGCCAGCTGAGCTTCGGCGTGCTCGAATTCATGAATCGCCCCGTGGGCGTAATGAATCATCACCTCGCCATACAGCGTCGGTTCCATGCCGCGCGGCAGGCGCTCGAACAGCTTGGCGCCGAGGCGTTCTTCCAACTGTTGCAATAACAGGCTCGCAGCCGGCTGCGTGGTGTGCATCGCAGCCGCCGCGCGGCGCAGGTTACGGAACTCGCCCAGGGCGTTGAGCAGGGCAATCTGACGACTGGAAATCTTCAGCGGGCTGAAGGTTTTCGCCGGCGCCGGGCTGGCGAGCATGGGGACTTTCGGCTGCTCTGACATATCAATTTTAATATCCATCTATACGAATCGACGATTATGCCTATATCGCCGACCACCCTACAGTCGAGCTCCCAAGTGGTCACCTATAAAAAGAGTTCACCATGAGTATTCGAATCACCCACCTGAGCGTTCGCGACATTCGTTTCCCTACTTCCCGGTCACTCGACGGCTCTGATGCGATGAACAGCGCGCCAGACTATTCGGCGTCCTACGTGGTGTTGCACACCGACTCGACCCACGGCCTGGAAGGCCATGGCCTGACCTTCACCATCGGCCGCGGCAATGAAATCTGCGTCGCCGCCGTGCAATCACTGGCGCCGCTGATCGTTGGGTTGACGCTGGAAGAGATCACCGCCGACATGGGCCGCTTCTGGCACAACATCACCGTGGGTGACAGCCAACTGCGCTGGCTCGGTCCGGAAAAAGGCGTGATTCACCTGGCTACCGCCGCCATCGTCAACGCCGTGTGGGACCTGTGGGCCAAGACCGAAGCAAAGCCGGTGTGGAAACTGCTGGCGGACATGACGCCCGAACAACTGGTCGCCTGCCTCGACTTCAGCTACGTGACCGACGCCATCACCCCCGAGGAAGCCATCGCCCTGCTGCGTCGCCAGGCTCCCGGCAAAGCCAAGCGTGAAGCGCAGATGCTGCGCGAAGGCTATCCCGGCTACACCACTGCGCCGGGCTGGCTGGGTTACTCGGAAGAAAAAATGCGCCGACTGGCCCGCGAAGCAGTGGCCGATGGCTGGACCCACTTCAAACAGAAAATCGGCGCCAACCTGGAAGACGACATGCGCCGCGCCGCAATCCTGCGCGAAGAAATCGGCTGGGAGCGCACCTTGATGATGGACGCCAACCAGGTCTGGAGCGTCGATGAGTCGGTGGCGAACATGCGTCGCCTGGCCGCTTTCGATCCATGGTGGATCGAAGAACCGACCAGCCCGGACGACATTCTCGGACACGCGACCATCCGCCAGCGCATCGCACCGATTGGCGTCGCCACGGGCGAGCACTGCCACAACCGGGTGATGTTCAAGCAGATGTTCCAGGCCCAGGCACTCGACTTCTGCCAGCTGGACGCCGCACGCCTGGGCGGTCTCAACGAAGTGCTGATTGTGTTGCTGATGGCCGCCAAGTTTGACGTGCCGGTGTGCCCGCATGGCGGCGGTGTCGGTTTGTGCGAGTACGTGCAGAACATCTCGCTGTTCGATTACATCGCGGTATCCGGCTCGCTGCAAAACCGCGTGCTGGAATACGTCGATCACCTGCACGAACACTTCCTCGAACCGGTGGTGATTCGCAACGGCCGCTACATGCCACCGCAACGGCCCGGCTACAGCATCGAAATGACCGCCGAAACCCTGGAACGCTACCAGTATCCCAACGGCCCGGTGTGGATTGATCTTGCCCAATCCTGACCACTAAAAGCAGCACCTTCCGTTCGCGCAACGGCACAGTGGCGCCCCTTTGCACCGGGCGCCATGACAGGCGCACCTGCCCACATTAGGACTATAAAAATGACAATCCTAAGCACCATCACGGTTGCCCAGGCTCCGGCTGCCTGCAACGAACAACGCTTGACCAACCTGCTGTTGCGCAAACTGATGCCGCTGCTGGTCGTGGTCTATGTCATGAGTTTTCTCGACCGCACCAACATTGCCCTGGCCAAGGCCAGCATGGGCATCGACCTTGGGCTTTCCGCCGCGGCGTATGGCCTGGGCGCCGGGTTGTTCTTCCTAACCTACGCGCTGTTCGAAGTGCCCAGCAACCTGATCATGCAAAAAGTCGGCGCACGGTTCTGGATCACTCGCATCATGATCACCTGGGGCCTGCTCTCGGCGGGCATGGCGTTCGTCCAGGGTGAAACCTCGTTCTATGTCATGCGCCTGTTGCTGGGCGTCGCCGAAGCGGGCCTGTTTCCGGGCGTCATGCTGTACCTGACCTACTGGTTCAACCGCGAACAACGCGCCCGCGCCACCGGGTATTTTCTGCTCGGCGTCTGCGTGGCCAATATCCTCAGCGGCCCGCTCGGCGGCGCACTGTTGCAGCTCGATGGCTGGCTCGGCTGGCATGGCTGGCAGTGGTTGTTTGTACTGGAAGGCCTGCCCGCCGTAGCGTTGGCCTATGTGGTGTGGAAGAAACTGCCCGACGGCCCCTCCTCCGCGTCCTGGCTATCGGCAGCCGACGCCCGGGACATCGAAGAACGCCTGAACGCCGAGAGCGAAGACGCCCCACAACAAACCCGCCTCAGCCAGATGCTGCGCGATAAACAAATCTGGCTGGCGATCGTCGTCTACTTCGTGCATCAGATCACCATCTACACCGTGATCTTCTTCCTGCCCGGCATCATCGGCACTTACGGTGCGTTGTCACCGCTGCAAATCGGCCTGTTGACGTCCGTGCCGTGGATTGCCGCGGCCATCGGTGCCGCCACTTTTCCCCGCTTGGCAACCTCACCGCAGCGCTGCCGACGGATTCTATTCTTCGGCCTGCTGACCATGTCTGCCGGCCTGCTTATGGCCTCGTTTTCCAATTCTTACATCGGCCTGATCGGCTTTTCGCTGACGGCGCTGATGCTGTTCGTCGTGCAGTCGATCATCTTTGTTTTCCCCTCCAGCCGCTTGAGCGGAACTGCCTTGGCGGGTGGCTTGGCGTTCGTCACCACCTGCGGGTTATTGGGTGGTTTCGGCGGTCCGTCGGTGTGGGGTTGATCGAACAGGCCACCGGCAGCCCTCGCAATGGCTTGCTGGTGATCGCCGGCTTGTTGGTCTTTGCCGCGCTGGTCAGCCCCCGCTTGCGTCAGGGCCAAGAAAAAACCGCCGTCTGAAAAGACGGCGGTTCTGTTATTGGCTTACTTGACGGATACCACCGTCAGACATGCTCACTGCTTTTCGCATGGCTGGGGTGGTGCTCGTCCGATGCATGAGCCGGTTCCACCACCGGAATTTCCTTGCCGTCGCAGTCATGCAGTTTGCCGTCGCTGAAGTAATCGCCTTCACGCAACGCTGCCAGATCCTGATAGCGCAGAACGCGTTCAGTACCGGCCGCGAACACTGACTGCTGATCGGAGTTACCGGCGGTGAGGTGGTTGAAGGTCAGGTTGAGCACGATGGCCATGATCGCCGACGAGCTGATACCCGAGTGGAAGATCGTCGCGAACCAGCTTGGGAAGTGGTCGTAGAAGTTCGGCGCGGCGATGGGAATCATGCCGAAGCCGATGGAGGTGGCGACGATGATCAGGTTGACGTTGTTGCGGTAGTCGACCTTGGACAGCGTACGAATCCCACTGGCCGCGACGGTGCCAAACAGCACGATACCGGCACCGCCAAGCACCGACGTCGGCACAGCCGCGATGACCCGGCCCATGAACGGCAGCAGGCCCAGGATCACCAGAAACAAACCGCCGGTGGCCACCACGAAACGACTCTTGATGCCCGTCACCGCCACCAGCCCGACGTTCTGGGCGAAGGCGCTTTGGGTGAACGAGCCGAAGATCGGCGCGATCATGCTCGACAGCATGTCGGCGCGCAAACCGTTGCCCAGGCGCTTGGAGTCCACCTTGGTGCCGATGATTTCACCGACCGCCAGGATGTCCGCCGAGGTTTCCACCAGCGTCACCATGACCACGATGCACATCGACAGGATCGCGGCGAAGTGGAAGGTTGGCATGCCGAAGTGGAACGGTGTCGGGAAGCCGAACATCGGGCCTTGAGTGACGGACGAAAAGTCCGCCATGCCGAGGAACACCGCGATCACCGTACCAATAACCATCGCCAGCAGGATCGACAATCGCGAGATGGTCGCGCTGCCGATTTTGCTCAGCAGCAACACCAGCACCAGCGTCACCGCTGCCAGACCGATATTCGCCATGCTGCCGAAGTCCGGCGCATGGCTGTTGCCGCCCATGGCCCAGCGCGCGGCCACCGGCATCAGCGTCAGGCCGATGGTGGTGATCACGATGCCCGTGACCAGCGGCGGGAAGAACTTGGTAATTCGCGAGAACACCGGCGTGATCAGCAAACCAATCAGAGACGCCGCAATCACCGCCCCCAGAATCGACTGGAATCCGCCCTCACCGCCACTGCTGACAATCGCCACCATGGTCGCGACGCCAGAGAACGACACGCCCTGCACCAGCGGCAACTGACAACCGAAAAACGGTAAGCCCAGGGTTTGCAGCAACGTGGCCAGCCCCCCTGCAAACAATGAAGCAGCAATCAACAAACCGATGTCCGCCGGCGACAGCCCGGCAGCCTGACCGATGATCAAAGGCACCGCGACGATACCGCCGTACATGGTCAGAACATGTTGCAGGCCGTAAGCCATATTCGCGCCGATCCCGAGATTCTCATCTTCAGGCCGTTGGTGTGAAACATGGGGCGTTTTCATGTTAGGGGGTTCCCTGGTTTTTGTTATGCGCACACTGTATGCAAGACTCAGGACAAATGTCTATAGAGTTGTATACAACTTATCGGTCACATTATGGACACATGGCCACGCGCCCCGCTGTTCACGCGCCTTCCCCTCAAGAAAAAATTCTTGCAATACATCCCCCGTCAGTCTTTGCCCTGCAGCGACTAGCCTTTGAGTTCCTGGCGACCACCGGTACGGACGCCCTCTTTTTTATACATATAAAGTATGCATAATGAAGCCATTCGAAATTCAGTATCACAAGGCAAAAAACGCAGCCAACAGATTAAAGCATCAGGGTGTGAGCCTCGCAGAGACTGAGTCGGTGTTTTATGACGAACGAGCCCTGACATTGCAGGACGATCATCATGACGAGCAGCGATGGGTCATCATGGGGCTGGATGCCAAAGGTCGCTTATTGGTCGTTGCGTACACCTACCGAGATCCTAATTTCGTTCGAATCATTTCCGCGCGCATCGCCACCCGGAACGAGCGTCGCCACTACATGGAGGGTTGACCGATGAAAGACGAATACGACTTCAGCAATGCCAAGCGTGGAGCGGTTGCCCCCACCAAAGGCAAGACCCGCATCACCATCATGCTCGACGATGCCGTCATTGAGGCTGCCCGTGCTCGGGCCGAGAGCGAAGGGTTTGGCTACCAGACGGTGATCAACAATACGTTGCGTCAGGTCTTGCTCAGCAGTAAGGGCAAAACCGGGGAGCCTGCCGCCACTACCGGGCATCTCAAAAAAGGACTGTCGACGTCCGAGCTGAAAAGCCTGGAGAAGAAATTGTCAGAGGCGCTCAATGAAATTCATCGCGTGATGGAATCCGATGCACGTCCCTAGGCAAGAACCCAGGCCGCTTGAGCGAGGCCGCATCGTTGCGCATCAAGCCTTTTTCGTGGCGCCTCATGGCTTCCTACGCGGGCTCGATCAGCCGCTCAAGCACTCGCTTCAACTGCGCATGCTCCGGCACCCGAATGCCGAATTCGCTTTGCAGCAATCTGATCAACTCGTCCACATCCGCCACCTGCCGTCGCTCGCTTTCGCTGCCGATGTGATGAATCGCGAAGCTGCCGTTGTTCAGCGTGCGTCGCCAGCCCTCCCCCGTGCGCGCCACCATCAACTGCCGGGCGAAGGACGACTCGGGCCAGGTCGAGACGTACCAATTGCCGACGGCGTAATCGATGTCTTCCTGGCGTTGCAGATCGAAGATGTACATCGCCTTCCACTCGTCGGCGACTTTCGCGCGCAGGGTGTAGCCATCTTCGTGCTGCTCGATGCGATAAGACTCATGCGGTGTGAGCTGTTCCGCCGCGGTGTCGAGCAGCAGCGGCGCGGTCGGCACCATGCCGCCGAAGCCGACGTCGGTGATGTAGCGCACGCCATCCAGAACGACCACGCTCAAACGATGCGTACGGGCGGTCCATGCACCTTCGGGCTGGCCCATGACCACCCGGCCGGAGATGCCGCGAGCGTCGTAGCCCAACTCCTGGAGCAATGCCAGGAACAGGTTGTTGAGTTCGTAGCAGTAACCGCCGCGCCCCTCGTGCAGGACTTTTTGCTCGATGGACGGCAGGTCGATGTGTACCGGTTCGCCCGATAACGTTGTGAGGTTTTCGAACGGGAAAGCGCCGGTGTGGCGCAACTGAAGTGCGCGCAGGCTTTCCAGGGTCGGCGCCGGGGGCGCATCGAAACCCAGGCGTTGCAGGTATAGCGCACGGTTCGTCAGGCGTGGCTCGCTCATTGCTCAGTCCTTATGCATGGGGCCGCGGATCACTCCGCCAATGGGCGCCATGTATAAGGGATAAAGCGGGTCAACTGACAATTGATTTAGCCAATCACCCGCTTCGCAGACATCAACGCCGCTTGCGCGAACCCAGCCGAATCCAGGTTGGCGCGTGATCGCTGGCATGCGGCTCGTTGCGCACCCAGGCATCGACGCCGGCCTCATGCAGATAAGGACTCAACGCCGGGTTGAGCAACAGATGATCGATACGCAGCCCGGAATTCTTCTGCCAATGCTGGCGAAAGTAATCCCAGAAAGTGTAGAGCCGATCTTCCGGATACAGATGACGCAGGGAATCGGTCCAGCCCTGGGCCAGCAGACGCTGATAACACTCGCGGCTCTCGGGTTGCAGCAATGCATCCTTGAGCCAGGAGCGCGTGTTGTAGATGTCCAGGTCGGTGGGCACCACGTTGTAGTCCCCGGCCAGCACCACCGGATGCTCGCTGCCCTGAAGCGTCTGTGCATACGTGATCAACCGTTCGAACCAGGCCAGTTTGTAATCGAATTTCGGCCCCGGTTGTGGATTGCCATTGGGCAGGTACAGGCAGCCGACCAAAACGCCGTGCACGGCGGCTTCCAGGTAACGGCTATGGGTGTCGCTGTCATCACCTGGCAGACCGCGACGACTCTCCAGCGGCTGCGCATCCCGCGCCAGGATCGCTACGCCGTTCCACGACGCCTGCCCCTGCCAGATCGCGCCATAGCCCACAGCTTCAAGCTCGGCGGCCGGGAATGCGCTGTCGACCGATTTGAGTTCCTGCAAACAGGCGATGTCCGGTTTTTCTCGCTCCAGCCAGGCCAGCAGGTTCGGCAACCGGGCGCGCATGCCGTTGATGTTGAACGTCGCGATTCGCAAATTCTTCATGGCCGGCGCTCCTGGTCGCGAGGTGTCTAGGGTGTGACAGCTGTGGGTTTCGGTGGTTGCGTTGGCGCGCTCGTGTGCAGCGAAACAGGCGCCTGGCTGTGATGAATGGGGTGGCTGAACGGGCCTCTTCGCGAGCAACCGGGTCTTGTGGATAAATCTGCACAGTTGGCCCCAACCACTCGTCATCCAACCGGCACCAACCGCCCCGCCGTTTACACCAACATCAGGTAACGACTCATCTTTGGAGACGCACCATGATGAACATCAAAATCACCTCGCTGGTGTTGGCAGGATTGTTGTCCGCCGCCTCCGTGGCCACTTTTGCGGCATCCGGCGAAAGCCCCGATGCGACCGGCACCCGATCGGGCGCGACCAGCGGCTCGACCATGCCCCCCGACCACAACACCCCGGCCGAACCCTCGGGCGGCAATAGTTCCAGCGGCGGCAGCAGCGGATCGGGTACTTCCAGCAGCGGCAACGGCGGGAACGCTGGTAACAGCGGCTCTGGCGCGGGCGGTGGCACCGGAGCTGCCGGCGGCGGGACGGGTGGTGCCGGAGGCGGAACGGGCAGCTGAACGCGTCAAAGCGGCCGATGATGTCAAATCGTCGGCTGCTCTCTGAAGAGCCCTTCACATGGCCGTGACCGCCGGCGGGTTCCACTTGCCGTTCAACACCTCGGGCTTGGGCCCATACAAACGCATGGTCAGGTTGAACTCACCCTTCGGCGCCGGCAGCCAATTGGCTTCCAGCTCCTTGCCAGGGTTTTCGTGCTGCAGGTAGATGTCCAGTGAACCGTCGGCGTTGGTCTTGAGCGGCATCCAGCTGCTGACTGCAAAACGGTTGAGCGCATTGCCAACCTGAAAACCTTGCGGGTCGTACAAGGTGATCGACCAGAAGGCGTTGACCGGTGGCGTCTCACCCTTGGCAAAATGCAGAACGTACTTGTTGCCACCGTCGAGTGGCTGGCCTTTGTCGTCGCCGATATTCAGCGGGTAAATCGCATCCTCGGGCAAATTGGCACCGAGCCCCACCTGCGCGACGACTGCGCGCTTGAGGTAGTAATTGCCGTAAACACCCATGGTGTCGGTGTTCATCGACCAACCGTTGACCACGCGGGCGAGGGTCGCCACCTTCCACGTCATCAGCGCCTGCGCGTCCTCCGGCACGGTTTGCAGCGCAGCCTTGACGGCCGGGTCCAGCGCCTGGTGGTCGAAAGGCTTGCCGGCTTCGATACCGATGCGTTTCATCTGCGCCAGGATCGGTTGATCAGTGATATGGGCGGGATGCACTTTGAGCAATTCGGCGGCGTAGGTGAAGTAGTTGTCCACCGACATCGTGTCGACCTGAATCTTCGGTGGGGTCTTCATGTCCACGGTCGGGTCGACGTTCACACTGACGGGCTCGGGGCTTTTGCCCATCCGCGACAACGGCGTAACGGTGTAGCCAGCCTGGATCTTGTGCACTGCCGTGTAGTCTGCCGCGCCGTCGGTCTTGGTGCGACCGATGACCCAGACAAAAGGCGTAGGCGCGGGCAGATGATGCAATCCGGCCGGCACCGTTCCGGCCCAGCCCGGCGGTGTCACCAGAAACTGCCCGGCCTCGGTGCCGGTGGTGCGCCAGCCCGGCGAGGCGAACACATCGGTCCACATGTCGAGCATCGGCAACAAGTAAAAGCGCCCGGCGGTGTCTGGCGCGGCGATGATCAGCGGCTCCTTGGTCAAGTCGAGCCAGGCGATGGAATACAACGTGTCGAAGTTCGAGCGCACCACCCCTTTGAAATTCGCCGGAGGATACTGCGGCACACTCACAAACATGTTCATCGGGCCCTTGCCGAATTCCTTGCCCGGTTCGATGTTAGTGAATTGTTTGCGGGTGATGTCCATGGTCAACAGCGGGTAAAAATAGAGGTACGCATCGACGCCGATGGCGTGAGCTTCTTCAGGTGTGATTTTCGATTGAGCAAGGCTCGCGAGCGGAAAGATGGCACAGGCTGCAACGGTTAGAGCAACGGCTGTCAATGCTTGGGTTATCAACATTTTGGCGATCGTCCGTGCTGTGGGGAGCGCTGCCGGAGTCGGCAGGGCTACCGCAACTCTAGACGATCAATTCAGGAGGATCTGACAGGCGGACAGCCGGCTGGCGGGGGTGTTGCGCGGGTGAAACACCATCTGAGCGCCTCAACGATCCGAACGCATCAGTGCTTCGACGCCGCCCTCCATCGACAACACCGCCACACGATTTCGCCCGGAATGCTTGGCCTGATACAACGCCGCGTCCGCACGCTCGATGAACACTTCCATGCTGTCCAGCCCCGTTGGCACGAACGAATAACAGCCGAGGCTGACCGTCACGCAACCGGAAGGCGAACCGCTGTGGGTGATGGTCTTGTCCATGACGCTGCGGCGGATCTGCTCGGCAATCACCAGTGCGCCGTGAAGGTCAGTGTCGGGCAGCAACACGGCAAATTCCTCACCGCCGTAACGCACCGCCAGATCGGCTTTTCGATGGCAGCAACTCTTCACTGCCCGCGCGACTTCAGCCAGGCAATGGTCCCCCGCCACGTGGCCATAAGCGTCGTTGTAGCGCTTGAAGTAATCGATATCGAGCATGATCAGGCTCAGCGAACTCAACTGCCGGGCGCCACGACCGAACTCAATGTCCAGCGCCTGCTCGAACAGTCGGCGATTGGCCAGGCCGGTCAGACTGTCGTGAGTCGCGATCAACTTCAACGCTTCCTTGGCGTTGCGCAAATCCGCCTCGACCCGTTCACCGACGCGCACCTGCTGAATGAACACCCAACCGAACAACCCCACACCCAGCACGACCAGCGCAACGATGACGCTCGATTGAAACGCCGTGGCGTACCAATCCTTGAGAATTGCCTCCCTGGAGGATGCCGCAGACACCACCAACGGATAGGTGTCGAGCTGACGGTAGCCATGCAACCGGACGACACCATCCACGACTGAGCTGATCATCGCGTTGCCAGAAGTCGCGTGGGGCAGGTACTTCTGAAAAATCGCTCCCTTGGCCATTGACGTGCCGATCTGTGCTTCCACAAATGGCCGGCGTGCCAGCAACGTTCCGTCGGTCAACGCCACAAACATCGAGCCGTTGTCATCGATGCTGAAGCTTTTGAAGAATTGATCGAAGTACGACATCTTGATCCCGGCCAGCAAGATGCCCTGGAAACGGCCGTTTTTGTCGTTGACCCGTTTGGAAATCGGAATGATCCACTCGCCATTCTTACGACTGCGAATCGCCGGCCCAATGTGGGCGACTGAGGAAACGTTTTGCTGGTGGAACTTGAAATACTCCCGATCGGACACACCCGAGCCGCGTGGCAACTCATCGAAAGAGGTCACGACCCACTGCCCCTTCTGATCGAACAGAAATATCCCGTGCAATTGATTCAGCGCCTGCACCCGCCGAGCGAAGGTTTTCTGCAGACGTGGCCTCTGCTCCGCGCCGAAACCGTCAGCCTGAACCCAATCCGCCAGACTGGTGAGCACCAGGTCGGCGTTGGTGAAGGTGTCTTCGGCCTGTTGCGCCATGGCCCGCGTCAGGTTCGACGACGCCACTTGCGCCTCCGCCAGATCATGCCGGCGCGACTGCTCCAGTTGCAGATAAAGCAAACCGCACAGGCACAGACACACGAGCGCAATAAACAATACCGCTGCCTTGCGCAGGGATAACCGTTTCAAAGCGACGCCGGTAGCAATGTGCGGATCGTGAATGAGGATTGGCAAAAGCTCGTCCTGTAAGGGTAAGGCAAGGGCAAAGGCCCAAAACCCTTATTTTTTGTGAGCTTAGTCTACGGGGTGGTCAGGGGCAAATGAGTAAAATCGGGGACACCGCTTCGCGAGCAAGTCGAATCGTCGCACCGCAGCTCCCACAGGTGATCGGGTTCTCTTTGGAGAAATGCGTTCGAATGTGGGAGCGAGCCTGCTCGCGAAGAGGCCCTGTCAATCACCGAAAATCCCAAACTAATGTGGCAACCGCCGCATTGCGCCCTGCAAATGCGCCCGTGCGCTTTCAGCATCCCCGAGCCGCATTTGTTCGTACGCTCGCAGGGCAATCTCATGGGGAACAGGTTTGAGCTCACGCTGCGTCGCCATCGCCAACAACTGCACCTGCGCGGCACGCTCCAGGTAATACAGATCGTCCCAGGCCTCGGCGATGGTGGGGCCGGCGACAATGACTCCGTGGTTCTTCAAAAACAGAATATCGGCATTGCCCATGACGCTGGCAATCCGGTCGCCTTCGGATTCATCGAGGGCCAGGCCGTTGTAGTCCTCGTCCACCGCCGTACGGCCGTAAAACTTCAAGGCCGTTTGCCCCAGCCACAACAGCGGCGGTCCTTGCAACAGGCACAACGCCGTGGCGTGCGGCATGTGCGTGTGAAACGCCACTTTCACTCTCGGCAGCTGTTTGTGCAGCCGCGCGTGAATATAGAACGCGGTTGCCTCCGGCTGCCCCTCGCCGTTCACGACATTGCCGTGGAAATCGCAGACCAGCAGATTTTGCGCGGTCACCTCCGAGAACGCATACCCGTAGGGGTTCACAAAAAATAGATCATCACGGCCCGGCACCATGGCGGAGAAGTGATTGCAGATGCCCTCCTCCAAACCCTGCAGCGCCGCCAGTTGAAAGCACGCCGCCAACTCCGCTCGTGCGGTGACAGCGGCGTCCGAGTCCAGATTGAGATCAGCGTAATGCGTGGGCCGGGTACTGCCGGCAAGGGTGTGTGCCATAGCGATGCCTCCGTGTGTTACCAGCCAAGGGATGTGAACAAGGGCACGACCTGATCCAGCGTGTTTAATATCGCGTCGGGTTGGTAGTCCGGCAGCAGTTTCCGACCGGTGCCGCGGTCGATCCAGACACAGCGAAAGTGCATGTCCCTGGCGGCCGTGTGGTCCAGCGTCGGGCTGGCGCAGATATGCACCACCTGCTCGCGACTGACACCGAGTTGTTCATGAGCGTAGTCAAATAACCGTGGATTCGGTTTGTAGGCACCCGCCTGCTGAGCGGTGATGACCCGATCGATATGCCCGCCCAGTTGCGCGACATTGCCGGCGATGATGTTGTCATCCGTGTTGGACACGATGCACAACTTGAACCCCATCTCCTTGAGGTGTGCGAGTGTCTCGATCACTTCGGGGAACGGCGGCATCCGCGGGATCGCCGCGGCCAGACGCAGACTGTCTTCGGGTGCGCTCGCCAATCCCAGTTCCTCCAGGGCGAGATGCAGACCCAGCGTACTCAGCTGGCGAAACGAACGATGCGGCGGGATCTGCTCCAGGCGATGTTCATGGCGGTCGTACACCTCGATCAGGCGCTCGACATCAACGGAGTGGTCGCCTTTGTCGCGCAAAATCTCGGCAGCCACGGCCTTCAAGCCTTCATCCCACTGAATCAGCGTGCCGTAGCAATCGAAGGTCAGCCAATCGGGGCGCGGGGTGTTTTTGAGCGTCATGTTCGTTTCCTCTGAAGGGTGATCTTCAGATTACGAGCCCTTGGTGATAGTGTGAAATTAAATTAATATCGACTTGTCAGTTGCAAAACAAATATCAAGGACATCGCCATGCTCGACCTCGAGTTGCTCAAGACCTTCGTCTGCGTGGTCGATGAAGGCAGCTTCACCCGCGCCGCCGAGCGTGTGCACCGGACCCAATCCACGGTCAGCCAACAGGTTCGCAAGCTTGAAGAACTGGTTGGCAATCCCTTGCTGCTGCGTGATCGAACCGGGCAGAACATCAGCGTCACCGAGCATGGCGAGCTGCTGATTCACTATGCCCGGCGCTTGCTGGCCCTGTCCTCGGAGGCGGTGGAAGCCCTCGCCAGCGACCTCGACCTGGAGATTTTGCGCATCGGCGTGCCGGAGGATTTCGATGCCCGGCGCATGGCAGTGATCCTCGCCGGGTTTAATCGGGCCAGGCCAGAGGCTCGTCTGGAAACCGTCAGCGGCATGAGCACTGACCTCAAGCAGAAACTCGCAACGGGCACCATCGACATTGCCCTGGTCAAGCGCGAGCCGGACAGTGGTCCGTGCTGGGCAGCCTGGCCGGAAGCGCTGGTGTGGGTCAAAGGTGCCGGCGTCGACTCAGCCAGTGGGATACTGCCATTGGCGCTCTTTCCGCAGGGATGCATTTACCGTCAACGAGCGATACGCCTGCTGGATGTGGCGCAGCGGCCATGGCGGGTCGCGTTCGGCAGCCATAGCCTGACAGGCATTCAGGCCGCGGTGGCTTCCGGTTTGGGTGTATCGGTACTGCCCGCTTCGGCGGTGCTGCCTGAGCACAGTGTCTGTACCGACCTGCCCGAGTTGCCGCCGACAGAATTGGCGTTGATCAGCCGGGAGGGTGCGCTGACCGGGTTGCAACGGGCGTTGGTGGAGTTTTTGCGTGAGGCGTTGAGCGAGGCCTGAACACGAGGAATGGGCGTGCTATGAACGCCCATTCCGGTTCGACCGTCCCCTTCAAGGTATGAGCCTCAGGTGTGAGTTGACTCTTCCACTCTTCGGATCGACAAACCAATACTCATTATTGGCCGTCTTCACGTGGCTGCATTCGGTTGGATACCCTCTCGCTTCGATACACACCACGCCGTCTTTCAATGACCACCGTTCCGTTTCGGGCTTGAAAGGCGCCTGCTCGAAAGTCTCGACTCCGTTGGCAGCAAAACTCATCGAATAAGGATGACTGCCTTCTCGGGTAGTGCCATAGAACTTCTTGCCCACCAACGTGCCGCTGATTTGTCCATCGTCAAGCGTCACCGCGGAGGCAGGCACTGGAGGAGGTTCATAGTTTTTGGTGGTGACGCAGCCTGCCAAACAGATTATCAGGAGCGACGCGCCGAACTTTGATGAAGTCATGCCACACCTTCCTTGTTATCACCGGAAGAATGTCCGGTTAAATCAAAGCTTAGGCGACGCTGATGTAAGGCCCAACGCAAGTGCCGAACGGTTGACGATTGCTTGCTAATCGCTGCCCTTTGTAGGAGCGAGCTTGCTCGCGAAGAACCTGAGAGCGGTACGT
Source organism: Pseudomonas sp. RIT-PI-q (assembly GCF_001297125.1). Lineage (GTDB taxonomy): Bacteria > Pseudomonadota > Gammaproteobacteria > Pseudomonadales > Pseudomonadaceae > Aquipseudomonas. The sequence continues at coordinate 346,501 of NZ_LHPC01000028.1, forward strand.
TAATTCAGCTTGTCCGAGTTATCGTTAACGACCATCGCGAGCAAGCTCGCTCCTACAGATTGGCATGATTGCCAGAGTTCGCTTCAGATCAACTTGTCGACATCGGCATAAGTTGCCCGGGGAATGAGCTCACCCGGAATTCTCGAAGAACCGGACAGGTTGTAGACCTGGAAATCTTCATTCACGACGTATTTCGACAAGATCTCGAACGACGGCAGGATTCTCGTATAGAAATGCTCATCGAGCACGCAGGGCGAAACATATTGGCCGGGTTCTTCATAGAACCGGCTTACGGATTGATTCAAGTCGACGCCCACCAGGAACACTTTAGTGAACCCCACGTGATAGGCGATTTGCAGAGCCAGGTAGGCGATGGTGCGGGAATCGAAAAAGCCGCGGTTGAGGTTCTTGCTGAAACCCAGGGTTCTGTTACGGCCATTTCCCAGCTTGCGACTGCTAATGAGTTCTTTATCGTTCCTGAACACCATTTCACTCCAGGAAAACCTGGGCGCCCGCCTCAGAAAATACAGCTCTCCCTGGGGTGCAACTGCCGTACTCCAGACATGGTCCTGCGACAGTGCAACGCGCTGACTGATACGCATGGCTTCGGAAAACAGTTCCGGTTGTTCTCGGGAAAAACCTTGATCAGTACAGGTATAAAAGAACGGCTTGACCCCCGCCCCCATGAACATTGAGATGGCCCCGTTCATGGTAATCATCGGAACGTCTGCATACTTCTCCAGCGGAAAACCTTTAGCGGATGCCCCCGAGGCAATGATAAATACCGGGCCATTTCGAATGTTGCGGCACTCATCGAGGTCACGCACGTGAAGCGGACCTTTGATGAGCGGCGAGTTTTTTTGCGCAACATCCATCTTCGAATTCCCTATCCGACTGTGCCGATGCAACACGTTTTTCGCATTGTGATAGTTTTCAAACGGTGAGCCAACCGCTTGACTTCCCCGACCCCGAACTCAGCGACGAAGCGCAACGATTGACTTAGAACGCATGCCTCATCGAGACAAGGATAGTCTGCACGTTTCATACCGTTAATAAGTCCACCCTCCTTGCTGACTACTGCCGGTTTTCCCCTGTGGCCACCGCGGGAAATTCTGCCCGCCGCACATCCAGAACGGGCAACGCCGAAGGCAGGTTCAAACTCCGCAGCACGGCAGAGTCGTAACCATACACATCGGGCTTGAACACCACTCGACCATCGTTGCTCAGGTCCACCGTCCAATAAGCCAACAGCACCGGTACTTTGACCGGGAGCCTGATGTTTTCTGTCTTGCCGTTGGCCAACTGCGCCTGAATCCCTGCACTGTTCCAGCGCACCGGGTCATTGAACAGTAGCTCGACCAACTGCAGCGGATTTTCTACCCGAATGCAGCCGGAACTCGTGGCGCGGACTGACTTGGCGAACAACTCGCGATGCGGCGTGTCGTGCAGATAAATCGCGTATTCATTGGGAAACCGAATCACCACCTGGCCCAGCGAGTTGTCAGGCCCGGCATCCTGTCGCAGGGTGAGGCCGCGCGGGTTGCTCCAATCGACGGTCGACGGGTCGAGCACATTGCCTTCCCGATCGATCACTCGAATGCGATTGGCAGCCAGATAACCGGGATTGCTTTGAATCTTCGGCAGCATATCTTTGACAAGAATCGTCGGTGGCACGGTCCAGGTCGGGTTGAATGTCACGTAGGTAATCTCGGATTGAAACACCGGCGTACTACGAAACGGTTTGCCGACCTGCACCCGAGATCGCCAGATCGCTTTACCGTCGCGATACAGCGCCACTTTGTAGCCGGCGATGTCAACGATGACGAAAGTGCCCTGGAGTTTGTACAACAACCAACGGGCGCGCTCCATGTTCACCCGGACTTGATCGATGCGCGCCTCGACCGGCACATTCAACGCTGCCAGCGTCGTCGCCCCGGCCACACCATCTGCTCCCAGGTATTGCTCGGCTTGATACTTCTTCACCGCCGCAGTGACGGCGGCGTCGTAGTCAGTGCGCCGCTTCGTCTGCGGGGCAAGATACCCCCCCACCGTCAAACGGGCCCGCAACTGCGCGACAGCAGCATCGTCCATGCCTGGCTTGAGCGACTGGCCTTCGGCAATTTTCGGCCAACCGCCCATGTCCCGAATCCTGCGCAGTTGCGCCAGGCCTTGACGCAAGCTGCGATAGACCGTCTCTTGCGGAGGCGCTTGAGCGAAGGCGCGCGCGACGTCGTGGGCATCGAGGGCGGCGAAGAAGTTGTTCATGTCTTCACGCGGATCGATGCCGACGGGGTCGAAGTTCCAATGGATGTCCAGCCGCGAGGGGTCGACCTTGCCACGCCGTAATTGAAGCAGCGCCGTGATGAAGGTCCGGGTTGCAGCAATATCGAAGTTCGCCCGTTGCGCCGTTGTGGGCGTGGTGGCCTGCATCGAGGCCCTGGCCGCCGCCAATTGATCAATATGAAAATCCGCAGGGTCCAGACCATCGGCTTGGGTGTCGCTAAGGCTTTTCAATAACTGGATGACATCGCTGTCGTTCTCCCATGCCGCGCGATAACCGCGATGCATGTAAAAGTCCATGATCACACGGTTCGGATCAACCCGTTGGTGGCCTGGCGAAGTAAGCAACGGTGGAAAAGCGGTGCTCAAAGGCGCAAGCGTTGCTTGAATCTCTTGGCCGACGATATCGTCGGCTGTAGCACCAGCTAGGCGAATAACCGGAGATAGCGGCTCAATCGGCGAAGTTTCAGCTATCGCCGCACCGCTGATCAGAAAGCCCATAAAAAAGACGCGGCTTATGACGAATAACCTTGTTAATTGCCCCATGGATAATCCTTAATCTCCCGCATTCAACGGCTAGCATCCTGCCCCACTGCTAGACTCGAAACATTAATGTGAGACTTACGTATGGCGCCAGACCGCTTCCACTTTTTGATCACGGCCCTGCTACTGACATGTGTTTCAGTACCGGCAGCCTACGCCGATTCGCTGGAAGCCGCGCTGGTCAAAGCGGCTCCTGATGCCAACGCCAAGGTAATCGCTTTGGCCGTCCGCGCCTCCCAGTGCACCCGGGCCCAAGGTGCGGCCCCTGCTCAAAGACTAGCAGTGATCGATTATTCATTGCCTTCGACCGAACAACGCCTCTGGGTGTTCGACCTTAAAAAGCGCAAGTTGTTGTTTCACGAACTGGTAGCCCACGGTCGCAACAGCGGCGAGAACATGGCGGTCAAGTTCTCCAATCAGAACGAAAGTTTTGCCACCAGCCTCGGTTTGTACCGCACCCAGTCGAGCTATGTCGGACAGAACGGCTACTCCTTGCGCATGGAAGGATTGGAGCCGGGTTTCAACGACAACGCTTTCGAGCGCGCAATCGTTATTCATGGCGCGCCCTATGTCAGCCCGGTGCTGGCACGGGCGAACGGCCGAATTGGCAGAAGCCTGGGTTGCCCGGCTGTACGCCCGGCGATTGCCCATAAGCTGATCGACTCGATGAAAGATGGGCAGTTGTTGTTTTCGTACTATCCGGATCAACGTTGGTTGAAGTCGTCTTCGTTTGTTAATTGTGGCGGGGCCCCCCGGGCGGGCGCCTCGGGATCGAGCAAAAGCTGATTTGTAAAAACGCGACCCCTCGCGGGCGCCCCCCCCTGCCTTCCCGTGCTTTCCCCCCGCGGCCCATCCCCGCCCCCACCCCCTTACAAAAACCCGATAACAATGAAAAACATAAAAAGCACGATGATGCTCGGTGGCTTATTCGCTCTTTCATTTGGCGTTCAGGCCCAGGAAGGCCCTTCGCATCTCGACTCCGTCATGCAACAAGGCCAATTGCGCGTTTGTACGACGGGCGACTACAAGCCCTATACCTACAAAGCCGAGGACGGCGAATATTCAGGGATCGACATAGCCATGGCCCGCTCGCTGGCCGACAGTCTGGGCGTCAAGATTGAGTGGGTGCAGACCACCTGGAAAACCTTGATGCCGGACATGCTGGCGGGTAAATGCGACATCGGCATGGGCGGAATCTCGGTCACGCTGGAGCGCCAGAAAAAAGCCTTCTTCAGCACCACGCTGGACGTCGATGGCAAGATCCCGCTGGTGCGCTGTGAAAATCAGGCGCTGTACCAGACCCTCGAACAGATCAACCAGCCTTCGGTACGCCTGGTTGAACCGGCGGGAGGGACTAACGAGGCGTTTGTTCACGCCTTACTGCCCAAGGCGCAATTGCAGCTGCACGATAACGTGAGCATTTTTCAGGAGCTGCTGGACAACAAAGCTGACGTGATGATTACCGATGCGTCGGAGGCGCTCTACCAGCAGAAACTCAAACCGGGTTTGTGCGCGGTTAATCCGACTCAGTACATGCAGTACGGCGAAAAAGCCTACCTGCTGCCCCGAGACGACACCACCTGGAAGTTATATGTGGATCAGTGGCTGCACTTGGCCAAAGTGACGGGTCATTACCAGAAAGTTCTGGGTCAGTGGATAGCCACGCCCGAGACCAAATAACGCACCCCATGTCGCAGCTGGCGAAGCCTGCGTCCGGCTGCGAAGCAGTCGTAAAATCAAAACTCAACGGCGGACCTACTTCCGCCGCGGCATCACACTTTAATCGTGCAGTAAACCTGAGCTGTACTCACTGAAGCTGCTACCGATTGCACTCCCGCCAAAGTTCAGCTTGTTGGCGTTGTTAGATGTATGGCCATCAAACGATTGGCAGTCTTCTGAATAGCAACTGCTGGTGCTCACACCCGAACAGGCGCTCAACAGCACAGCACCGGCGATCAGCGCGACTTTGATGAGGTTCGAGATCATTTTTCGGTTTCCTGTGGGCGGGAAGCGTGGTGATACGACCTTGGGTCATGTGATCCTATGCCACGGGAGAGCCAGACAGTATGAAACCTTGCTGAGCGACAGCATTGGTTCAGGAACTGCGTATTCTTGAAGGGCCTTCAATCAATCCCACCCACCCCACCCGCAGAATCCCAGCCGCCGCGCCGCAGGACTCGCCGCCACTCCACCGGCGCAATCCTGATAAACTCCCCAACCTCCTAGCCGCACATCCTCTTTTGAAACGCCAATGCCCCCAATCACCGCCATACCCGCCCCGCTCTCTCGCCGCTTCTCCGTCGCACCTATGATGGATTGGACTGACCGTCATTGCCGTTTTTTCCTACGCCTGCTGTCGAAAAACGCCCTGCTCTACACAGAAATGGTCACCACCGGCGCGCTTCTTAACGGCGACCACGACCGCTTCCTGCGTCACAACGAAGCCGAACACCCGCTCGCCCTGCAACTCGGCGGCAGTGTTCCGCTGGACCTGGCCGCGTGCGCGCGCATGGCTCAGGAGCATGGCTACGATGAGGTCAATCTGAATGTCGGCTGCCCGAGTGATCGGGTGCAGAACAATATGATCGGTGCGTGCCTGATGGGGCATCCGCAGTTGGTGGCCGATTGTGTGAAGGCGATGCGGGATGCGGTGTCGATACCGGTGACGGTAAAGCATCGGATCGGGATCAATGGGCGAGACAGTTACGAGGAGTTGTGTGATTTCGTCGGCACGGTACGGGATGCCGGGTGCACGAGTTTTACGGTGCATGCGCGGATTGCGATTCTGGAGGGGTTATCGCCGAAGGAAAACCGGGACATTCCGCCTCTGCGCTATGACGTGGCCGCGCGGCTGAAGACGGATTTTCCTGAGCTGGAAATCATTCTGAACGGCGGAATCAAGACGCTGGAAGCCTGTCACGAGCATTTGCAGACGTTTGACGGTGTGATGCTGGGCCGTGAGGCGTATCACAACCCTTATGTGATGGCCGAGGTGGATCAGCAGTTGTTCGGCAGCTCGGCGCCGGTGATCAGCCGCGCCGAGGCGCTGGCGCAGTTGCGTCCTTATATAGCGGCGCATATCGCTGCGGGTGGTTCGATGCACCATATCACCCGACACGTGCTTGGACTGGGCACCGGGTTTCCGGGGGCGCGCAAGTTTCGGCAGTTGTTGTCGGTGGATATTCACAAGGCTAAAGAGCCTTTGGCTTTGCTGGATCAAGCAGCGGAGTTGCTTGAGGGGCGTTAACGGTTAGCCGCTTTTCCTGTGACCAGGCTGCATGTCCCGCAGCCTGGTGCCAGTGTCAAAGTGCTGCTGCCTCGGTCCAGTTAACCCAACCGAATACCCACGTTGCCAGAATCAACAAGCCGAAGCCGATCCGATACCAGGCAAACACGGCGTAACTGTGGCTGGCGATAAACTTGAGCAAACCGCGCACAGCGATCATGGCGAAAAAGAACGCCGTCACGAAACCCAGTGCAAACACTGGCAGGTCACCGGCCTGGAACAGATCCCGATACTTATAGCCTGAATACACTGCGGCACCGACCATGGTCGGCATCGCCAGAAAGAACGAAAACTCCGTGGCAGCCTTACGCGACAGACCAAACAACAACCCACCAATAATTGTCGATCCAGATCGAGAGGTGCCCGGAATCATCGCCAGGCATTGTGCAAAACCGACCTTAAGGGCGTCGGTCCAGCGCATATCGTCAACATGGTCGACGCACACCACATGTTCGCGCTTTTCCGCCCACAACATGATGATGCCACCCACCACTAATGCCACCGCGACAGTAATCGGATTAAACAGATACTCATGGATCTTATCGGCGAACAACACACCCAAGACCACTGCTGGAAGAAAACCGATTAATAGATTCAAGGTAAAACGTTGTGCATTGCGTTGGGTCGGTAAGCCGGTAACGATCTCGAGGATCTTGCGACGGAACTCCCAGACAACCGCCAGGATTGCGCCCAATTGAATGATGATGTTAAAGGCCATGGCTCGCTCGCCGCCGAAGCTGAGCAAGTCCGCGACAATGATCTGGTGCCCTGTACTTGATATAGGCAAAAACTCTGTCAGACCTTCGACCATCCCTAAAATCAACACTGTTATGGTTGTCCAAAGATCCATTAATCCCCCTCATCGATAAATACCAACGCGTCGACCTCGCTCTAATTCAACGCCAACACGAGAGTAAAGCGCATTAGCCCGCTTAATAAAACTCAATGTTATGAAATGTCCATGACCTGCACTACCAACATCAGCGTTAGATAACAGTTAATATTGGATAGTGTCGAGCCAAACAAGAGCCAAAATTCGCGCTTAAAACAACATTGTCCTACAGCTTCATGGAACCCGATCAAAAAAAATCAAGCAGCGGAAACTTTAACGACATGCACGGTCATATTGATCCGAAAAAGCGGGACATCGGGGCGATAGATGGCACAATGCTATGCCATGTCAGCCCAGGAGATTGCCGTAGATCATTCGGCATCTTGAACCACAGGAGAGCAAACGATCACGTCAGAATCGCCAGCAATGTTAAAAAAAACGCGACGACAGCCTGAAAAATCAGTGAAATGTTACCAATTGTCAGTCACAAATGAGAATTGGTGCTTTAACATTCAAATGCCAGCACCCATCCGAGTCAAAGCATGATGCTTACAGGGAAATTAACGACTACAGGCCACAGCAACGCGAAGGAGGAGACAGGTATTCTCACCATTGGGCGGACCCATACGCTAGCTGAGGGCTTTAGGGAATTAGTCGCAAGCCACGTAGGCAAGGATATTGCCGTTGATGCAATGTGCTACAGCAACTCATTCAAAAGAAACAAGAATCCTAATACATACCGTGCCATTTTTATCGTAATCGACAGCCCACAAGCGTTTGCTGAAAGCCTCACCTTGGTAGAAAGTATTCGCGCCGATAATCTGGCGTCAATAATTTTCATAGCCATCACCGGTAGAGGCACTTACAACAAGATGAAATATTATCTTGCCGGGGCCGACTACTGTATTAATTGCGACACTTTTGCAGACGACAATACTGACGTACTGTCCGAGTTTTTTAACAGCCCAGAATGGCAAAAAAAGCATAACTTGCTCTTGGACCCCACTCGCATGTGTCTGATTGGCGACTATAAAAAACTGGACGTCTCGTTTGCAGAAATGAAAATTCTTGAGGCTTTTTCTCAAACAAAAAACCAAATATTGAGCCATGACGAAATCGCCAGGATCATGGGGCTGAATGTAAATTTTTATGACCCAAGGGCCTTGGAAAAGTCGATCAGTCGCCTTCGTGGCAAAATAAAAGGCATGTATGGCACCAACGCCATTCAAAGTATTCGTGGGCATGGATATCGTTTAATCAGGGGTCTGATCTCGACAACCTGATTCTTAATGTGGAAGGGAGTTTCTGTATTATGAACGCAACAGGGAGCGTGCCACTCTACGATCACGCAGAGTATTACCTGTCTCGCCAATTGATCCTCACTCGGGATGACTGCCCGTTTGGCAGCGAGATCAGAATACATTTTGACGGCTCCGCTTCTGCGCCCTGCGCGCCAGCGGCGTTTCAGATGAGTGGGATCTACAGTGAAGTGCTGATGCAAACCAGGTTGATTGCCTTCTCGCTAAAAGATCGCAACACCACCATCGGCAATAAATACCTGAGCCGTAGATTTGTTTGCGTAGGACAGTCCGATCTCGCCGACTCTGCGCTCACAGAAGAGTTGATACAGTCTGGCGCTGCTCTGCGTGAGCTTGGCCAGACACTGGTTATCGCGCTCAATGAACTGCCCCTCTCGGCAGTCAGTTTTGCAGATAAAAAGAAAATTCTTCATAACGTGTATCTATTGAAAGATCACGGCATAGAAATCGCGTTCGACGACTACAACATCGACGATGAAAGTATCGAGATCTTTACAACCTTGAATTTATTCGACTATATAAAGATTTCTATTTCCTCTCTAGACTTGAGCCTCAAGCTCAGCGGCAATCCAGAGTTATTCAATCGTCTCCATGAACGCATGACCATGCTCACTCACAACACAAAAGTCTCCTTTATAGCGGACAGAGTCGAGCATGCTGCTAGCCATATACTGGCACGCGCGCTGCCCTTTGAATACTTCCAAGGGAGTCATTACTCCCCTGCCGACAACCTTTAAACTAATCACCAGGCGTGCACTGAAGGAGAGAGACATGGAAAGCAGTACAACCCTCCCCAGAAAATATTTTGTTGTTGTTACTCACAGTCCGGCACTGCAACTTGAGCTTGAGGAATTACTTTCCAGCAAGCGCTATAACTCATTCGGCACATCCCAGGCAAAAATGTTTGTGGAAGGTGTTACCCCACACTCTTCCGCCCCCAAGCTGATGGAGTTTATTTTTCCGCATGTAGACAGAATGCTCCCTCCTGTTATCCAGCATGATACACAGCGAATACTGTCGACATTCGAATCCGAGTGGCAAGCTGCTCAGTGCGACACACTTGCAGATGACTCCAGGGATGACACCAGGGACTCCATACCCAAGGGCGCCAAACCGCATTACCCTTATAATGAAGCCTGGCGACTGAGTAATGGCAGCGGTGCTTTGGTCAAGGATGACGTTGAGGTTGTGTTGACGGGCCTTGAGGCCACACTGGTTGAAAAAATGCTCCACCATGACGATCGTGTCGTCAGTAAAGACGACCTTATCCGGAGCATCGGTAGAGAACCCGAACACTATCGGGGCCTGGAAATGTGCCTGAGTCGCCTACAAGAAAAGTTCAAGAGCGCCAGTAATGGCGAGCGTCTTTTCCGAGCGGTCAGGAATCGTGGTTATTGCCTGATACAAAAAATCGTCCGAGTAAAAAGCCTTACCTGACTCAATGGAATGATCGTCCTGGTAGTGCACAACAAAAATAAAAACGCACTCAACCATCTTATCCTTCTGCCTCCCCCTCACCGCCCCCCCTGTTCTCTCCCCCCACAAACCAACCTAAATGATCGACTATTTATAACGCCATCCAGACCCCTTGTATAACAGCCACATACACTAATCGCTCGTTAAAAGTCGTCAGATAACACGCCCCCCAATAAATTAATCTATTCACTGATGAGAGCGCCGCTCGTTGGCGTTTCGCTCGTCAATGCACCGCCATCTTATAAAAATAATAATTTTTGCATCATCAAATTTGGCTGTTGTCTGCCAACACGCGAATGGACGTATTTTGGGGATATCGCATGGTTAACAATCTTCGTATCAATCGAAATACCCCCCTCAAAGGACTGACTTTCTGGGGACAATGGGCACTTGGAATGGGCTTTGTCGTAGCCTTGTTATATCTATTGGTTTATTACCAGACAGGCACGGTAGAGTTTTATTATCGAGTGTGTGCAATTCTAACTGTACTGGCATCGGTTCCCGCCTATTCATGGTGTGGCGTCTATGCAAAGAAGGATAATTTCCTGGTAGGGCTGGGACGATTGTTGATGGGCTGGTTAATGACATTGGCAGCGCTAGCAATAGTCGCCTTTATCTGTAAGGCCAATGAGCTGTTTTCTCGTCAAATCATCCTGGTATGGGCTACTTGCAGCTACATCGGCCAGGCGCTGTTGTACGTCCCGCTGCATGGTTTTTCGAAATACTACCAACGGTCACTTCAAAGTGAGCGAAAAACGCTGATCGTAGGCACTGGCGAGCTGGCATTGGGATTGGCTAACAAGCTTCGTACCCTCGAGCACTTCCCCTTGGTCGGCCTGGTAAGTTCCGACACGACTCCCTTGCTCGAGAAGGGCGCGCCACCTGTCGTAGGTCCGCAGGAGGAGTTGCTGGAACTGATCAAGGCTCATGACATCCGACGCCTGTACATCACACTGCCCCTAAGTGAAGCGGCAAAAATCGAAGCCATGTATGTCGACTTGCTGGATGCCAACGTCGATGTTGTCTGGGTTCCGGACTTGAACAGTCTGACGCTGCTCAATCACTCGGTCAGTGATGTCGACGGCCTTCCAGCGATCTACTTGAATGAAAGCCCGTTGACCAGCCAGCCCACTGCCGCATTGAGTAAAAGCCTGCTCGATAAAAGCGTGGCACTGATGGCCATTATTCTTCTTAGCCCGTTACTGCTGGTGATTGGCCTGGCCGTCAAACTCACCTCCCACGGTCCGGTTTTCTTCAAGCAGGATCGTCACGGGTGGAACGGGAAGGTCATCAAAGTCTGGAAGTTTCGTTCGATGCGTGTGCATGACGATCACGAAGTCAAGCAGGCCAGTCGTAACGACTCGCGGATAACTCCGATCGGACGCTTCATTCGTCGCACTTCAATCGACGAGTTGCCGCAGTTGTTCAATGTCTTGCAAGGCCATATGGCGCTGGTCGGGCCACGTCCTCATGCCGTTGCGCACAATGACTATTACTCCGGCAAGATTCTCGCTTACATGGCTCGTCACCGAATCAAACCGGGGATTACCGGGCTGGCTCAAATCAACGGGTGTCGTGGCGAGACAGACACCATCGACAAGATGCAGAAGCGCGTCGAAATCGACCTTAAGTACATCAATAACTGGTCGTTGTGGCTGGATCTGAAAATCCTGGTGAAGACGCCCTTCACCTTGCTGTCGAAAGACATTTATTGACGGCAACGACTCTAGTTGATTGCGCGCCAGCAGGTTAATAAGGGGACGAAAGTCCCCTTTGCGCTTGGTCTGGCGCCAACTCAAGACTTTCAACTCGCCAAGTAAGGAAGACTCGGATGATCGCGAGTAAACAATATGCCAATCCCGCCTGGTATCTGATTCACTGCAAAGCCAAGCAGGATGAGCGCGCCGAGGAAAATCTGCAGCGTCAAGGTTACCAATGCTATCGCCCGACTTATCGGCGCGAGCGCCTTCTGCGGGGCAAGCGACAAACGCTTTGCGAGTCGCTGTTTCCCGGCTATCTGTTTATCCAGCTCAGCGGGCACGACAACTGGGCGCCATTACGTTCAACGCGAGGTGTATTGAGGACAGTCAGTTTTGGCGGTCAGCCGGTGGCGATTGCCGATGAAGTGATCGGGCATCTTCAACTACGCGAACGCGAACCATCGGCACAACCGCTGCTGACACAGGGCGACCTGGTGCGTATCAATGAGGGGACTTTTGCAGAGCTGGAAGCGCTGTTTCTGGCGATGGATGGTGATGAGCGGGTTGTACTGCTGATGAACTTTCTGCAACGCGAGCAGCGCGTCAACCTGCCACTGTCGAGTATCACCAGGCTTTAGGAATACCAGGGCGCCGTGTGGAAGTTGCCGAGCACAAGCAAACTTCAAGTGGCGCCCCGCTTAATACCCCTTCCTCCTCGCGCTCCCTTTCTGACTGACCACTCAGCGACCTACAGGGCTTGCTCGCCCTGCAGGTCGCCAGCTCTTACTCCGTGATCTTCTCAAAGTTGCGATAGAACAGATCACTGTCGCGGCTATCCGTCATGCTGTGCAGCGAATAACTACGATTGAGTCTTGCACCACCGTCCCGGGTCAAAGGCGCCCAGACGATATTGGCGCGACGCATCGTCGACACGCTCATCAATTCGTCGAACGGGATGGAGATGTAGATGCCTTTGTCGAAACTACCTTCGCCATACTCCTCTTTAGTCGCCGTGGTTAGCGTGACCCAGCCACCGAATCGCACACCGTTGCGGAATTCACGTGACAGGTCGACCGTGGTGCCCCAGTCGCGAGCCAGGTAGCGTCCAACACTAACGGCCGCCTGGGCATCGAATGGCAAGTCGGTATAGCCAGTGATGTGGCCAGTAACGGTCGAGTAGTCGCGCAGACCAAATCCCTGATCAAAGTTACGCTGGCGAACAAAGTTCAGATCGGCACCTACAGACCAGCGCTGACCTGCCGGGCGAAAGAGCACCTCACTGCCGACACCGGCAAACATGGACTCCAGATAGCCACCGTAAACCATGCCGTACCAGTCTTTATCCAACTGCTTGGCGTGGTTGAGCTGGAACGTCGGCATGGTGACGTCAGAGGTCGTCAAATACTCGCGCAGATCGGTACGCACCCGAGGTAATCCACTCGGCGCGTCGTAAGTGAACTTGTCATAGTTATTCAACAAGTTGACGCTCAGCAAACCGCTCCACCAGGTATTACGAGTGAAGCGATACTCAGCGTCGGCATCGGCAGTGACCTGATAGAGCAACCCATCGGGACCACCGATGTTCTGCTTGTAGCCCAGACCAAGACCATAAGAGAAGGGATCTCGCGCCCCGGTATAGAGCGTGGTTTCAGTGTGTGGTACTGCAGCGTTGACCTCGGTGGCGCGATGTAAGTCTTGAAGAGGCTCTTGGTTTTTGACCACTTCGCGAAAGGTTTCGCGCGGAACACTGGTTTCTTCCAGCGGCATGTCGTATCGCTTGTTGACCAAGGTAAACCAGTCGATATCGTCGTTGACGCTATTGTCCAGAATCCGGCTGGCCCGTCCCACGGCTTTTGCCGAATAAAAGTAACGCGACTGCTCACCGTACACCAACAACTCAGAGCCTCGCTGAGTGATGCGCTCCACTTTATAGCCGGCATTGTTCTGCAGGCGCTGGGACACATTGGCCCAATTGACCTGATCCGGGGGGGTGACAGGCGCCTGGGCCGGAAGAGGTTCCGCTGGCGGGGCATAGGTCTTTGGCGGGGGCTTGCGGCCGGCAAAGTTAGTGTGCAGCGTGATACCGAACATGGCGGGATTGCCACGCTCCCAGGCAGCACTGAGGTCAACTGAGTCAGTCAGTTTGAAGACTGCGCCGATGTTGATGGGTGAGTCTTGCTTGATCGCATTGTCGAAGGGTTCGTTTTTATAGTCATTGCCTTCGTATTCGGCTTTCAAACTGAGCGGCGCCCAAGGTGTTTGATAGGCGACACCTCCGAACAAGGATGGCGATCCTCTAAAGTAATTCGCATTGAAGTCGCCTGTCCCTTCGCTGGCTGGTCGCGTATCAAAACGGTCATCGACCCACCCAAGCGGGTTATCGAAATCGCCCCTATTCCCCATGTAACCCCAAGCGATACCGGCGCTGAAGTCAAAATTTCCAAAGCGTTTGTTGGCTACAAAATACTCGCTGGAAAATAACCCTGTACCACCGATGTCCTGAAAACCCAACGCCACTTGAGGAAGCCAATGGCTTTCCTGCCACAAGCGAATTTTGCCGTCGACCGCCTTGTCTTTGTAGCTTTGGCTGCCGCTGAGGGATTCGGGGCCGTATGGTCGATTGGTAATGGCGGTATAGCGAAACGAGCCCTCAAGCCATTCAAAGGGTTGTAGCGAAAGACTGTAACGAGTGTAGGGGCTGGTGCGATTGGCATTGATACTCAACTCGCCGGCAGGCGCCATGCGAGCAGTGGGCGTTTGTAACAAACCCACGCCCCCGAAATCATTCTGGGTATAACGTGGTTCTCCATGAGCCAAACCACAAGGCAACAACAGGACCGCTGCAAAACGTAACTTCAAGGGGCCACCTCAGCCACAGGTTGAGTGGCGAGGAATTCGGCCAACTGCTGATTTAGTTCGGGGGTCGGTGGGTCAAGATCATCGTTCTTGATCGGCACGAGGATTTTACTGCCCGCAGCGGGCCAATAGCCCTCTTCCCGATTCCACAATGCGACGCCAATTCGCCGGGTGTGACCATCGGGCTGGATAACCCACAGATAGTCCATCTCTGCATCGGACGAGGCCTGACAGGATTGCAGGTAGTCACGGGCTTCCTGCATCGCGCGATAAGGCAGCCGGCAAGGTTTCACAACAGCGCCCAGCACCTCCACGGAGTCGGGGCGAAGTGGATAGACAAGACGGTCACCATCGGCAATATGATCGTTAAGCGCAAATCCGACCTCTACGGCAACAGGATCAAGTACCGCGACCTTGCGTCCGGTTACCGGAAACTGACTTACCTCTTCAAAGAGGCGGTCTGCCAACGCAGCCCGGGCAGGCTTGTTAAATAGTAAGGCGCCACGCTGCAGGACTTTCAAATCGAACAATACCCCGACTTTCAGCCGGCGCTGTTCTTCCAGCAAAGGCTGGCGCAACCATGCCGCACCCAACCAATAACTCTCGGCATTGGGTTGCGCAGCAGCAATAACATCCAGCAAACGCGCTCCTGGCTGGATCTTGAACTGACCAGGGCTGCGAACGTCACCACTGACAGTCACGTCGGCATGACTCATGCCTGACCCGGCTAATAACAAGCCGGCAATCACTATATTCAGACGCTTCAATTAATAGCTCCCTGTGCAGAACGCAACTGAATGACCTTCAGGGAAATTTGAGGCGTTAGATGCTGCTCGCTCTGAATGACGAAACCATCATGTGGTCTGATCCAATAACGATTAACTGCATGGAAATCTATTTCAGGTGCATCAATGCGCTCATCGACACGGAGCAAGGCGTAAGTCTTATCCATCACCTTGATGTCCTCGACGCCCTCTTTGGTAAACCGGCTGTACACGGCAATACCCACGCGATAACCGTCATAGATATCGATCCAGCGCGTGCTGCTATAGCCGTCAGGCAGCAGATGAAGTCCACGCTTGAACGGGGACTCACCCTCCCAGCGAGTACCATCAAGGTTGATTCCCAGGCCAACGCTGCGCACGATCAAACCGTCGCGCATCAACAACACCTGCTTACCTGAGGCAACCCAGAATTGCAGGTCGCCACGCTGACGAATCATCGCCATGACGCCCTCGCTGGAGGACGTGGTGACTTTGATCTGAGGAAAGGGAACAGCGTCCAGCTGGGCCTGGGTCAACTCCAAAGAGTCGGGCCCAACCGCGGACGCTTTAAGCGTATCGAAAGAGGCTTTCATCAGTGGATTGCACCCACACAACATGAAAGCCATCGCCCAGTAGGCGCTGCTGCGCAAAATATTCACGGGTAGATTTTGCCCTTATCTGCTGCCGGCTTCGCTCATGTCATTTCTTGCGGCAGCGCCTATGCCGACGATGGATGCAGACGGAACCAACTGGCTGATAAAGCGATTCCAGCGAGTAACATTGGCAGGCCCGACATAAACCACGTCCTGCGCTTGCACATCAAAACGGGTGGCCAAGGCCATGGCAGACGGCGAGTTGGCTTCCAACTGGAAAATCTTCGCCGGTTCCTTGTCGATGTTTTCGACGCCGCGGATGACATAAACGGCATTGCCGTTAGAGGTCGTCTGGTTCAAGCCACCCACCGTACCCAGCACATCGGACAAGTTCATGGTTTTGGTTTTGAAGCTCAATGCCCGTGGCTGAACAACCTCGCCCATGACATAGATCCGCTTGCGGTCGTTGTAGGGCAGATACAACTGGTCGCCAGCCTTGAGGTAGACATTGGGCAATTGTGAGTTGTCCTGGCGGTTTAGCGAGTCCAGGTCCAACTTATATTGGCGACCATCACGAGTAAGGGTCAGGTTCGAAAGGTCAGCATTGGTAGGATCGATGCCAGCAGCACCAACAGCTTCAACGACGCTCAGAGGTGTAGTGGTAAGTGGTTGCTGCCCGGCTCTGATGACGGCACCAGAAACAACGATTTTCTGGCTGGCGAACCGCAATACGCTAACGTCTACTTGAGGGCTGTCGATAAATTGAGTGAGTCGCTCAGCAATGTAGGCACGTAGCTCCTCAATCGTTTTGCCAGCCGCAGCTATATTTCCCACATAGGGGTAAAAGAGATTGCCGTCCGGCCGCACAAGACGCCCGTTCGCATCGATTTGCTGCTGAGGACCGGAAGGAGCTGTTAGCTCGGGATGGTCCCAAACCGTAATAAACAGCAGATCATTTGCACCAATCCGATAACTTTGTGGCGAATAGCGCAGAAGCTCTGCAGGAATGACATCATCTACTTGATTCGCAGCATCCATGGCGATCAATTTAGGTGTAATTTGAATTAGCTCAACACGACTGCTCTCAGGTGTTCCTTCACGAACGATTTGACTGGTGTCCATATGTTGACCTGGGGAAAACATACAGCCTTGCAAAGTAATACTTGCCAGTATGGCAACAGAAAGATTTCGAATCATATTGGCACTACGCTAGTTGAGAGCACATCCAAAAAAACAAGGCCACCCAGGTAGCCCTGTGTGACCTTGTCCAAACACTGCCGGTAATGTTATCTAGTAGTACCCGTAGTACCAGTAGTACCGGTAGTACCTGTAGTACCACCATTAGAACTTCCGCCACTGTTGGACGCGGCTACCACACCCGCAACCACCGCAGCGCCGATCAACAAACTTGTACCTACAGTGACCGAACCGACCACCGGAGTATCAAGAGTCAACGGTTCTTCTGCCGCCATTGCCGAGGAACTCAAAAGACCCACCAGCGCGACAGCAAATAACTTTTTCATATCAGACTCCTTCTCGATATACAGGATTTGATACTAAGTACCAAGAAGCGAAAGAATGAACAGACCTCGACAAATAAACCTCAAATGACTTTGCCCATTCCCCTTTACCTTCTGTAGATCATGTCACTGACAGATCATCTATGCCACTGATTGCGCGTGGCGCGACCGTCCGCTCGGACCATAGATAATGGACATAGTGTTTTTAACATCTGTAGATTTATCTAATAAACTCAGCGGGTTCAGAGGCTTTCCGGTGCACGGCGCCGGATGGAAACAGCCTGAGTTTCCGCGAAAGATGTTATTAATGGTCGGCTTTACATTCGGGATTCTTAGCGATCAAGCGCTTCGACGTTCCCCTAACTGCTGAAGAACTGCCTGGAGCTCTTGCACCCAACTTCTGGGTGACAAACCGTGTACGTCCGCCAGCTTCTCACAGTCCAGCACCGACCACGCAGGCCGCTTGGCTGGAGTTGGATAATCAGCGGTGGTGATTGCCTTTAGCTCCGGGGACTTTTCCAGCAGACCAAGGCTAACAGCCTGGGTGAATATCTCGTTGGCAAAGTCATGCCAGCTGCACGCAGGGACACCACTGTAGTGATATACCCCCCAGCCCAGACGACCTTCCTGCTGAAAAATTACAGCCAATGCCCACAGCGTATCGGCAATGCTACCTGCAGAGGTGGGCCCCCCGTGCTGGTCAGCGACGACAGATAAAGTGTCCCGATCACTTCCAAGACGAAGCATGGTCTTGACGAAGTTGTTTCCGTGCGCACCAAACACCCAACTGGTGCGCAGCACCAAATGCCGAGAACATTGCGCCTGCAGTTGCTTCTCCCCAGCCAACTTGCTCAAACCGTATACACCGGTAGGACGGGTAACGTCATCGGGCGTGTATGGCTTATCGCCCTCCCCGCTAAACACGTAATCGGTGGAGATATGCAGGAGCGGAATGCCCAGGCTTTCCGCAGCAGTCGCGAGCAATCCCACCCCGTGCGAGTTAACAGCATAGGCACGGTCTGCATCAGACTCAGCCTTGTCCACCGCTGTATACGCCGCTGCGTTGATGACCAGTTCAGGCTTGATCGCATCAA
Organism: Pseudomonas sp. RIT-PI-q; assembly: GCF_001297125.1. Taxonomy (GTDB): domain Bacteria; phylum Pseudomonadota; class Gammaproteobacteria; order Pseudomonadales; family Pseudomonadaceae; genus Aquipseudomonas. The sequence continues at coordinate 364,764 of NZ_LHPC01000028.1, forward strand.
ACACAGCCTGGATCTGCTCAGCGTTGCCAATGTCCAGCTCTTGCGAACCATAACCGAACACTGAAAAACCCAAAGGCGCTCGCTGGAGCAGCTCGAATCCGACTTGGCCATGCGCACCGGTAACAAGAACACGCATATTCATTGCCCGCCCAGTAGAGCTCGCAAGCTCGGGTTACGCAGGTCTTTTTCCGAAAGTTTGGGTGTTTCTACTGGCCATGGAATATTCACATCAGGGTCATTCCAGATGAGACCGCCCTCTTCTTCCGGGTAGTACAAATCGGTGCATTTATACTGAAAATCCGCGATATCACTCAATACACAGAATCCATGGGCGTAACCCGGTGGAATCCAGAGTTGAAGATGATTATCCGCCGTCAGCTCAACGCCTACGAACTCTCCGCAGGTTGGAGACGCAGGGTTAATATCAACCGCCACATCGTAGACAGCACCTCGAGTCACCCGGACTAATTTGCCTTGGGGCCGATTCCGCTGAAAATGCAAACCGCGCAACACTCCATACTGAGACCGCGAGTGATTGTCCTGAACAAACGGCAATTCAATTCCGGCGTCTCGATAGCGCGGCTCCTGATAACACTCAACGAAAAAGCCGCGCTCATCGCCAAACACCTTAGGCTCAATAATCAGAACGCCGGGCAGAGGGGTCTGGATGACATTCATTTCGAAGGCCTCGTTGACAGCAGACCCGCCAGGTATTGGCCGTAACCGGTTTTGTGCAGCGCAGTAGCCTGCTTATCCAGGTCTGCAGCACTTAACCATCCTTGGTTATAACCAACCTCTTCCAGACACGCGACTTTCAACCCCTGACGCGCCTCGATCGTCTGAACGAAATGCCCGGCTTCCATCAGCGAATCATGAGTCCCGGTGTCCAGCCAAGCAAACCCGCGCCCTAATACGCTAACGTGCAAATCGCCGCGCTGCAGATAAGTGTTGTTGATATCGGTAATTTCGAGCTCGCCGCGATGGGACGGTTTTACATTCTTCGCGATCTGCACCACATCGTTATCGTAGAAATAGAGGCCTGTCACTGCGTAATTGGATTTTGGCCGTTTGGGCTTTTCTTCAATAGAAATAGCCTTTCCGTGATCATCAAACTCCACTACCCCAAAACGCTCTGGGTCAGCAACATGATAGCCAAATACCGTCGCACCGGATTGGCGTTGCGCTGCCTCCAACAGATTGCCGCTAAAGCCATAGCCGTAGAAAATATTGTCGCCTAGTACCAACGCGACATTGCTATCACCGATGAATTTTTCCCCAATAATAAATGCCTGGGCTAAACCATCGGGTGTAGGTTGTTCAGCATAGCTGAGTTCGATACCGAAAGAAGAACCATCACCCAATAGCTTCTCGAAATTAGGCAGATCCTCCGGAGTGGAAATAATTAATATTTCCCGGATACCGGCAAGCATCAACACCGACAATGGGTAATAAATCATTGGTTTATCGTAGACGGGTAGCAACTGTTTGGATACACCACGCGTGATGGGGTGCAAACGGGTGCCAGACCCACCCGCAAGAATAATACCTTTCATTGAAAGCTCCAAGAAATGAGAGAGATGTACTTAGCCACTAACTACATCTAAAGATGCGCCCAGGCGATCAAGACGGTAATCTCCACTTAGTACATGTTCCCACCAATGTCGATTGTCCAGATACCACATCACTGTCTTGCGGATACCGGTTTCGAAGCTTTCTTCGGGGACCCAACCAAGTTCATTTTTAATTTTACTGGCGTCTATAGCGTAGCGACGGTCATGACCAGACCTGTCCTGTACAAACGTGATTAGCTCTCTGTAGGAGGAGATATTCATGCTCTCAGAAGTTGAACCCGGCGGAACCAGTTCATCTAACAGGTCACAAATAGTTTCGACTACTTCCAAATTACGTTTCTCATTATGCCCGCCTACATTATATGTTTCGCCGACACCCCCTCGGCGAAGCACTTCGACCAACGCCCGAGCGTGGTCTTCGACGTAAAGCCAGTCCCGTACCTGCGATCCATCGCCATAGATCGGTAGTGACTTGCCGTGCAAGGCATTTAAGATAACGTGAGGTATAAGCTTCTCAGGAAAATGAAATGGCCCGTAATTATTAGAACAGTTGGTGACGACCACGGGTAAACCATAGGTTCTGTGCCATGCACGCACCAAATGGTCAGACGCTGCTTTCGATGCAGAATAGGGAGAGCTTGGCGAATAAGGTGTCGATTCGGTAAACAGATCGTCAGTCCCGACCAAATCTCCAAAAACCTCATCGGTAGATATATGATGAAAACGGAAACTCTCCTGACGTTCCACGTCAAGATTGCGCCAATAGTTCCTGGAAACCTCAAGTAGCGTGTAAGTGCCGACAATATTGGTTTGAATGAATGACGATGGTTCATCAATAGACCGGTCAACATGCGACTCAGCAGCGAGATGCATAACAGCATCGGGCTTGAACGTATTGAATACATTCTGAATCCCCGCTCTGTCACAGATATCGACTTTGAAGAACTGATAATTTGGCGAATGACTAACAGATGCAAGGGACTCTGTATTTCCTGCATATGTCAATTTATCAACATTCGCCACTACATTATTTTCGGATTGCAGCAAATGACGTACGACGGCGGAACCGATGAATCCGGCACCACCAGTAACCAAGATACGTTGTTTCATGGATTCTCATCCCGATAAACTTTTGACGGTACAATTGCAAGTCATTGCGACTTGCAAGCGGCTCAGACTATAGGACTGGCCGCACAGAAAGGCCCCGACCAATACCGTAGTAATGGAAACCTTGCTTAGCAACCCTGGCCGGATCGAAAATGTTTCGACCATCAAAAATCACGGGATCTTTCAGCGATTTCTTAATGACGTCAAAGTCTGGTGCTTTAAAGTCTTGCCACTCAGTGACGATGATCAAGCCATCTGCCCCCTGCAATGCCGCTTCTTTTGTTCCCATCAAGCGCAGGTTAGGATGTGCAGGATAAAGCTTCTGTGCTTCCTCCATTGCTTTCGGATCATAGGCTTGCACATTCGCGCCGGCCTCCCAAAGCAAACTCATGAGTTCCAGACTGGATGCCTCACGCATGTCATCGGTATTGGGTTTGAACGCGAGTCCCCAAAGAGCGAAGGTCTTTCCTCGCAAATTGTTTTCATAATGAAACTTGACCTGCTCAAACAACCGTCTTTTCTGATTTTTGTTAACCGTCTCGACCGCATTCAAAATATGAGGAACAAAATTCATTTGTTGTGCGGTATGTTCCAATGCTTTGACATCTTTGGGGAAACATGAGCCGCCATAACCGCAACCAGGATAAATGAACTGGTAGCCGATCCTCTGGTCCGCGCCAATCCCCTTACGAACCGACTCCACATCTGCGCCTAACATTTCGGCCAGGCAGGCAATTTCGTTCATAAAAGAAATTTTGGTGGCCAAGAGGCAATTGGCGGTGTACTTGGTGAGTTCTGCGCTTCGAACGTCCATGACGATGATTTTTTCATGGTTTCGGCTGAAGGGTTCATAGAGCTCGCGCATCAACGCAATAACATACTCACTGTCTGTGCCTATAATTATCCTGTCTGGCTTTTGACAGTCACTGACTGCAGAACCTTCTTTTAGAAACTCCGGGTTTGAAACCACATGAAAGTCAAAGGCGCATTCTTTAGCACTTAATACTTCGGAAATTCGTTGCTTGACTTTGTCCGCGGTCCCGACTGGAACCGTGGACTTATTGATAACGACTTTCTTATCATGCATATGGCTAGCAATTGTCTCCGCCACTGCCAAGACATACTGGAGATCAGCGCTGCCATCTTCTCCAGGTGGCGTGCCTACTGCAATGAATTGTATTTCCGCAAAATCAACACCTTCTGCGGCATTGGTTGTAAAGATCAATCGGCCTGCTTCGTAGTTCTTTTTTACCAGAGCCGAAAGCCCTGGTTCATAAATAGGAATAATACCTTCGATAAGTTTAGATACCTTGTTTTCGTCCTTGTCGACGCAACAAACCGTGTGACCCGCATCAGCGAGGACAGTGGCTTGTACCAACCCGACATAGCCAGTACCAAAAACTGTTAACTTCATGGATTAGTCCTTTTAGAAGTAGATAGATTTTTAATGTAATAAATTGTCATATCAAGAATATGGCTTCTGAACGCTCTGGATCTGAATATAGCTTTCAGCCCACCAGCACTGGCGCGGATCCCATCCGATAGAGCATGTGAATTGCAGTTTATGGCAGTGCTATATCCAATCTTTTTTGCACGATGGGAAAATTCCGGTTCGCACATAAAGAGGAAAAAATCTTCACAAACGCCGTTTAGCTCCCGCCATACGTCGCCTTTCACTACCCAGAACGAACTTTGCACCCAGTCAACGATATGCACACCGGAGGTTTGACTATTGACTGCAGTGCATTCGTAACTTTCACGCTCAGCACTAAAAAACTTAGACACCATTAATGGCGCGCGCCGAGCCACCTGGCTTTTTATACTTGGAAAGGTTCTGGCCACGAGTTCAACATTGCCGCGATCATCTAGCTGCTTAATACCAACAATGCCGATATCCTGTGTGCCCTGGAGTATTTCAATCGACTCTTTTATACAATCTGCCGAAGAAAGTATTAGGTCTGGATTGAGCAAAACCATGAAATCTGCAGAAAAATCTATCGATAGATTCGTCGCCTTGGTATAGCCTCGATTAAACGAAGACCTGACCAAACTGATATTTTCTTTATGCTTGATATATTCGTTTAGCTTTATGAAATTATCATCATCAACGCTATTATCAAACACAGTCACCGAACAACAATCAAATAAGCTTTGCTGTTCCAGTGCTTGTAGACTCTCGATTAACCTCGGTGCCTTGAAAAAATCCACGATAGATATATGAATTTTCATATTCGGACCGCCTCACCTGAAAGCAAAGTTCTGTATTCAATTGCCAGCATATCCGTCACATCCTCCCAGCTATTGGTAAAGGAGTTCCTTAGCTGGGGCTGATAATCTTCCTTCATTGCATTTTCAATGCAGTTTAAAATATCTGCCTCACTGCAATCTGGTTCAAGCCTTAGCGGTGGCGAAGAGAAGTAATCAAACAATGCCGACGCTGCAGAAACGATAGGTTTGCATCCTAGTGATGTGGCTTCCAAATCAACCTGAGAGACCACCTCAAACCAGGAGTTTGAAAGATTGATCTTGGAACGTTTATAGTGATGTGACAGCTGATCTTGATTCAGCTCACCAAGGTATTGGAGATTGGAACTGGCCTGAACAATATCCTTAAACTCAGCACAGTATTTTTTGTGATTAGAGTTTTCTTTCCCGGCAAACACAACTTTATAACGGGTATCTCTCAGGGCCTGCGCAATTTTTAGTATGTTTTTTCTTGGTTCAATACGCCCCACCACCATGACATCTATGTCTCGAGATATTTGTTCCGCTGCTCCGCCCCTGCTAAACGTTAGCGCATTAGGGAGCACTTTCACTTTAGATGATGGTAGTTTTGCAGGCACGTCGAACCTGATATGTTCCAACTCGCTTTCAGACAATGGAAAAATTCTTGACGCCCTTTCAACTAATGCTCTGTTAATACTTAATGGGGACTTATTGTAAGACAGCACGTTGCGCATAGTTCTAAACTTAATTAACTCCTTAGCGAACGAAGAAAGCATTAAGTAGGCGTCGTAATTGAGAAACTTCCCAAAAAAACCACCTTTGAAATATTTCACCATGTACTTCTTTTCATGGTGAATCGGTGAGAAACAAAGAGGAATATTTTTCTCTGCAGCCCACGTCATGTATCTGTAATTTTCGTAAGGTGTCTGCATATTAAAAAGATGCATTATGTCAGGAAGCGTTTCCTTCACCTTTAACTCTGTTGGATCGGTTACTACCGTTACAAGGAAGCCTTTTGCTTCTAGATAATGCTTATATTTATATACTTTCCCAGAGTCCCCACCCGGCTTGTCCGGAGCGTCTCGTCTCAGACAGAAGAGAATTTCGGTCTTTTTTTCTAAACTCATCTGACGTACCTCATACCTGAAGTCCTTGTTAAAAGCACGATCTTTGCAGAGGCCATGTAAAATATAAAAAACGAGAAAAACAGAGGCACCAATGTGTTCAACAAATCACCCCTAATAATGTTCGTCCCCCTGAACAAAAAAATCAGTCCAAGGACAGAGTAAATACCACCAACTCTGAATAATTTTTCAATGATCTGACTCAAACAAAACATCAGCACTCCGGCACTAACGACTCCGAACCAGCGGAAATTTATATAGGCCTCGCCAATCAATGAAGCTGTAATCTCGGCACCGCTGTCGACCAAGCGCTCATAAAAAAACTCTTGGGTGAAATATCGATTTCCCGATATAGGTTTTTCACTCCATATAGATCGAGGAATCAGGAAGGTAAAGGCCGCTAAATAGGTTTGAGCGGGACCAATGCCTTGTTGCATTATCAAAGCACTAGAGTCGAAGGTTACAAAATCCGGAGATACGAAAACGTTGAGCTCTTCTTGCTCCCCCCTGGTGTAGTCTCGATAGAGCGTAGAAAGACTAAATAAAACGAAACATGCCAATACCAGTTTCACAATTGTCTTTTTGCTTAATTTTTTTTGCTTGTTGCGCTGCGCATTCCGTATTACCAAATAAAATATACACGGAAGAATACAATTCAGGACCAGCGTAGATCGACTGCCTGAAATGAGACTTGCACAGAATGTCACTACCAACACGAAGACAAAAAACAGCCTGAGGAAAATTGACTTTGTACATGTTGCGCCGACAAACGATAGTACCGATAGCGCCGGAGCAGTGTATAACGCAATACCCGCGAGCAAATTATCTTCAAAAAAACTTTGCCTATTACTCAGCAACAGTGAAAGTGAATATTTTTGCATACTGATAAAGACTACAACTGCCAAAAATACCGTATAGAAAAAACACACGGCAATGAGTTTCTTCGTTATCTTTATGTCATAGCTAACGCGCAGTATCTCGGTGCGTTTGCTAAAAAACACTGTCAATAAGCTATACACGATAAGCGTCAGAAGACAGAAAATTGCGACACCGGCATTTGACTCTGAATCCGCAGGTATTTGCGGATAAGTCGCAGAGAAAAACAAATACTCATAATCGTTTGTAAAATACCCATCAACCAAATAGGACAGGATCAGAAAAACCGAAAACCACAAATAGGTTTTAGACTTCCTTGTACTGTATGTTATATAAACTATAACAAACGATATAACAGTCAGCACTACGAACATCATTACTTAACACCTGTCATGCAGTAAATACTCACAACATACAAACATGACAAAGTAGTCAAGTTGTAGACCAGGAAAGCATTGAGCGGTGATATCCCTAACCATTGCCTCAGCACAAACATGACCAATATTAGCGAACCAGCGCCTATCACATAAACAATATTAGATTTAGATTTTAAATGTAAAAAGGCTGAAAATACGGGACATACAACCGCGATTAAAGTACACGCGACGATTTTCACATAAGCTGACATTACTGGTAGCGCGATCAAGAAGGTCAGCAACAGCACGGCATAAGCTACGGAGAATGTTTTCCTATTGAAAAGAAGTGGCGCACCTCCCCGATCATTGATTTTAGTGTAAACGTAGTTAGTCACTACAAAGCCCGCTCCGGCAACCACCACACTAAACGCAATAAGCAAATTATGTATGTTCGTAAAATCTTCTGTTCCTGAATACAGATCTCGCACGATATTAATATCGTTTCTATATATTAAAGACAGTCCAATTCCCGTCAATATGGTTATCAAACCGAAATACATTTTTTTAGGGGACGCAGACGGAAATGCGATACGCTCTTTCGAACTGCTAGCGATTGACAGCAAGCCAGTCGTTACGACAACCGTAGCGATGAGTGCCGTAACGGATAGAGCTCGACTCAAAATCAAAACCAGGATACAGGCGCCTATCGTTATATAGCGGATCGACGTGAGCGCCTGAAACCTCCATTTATCTTGGCTTGTTAAGTTGTAAGCCACCTTAAATGAGAGAAAATACCCACATATCGCGCCAATGCCGGTCAGAACAAAATTCTCTAGCATGGTGTCAATACGCAGTTGACTCACTACAATTAACGACAACAGACATGCAATCAATGCAAACGCAGGGCTCGGCGTCTTGGAAATATACACCTGGACTCCAACTGCTTGGCCAACTTGCACCCCAGTGAGCAGGAAGGTGACCAATACGACGCCTTGTTCGGTAACATGCTGACTGCCAGTTAACTTCCCGGCAAGATAGATAACCAAGTAAACTGAAACCAGATTAAACGCCGAACATGCGAGAAATACCGATCGTCTAACCGCGGTATTTTGTTTGGGGTGGTAGGCTTTTATCCACAAAACTATTTGCTCCTATCACTGCATTCGCACCGATTGTGATATCTCCAACCACGACAGAATTTGGAAATATCGTCACGCCGTCCTGGAGGGTGGGATACCCTCTCTTGTTTCCTATAGTGCAGCCTTGATAAATCGTTAAATTTCTTCCTATAACGCTTCCAGAACCAATCACTATTGAAACAGGATGCGGTAGATACAATCCCTCTTCAATTTCCGCACCATAGCCGACATCGATTGAATGTTTGGCAATAAGAACGTTCCTACTCAAAATATGTATAAGTTTGTTTCTTGACGTCGCTAACCTGATGAGTATCGACGCGTGCACGCTTGGATTTAAAATAGACTTAAGCAAAGACTTTACGTTTACGACTCCGTAAACGGCTCTGATATCACTCTTTATCAGCGCGAACATCTTACCGCTTACCGTAGTATTCAGAATACCAACTTACAAATCGACTGATGCCCTCTTCAATAGAAACGACAGGCTGGTAATCAATTGCTTTAAAAAGTTCAGTTGTATCTGCGTGGGTGGTAAAAACATCACCAGCCTGCATTGGGAGAAACTTTTTAATTGCTTTTATTCCAGTAGCGGTTTCTATTGCTTCGATAAATCTAGCCAAGCTTACAGGCGCCCCATTTCCTATATTGTATATTTTAAAAGGTGCACTACTCACATCCGGCCGAGACATGTCAAACTCATCTTTTACAGGCACGACATCCTGTATACGTACAATCGACTCGACAATATCATCGATGTAAGTGAAGTCGCGCGACAGATCCCCGTTGTTATAAACCTCGATCTCCTTTCCTTCTATAATAGATTTTGTAAATTTAAATGGAGCCATATCGGGGCGACCCCAAGGGCCATATACCGTGAAAAAACGCAACCCCGTCACTGGTATATTGAAAAGATGAGAGTACGTATGCGCCATAAGCTCATTTGTTCGCTTAGTAGCCGCGTACAATGAAATTGGGTGATCGACTGCAGACGAAGTTTTATAGGGGGTCGTATTGCTCGTGCCATAAACCGAACTACTGGATGCATAGACAAGGTGCTCTATGCCATTATTTCTGCATCCCTCGAGAATATTCAGATGACCATTTACATTTGAATCCAAATAGGCGTGAGGGTTATCAATAGAGTATCTAACCCCTGCCTGGGCTCCCAGATGAATGACTCGCTCAAACTTTTGTTCCTCAAAAAGCTGCGCAATTGCATTTTTGTCGGAAAGATCCATCTTGAAAAATGTGAATTTTTCCAACGGCTTCAAATTTTCAAGCCGCGCCAGTTTGAGGCTAGGATCGTAATATGAATTTATGTTATCAATTCCGATCACATCATGCCCCGCCGCACACAACTTAGCAGCCACCGAACTTCCTATGAAACCTGCAGCACCTGTCACTAAATACTTCATTATTTATCCATAGTATTGATGGTGATTTTCAGTTGCACATTTAAATGCGGAACGACATCACTTAAGCCTAATTAGACGCAACCATTGGATTCACTCATCCATCGTCAGATTTGCGCATCATCGATAAAAATTAACTTAAACGCTTAATTATAGGCACGCTACCGCCCCAGGATTTTCCGTCAATGTCCTGAGAACGAAGAAGCAACTGTTGAAAAAACTGCGTTTACCATCAGCGTAGCTATACATCGTATGTCTGAAAAGCGCGTCTTAAGACAGCAGACCTACGATGTATTAAAACCTAACGTAACCAACTACCTCGAATGACTACCCCATCTCCAGGGTCATCGATCAAGCGTTATCGGATTTGTAATCGTAGTGGTAATAGCCATAACTGCCATAACCATACGCCGAGGCTCTTTTTTCCACCCCGTTGAAAATTGCACCTTTGAGCTCGATACCATTTTGTGAAAAACGACGCATCGTGAGTTCAATTTCGCGCGCGGGATTCAAGCCGAATCGAGTGACGATCAGATTTGTACCTGATTGCCTACCCACAATCGCAGCATCTGTTACAGCTAGAAGAGGAGGAGTATCCAAAATTATCAAATCGTAATTTTTACTCACCTCATCCAATAGTTCTGCAAAATTTGCCTTCATCAAAAGTTCTGAAGGATTGGGCGGAATTCGCCCTCTCGAAATGAAGTCGAACCCTTTTATGTCAGTTGGATGAATGGCTTTATCCAGCGCACATTGTTTGGATAACACGTCAGAAAGGCCATTCTCAGCGCCCGTCCCAAGCATCTTGTGAAGATAACCTTTGCGCATATCTACATCGATCAATAGTACGCGACGACCTGCTTGAGCAATAACAGCTGCGAGGTTGACTGAAACAAAGGTCTTCCCCACCGCCGGACTTGGTCCAGAAATCATTAGACGATTGTTTTTTGCTTCAAGCGTTGCGAAGTGCAGGCTGGTGCGAAGACTACGAAGAGCTTCAATCGCCAGATCTGTAGGATGACTCAAAGCCAACAAATGCACTGTCTTGGCACCGTTGGTTCGACCACGCGCTCGTTTATCTTCTTCTGCTTTTTGCAGTGAGCTGTAAGGCACAGACGCATAGACCGGCAGCCCCAGTTGCTCAATAGCCTCAGGGGTTTCCAGTCCACGATTCAGTGCTTTTCGAACCAGGACTATTGCAATGGCGAGGAATGCACCCAACAACGTCATCGTTAGTACGATCAGGGCTTTTTGCGGTTTAACCGGCTTACTTTGGTCGACATCTGCCTCATCAATCAAATGGACATTGCCAACCGTCCCTGCCCGCATCACATCCAGTTCTTGGGATTTATTTAGAAGCTGAGTATAGATTTCATTACCTACCTGGACATCTCGTGTCAGGCTAAATAGCTCTTGCTGAGTAGCAGGCAATCCTTCAACTTTCTTGATTAACGAGTTCTGTTTAGATGTCAACTCTGAAAGCTGCATCATCAGCGCACGATAGGCAGGATGTTGCTCGGTGAACTTACGGTCCATTTCAGCGCGTTGCAACTTCAGGGTCGAAATACTTGAATCCAGCGCAACAATCTGATCTAAAATCGCTTTTGTTTCGAGACTGATATCAATCGATTTACTACGAATCTGGTATTGATTAAGGGCTTTTTCAGCTCTTTCCAGATCCTTTCTAACCTGCGGCAATTGTTCTTTCAGAAAGTCCAGGCTGGCGGCTGCCTCAGCAGACGTTCGTTCTATATTTTGGCGCACGTACAGTTTTATGATTTCATTGAGCGTGCGGATCGATTTATCGGCATCTACATCTTCAAGGGCGAGAGAGAGTATGCCCGAATCTTTTCCGCGCTCGAATACGTCGAGAGCCTTTTGATATTCTATGATCGTAGCCATACGAGGCTGGCGCGTAACGTTAAAAGTTGCGCCTGGATTAGCTCTCAAGGTATCTACTTTTATCTTTATATCATCTTGTTCAACGGTCTCTCCGACTCTGCTTTTAACGAGAACATTGTCATCCTCATCGAGCAAACTGTAAGTACCATTTTCGCCGACGATCAGCGTCATGGTTTCACCCAGCAGCGAACTCGGAACTTCAAGCTCGGAGATATTCAATGCTTCCCCCCCCCAGGTGAAACTGCTCAGACCGAACAACGGAGCAGCCACATCTTGAGGATTATCAGGATTGAAGCGACGCGATATGAACTCGCCAACAAGAGGAAAATAATTTGGCTCGATATCGATATCAAGCTTCAAATTATCAATAGCCTTGCCCAGTACAGAGCGAGACTTGATCAATTCAATTTCGGTTACAGATGGCGACTCCTGTCCCAACATGCTGCTTATATCGGAGAAGCCAAGCATGTCATTTTTTTTTGCTTCCACTTGAACGAGCGCATTAGCTCGATACACAGGTGTAGACAACACTGCGTAGGCGGCACCCGCTACCATAAAGGCACCCGCCACCACGGAAATTAGCAGTTTATGATCTATGAGTGTTCCGACTAATCCGAGAAGATCAATTTCTTTGTTATCGTCTTCTTGGACATTGAGTACTGGCGCTTGCTGCATAAGTGGATTTCTTTGCCTTGTTACTGTTTGAGAAAAATGGTCATCAGCCCACAAGACGCTGTGCCCATGCGTGTACCGCTTCTTCAATCAAAGCATAGGCATGTACAAAAGCTGGTTTGCCTTGACGATAGGGATCGCTGATTTCGCGGTCGTCCTGCCATTTTCCCAATAGGAAAACCTTGCCCCGCGCTTCTGGTGCGATGTCAAGAACACCGGTCACATGCCGTTTCTCCATCACCAGAATCAGATCCGCCCAATTGACAGATTGAGAAGTCAGTTGCATGCCTTTGTGATCTATTAGCGCGTGCCCGTGCTCTGAAAGCACGGCGCACGCTGTCGGCTCAATAGAACTATCCACCAGTGCGGCCAACCCGGCAGATTTAACCTCAATATCGACTTGAGCCAATGCATCACGCATTAGGCTTTCTGCAGTAGGGCTGCGGCAGATGTTGCCTATACATACGATCAGGATTTTTTTTACCACGGCAACCTCCCTGCACCCGAAACATCAAAACGTAATCGATGTAAATGAAAAAGCGTTCGAGCGACACTTAACAGCCCAAATAGGGATGATTGAGGTTCTCCCCTGCTAAGTTTTACCTGGAAAATTTCCGCGCATAGAACATACGCTAAAATCTTAACTGCGAATCACCGGAGACATCAACCCTTAAATACCGGCCGAATACTTATTGCCATAATGCGCAGATTCATTCCACAAGCAAAGCAAGACATTAAATAACATTCGCCGACAAAGCAGACGTAACTTAACATTTACGGTTTTCCGAATGCTTCCCTGCAACGATTATGGTATCTACATTAGCATACGAAAACAGACGGCTATATCCGAGTAATTAGCTCAGCTTAATACAACGAAGTGAAGTGTGTTTTTTGATTATTAACATTTTATTGTATATATAACAGGACCCAACATGATCCGTAAATGCCTATTCCCCGCGGCTGGCTATGGCACTCGTTTTCTACCTGCCACAAAGGCTATGCCCAAGGAAATGCTACCGGTTGTGAATAAACCTCTGATCCAGTACGGAGTAGAGGAAGCACGGGATGCGGGTCTCCAGCACATGGCGATCGTTACCGGTCGCGGCAAGCGGGCCTTGGAGGATCACTTCGATATCAGCTACGAGTTGGAGCACCAGATTCGCGGCAGCGAAAAGGAGAAATTCCTGTCGGGCACTCGCGAGCTGATGGAGACATGCACCTTTTCTTACACCCGCCAGGTTGAAATGAAGGGGCTTGGGCACGCCATTCTTTCCGGCCGACCGTTGATTGGTGACGAGCCGTTTGCGGTGGTGCTGGCTGATGACCTGTGTTTGAACCTGGAAGGTGATGGCGTTCTGTCGCAGATGATCGCACTCTACAAACAGTTCCGTTGCTCGATCGTGGCTATCCAGGAAGTACCCAACGATCAGACACACAAGTACGGAATAATCGCCGGCGAGCAGATTCGGGAAGACATCTATCGCGTCAATAGCATGGTTGAAAAACCTAAACCGGAAGATGCACCGTCCAACATGGCAATTATTGGTCGATACATTCTCACGGCCGATATCTTTGACCTGATTGCCGATACCGAACCCGGCAAAGGTGGGGAAATCCAGATCACAGATGCGCTGATGAAGCAGGCACAAAGTGGCTGTGTACTGGCTTACAAGTTCAAAGGTCACCGTTTTGACTGTGGTGGCGCAGAAGGTTACATCGACGCGACTAATTTCTGTTATGAAAACTTGTATAAGAAAGGCTTGTAAACGGTAATTAAAACCTTTGGGGGGCCGCGTTTCCCCGCGGCCATAAACCTTTGCAAGGCAGGACCACTATGAACGCTTCCAGATCACCGATCGACTTTGTCTATAAATCGCCGGACCCTTTTACACCGGGCAATATGGTTTTGGCGCAAGAGTTCACCGAGAGTGACAGTGGACTGATGACCTGGTTGCGTTCATACGAACCCAATCCTTCCTCTTCTTCTCGTCAACCGAGGTTGTTGGTCGAACGCATTGGGCTTTTTCCTTCCTCAGGGAAGATTCGGTGCGCTGTCCGTAATCCGGAGGCCGTAGTAAGACATCTCAGGTCGATTTATGCCAGTAAGGCACTGGACGCAGACGAGAGCGATGGTCTGAGCCTGACGTTTACTGAATGGCGTTTCAAGGTTTACCTCTCCGCGACCGGGCCCGAAATCCTGCTGAACGTTGAGAGTCGTGGCGATGTTGCGTTGATGCAATCGAAAACTGCAGAGTTGCTAGCCATAATTGATGAAAAAAATCTCAGTGTGCCCCAGGTTTTGTAGAGATAGACATCGGCGATAGTGAAACCGTCGCAAACAAGGACTATTAATCCTCCCCCTCATTCCCCTTGCCTGTCGAGCCCACCCCCAACACAGATATAGAAATAGCGGAATTATCTTTCAAATTATTATGCGCGATCAAATTGTTGCTGGATCCAGCATCTTCCACAATTCCATTCTTGTTTCCGTAACACCTGACATTTTCAACCGTGACCTCCTTCGCATTGGTCAACCGAAGCCCTGTAGAAATGCAATTAGACAACGTTCCACCAGACACCACCCCGTGGCTTACAGGTTTCCCTGGAGCTCCCAACTGGATTCCATGTTGTTTTGTCCCCGTCACATAGGGGTTCGTTATCCAGAACCAGTCAGAGTTTTGAAGAGTAATACCGGAAGAAACGTTGATACCATCCCCGCGAAGTGTACGAATTTTCAGATTCTCCAAACTGATACGATACGAGTTTTCGATCAAAAAACCTCGAAGAGAGTCATGCGCTTCAAAGCTGTCGATATGGATATCTCTGCAACCCACAACCCGAGCACAATAATCTCCATTTTCCTCACAACGTCCTACTATATTCGAGATCTTCACATCGGATATCTTGTGCTGTAATCCTTCATCAGAAAGATAAAAGGCAAACCCCCCTTCATTTATTCGACCGACTTTACCATCAACATTATTTATACTCACACGACGAATCGCGGTACTTACTCCTTTTCGGACATGCATTTTTATTAGACTTGACTGGGAAGAATCAAGATAATTATTCACCACCGTAACGTCTTCGACATCCCCACTTTCATCAACCCCCGGCACTTCCTGGGTAAACGCAATACAATCATCCCCCGTTCGCACACGATTATTTGCAATTACAATGTTCTTCGACCTTCCCTTAAAATGCCATCCATCAGTCAATACTTCCGTACTCCCCACATCCGTATCGTTACCATAGACCAATACATTATTGCAGTTTTGGAACTTGGTAGTCCAATCCGAGTAGGTATTACGGATCTTCAAATCAAACACTGTAATAAAATCGCTATTAAAAAACACAATGTGTTTTCCGATTCTGCCAGCGCTAGACTTCAGGGCGCCCCCACCAAAAACAAGTACATTTGAAACCCCACTGGCATCGCCTTTGTTTTTTATAGTGCCTGCATAGGTATCAATACTATCAAAATCTTTTAATATTGTAGTTCCAGGGGAAATGTACAATCTGGAATTACTTCCCATCTGTAACGGCTTCGTAATCCTTAGAACCCCGAGCGGAGTTACACAGACGAGCCCCCTCGCCTCAGCTGTATCAATAGCGGCCTGGATCGCGCGACTCCAATCCCAAGTGCTTGAATCACCTGGTTTCTTTTTTATAATTAATCGTTCAAATTGGCGCACATCAACGTGTTCTAAAACAAACACATTATTATTACAATCAATGGCCGTTTCTAGCGATGCACTCGCCCAGTCTAGATTGACTCCACCATCTGCAACGGTAAGCGCTCGCGCCAACCCGACGGACACTTTACTTTTTGAAAGCCTGGCTTGCTGTTCATTAGCGAAAAGTCTATGACTCTGCAACCAAAATGAGCCCGCCCCGACGGTAAATACCGCCGTGCACGCAGCACTAGCGAGTTTGGTAAAGCGTCGCCGCGATAAAAGATTAGGGCGATCGGGAGGAGAATGATCTGACATGAGTGAAACCGACAGTTATGGATGGGTACTGCAACAGTAAACACTATTCCATAAAAAACTGATAAGTTAAATAAGGCTCGCGTCCGGCAATAGGCGAGTGGTTCCGAGAAGGGAGAATTGCGATTCAGAATGGTTCGCTGACAGTATTATCATTTCTTTACTGAGCGCTGACGGGCTGACAGTGCGATCAGTCCTTGATCGCGGGGAGCAGATATGACGACCTACTGAACTAAAGCAAAAAGGGGTCCCTTAGACTACATGGATCAAGCAGTGAAGCGCTTAGTTATAACAAGCAGCATAAATCTTTACCTAAAGGCATACTGGATTGAATTGCTCATGATCGTACGTCTGACCTGATAGTCGAGTGAACGCACATTTGTAGTGGATGACCTTTCCCCCTTCAGCGACAACTGCATCCAAATCAGCACGCCCCCTCATTTTGATACCCACACAATACATTGTTGCCCCTTGCCCGGACTGCACGTGTCGGGGAATAGAGGTTTTCAATGAGTCCTCTAAAAGACAGCCAACATTGTATGAAACGGTATTGGCATTTACGTCCTCCAAATTGGGGCCTTCGTTCCGTGCGTAATAGCCGTTTATGCGTAAAATTTTACCTCCATCGTGTATAGATGAACCTTGGTTATTCCCCTCCCCTGTCGCTCCATTGTCTCGTCCAACACAGTCGATTTCCACATGCCAACCACAATTTTGCAATACCGCATTCCACTGGTGGTAGTTGAATCCATCACGCCTTGATTTATACCCTGTACAACGCATTAGAATGCTGTTTCCGCCTTCTGTTCGAAAGCTTCCTCCTCCTGACACCCCAAGACTCTCACTGTAACCAAATGAGCAATCGACCGCGATCCAAAGCGGGGTCATATTTTCAGCTATTGCGCGGGTCAGGACATTCGGAACCCCAATAAAATTTATCCCCTCTGTATAGAACGTATAGGGGCCTGTCACACGAAACGTTGAATCCTGAAAGATGCGAATATCTATGTCGGGAACACGTCCATCAACGGTCATCACATAAACTGTGCCACCATTGAAGTATGCAGACCCCGGTGTGGCGGCGACAGCAGCCACGCTGGATGCCACTTGATATTGCATAAAGTCGCCATTTCGATCTTTATATTTGGAGTCCCAGGCGAATCGCCCGCTGGTGGTCCCACTAATCGAGGCGGAATACACCGTTGGGTAAACAGCATCCGCAACCCAAGAAAGGTTGAACACGCAACCGTAGATATTCGCAGCGCCTCCGCCAAGCACTGTCATGGATATGTTTCTAGGTAGCACAACCTCGCCAACAGCATTATTAACACGAGGATAATCGCCAGGTTGCAGGACAATCTCGACGACGTCAGGCTTTGCAAGTGCGGCCTGGATGCTGTTCAGCGCAGTAAAAAAGGTCAATCCATTATTACTGGATGCTCCGCCTGTGTGCCGGACATAGTAGCGTTTACCGACTGGCTTGGATGCACGCGCATCATAATCGGTCGCTCCAGAACCATCTGCATTCATATAGACAGCATGCGACCAAAATGATGTTATTGAGGAAGGT
This sequence comes from Pseudomonas sp. RIT-PI-q, assembly GCF_001297125.1. Classification (GTDB taxonomy): domain Bacteria; phylum Pseudomonadota; class Gammaproteobacteria; order Pseudomonadales; family Pseudomonadaceae; genus Aquipseudomonas. The sequence continues at coordinate 382,708 of NZ_LHPC01000028.1, forward strand.
AGAGTCAGTTTACCGTAGGCGTCCACATCATAAATTCGAAAATACCCATTTGAAAGCCTCGCTTTATTCCCGACAAAATTTACATTAGATGCTCCAACCAATCCGTTTACTGTATAGGTTGTACTGTCCGCAAGTCGAATCCATTTGATGCCTCTGGCAACCGCATAAGTAATTGCTGAATTAATAGCCAATGTATCGTCGCCGACACCAGTAGCACCAAAGTCACGAACATCTAGAATATCAAGAAGTTTTTGGGCCAGATTACGGGCATTAAACCCTACCATCGCAGCGCCCTTGCCAGACTCCGTAGAATTGATAAGATCAATTGCTAATTCAGTCCCCGACCCAGATGCAGGTATGACACCTACAGGATTACCCGTCGAATCGAAACCCATCACCTTGTTGGCCCTGACCAACGCGTCCGGCAACTCGCTTAGTACCTCTCCATCAGGGGCGCGGACGGCCCGAAGAATATCAATATCTGCGATTATTTCATTAGTAGTCATCAGAACTCTCCAAACGTTTTTATTAATATTGAACTTACCTCCAGCAAATTGATCCTAGCAACACACCAAGTCCCTACCAGACAATTAATCCTGTTTTTGCAGACTAAAACTAACCCATCACCACTCTAAAACTTAGATAAAACATTTACACACACTTAACGCCAGACACCCTGACTTAAACTGTGCTAGGGATATAACCGCTCGCCCTCTTACTTAACTGTTAATCACTATAAGTTTACGAACCTTTCGTAAACACGAACGACTATTACTTATAGCATTACTACAAAAACAGGTGTGTATATGCGTACCCGAAACGCACACTTCGAATCAGGCCAGCAATCTGTAGACGTTACTATTTGCTGGAAATACGCCAATAGGGGTGAGTGAAGGGAGCCTCTTCTGCCCCCGAAAGGCTCACTGCAAGTGAGTTCAATATCCCCTCAGCCGTATACTTCGGAATGCTCGTACTCAACAGGATGACCGCTAGCCCCAACGCCAGGACAGGCAGGGGAATTTTTCGGATTTCCTTTTTTTCCAGCCTGAAAAGAAACACGCAGGCGGCGGCAGATCCGACAACCGCCCCCGCAATGGCTTCCGCCACAGGATGAATAGTCTGCCCGACATACTGGATGCTGAACCACCAGGTCGACAGTAGCCCTGCCCCCAGTGCCAGCCATCGAAGTCGATGATCGATCTGGCGCAACAGCAAGCTCAGGACAACCGTCGATACCAGGCAAGCGTTCATCGCATGACCACTGATGACCGCGATATCCAGACTTTCCAGGCCGATTCCCCAGCCCTTGAAAAGCACTTTACTGAGACCTACGACGAAATAGGCTACGGACAGCACGCCGAGCCATAAGAGGGAGAGTTTTCTAGATGCCGTGCACCATAACCAACCAGCGACAACCATGGCCGCAGGAAGCATGACGGTGATTCCGGCGTATTGAGCGATGTGCAGTTTTAACTCCAATCTACTTCCTCACGCCTCGCGCAATGTTCCAGTGTCATGGACACTGGTCGCGTGTTCAGTAGACACAACATTCATCGATCCAAAAAGCACTTCAGGCGATTTTCCACGACAACCACCGAATAACTCGCGATGTGCATTGCCAGTCCATCCTCTACCAGCGCTTCCAGCAAGGCAACTTGTGCTGCGAAGCGCTGGTCGCGATTGAGCTTTCGAGAGGCGTGCATCTGATCGATCAATACATGCGTCACTTGATAGGGAGTGTTAACCCTCAGGCGCCCCAGCCAGACAGGAAGTTTTTTTGCAGTTTTAGTTTGTCTGATATCCAGTACGCCCGTTGCCTTGTCCGAAGAGGTGCCTTTCGAAATCTCCACGATTTCTTCAAACACGTCGGTCAGCTTTTTTAGTGCGTAACCAAGCATCAGATCATCAAACGCATCCAATCACATATACCTCTTCACTTTACGAAGTTATTTCTACCAAGCACACACCCTCTATTATCACATTACACTTTATTCGATTTATGTATTGGACGTATTCTAACGATCACGCCCTCACCCGATAACATGACACCCACTAAAAACCCGACTAACCTCTGACAACTTAGCGGACTTTTTATAACAACTACCGAGAGCACAACTAAATTATATAGAATTCAAAGACTGCGGTATTACACCCAAGATACCGTGAGTGTTAACAGGGGACTCAGGCGTCAGGTGATCTGACTGCAAGGCGCTAACCGTCAGATGAGTTGAACCTGTGAGCCCGCCTGGCATCCTATTTATCGATACCGCGCCCCACCTTTCAAACGCCTGTTTTCAGGTTGTTGCCGCAGGGGGCATTGATACACGCATGTACCCTTGAGTGGCTGTCAGCGCTCGGGTAATGTCAACAGACCCATAGGACAGAGCACGCCCATGACTTCCAAGCTGGAACAACTCAAACAAATGACCACCGTGGTTGCCGACACCGGCGACTTCGAAGCAATCGCTCGCGTTAAACCCGTGGACGCTACGACCAACCCTTCCCTGCTGCTCAAAGCGGCGGCCATTCCCGGTTATGCCGATTTGCTGAACGCTTGCGTCAGTGACTGCAAGGGCGATGTTGGCCTGGCCAGCGATCGTTTCGGCGTTGCGGTCGGGCAAGAAATCCTGAAAGTGATTCCCGGCCGTATTTCCACCGAAGTGGATGCGCGCCTGTCGTTCGACACTGACGCCGTATTGAAGCGTGCGCACCGTCTGATCGACCTGTACGAAAAGGCCGGCATCGGCCGCGACCGAGTGCTGATCAAGATCGCTTCCACCTGGGAAGGTATCCGCGCTGCCGAGACACTGGAAAAGGAAGGCATCCAGACCAACCTGACCTTGCTGTTTTCCTTCGCACAGGCAGCCGCTTGCGCTGACGCCGGGGTTTTCCTGATTTCACCGTTCGTGGGCCGCATCTACGACTGGTACAAGAAAGCCAATGGCAACGACTACACCGGCGCGGATGATCCGGGCGTGCAGTCGGTGACGCGCATCTACAACTACTACAAGGCCAATGACTACAAAACCGTAGTGATGGGCGCGAGCTTCCGTAACTTGAATCAGATCGAGCAGTTGGCCGGTTGCGACCGCCTGACCATCAGCCCGGACCTGATCGATAAGCTGGCGGCGGACACTGGCAAACTGGAGCGTAAATTGGCACCGGGCCATGCCGGTGAAGCGCGTTTGAGCTTGAATGAAGCGCAGTTCCGTTGGTTGTCGAACGAGGACGCGATGGCGACCGAGAAGCTGGCTGAGGGTATTCGTCAGTTCGCTCGCGACCAGGAAAAACTTGAGGCATTGCTGCAAGCCAAGCTCTGATCCACCGGGAGCTAACGTAAAAAGGGCGAACCTTCACAGGTTCGCCCTTTTTTGTGTTTGCCGGGTGGTGGGATGGGGTTGGCTTCGCACAGGTGGGTGAGGCGATCTTGCGGACGCCTTCGCGGGCAAGCCCGCTCCCACAGGGATTCGTGGTGCAAATGAGATTGAGTGGTTAGCAATGAAACTTGCCCGCGAAGAGGCCAGTCCGGCCTACATCGCCATTGGGGTCAATGCCGCTCCAGCGCATTCACCAGGTCATGGAACGCCTCACGATTGGAGTCGTTCAGACCCATCAGGATCTTGTGTGCCTCAAGCACTTTGATCCGCACCACTTCTTCGGACTGATCCTGGTCTGGCAGGTCGGTCAGGCACTCCGGACACGGGATCGGGCGGTCAACGATGTTGAACACCTGCTCGAAGCCCATGGACTGCAAAAGACGGGTGATGTCTTCGTGGGTGGTGACGACGGTCGGCAGCAGGCCGACCTTTTGCCGCGACAGGATCGACAGTTTGGCCAACAGGCCAAGGGTGGTGCTGTCGATGCTGCGGGTTTCGGTCAGGTCGATCACGATCGCGTTGAAGTTCAACGCCGTGAAGATCCGCTCAATAGTCGCATCCAACGCCGAACACAGGGTCAGGCGAACTTCACCGACGAACTTCAGGACGAAGGTGCCGTCCTGCTCGGCGAACTGGATTCTACCGGTACTCATCAAAGATTCCTGCTCAACACCAACAGGGCGATATCATCCGGCATCTCCCCTAGCGTGGCCAATCCAAAAACCTGCCGCAGCCCATCCAGGGTGCCGCCCGCAGCCTTGACCCGTTGGGGCAACGCCGCTTCTTTTTCTTTGAGTGTAGGTTCTGGCAAAAGGTCCAGAATGCCATCGGACATCAGCGTCAGGCTGAACGTCGGCGGCAGCTCCAGCACGTGGTCTTCGTAGGTGGCTTCATTAAAGAGGCCCACCGGCAGGCCACGCCCTTCCAGATAACGAACACTGTCTGGCGTGTACAACACAGGCAACGGTAAATGACCACCGATGCTATAGGTCAACAAACCTGTCTCCTCGTCGATGACTCCACCGACCATTGTGACGTGTTTACCCAGCTTACAACTGATCAGGCCTCGGTTGATATGACCAAGGACCTCTGAAGGCTTGAATTCCGGCAATGTGCCGCTGCGCTTGGATTCAAACAGCAAGCGCGTGGTCATGAACTTCAGCAACACGGTAACGAAGGCTGAAGAGGCACCATGACCGGAAACGTCCGCCAGGTAGAAGGCTACCCGACGTTCATCGACTCGAAAGTAGTCGACGAAATCACCCGACAGGTACAGCGACGGGATGATCTGGTGAGCAAACTTGAACTCATCGATGGACCAGGGGCTGACCGGCAGCATGTTCATCTGCACCTGGCGACCGGCGTTCTGGTCTTCCTGGAGCAGGTTCAGGCTGGCGGCGAGCTCGCGATTGGCCTTTTCGAGCTTCTCGCGGTAGCGCTGGTTTTCCAGCAGCAGGCGCGCACGATCCAGGGCCCGGCGCACAGAGTGCTCGAGCACAGCCAGATCTTCGAGAGGCTTGATCAGGTAATCCGCTGCGCCCAGGCGCAGGGCTTCGACCGCGTCGTTCATCACGCCGGCGCCCGAAACAACGATCATCGGGGTTTGCGGCGACAGCTCGGTGACCTGACGGATAAGTTCGAGTCCGCCCATCTGCGGCATGCGCAGATCGCAGATGACCAAGTCGGGCTTGTCTTGCTCGAATACCTGAAGTCCCTGCTGGCCATTGCTGGCCTGCAAGACGCTGAAACCACTGTCTTCCAAATAGGCGGCGAGGCTCGCGCGCACTACTTCGTCATCATCGATTATCAGCAGCGTGGCACTGGTTTTTGGCATGTGGGCAAACGGCGCCAGAATTAGGTTGGCGTAGCAGGCAGGGGTTTTGGCCCGGCTCACACTACTGGATTCGCTTTCTAGCCTCTCTGTCGCACCGTTTTCGAGCATTTGCCCTACACACAGGTACACCAGAGGTGCCCTTCTAAGGCGCAGACGGTACTCCCATCCGCGGGGCGTTTCAAGCTCACGCCGATGGTCGCTTGACGTCTTACCCTTTCAAATCACCAGGAGTTATAAGAACGGGCAAAACCGTAACTTAATGGAAGGTGCCGATCAGCCCAACAGCCCCGCACACCAAACGACGCGGACCCTTGTAGGAGCGAGCTCGCTCGCGATGGTCGCCAACGATGACGCGTGCTCGCTGGATAAACGCATCGCCCTCAGGCCCTTCGCGAGCAAGCTCGCTCCTACAGTTAATCGAGATTAAAAATCGTCTTCGACCTGGCCGTCTTTGACTTTGAACTCACGGTTCTGCAAGTACGCATTGCGGATGAAGATGTACTTGTCGCCGGTGATCAGCTTCTCGGACGACAGCAGATTAGCGCGGGTGTCGGTCACATCCAGCGCGAAGAACGAGTTGCGCACCGCGACATCGTCGACGTAGCGATAAGGGCTGGTGTAGGAGTCAACGAACTTGGATGGCGCATCACGCAAGGTGCTTGGGCCGAAGAACGGTAGCATCACGTACGGACCGCTGCCCACGCCCCAATACCCAAGGGTTTGGCCGAAGTCTTCGTCGTTGCGCTGAAGGCCCATTTTTGTGCCGACATCAATGAAGCCCAGCACACCGAAGGTGGTGTTGAAGATCAGTCGTGCAGTATCGACACCCGCTGCAGCCGGTTTGGCTTGCAGCACGTCGTTGGCCAGGTTGCGCACATCGCCGATGTTCTTGAAGAAGTTATGAATGCCATCTTCAGCAAACTGCGGCATCACGTATTGATAGCCCTGGGCCAATGGCTTGAGCGCATACGTGTCGAGGACGTCGTTGAACTTATAGATCGGACGGTTGATGCTTTCCCAAGGGTCGTCTTCCGAGGCTGCCTGGGCTGCGAACGGGACCAGCAGCACACTGGCGCATACACAAAGCTGAGCTAGATGATTGCTCCAGCGCATAGAAAACTCCTTGGATTTACTGGCGCGGGCTCTTGGCCCAAGCGTTAAGGCCGGTAGTATAAGACGGAAAAGCCGCTTTAGGCAGCATTGCGCGGGCCAGGTCACGGAGGATTGCTAATGATTGTGAGCGATTCACATCTGTGTCACTCAACTGTCACCGGCGCGCCTTAGCCTCGAAGCTATTTCAGGGACGTTGATATGCCGCACGCCGAAACCTTGCCCCTCGCTGCACCCAGTCTGACCGCCGTACTCTTCGGCCTCAGTGGCTGCCTGGTGGATTTCGGCGCCCGCACGCGCCCGCACGGCAGTCACGCGGCGGAACACGCCGAAGTCACGCCCGGTGCTTTGGAGAGTTTACGCAGCCTGCAGAATCAGCAAATTCCCTGCGCCTGGCTGGATGAATTGCCCCCTGCCCTCAGCCATTCCCTGGCTACCGCCCTGCCGGAATGGATCAAACCTTCGCAACACCCAGAAACAATCAATCCATGGCCAGCACCGAATGCCTGCTGGAACGCCTTGATGACGTTGAACGTTGAACGCCTGGACGGCTGCGTGCTGGTCAGCGGCGAACCGCGACTGCTGCAAGCGGGGCTCAATGCCGGGTTGTGGACGATTGGCTTGGCGTCCTGCGGCTCACTGTGCGGGCTGGCGCCCACCGAATGGCAAGCGCTGACACAACAGGAACGCGAGTTCAAACGCGGCAAGGCCACCGTGCAGTTATTCGGCCTGGGCGTGCATTCGGTGATCGACCACCTCGGTGAACTCGACACCTGCCTGGCCGACATCAGCCTGCGCCGGCTCAAGGGCGAAAAGCCCTGATCGAGATCATGCACGTTAAGCGCGAGTGGATTAATCTAAAGGTCAGCCATAGACCTTTGGCGCGCTGCTGCGGTCTATGCCAGTGCCTATCGATAAAAGGAAGAACGCCATGCCTGCCCGCGAACTGCAACAACAGCTCAATACTCTGCGCGAGCAATTGGAACAGAATCCACCGCTGACCGAAGTCGAGCGCGAAGACCTCCACGCGCTGATGCAACAGATCGAACTTGAGCTTGAGCTGGAAACCAAAACCCAGGATTCCAGCCTCGCCGACAATGTGAACCTGGCCGTAGAACGCTTCGAAATCGAACACCCGACCCTTGCCGGAACCTTGCGTAACATTGTGCAAGCACTGGGCAATATGGGTATTTGAACCCGCCGGATACAAAAAAGCCCCGCTATCGATAGCGGGGCTTTTTCGTTTTCAGCAGTTGAGTCATTTGGTGTTTGGTCGATCGCCAGGATCGCAGCCTCGTTGCACTCGACAGCTCCTACAGGGTGTACGCCATCCCAATGTAGGAGCTGTCGAGTGCAACGAGGCTGCGATCTTTTGATCTTCGCCTTACTGACGGACCAGGCGGTGGTTCGGCAGTTGCACTGCTTCGGTACTGCGATACGGGTTGATGTCCAACCCGCCGCGCCGCACATACCGCGCATACACCGTCAATTTCTCCGGGTTCAACAAGCGTTGCAGGTCGAGAAAGATCCGCTCGACGCACTGTTCATGGAAGTCCGAGTGCTGACGGAAGCTCACGATGTATTCCAGCAAACTTGCGTGATCCAGCGCCGCGCCACGGTATTCCACCGCGACACTGCCCCAGTCCGGCTGACTGGTCACCGGGCAGTTGGATTTGAGCAAATGACTGTGCACGCTCTCTTCGACAATGCGCGATTCATCGCAACGCAGCAGTTCCGGACGCGGATGCTCATAGTTGCTGACGCTGATGTCCAGGTCATCGATGCACACGCCCGGCAATGCCACGACGCCTTCGGCTTCGACATCTTTCAGACTGCGAATCCGCACGCCGACCGGTTTGCCGGCAGCGGCCGACAGGTCTTTCGCCAGCGTGGCTTCAAGGCTGGCGGTGTCGGCAAACGGCGTCTGGTTCAGCGAATTGAGGTACAGCTTGAACGACTTCGATTCGATGATATTCGGCGAATCCGCCGGGATGCTGAATTCGCCAATGGCCACCACCGGCTTGCCCGACGGCAACAGCCACGACAGCTCGAAGCAGTTCCAGAAATCCACGCCCTTGTACGGCAGGGTGTCCGCCGTCAGGCCCAGCTCGGCCCATTTCGCGGTGCGCGGGATCGGGAACAGCAAGGACGGCGTGTACGTGGCGATGTATTCGCTGGATTTGCCCAGCGGCGAGTGTTCGGCTGCGGGATGCATGGCGGAAACCTGACTGAAGAATCAGCGGATTCTACCAGCCTTTGCTCCCGCCTTTGAGTGCTTACTGACTGACTGTCAGTTTGCCGACCATGCCCGCCTGGTAATGGCCGGGAATGTTGCAGGCAAATTCCAGGTTGGTGGCTTTGGTAAAGGTCCAGGTCAGCTCGGCGGTTTTGCCCGGCTCAACCAGGACGCTATTGGGGTCGTCGTGTTTCATCGTTCCATGATCCATACCGGCCATGGCGCTGTGGTCCATTTCCTTCATGCCTGTAGGCGTGAGCATGCCACTTTGCTGCATCTTCAGCATTTCCTGCTGATGTTTAGCATGCATCGCCGCATCACCGAGATTGAATTCGTGCAGCAGCTGGCCTTTATTCACCAGCACAAAACGAACCGTCTCACCGGCCTTGATATCGATCGCCTTGGGCGTGAACGACATATCGCCCATCACCACTTCAACGCTGCGGGTCGCCTTGGCGGCCGGCGCCGGTTGACCGAAGTCGTAGGTATGCGCCGGCGCTGCCCACACCGGCGAGCTCAGCGCCAACACACACGCGGCCAACACCAGAGATTTGCGCAAAAACATAGTCGTACTCCAACAAGATAAGGTTCAGCCTGTGGAAAACTCTAAACTGCTGCCACTGCCTGCAACCTGACAGCCAGATTACAACTTTGTCAGGTTGGCCTGTACTCACGCTGCCCACGGTATAAAGCGTTCGTTCCATTTGCCCGAGTTGCCCATGAAACTGCTGATCGTCGAAGACCAACCGAAAACCGGCCATTACCTGCGCCAGGGCCTGGCCGAGGCTGGCTTCAACACCGAATTGGTGGCCGACGGCATCACCGGTCAGCAACTGGCGTTGAGCGGTGATTACGCCTTGTTGATTCTCGACGTGATGCTGCCCGGCCGTGATGGCTGGCAGATTCTGCAAGCGGTGCGCGGTGCGGGCCTCGATACGCCGGTCTTGTTTCTGACCGCACGCGACGCCGTGGAGGACAGGGTTCACGGCCTCGAACTGGGTGCCGACGATTATCTGGTCAAGCCCTTCGCCTTCTCTGAACTGCTGGCCCGGGTCCGCAGCCTGTTGCGCCGCGGCAGCGCCACGCCGCAAGAGACCAGCCTGCAACTGGCCGACTTGCGTCTGGACCTGATCCGTCGCCGGGTCGAGCGCAGCGGTCAGCGCATCGACCTGACAGCCAAGGAATTCGCCCTGCTGGAAATGCTCCTGCGCCGACAGGGCGAAGTGCTGCCCAAGTCGCTGATCGCTTCCCAGGTCTGGGACATGAATTTCGACAGCGACACCAATGTCATTGAAGTGGCGATCCGTCGCCTGCGCCTGAAGATCGACGATGAGTTCCCCTACAAATTGATTCATACCGTGCGCGGCATGGGTTACGTCCTTGAAGAGCGTCCGGCCTGATGCGTCGACTTTCGCTGAGCAGTCGTCTGGCGCTGCTGTTTGCCGCGTGCACCGCGGTAGTTTCGCTGTTCGCCGGGGTGCTGTTCAGTCGCGCCAGTGAGGCACACTTCGTTGAGCTCGATCAGCAGTTGCTGGACGGCAAGTTGATCGGGTTGCGCCGGGCGCTTCATGACATTCAATCGAGTGAAAGTGAAGTCAAACTGGCCGATGAATTGAGCCGACAGGCCGATCTGTCGCTGCGCATCAGCGGCAGCGACGGCAAGCGCTGGTACGACAGTTCGGCGCGCCTGCCCGATAAGCTCCCGCATAAACCGGGCCTGTCGACCATCAATGACAACGGCACCGACTACCGGGTCCTGAATGCGCCGTTGTTTGCCGATAAAGCGGATTCGCCGCAACTGACGCTGCTGCTGGACATCACCCATCACCAGCATTTCCTGCAACGCATGCAGCACCTGATCTGGCTGACGGTCGGCTTGTCAGCCCTGGCCACTGCTCTGCTCGGCGCCTGGGCGGCGCGCAGTGGGTTGCGGCCGTTGCGGCGCATGAGTGCGGTCGCTCGCGGGGTTTCCGCGCAATCGCTCAACGCACGCCTGCCCGAGGAGCACATGCCGCCAGAACTCGCGGAAATGGCCCACCACTTCAACGCCATGCTCGGACGCCTCGACGACTCTTTTCAACGGCTCTCAGCCTTCTCCGCCGACATCGCCCATGAACTGCGCACACCGCTGTCGAACCTGCTGACCCACACCCAAGTCACCCTCACCCGCCCACGGCCCATTGAGGATTACCGTGAAGCGCTGCACAGCAACCTCGAAGAACTGCAATGGATGGCGCAATTGGTCAACGACATGTTGTACCTGGCCAAAGCTGACCATGGTTTGTTGATGCCCAAACGCGAACCGCTGGAACTGGCAGAGGAAGTGGATGTGCTGCTGGAGTTTTTTGCGCCGTTGGCCGAGGACGCTCAAGTGTCGCTCAGCCGCGACGGGCATGCGCGCATTGAGGGCGATCGCAGCATGTTGCGGCGGGCTCTTTCAAATTTGCTGGATAAAGCGTTGCGGTTTACGCCGGTTAACGGGGCGATTCGGGGGGAGATTGTCGAGCAGCCCAATGGCCTGAGCCTGTCGGTTGAAAACAAGGGGAGCGGGATTTCCGAACACTTGCTGCCGCGTTTGTTTGATCGCTTTTACCGGGCTGATCCGGCGCGTCATGAAGGTAGCAGTGAGCATGCGGGGTTGGGGTTAGCGATCACCCAATCGATCGTCCGCGCCCATGGCGGGCAGATTCGTTGTGAATCGGATGAGGGGTGGACGCGGTTTGTGATTGAATTGCCGACGGGGGATTGAGGTCAGCAGGGCCGGCCCCATCGCGGGCAAGCCCGCTCCCACAGGGTTTCGAGTCGTTCACAAATATTGTGGCCACTGAAGATCCAATGTGGGAGCGGGCTTGCCCGCGAAGGCGATCTCAGGGCTTACGAATACCGCAACGCGTGAGCCGGCTCGATCTTCGCTGCACGCCACGCCGGGTATACCGTCGCCAAGAAGCTCAGGATGAAACCCGCCGAGCAGATCAACAACACATCCCCGCCCTGCAATTCAGACGGCAAGTTGCTGACGAAATACACGTCTGAACTGAAGATGTGCTGCCCACTGACCCGCTCCATCCAGCCCACCAGCTCACTGACGTTCAGCGCCGCAATCACACCGAGCACACCGCCAATCAACGTGCCGACAATCCCGATCACCGTGCCCTGCACCATGAAAATCGCCATGATCTGCCCCGGCGTGGCGCCGATGGTGCGCAGGATCGCGATGTCCGCGCCCTTGTCGTTCACCACCATGATCAGCGTGGCGATGATGTTGAACGCCGCCACGGCGACGATCATCAGCAACAGCAAGCCGATCATGGTTTTTTCCATTTTCATCGCGCTGAACAGACTGCCCTGAGTGTGGGTCCAGTCGTCAGCCCTGTATGCAGTCCCCAACCCACCAGCAATATCGCTGGAGACTTGCGGCGCAGCGTACAAATCCTTCACCGCCAGGCGCACGCTCTGCACCTGATTCGGCTCCCAATGCTGCATCTGCGCGGCATCGGCAACGTGGATTAGCGCCATGGAGCCGTCCAGCTCGGCGCCGACCTTGAACACGCCCACCACGTTCAGCCGCTGCATGCGCGGGGTAATCCCGCCCGGCGCATTGCTGACTTCCGGTACGATCAGGGTGATTTTGTCGCCGACGTTCAAGCGAAAGCGCCGGGCCGTGATCTCGCCGACCACCACGCCGAACTCGCCGGGTTTCAAGGCATCGAGACGCCCTTGAACGATGTGCTTGGCAACGATCGAGACCTTGCCTTCCAACGCTGGATCGACGCCGCTGACCTGGATCGGCTGCATCGTGCCTTTGTAGGACAGCATGCCTTCCATCTCGGTGAACGGCACCGCCGCCGTCACTTCAGGATTTTTCATCGCGGCCGCGGCCACCGGTTGCCAATCACTGATAGGGTTCACGCCAACGATGGTCGCGTGAGGCACCATGCCGAGGATGCGCGAGCTCATTTCCCGCTGGAACCCGTTCATCACCGACAACACCACGATCATCGCCAGCACGCCCAGGGCGAGGCCGATCATCGAGGTCATCGAGATGAAGGAAACAAAGCGATTGCGGCGCTTCGCACGGGTATAGCGCGCGCCGATAAAGATCGATAACGGTCTGAACATTCGCTGGGGCACCGTATAAAAATAAAAGACCCGACGGACTGTTCAGTCGCACCGGGTTTCGGCCAATCAGATGGGCGTCAGGCAACCTTCCTGCAAATGCAGGACGCGATCCATCTGGCGAGCCAGGTTCATGTCGTGAGTCACCACCAGAAACGCCGTGCGCATCGAAGTGCTGAGTTCCAGCATCAAATCCTGAATGCCCTGGGCGGTGTGGGAGTCGAGGTTGCCGGTCGGCTCGTCGAGCATCACCAGGCCTGGCTTGTTCACCAGGGCGCGGGCGATGGCCACACGCTGACGTTCGCCACCGGACAGTTCCGACGGCTTGTGCTGCAGGCGATGGCCGAGCCCTACCCGCTCCAGCAACGCCGTCGCACGCTGACGCGCTTCCGGGATCGCAGTCTTGCCGATCAGCAGCGGCATGCAGACGTTTTCCAGCGCGGTGAATTCCGGCAGCAAGTGGTGGAACTGGTACACGAACCCGAGGGAACGGTTACGCAGCAGCCCACGATTCTTCTCGCTCAGCGCCGACAGTTCTTCACCATCAAGCCAGACACTGCCCTTGGTTGGCGTATCGAGGCCGCCCAGCAGGTTGAGCAAGGTACTTTTGCCCGAACCCGAAGTGCCGACAATCGCCACGCGCTCACCCGGATGCAATTCCAGTTGCAGACCGGCCAGAACCTCTACCGACTCCGGGCCTTCCTCGTAGGATTTGCCCAGGTTGCGGCAGCTCAAGATTGCTTTATCACTCATGCCCAACTCACTCATAACGTAGCGCCTCCGCAGGCTGGGTGCGCGCGGCACGCCAGGCTGGATACAGGGTGGCGAGGAAACTCAGGACCAACGCGGCGGCGCAGACCATCAACACGTCCTGGCTCTGCACTTGCGACGGCAGGTAATCGATGAAATACACGTCGGCGTTCAGGAACTTGTGCCCGATCAGGCCTTCTAGGGCCGAGATCGCGGCGCTGACGTTCAGCGCGGCGAAGATCCCGACCACGGCGCCGATCAGCGTACCGACCACACCAATGACCGTGCCCTGCACCATGAAGATCGCCATGATCGAACCCGGCGTGGCGCCGAGGGTACGCAGAATCGCGATGTCGCCCTTCTTGTCGTTAACGACCATCACCAGCGTGGAAATGATGTTGAACGCAGCAACGGCAACTATCAGCAGCAACAGCAAGCCGATCATGGCTTTCTCCATGCGGATCGCCTGATACAGATTGCCGTGGGTGCGGGTCCAGTCGCGCGCGTAGAAATGATCTTCGCCGAGCTCCTGGGCAATGGTCCACGCGACGCGTGGTGCCTGGAACAGGTCATCGAACTTCAACCGGATGCCTTGCACCTGATCGGGTTTCCAGCGATGCAGCCTGGCCAGATCCTGCAGGTTGGTGATGCCCAGGTAACCGTCGAGTTCACCGGCGCCGACATGGAAGATGCCGACCACGGTAAAGCGTTTCATGCGCGGGAACATCCCGGCCGGGGTCACGGTGACTTCCGGCGCCACGAAGGTCAGCTTGTCGCCGATGGCGGCACCGAGCTTGGCCGCGGCCTTGTCGCCGATGACGATGCCGAAACTGCCCGGCGCCAGATCGTCGAGTTTGCCCTGCTGCATGAAGTTATCAATGATCGAGACCTGCCGTTCCAGCGCAGGATCGATGGCATTGAGCAGGACTTTGGAGACCTTGCCGTTGTTGGTCAGCAAACCCTGCATCTGGGTGAACGGCGCAACGGCCGTCACCTGCGGGTTCTGCTTGACCTTGGCGGCCAGGCTTTGCCAGTCGCTGATCGGCTCACCGGACTCGATGGTCGCGTGGGGCACCATGCCCAGCACGCGGGTGCGCATCTCATGATCGAAGCCGTTCATGACCGACAACACCACGATCATCACGACCACGCCAAGGGCGAGTCCGATCATCGAGGTCAGGGAAATGAATGACAAAAAATGATTGCGACGCTTTGCACGGGTATAACGCGTGCAAAAAAATACGAGGAGAGGTCTGAACATGTGGGGGCTTGTTCGGAGGGAAAAGGACCGTCCTGGTGGGGGGGGGCGGTACACAGCTTTAACCCAAACCACCCCCCCCCCCCTGGGGTCGCCAGGTCGCCATTAGATGAAGAAGACGCCGCGAACAATACCGTATCGAGGATTCGATCGCACTGGAAATTCGGCCCCTGTCTGCTCCCGAAGCCGCAGGCCAGGAAGTGTTGCAGGATGCTTCCCCACTCTTCAACTTGCTCAGCGAACTGCACCTGAGCGAATTCGAGTCGCAACACCTGTTGCGCCAGATCAGCGAGCGCGACCGCAACCTCGCGGCCTTCCTGAAATCCCAGAATAAACGCATCGATTTGCTCAGCCAGGTGATCGCCATCACCGTGCTCGGGCAGATCGGCGAACCGCAGCCGGTGATCATTTCCGAAGGCGGCATAGACTTTCAGCATCCGACGCCGATTGCCGCCGGCGCACACCTCTCGGTCAAACTGGTGCTGATGCCGCAAGCCCTTGGCCTGTTGCTGCGGGCCCGTGTCACCCATTGCGATCGCAAGGGCGATGGCTATGACATCGGCACAGAGTTCGTTCACCCGACCGATGCGCAACGCCAGTTGCTGGCCCGCTACATTTTGCAGAAGCAGGCCCAGGAACGACGCCTGGCCCGCGAACAAATCGAATCAGGCATTTAATTTAAGGAAGAACCGTGACCCTCATCTACGGCCATCGCGGCGCCAAAGGCGAAGCACCGGAAAACACCCTGACCAGCTTCCAGCAATGCCTCAAGCATGGCGTGCGGCGCTGCGAGCTGGACTTGCACCTGTCCATGGACAACGAGTTGATGGTCATCCATGACTCGACGCTCAAGCGCACCACCGACCGGCGCGGCAAAGTCGTTGAGCACACCGCCAAGGAACTGGTGACCTACGACGCGCGCAAGGGCGGCCCGGGCTGGATCAAGCCGTGCCCGATTCCAACGTTGGAAGAACTGTTTGAGAAATGCGATTTCGAGCACTGGCAGCTCGAAGTCAAAAGCGCTTCACGCACTCGCGCCGTCACCACCGTGCTGGCGATTCGCGAAATGGCTCAGCGTTTCGGCATGCTCGACAAGGTGACGATCACCTCGAGCTCGCGGGAAGTGTTGAAAGCCGCGCAGGACCTGGTGCCGGACGTGTCCCGCGGATTGGTGGCCGAATACGCCTGGCTCGACCCGTTGAAGGTCGCGCAAAGCTATGGCTGTGAGATTCTGGCGCTGAACTGGACCCTGTGTACGCCGGAACGCCTGCAGAAGGCGCAGCGTCAGGGGCTGCATGTGTCGGTGTGGACAGTCAACGAGCCCGCGCTGATGCGCAGACTCGCCGACTTCGGCGTTGACAGCCTGATTACAGACTTTCCCGGTTTGGCCAGCGCCACGCTCGAGAATTGCTGAAATCGGTCTCCCCGGCCGGCTCAGGCCACCGGCCGGAGCCGCTCAAAAAAGCCGGTTGAGGCCATCGTACGCCGCTACCCGATAGGCTTCAGCCATGGTCGGGTAGTTGAACGTCGTGTTGACGAAGTACTTCAGGGTGTTCAGTTCGCCCGGCTGGCTCATGATCGCCTGACCGATGTGCACGATCTCCGACGCCTGATAACCGAAGCAGTGAACGCCCAGCACTTCCAGCGTCTCGCGGTGGAACAGGATCTTCAGCATGCCCTGCGGCTCGCCAGCGATCTGTGCACGCGCCATGCTCTTGAAGAACGCCTTGCCCACTTCGTACGGCACCTTGGCCTGAGTCAGCTCTTGCTCGTTCTTGCCGATCGAGCTGATCTCCGGAATGGTGTAGATGCCGGTCGGCACGTCATTCACAAAGCGCCAGCTGTTGTTATCGACGATGCTGCCAGCGGCCGAACGGCCCTGGTCGTGCGCGGCACTGGCCAGGCTCGGCCAGCCGATCACGTCACCGGCACCGTAAATGTTCGGTACGCAAGTGCGGTAGGCTTCGTCGACTTCGATCTGGCCACGGCTGTTGACCTTCACGCCGATGTTTTCCAGACCCAGCTGATCGGTGTTGCCGGTACGGCCGTTGCACCAGAGCAAGGCGTCGGCCTTGATCTTCTTGCCGGATTTGAGGTGCAGGATCACGCCGTTGTCCACGCCTTCGACGCGGTCGTAGTCTTCGTTGTGGCGAACCGTGATGTTGTTGTTGCTGAAGTGGTAACTCAACGCCTGGGAAATTTCCGAGTCGAGGAAGCTCAGCAACTGACCGCGGTTGTCCACCAGCTCAACCAGTACACCCAGGCCACTGAAGATCGACGCGTATTCGCAACCGATCACGCCAGCGCCGTAAACGATGAGTTTGCGCGGGGTGTGGCCGAGGCTGAGGATGGTGTCGCTATCGTAGATACGCGGGTGGTGGAAATCGATGTCCGCCGGGCGATACGGGCGCGAACCGGTGGCGATGATGATGTGCTTGGCCACCAGTTTTTCGACCACGCCGTTGGCGCAGACCACTTCGATGGTTTGCTCGTCGGCGAAGCTGCCGGTGCCGAAGAACACGTCGACGCGGTTACGGGCGTAGTAGCCGGTGCGCGAGGCAACTTGTTTGGAAATGACTTTCTCGGCGCTTTTCAACACGTCCGGAAACGAGAACCAGCGCGGCTCACCAATGGCCCGGAACATCGGGTTGGTGTTGAACTGCATGATCTGCCGGACCGAGTGACGCAGTGCCTTGGACGGGATGGTGCCCAGATGGGTGCAGTTGCCGCCGACCTGGCGACGGCTATCGACCATCGCCACCTTGCGCCCTGCTTTGGCGGCGTTCATTGCCGCGCCTTCTCCCGCCGGGCCGGAACCCAGCACCACCACGTCGTAGTTGTAGACAGCCATGCGTACTCCTCAGAACAGGCCGCGGCGCCATCGGCACCTGCGGCTAAATCACGCCGATCTGTGGCGTGAAGGAACAATTTGGGGCCAGTGCAGAACCCGGACACAGTCTATAGAAGCGTCAACGCCGCGCACATTAACCCTTGGTCGCGTCGTAGGCTAGTTTTGCCTGCACTACAACGCCAGTCTTCACTCGGTTTTTGCGCCACTCAAGCGCTCAAAAGCCTGAGTGGTTCGTGTGACGAAACCTGTATCGGCACGAATCACAAAGAATGCACCAATGTCGTGTTTTTCTGCGTAGTCCCAACCGCGCTCCGGGCCGAGAATCAGCAACAGCGTCGATAAGCCATCGGCCATCAACGCCGAAGGATTAATCACCGTGACTGACGCCAGGGTGTGTGCGACCGGTGCACCGGTGCGGGCATCGAAGGTGTGGGAATAACGCCGACCGTCCTGTACGAAATAATTGCGGTAGTCACCGGACGTCGACACGCCGTAGCCGTCGACCGCGATGATGCGTTCAGCCACTTGCTGATCATCTCGAGGTTCTTCCAAAGCGATGCGCCAGGGCGAGCCGTCGAGTTTCTTGCCCGCAGCCTTGAGTTCGCCGGTGGCTTCGGCGAGGTAGTTATGGATGCCCAGCTCTTCCAGCCTTGCGGCAATCGTGTCGACGGCGTATCCGGCGGCGATGCTATTGAAGTCGACTTCGACGGCGGCGTCCTTGCACAACTGATCGCGATCGATGTGCAAGTGCTGGTAACCGACTCGCTGCCGCACTTCGGCGAGGGCCTGGGCAGCGGGGACTTTTTCCTCGCGGGCTTGCGGGCCGAAACCCCAGAGATTGAGCAGCGGCTCGACGGTAAGGTCGTAGGAGCCTGCGCTTTGTTCCGACAGCTGCTCACCGACGCGGACCAGTTTGAGGATGGACGCGGGCATTTTCTGACAGCGATTGGCCGGGAGATCGTTGAAGCGCTCGATGTCGGAGTCGCTGCGGTAGGTCGACATTTGTTGATCGACGTCAGCGAGGATCTTTTCGACCTCGGCCTGCACCGCTTTCGGCCCGGGCGTGGAGGAATGCCTTACGTATTGAATGGAGTAGCGACTGCCCATGGTCGGGCCGTCGAAGCGTTCCAGGCTATCGCCGTTGCCACAACCGGACAAAACGCAGGCCAGCATCACAATCACAATCCCGATCCACCGTCCAGTTAACAAATCTTCATCTCCCCTCAAAACCGCGCCCGCCATTATGGGCCTCAGAGCGCATGGGAGCGAGGTCTGTCCAGCGCCCGACAGTAAGACGCAAAACCTGTGGGCTCGCTCCCACAGGTGCAGCGTTTCAAACAAGATTTACCAGCGTGAGTATCTACACATGTCCTCCAACACGAGCAAAGGCAAAGCGATTTTTCGCGTTGTCAGCGGTAATTTTCTCGAGATGTTCGACTTTATGGTCTACGGCTTTTACGCCACGGCCATCGCCAAAACCTTCTTCCCGGCCGACAGCGCTTTCGCTTCCTTGATGTTGTCTTTGGCCACCTTCGGTGCCGGCTTCCTGATGCGCCCGTTGGGTGCGATCTTTCTTGGCGCCTATATTGACCGTCACGGCCGTCGCAAAGGCTTGATCATCACCCTGGCGATGATGGCTGCCGGCACAGTCTTGATTGCCTGCGTACCGGGTTACGCCACTTTGGGCGTGGCCGCGCCGCTGATCGTGCTGTTCGGTCGACTGCTGCAAGGTTTCTCCGCCGGAGTGGAATTGGGGGGGGTGTCGGTGTACCTCGCCGAGATCTCCACGCCGGGCCGCAAGGGCTTCTTTGTCAGCTGGCAGTCCGCCAGCCAGCAAGCCGCGGTGGTCTTCGCCGGCCTGCTGGGTGTGGGTTTGAACCACTGGCTGAGCCCGGAACAAATGGGTGACTGGGGCTGGCGCGTGCCGTTCCTGATCGGCTGCATGATCGTGCCGGTGATCTTCGTGATTCGTCGGTCACTGGAAGAAACGCCGGAGTTCCAGGCGCGCAAACATCGCCCTACCTTGCGCGAGATCGTCCGTTCGATCGGGCAGAACTTTGGCATCGTCATCGCCGGCATGGCATTGGTGGTGATGACCACCGTGTCGTTCTACCTGATCACCGCCTACACCCCGACCTTCGGCAAAGCCGAGCTGCACCTGTCGGATCTGGATGCGTTGCTGGTGACGGTGTGCATTGGCTTGTCGAACTTCTTCTGGCTGCCGGTGATGGGCGCATTTTCCGACAGGATCGGGCGTAAACCCTTACTGCTGGCGGCGACCATTCTGGCGATCCTCACCGCTTACCCTGCCCTGTCGTGGCTGGTAGCGAACCCGAGCTTCAGCCATTTGCTGATCGTTGAGTTATGGCTGTCGTTCCTGTATGGCTCGTACAACGGCGCCATGGTAGTGGCGTTGACCGAGATCATGCCGGTGGAAGTTCGCACGACCGGCTTCTCGTTGGCCTACAGCCTGGCGACGGCAACCTTCGGTGGCTTTACGCCGGCGGCCTGTACGTACCTGATTCATGTGCTGGACAACAAGGCGGCACCGGGGATCTGGCTCAGTGGCGCGGCGGTGTTGGGGCTGATTGCGACGCTGGTGTTGTTCCGGGGCAACAAGCATGAATTGCGGACGGCGCAGGCAGCGGTGGTTGGTGGCGACTGATCGATCGCCTTCGCGGGCAAGCCTCGCTCCTACAGGTCGCATGCGATCTCAATATCGACGCACAACCTGTAGGAGCGAGGCTCGCCCGCGAAGAGGCCCGCCCAGACAACACACCTGTAACTGACAAACCCCACAAACAAAAACGCCCCGACCAAAGTCGGGGCGTTTTCATGTGCAGCTAACTCACGCTTAGCGCGGGAACGCTGGCGGGTTTACACCGGCCATGTCTTCCATCACGCGAACCACCTGGCAGCTGTAACCGAACTCGTTGTCGTACCAAACGTACAGAACAACGCGGTTGTCTTGGGTGATGGTCGCTTCAGCGTCCACAACACCTGCGTGGCGCGAGCCAACGAAGTCGGTGGAAACCACTTCCTGCGAATTGACGTAGTCGATTTGCTTGTGCAGATCGGAGTGCATGGCCATTTGGCGCAGGTACTCGTTGATCTCTTCGCGAGTGGTGGCTTTCTCAAGGTTCAGGTTGAGAATGGCCATCGACACGTTTGGCGTCGGAACGCGGATCGCGTTACCGGTCAACTTGCCAGCCAGTTCAGGCAGCGCCTTGGCAGCAGCAGTGGCAGCACCGGTCTCGGTGATCACCATGTTCAGCGCGGCGCTACGACCACGGCGATCGCCTTTGTGGAAGTTGTCGATCAGGTTCTGGTCGTTGGTGTACGAGTGAACCGTTTCAACGTGACCGTTGACGATGCCGAACTTGTCGTTGACCGCCTTCAGCACCGGCACGATGGCGTTGGTGGTGCAGGAAGCCGCGGAAACGATCTTGTCGTCAGCGGTGATGTCGCCGTGGTTGATGCCGTGAACGATGTTCTTCAGCTTGCCTTTGCCAGGCGCGGTCAGAACAACGCGGTCGATACCCGGGCAGGCCAAGTGCTGGCCCAGGCCGTCGGCGTCACGCCATACACCGGTGTTGTCCACCAGCAGTGCGTCTTTGATGCCGTACTGGGTGTAGTCCACTTCAGTCGGGTTTTTCGCGTAGATAACCTGGATCAGGTTGCCGTTGGCGGTGATGGTGTTGTTGGCTTCATCAATGGTGATGGTGCCATCGAACGGACCATGAACCGAGTCGCGACGCAGCAGGCTGGCACGCTTGACCAGGTCGTTCTCGGCGCCCTTGCGGACAACGATGGCGCGCAGACGCAGGCCGTCGCCACCACCGGTTTTCTCGATCAGGATGCGCGCCAGCAGACGGCCGATACGACCGAAACCGTACAGGACAACGTCGGTGCCTTTGCGAGCGGAAACGTTTTGCTGGCCAACCACGTCAGCCAGTTCTTCACGGACGAACTGCTCGGCAGTGCGGCCATTGCCGGTGGTCTTGAATTTGACCGCAAGCTTGCCCAGGTCTACCGAAGCGGCGCCGAGCTTGAGCTCGCTCATCGCTTTGAGCAGTGGGAATGTTTCGTGGACGGACAGTTCGCTGTCATCGGACTGGCGATGACGAGCAAAACGGTGAGCTTTGAGAATCGCAATGACTGAACGATTGATCAGGCTGCGGCCATAGATCGAGCTCACCACGTTGTTGTTGCGGTAGAGCTGACCGATAAGCGGAATCATCGCTTCTGCGAGTGCTTCACGGTCGATCCATTCACCAAGACACTGGTCGGGCTTCTGAGTCACGGGAACCTTCCACATATGTAGGGGCAGAAAAAAGGGGCTACATTATGCCGCCGAGTGCCTCTCGTAGCAATGCGCGCCTGTCGTGCGGACAGTAACAAATTTCCGTTCAAAAAACTTACGCCGCGCTGGAGCCCAGTAAAACCGGGCCTTCCAGCACAGTCAATTTTTTGGAGGTAGCGCTGCCTTGTCCGTAACCATCCGTAACACTGGTTGGTTTTGCCACTACATAATCGCTGATTTTCACTAAAAAACGGCCGGATTTTGTCTTTACCACTACATTTTGCCCAACCCGCGTAATAGACATATCTGCAACTGACAGCCGGCACCTGAGGCCGCTACAATTACCGACTTTGTCGCAACGCTTGGAGCTCAACCTTCCGTGCCCGTTCTGCGTCTACCGCTTCTCCCTGCCGCGGCAGGTAAACAGCACTGGGGCAATCTGCCCGGTGCCGCCCTGAGCCTGGCCATTGCCGAGGCCGCCAGCGCTGCCAAGCGCTTTACCCTGCTGCTGACCGCCGACAGCCAAAGTGCCGAACGGCTGGAACAGGAGCTGAGTTTCTTCGCCCCGGATTTGCCGGTGCTGCATTTCCCGGACTGGGAAACCCTGCCCTACGATCTGTTTTCGCCGCACCAGGACATCATTTCCCAGCGTATTTCGGCCCTGTATCGGTTGCCGGAGCTGAGCCATGGCGTGCTGGTCGTGCCGATCACGACTGCCTTGCATCGCCTGGCGCCGACCAAATTCCTGCTCGGCAGCAGCCTGGTGCTGGACATCGGCCAGAAGCTCGACGTCGAGCAAATGCGCACCCGGCTTGAAGCCAGCGGCTATCGCTACGTCGACACGGTGTACGAGCACGGCGAATTTACCGTACGCGGCTCGCTGATCGATCTGTTCCCGATGGGCAGCAAATTACCCTTCCGTATCGACCTGTTCGACGACGAAATCGAGACGCTTCGTACATTCGATCCGGAAAACCAGCGCTCCATCGACAAGGTGGAAACCGTTCGCCTGCTGCCCGCGCGAGAGTTTCCGCTGCAAAAGGACGCGGTCACGCGGTTCAAGGCGCGCTTCCGTGAGCGTTTCGATGTCGACTTCCGTCGCTGCCCGATCTTCCAGGATCTGAGCAGCGGGATTACACCGGCCGGTATCGAGTACTACTTGCCGCTGTTCTTCGACGAAACCTCCACGCTGTTCGACTACCTGCCCCAGGACACGCAAGTGTTTTCCCTGCCGGGCATCGAGCAAGCGGCAGAGAATTTCTGGAACGATGTGCGCAATCGCTATGAAGAGCGCCGCGTCGATCCCTCCCGTCCTTTATTGCCACCGGCCGAATTGTTCCTGCCGGTAGAGGATTGCTTCGCACGCCTGAAGAACTGGCCGCGCGTTGTCGCCAGCCAACAAGACGTGGACACCGGTGTCGGCCGCGAGCGCTTCCCGGCTCGGGAGTTGCCGAACCTGGCCATCGAAGCCAAGGCCACCCAACCGTTGGCGGCACTGGCCGGCTTCCTCGACGAATTCCCTGGCCGCGTACTGTTTACCGCCGAGTCTGCGGGTCGTCGCGAAGTGCTGCTGGAATTGCTGGACCGTTTGAAGCTGCGGCCGAAAACCGTCGACAGCTGGCCGGATTTTGTCGCGAGCAAGGAGCGCCTGGCGATCACCATCGCCCCGCTCGACGAAGGTCTGGTGCTCGACGACCCGGCCTTGGCGCTGGTGGCCGAAAGCCCATTGTTCGGTCAGCGCGTAATGCAGCGTCGTCGCCGCGAAAAACGTGCCGACGCCAACAACGATGCCGTGATCAAGAACCTCACCGAGCTGCGCGAAGGCGCGCCGGTGGTGCACATCGATCACGGTGTCGGTCGCTATCTGGGCCTCGCCACGCTGGAAATCGACAACCAGGCCGCTGAATTCCTCGCCCTCGAATACGCCGAAAACGCCAAGCTTTACGTGCCGGTGGCCAACCTGCACCTGATCGCCCGTTACACCGGCAGCGACGATGCGCTGGCCCCGCTGCACCGTCTCGGTTCCGAGACCTGGCAGAAAGCCAAACGCAAAGCCGCCGAACAGGTGCGCGACGTCGCCGCCGAATTGCTCGACATCTATGCCCGTCGTGCCGCCCGCGAAGGTTATGCCTTCGCCGACCCGAAAGCCGATTACGCGACCTTCAGTGCCGGCTTCCCCTTCGAAGAAACCCCGGACCAGCAAACCACCATCGAAGCGGTGCGCGCCGACATGCTCGCGCCGAAACCGATGGACCGCCTGGTCTGCGGCGACGTTGGTTTCGGCAAGACCGAAGTGGCGATGCGCGCAGCCTTCATCGCGGTGCACGGTGGTCGTCAGGTGGCGATTCTGGTGCCGACCACCCTGCTCGCCCAGCAGCACTACAACAGTTTCCGCGACCGCTTCGCCGACTGGCCGGTGACCGTGGAAGTGATGAGCCGCTTCAAGTCGACCAAGGAAGTCAACGCCGCCGTCGCGGACCTCGCCGAAGGCAAGATCGACATCGTCATCGGCACGCACAAGTTGCTGCAGGACGACGTCAAAATCAAAAACCTCGGGCTGGTGATCATCGACGAAGAGCACCGTTTCGGTGTCCGTCAGAAGGAACAGCTCAAGGCCCTGCGCAGTGAAGTCGACATCCTCACCCTGACCGCCACACCGATTCCGCGCACGCTGAACATGGCGGTGTCGGGCATGCGCGACCTGTCGATCATCGCCACGCCGCCGGCCCGTCGCTTGTCGGTGCGGACCTTCGTCATGGAGCAGAACAAGAGCACGGTCAAAGAAGCCCTGCTCCGGGAGCTGCTGCGTGGCGGTCAGGTCTATTACCTGCACAACGACGTGAAGACCATCGAGAAATGCGCCGCCGACCTCGCCGAACTGGTGCCGGAAGCGCGGATCGGCATTGGCCACGGGCAGATGCGCGAACGCGATCTCGAACAGGTCATGAGCGATTTCTACCACAAGCGTTTCAACGTGCTGATCGCCTCGACCATTATCGAGACCGGCATCGACGTGCCGAGCGCCAACACCATCATCATCGAGCGTGCCGACAAGTTCGGCCTGGCGCAGTTGCACCAGTTGCGCGGTCGCGTCGGCCGCAGTCACCACCAGGCGTACGCTTACCTGCTGACGCCGCCGCGCCAGCAAATCACCCCGGACGCGGAAAAGCGTCTGGAGGCGATCGCCAACACGCAGGACCTCGGGGCGGGCTTCGTGCTCGCCACCAACGACCTGGAAATCCGTGGTGCCGGCGAACTGCTCGGCGACGGTCAGAGCGGGCAGATCCAGGCCGTCGGCTTCACGCTGTACATGGAAATGCTCGAGCGCGCAGTGAAGTCGATCCGCAAGGGCGAACAACCGAACCTCGACCAGCCACTGGGCGGCGGTCCGGAAGTCAATCTGCGTGTACCAGCATTGATCCCCGAAGATTACCTGCCCGACGTTCATGCTCGATTGATCCTCTACAAACGCATCGCCTCGGCCACCGATGAGGAAGGCCTCAAGGACCTGCAAGTAGAGATGATCGACCGTTTCGGCCTGTTGCCGGAGCCAACCAAGAACCTGATGCGCATCACGGCGCTGAAATTGCAGGCCGAGTTGCTGGGCATCAAGAAAGTCGACGGTGGCCCGCAAGGCGGTCGAATCGAGTTCGCCACGCAAACGCCGGTCGACCCGCTGACGCTGATCAAACTGATCCAGAGCCAGCCCAAACGCTACAAATTCGAAGGCGCCACGATGTTTAAATTCCAGGTGCCGATGGAGCGCCCGGAAGAGCGCTTTAATACTGTAGAGGCGCTGTTCGAGCGCCTCATTCCGAAAACTGCTTGAAGGACGCCGCATGCGCCTGTTTCGCTCACTGACCTTGCTGACAATGTTAATAACAGCGCTGGTCGCCCCCACGGCGTTTGCCGATGATCTGTATCAGGTTGAAATGATCCTGGTCCGGCAAAACGCCGTGCCCGCCATTGTCAGCCGCGCCGCACCGGAGGACTGGGCGGCCGGCGCGCAGCCCATCAGCCCCGACAGCCTGCGCACGCCAAGCCTCAATGGCGAAGTGGAAAAACTCACCGCCAGCAATGAGTACACGGTGTTGCTGCACAAGGCCTGGCAGCAGAACCTCGGTGAAGAAGCCAGCAAAGTGGCGATCAGCGACGGTACGGAGCAGTTCGGCCAGTTCCCGATCGAGGGTACGTTGAGCCTGAAACTGGGGCGTTTCACCGACGTCGACGCGGATTTTTGGGTCAATCAGATCGACGCCAATGGCATGGTGACCGCCAGCGAACGCATGAAGCAGGAAAGCCACACCAAGAACGGCCAGCTGAACTTCCTCGACAACGGCCACCTCGGTCTGCTGATCAAGATCACCTCGCTGACCGCCCCTGCGCCTCGGCCAGTCCCCGATGAAATTCCGGACTGATTGAAGTCCTTATGCCGACCCTGAGCAAACCCCTCGCACCTTCCTGGGTCAGCCGATTCAAGGAACAGAGCCTGGAGCGTGGCCGCCGCTACGCCCTGGAAAACCGCGTCAGGATCGTCGAGGCCGGCGACGCGACGATCATCGCCGCGTGTGAAGGCTCTGGCGGTAACGTTTACCGTCAGACCATTCGCCTGCGCGAGTCGGCCAAAGCCACACTGCTGATGATCGACGCCACCTGCACCTGCCCGGTGCACAGCAATTGCAAACATTGCGCGGCAGTGCTGCTCAAAGTCCAGGAAACCCTGGCCTACCCCGCTGCCGCACAAGACGCCGAACTGCTCGAGAAGCTTTCGGCCGTGCTGGAAAACCGCAGCCCGAAAGCGCCGCCGCAAGTGCTGGTGGATAACGTGCAACCGGTGCCGCGCCTGTGGCTGGCGAGCATCGAGTTCAGCGCCTTTGAACCGCGCAACGGCAAGATGCAGCGTTACATCCAGCATCGCGCGGCGCTGTCCTTCAGCTATCTGGATGAATACGTATCCGGGCAGAAGAACGCCGATATCCTGATTCGTCAGGAAGCTCAGACGCTGCGGATAAAACGCCACCCGGAAGTTGAACAGACCTACAGGGAACAGCTACGAATCCTCGGCTTCAAGGTCGCCACCCGACAAAGCAAGGCCTTGCCGGAAAGCGCCGGCGAGCTCTTCGAGATGGTCAACGACAGTGCCTGGCTGACGTTCACCCTCAATGAGTTGCCGAAGCTGCGAGCGCAGGGCTGGGAGTTGCAGATCGACGAGGATTTCGGTTTCGACCTGACCGCCGTCGACGACTGGTACGCCACCGTCGAACAGGTGCCGGAGCGTGACTGGTTCGATCTGGAGCTGGGGATCATCGTCAATGGTGAGCGGCTGAGCCTGCTGCCGATCCTGTTGAACCTGATGCGTTCTCACACCGAAATCCTCAACCCGGAACGCCTCGCCCGTCGGCGCGACGATGAGTTGATTCTGGTAAACATCCCCAACCGCCCGAACTCCGAGTACGGGCCACTGCAAGTCGCCCTGCCCTTCGGTCGTTTGAAACCGGTACTGGCGACCCTCGGCGAGTTCTATCTGCAAGGGCCAGGCGAAACGACGCTGCGCCTGAGCAAGGCCGATGCCACGCGGTTGAATCCACTGGAAGACTTGCCGCTGCTCTGGGAAGGTGGCGAGCAGATCCGCACCTTTGCCCAGCGTTTGCGCGACATCAAGGATTTCACTGCCACGACACCGGAAGGCTTGAACGCGACTTTGCGTCCGTATCAGCTGGAAGGCCTGAGCTGGATGCAGTCGCTGCGGCAACTGGAAGTCGGCGGAATCCTTGCGGACGACATGGGCCTGGGCAAAACCCTACAAACCCTGGCGCACATTCTCAGCGAGAAAAACGCCGGACGCCTGGACCGGCCGTGCATGGTGGTGATGCCCACCAGCCTGATCCCGAATTGGCTCGACGAAGCGGCGCACTTCACGCCGCAACTCAACGTGCTGGCGTTGTACGGTGCCAGCCGCAAGAAACACTTTGAGCACCTGGCCGATTACGACCTGATCCTGACCACCTACGCGCTGCTGCCCAAAGACGTCGAACGCCTGGCCGCCCAGCCGCTGCACGTGCTGGTGCTGGATGAAGCGCAGTACATCAAGAATCCGAACAGCAAGGCCGCCCAGGCTGCCCGCGAGTTGAATGCTCGCCAGCGTCTGTGCCTGAGTGGCACGCCGCTGGAAAACCACTTGGGCGAGTTGTGGTCGCTGTTTCACTTCCTGCTGCCCGGCTGGCTCGGTGACGTCAAAAGCTTCAACCGCGATTACCGCGTACCCATTGAAAAGCGCGCCAGCGAAGTAAGACTTCAGCACCTCAACGGTCGGATCAAACCGTTCCTGTTGCGCCGCACCAAGGAACAGGTGGCCACCGAGTTGCCACCGAAAACCGAGATCATCCATTGGGTCGAGCTCAACGAAGCCCAGCGCGATGTGTACGAAACCATGCGCCTGGCCATGGACAAGAAAGTCCGCGACGAGATCACCCGCAAAGGCGTGGCGCGCAGCCAGATCATCATTCTTGAAGCGCTGCTGAAGTTGCGCCAGGTGTGCTGCGATTTGCGCCTGGTCAACGACGCCGCACTGCCGACTCGCGGTAGCACCTCGGGCAAGCTCGATAGCCTGATGGAAATGCTTGAGGAACTGTTCGAAGAAGGTCGGCGGATTCTGCTGTTCTCGCAGTTCACCTCAATGCTGGCGCTGATCGAAGCCGAACTGAAAAAACGCGGGGTTGAATATGCCCTGTTGACCGGGCAGACACGCGACCGGCGCGCACCGGTGAAGGATTTCCAGAGCGGCAAGCGTCAGATCTTTCTGATTAGTTTGAAGGCCGGTGGTGTGGGGCTGAACCTGACCGAAGCCGACACGGTGATTCACTACGATCCGTGGTGGAACCCGGCGACGGAAAACCAGGCGACCGACCGGGCTTATCGTATCGGCCAGGAGAAACCGGTGTTCGTCTACAAGATGATTGCCCGGGGCACGGTGGAAGAGAAGATTCAGCACCTGCAAAAGGAAAAATCCGACCTGGCGGCGGGCGTACTGGATGGACGCTCGGCCGGGGACTGGAAGTTGCAGAGCGATGATATTGAAGCGTTGTTTGCGCCATTGCCGGATAAGCTGGAGAAACGTTGAAGTCCATGGCGCCAGAAAGATAGCTATCGCGGGCAAGCCCGCTCCCACAGGGTGATCACTGAACTTGTGGGAGCGTGGCTTGCCCGCGATGGCCTCACCCGAGTAATAACTGAAGAAACGCGCTATCAGCGCTTGGGATCAGACAACGGCGCAAACAACGCCTCAATATCACCCTGCTCAAGCTTCCCGCCGCCCGTCGTTCCGCCTTCCAGCACCGCCCCGGCCAATGACTGAACACCTTTGCCCATGGTAGCGCATGAAGTTGCTCAATTATTGTCGTCATGGGATCAACGCCGCTTAAAACCAAATGAATCGTGAAGCGGCCAGACACACCACCTGAACGTTGATGTTCAACCCGCCAACACCCGCGCCAACGTCGACTGAACCTTGCCCATGCCGTCTCGCAATGCCTGCTCGATCTCGGCCATGGTGATCACCGACGTGGACTTGCCCGCCGCCGGGTTCACCACCAGTGCCAGACAGGCATAATCCAGTTCCAGCTCACGGGCCAGCGCCGCTTCCGGCATGCCGGTCATGCCGACAATGTCGCAGCCGTCACGTTCCAGCCTGGCGATTTCAGCGGCTGTTTCCAGCCTCGGCCCTTGGGTGCAGGCGTACACGCCCTGTCCACTATAGCCAACGCCTTCAGCCGCCAACGCGGCGATTAACTGCTGACGCAGCGGCTCGCTGTAGGGGTAGCTGAAGTCAATGTGGGTGACCTGCTCCAGGTCATCGGCGAAATAGGTGTGTTCGCGACCGCTAGTGTAATCGATCAGTTGATGCGGCACGCAGAAGTGCCCGGTCCCCATCGCCACATGAATCCCGCCCACGGCGTTGACCGCCAGAATCGCTTCGGCGCCGGCCTGCTTCAACGCCCAGAGGTTGGCGCGGTAGTTGACCTGATGCGGCGGAAACCGGTGAGGATGACCATGACGTGCGAGGAACAGCACTTCCTTGCCCCCGAACTCGCCGATCTGCACCTCGGCCGAGGGCGCGCCGTACGGGGTGTCCACGGTCAATGACTGACGAATACTCAGGCCTTCGAGTTGAGTCAGGCCGGTGCCACCGATAATCGCGTAAACCGTCATGGCGAACAGTCCTCAATCAATCAGTTGAGCTTCTTTGAGCGCGCCGATAGCTGTGAGCCAGCGCGGGTCTTGGCGGTATTCGATGCCGGCGAACGACTGCCCGCGCATCCGTGCAATTCGCGGCGACGGCTTGACCTTCAAACGCTGTGCAGCGCTCAGGGCCAATTCTGCGGCTGCACGGTCGTTACACACCAGGCCCATGTCGCAACCGGCGGTCAGCGCGGCTTCGATACGGCTGGCCGCATCGCCGACCACATGAGCGCCGGCCATCGACAGGTCGTCGCTGAAGATCACGCCATCGAACTGCAACTCGCCGCGCAGAATGTCCTGCAACCAGCGGCGGGAGAAGCCGGCGGGCTGGGAATCAACTTGTGGATAAATGACGTGCGCCGGCATGACAGCGGCCAGTTGCTGGCTCAATTTGGCGAATGGCACCAGGTCGTTGGCGCGGATCTCGTCGAGGCTGCGCTCATCGTTTGGAATCGCGACGTGGGAATCCGCCTCGGCCCAGCCGTGACCGGGAAAATGCTTGCCGGTGGCGGCCATGCCGGCGCTGTTCATGCCGCGAATAAAGGCACCGGCCAGCAGTGCCGCGCGCTCGGGGTCACCTTCGAACGAGCGGGTGCCGACCACGGCGCTGCGCTGGTAATCCAGATCAAGCACCGGGGCGAAACTCAGGTCGAGACCTACCGCGAGAACTTCAGTCGCCATGATCCAGCCGCACTGTTCGGCCAGGTACTCGGCATTCGGGTTGTCGGCAATGGCGCGCATGGCCGGCAGTCGCACGAAGCCCTGACGCAGACGCTGGACCCGACCGCCCTCCTGGTCAACAGCCAGCAGCAGGTCAGGACGAACGGCGCGGATTGCGGCGCTCAGCTCGCGTACCTGGCGCGGGTGCTCGATGTTGCGGGCAAAAATGATCAGGCCACCCACTTCGGGTTGACGCAACAGTTGGCGATCTTCAGCCGTCAGCCAGGTACCGGCGACGTCCACCATCAACGAGCCTTGCAGGCCAGCAGTCATAGAGATTCCTTGATAACGATAAACCCGACACGCACCCATTCGCCGCCATGGGCTGTGCCCGGCAGGTCGGCAAAATTGAGTGGAAGCGGGTTCAGAACGAGAGTCGGCATGGGCGGCTAGCTTAGCGGATGTAAGCTGCTGCGCCCACCCGTGTGCGGTTAAACCTTGGCGGCAACCGGGGTCGATTTACTGCGCGGCCGCAATTGCGCGGTGGCCATGGCCGTGTCGGTGACACCGGTTTCGGCACGCATGCCAGCGGCCAGGAACGGCACCATCAGGCGCATCACTTGCTCGATCGAGGTATTCACACCGAAGTCGGTCTCGGCAATTGCGCGCAAGGCCTTGATCCCGGACATGCTGAACGCAGCAGCACCGAGCATGAAGTGCACACGCCAGAACAATTCAATCGGCGGAATACGCGGTGCAGCGTCATTGACCAGCATCATGTAGCGACGGAACACCTTGCCGTACATGTCTTCCAGATACCGGCGCAAGTGCCCCTGGCTCTGACTGAAGGCCAGACCCAGCAAGCGCATGAAGATGGAGAGATCGTTGCCGCTGCGTGGCTGTACCACCAAGGCCTGCTCGACGAGGATTTCCAGCAATTCTTCAAGTGTCGGCTTGTTCTCTGGCTTGGCCTGACGCCGCTCCAGCTCTTTATCGAGACTTAAGCAGAACGGTCCAAGAAAACGCGAGAAAACCGCCTGGATCAGCGCCTTCTTCGACCCGAAGTGATAGTTCACCGCCGCCAGATTGACACCGGCCTTGCTGGTGATCAAACGCAACGAGGTTTCGGCGAAACCTTTTTCCGCGAACAACTGCTCGGCAGCATCGAGAATGCGTTCAACGGTTTCCGACTGGGCCATGGCTACTCCGCCTGACAAACACTTGTTTGAAACATACGTTTCAGCCCCGGCCTTGTCAAGCCTGGCGGTTCGTTTTGGGAATGGTCGGTCAGCTATTTAACCATACAACGGCGAAGCATTAATAAGCAGGCTGCTCGACCGTCTGGCGGCCGACAAAAAAAGGGGCATTGCCAAGACCGTTTCACTGTATATAATCCCAGTCACTGTATAAAAAGACAGAGCGATCAATATGCTAAAGCTGACGCCACGCCAAGCAGAGATTCTGGCCTTCATCAAACGCTGCCTAGAAGACAACGGCTACCCGCCGACCCGTGCGGAAATCGCTCAGGAACTGGGTTTCAAGTCGCCCAACGCGGCGGAAGAACACCTCAAGGCGCTGGCCCGCAAGGGTGCGATCGAGATGACGCCTGGCGCTTCCCGTGGCATTCGCATCCCCGGCTTCGAAGCCAAGGCCGATGAGTCCACCCTGCCGATCATTGGTCGCGTGGCTGCCGGTGCACCCATTCTCGCCCAGCAGCACATCGAAGAGTCCTGCAACATCAATCCTTCGTTTTTCCATCCTCGGGCCGATTATCTACTTCGGGTCCATGGCATGAGCATGAAGGACGTGGGCATCTTCGACGGCGACCTGCTGGCCGTCCATACCACCCGTGAAGCCCGCAACGGCCAGATCGTGGTGGCGCGTATCGGCGACGAAGTCACCGTCAAGCGCTTCAAGCGCGACGGCAGCAAAGTCTGGTTAATGGCTGAAAACCCTGAGTTCGCCCCTATCGAAGTCAACCTGAAAGATCAGGAACTGGTGATCGAAGGCTTGAGTGTCGGCGTCATTCGCCGCTAAAGGAGGCTTTATGCAGTTCCCACACACATCACAGCAAGCCCAACTGCCGTTGTTCGAGGCGTTCATGGTGCAGCCGTTGGCGCCGATTCTGAAAGACGTGGTCGAGTCGCCCTGGAGCGCAGAACCGGAAGTCTTCAGCGAGCTGTCGCTGCGTGGTGCAGCCGGGAACTGCCTGAACCTTCTGGCGCCCATCCTCAGGGAACTGAGCCAGGATCAGGATGCGCGCTGGTTGACGTTGATCGCCCCGCCAGCCAGCCTGACCCAAGCCTGGTTGCGGGATGCCGGCCTGAATCGCGAACGCATCCTGCTGCTGCAACCGCGCGGCACCCAGAGCGCTCAGCAACTGACCTGCGAAGCCCTTCGCCTGGGGCGCAGCCACACGGTCGTCAGCTGGCTCAACCCGTTGAACACAACCTCACGGCAACAGTTGATCAGCGCCGCCCGGACCGGGGACGCACAAAGTCTGAATATTCGACTGGGTTAATTGATAAACAATGCGCGCCTGGAACAGCGCGGGGCTTCTCCAAGGACAGAGAAGCCGATCTGAAGTGGTATCCGCAAGAAACCGACGAGCGGGATCAATGTAGAACCCGCGCAGCCTCATCCGTGTTGAAATCACCTTCAACCAGACGTCCGGCCATCTGAACGCCGACGCTCAACATCGCCTTGGCGACTTCCACGTGCTGGCCTTGCAGGAACGCTTTGGCATCCTCGGAGAAATCCAAAGTAACCAGAGAACCCTCGTCCTCGGCCCTGCGCAGCTCAATTCGGCCGTCTGGCAACTCGACAATTTCTAGAAAGGACGTTGGCATAAAGGTTTGTTCTCCACGAAAGGCGGGGATTATATAGGCATCAGTCAGGGTTCGCTCGGGATCTTGACCAGATGCCATCAAGAAGAGAAGTATCCGACAGCACTCTTCCCTGAACGGACAACCTCTCAGGTTATCCGTCAAAACGCTCAATCCTTTAGCACTCGTTCAGCCCTTCGCGAAACCGAATCGCCAGGCCCTTGAGGTTCTGACGCCAGCTCTCCAGCTCTTCCCGACTCAACTCTTGAGGTGCTTCTTCCTCATCCAGGTTAACCGCCAGGATCAGTGGCTGCGTCACATCGCCCTTGGGTTTATGCGGCGCCCGAGGTGGTTGAAACAGCGCTGCATGGGCCGCCAGCAGTTTGGCCAGCCAGGTTTCCCGATTATTGGCCAACTCGACCATTTCAGCCATTTCTGGAATGGCGATCGCTTCCAGCACTTCGCGGGTTAGCAGCATCTCGGCCCGAGGCGCATTGGCCTGTGGCAGTCGATAGAAGCCAGCGATTTCGTGGCACAGCCCCAGCAGCGCACCGTACAGGTGAAACAATGCCGATTCGCGCCCAGCCTGAATCAGCGCCAGGGAGTTCATCGCCCGCCCCTCTTCGGCTTTGGCGAGTGCTTCAAGCGACAGACCAGCGAAATAAATCTTCTGGTTGGTACGGGTATAGAGTTCGTGGGCCATGACGGCAGCCTCCACAACGAAATAATTGCTTCACGCAGGTCGGACAGTGTCGCGGATCAGCTCTGCCTATCGCAAGCACTGTCTACGTGCCCCCGGTAGGAGCGAACTTGCTTGCGATGGACCATAGAGCGCCGCGTATATCCAGAAAGCACGCGTTTTCGTTAACGACCATCGCGAGCGAGCTCGCTCCTACAGGGGGCGGAAAAAAAAGGCCGCATGAAGACCCGAAGGTTGTCATGCGGCCTGTAATGCAACGGACCTTGCTTCGCTCTCTGTAGGAGCGAGCTTGCTCGCGATGGACTTCAGAGCGCCGCGTATATCCAGAAAGCACGCGTTTTCGTTAACGACCATCGCGAGCGAGCTCGCTCCTACAGGGGGCGGAACAAAAAGGCCGCATGAAGACCCGAAGGTTGTCATGCGGCCTGTAATGCAACGGACCTTGCTTCGCTCTCTGTAGGAGCGAGCTTGCTCGCGATGGACTTCAGAGCGCCGCGCATATCCAGAAAGCACGCGTTTTCGTTAACGACCATCGCGAGCGAGCTCGCTCCTACAGGGGGCGGAACAAAAAGGCCGCATGAAAACCCGAGGGTTAGCATGCGGCCTTTTGCATTCAGCGTCTTTTAAGCCTTGGCAGCCGGACGCTTGTCTTCAACCGTCCACTTGCCGCCGTCGTAGTACGCCTTCCAGCCAGTCGGCTTACCGTCGACTTCAGTCTGCACGTACTGCTCTTTGGTCTTGCGGCTGTAACGGATCACTGCAGGCAGGCCGTCCGGATCTTTCTTCGGCGCTTCGCAGAGGAAGTGGTACTTCGGATCGATCTCATCCTTGTGCGGCACGATCTCGATTACCAGCGGAGCACGGGTCTCGCGGTTTTTCGGGAATTGGCTGGCCGCCAGGAACAGGCCGGAAGCACCGTCGCGCAGGATGTAGGTGTCGTTGACCTTTTCGCATTTCAGCTCAGGCATCTTCACCGGGTCCATCTTCGGCGGCGCCGCGTCACCGCTTTTCAGCAGTTTGCGGGTGTTCTTGCAGGTCGCGTTGGTGCAACCGAAGAACTTGCCGAAACGGCCGGTCTTGAGCTGCATCTCACTGCCGCACTTGTCGCACTCCAGGCTCGGACCTTCGTAGCCCTTGATGCGATAGGTGCCCTCTTCAACTTCGTAGCCGTCGCAATCCGGGTTGTTACCGCAGATGTGCAGCTTGCGTTTCTCGTCGAGCAGGTAAGCGTCCATCGCCGTGCTGCAGATCGGGCAGCGGTGCTTGCCGCGCAGAACCAGGGATTCCGATTCACCCTCGTCGTCCGCGGCGATTTCATCGCCCGGCACCAGGTTGACGGTGGCCTTGCAGCGTTCTTTGGGTGGCAGGCTGTAGCCCGAGCAACCGAGGAACACGCCGGTCGATGCGGTACGAATCTGCATCGGACGACCGCACACCACGCACGGAATGTCAGTCATCACCGGCTGGTTGGCGCGCATGCCGCCTTCGGCGCTTTCGGCTACTTCGAGTTTCTTCTTGAAGTCGCCGTAGAACTCGTCGAGCACGTTTTTCCAGTCGCGTTCGCCCTGGGCCACGTCATCGAGGTTCTCTTCCATGCCGGCGGTAAAGCCGTAGTCCATGAGATTGGAGAAACTTTCAGCCAGACGCTCGGTAACGATGTCGCCCATCTTTTCCGAATAGAAACGACGGTTATGCAGCGCTACGTAGCCACGGTCCTGGATGGTAGAAATGATCGCCGCGTAGGTCGAAGGACGACCGATGCCGCGTTTTTCCATCTCTTTAACCAGGCTCGCTTCCGAGTAACGCGCAGGCGGTTTGGTGAAGTGCTGGGTCGGATCAAGCTTGATCAGCCTCATCGCGTCGCCCTGGGCCATGTCCGGCAGCACGTCGTCATCACCCGGCTTGGCGATTTGCGGCATGACGCGGGTGTAACCGTCAAACTTCAGGATGCGGCCCTTGGCGCGCAGCTCGAAATCGCCGGCACCGACGGTGACCGTGGTCGACAGGTATTGCGCCGGCAGCATCTGGCAAGCGAGGAACTGGCGCCAGATCAGCTCGTAGAGCCGCTCAGCATCACGCTCCATGCCCGACAGCTTGCTTGGCTCGGTGTTGGCGTCGGACGGACGAATCGCTTCGTGAGCCTCTTGTGCGCCTTCCTTGCTGCTGTAGACGTTCGGGGTTTCCGGCAGGTACTTCTTGCCGAACTCGCCTTCAATATAAGTACGCGCCATCGCCACCGCATCAACCGAGAGGTTGGTGGAGTCGGTACGCATGTACGTGATGTAGCCGGCTTCGTACAAACGCTGGGCCATCATCATGGTCTTCTTCACACCGAAGCCCAGGCGGTTGCTTGCAGCCTGTTGCAGGGTGGACGTGATGAACGGCGCCGATGGCTTGCTGCTGGTCGGCTTGTCTTCGCGCTTGACGATGCTGTAGCTGGAAGCCTTGAGCTTCTCCAGCGCGGCCATGGCCTGGGCTTCGTTGAGCGGCTTGAAGGCTTCGCCTTTCTCACGCGCCACGTCAAAGCGCACGGTGGCGCCCTTGGCGGTGCCGAGGTCGGCGTGGACTTCCCAGTATTCTTCGGGGTTGAACGCACGGATTTCACGTTCACGCTCGACCACCAGCTTCACGGCGACCGATTGCACACGACCGGCGGACAGGCCGCGAGCGACCTTGGCCCACAGCAGCGGCGAAACCATGTAACCCACCACGCGATCGAGGAAACGACGCGCCTGCTGGGCATTTACACGGTCGATGTCCAGCTCGCCCGGCTTGGAGAAGGCCTCCTGAATCGCCTTCTTGGTGATTTCGTTGAACACCACGCGCTTGTAGCGGCTGTCGTCACCACCGATGGCTTCGCGCAGGTGCCAGGCAATGGCTTCCCCCTCGCGATCCAAGTCGGTTGCGAGATAGATGGTGTCAGCATCTTTGGCGAGCCGGCGCAGCTCTTCGATGACCTTTTCCTTGCCCGGGAGGATCTCGTACTTGGCTTTCCAGCCATGATCGGGATCGACACCCATGCGCGAGACCAGCTGCTTGCGCGCTTTCTCTTTCGGCGTGAGCACCGGACCTTCACCCGCGGCGGCCTTGCCGCGCTTGGCGGCTGGCTCTTTGCTGGCGCTAGCCGAACCGCTGGTGGGCAGGTCTCGGATATGGCCGATACTCGACTTCACCACGTATTGGTTACCCAG
Source organism: Pseudomonas sp. RIT-PI-q (assembly GCF_001297125.1). Classification (GTDB taxonomy): domain Bacteria; phylum Pseudomonadota; class Gammaproteobacteria; order Pseudomonadales; family Pseudomonadaceae; genus Aquipseudomonas. The sequence continues at coordinate 420,157 of NZ_LHPC01000028.1, forward strand.
ATACTTGTTGATGGTCTTGGCCTTAGCCGGGGATTCCACAATGACCAGCGATTTGCCCATGGATCAGAAAATTCCTGAATTCTAGAAGTGAAAGGCGGTTGGCGCCTGACGCGGCACCGCTATATATAGTGGCTACAAGGTGAGGTCAAGCGCAGGGTTTTGCGCGCACTCAGCTTATGGCTTGGAAAAAAGGCTCGGTTCGGCTTGCACCAAAGCAAAGCGTGGCACCTGTTCGCCGTCAACCTCGACCGACTCCAGGAACATGCTCAAGGGACGTACCCAAAAGCCGTAATCGCCATACAGGGCTTGGTAGAAGACCACTTCTTCTTCGGTTTCCGAATGCCGCGCAATACTGAAAACACGGTACTGCGGACCTTTGTAATGTTGGTAGAGCCCAGGTTGTATCGGCATGGTTTGGCCCTCACTCAAATCTTTGCAAAATAAAAACAAAAATAAATTCAGAAAAACAAAAACCGGGGCACTTGGCCCCGGCTTCCGGCAACGAGACGCTTAAACGCGTTCGAAGACGGTGGAGATGCCTTGGCCGAGACCAATGCACATGGTGGCTACCCCGAAGGTGCCGCCATTTTGCTTCATCACGTTCAACAGAGTGCCGGAGATCCGCGCACCGGAGCAACCGAATGGGTGACCCAGGGCGATTGCACCGCCGTGCAGGTTAACCTTCTCGTTCATCTTGTCGAGCACTTTCAAATCTTTCAGCACTGGCAGGGCCTGTGCGGCGAAAGCTTCGTTGAGCTCGAAGAAGTCGATATCGTTAATGCCAAGACCCGCGCGCTTCAGTGCTTTCTGAGTCGCCGGTACTGGACCATAGCCCATGATTGCCGGGTCCACACCTGCCACTGCCATCGAACGAATCACCGCCAGAGGCTGGATACCCAGGTCCTGTGCACGCTGCGCCGACATCACGATCATGCACGAAGCACCGTCAGTGATCTGCGACGAAGTACCGGCTGTCACGGTGCCGCCCTTTGGATTGAAAGCAGGCTTGAGTGCCGCCAGGCTTTCCAGGGTAGTTTCCGGACGAATGGTTTCGTCGTAGTCGAACAGTTTCAGGAAACCGTTCTCGTCATAGCCCTGCATCGGGATGATTTCGTCTTTGAACTTGCCTTCCACGGTCGCCTTGTGGGCGAGTTGGTGGGAGCGCACGCCAAAAGCGTCCTGTTGTTCGCGAGTGATGCCGTGCATTTTGCCGAGCATTTCAGCGGTCAGGCCCATCATGCCCGAGGCTTTCGCCGCGTACAGGGACATGTGCGGGTTCGGATCGACACCGTGCATCATGCTCACGTGGCCCATATGCTCGACGCCGCCCACCACGAACACGTCACCGTTACCGGTCATGATCGCTTGCGCGGCGGTGTGCAGGGCACTCATCGACGAGCCACACAGACGACTGACGGTCTGGCCGGCAGCGGTATGCGGGATCTGAGTCATCAGTGACGCCATGCGAGCGATGTTCCAGCCCTGCTCCAGGGTCTGGTTCACACAGCCCCAGATCACGTCTTCGACTTCGTTCGGGTCGACCTTGACGTTACGTTCCAGCAATTTGCTGATCAGGTGCGCCGACATGTCTTCGGCGCGGGTGTTGCGGTGCATGCCGCCCTTGGAGCGGCCCATCGGAGTACGACCGAAGTCGACAATCACGACGTCTCTAGGATTCAAGCTCATATATTCACTCTCACTCTAGTTGGGGGCGCTTAACCGAAGAAGCTCTGGCCGTTTTTGGCCATTTCGCGCAGCTTCGCGGTCGGGTGGTACAGCGCGCCCAAATCAGCGTACTGGTCAGCCAGGGCAACGAACTCTGCAACACCAAGCGAATCGATGTAGCGCAGCGCACCGCCACGGAATGGAGGGAAACCAATACCGTAGACCAGACCCATGTCGGCTTCGGCAGCGGTTTCGACGATGCCGTCTTCCAGGCAACGCACGGTTTCCAGGCACAGCGGGATCATCATCCAGTTGATGATGTCTTCGTCGGTGACTTCGCGCTGTTCAAAGATGATTGGCTTGAGCACTTCCAGTACCGACGGATCGGCCACTTTCTTCTGCTTGCCCTTCTTGTCGGTCTCGTAGGCGTAGAAGCCCTTGCCGTTCTTCTGGCCCAGGCGCTTGGCTTCGTAGAGCACGTCGACAGCCGAGCGGCGGTCGTCTTTCATGCGGTCCGGGAAGCCTTCAGCCATCACGTCACGACCGTGGTGGCCGGTGTCGATGCCGACCACGTCCATCAGGTATGCCGGGCCCATTGGCCAGCCGAATTTCTCCATGACCTTGTCGATGCGGACGAAGTCCACACCGGCGCTGACCAGCTTGGCGAAACCGCCGAAGTACGGGAACAGTACGCGGTTGACCAGGAAGCCCGGGCAGTCGTTGACGACGATCGGGTTCTTGCCCATTTTCTTGGCGTAGGCAACGGTGGTGGCAACGGCCAGTTCGCTGGACTTCTCGCCACGGATCACTTCAACCAGCGGCATCATGTGCACCGGGTTGAAGAAGTGCATGCCGACGAAGTTTTCCGGACGCTTGAGGGCTTTTGCCAGCAAGGTGATGGAAATGGTCGAGGTGTTGGACGCGAGGATGGTGTCCTCTTTGACCTTGTCTTCGACTTCGGCCAGAACGGCTTGCTTGACCTTCGGGTTCTCGACGACTGCTTCGACGACCAGGTCGACGTGACCGAAATCACCGTAGGACAGCGTCGGGCGAATGCCGTTGAGCACTTCAGCCATTTTCGCCGCCGTCATGCGACCTTTATCAACGCGGCTCACCAGCAGCTTGGCGGCTTCAGCCAGGCCTTGCTCGATGCCGTGCTCGTTGATGTCTTTCATCAGGATCGGCGTACCTTTGGAGGCCGACTGATAAGCGATACCGCCACCCATGATGCCGGCGCCCAATACGGCGGCCTGCTTCACGTCCTTGGCGATTTCGTCGTAGGCCTTGGCCTTTTTCTTCAGCTCCTGATCGTTCAGGAACAGACCGATCAAGCTCTGCGCGGCAGAGGTCTTGGCCAGTTTGACGAAACCTGCAGCTTCGACTTCCAGCGCCTTGTCGCGACCGAAGTTCGCGGCTTTCTGGATAGTCTTGATCGCTTCGACCGGGGCCGGGTAGTTCGGGCCAGCTTGACCAGCCACGAAACCTTTGGCGGTTTCGAACGACATCATCTGTTCGATGGCGTTGAGCTTGAGTTTTTCAAGCTTTGGCTGACGCTTGGCCTTGTAATCGAATTCGCCGGAGATGGCGCCTTTGATTAGGTTCAGTGCCGCTTCCGCAAGCTTCTCGGGAGCAACCACGGCATCGACGGCGCCGACTTTCAGCGCGTCTTCAGCACGGTTTTCCTTACCCGCGGCAATCCACTCGATGGCGTTATCGGCACCGATGATGCGCGGCAGGCGCACAGTACCGCCGAAGCCCGGGTAGATGCCCAGCTTGACTTCCGGCAGGCCGATTTTCGCGGTAGCGGACATGACGCGGAAGTCCGCTGCCAGGCACATTTCCAGACCGCCACCCAGAGCGATGCCGTTGATCGCGGCGACAGTCGGGACGTTGAGGTCTTCGAAATCGCTGAAAATCTTGTTGGCTTCGAGGTTGCCTGCAACAAGCTCTGCATCAGGCAGCTTGAAGTTCTCGACAAATTCGGTGATGTCGGCGCCGACAATGAACACGTCCTTGCCACTGCTGACGATCACACCCTTGATCGAAGCATCTGCCTTGATGGTGTCTACGGCCTGACGCAGTTCGTTCAGGGTTAGACGGTTGAACTTGTTGACGGACTCACCCTTGAGGTCGAATTTCAATTCGACGATGCCACTTTCAAGAGCCTTAACCGTGATGGCTTTACCTTCGTAAATCATCAACTGATCTCCACGATATGGAAGCTGAACAGTACACGTCGGACGCAGGCAAATGGCTTGGCAGGGACGTTAAACGTCAATGCTACGCCAATCCACCCGGCACACCCGCCAACGCGATAGTCGGGATTCTGTAGGAGCGGTCTGTAATACAAACGCTCAATTCATACGCCCGTTTGATTTGGGTACGTCACCTTCACGGAATTTCCGGCAATTGTCAATCGCCCAAAATACGGGTTGAAACGCGACTTTCCGGTCATTTCCGTAACACGAAGATCTTCAACACGCGGCTGCATGTGAGGCCATTCATAAGATCAATAGTTAGAAAAGTCGCCCTAATTCGCTGCAACCTGTGTTTAACAAGCTACGCTGGCGGGACCCTGAGGAAAAAATTTCAACGCTATTGGCGAACGCCCAGCGTAAGATCAGCCCCACACCGAATTACCGGCCTGCCTGGCCAACTCCAGCCCGATGATGATGTCGGGCTTTTTATTGCCTGCGGTGTGGGGATGGGGTTCTTGTAGGAGCGAGCTTGCTCGCGATAAACCTGCGCACACCGTGGGGTGTCAGGTTTGCAGCGATATCGTTGACGACCATCGCGAGCAAGCTCGCTCCTACAGGGAGTCGTCCGCGCGAACCGTCGAAAAATGCGATTCGTTGTGAGCGGGTTTCAGGCGAGTGCCTTGAGGGTGGAATCGATTTGTTGCAAAACAGTCGCCTCGCCCTTCTCACCCCAGTACAACGTGATCATCTGCTTGTCTGCTTCGATCTTGTAAACGTTGTCTGGCAATTTTTCGAAATGAATCAACAACGCAGGATCCTCGCAGGCCTCCTGCCACTGATTGACCCACACACCCGGTGTTTTTTGCCAGTAACTCCAGCACGCCGGCTGATTGCCACGTCGTGGCCGATGGTACTGGGCGCACGGGCTCGGCGGCTCCTGGCTCAACCAGTGCGGCCATTCCTGAGGCGCCAGTTGCATGGCCAATCCGATGCGTCGCGCCTCCATGCGCAGGGCCATGCGCCCGCTCTGGTGGCGGGACGGCCGCAACCATGCCAGCGGACTCAACACCACCAGCAGGATTGACACCACTATCCAGACCGTCATATCTGTACTCCCGATTCTTGATGAGCGCATTCATTCACTTTGGAGCCGATGCGCTTGAAACCAGCCATACTTACCAATATTGCAATCCTCAGGAGGAGCACCTCATGCCCTACAACCACATTCTGGTCGCTGTAGATCTAACCGAAGAGTGCGATCCTGTAATCCACCGCGCTCGCGAACTGTCAGTGAGCAACGGGGCGAAGTTGTCCCTGGTACACATTGTCGAGCCGATGGCCATGGCCTTTGGCGGCGACGTGCCGATGGACCTGTCACAACTGCAACAACAGCAGTTCGATCAGGCCCGAGAGCGCCTGGACCGACTGATCGTGAAGTACCCGGAACTCTCCAAGGAATACAGCCACCTGACCTACGGCCAGCCACGCCAGGAGATTCACCACCTGGCCAAGGAACAAACCTGCGACCTGATCGTGGTGGGCAGTCACGGTCGGCATGGCCTGGCGCTGCTGCTGGGTTCCACCGCCAATGATGTACTGCATGGTGCGCCTTGTGATGTGCTCGCGGTGCGCCTGATCAAAAGCTGATAGCTAATCCTGTAGGAGCCGGCTTGCTGGCGAATGTCGCACCTCGGTGTGTCAGGTAGGCAGCATTCGCTGGCAAGCCAGCTCCTACAGGGGCTCAACGCATATGAAAAGCCCGGCGGTCATTACTGAACGCCGGGCTTTTTTACAGCAGGATCAGTCAGGCATCCAACTCGGCCCAACGCTCGACCATGATGTCGAGCTCAGCCTGCAGCTGCTCCAGTTGAGCGATCACAGCAGCCGTCTCGGCAGCAGGACGCTGGTAGAAACCGGCATCCGCCATTTGCGCTTCAACAGCAGCGATCTGTTTTTCCATGGCTTCGATCTGAGCCGGCAACATTTCCAGCTCACGTTGCAGCTTGTAGCTGAGCTTCTTCTTCGCCACGGGCGCTTCTACCGCCGCCACTGGCGCAGCTTCAGCCGTCACGACCGCAGAGGTCAGGTCAGCCTTGCCGGATTTGCTCTCGGTCACGCCCAACAGGCGCGGCGAGCCGCCCTGACGCAGCCAGTCCTGATAACCACCGACGTATTCGCGAACCTTGCCTTCACCTTCGAAGACCAGGGTGCTGGTCACCACGTTGTCGAGGAATGCCCGGTCGTGGCTGACCATCAGCACGGTGCCGTTGAAGGTCAGCAAGACCTCTTCAAGCAGCTCGAGGGTTTCGACGTCGAGGTCGTTGGTCGGTTCGTCGAGGACCAGCAAGTTCGCCGGTTTACTGAACAATTTAGCCAGCAACAGACGGGCACGCTCACCACCGGACAGCGCCTTGACCGGCGTGCGCGCACGCTGTGGGCTGAACAGGAAGTCACCGAGGTAGCTCAGCACGTGACGGCTCTGACCATCGATATCGATGAAGTCGCGCCCTTCGGCCACGTTGTCGATCACGGTCTTTTCCAGATCCAGCTGATGGCGCAATTGGTCGAAGTAAGCCACGTCGATGCGCGTCCCCTCTTCCACTGTGCCGCTGGTCGGTTGCAGGCCGCTGAGCATCAGCTTGAGCAGTGTGGTCTTGCCTGTACCATTGGCGCCAAGCAGACCGATACGGTCGCCGCGCGTCAGGACCATCGAGAAATCCTTGATCAGGAACGGGCCGCCCGGATGCGCGAAACTTACGTTCTCGAGGACCATTACCTGCTTGCCGGACTTGTCGGCGGTATCCAGCTGAATGTTGGCCTTGCCGGTACGCTCGCGACGTTCGCTGCGCTCGACGCGCAGGGCTTTCAGGGCGCGCACGCGGCCTTCGTTACGGGTGCGACGAGCCTTGATGCCCTGGCGGATCCAGACTTCTTCCTGGGCCAGTTTCTTGTCAAACAGCGCGTTCGCGGTTTCTTCAGCCGCCAGGCTCGCTTCCTTGTGCACGAGGAAACTGGCGTAGTCGCCGTTCCAGTCGATCAGGCCGCCGCGATCCAGTTCCAGAATGCGGGTCGCAAGGTTCTGCAGGAAGGAACGGTCGTGCGTGATGAACAGCACGGCGCCCTGAAAATCCTTCAGCGCTTCTTCAAGCCAGGCAATCGCACCGATGTCCAGGTGGTTGGTCGGTTCGTCGAGCAGCAGCAGGTCCGGTTCGGAAACCAGGGCCTGAGCCAGCAGGACGCGACGACGCCAGCCGCCGGACAACTCGGCGAGGGTCTTGTCGGCCGGCAACTGCAAACGGCTCAAGGTACTGTCGACCAGTTGCTGCAAACGCCAGCCGTCACGGGCTTCGAGGTCGTGCTGGACGTGCATCAGTTTGTCCAGGTCGGCGTCGGTGACGATGTTCTGGCTCAGGTGATGATACTGCGCAAGCAGCTCGCCAACACCGTCCAGGCCTTCAGCCACCACGTCGAACACGGTCCGCTCGTCGGCTACCGGCAATTCTTGCGGCAATTCGCCAATCTTGAGGCCAGGTGCGCGCCAAACGGAGCCTTCATCGGGCTTCTGGTCGCCCTTGACGAGCTTCATCATGCTGGACTTGCCAGTGCCGTTGCGGCCGATGATGCACACCCGCTCACCACGGGCGATCTGCCAGGACACCTTGTCCAACAACGGCATAGCGCCGAAAGCAAGGGACACATCGCTGAATTTGAGCAGGGTCATGAGCTTCTCCAAAAACCGGGCGCGCATTCTACCTGACTTGAGGCTTCAGAAGGCCGGCAATTTCACCTTCGTGGCACTCTGCATGACAATTGTTGCGAACTTATGCTGGCAGGCCGGCAAAGCTTTCGCCCGTTGCTGGCAAAAGGCTAAGCTACAAACAATTCAGTGCGGGCAATGCCCGCACTTGTCATGATTTCTCTGCCCGGACGTCTCATGCGCAGTCGCCTTTTCAGTCTTTTGTCTTGTTTGCTTCTCTCTGCCACTGCCATCCACTCAGCCCAGGCGGTGGACCTGTCCACCCAACGCCAGTATTACGATGAAGCCAAGCGCGCCTTGGCCAAGGGCGATACCGGCCCTTACTTTCGTTACAGCCAGGCCCTCAGCGATTATCCGCTGGAACCCTACCTTGCGTATGACGAGCTGACCGCGCGCCTTAAAACCGCGAGCAATGCCGAAATCGAGAAATTCCTCGCCGAACACGGCGACCTGCCGCAAGCCAACTGGATGAAGCTGCGCTGGTTGCGCTGGCTGGCCGAGCGCGGCGACTGGGCGCCCTTCGTCAAGTATTACGACCCCAAGCTCAATTTCACCGAACTGGACTGCCTGAACGCGCAGTATCAAATCGGTCATAACCAGAAAGCCGAAGGTTACGCCAACGCCAATAAACTCTGGCTCACCGGCAAGTCGCAACCGGCCGCATGCGATGCGCTGTTCGGGCAATGGGCGGCCGAAGGCCAGCTCACCGAACAGAAACGCTGGGAACGCACCAAGCTTGCCGCCCAGGCACGCAACTATCCGCTGGCCAACAGCCTGGTCAACGGCCTGACCACCCTCGCCCCTCGCGGGCGCTTGCTGGTGGATGTGGCGCAGAAACCCGAGCTGCTGAACCAGCCGTCGCGCTTCATCCCGGCCGACGAACCGATGTCCGATGTCGTCAGCCTCGGCCTGCGTCGCCTGGCACGCCAGGACCCGGACAAGGCCATGGACCTGCTCGACGGTTATGCCAGCAGCATGCACTTCTCCCGTGACGAAAAAGTCGCGATCGCCCGGGAAATCGGGCTGACCCTCGCACGGCGCTACGACAGCCGCGCGCTGGACGTGATGACCAAGTACGACCCGGAATTGCGTGACAACACCGTGTCCGAATGGCGCCTGCGCCTGCTGTTGCGTCTGGCCCGCTGGGACGATGCCTATCAGTTGACCCGCCGCCTGCCTCAGGACCTGGCGACCACCAACCGCTGGCGCTACTGGCAGGCCCGCAGCCTGGAACTGGCGCAACCGCAAAATCCGGAAGCGCAGACGTTGTACAAAGGTCTCGCTCGCGAACGTGACTTCTACGGTTTCCTCGCCGCCGATCGCTCGCAGCTGCCCTATTCGCTGGTCAATAAGCCGCTGGTGCTCAGCCAGGCGCTGATCAACAAGGTTCGCAATACCCCCGGCGTCCGTCGCGCCCTGGAACTACACGCCCGTGGGCAAATCGTCGATGGTCGCCGTGAGTGGTATCACGTCAGCCGCCACTTCAGCCGTGACGAAATGGTCGCCCAGGCGAAACTGGCCTACGACCTGAAATGGTATTTCCCGGCCATCCGCACCATCAGTCAGGCGCAATATTGGGATGACCTGGACATCCGCTTCCCGATGGCCCACCGCGAAACCCTGGTCCGGGAAGCCAAGATTCGTGGCCTGCACTCAAGCTGGGTGTTCGCCATCACTCGTCAGGAAAGTGCCTTCATGGACGACGCCCGCTCCGGCGTCGGCGCCAGCGGCCTGATGCAATTGATGCCCGGCACCGCCAAGGAAACCGCGCGCAAGTTCAGCATTCCACTGGCCTCGCCACAGCAAGTGCTCGACCCGGACAAGAACATCCAGCTCGGTGCCGCTTACCTGAGTCAGGTCCACAGTCAGTTCAATGGCAACCGCGTCCTCGCCTCCGCCGCCTACAACGCCGGCCCCGGCCGCGTGCGCCAATGGCTGCGCGGTGCCGATCACCTGAGCTTCGACGTGTGGGTGGAAAGCATCCCGTTCGACGAAACCCGCCAGTACGTGCAAAACGTATTGTCATACTCGGTGATCTACGGCCAGAAGCTCAATTCGCCACAGCCGCTGGTGGATTGGCATGAGCGGTATTTTGATGATCAATGATCACCTATTGATCTTGCTCTGATCCACCAACAAAAAATGCCCGCATCGATTGATGTGGGCATTTTTTATGGCGCGCTCAAAACGAGGACCAAAAGATCGCAGCCTTCGGCAACTCCTACGCCGAACCAGGCGGCACGGAGGCCTTGCCGAGTCTGGTCAAACGATACCGTTGAGCCGGACTGTTAGGTGAATTTGGCTCGGTCATCTCGATCAAATTTGCGACCAATGCCGGTCTGAGATAGTTAGCCCGGAAGTTCGCCTTATGAGTCAAACCGACCTCTGCCATCAATTCATTAACCTTGAGCGAGTTACCGCCATGGAGCGCCCAAAGCACTTTCGCTACTTGGTCGGTTACTGGGTCGGTTACTGGGTCGGTTACTGGTTCGCTCCGGGTCGCTTCCGCTAGTGCAAGACTCAATGCTTGCAGCATGAACTCGACAAAAGGCGTCGATTCAGCCAACTGATCGGCTGCCGATAATGCCGCGTAATAGTCGTCCTGCTGCTCTCGAATCACGGCTTCGACTGGCAGATAAGCCAACACCGGACGCCACTGACTCAGTATCAAGGTCTGCCAAAGACGCCCCATGCGTCCATTGCCGTCGACGAACGGATGGATAAATTCGAATTCGTAATGGAAAACGCAACTGATGATCAGCGGATGCCAATCAGAAGCGCCAAGCCACGCCAACAAGTCTTCCACCAAGTGCACAACGCGACTCGGTGGTGGCGCCATGTGGACCAATTTATCGCCACGGTAGATGCCAACACCGGCTCGACGAAACTGTCCGCAGTCGTCAATCAATCCGCCCATCAGCAACTCATGGGCTCGAAGCAAGTCGGTTCGGGTACTCGGCTGCCAATCCGGCATGGTTTCGTAGGCCGCAAAGGCATTACGCACCTCCTGGATTTCCCGAGGCAATCCCAGCACTCGCTGCCCCGCCAAAACGGCCGTCACCTGCTCGATACTGAGGGTATTGTTCTCGATGGCCAAGGAAGCCTGAATCGTACGAATTCGATTGCTACGACGTAACTGAGGCGTCTGCAGGCGTTCGTCCATAGCCGTAAGCTGACCAATTTGCTCGCTGATTTCGGCGACCAGCGCCAACATTTTCGTGGTCAGGGTCAACGGCGGTTGATAACGGCTCATATCCTCATCCAGGCTCGCAACTGAGGCCGACATAATGCCCGAACCCGACAGTATTCAGCAGTGCTGATTCATGCCGCCTCGTGCCCGTCACTGAACTGCAATGCCGCCAACCGTGCATACAGCGCATTGCTCGCAATCAACGCTTGATGTGTCCCCACCGCCACCAGTTTCCCTTGATCCATCACGGCGATACGGTCGGCGTTTTTCACCGTGGCCAGGCGATGGGCGATGACCAGGGTGGTGCGGTTTTTCATCAGGCTCGGCAGGGCTTGCTGGATCAGGTGTTCGCTCTGGGCATCGAGGGCGCTGGTGGCTTCGTCGAGCAGCAGGATCGGCGCGTCCACCAGCAATGCGCGGGCGATGGCCAGGCGTTGGCGCTGGCCGCCGGACAATCCGAGGCCACCGTCGCCTAGATGAGTCTGGTAGCCGTTGGGCATTTGCTCGATGAAGTCATGGGCGTAGGCAATTTTTGCCGCTTCCTGAACCTGGGCCAGGGTGGCCGTCGGGTTGCCGTAGCGGATGTTCTCTTCGATGCTGCCGAAAAACAGCGCCGGGTTTTGCGAAACCAGGGCGAAGCAGCGGCGCAGGTCCAGCGGATCAAGTTGAGTCAGTGGCACGCCATCGAGCAGGATGCGTCCTCCACACGGGTCGTAAAAACGCAGCAACAGGTCATACACCGTCGACTTGCCGGCACCGGACGGCCCTACAAGCGCAAGGGTTTCGCCGGCGTTGATGGTCAGGTTCAAGCCATCGACGGCGTAACTTTCAGGACGCGACGGGTAGGAAAAACGTACATCCTGCAGCACCAGATCGCCCTTCACCCGCTCGGGCAAGGTCACCAGGCCAGTGGCTGGCCGCTGGATTATGTTTTCCGAACGCAGTAACTCGGCGATCCGCTCGGCGGCGCCAGCGGCTCGCTGCAGTTCGCCGATCACTTCACTCAATGTGCCGAAAGCGCTGCCGACGATCAGGCTATAAAACACAAACGCCGCCAGTTCACCCGCCGAAATCCGCCCGGCGATCACGTCCATGCCGCCGACCCAAAGCATCACACCGACCGCGCCCAGCACTAGCACGATCACCAGGGTAATCAGCCAGGCACGCTGGAAGATGCGTTTACGGGCGGTGTTGAAAGCCTCTTCTACGGTAACGGCAAATCGCTGCTCGTCCTGGACCTGATGGTTGTAGGCTTGCACGGTTTTGATCTGGCCCAGGGTTTCGGAAACGTAGCTGCCGATATCGGCAATCCGGTCCTGACTCAGGCGCGACAAGTTGCGTACCCGGCGACCGAAAATCAGGATCGGCGCGATCACCAACGGCAAGGCAACCACCACAATACTGGTGAGCTTGGGGTTGGTGATAAACAGCAACACGATGCCACCAATCACCATCAGCAGATTGCGCAAAAACAGCGACAGCGAAGAGCCGATTACCGATTGCAGCAATGTGGTATCAGCGGTCAAACGCGACTGGATCTCGGAGCTGCGGTTGTCCTCGTAGAAACCCGGATGCAGGTAGATCAGATGGTTGAACACCTGACTGCGGATGTCCGCGACAACCCGCTCACCGATCCATGACACCAGGTAAAAACGCGCGAACGTGCCGATTGCCAGCCCGATCACCAGCAGCATGAACAGGCCGATGGACTGGTTGAGCAAATGCGGCGATTGAGTCATGAAACCCTGATCCACCAGCAGGCGAATGCCCTGCCCCATGGACAAGGTGATGCCTGCAGTAACGATCAACGCGAGCAAGGCACCGAACGCCGGCCAGCGATACGGCGCGAGGAAACGACTGGCCAGGCGAATCGCACGGCGGTGACGGGCAGAGAGCATCGGGATCATCCAGGTACGCAACAGAACAGTTAGTTGGGCCAGCCTACACCGCAATGGGTAGAACTTTGTAAATCACAATGAGTCAGGTTAATTATGTCCGCAAAGACTAGCGGCTAGACGCTATTGGTCTAAAGTCCGGGTGGCAAGGTCGCGGTATTTCTGGTGGACTGGTATTGCCGCCCTGGAAAGATCGCAGGGAGTTGTCACAGCCCGGTCACTTGGCGGTTCTACAGTAAGCACACAACCTGATGAGGAGACAGGCCATGTCCTTGCAAAACAGCAGCGATGACAAAGTTCAAGTGATCCGCACACAGCCAGACCAGTCTCTGGGTTGCTCAATTATCGATAAGGATGGGCGCGAAGTACCGATCACTGAAGGCATGATCCAGGACGCCTGCCGCGAACTGGAACAGCGATTGGTCAAGCCTGCCAAACAAGATTGATATAGCCACCGTCTTCTTGACCCGGCCCTGATGGCCGGGTTTTTTATGGGGGCTGATCCGGCAATTGTGGCGCAGCCTTCGCGGGCAAGCCTCGCTCCTACAGGGGAGCGAGATTCAAAACCTGTAGGAGCGAGGCTTGCCCGCGATAAAGCCAACGAGGTCCCTAGACTGCCGTTGAACCCAACGCCGCCACGATTTTCTGCAATGCCGGCGAATCCCCATCGATCCGCACCTTCAACCCATCAATCTCTCGCCGCAGCGGATAATGCTTGCGCAGCGCATCAAACGCCGCACGCTGCTCGTTGATACTGCCTACAAGACTGCGGCGAAAATCTGCATCGTCACGGCGCGGGTCGTACACGCCACGGCACACCATCGCCAGCGCCCAGGCCGGATCGCTGTCAGCGTTCAAGGTCACATGCGACAACCACGGCGCCGGCAGCAAATCGCTCAAGCTGACCTGCTCCGGTTGCCCGAGGAACTGGCAATAGGCCTGATAGATCTGCGCCGTCCCTCGTTGCTTGCCATCCAGGCTATAACCAGCAATGTGCGGGGTGGCCAGCACGCAGAGTTCGGCCAATGCGACATCAACCTCCGGCTCACCTTCCCAGACGTCCAGCACTGCTTGCAGGTCTTCGCGCTGCAGCAGCACTTGCCGCAGGGCCGCGTTATCCACCACCGGGCCACGACTGGCGTTGATCAGCCACGTGCCGGATTTGAGTTGGTTCAAGCGGTTTTTATCGAACAGATGCCAGGTCGCCTGAGCGCCGTGCTTCTTCAACGGCGTGTGCAGACTGATGACGTCGCACTGTTCGATGATCTGTTCGAGGCTGACGAAATCGCCACCTTCAACAGCTTGTCGTAGCGGATCGCAGACCAGCACGTTCCAGCCCAGGCCTTGCAGAACCTTGACCAGGCGGCCGCCCACTTCACCCGCACCGACCACGCCGTAGGTGCGCTGAGTCAGGTCGGCGCCTTCGATTTCAGCCAGTGTCAGCAAGCTGCCGAGCACGTAGTCGACGACGCCACGGGCATTGCAGCCGGGCGCGCTCGACCAGGCAATGTCAGCCTGTTTGAAATAATCCAGGTCCAGGTGATCCGTGCCGATGGTGCAGGTGCCAACAAAGCGCACTTTGCTACCTTCCAGCAGCGCACGGTTGACGTTGGTCACCGAGCGCACCAGCAATACATCGGCCTGTTCGACGGTGGCACGGTCGATGGAACGTCCCGGCACCCGGCGGATTTCACCGAAACCCTGGAAGAATTCATCAAGCAGCGGGATATTTTCGTCGGCAACAATCAGCATGGCAGGCTCCTTTGGCGGATCGGCAGTGTAGGCGGAGATGGCCATAGTGGGCCAGCGGCCATTGCTGACCTTGATCTGAACGACACCACTTACCCTGTGGGAGCGAGCTTGCTCGCGAAAGCGGTGTGTCATGCAGCATCAATGTCGACTGACACTCCCTCTTCGCGAGCAAGCTCGCTGCTACAGGTTTTGCGGGATTACAAATCGGTAACACAGGACTTTTCCTGACCACTGCGTCAACGCGTAGAATGCCCCGCCTCGCGCATCAAACTCTTTTGGACGTTTCGCCCTTGAATTCCGTGACCGACCGCCCCGCCGCTATTTCCCTCACCCGCCCGGCCCGGGTTCGCCTGGAGCTGAAAAACCTGCTCAGCCTGGCGCTGCCGATCATGATCGCGCAGCTGGCGACCACGGCCATGGGCTTCGTCGATGCGGTGATGGCTGGACGCGTCGGGCCGCGGGACCTGGCGGCAGTGGCGCTGGGCAACTCGATCTGGGTCCCGGTGTTTCTGTTGATGACCGGCACCCTGCTGGCCACCACACCGAAAGTCGCCCAGCGCTTCGGCGCCGGCACCCACAGCGAGATCGGCCCGATCGTGCGCCAGGCGTTGTGGCTGGCGTTGGTGGTGGGCCTGATGGCGACCGGCATGCTGTTCAGCGCCGAACCGATCCTGCACCTCATGAAGGTCGATCCCGAGCTGATCGGCCCGTGCATGCAATACCTGCACGGCATCGCCAGCGGCTTGCCTGCCGTCGCCCTCTACCACGTACTCCGTTGTTTCAGTGATGGCCTGGGCCGGACGCGTCCGGCGATGGTGCTGGGGTTGTGCGGGCTGGCGCTGAACATTCCGCTGAACTACGTCTTCATCTATGGCCACTTCGGTGTGCCGGCCATGGGCGGCGTCGGTTGCGGTTGGGCCACGGCGATCGTGATGTGGGTGATGGCGCTGGGCATGGCCGGCTGGGAGCGCTGGGCGCCGGCCTATCAGTCGAGCCAGTTGTTCAGCCGTTTCGACTGGCCGCAATGGTCGGTGATCAAGCGCCTGCTGGGCATTGGCCTGCCCATCGGCATCGCGGTGTTCGCCGAGTCGAGCATCTTCGCGGTGATTGCGCTGTTGATCGGCAGTCTCGGCGCCACGGTGGTGGCCGGGCATCAGATCGCGCTGAATTTCAGCTCGCTGGTGTTCATGATTCCCTACTCCCTCGGCATGGCCGTGACCGTGCGGGTCGGCCAGGCACTCGGTCGTCAGGAGCCGCGTGAAGCACGCTTCGCCGCCGGTGTCGGCATGGGCACGGCGTTGGCCTATGCGTGTATTTCCGCGAGCATGATGCTGTTGTTGCGCGAGCACATTGCGACCATCTACACCTCGGACCCGACGGTGATTCATGTCGCGGCGATGCTGATCGTGTATTCAGCGCTGTTCCAGTTTTCCGACGCGATCCAGGTGACGGCAGCCGGTGCGCTGCGTGGTTATCAGGACACACGGGTGACGATGGTCCTGACGTTGTTCGCGTACTGGGGGATTGGTTTGCCGGTGGGTTACGCATTGGGCCTGACCGACTGGCTCGGCGCGCCGAGCGGCCCGAGCGGTCTGTGGCAGGGTTTGATCGTGGGCTTGAGTTGCGCGGCGCTGATGCTGTCGATCCGCCTGACGCGCAGTGCCCGCAAGCGGATTCGCATGAGCCATTCGCTGGGCTGACCCAGACTTGTACCTGTACCTGTAGGAGCGAGCTCGCTCGCGATGGACTTGAAGGCGCCGCGTTTATCCAGCAAACACGCGTTATCGTTAACGTCCATCGCGAGCGAGCTCGCTCCTACAGGGGTCCGTTCGTTAATCGGACTTCTTGCGAATCCAGTAGAGATAGGTGCCTGCCTCTTCGTGCTGCCCGATCAGTTCGTGGTCGAGAAACACGCAGAACTTGGGAATATCGCGACGGGTCGACGGGTCGGTGGCGATCACCTTGAGCAGGCCGCCGGGCGCCAGGTCACGGATGTGCTGGTGCAGCATCATTACCGGCTCCGGGCAATTGAGGCCGGTGGCGTCGAGGGTGCCGTCTACCGGCGTATCAATCATTTCACTCATGATTCACTCCTGAAACGTGCCGGCATTGTCGCGCATTGCCGGGTGTTCGGTCATCTGTCGTCTATCGCCTGGATCCTGTAGGAGCGAGGCTTGCCCGCGAAAGCCGCGCTGCGGTGTATCTGCAGGACCGGGGTGTGGCCTTCGCGGGCAAGCCTCGCTCCTACAGGGGGTATGGGGGACTCAACGGGATTTCGGTTTTTTCACGTCAAGACGGCGCAGATGGCAGGTCACTTCTTCACGGTCGTGATACAGCTGCTTGCAGCCGATCTCGACCCGAATCCCGCGTTCCTTGAACCCGTCGGCAATCCTTTCCAGCAAGCGCTTCACTTCGGCGTAACGCTGTTTCATCGGCAGCTTGAGGTTGACCACGGCTTCACGGCAATGCCCCTCGCCAATCCATTCTTCCAGCATCGCCGCGTTGCGCGCCGGTTTCTCGACGATGTCGCAGACCATCCAGTCCACCGGCTGCTTGGGCTTGAAGGTGAAACCGTCGGCCATCAAGTGCTGCACCAGACCGGTGTCCATCAGGCTTTCAGCCATCGGGCCGTTGTCGATGGCGGTCACCAGCATGCCGCGGTTGACCAGTTGCCAGGTCCAGCCACCCGGCGCGGCGCCGAGGTCGACGCCGGTCATGTCGCTGTGCAGACGCTCGTCCCACTGGTCGCGGGGGATAAAATGGTGCCAGGCCTCTTCCAGCTTCAGGGTCGAACGGCTTGGCGCCTCACGCGGAAACTTCAGGCGTGGAATGCCCATCGGCCACATCGCCGAATTGTTGGATTCGGCCAGGCCCATGAACACTTCACGACCACTTTTGAAGGTCAGCAGCAGGCGCGGCTTGTGCGCGTCTTCAACCAGTTTGCCAGCCGCCATCAGCGCCTTGCGCAGGTGGCCTTCGAATTTCTTGCAGAAGTTCGACAGCTCTTTGCCGTCGTTGGTGTCGACCATTTCCAGCCACAGGCTGCCGCATAACGGGAAGTCCGCCATGTGGGCGAGGATCACGCTGATGCGGTCGGTTTCCGGCAGATCAATGAAAATCCCGCGAGCCCACTGGCGCGGAAAAATCAGATCGGTAAAACGCTGGCCACGCATCAGGCGCTCGGCGCCGTCTTCTTCGGTGCAGATAAATTCGGCGCAGGCGCTGGCGGTCTTGGCCTTGGCATAACCGGCCACGTTCAGCCGTGCGGCGTGTTCGGAAATCTCGGAACAGACTTCGCCTTCGAAGCCCGGCCGGCAATGCATAAAGAGGGTGTTCATTCTTACTCCTGGGCAGATGGCGAGAAATTCAACCACTGCGCGATGCCCAGACTTGCGTTGAAGCAAAGCCTGTCACGAAAACCGGCGCATGATAGCCGAGTTCGGAACCTTGGACTTGGCCATAGAGTCCAGTTATTAGCTTTAAGCACCAAACAGGACTAGGTTTAATCCTCAGTTCGTTCCCTCAGTCCGTAGCCCTGCGGACCCAAAGGAGTCATTTCAATGCCGTCCCTCGATAGCCTGAAAACCCTTAAAACCTTACAAGTCGACGACAAGACCTATCACTATTTCAGTTTGCCGGATGCCGCCAAAAGCCTGGGCGATCTCGACAAGCTGCCGATGTCGTTGAAAGTGCTGCTGGAAAACCTGCTGCGCTGGGAAGATGAAAAAACTGTCACCGGCGCCGACCTCAAGGCGATTGCCGCGTGGCTCAAGGAGCGTCGCTCCGATCGTGAAATCCAGTACCGCCCGGCGCGGGTACTGATGCAAGACTTTACCGGCGTTCCCGCCGTGGTCGACCTCGCCGCGATGCGCGCGGCCATGGCCAAGGCCGGCGGTGATCCGCAGCGCATCAACCCGCTGTCTCCGGTGGATCTGGTGATCGACCACTCGGTGATGGTCGACAAGTTCGCCAGCAGCAGCGCCTTCGAACAGAACGTCGACATTGAAATGCAGCGCAACGGTGAACGTTACGCGTTCCTGCGCTGGGGCCAGAGCGCCTTCGACAACTTCAGCGTGGTGCCACCGGGCACCGGCATCTGCCACCAGGTGAATCTGGAATACCTCGGTCGCACGGTCTGGACCAAGGACGAGGACGGCCGCACCTACGCCTTCCCGGATACGCTGGTCGGCACCGACTCCCACACCACCATGATCAACGGCCTTGGCGTCCTCGGCTGGGGTGTTGGCGGGATCGAAGCGGAAGCGGCGATGCTTGGGCAACCGGTGTCGATGCTGATTCCGGAAGTGATCGGCTTCAAACTCACCGGCAAACTCAAGGAAGGCATCACCGCCACCGACCTGGTGTTGACCGTCACCCAGATGCTGCGCAAGAAAGGCGTGGTCGGCAAATTCGTCGAGTTCTACGGCGATGGCCTCGCCGACCTGCCGCTGGCCGACCGGGCAACCATCGCCAACATGGCGCCGGAGTACGGCGCGACGTGCGGCTTCTTCCCGGTGGACGACATCACCCTTGAGTACCTGCGTTTATCCGGTCGCACCAGCGCCACCGTGAAACTGGTCGAGGCCTACAGCAAGGCCCAGGGCCTGTGGCGCCTACCCGGTCAGGAACCGGTGTTCACCGACAGCCTGGCGCTGGACATGGGCAGCGTCGAAGCCAGCCTTGCCGGGCCGAAACGCCCGCAGGACCGGGTTTCACTACCGAATGTCGCGCAAGCGTTCAGTGATTTCATCGACCTGCAATTCAAGCCCACCAGCAAGGAAGTCGGTCGCCTTGAAAGTGAGGGCGGCGGTGGCGGTGCAGTGGGCAATGCTGATCTGGCCGGGGAAGCCGACTACGAGTACGACGGGCAAATCTATCGCCTGAAAAATGGCGCTGTTGTGATTGCCGCGATCACCTCCTGCACCAACACCTCCAACCCGAGCGTGATGATGGCGGCGGGTCTGGTGGCGAAGAAGGCTGTGGAAAAAGGCCTCAAGCGCAAACCGTGGGTCAAGAGTTCGTTGGCACCAGGTTCGAAAGTAGTCACCGACTACTACAAGGCTGCAGGCCTGACTCAGTACCTTGATGAGCTGGGTTTTGCCCTGGTCGGCTACGGCTGCACCACGTGCATCGGCAACTCCGGCCCATTGCCCGAACCCATCGAAAAAGCCATTGTCGCGGCCGACCTGACCGCCGCCTGGGTGCTGTCGGGCAACCGCACCTTCGAAGGTCGCGTGCATCCGCTGGTGAAACCCACCTGGCTGGCCCCCCCGCCGCTGGTCGTCGCTTACGCGTTGGCCGGCACGGTGCGCATCGACATCAGCAGCGAGCCGCTGGGCACCGACAAGGACGGCAACCTGGTGTATCTGCGGGACATCTGGCCGAGCACCAAAGAGATCGCCGATGCGGTGAATCAGGTCAACACCGCGATGTTCCACAAGGAATATGCCGAAGTGTTTGCCGGCGACGAGCAATGGCAGGCGATTGAAGTGCCGCAAGCGGCCACCTACGTCTGGCAAGAGGATTCGACTTACATCCAGCATCCGCCGTTCTTCGATGACATCGGCGGGCCGCCACCAGTGGTCAAGGACGTCGCGGGCGCCAGAGTCCTCGCGCTGCTGGGCGACTCGGTGACCACCGACCACATCTCCCCGGCCGGCAACATCAAGGCGGATAGCCCGGCGGGCCACTACCTGCGCGAGAAAGGCGTGGAGCCGCGGGACTTCAACTCTTATGGCTCGCGTCGCGGCAACCACGAAGTGATGATGCGCGGCACCTTTGCCAATATCCGCATTCGCAACGAGATGCTCGGCGGCGAAGAAGGCGGCAATACGATCTACATTCCGACGGGCGAAAAACTGCCGATTTACGACGCGGCGATGCGTTATCAGGCATCGGGCACGCCGCTGGTGGTGATTGCCGGGCAAGAATACGGCACCGGGTCGAGCCGCGACTGGGCGGCCAAAGGCACCAATCTGCTGGGGGTCAAAGCGGTCATCGCCGAAAGCTTCGAGCGGATCCACCGCTCCAACCTGGTGGGCATGGGTGTGTTGCCGTTGCAGTTCAAGCTGGATCAGAACCGCAAGAGCCTGAACCTGACCGGCAAGGAAACCCTCGACATCCTCGGCCTGACCGGCGTGGAGCTGACGCCGCGGATGAACCTGACGCTGGTCATCACCCGCGAAGACGGTAGCCGCGAGAAAGTCGAGGTGTTGTGCCGGATTGATACGCTCAATGAAGTGGAGTACTTCAAGTCGGGAGGGATTTTGCATTACGTGTTGCGGCAGTTGATTGCTTCATAATCACTTGCTGACAAAGACACCGCCGTAGGGCGGTGTTTTTGTTTGTGTCCTGTACCGAACAAAAATACCCTGCACGCCAGCGAGCCACTGTAGGAGCGATGCTTGCCCGCGAAGACGTCGGCACATTCAACATTGATGTCGACTGACAGTCCGCTTTCGCGGGCAAGCCCGCTCCCACAGGGTCATGTGTCGGACAGCAACGTCGTGAACAACACCGATCAAATGTGGGAGCGGGCTTGCCCGCGAAAGCGGACTGTCAGGCAACATTGATGTTGGATGTGATTGCCCCTTCGCGAGCAAGCCCGCTCCCACATTGACCGAGGCAATCCGCAGAATCTCAGACACAAGGACTTCACATGTTCGCTCTGCCATGGATGTATCTGGCGCTTCTCTGCACGGGCTATGCACTGGCCCTGATCTACGGCCAACTCGGCCGGCTGGCCGCAATCTCTGTCGCGCTGTTGCTGGTCGCCGGTTTCGCGGTCCGGCAGCAAAAAATCCCCATCGCCCGTTACCTCGGTCACGGCGTGTTCATCGTCCTCGCCCTGGCGCTGGCGATGCACTGGCTTCCCGGTTTCTACAACGGTCGCGGCATCGACCCGCAACGGTTCACCGACGATGCCGTGCCGTTTTCCATGTACCTGAATCTGGACAAACCGCTGATCGGCGTCTGGCTATTACTGGTCTGCCCGTGGCTTGTCGGCCGGCGCTCGCTGCGCCTGGCCGTTTATGCCACCGCAATGGCGCTGGCCCTGAGCGTGGTGCTGGCCTTGGGTGGCGCGCTGTTGCTTGGGGTTATCAGCTGGGCACCGAAGTGGCCGGACCACGCCTGGCTGTGGATGCTGAACAATCTGCTGCTGGTGACACTGGTGGAGGAAGCGCTGTTTCGCGGCTACATCCAGGGCGGTCTGAGCCGGCGCTTCAAAGACCTGCCCTATGGCGAAAACCTGGCCCTGCTGCTCGCATCATTATTGTTCGGTTTGGCGCATATGGGTGCCGGCTGGCAATGGGTGTTGCTGGCGAGCCTGGCAGGGGTCGGTTATGGCCTGGCCTATCGTTTCGGCGGGTTGGGTGCAGCCATTGCCACCCACTTCGGTTTGAATCTGTTGCACTTCGGATTGTTCACTTATCCGATGTTGGCCGGGTAACAAACCATTGGCTAAAACCAAGGCAAAAATCGGTGCGCTCAACACCATCCGGCACTGATTTTCGCGTCGTGAATCGGGGCTTCAGAAAATTGCGCGCCTACGTTAGAAATCGTTCAAACTGCTCACGCTATTTTGGCGCCGCCAGTAACGACACCCAATAAACACTGAGAAAAAGCGTTTTTTTGACGTCTAGCCTTGCCGCTCGAACAGTTATTTTTAGTCAGGCACTGCTTGGGAACTAAGCGGCTTGACTACTGTCTCCCACAGCGATTAACCTCCCGCCCCACGAATGGAAGCGCTCTGTCCTACATCGACAGAAGTCCTCTGAAAATGAATTCAAGCAACGCGTTTTATCGCGCTGTTGTGCTGTGCGGTAAATACTCTTGAAGCGTCGCTCCCCCCTCCAAATCAAAAAATCCGTCATTTTTGCCCTGGTGTTACGCGAAGCGCGTGCGCGTATCGGTGATAGCCGCATGGGCGCGGTGTGGATGCTGCTTGAGCCGATTTGTCACCTGTTGATTCTCAGCGTGTTGTTCTCGCTGATTCGCGGTAGAACCGTGGCCGGTCTCGACTTTCCGGTATTCGTACTGGTTGGTCTCGCGCCTTTCCTGCTGTTTCGCAACATTGCGCTGCGCCTGATGGATAGCCCCAGGGAAAACCGCTCGCTGTTTGCCTACAAACAGATAAAGCCACTCGACACGTTCATAGCCCGTGCACTCGTTGAATTCAGTATCTCCGCCACGGTCTACGCCATTCTGGTGTTCGGCTTCGCCTGGTACGGCTTCGATATGTCGATCAAGGCCCCCATCCAATGGGTGCTGACCATCCTGCTTGGGGTGTTGTTTGCCTTTGGCCTGGGCATGCTGCTCTCGCTGATTGCACATGCCATTCCCGGCAGTAAATTGTTCATCCGCATGATGTTCTTCCCGCTGTACTTCATCTCCGGAGTACTGATACCGGCAGCCTATTTACCACACGCGATGCTGCCGCTACTGCTGCTCAATCCGTTCCTGCATCTGCTGGAACTGATCCGCGCCGAGATCTTTCCTTACTACGTGCCCGTCGATGGCGTCTCACTCCATTACGTCGTCGCCGTCACCCTGGTTCTGCTGTTTGTGTCGCTTGGCACCTACCGGGTTCGTCGACTGCATTTGATCTCCACCAAGAACGGCTAACCGCAGGCTTCCCGTGTTCGAGCTCAGAAACATCACCAAGTCGTACCTGACCCCCAAAGGGCGTCGCCATGTTTTTCGTGACCTGTCGTTAAAGATCCCCGCCGGAAAAAACATCGGCCTGATCGGTCGCAACGGCGCAGGAAAATCAACGCTGGTACGCCTGCTGGGGGGCGCTGACGTGCCGGACTCCGGCACGATCGCAACCGACCAGAGCATCTCCTGGCCCGTGGGTTTGTCCGGAGGCTTTCAGGGCAGCATGACCGGCCGCGAGAACATCAAGTTCGTCGCCCGCGTCTACGGCGCCGTGGGTGAAGCCATGCGCGAGAAAATCCGCTATGTCGAAGACTTCGCCGAAATCGGCACCTGGATCGACGAGCCCGTCAAAACCTATTCGTCGGGTATGCGCTCGCGCCTGGCCTTCGGTCTGAGCATGGCGTTCGACTTCGACTACTACCTGATTGACGAAGTCATGTCCGTGGGTGACGCACACTTCAAACGCAAGTGCGCCGAAGTCTTCGAAGAGCGACTGCAAAAGTCCAAGGTCGTGCTGGTCTCGCACAACATGAATGAAATTCAAAAACTCTGCGATGTCGTGCTGCTGGTACGAGATGGCGGAGTACAGATCTATGACGATGTCGCAGAAGGCATCAAGGCCTACAACACCTGATCGCCCTGACCATGGCGTGATTGTTTTATTTCAAGGATGCGTGTGCATATGAGCAGTACGGGTAAATTCAAGGGCTGGCGCCTGACACTGGGGCTGATCGTAGTACCGCTGGCAGTGGCCATCGTTTACTACAGCTTTTTTGCTGTGGAGCGCTTTGTCAGCTCCGCGCAAGTCGTGGTTCGTCAGGAAGGCAGCAACCCTGGGGCCCAACTACCAGGACTTGGCATGCTGCTCAGTGGCGCTAACCCGGCATCCCGGGAAGAAACGCTGTACCTGCGCGAATACATCGTGTCGACGGACATGATGCAACTGCTGGAAGATCGTCTGCATTGGGTTGAGCAATACACCGCACAACGCAATGACCCGTTCTTCTGGCTGAAGGCGGATACACCCCGAGAGGAGCTGCTTGAGTACTACCAGCGCATGGTCTCCGCTCACTACGACGAGACTACCGGACTGCTCAAAGTTGAAGTCCAAGCTTTCAACCCTGAACTGGCCGAGCAAATGGTCAAGACCATTCTTGAAGCCAGCGAGCACTTCGTCAACGAAGTCTCGCACAGCATCGCCCGTGAGCAGATGCGTTTTGCCCAAGGCGAACTGGAAGGCGCGAAGAAGAACTACACCAAACGCAAAGAAGAGCTGCTGCGCTTCCAGAACGTGAACAAGGTACTGGACGGCAAAAGTTCGGCTCAGGGCCGTGCGAGCATTATCGACACACTGGAAGGCGAGTACTCCAAAGAGCGCGCCGTGCTGACCGAAATGCTCTACAAACTTCGCCAGGACTCTCCACAGGTCAAACAGCAACAGCAGCGGGTCAACGCCATTCGCGAGCAACTGGCGACTGAAAAACGCTTGTTGGTGTCGGCCCCCGACGGTGACCAACTTAACGTGGTGGCCTCGCGCTTCCAGCAATTGATGCTGGATGCCGGCATCGCCGAAGAAACCTACAAAACCGCCGTCGCCGCACTGGACAACGCACGTATCGAAGCCAGCAAGAAGATTCGCACGCTGGTCACTGTTGTCACCCCTAACACGCCGCAGATGGCCCTCTACCCAGAGCACCTGTACAACCTGGCAACCATCTTCCTGGCACTGCTTCTGCTCTACGGCATTACTCGCTTCCTAATTGCATCGATCGAGGATCATCGTGATTAAATCCATTACTGGCCTGCCCCTTCGCCCCCTGAACTTGAGCATGCGAAACAGCGCTGTTGCGGGTTTGATGCTGGTGACTTTGACGTTGGCAGGTTGCGGCGGGACTCTTTCCGGTGCCGGCCCCTACAAAGGCGACATCGAAAGTAAAAGTACTGCGTATGACTTGGTCGATATCAATGCCAACACGATCGCACCATTTATGCGGCCGGCCTCTAAACCTCCGGCGGTGACAATCACCAGCCCGACTATGTCAGCCGTACGCCTTATGGGTGGTGACGTGATCAATGTATTGATCACCGACAATGCGCCGGAGGGCACCGCTCTGTTCGCGCCGCTGTCGACTGGTGGCACCCAACTGAAAGTCCGTATCGATTCGCAAGGGATGATCTCCTTGCCCTATGTCGGACATCAGTTCGTCGCGGGCATGACGCTGATTCAAGTCGAAGACATGATCCGTCAAAAGTTGAAAGGGGTTACGTCGGACGTTCAGGCTCATGTTGATCTGGTCGGCGACCTGTCAGGCTCCGTCCTGGTCGCAGGCGCGGTGAAAACTCCGGGCCGCTTTTCCACTCTTCAAGGCCCACTGACCCTTCTCGATGCTATCAACCAGGCTGGTGGCCCAGTGATGGAGCCGCATCTGGTCAACGTAACAGTCCGCAATGGCAGCCAGGTAAACACTTTCAACTATGAAGAGGTCCTGGCGGGGAGCAACTTCGTCCTGAAGCCGAACTCAGAAGTGGTCTTGGACCGTGCCCGCCAGCGCTTCGTAGCGATGGGTGCAGTGGGCGAACCCGGCCTGCATGATCTACCCGCACAAAACACCAACTTGCTGGATGCCTTGGGCTCGGTTGGCGGCTTGAAAGAAACCAATGCGAACCCGCAAGGAGTTTTTGTGTTTCGCATGGGCGATTCCACCCCGACAGCGCCAGCAAAACCAGTAGTCATGCGTATCGATATGCGCGACCCAGCGGCAATCTTTTATGCTCGCCAAGTCATGCTCAAACCTGACGATACGATTTATGTAACGAACGCAGCCGTGTATGAGTGGCAAAAAATCATTGGCCCGATCGTGCAAACTTTAGTGCTTGGCAGAACTATCGATAGTCTTCAACGCTAGAATATTTAAATACAGGTAACCCGATGACTATCATAGTTAACCACGTGACATCCAATAACGTTCATAGTGGAATTTTCGAGGATATTTTTTCTTATTTTTCTCGATACACGGAACAATATGCTACTCACATCCCAAGTGAGAAACCTATCGTTGGTGCTCACATCAGGCATTACCACCGTCCACACTTGGAAGAGCGTCTGATCGGGCCGTGCGTGGTTACTGTTCATCATGACTTAAATGATCCAGACAGCTGGCTGTCCCTGGATGCATTTATTGATCGCTACAAAGAAGCTGATCTGGTTATTTGCCTGAACACTTTCCAGCAAAAGAAACTTGCAGAGTGTGGAATATTTAACACCTGTGTTATACCGCACGGGTACAACGACCACCTGATTGACGCCGCAAGAAATCTTGGCAGAAATATCAGAAACAAATTTACGGTTGCCGTTGTTTCCAAGCGTTACGCGAGAAAGGTTAAAGGTGAAGCTTATCTTTTCGAGCTCGCAAAACGGCTGGACTCCGATAACATCGAGTTCCTTTTGGTTGGTGATGGAAGATCAGAGGAAGGAAGGGTACTGCGCACATTAGGCTTCGACGTTGAAGTCTATGAACGCCTGCCCTATCCAGCACTCATCGATGCCTACAGAGGCGTCAATGCTTTGCTCATGACGAGTTACTTTGAAGGTGGCCCCGCCAATATCCCGGAAGCGGCAGCAATGGGCGTGCCCATTCTGGCAAACCCGATCGGCATGGTTCCGGACCTCATTGAGCATGAAAAACATGGCATCTATCTGGAAATGGATCCTCACCTGGATGCAATAATGCTTAATGAATTGGCCACACCGAACAATGCCCGATACAAAACGTTGTTTGAGTCGAGCCAGCATCCTAGTCCAAACCTTATTACTTGGCAGGACTCAGTTAGCCTCAACATGAAAGAGCACCTTAAACTGCTCAAGGGCAAACAAGCCTCGATCAATAAAGTATTAGAGTTATTCGCATGAGTAAGTTTTTCATTGCAGATCCTTTGCACATCAACAAAAGAAACTTCGGAAGCCTCTACGAATATTTTGACGAATCCAAGAGCTCTGTCATTTTCAATGAAGAACGACAGGATCTGTTAAGTCTCTTTGGTGACTATTCTTCCCAGCAGGAATCTTTGCTCGAAGAATACACCCATCTACAAATGCTTTCCCAAGAAGAACTTTTTGAGACATCCATACTTGAAGTTAATCTTTTTAAGGTTGCGCGAGCGGAACTGCTTTCACTCCTAATCACTCAAGACAACTTTAATGACAAGCCGCTCCCGACCAACGCCAAAGAACTGTTCAACTACATTTACGAAAATGAACGCGACGCTTTGCTGTGGAACATGGCAGCTGCCATGCAGTGGCTAAATCACTGGTCGCCAGTAATCAAACAGCACAACCCAAAATTCGTTCTGGTATTTTCAGGAAGCTTGATATACGCAAGATCTCTTCTTGAGCTCTTGAAACATAGAGCCCCTCGAGCTTTTGTGCTAGAGAGTTTCTTCACTGGAAGCGACAACTATATCGAAGAAAAGTATGAGCCCATCGCCAACAACTCCAACCTAAAGTTCAAGGCGTACTACCGCTCGCTGGGTTCGGACGAATTACCATTGGAATGGGATCGCAGCCGAAACAAAGCTATCAACAAAATCCTTGGCGCCACTAACAAGAATGTAAGCCAACCAGCGGAAAACAAGAAAAAACTCTTTTCCAATAATCGTCCTACACTTCTGATTGCAGGCCAGGTACTCAACGACTTTTCCCTGCTTGAGCACAATAGCGTCGGCCTCAACTCTTTAGACTTTTATAAGAAACTTATTCAAAAAGTCCTCGAAGAGACTGATCTCAACATTATATTTAAAGCTCACCCTTGGGAGCGAAAGAAGAAAAATATTGGTCAGCCATTGACATTGACCGCACTGGAAAAACACTTCAACGGCGGTGAGCAACCCCAGCAGTACGAAGATCGACTGCTATTGCTAGAAGACTACAATATAAAGTCGATTTTCAAACAAACCGAATATGTAGCAGGTTTGAACTCCCAGGCCCTTCTCGAGGCTGCCTTTGAAGGTTTCCGCCCCATCCAGTTTGCCAATGCCTTCTATGGTGATAAAGGCTTCACCTCGGATTATACCTGCGAGTCTTTAGATTGCTTTATCTCCGACTTGAAAGAAGGAAAAATCCCGAACAAGTTGGGTCTCGAGCAATATAAGAACTATGAAGTCTTTATGACCAAGGCGCTTCAGTTTTCTTTAGTTTCAGCGTTTCCATCTGGAAAAGCCCAACTGAAATCAATTTTTCACATTACGCCTCCTATTTCGATAGTAACAAAAACAGCCGACAATCAGACAGCAAAAATTGCTCAGCCTGCATCAGTCACAAAGCCGGTGAAGAAACCGTTGGAAAGTGACAAGTCAGACATCACAACTACGATAACAATTGCGCAACATACGCCATCAAAGCGCAGAAAAAAACTTAACAAATTCTTGAAAACACCTAAAAAATATTTTCTCGACTCCAAGAATCCCAGAGTTAGATGGCTTCATATTTTCTTCCCCAAAGGCGCAGCCAGATAGAAGCATTTGCTCGCCGCTAGTACCTTGCTTTCGGTGCTAGAAGACTCAAACGATGTCGCCCTTTTAGCGATTGATACTTGAGTCTTCTTTTTCACAGGCTAGTTGCCAATCGCGAAAAGCGCTAAACATCAAAAAATTAGAGCAGAGCCTTATGGATCAAACCATTGACCTAGCCAGTATTGTTGAAGATAACGAGCAGACAGTTCTCGGCAAAAAAGTCCTCTTCGTACCGTTAAAAAAAGGTTCGAATTCCGAAAAACTTCTTATAGTAATGAGCGCGCACAATCAAGGCAGCAAGTACATGGCCTTACGCTCATTCCTTGAAAACCAGATTTGTGATCTGCTCTTTATCTCGGACCCAAAAAACTCTTGGTATCTAGATGAAGATAATGGTGAAACTTTCTTAAAGACAATTAAATTATTTGCAGACGCATACGCCCCGCATGCAGTTTTTCTTTTCGGTTCGTCCATGTCTGGCTACGGCGCCATCCTGCATGCGTTCAAACTAAACGCCAATGCAATTGCATCAAACCCTCAAGTCAACCTGGATATTACCAAGGACTATGCGTGGCCTGAACTGATAGACCATATAAATGAAATTGGTGGCCACCATACCAACCTGGATGAAATAGCCAACTTGGAATGGAACGATTCTGCTGTTTATGTTATTCACGGACATGACGACATCG
Organism: Pseudomonas sp. RIT-PI-q; assembly: GCF_001297125.1. GTDB lineage: Bacteria > Pseudomonadota > Gammaproteobacteria > Pseudomonadales > Pseudomonadaceae > Aquipseudomonas. The sequence continues at coordinate 449,472 of NZ_LHPC01000028.1, forward strand.
ACATTATAAATGTTGAGCTTTTGTCACGAGCCACTCCACCCAACAAAAAACTCATCATCCAGACATTAGATATTGATTCACACATCATGTTTTTCGGCAAGGAAGTTGATTACATCTACAACGTCATGGACTTGCTGTTCAAGTTCCGCACCGACCTGGATCTTAAAAAGATCCTGGCCCAATTAATGCCAGAAGACAAGACCAATAAGCGGCAACTTAGAGCAGAACGAAACAACACCAAAATCAGTGACCCCTTCCGTACTATTGACCACTCAGGGGCCACTGTACCTTGGCAAAACAGGTACTTGTTTCAGCAAATCGGAAAGCAAGTATTTTTTTCCAATATAGGATTCTACTGCAACTCCCAACTCACGGGCGGAACATGTTTTTTTGATGGCGAGAGATGGCGTCTATGCTCTCCGATGCCATCCATTAACGACAACTTGATTGCCAAAAATACGCTTCGACTGGAAGAAACAATCAGTCAACCTTCAAACAACCAAAACATTAACGACTTTTGGTGGATCAGAAACCAAAGCGATTCTGAAATTGCTATTGAGGGCGAACATAACCTTCTGAAGGTCTGCCTGACGCCAAACAACACGAAGAATATTTATTTGAGTTCAAGTGTCTCTGCCGATAAAAACCTGCATGACTCGATAGCGGGCAAATACCTGACATTGTCTGCTGACGTTTTCACCAGTGAAGGGGATATATACCTGACTCTGGGCGGCGTTGGTGAATCAGGGTATCACCATAAAAACTCGAGCAAAAATACACCGGGTTCATGGAAGCATGTCTCAGTAACCGAGCAATTTTTGTCGATTAACTCCTCCCACAAAGACTCTATCTTCGTCCGGGTGAACCTTGCCGCAGATGGAAAAGCCAAAACAGTACAAATTAAAAATCTGAGTTTGCAAGTAGGGTATTTCCCTATGGGTCTTGCATAACGAACACGAACACAACCCCATGGCCATGCTCAGATCTGAACAACCCAGTTATACACAATAAAAAATGCCCAATTAAATCGACGAGTATTTTCATCAATTTAATTGGGCGTTCATCGTTAAGATGAAGGCTTCAGTATTTTTCAGAGAAGCCTAATCAAAAATCTCCACAACCCCCACCACCTCATCACTCCCATCAGCCGTAACCGGCAGCGCCCGAATCTTGTGATCCAGCATATAAGCCTCAGCCTCAGACAACTGAGCAGAAGCTTTCACCGTGTGCGGATTCGGCGTCAGGAAGGTCGCCACGGTTTCATTGACAACGCCCGGATTGCCCAGCAGCGCACGCCGCAGGTCGCCGTCGGTGACGATGCCGATCAGTTTGTCTTGCTCCATCACCAGAGCCAGGCCGAGGCGGCTGGAGGTCATGACCAGCAGGCAGTCGTGGAACGAGGTTTCACGGGAAACTTTAGGCAAACCCGTGTGCATGACGTCGCTGACGCGGGTCAGTAGTTTACGGCCGAGGCTGCCGCCGGGGTGGTAGCGGGCGAAGTCCATCGGTTTGAAGTCCAGCGCTGCGATCAGCGCGACGGCGAGTGCGTCGCCCATGGCCATGGTGGCGAGGGTCGAGGTGGTGGGTGCCAGGTTGTTCGGGCAGACCTCGCGCTCGACGGAGATGTCCAGCCAGATGTCGGCGTGTTTGGCCAGGGTCGATTGGCCGTTGCCGGTCATGGCGATGATTTTGTTGCCAAAGGATTTCAGGCTCGGGATCAGCTTGATGACTTCTTCGGTTTCGCCGCTGTAGGAGATCAGGATCAGCACGTCGATCGGCTTGAGCATGCCGAGGTCGCCGTGGAAGGCTTCGGCGGGATGCAGGAATAAGCTCGGGGTGCCGGTGGAGGCGAAAGTGGCGACCATTTTCTGGCCGATCAGCCCGGATTTACCCATACCACAAACCGCAGCGCGGCCCTTGCAACCGAGGATGAGTTCTACGGCGCGCTGAAACTCGCCATCAAGACGTTCTGCGAGTTGGCTGATGGCTTGCGCCTGGGCGCAGAGTGCATCTTTGGCGATTGGAAGGTGATTCATGGGGACGCGATCGTTCCTTGATTTAAGTGGCGCGTATGTTAACGACTCAATAGCCTGACGGAAACTAACGTTCCATCATTCCGAGCAACACGTAGGAAAAATCGTCACTTTGTTTGTTGTCGAGCCTGCGAACATGGCAATGGCTGGTCGGAATCCGTACTATCGCGCCCCTTCAAGTAGGCAAGGATGCTGTGCCCTTCACGTGTATCACGCCAGAAACCGGATGGATGTCTACAGCAGGAACGCATGAGTACCGAATCGAACACCGACACATCAGTCAGCAGCAAGCACGCGTTCTGGTTAAGCCACGCCACCCTGGAAAAACGCCTGGGCTTTCTTTTGCCGGCGTATCGGGCGGACGGATTCAGCATCACCACCACTGATTTGGCGTCCAACGCGTCTTTCGTCAATTACGTGCGCCATCACCGACTGACCGACCTCAGCACCGGTGCAACACTGGATGTGGTCGAGAAGTCGATTCGCAAAGTCGCGTTTATCACCAGCCTGGAGTCGCGGTTCTATCGAGAGCGGGACGTCCTGGCCGACAGTGTTCACTTCAAGCACCCCGCGTGCCTGGGCGTTATCGAAACCCCTTGGGAAAGCCTGATTTTTACCGACTTCGTGCAAGGGCGGGCGCCACGCATGGCGGCTATAGCCGTGAATGTGGCACGGGGAATTGCCGAAATCGAAACCTTGTCCAGCCTGCATCTGCAGCGGGCTTCGCGGTGGCAAGCGCACAAGTTCTGGACGATGGATTTTTTTCGGCCCTGGTATCTGCTGCGGTCACGCTTCAATTTTGAGCGTTTTTTACCTTCCGTGGAAAAGCTGGCGAAACAGGATGATCACTTCATCGGTCTGGCCGAGCGTTTGCGCGCCTTGAGCCTAGCGCTGCGTCGGGCGGCCGGTGAGGCCAGGAACAGCCAGCGCTGTTTTTCTCATATGGACTATCTGCGCAAAAATCTCTTCCTCTCGCCCCAAGGGTTGCAGTTGATCGACTGGAGCGAGGTCAAGGTAGGGCGTGTTGGTTTCGATGGCGGCGCGTACTTGAGCGCGATCTTTCGGCGCAATGATTTACCGGGCTTTATCGAGGTCCGCGATGAGTTTTTGCAGGCCTATATCGAAGCACTGGATGAACGATTCGACCGCCAGAGCGCGACGCTCAACCTCAACTACATTTTCCTGCTGAACTCACTGTGGCACTGCTTGCGGCCGGAGACGATTGCCGAGTACCAGCAGAAAGAAAAAATGCCGTCTTTGCGTGAGAAGTATGACTACTTGCTGACGCTCCCCCTCCCCGTCAAATGACCAAACGAGCGGCCCAACGCGGCCAGCTCCCCCGACCCGATAACGCTCACCACTTGTAGGAAATTTCCTACTTTATCGTTATAAATTGTCGACTTTGTATTATCATGCGCGCCCACCTATGGAAGAGCGTTGCCTGAGGCGCTTGGATTTTTGCGCGTCTCGCAACCGAGTGCGTCACTTACGGATATCCGCTGTTTTTTTATGGACAAAAACCTCCTGAATCGGCCGTGTTTGCTGGTGTTGTCTAAAGGCGCCCAGCAAGTCACCACCCTGCCCGCCCTGTTGCCCGACTATCGATTACTGCCTGGTTCGACGCGTGACGTCGCTCAGGCCGATGCGTTGCTGGCGTGGGGTCGCAAGCCAAGCGCCCTGCTTGCGCAGCGGGAAGCACAAAAAGCCGGTCTGCCTGTGTTGTCGGTAGAGGATGGTTTTTTGCGTTCGGTGGGCCTTGGCGCGGATGAGCCGCCGCTGTCGCTGATCGTTGATGACCTGGGTATTTATCACGACGCCGAGACGCCTTCGCGCCTGGAAGTTTTGATCCCGACAGCCTTGAGTGAATCTCAAATTCTCCGCGCTCGGGCCTTGCAGGCGAGCTGGCGGGAAGAGCGCGTGTCCAAGTACAACAACGCGCGCATCGAAGCCTGCCCGTTGCCGCAACCTTGCGTGCTGGTCGCTGACCAGACCAAGGGCGATGCCTCACTTCAGGGCGCCGGCGATGCTGATTTCGAGTGCATGCTCCAGGCTGCACTCGATGAGCACCCGCACAGCACTGTCGTGGTGAAGGTTCATCCAGATGTCGTGGCGGGCCGCAAGCAGGGCCACTTTAATCTTGCAGCGCTGGCTAAACGGCCGCGCGTGCAGGTGATCAGCCGCAATGTGCATCCCGCCGAGTTACTCAGCGAAGTGCAGGCTGTGTATGTGATGACCTCGCAACTGGGCTTCGATGCGTTGTTGTGGGGTGTGCCGGTGCGCACTTTCGGCATGCCGTTTTATGCCGGCTGGGGTTTGACCCGGGATGCACGGCCCGCGCCTAGCCGCCGTCAGCCGGTTAGCCTTGAACAGTTGCTGTATGCGGCACTGGTTGAGTATCCGCGTTATGTCGACCCGGAATCCGGTCAGGCCTGCGAGCCCGAAGTGGTGCTGGCCTGGCTGGGGCTGCAGCGACGGATGCGCAGTCGCTTGCCGGAAAACCTGCAGATGCTTGGTTTTTCAAACTGGAAGCGGCCGCTGGTGGCGGACTTTTTTAATGGCTCATCCATCCGCTTTGCCGATCATCATGCCGACGCAACCGACTCGATTGTTAGCTGGGGCTGCGCACATGATTCCGCCTTAGCCATGAACAACAGTCATAGCCATATCGGCCGAGTCGAAGACGGATTTATTCGCTCGGTCGGCCTCGGCGCGAAGAAAGTGCGCCCACTGTCCTGGGTCTTCGACGACCTGGGCATTTACTACGACGCCACACGCCCTTCGCGTCTGGAATACAACTTGCAGAACGATCCATGCAGCCCTGCCCTGCGCCATCGGGCAAGTGCCTTGCGTGAAGCGATCTGCGCGGCCGGCGTCACCAAATACAACCTCCCCGGCACACAGTGGAAGCGGCCCGCCGGCGTGAGCAAGGTGATTCTGGTGCCGGGCCAGGTTGAGTCTGATGCCTCGATTCGGTACGGCGCTCACCGCATCCGCCGCAACCTCGATCTGCTGCGTGCAGTGCGCGAGCGCCATCCGCAGGCATGGCTGCTCTACAAACCGCATCCGGAAGTCGTGGCCGGTACACGCAAGCGCGGCGAAGACGAAGAATTGACCGCCGATTGGTGCAATCAGGTGGTGGGCGACGTGCCCTTTCACCAGTTGCTGCAGGAAGTGGATGAGGTCCATGTACTGACCTCCCAGTCTGGCTTCGAAGCATTGCTGCGCGGGATACCGGTGACCACCTATGGCCAGCCGTTTTATGCCGGATGGGGTTTGACCACGGATGAGGGCATGCACCCTGACGTCCAGGCACGTCGCACCAGACGCTTGAGTCTCGACGAACTGGTGGCCGGCACCCTGATTAATTACCCGATTTATGTAAGCCGCATCACGCAAAAATTTACGACACCTGAACGAACTCTATTGGAGCTGCAGCACTGGCATGAAGTACCAGCTCAAGGAAGGAAGCCAAGATGGCAAGAAGTGATTCAACGTTTGCTCCCTACCGCTTGGAGAACATCGAAAAAGATCAGTTGAACCCCGCTGGTGCTGCAAGACGCTCCGTGTCGACCAAGCCGCGCAACTCCTTTTTGTTCCTGCAAGGTGTCAGCTCGCCCTTTTTCGCTCGTTTGGCTCAAGCCCTGCGTGCCGAAGGGCAATGGGTCAAATCCGTCAGTTTCAATATGGGCGATACCCTGTATGGCGCGGGCGCGCGTGTCTTTTATTCGGCCCAGCCTGAGCAGCTCGAGGACTTCTACTACCAATGCTTCAAGGCTGACGGCATCACCGATCTGGTGCTGTTCGGCGACCGTCGCCCGGTGCATGTGCCGGCCATCGCCCTGGCGAAACGCCTGGGCGTGCGGGTGCATGTTTTCGAAGAAGGGTATTTCCGGCCTTACTGGGTCACGCTGGAACGTGACGGGGTGAACAACCATTCGTTGCTGCCACGGGACCCGGAATGGTATCGGGAAGTCGGCAAGTACATTCCGCGTTACCACAATGGTGACTCGTTCAAGCTGTCCTTCGCCTCCCGGGCCTTTCACGATGTGATGTATCACGTCGGTGGTGCACTGAACAAAATCTGCTTCCCGCACTATAAGACCCATGCGCCTTACAACGCAGCGGTCGAATATGCCGGCTACATTCGCCAGGGTATTCGCCTGGCGAGCGCCAAGGGACGTGATTCATCGGTCATCAGTGAAGTGGCACGCAACCGTCACCCCACGTTCCTGCTGCCCCTGCAACTGGACAGCGACGCACAGATCCGCGACCACTCGCAATTCAACACCATGAAGGACGTGCTCAAACATGTGCTGGCCTCGTTTGCCCGGCACGCGCCCAGTGATGCGCGACTGGTGGTCAAGAACCATCCGCTGACACCCGGCCTCGTCAATTACCATCGCATCACCCTGCGGATTGCCGGCAAATTCGGTATTGCCGATCGAGTCGACTTCCTCGAAAGCGGTCATATGCCGACGCTGCTGTCCCATGTGGCCGGGGTCATTACGGTGAATAGCACCGTGGGCGGTTCCTCGTTGATGCACAACGTGCCGACCATCGCCCTGAGCAATCCGATCTACGACCTCAAAGGCCTGACCCACCAAGGCAGCCTCGACGATTTCTGGCACACGCCGGAACCACCTGACGCCACGCTGTTCCAGCGCTTTCGCAGCACAGTGATTCACACCACCCAAGTCAACGGCGGCTTTTATACGCGCTGTGGCATCGACATGGCCGTGAACAATTCGCTGGAAGTGCTGATGGCCAAAACCTCCAAGATTGAACGGTACTTATGACGCTGCACAAAAATCCACGTTGCATCCTTATTACCGGCGCCACGGGTGGCATCGGCGGTGCATTGGCTCCGGCCTATGCCGCGCCAGGCGTGACCCTGATTCTGCAAGGCCGGCGCACCGAGCGCCTGGAAGAAATGGCCGAGCAGTGCCGCGCTGCCGGCGCCCGGGTCATCCTCCACGCGCTTGATGTCCAGGACCTGGCTGCTGTGCGCGAATGGATCACTCACATCAGCGAAACCGAGCAACCGGACCTGATCATCGTTGGTGCCGGGCTCAATACTGCTGCGGGCCCGAACTCGGAAGATGAAGTCTGGGCACTGTCCCAGGCTGTGATCGAAGTGAACGTCATGGCGGCCATCGCTACCGTGCAGGCGGCGTTGCCGGCCATGCGCGTTCGAAAGCATGGCCAGATCGCGCTGTTCAGCTCCCTCGCCGGTTGGCGCGGGCTGCCTGCCACGCCCAGCTACAGCGCCAGCAAAGCGGCGATGAAGGCCTACGGCGAAGCCATGCGCGACCTCGTCGCCGCCGACGGTGTGCGGATCAACGTGATCATGCCGGGTTACGTCGAATCGAAAATGTGCTTCGAAATGCCAGGGCCGAAACCGCTGCTGTGGAACCCGGACAAAGCCGCGCAGCGGATCCGTCGCGGCCTGGCGGCCAACCAGGCACGAATCAGTTTCCCCTTCCCCTTGAACCTCGGATGCTGGGCCCTGGGCGTGATTCCCCCACGGATGTCGTCTGTAATTTTGCGATGGCTGGACTACGGTGCCTGATTTCTTGAACGGTCCTTTTACCTGGGTCATCGCTGGCGGTTTTGTCCTGACCTGCCTTCTCGAAGCGCTGCTGATTCCCCGCCCGACATTGCGTCGCCCACTGCGTAGCTGGCTGCTGCATGCCGGCGTGTGGCTGTTCGCGGTGGCTGCGCTGTACACGGTTACCGGGCGCCCTTATTTCAGCGCAGTGAACGCGCTCGCCCTGTGGCTGCTGATCGTGATGGTGAGCAACGCAAAATATCACTCGCTGCGTGAACCGTTCGTGTGCGCAGACTTTGAATACTTCAGCGACGCCGTGCGTTTTCCGCGCCTGTACCTGCCCTTCTTCGGCATCGGCAAGACCATCGTGCTGGCCTTGGCGTTTATCGCTTATCTGGCGTGCGGACTGTATTTCGAACCTGCCGCCGCGCAAGCATTACCCGTAGGCCTCGCCACACTGGCGAGCGCCGTGCTGTTACTGATCCTCGGCGGCATCAAGCCCCTGCAACCGACTTACGATGCCAGCCTGGATTTGACCCGCTGGGGTCTGGCCGCCAGTTTGTGGACCTATTTTTGCGCGGCACGGCGCAAGGTCGCCATCGACCAGTTGCACTCACCGTTCGCCGTCAATCCGCATCTGGCGTCCACCCCGAGGGGCACGGCACTGCCGGATCTGGTGTCTGTACAGAGCGAGTCGTTTTTCGATGTTCGCCGGTTGTGGCCGGGCATCCACAAGCAGGTATTGAGTCACTACGACGTATTGCGCGGCGAAGCGCTGGCCCACGGTCGTCTGCAAGTCGCGGCCTGGGGCGCCAATACCGTGCGTACCGAATTTGCTTTTCTGACCGGTATTGCCGGCGACAGATTGGGCGTTCATCGCTTCAATCCTTATCGTCACCTGGCGCGCCAAGGGTTGCCGAGCATTGCCGCCGAAATGAAACGCAAGGGCTACCGCACGGTGTGCATTCACCCGTACGACGGCAGTTTCTACGGTCGCGACCAGGTGCTGCCAGCGCTGGGTTTTGATGAATTCATCGACCTGCGTAGCTTCAACGATTCGCAAAAAGCCGGGCCGTTCATTGGCGATTGCGCGGTGGCCGACAAGATCACTGAACTGCTCAACGACAGCCACCGCACTCAGCCGTTGTACATCCACGCCGTGACCATGGAAAACCACGGCCCGCTGCACCTGGAAACCGTCGATGCCGCGCAATTGCCGACCTGGTTCAACCGCCCGCTGCTGGATGGCCTGCGTGATCTGGCGCCGTACCTGCGGCACGTCAGCAATGCCGACCGGATGCTCGGCCAATTGCGCGAGTGCCTGATGTCGCGGCCGACCCCGCCCGGGCTGTGCTTTTTTGGCGACCACGTGCCGATTCTGCCCCAGGTGTACACCGCACTTGGCGCGCCGGATGGCGATACCGACTACTTCATCTGGTCCAACAAGGTGCCTGGCAGCCGTGCGGCCACGCCACTGGCGGTCGAGCACTTGGCCAGGACGTTCGTCGATCAGTTGAGTCGCGCCAAGGCTGTCGCCAAACCGCTGAGCCAGGCTCAGACCGCCCTCCATGATTGAGAGGGCCGGCGAGCCGCTGCGGATCGTCCTCGGTTCCCGTTTGCCGGCGCGCGACGAGGCGATTGCGCGGCTGATCGCTTCGGGGCGGGGTTCGCTGGCCTTGATCCTCGGCGATGAAGCCCGCCGCTATCGGCTGCTGGCCCGGGCGGTCAATTGGGACCGGATCCTGATTGCCTATCGCGGCTCCACCGCGCTCGGTTATGCCGCGTTCAAGCACCATCGACGTGGACCGTTCTCGCCAGGTTTCGGCCCCTTCCGGGATGAGTTCGGCCGGCTTCGCGGCGGCGTGCGCTATCTGCTGTTTGTCATTGCCGAATGCCGCGAGTGGTATTACGGGTTCTATCTGCATGGCTTGCGTGTGATTAAACCGGCACGCCATCAGGGCGTGGCCACCGCGCTGCTGACAGAGACATTCGGGCAGGCCCGTCAAGCGGGTTACGACAGCGTTGAGCTTGAGGTTCAGGTGAAAAATCAGAGCGCCCAACAGCTCTACACCCGGCAAGGTTTCGTCCGGGTGCGCACCACACCCGTGAATTGGCTCAGCCGGTTGTTGCCCTTCCCTGCGGTGATGAACATGCGCCGCTCACTGAAGCCCCAATCATGAAGCGCGACGATATGAATCAGTCGCTGGTCGAAGGCCCTGGCTGGATCGGCATCATGTCCCAGTGGGTGATGTGGCGGGTGTTTCACCTGACCGAATTTCTCGACCCGGAAGGCAAGCCGTCTTGGCTTTGGCGTCGTGGCGCGACAAAGCCCAAAGGGCTGAAGGCGATTTCAGGGATTGGCTACAAGCGTTCGTCGGATCACGCGCGGGTACTGTGCAAGCGCTGGGACATTCCCTACATCGCCCTTGAGGACGGCTTTCTACGCTCCTCGTCCCTCGGGGTCGAGGGCGATACGCCGATGTCGATGGTGGTCGACCCGATCGGCATTCACTACCTGGCGGATCGTCCTTCGCTGCTGGAAAACATCCTCCAGCAACCTCAACGACTGACCCCGCAGGAACTCGCGACGGCAGCGCAACTCATTGCACTGATGCGCAGCAGCGGCATCGGCAAGTACAACAATGCACCCGATCTCGGCGATGACGACTCACTGGGGCGCAAGGTGCCGCTGGTTCTGGTGGTGGATCAGACTTACGGCGACTTTTCCATTCCTGGCGGTGGTTTGTGTGAAGCAGATTTCATTCGCATGCTCGATACCGCGCTGGCGGAAAACCCCGGCGCCGATGTGCGTGTGCGGATTCATCCAGACTGCCTGAGCGGGCACAAGAAAAGCTGTTTGCTTGAGGCCGCGACTGCGCGCGGGGTGACGCTGGAAAGTCGTCATGTGTCCTGGGCCTCGTTGGCACGACGGGCCGCGCGAGTGTATATCGCCACTAGCCAGGCCGGGCTCGAAGCGCTGATTCAGGGCGTACCGGTGACGTGTTTCGGGCTGCCGTTCTATGCTGGCTGGGGACTGACCGACGATCGCTTGCCGATCCCCCGGCGCCAGGCCCGGCCAACACTGGAGCAACTGGTTGCCGCCGCCTATATTCGCTACTGCCGCTATGTCGACCCGTTGACCGACCGGCGCTGCGACGTGCTGACTGTCGCCCGGCAACTGGCCCGACAGAAAGAGCAGGACAGCCGGTTCGCGGGCGTGTTGACCGTGCTTGGCGCGCCCCGGCGCCGGCAACCGGCAATCCGCCGCTTGCTCGACAGCCGTTGGGGCCGCGTAAAGTTCACTCGCAATAACGCCGACCTGATGACGACAGTGGCGAGCGAAAACGGCAAGGTGTTGGTGTGGAGTGCCCATGAACCACACGATCTCTCGTCACGTGCCGCAGCGCAGAACATACCGCTGTGGCGCATCAGCCCGGGCAGCGCAACAGCCAGCTTGATCCTCAAGCGCAACGACGGCGATGAACAGCACCTGGTGCAAGTCCGAGGCATGCCCTGCAGCCCACAGCAGGCAATGGAACACCGGGCACAACCCCATCCGGGCCTGCTCGACAGCAACCCGCGCTATCGGCAGCTCTGCCGCTATCTCAAAGGTATGCTCTCGCGCTGCAAGGCTTGAGGCCGTCTTCGCTGGCAAGCCAGCTCCTACAAAAACGCGTGCACACCATCATTTTGTGGGTGACGCCAACTCTGTAGGAGCCGGCTTGCCGGCGAAGGCGTTTTCAATGGCGCTGCAAGGCTTGAGGCCGCCTTCGCTGGCAAGCCAGCTCCTACAAATTTTCGTGCACACCATCATATTGTGGACGACACCCAACCTGTAGGAGCCGGCTTGCCGGCGAAGGCGTTTTGATTGGCGCTGCAAGGCTTGAGGCCGCCTTCGCTGGCAAGCCAGCTCCTACAATAACGCGTGCACATATCATTTTAGGGTGACGCCAACCCTGTAGGAGCCGGCTTGCCGGCGAAGGCGTTTTCATTTGCAGTGCAAGGCTTGAGGCCGTCTTCGCTGGCAAGCCAGTTCCTACAAAAACGCCTGCACACCATCATATTGTGGACGACACCCAACCTGTAGGAGCCGGCTTGCCGGCGAAGGCGTTTTCAATGGCGCTGCAAGGGCTTGAGGCCGCCTTCGCTGGCAAGCCAGCTCCTACGAATTTGCGTGCAGACATCGTTCAGCGAAGGCGGCGGTCAATACATATCCGGATCCAAACTTTTACGACGGTAAATCATCCTCGCGCTAGCCTTTCCCTTTTCGATCTATACAGGAGGGCAAAGGATTGCCTACTCGCTCCCACGCCAACCAACTGCGCGCCGGCCGTTATTCCCAGTCCGGACAAATCTACCTGCTCACCGCCGTAACCCACCTGCGTGAACCGGCGTTCAGCGATTGGCGAGTGGGACGCTTGGTGGTGGATCAATTTCGCCTGGCCAGCACAGAAGGATGGGCGGACTCCCTGGCCTGGGTGGTGATGCCCGACCACTTTCACTGGCTGGTCGAACTCCAGGACAGCACGTTGCCGCAGTTGATGCTTGCAACGAAATCTCGCAGCGCGAGAGAGATCAATGCCTACTTGGGTCGCTCGGGTAAATTTTGGCAAAAAGGCTTCCACGATCGCGCCATCCGCAGCGAAGAAAACCTGTTGTCGGTGGCCCGTTACATCGTCGCCAACCCATTGCGTGCAGACCTGGTCAGGCGTGTGCATGACTACCCTTTGTGGGACGCCATTTGGTTGTAAATGCCGGCTGCTTGAGGCCGCCTTCGCTGGCAAGCCAGCTCCTACAAAAACGCGTGCACATATCATTTTGTGGGTGACGCCAACCCTGTAGGAGCCGGCTTGCCGGCGAAGGCGTTTTCATTGGCGCTGCAAGGCTTAAGGCCGTCTTCGCTGGCAAGCCAGCTCCTACAAAAACGCGTGCACATATCATTTTGTGGGTGACGCCAACCCTGTAGGAGCCGGCTTGCCGGCGAAGGCGTTTTCATTGGCGCTGCAAGGCTTAAGGCCGTCTTCGCTGGCAAGCCAGCTCCTACAAAAACGCGTGCACACCAACATTTTGTGGACGACGCCCAACCTGTAGGAGCCGGCTTGCCGGCGAAGACGTTTTGATTGGCGCTGCAAGGCTTGAGGCCGTCTTCGCTGGCAAGCCAGCTCCTACACAAGCGCGTTCACACATCATTCAGTGAACGAAACCTGTAGGAGCCGGCTTGCCGGCGAAGGCGGCTTCGAATATTGCATCGATCTTTCGGCTGCTCGGCTTACAGTTTTTCCAGTTCATGAGCAACAATCGCGACGGTTTCGGCAATTTGTTCCGAGGTGTGCAGGCATGACACGAAAAAGCGCACACGAGCCGATTTCTCGGGCACTGCCGGATGCAGAATCGGCTGCGCGTTGATACCACGTCGCGACAACGCGCTGGACAGCTGGGCAGCCTTGAGCGAACTGCCGGTGATGATCGGCACCACCGCCAGGCCGGTGCTGGTGCCGGTGTCCAGGCCCGCTTCCCTGGCCAACTCAAGGAATTGCCGGCCCCGCGCCTGCAAGGTGGCGACGCGCTCGCCATCCTCAGGCAGGCAACGCAAAGCCGTCAACGCGGCCGCCGCCACAGATGCCGGCATTCCAACGCTGTAGAGAAAGCCCGGCGCCAGGAACTTCAGGTGTTCAACCAGCGCCGACTCACCCGCTATGTAACCACCGCAACTGGCCAGGCTTTTGCTCAAGGTGCCCATCCAGATATCCACGTCACTGCCGGCCAGACCGAAATGCTCGCGGATGCCCTTGCCGGTCTGTCCCATGACGCCCAGCGAATGCGCCTCATCGACCATCAGCAACACCTGATGTTTCTTTCGCAGTTCGACGAAGCGTGGCAGATCCGGGAAATCGCCATCCATGCTGTAGATGCCTTCGAGCACCACCAGCACGCGCTCGAAATGCTGACGCTGATCGCTCAGCACCCGGTCAACCGCCTCCCAATCGTTATGGGCAAAGCTGAGGCGCCGGGCACCGGACAACTGGATGCCCTGGAGAACGCTGTTATGGATCAGTTCGTCATGCAGGATCAAATCCCGCGGACCGAACAGATAACCGATGGTGGTCACGTTAGTCGCGTGGCCGCTGACGAAGGTAATAGCGTCGTCCACCTCGTAGAGTCGGGCCAGTTCCTGCTCCAGCTCGCGATGGATCGGACGATCACCCGACACCGGACGGCTGGCCGAAACCGAAGTCCCATAACGATCGATGGCCGCCTTGGCGGCTTCAGCAACCAGCGGGTGCCCTGAATAGCCCAGGTAGTTGTAGCTCGCGAAGTTCACGAAGCGACTACCGCCCATGACGGTTTCGGCGCCCGCCAAACCTTCGTGCAACTTGAAAAACGGATTCGCCAGGCCAAAGCGCGCGGCCCCGTCGAGCATGATGCGCAAATGCTGGTAGCCAGGGTGCTGATCGAATCGGCAAAACTGCCCGAAATCCTCGCGCTGGGTGCCTTTGATGCTGTCCAGCGAAGGGCTGGGAGCACCCTCGCCGGTTTTGCGCAGGCGACGCTCCAGGGCTTGCTGGATCAGCTTGTCCTTCATCGAAGTGGCAAGCCCGGACGTAGTTTTATGGGTCATGGTTCGGATCAATTAATCAAACGTGAAGGTTTTGAAACCTGGGTGCCAAGCCCATCGCTCATCTCGAGGGCGTCGCGGGAAATCTCGACCCCGTGACGGGAGAGCGTATCGCTCGCCAGAGACTGCAGATTATTGCCGGCAACCGGCGGCACATCGCTGTCCTGATTGCCGCGCAGGAGTTCAAGGATTCGCACAGTGATCTTGCCGATGCTTGACGCTTCACTCAGCTCCATGACCGGCAAACGAACACCAAATCGCTCCTCGACCGCTACCACCAGCTCGACACTCATGAGCGAGTCCAGACCCAACTCCTGGAGCGGTCGCGTGACGTCCAGTTTGCTGGTTGGCAAACGCAGGATTTCGCTGATTTCCTGCTTGAGCATTTCACCGAACAGTTCGATCAGCTCGGCGTCGTCCATTTCGGCCAGCAGTCGCTGGATATCGTCGACATCGCTTTCTTCGTCCTGCTCACCACCGTGCAACCTCGCCAGCTCGTTGAACTTCGGCGAGTCGGCGGCCGGCAGGAATCGCGACAGCGCTTTCCAGTCCAGCTCAAGCACGCCCAGCCCCGAACGCCGCTGCAACAGCAAGCGTTCAAGCATCTGCAATGCCGCATGCGACTGCAAAGCAGCGCCGCCCATACGACTTTGCAGGGCGTCTTTGATGTCCTGGTTGCGGGCCAGGAAACCCGCATCATCGATGGCCCCCCACAGTACGCTGGTCGCCGGCAGCCCCAGCGCCAGGCGATGACGCGCCAGTGCTTCGAGCCAATGGTTGGCGGCGACGTAGTTGGCCTGCCCCGGGTTGCCGAACAAGGTCGTGGCCGAGGAGAACAGCACGAAGAAATCCAACGGCAAGTGGGCCGTCAATTCATGCAGGTATTGCGCGCCCTTGGCCTTGGGCTCCAGCACGCGCTGCAGTTGCTCGCGGGTCAGATTGCGGATCAAACCGTCATCGAACACCGTTGCCGCATGCACCACGCCACGTAATGGCCAGGCGCTGGATTCAATGCGCGCCATGACCGACGACAGCTGCGCTGCGTCGGTGATATCGCAGACCAGCGCCTGGACCTCGATGCCCTGCTCACGCCAGAGTGTCAGCAAAGGTTGAGCTTCTTCAGTCGCGGCACCACGACGGCCGAGCAGCACCAGGTGACGGGCACCTTTTTCCACCAGCCATTGCGCACTGCGCAGGCCAAAACCGCTAAGCCCGCCGGTGACCAGGTAGGTGGCGTTGGCGGCCAATGTCAGCACCTGCGGATGCACCACCGGTGCGCTGACAACATTCTGGATCGGCGTGCGATACGTCACGACGATCTTGCCGATCTGTCTGGCCTGCTGCATGTAGCGGAAGGCTTCGACGACTTCGTTGGCATCGAAGGCGCGATAGGGCAACGGGCTCAAAATGCCGTCGCGGAACAACTCCATCATTTCGCCAAACAGCCGACGGGTCAGCTGCGGGCGTTCGCTCATGAGCTGGTCGGCGTCGATGCCAAAGTAGCTGATGTTGTTGCGGAACGGCCGCAGACCGATCTTGGTGTTCTGGTAAAAGTCGCGCTTGCCCAGTTCGAGGAAACGACCAAACGGCTTGAGCACCCGCAGGTTGCGATTGATCGCCTCGCCCGCCAGGGAATTGAGTACCACGTCGACGCCGCGCCCATCGGTAACGGCCAGGATGTCATCGGCGAACGCCAGGGAACGCGAGTCGAAAATATGCTCGACGCCCATCAGACGCAGGAAATCGCGCTTCTCGTCGCTGCCCGCCGTGGCGTAGATCTCGGCGCCGCACCATTTTGCAATCTGGATCGCGGCAATACCGACGCCACCCGCAGCGCCGTGAATCAGGATTTTCTCTCCCGGTTCAAGCCGCGCCAGGTGATGCAGCGCGTAATACACGGTGAAGAAGGTACTTGGAATGGTCGCTGCCGCTTCGAAGGACATGCCGTCAGGAATGCGCGCCACCGCGTTGGCGTTGGTCACCAGGCGATTGGCGAAGCTCGACGGACCGAAGCCGACGACCCGATCGCCCGGCTGGAAATCACCGCCGATCAATGCCCCTTTACCGCGCACAACACCGGCAAATTCGAAGCCCAGCGTCGGCCCTGAGAAACCATTTTCGATCGCTTCATCCGACAGCAGACCCAATGCGTACATGACATCGCGGAAATTCAGCCCGGTGGCCTGAACTTCGATGTCCAGTTCATCGTCAGCCGGAACGAGCGGCGCCCGTGCTTCCCAGCGCAAATTGCGCAACTGTCCCGGCAAGTCGAAGCCGAGCCTGACCTGCGTCGGCGCATCCAGCGGCACATGAGGAGGCAACTCATCGGGCTGGACCCGCAACCTTGCGACATAACGATCGCCAGCCGCGCTGACCACCAGCTCGGTTTCTTCATCAGCATTGAGCAATGCCGGCACCAGCGCCTCGACACCGGCGCCAATCGCCAGATCGAGCAGCCGCACACGACAGCCGACCGCTTCGTTAGCCAAGGTCCGACCGAAGCCCCACAAGGCCGCATCGGCGATGCCTTGCACCGTCGTTTCGAGGCGGGCGCCTTGCGGTAATAAATGAACAGCGGCGCCGCTGGTCAGCAGCCAGCAATCCGCTGCGACGCCGGCCAACTCACAGGCTTGCGTGATGCCTGCGGCGAGCATGCAGCGGTCAGCCTGTGCATCCAGCCCTCGGGGCGCGAACAGCCCGGCCAGCATCACAATGTGTTGAGGCGCACATTCACGTAGTTGTTGTGCCAGCACCGATGCCGAGTCAGGTGCAAGCAGCGCGACCTCTTGTCCCTGCTCACTCAACAGCGAGGCCAGTGCCTGGGCAAACGGTGCTTCAGGACCTTGCTCGTCGGCTATCAGCAACCAGCGTTGACGCGGATGTTCAGGGGCCGCCAAGAGGGTCTTCGCACCCGCTTCGGCCGCTACCAACAGATAGCTGCCGGACGCCGAGCCCGGAATAAATTCCAGAGGCTCGGACACTGTCAGGCCATGACGCCGCAGTTCCTGTTGCCAGAAGCCTGGAGTCTGTTGCACCGACAGCGCCGCTTGCCCCGGCCGGGCCAGCCACCAGGAAGGCTCGGCACCGAAGGTGAAATCGGCCCAACGCGCAGGGTGTTGTGCCAGCAGCAATACTTCACCGTGGGCACACAACCTGGCAGCACCCTGCAGCAAGCCTTGACTGATAGCATCCAGCGCAGCCAGGTCGGTGGCGACGAGGACCAGATCGAAGCTGTTCGCTGGCAGCCGAGCGACTTTTTCCAACGCGTCCAGACTCAGTATCTGCAGATCCGCGAAGTCAGCCTGGAGCATCGACACCGTTTCGATGTTTTGCGCAGCGTATTGGTAATCGACCCGGTCGAAATCCAGGCCGACACACAGGTCTGCCGCCAGAGGTGCACCCTCGAAGCCGAGTTCGAGAATACGCAAGCGTTGCCCGTCAGGCAGAACACTCAACCGTTGGCTGATGTGTTCTCGCAGTCCGCCCAGCAATGCATGGTGACCGGAGGCACCGAGGACCATGCGAGTCAATACGGCGGGTGTGGTTTCACGCGGCAGCAGTTGCGCAAGGCTCATCTTGCCGTTGATCAACTCCAGCAGGTGCATGCCGATCCGGCCGACCGAATGAATAATCTGGAAGTGCTCGGGATAACCGCTGAACAGTTCTTGCCAGATGTCTTGCGCACTCGCCCGCTCGCCCTGATCGGCAAGCTGCCAGCGGCCCTCGTCGACCGCGATCACGCTGCCATCTTCCACCGCTTGCTCAAGCAGATGGTCAAGATAACCGCCCGCCTCCCAGGCGGAGCGTTGTTGCAGTGTCAGCTCACCGCCCAGTTTCTCGATGGCTTCCAGCAGGAAACTGCCACACAGGCCGTCCAGCAACGGGTCGATTTCATCGGCATAACGGGTCAGCGCCGGATCATCCGCGATAGCGCAAAGGTGCTGGCGCAGTTGCGTCTCCAGCCGTGAAGCCGCCAATGGCACTGCGCGTTGATTGGCAGGATAGGGCTTGGCTACCCCGACAAAGTCCACCAGCTTGATGTCGCCACTGCGATCCTTGTGCAGGCGCACACCACGGAAACGGGCGTCCTTGATGCAGATGACCGCGCGGCCCTGTACGTCGTACAGCGTGAAGTCCGCCAGCAGGGAATGTTCCGAGCGCCGCACCAGGGTCACCTGGGCCAGGCAAGGCGGCAGACTGCCGGTGGCGAAGGTGATACGCCCCAGTTTGACCGGGATGAAGGCCAGGCCTTTACGGCGATCGGCATCCTGGCTCAGCAATTGAGTGATCAACTGGAAAGCACTGTCCAGCAGCGCCGGGTGCACATTCAGGCTGGCGAGTTCTGCCTCGATCGGAGCCGGGACAGTCAACCGCGCCAATACCTGGTTGCCGTCAATCCAGCCTGCCTCGACCGCTTGATAGGCCGGGCCATAATTGAGGCCGACTGCATGGGTCAGTGCCAAGTGTTGAGCCGAGGTGAAGTCGGGATCACGCGTGGGCAAAACCGGAGCGCTACCGCTCAGCAGCCCGCCGCGCGCTTCACCAGGAAGCCTGGCAACCACATGCTGCACCCACGGCTCAGCCTGGGCGGTGCTACGTGAAACAATGGAAACGCCGCCGTCGGTGCTGTCGATCATCACCCGGACTTTTTTGCTGAAATCCGAATGGAGCAAGAGCGGGCTGTGAATTTCCAGCTCTTCGATTTCTACAAACTCACCGGGTTGATACTGCAAAGCAGCCGCCAGCACGACTTCGGTGAAACCTGCCCCCGGGAACAACACCGAGTCGCCCACCTTGTGGTCGCCCAGTGACGGGAACAGTTGCGTATCGAGGCGATTGTCCCAGGTGAACTCATGCTCGGGCAGCGGGTAACCCAGCAGCGGATGGACGCGTTCACGACGCAGGTTGCCAGAAGATTCGGGCGTGTCGGCGTGCCAGTGACGTTCGCGTTGCCAGGCGTAATTGGGCAGTTGCACGAAGCGCCCGGTGTGAGGAAACAGGCATTGCAGGTCGATGTCGACGCCGGCAATCAGCACTTTCGCCAGCGTGCGATCAATCAACTGCGGGCTTTCTTCACCACGCAGCAGCGTGGGGATAACAACACCTTCGAGTTCCTGGCTGGCCAGCGCATCGGCCACATAGGCACGCAGGATCGGGTGCGGGCCGACCTCAACGAATACGTTGTAGCCCTGCCTGGCGAGCGCCTCGCTCGCAGACTGGAACAGCACCGGATAACGAATGTTTTTCCACCAGTATTCGGCGTCCAGATGTTCGCCGGCCAGTACGTCACCGGCGACGGTCGAATACATTGGAATACGGGCAGGCCCCGGGACGACATCGCTCAATACGTCGATGATCTGATCGGCAATCACCTCCATGGCCGGCGAGTGGAACGCATAATCGAGACCCAGGCGACGGACGAACACCTGACGCTCGGTCAGCGCCTGCTCCAGAATCTCCAGTGCGTGCACCGGACCGGCGACGGTTGCGCCTTTGAAACTGTTCTCGCCAGCGACCACCAGCTCGTTGTCCAGGCCGAGCGTTTGCATCACGCTCGCCGTGTCTGCGCCCGACAAACCTACCGCTGCCATCTTGCCGCTGCCCTTGGTCAAACCTTGCAGGCGACTGCGGTGGTAGATCACGCGAGTGGCGTCGTTCAGCGTCAGCGCACCGCATGCCCAGGCGGCTGCGACTTCACCCACGCTGTGGCCAATCACGGCCACCGGCACGACGCCTTTTTTGGCCAGCATGCGGGTGACACCCACTTGCAAGGCAAAGAGCGCCGGTTGCGCAAACTCAGTCAGCTGATAACGGTCATCGCCCTGCTCGCCCGCGAGTTCGGCGATCAACGAATAGCCGGACAGCGGTTGGAAAATCGCGTCCACCTCGGCAACCGCCGAATGGAACACCGGGTCGGCCAGTAACGACTGGCCCATGCCCTGCCACTGCGATCCATTACCGGAGAAGACAAACACCGGCCCTTTTGCCTGATCCAGGCCACGGCCGCTTTCCAGCACCGTCGACAATGCCGGAACGCCCGGTTCCGTGGCGAAATCCAGAAGCGCCTGTGCGCTGCGCTGGGCCTCTGCACCGAACACCACGACCCGGTGCGGGTGCAACTCGCGGCGGAAGATCGACTGGTAGGCCACGTCGTAAAGGTTGGCCGCATCCGTCCCGGACAAGCAATGCGCGAGTTGTTCGGACTGGGCCGCCAGGGCTGCGCTGTCCTTGGCAGTGACAATCAGCGGTACTGCCTGCCCTTTCTGGCTCGGAGCCTGCGGCGCGTGTGGCGGACTTTCCAGGATGACGTGGGCATTGGCTCCGCCAAAACCGAAGGAGTTGACCCCAACCACCAGTTTTCCATTGGGTTTGAGCGCCCGGGTTTCGGTGACCACACTGAGGTTGAGGTCAGCGAACGGAATGTCTGGATTGAGGTTCTTGATGCCGATAGTGGCCGGCACCTGGCGTTCGATCACGCAGTACAGCGCTTTCATCAAGCCGGCAACACCCGAGGCGGCCTCAAGGTGCCCGATGTTGCTTTTGATCGAACCGATCAGCAGTGGCTGATCCGCCGGGCGCTGCTGGCCCAGCGCTTCACCGATTGCCCGGCTCTCGATAGGATCGCCGACGGGCGTGCCTGTACCGTGCGCCTCCAGGTAATCAATGTCTGTAGCACTGATGCCGGCACGGTCGTAGGCCTGCTTCATCAGGTCAATCTGCGCGTCCGCGCTCGGGACGGTCAGGCTCGACTTTCGCCCATCGGTATTGGCCGCACTGCCGGCAACGACGGCGAGGATTTGATTACCGTCTTCAATCGCCTTGTCGTAATCCTTCAGGTAGAACAACCCCGCGCCTTCAGACCGGACATAGCCATCGGCAGACTCATCGAACACGTGGCATTGGCCGGTGCGCGACAGCATTGAAGCCTTGGCGAAAATCAGGAAGCCGAACGGGTGAAGATGCAGGCTGACGCCACCGGTAATCGCCTGTTCGATATCGCCGTTCTGAATGGCCTGGCACGCCTGGTGAAAAGCAATCAGGGACGAAGAGCACGCCGTGTCGATGGCCATGCTCGGACCTTGAAGGTCATAAAAAAAAGATAACCGGTTGGCCGCGATACTGAAGGTATTACCGGTAGCGGTGCCCGCATCAATCGTCGACATGTCATGCGCGAGGCGATAGCCGTAGTCGACACTGGCGATCCCCAGGTAAACACCACAATCGCTGCCACGCAGGCTCGACGGTTTGACCCCGGCGTTCTCGAACACTTCCCAGCCAAGCTCCAGCAACAGGCGCTGCTGAGGGTCCATGACCGCCGCTTCACGTGGGGAAATATTGAAGAACCCAGCATCGAAAGTAGAAATATCGCCCAGGGAACCGGCAGCAAACGTGTAGGACGTTGCGGGGTTTGCCTTGTCCGGGTGCAGGAACTCGTCTTTGGACCAGCGGGAAAAATCCGCTTGGGTAATAAAGCTCTGCCTGTCCAGCAGCTGCGGCCAAAAAGTTGCAGAAGTAGAGCCTGGAAAACGGAACGACGTCCCTATGATTGCAACTTTCTTACGCATTGCTACTAGCCCTTTTTATACCCGGCCCTTTTGCCAAGGGCCGAACAACAATCAAATTCCATTAATGTAAATGCTGGAAAACCGACGACACCCTGAGTGTTATGTACTTTTCCTACCTGACCAAAGATAACGCCCTACGCAAAATAGCGGCGAATCATACGCGCCGAACCCCTTGAGGGAAACCGGAAAAGCTCGACCGCCGGGCAGATGGATCCATTTAATCCACGCCGCGAATTTGGGACGCACGTCTGGTTTCGGAAAAAAATCTTCAACAAATCCGCGACACAGCCGACAACTCTTGAAAGCCTTTGCGGATTGAACAAGCCATGCGTAACAACCAGCCCACCACACAACGCGAACGGACCTTCCCGGCTCAGCAACGGTTGATCTCCACCACCGATGCCAAGGGCGTGATCACTTATTGCAACGACGCGTTCGTTGAAATCAGTGGGTACTCGCGAGAGGAACTGATCCGTGCGCCACATAACCTGGTGCGTCACCCTGACGTCCCGGCGGCTGTGTTCGCGCACATGTGGGGCACGCTGAAGCAAGGCTTGCCGTGGATGGGCATCGTCAAGAATCGCTGCAAGAGCGGTGACCACTATTGGGTCAACGCCTACGTCACGCCGGTTTTCGATGGCAATCAAGTGATTGGCTACGAATCGGTGCGGGTCAAACCCACTGCCGAACAGATCCGCCGCGCCGAAGCGCTTTACCAACGCATCAACCAAGGCAAATCGGCGATTCCTTCATCAGACAAATGGCTGCCGGTGCTGCAGGACTGGCTGCCGTTCATTCTGGTCAGCCAATTGAGCTTCATGATCGGTGCCACGCTGACGTCCCAGTGGGGCTTTGCCCTGGCCGCCGGTCTGTCGGTGCCGTTGGGCTTGCTGGGTTTGAGCTGGCAACAGCGCGGCCTCAAGCGTCTGCTGGTGCTGGCCGGGCAAACCACCTCTGATCCGCTGATCGCACAGATGTACACCGACCGCCGTGGCGCTCAGGCGCGTCTGGAGATGTCGATCCTCAGCCAGGAAGCTCGCCGGAAAACCTGCCTGACCCGCCTGCAAGACACCGCCGAGCACTTGAGCGACCAGGCGAAACAGTCCGACACCCTGGCCCACAACAGCTCCAACGGGCTGGAACGCCAGCGTGTCGAAACCGAGCAAGTGGCCACCGCCGTCAATCAAATGGCCGCCACCACTCAAGAAGTTGCCAGCCACGTGCAGCGCACGGCGGATGCCACTCAGGAAGCCAATCGCCTGACCGGTCGCGGCCGCGACATCGCAGGGGAAACCCGCGAAGCCATCCAGCGTCTTTCGGTGGTGGTGGGTGAAACCGGTCTGACCGTGACCCAACTGGCCAAGGACAGCGACGAAATCGGCGGCGTAGTCGATGTGATCAAAGGCATCGCCGACCAGACCAACCTGCTGGCCTTGAACGCGGCCATCGAAGCGGCCCGCGCCGGTGAGATGGGTCGTGGGTTTGCGGTAGTGGCTGACGAAGTTCGGCAACTGGCGCAACGCACCAGCGAATCCACCGGGCAGATCCACGCCCTGATCGCCAAACTCCAGCAAACCGCCAGCACCGCGGTGCAAACCATGGAAGCCGGGCATCGCCAGGCGGAAGAAGGTGTGGCACGGGTACTGGAAGCTGACCAGGCGCTGATCGGGATCAGCGAAGCGGTGGCTCACATCACCGACATGACCACGCAGATCGCCGCGGCGACGGAAGAGCAAAGCTCGGTGGCTGAAGAAATCAGCCGCAACATCAGCAACATCTCGCAACTGGCGGACCAGACCTCGGAACAGGCACAACACTCGGCGCTGTTGAGTGAAGAACTGACCAAGACGGCGAATACCCAGTATTCGTTGGTGCAACGGTTTAACCGGTAAGCCTTCAGGCCGCCTTCGCTGGCAAGCCAGCTCCTACAAGAGACCGTAATCCTCTGTAGGAGCTGGCTTGCCAGCGAAGAGGCCTGATTCCCAGCACACCGTTCACTGAAGCAATGCAACGCCCGACCGATTGCCTTCGCGGGCAAGCCTCGCTCCTACAGGTCATGCGTCGATCATGCGCACGCCGATAACCTGTAGGAGCGAGGCTTGCCCGCGAAGAGGCCCTGACCGGCACTGTAAATTTCACTGAAGAAATGCAGCAACCTTCCCCGCCGCAGCCGCCAAATGCTGCTCATGAGTAAACCCGGAAGCCTTCAACGGCTTCAAATCATGATCCCCCGCCACCAACCAGAACACCTCAATGCTCGGCGATAAGGCATAGCCTTCAACCGCCTCGCGATTCCCCAGCGCATCCCGCTCGCCTTGAACAATCAGCGCCCGTGTCTTCAACCCGGCCAAATGCTCGACCCGAGGTTTCTCAGGTTTACCGACCGCATAAAACGGATACCCGAGGCACACCAACGCATCGGCTTGCAGTTCATCGGCCAGAAGACTGGCCATCCGCCCGCCCATGGACTTGCCGCCAATCGCCAGACGCCCAGCGACATGGCGTCGCACCACGGCATACACCTCACGCCAGCATTCCAGCAGTTTCGGCGCCGGGTTCGGTGGACGTTTACCCCCATCGATACGCCGTTGCGCCATGTAGGGAAACTCGAAGCGCAGCACATTGATGCCTTGAGCAGCAAGGCGTTCAGCCATGTCGGTCATCCAGGCGCTGTCCATTGGGGCTCCGGCGCCATGGGCGAGAATCAGCGTCGCCGATGCCGGCGCTTCAGCGGCATTCCACAACCATCCATGTTCCTGCACACACCGCGCCCATTGATCCCCGTCAATACTGGCCTTGTGCTCTTTGTCCATGCTTGCCTCGCTTTTAGTCTGCCTATAACTCCAGGCGAAGGAAGCGTCATTGCCTTGCGGCTTACTCGCAAAGACAGGCCTTCACTTCGGCTGAACCGTGGATGGGGAACCATGAACACTTCTATCAGTACCGCCTACAACTACAAGGTGGTCCGCCAATTCGCCATTATGACGGTGGTGTGGGGCATCGTTGGCATGGGGCTCGGGGTTTTTCTCGCGGCCCAATTGGTCTGGCCCGAACTCAACTTCAATTTGCCGTGGACCAGTTTCGGCCGTTTGCGCCCGTTGCACACCAACGCCGTGATCTTCGCCTTCGGCGGTTGCGCCCTGTTCGCCAGTTCGTTCTATTCGGTGCAACGCACCTGCCAGACACAACTGTTCGCGCCGAAAATCGCCGCGTTCTGCTTCTGGGGCTGGCAAGTGGTGATCCTGCTGGCGGCCATCAGCCTGCCGCTGGGCTACACCAGCTCCAAGGAATACGCCGAACTGGAATGGCCGATCGACATCCTGATCACCATCGTCTGGGTTGCCTACGCCATCGTGTTCTTCGGCACGATCATGCAGCGCAAGACCAGGCACATCTATGTCGGCAACTGGTTCTTCGGTGCGTTCATCATCACCGTGGCGATTCTGCACATCGTCAACAACCTTGAGTTGCCGGTGAGTTTCACCAAGTCTTACTCGGTGTACGCCGGTGCGACCGATGCCATGGTCCAGTGGTGGTACGGCCATAACGCCGTCGGCTTTTTCCTCACCGCCGGTTTCCTCGGGATGATGTACTACTTCGTGCCGAAACAGGCCGAGCGTCCGGTGTATTCCTATCGTTTGTCGATCGTGCACTTCTGGGCGCTGATCACCCTGTACATCTGGGCCGGTCCGCACCACTTGCACTACACCGCGCTGCCGGACTGGGCACAGTCGCTGGGCATGGTGATGTCGCTGATCCTGCTGGCGCCAAGCTGGGGCGGGATGATCAACGGGATGATGACGCTCTCGGGCGCCTGGCATAAGTTGCGCAGCGACCCGATCCTGCGCTTCCTCGTGGTCTCGCTGGCGTTCTACGGCATGTCGACCTTCGAAGGGCCGATGATGGCCATCAAGACGGTCAACGCCCTCTCCCACTACACCGACTGGACCATCGGCCACGTTCACGCTGGCGCTCTCGGCTGGGTGGCGATGATTTCGATCGGCGCGCTGTATCACATGATCCCGAAAATCTTCGGCCGCACGCAGATGCACAGCATCGGCCTGATCAACGCGCACTTCTGGCTCGCGACCATCGGCACCGTGCTCTACATCGCCTCGATGTGGGTCAACGGCATCGCCCAGGGCCTCATGTGGCGCGCGATCAACGACGACGGCACGCTGACCTACTCCTTCGTCGAAACCCTGGTGGCCAGCCACCCAGGCTTCGTCGTGCGGCTGGTCGGCGGTGCGATCTTCTTCAGCGGCATGTTGCTGATGGCCTACAACACCTGGCGCACCGTGCGGGCCTCGCAGCCTGCCGAAGTCGCCGCTGCTGCGCAGATCGCCTGAGGAGACCGCCATGAAACACGAAACAATCGAGAAAAACGTCGGCCTGCTGATGCTGTTGATGGTATTGGCCGTGAGCATCGGCGGTCTGACCCAGATCGTCCCGTTGTTCTTTCAGGACGTGACCAACAAACCGGTGGAAGGCATGAAGCCCTACACCGCGCTGCAACTGGAAGGTCGCGACATTTACATCCGCGAAGGCTGCGTCGGTTGCCACTCGCAGATGATCCGGCCGTTCCGCGCCGAGACCGAACGCTACGGCCACTACTCGGTGGCCGGTGAAAGCGTCTGGGATCACCCGTTCCTGTGGGGCTCGAAACGCACCGGTCCGGACCTGGCACGGGTTGGCGGTCGCTACTCCGAAGACTGGCACCGCGCGCATTTGTACAACCCACGCAACGTCGTGCCGGAATCGAAAATGCCCGGCTACCCATGGCTGGTGGCCAATCAACTCGACAGCAGCCACACCGAAACCAAGATCAAGGCCATGCGCACCCTCGGCGTGCCGTACACCGACGACGACATCACAGGCGCCGTCGCCTCGCTCAAGGGCAAGACCGAAATGGACGCGCTGGTGGCCTACCTGCAAGTGCTCGGCACAGCCATCAAGAGCAAGAGGTGAGCCATGGTCGTTGAAATGAGCAGTGGAATGATCCGCGGCCTGGGCACGGTCGTGGTGTTTGTGGCCTTCGTCGGCCTCGCGTTGTGGGTGTTCAGCAGCAAGCGCAGCCCGGAATTCGCCGAAGCGCGCTTGCTGCCATTCGCCGATGAGCCGCAACCCGGCAACGCCACCCCCCAAGAACCTGCAACAACAAGGAGTACCCGGCCATGACCACCTTCTGGAGTACGTGGATTTGCGTACTGACCATCGGCAGCCTGATCGGCCTGACCTGGTTGCTGATCGGCACCCGCAAGGGCGAAACCAAAGGCAGCGTCGACCAGACCATGGGCCACAGCTTCGACGGCATCGAGGAGTACGACAACCCGTTGCCGCAGTGGTGGTTCATGCTCTTCGCCGGCACGCTGGTGTTTGCCGTGGGTTATCTGGTGCTTTATCCGGGCCTGGGCAACTGGAAAGGTGTCTTGCCGGGCTATGAGGACGGCTGGACTGGCGTCCACGAGTGGGAAAAGGAAATGGACAAGGCAGACGCCAGGTTCGGACCGATCTTCGCCAAATTCGCCGCCATGCCCCTGGAAGAAGTGGCCAAGGACCCACAAGCGCTGAAAATGGGTGGTCGCCTGTTTGCTTCCAACTGCTCGGTGTGCCACGGCTCGGATGCCAAGGGTGCTTTTGGCTTCCCTAATCTTGCCGACACTAACTGGCGCTGGGGCGGTGATGCCGAGATGATCAAAACCACGATCATGGGCGGTCGCATGGCCGCCATGCCGGCCTGGGGTGAAATCCTCGGTGACGCGGGCGTGAAGAATGTCGCCGCTTATGTGCGTCATGACCTGGCCGGCCTGCCGCTACCGGATGACAGCGGCGCCGACCTGAAAGCCGGACAGCAACTGTTCAGCACCACCTGCGTAGCCTGTCATGGGGCAAACGGCCAGGGCACTGAAGCCATGGGCGCGCCGAACCTGACGCACCCGGCCGGATTCATTTACGGTACAAGCCTGGCGCAACTGCAACAGACGATTCGTCATGGTCGCCAGGGCCATATGCCGGCGCAGAATGAACTGCTCGGCAACGATAAAGTGCAATTGCTGGCCGCTTATGTGTACAGCCTGTCACACGGGCTGAATACAGAGCGTTTGCAGGCTGAAGGCAAAGGCGAATAAATCTCGACCGCTCTGCTGCCGCATTCTTCGGACTGCGGCAGTTCCCTGCCCCTTTGCGACCCATTGTCGCACCCTCCGTTAGTCCGCCTTTCGGTTCACCAGATTCGGGTCTAAGCTTGCTCCGATGCGGACTGGCATGAGCCGGTTCCAGGTCGACCCGACGCGATGTGTTCAACGAATCTGCTCGATGACAGGCCGCAAAGGCTGGTAGATACCGGCTGTCGTGCCAATTGCCGTCGGTCAGCCGATCGTTGTGTTTGAACACACCCCGTTACAACTGACCTGACCCCCTCACCTTTTTCGTCCGCTGCGACATTTTGCCCACGGGCAATTTTGTCCTTACGCGGCGCATGGAAAGGCCGCAGAATCAGCTTTTGAAAGCATTGACCCAGGTCATGGCGCGTTGCAATGACCCCCCGCTTTCTCCATACTTGCGGCCGATTTTTACTCCTAATAAAACACCCAAACCGTGGAACCTTAGAATGAGCACAGCAATCAGTCCGACTGCTTATAACTATAAGGTAGTCCGCCAGTTCGCCATCATGACGGTGGTCTGGGGGATCCTTGGCATGGGGCTTGGTGTCTTCATCGCCTCACAGCTCGTATGGCCGGAATTGAACTTCGGTCTGCCGTGGACGACTTTTGGACGCTTACGCCCGTTGCACACCAACCTGGTGATTTTCGCCTTCGGTGGTTGTGCACTGTTTGCCACTTCTTATTACGTCGTGCAGCGAACCTGCCAAACGCGACTGATTTCCGACAGCCTCGCTGCCTTCACCTTCTGGGGATGGCAAGCGGTGATCGTCGGCGCGATCATTACCTTGCCGTTGGGTTACACCACGACCAAGGAATACGCGGAACTGGAATGGCCCCTGGCTATTCTGCTGGCCATCGTCTGGGTAACCTACGGTCTGGTGTTCTTCGGCACTATCACCAAGCGCAAGACCAAGCACATCTATGTGGGTAACTGGTTCTACGGTGCCTTCATCGTCGTGACGGCGATGTTGCACATCGTCAACCACGCGTCCCTGCCGGTCAGCTTCTTCAAGTCCTACTCGGCCTACGCCGGTGCGACTGACGCGATGATCCAGTGGTGGTACGGCCACAACGCGGTCGGTTTCTTCCTGACCACCGGCTTCCTGGGGATGATGTACTACTTCGTTCCGAAGCAGGCCGAGCGTCCGATCTACTCCTATCGTCTGTCGATCGTGCACTTCTGGGCGCTAATCACCCTGTACATCTGGGCCGGTCCGCACCACTTGCACTACACCGCTTTGCCGGACTGGGCCCAGTCGCTGGGCATGGCGATGTCGATCATCCTGCTCGCACCGAGCTGGGGCGGCATGATCAACGGCATGATGACCCTGTCGGGCGCCTGGCATAAGTTGCGCACCGACCCGATCCTGCGCTTCCTGGTCGTGTCTTTGGCGTTCTACGGCATGTCGACCTTCGAAGGCCCGATGATGGCCATCAAGACCGTCAATTCGCTGTCGCACTACACCGACTGGACCATCGGCCACGTACACGCCGGTGCCCTCGGTTGGGTAGCGATGATCTCGATCGGCGCCATCTACCACATGATCCCGAAACTGTTCGGTCGTGCGCAGATGCACAGCATCGGCCTGATCAACACGCACTTCTGGCTCGCAACCATCGGCACCGTGCTCTACATCGCTTCGATGTGGGTCAACGGCATCACCCAGGGCCTGATGTGGCGTGCAATCAACGACGACGGCACCCTCACCTACTCCTTCGTCGAAGCACTGCAAGCCAGCCACCCTGGTTTCATCGTTCGCGCCCTGGGCGGTGCGTTCTTTGCCAGCGGCATGCTGTTCATGGCCTACAACGTATGGCGTACCGTACGTGCCTCGAACCCGGCTGAAGCCGAAGCCGCCGCTCAGATTGCTGTAGTTGGAGCTCACTGATGAAGCATGAAGCAGTCGAGAAGAACATTGGCCTGCTGGCCTTCTTCATGGTTATCGCCGTCAGCATCGGCGGCCTGACCCAGATCGTTCCGCTGTTTTTCCAGGACGTCACCAACAAGCCGGTCGAGGGCATGAAGCCGCGCCCGGCGCTGGAACTTGAAGGCCGTGACATTTTCATCGCCAACGGTTGTGTCAGCTGCCACTCGCAGATGATCCGCCCGTTCCGTGCTGAAACCGAACGCTACGGCCATTACTCGGTCGCCGGTGAAAGCGTCTGGGACCACCCGTTCCTGTGGGGTTCCAAGCGTACCGGTCCGGACCTGGCCCGTGTCGGCGGTCGTTACTCCGATGACTGGCAGCGTGCGCACTTGTACAACCCGCGCAACGTGGTGCCTGAGTCGAAAATGCCGGCCTACCCGTTCCTCGTGGAAAACAAGCTCGACGGCAAAGACACCGCCAAGAAAATGGAAGTCTTGCGCACGCTCGGCGTCCCTTACACCGACGAAGACATCGCCGGCGCCAAGGATGCTGTGAAGGGCAAAACCGAAATGGACGCGCTGGTGGCCTATCTGCAAGGCCTGGGCACCATCATCAAAAGCAAACGGTGATTTAGATGGATATCGGGATGATTCGTGGCCTGGGCACCGTTGTTGTGATGGTGGCCTTTATCGGTCTGGCGTTGTGGGTGTTCAGCCCCAAGCGCAAGTCGGAGTTTGAAGACGCGACCTTGCTGCCTTTCGCGGATGATCCCGAAGCCATCAAGCACGTCGAGCAAGCTTCTAGGAGTAACAAAGAATGACTACGTTCTGGAGTCTGTACGTCACAGTCCTCAGTCTCGGCACCATCTTCGCCCTGACCTGGCTGCTGCTGTCCACCCGCAAGGGCCAGCGCAGCGAAGCCACCGAAGAAACGGTTGGCCACTCCTTCGACGGGATCGAGGAGTACGACAACCCACTGCCGAAATGGTGGTTCATGCTGTTCGTGGGCACCATCATCTTCGCCCTGGGCTACCTGGTGCTGTACCCGGGCCTGGGCAACTGGAAAGGCCTGCTGCCGGGTTACAACTACCTGGATAACGAGAAGCAGACTGCGTTCGCCAACGGCCAGAGCGGCTGGACCGGCGTTCACGAGTGGGAAAAGGAAATGGCCAAATCGGACGCCAAGTTCGGCCCGATCTTCGCCAAATTTGCTTCCATGCCGATCGAAGAAGTGGCCAAGGACCCGCAAGCCCTGAAGATGGGTGGCCGTCTGTTCGCCTCCAACTGCTCGGTTTGCCACGGTTCCGACGCCAAGGGTGCTTATGGCTTCCCGAACCTGACCGACGCCGACTGGCGCTGGGGCGGTGAGGCAGAAACCATCAAGACCACCATCATGGGCGGTCGTCACGCCGTGATGCCGGCCTGGGCTGAAGTGATCGGCGAGCAAGGTGTTGCTGACGTTGCCGCGGTCGTGCTGACCAACCTCGATGG
Source organism: Pseudomonas sp. RIT-PI-q (assembly GCF_001297125.1). GTDB lineage: Bacteria > Pseudomonadota > Gammaproteobacteria > Pseudomonadales > Pseudomonadaceae > Aquipseudomonas. The sequence goes on from NZ_LHPC01000028.1 coordinate 480,756, forward strand.
CCGCAAGCTGCCGGAAGGCACCAAGGCCGACCCGGTTGCCGGCCAGAAACTGTTCGCCGCCAACTGCGCGGTGGGCCACGGTCCGGAAGGCAAAGGGACGCCAGCCATGGGCGCACCTAACCTGACCCACCCTGCAGCGTTCATCTACGGTTCGAGCTTCGCTCAACTGCAGCAGACCATCCGTTACGGCCGTCAGGGCCAGATGCCTGCACAAGAACAGCTGCAAGGTAACGACAAGGTTCACCTGCTGGCCGCTTACGTCTACAGCCTGTCTCACGGTGAGAAGGCTCCGGCGCCGGACGCCCAGTAAGGCAAACGCTTGCTGCAATAAAAAATGCCCCGTCATCTGACGGGGCTTTTTTTTGATCGGGAAACAGCGGTTATCGAACGGCCACGGTGGCGATCAGCTGACGACTCGGCCAGTTGTTGCCATTGACCTGGTGCACCTTCAGCGTCTGGCGATCCGGGGCGATATCGGCGATCAGGTAGGTCTGGCTGGACGCACCGCCGCTGAGAAACACCGGCACTTCACCGAAGTAGTCGCGGCGGTTCCAGCCGGTATAGAGGCCTGGCTCCGTGTGCAGATGCCCGGCGAACACGGCGCTCACCTTGTACCGTTCGATCATGGTTTTGAAACGGGCTACCTGCTCGCTGCTGCCCTTCCATTGATCAGGCTTGTGCAGGTTGAGAATAATGATCTTGTCTTGACTGCGCGCACGTTGCAGATCGCGCTCCAACCAATCCAGCGCATCTGAAATCTCGAACCTGACCCTGTTCAATGGGAACCCCGAAGAAAAGTTAACGGTGTAAGTGGGTTCATTGTGTAGTTGAATCAGATGAACATCGCCCACCACTTTGGAGTAGGCAAGGCTGCCATAATAAACCTTGGCTCCATCCTCGGTTCGCGCAGCCAGATCCATACTGTCAACGTTGCCCCAATACTTCTCCTTCAACGCCACGATGCTGTCGGCGGCGCAGTTATTTTCTGGAAAGCTGCAATCATCCACATTGTTTTCGTAATCATGATTACCCAGTCCGTAGTCGTAATGCTCACCCAATGCTTTTGTAAGCAAGGCGTTGACCATTGAGCGCTGGCCGCCATGCCCAAAGGCGGTCATGTCGCCATTGATCATGACCGGAACCCTTGCAGGATCAACACTGAAGTTGCTCCTGAAATTCGCCACATCGGAATACTGGGTCTCAATCAGCCACTGTGAGCGCTTTTCTTTTTCCGACGTTGACTCATCCCACCCGTGATCGGAACTTTCAGTCCATGGGTATTGTGGGTCCGAAGTAAATATCAAATGCCTTGGAAGGTAATCATCTTGTGCCGAATAAACATTACCCACTGCGATACACAACAATGCGCCTGACAGCACCTTGATCTTTATATCAAGAAACATAGAAATCCTTTTCTATTGAAGTTAAAAAATAACGCACACAAAACAGGTGCGCTTACAACTTATGCCATCGACAAAAAAAAACAAAGGCTTGGAAGTTCTATATTAATAGGTGTTGTTTCCAGAACGTTACCCCATGCCAACAACGACCGGTGGTCGAACTCTTGCGCCTGGTGGTTGCGAGACACACAGCCTGGTAGTAACGTTTCTACATTGTTGATACAGGAGGGCCGACGATGATGGCCATCACCACCATTTCCAGTCGAGAATTCAATCAGGACACAAGTGGTGCCAAAAAAGCCACGCGTCAAGGGCCGGTTTTCATCACCGACCGAGGCAAGCCGGCGCATGTGCTGCTAAGCATAGAGGACTACCAAAAACTGACCGGCATCAATGCCGACATCGTCGACCTGTTGGTAATGCCAGAAGCGGCAGACATCGAGTTCGAAACCGAGCGCGCCGTCATTACTCATCGCCCCGTGGATCTGTCCTGAATGTTTCTACTCGACACCAATGTGATTTCTGAATTGCGCAAACCCCAGGCTGACGCGAACGTCGTCGCCTGGGCCAAGAGCATCATCGCGCCACGCATGTTTATCTCGGCCATTACCTTGAAGGAACTGGAGACCGGGGTGCTACGTATGGAACGTCGTGATCCCGTCCAGGGAAAGGTATTGCGCACTTGGCTCAAGCGCCACGTCATACCGGCTTTCGATGCCAGAATCCTGCCGATAGATGCCGCCGTAGCCCTACGCTGTGCCAGTTTGCATGTTCCGGACCGTGCCAATGAAAGTGACGCCCTGATCGCTGCGACTGCGCTCGTTCATGGACTCACAGTGGTCACCCGCAACGTCAGCGATTTTCAATCCAGTGGTGTTGCCTTGATCAATCCATGGGACGAATGAGTTCGTCACCCCCACAAAACCATCCATAATTCACAAGTCAATTGATTCAAGTCATTACACCGTCAGTTGATTTCCACCAACGTGACCAAAGGTCGCACCCTTGAGCTAGAGCTACAGGCGTATCATTGGGCCACTGCAACACCTCTTTTTGACCGCGGTCGGCATGTACTGACCGAGGCATTTTTCCACTGCCGTGGGATGCAATGATGAGCAATCAGATTCCGGTACACGACGTTACCCCGCCCGCCAAGAACGCGAACAACAGCGTCGACCTCTACGCCTCTCGAGAAAAGATCTACACCCGCGCCTTCACCGGCCTGTTCCGCAACCTGCGGATGATCGGCGGTGCCGGGCTGTTTCTGCTGTATTTCGGTACGGTCTGGCTGAACTGGGGTGGCCACCAGGCCGTCTGGTGGAACCTGCCGGAGCGTAAATTCTTTATCTTTGGCGCGACCTTCTGGCCCCAGGATTTCATCTTGCTCTCGGGCATCCTGATCGTCAGCGCCTTCGGCCTGTTCTTCATTACGGTGTACGCCGGTCGGGTCTGGTGCGGTTATACCTGCCCGCAAAGCGTCTGGACCTGGATTTTCATGTGGTGCGAGAAGGTCACCGAAGGCGACCGCAACCAGCGCATCAAGCTCGACAAGGCGCCGATGAGCGCCAACAAATTCCTGCGCAAGTTCAGCAAGCATGCGATGTGGCTGTTGATCGGCTTCGTCACCGGCATGACCTTCGTCGGTTACTTCTCGCCGATCCGCGAATTGACCCTCGATTTCTTCACCGGCGAAGCGGATGGCTGGTCGTATTTCTGGGTCGGTTTCTTCACCCTCGCCACCTACGGCAATGCCGGCTGGTTGCGTGAGCAAGTGTGCATTTACATGTGCCCGTACGCGCGGTTCCAGAGCGTGATGTTCGACAAAGACACCCTGATCGTTTCCTACGACCCGCGTCGTGGCGAGTCCCGCGGCCCGCGTAAAAAAGGCGTCGACTACAAGGCTCTGGGCTTGGGCGATTGCATCGACTGCACCATGTGCGTCCAGGTGTGCCCGACCGGTATCGATATCCGTGACGGCCTGCAAGTCGAGTGCATCGGTTGCGCCGCGTGCATCGATGCCTGCGACAGCATCATGGACAAAATGGACTATCCGCGCGGCCTGATCAGTTACACCACCGAGCACAACCTGTCCGGGCAAAAAACCAATAAACTGCGCCCGCGCCTGATTGGCTATGCCACGGTGCTGCTGGCGATGATCGCGTTGCTGGTGACCGCGTTCTTCATGCGTTCGCTGGTCGGTTTCGACGTCAGCAAGGACCGCGTGCTGTACCGCGAAAACGCCGAAGGCCGGATCGAAAACGTCTACAGCCTGAAGATCATGAACAAGGATCAGCGCGACCACACCTATGTGCTGGAAGCCACTGGCCTGCCGGACCTCAAGCTGCAAGGCAAGCGCGAAATCAAAGTCGCCGCCGGGGAGATTTTCAGCCAGCCGGTCGAGTTGTCCAGTGCACCGGAACAACTGCCATCGAGCACCAACGAGGTGAAATTCATCCTCAAGGACGCCGATGACGCCAGCATCCACGTTGAAGCCAAGAGCCGATTCATCGGCCCACAAATTCGTTGAGAGAAGTCATCATGCCCGCAGCAAACGCCGCAAGTCCCTGGTACAAGCACCTTTGGCCGTGGATCATCATCGCCATCCTGGCCTGCTCGGTGACCTTGACCCTGTCCATGGTGACCATCGCGGTGAACAACCCGGACAACCTGGTCAACGACAATTATTACGAGGCCGGCAAAGGCATCAACCGCTCCCTCGACCGTGAACTGTTGGCGCAAACCCTGTTGCTGCGCGCCAGCGTGCATCTGGATGACGTGACCGGCGAAGTCGACCTGCGCCTGAACGGCAACAGCCAGCCCAAAACCCTGGAGCTGAACCTGATCTCGCCAACGCAGCCGGAGAAGGATCGCAAGATCACCCTGGCCCGCAGTGAAACCGAAGAAGGCCGCTACATTGGCCAGTTGAGCGACAAGGTCGACGGTCGCCGCTTTGTCGAATTGCTGGGTGTGCAGGACGACAAGACCTGGCGCATGTTCGAAGAGGAAACGGTCAGCCACGAAAAGGATTTGCTGCTCGGTGATGAACCGCTGCAAGGCGCGGAAGACCTGAAAAAGTAAGCCTCACCCTGATCGTTCCCACGCTCTGCGTGGGAACGCAGCCAGGGACGCTCTGCGTCCCAGCCGAAGCGGACGCGGAGCGTCCGGGGAGGCATTCCCACGCAGAGCGTGGGAACGATCATCGGACAACACCCTGTGAAAACCCCATGACCACCCCAATCCCCTGCTACCACTGCGCCCTGCCCGTCCCGGTCGGCAGCCGCTTCACCGCTGCCGTCCTCGGGGAAACCCGCGAGTTCTGCTGCCCGGGTTGTCAGGCCGTGGCCGAGGCGATTGTCGCCGGTGGCCTGGAAAGCTATTACCAGCATCGCAGCGAATCATCGGCCAACCCCGAAGCCTTGCCGGTGCAGTTGGTGGATGAACTGGCGTTGTACGATCGCGCCGACGTGCAGGCGCCCTTCGTCCGCCACGAAGGCGACCTCGCCGAAACCACCCTGTTGATGGAAGGCATCAGTTGCGCCGCTTGCGGCTGGCTGATCGAGAAACACCTGCGCGGCTTGCCGGCAGTGGCCGAAGCACGGCTGAACCTGTCCAACCATCGTTTGCACGTGCGCTGGGCCGACGCGCAACTGCCGTTGAGCCAAGTGCTCAGCGAATTGCGCCACATCGGTTACGCCGCCCACCCTTATCAAGCCGATCGCGCCAGCGAACAACTGGCCAGTGAAAACCGCCTGGCCCTGCGCCAACTCGGCGTCGCCGGGCTGCTGTGGTTCCAGGCGATGATGGCGACCATGGCCACCTGGCCGGAATTCAATATCGACCTTAGCCCCGAGCTGCACACCATCCTGCGCTGGGTTGCGCTGTTCCTCACCACCCCGATTGTGTTCTACAGCTGCGCGCCATTCTTCAAAGGGGCGATGCGCGACCTGCGCACCCGCCACCTGACCATGGACGTGTCGGTATCGCTGGCCATCGGCAGTGCTTACATCGCCGGCATCTGGACCTCGCTCACCGGTGTCGGTGAACTGTATTTCGATGCCGTCGGCATGTTCGCGCTGTTCCTGCTGGCCGGGCGTTATCTGGAACGTCGCGCCCGGGAACGCACCGCCGCCGCCACTGCACAACTTGTGAATCTATTGCCCGCCTCGTGTTTGCGCCTGAGTGCCGACGGCCAGAGCGAGCGAATCCTGCTGAGCGAACTGCGTGTCGGCGATCAAGTGCTGGTGCACCCCGGCGCGATCCTCCCGGCTGACGGCAAGATTCTCGACGGTCAATCAAGCATCGACGAGTCCCTGCTGACCGGCGAGTACCTGCCACAACCACGAACGCTCGGCGATGCGGTCACCGCCGGCACCCTGAACGTCGAAGGCGCGTTGACCGTAGAAGTCCTCGCCCTCGGTCAGGACACCCGGCTGTCCGCCATCGTCCGCCTGCTGGACCGCGCCCAGGCCGAAAAACCGCGCCTGGCGGAAATCGCCGACCGCGCCGCACAATGGTTCCTGTTGTTGTCGCTGATCGCCGCCGCCGTCATCGGCCTGATCTGGTGGGAGCTGGATTCATCGCGGGCGTTCTGGATTGTGCTGGCGATGCTTGTTGCGACCTGTCCGTGCGCCTTGTCCCTGGCCACGCCGACCGCCCTCACCGCCGCGACCGGCACGCTGCACAAACTGGGTCTTTTGTTGACCCGCGGCCACGTGCTGGAAGGCCTGAACCAGATCGATACGGTGATTTTCGACAAGACCGGCACCCTCACCGAAGGTCGCCTGGCGCTGCGCTCGATCCGCCCGCTCGGCGCCCTCGACAGTGATCAATGCCTGAGCCTGGCCGCCGCACTGGAAAACCGTTCGGAACACCCGATCGCCCGTGCATTTGGCCGGGCGCCACTGGCCGCCGAAGAAGTCCACAGCACGCCGGGGCTTGGGCTTGAAGGCGTGGTCGGGACGCAACGTTTGCGCATCGGCCAACCGCGTTTTGTCTGCGCCCTCAGCGGTGCTGCCGTGCCGTTGATGCCGGACGAAGCCGGCCAATGGCTGCTGCTCGGCGACAATGTGGGTCCCTTGGCATGGTTTGTCCTCGATGACCGCTTGCGCACCGACGCCCCGGCGCTGCTTGCAGCGTGCAAGGCTCGCGGCTGGCGCACGTTGCTGCTGTCCGGCGACACCTCGCCGATGGTCGCCAGCGTAGCCGCCGAACTGGGCATCGACGAGGCCCGTGGCGGTTTGCGTCCTGACGATAAATTGCAGGTCCTGCAACAGCTGCACAAGGAAGGCCGCAAGGTGTTGATGCTCGGTGACGGGGTCAACGATGTGCCGGTGCTGGCCGCTGCCGACATCAGCGTCGCCATGGGCTCGGCCACCGACCTGGCGAAAACCAGTGCCGACGCGGTGTTGTTGTCCAACCGTCTCGATGCGCTGGTGCAGGCCTTCAGCCTCGCTCGGCGTACCCGCCGGGTAATCATCGAGAACCTGCTGTGGGCCGCGCTGTACAATGGCCTCATGCTGCCGTTCGCCGCCCTCGGCTGGATCACTCCGGTATGGGCCGCAGTCGGCATGTCCATCAGTTCGTTGACCGTGGTACTGAACGCCCTGCGCCTGACTCGCATGCCGAGCGCGCCGGTCGTCAACGCCACGCCCGAAACCCGCCCGCTGCCGGCCTGAGCCGCGCGGGCATGGAGTCCAGATGCCAGCTCTCTACGTGATGATCCCGGCCGCGCTGCTGATCGTGGCCATCGCTATCTACATTTTCTTCTGGGCAGTCGACAGCGGTCAGTACGACGACCTCGACGGCCCGGCCCACAGCATCCTGTTCGACGATCAGGACCCGAACCACACGGCAGCGGTCGATGAGGCCAGCGGCCATCCGGCCAAACCGGACGACAAGGCACCACCCCATGCTTGAACTGGCGCCCCTGTTGGTGTCTGCGGTGATCCTCGGCCTGCTCGGTGGCGGTCATTGCCTGGGCATGTGCGGCGGCTTGATGGGCGCGTTGACCCTGGCCATTCCCAAGGAACAACGCAGCCGACGCTTTCGCCTGCTGCTGGCTTACAACCTGGGGCGAATTCTCAGCTACGCGACTGCCGGCCTGTTGATCGGCCTGGCGGGTTGGGCGGTGGCCAACAGCCCGGCGGCGATGTTTATGCGCATCCTCGCCGGATTGCTGCTGATCGCCATGGGCCTTTACCTCGCTGGTTGGTGGAGCGGCCTGACCCGCATCGAAAGCCTCGGTCGCGGCTTGTGGCGGCATATCCAGCCGATTGCCAACAAACTGCTGCCGGTGTCGAGCGTCCCCCGCGCGCTGTTGTTGGGCGGGCTCTGGGGCTGGCTGCCGTGCGGGTTGGTTTACAGCACGCTGCTGTGGTCGGCCAGCCAGGGCAATGCGCTGGACAGCGCATTGCTGATGCTCGCGTTCGGGCTGGGCACCTGGCCGGTGTTGCTCGCCACGGGCCTGGCCGCCGAGCGGGTCACGGCGTTGTTGCGCAAACGCAGCGTGCGCATGACTGGCGGCTTGCTGGTGATGCTGTTCGGCCTCTGGACTTTGCCGGGCCCGCATCAGCATTGGTTGATGGGACACTAGTTCGGCGGTGCTCCCATCGCGGGCAAGCCCGCTCCCACAGGATTTGAGGATTACCTCAATGCTGTGGTCCAGACAAAGACCCTGTGGGAGCGGGCTTGCCCGCGATGAAGCCCGCACCAGCAACACAAATCCTGACCGTTGATGCAAATCAAGATGCCGCAACGCCGCTCCCCCTAGACTCGCTGACACTGCCAGCCTATCCGGGGGAATGCCCGCATGATGCTCGACGCCATTCGTTGGGACACCGATCTGATCCGCCGTTACGATCTGGCGGGTCCGCGCTACACCTCATATCCGACCGCCGTGCAATTCGACGGGCATGTCGGCACCTTCGACCTGTTCCATGCGCTGCGCGAGAGCCGCAAGGCCCTGCGTCCGTTATCGCTGTACGTGCACGTGCCGTTCTGCGCGAACATTTGCTACTACTGCGCCTGCAACAAGGTGATTACCAAGGATCGCGGCCGGGCCCTGCCCTACTTGCAGCGTCTGGAGCAGGAAATCCAGTTGATCGCCTGCCACCTCGACCCGGCCCAGAAAGTCGAGCAGCTGCACTTCGGTGGCGGCACGCCGACCTTTCTCAGCCACGATGAACTGCGCCAGCTGATGGCCACCCTGCGCAAACACTTCAACTTGCTCGATGACGACTCCGGCGACTACGGCATCGAAATCGATCCTCGCGAAGCCGACTGGTCGACCATGGGCCTGCTCCGCGAACTGGGCTTCAACCGGGTCAGCATCGGCCTGCAAGACCTCGACCCGGCAGTGCAACGGGCGGTCAATCGCCTGCAAAGCCTGGAAGAAACCCGCGCGGTGATCGACGCCGCCCGGACCCTGCAATTTCGCTCGATCAACATCGATCTGATCTATGGCCTGCCGAGGCAGACACCGGAGAACTTCGCCCGCACCATCGATGAAGTCATCAACCTGCAACCGGACCGGCTGTCGGTGTTCAACTACGCGCACCTTCCGGAACGTTTCATGCCGCAACGGCGCATCAACAGCGAAGAACTGCCGACGCCGGCGCAGAAACTGGAAATGCTCCAGGGCACCATCGAGCAGCTGACCGCGGCCGGTTACCGCTACATCGGCATGGACCACTTCGCGCTGCCGGACGATGAGCTGGCGATTGCGCAGGAAGAATCGACCCTGCAACGCAACTTCCAGGGCTACACCACCCACGGTCATTGCGACCTGATCGGCCTCGGCGTGTCGGCCATTAGTCAGATCGGCGATCTGTACTGCCAGAACAACAGCGATCTGAACCAGTATCAGAACACCCTGGCCTCCGCACAATTGGCCACCAGCAGTGGTTTGCTGTGCAACGCCGATGATCGCCTGAGACGCGCGGTCATCCAGCAATTGATCTGCAATTTCAGCCTGGAATTCGCCCAGATCGAACAGGCTTTCAACATCGACTTTCAAGGCTACTTCGGCGATCTCTGGCCGCAGTTGCAGAGCATGGCCGACGATGGATTGATCACACTTGATAATGAACGGATCACCGTGCTGCCCGCCGGGCGCTTGTTGGTCCGCTCGGTGTGCATGGTGTTCGATGCGTACCTTGAACAGCAGAATCGCCAGCGCTTTTCACGGGTGATCTAGCCATCACCTCACTGGCCGGTTGGCGAAATGCTGGCTTTACGACCCTGCGGCAAAATAGCCGCGTGCCTGAATGTCCTCCCGTGGGTTACCCTTACGGCTTATGTGTGTTTTCCCACAAGGATTGAAGAAATGTCCGAGCCAGTAAAACTGCGCGCTCATAGCCAGGCCCATTGCAAGGATTGCAGCCTGGCCCCCCTCTGCTTGCCACTTTCTCTGAATCTGGAAGACATGGAAGCGCTGGACGAAATCGTTAAACGTGGCCGCCCGTTGAAAAAAGGCGAATTCCTGTTCCGCCAGGGCGACACCTTCGATTCCGTTTACGCAGTACGCTCTGGCGCCCTGAAGACCTTCAGCCTCAGCGATGGCGGCGAAGAACAGCTCACCGGTTTCCACCTGCCGAGTGAACTGGTCGGCCTGTCGGGCATGGACACCGAAAAACACCCGGTCTCGGCGCAAGCCCTGGAAACCACCTCGGTGTGCGAAATCCCGTTCGATCGCCTCGACGAACTGGCCCTGCAACTGCCGCAACTGCGCCGTCAGTTGATGCGGGTGATGAGCCGCGAGATTCGCGACGATCAACAAATGATGTTGCTGCTGTCGAAGAAAACCGCCGACGAGCGCATTGCCACGTTCCTGGTCAACCTGTCAGCCCGCTTCCGCGCCCGGGGGTTCTCGGCCAACCAGTTCCGCCTGAGCATGTCGCGCAACGAAATCGGCAATTACCTGGGGCTGGCGGTGGAAACCGTGTCCCGGGTGTTCACCCGTTTCCAGCAAAACGAACTGATCGCCGCCGAAGGCAAGGAAATCCACATCCTCGATCCGATCCAGCTCTGCGCCCTGGCCGGCGGTTCAATCGAAGGCTGACAATGACGCTTGCGGCTGAGCGAAACGGTTCAGCCGCCGTTATACTGCGACGTTTGCAGCCTGCCAGGACACCTCGACGATGCTCATCGAATCCTTCGACATCAAATCCCTGATCCGCCCCGTGATCGACTTCCCCAAGCCGGGCGTGATCTTTCGCGACATCACCCCGCTGTTCCAGTCGCCCACGGCCCTGCGCGTGGTGATGGACAGTTTTGCCCAGCGTTACGTCGAGGCCGACTTCACCCACATCGGTGCGATGGACGCGCGTGGCTTCCTGATCGGCTCGGTGCTGGCCTATCAGTTGAACAAGCCGCTGGTGCTGTTCCGCAAGCAAGGCAAACTGCCGGCCGACGTGCTGGCCGAGGGTTATGCGACCGAGTACGGCGAAGCCTTCCTCGAAGTGCATGCCGACAGCCTGTGCGAGGGCGATTCGGTGGTGATGTTCGATGATCTGATCGCCACTGGCGGGACGTTGATTGCGGCGGCGAACCTGATTCGTCGGATGGGTGCGCGGGTTCATGAAGCGGCGGCGATCATTGATCTGCCGGAATTGGGTGGGTCGCAGCGGCTGGAAGCGCTGGGGATTCCGACGTTTTGCCTGACGCAGTTTGCGTTGAGCGAGCAGTAAGGCGGCGTCTGCAAGGACGCCTTCGCGGGCAAGCCTCGCTCCTACAAGGACAGCGCAAAACCTGTAGGAGCGAGGCTTGCCCGCGAAGGCGTCAACCGCAACACCACAAAAACTCAAAGCCCCATCTGCTTACTGATGATCTCGTTCATCACTTCCCGCGTTCCCCCGCCGATCGACAGAATCCGGTTATCCCGGTACAGCCGCTCCACCAGACTTTCACGCATGTAACCCAACCCGCCCAGAATCTGCACCGCATCCGTGGTAATCCGATCCGCGGTGTCGGTCGCAAAATTCTTGGCCATGGAAATCTCCTTGATCACACTCTGCCCCGCCGCCATTTTCGCTGCCTGGCGATAGGTGAATTCCCGTGATACCTCCAGCGCCGTGGCCATCTCGGCGAGGCGATGCTTGAGCACCTGGAACTTGCCGATAGGTTTGCCAAAGGCTTCACGCTCGCGCGCCCATTTCAAGCTCTCTTCCAGCGCCAGCTGTGCGGTCATGTTGGCCATCAGCGCCAGGGCCAGACGCTCGCTCTGGAAATTGCCCATGATGCAGGCGAAACCCATGTTCTCGGCGCCGATCAGGTTTCCTACAGGAACTTGGCAATCGTCGAAGAACAATTCGGCCGTGTCCGACGCCCACCAGCCCATTTTCTTCAACTGACGGCCCACGGTGAAACCGGGGGTGCCCTTCTCGATCAGCAGCAGGCTGATGCCGCCGAAACCCGGCGCACCAGTACGCACCGCGACGGTATAGAAATCCGCGCGGACGCCGCTGGTAATAAAGGTTTTGCTGCCGTTGACCCGGTAGACATCGCCGTCACGCACGGCGCGGGTTTGCAGGTTGGCGACGTCGGAACCACCGCTGGGCTCGGTCACGGCCAGTGCGCTGATCTTCTCGCCGGCCAGCACCTGAGGCACTACGTGGTCACGGACTTCCGGCCGGGCCCACTTGAGGATCGGCGGCAAACCGATGTCCAACGAACCGAGCCCCGCCACCAGACCGCCGGAGCCACAGCGCATCAGCTCTTCGCTGGCGGCTATCTTGGCAAACAGGTCGCCTTCGTGACTGCCGCCCAAGGCTTCGGGATAGCCGATCCCCAGAATCCCTGCGGCACCGGCCTTGAGGTAGAGCTCCCGGGGAAAGCTTTCGGTTTCTTCCCATTGGTCGATGTCCGGCAATATCTCGCGTTCGACGAATCGTCTGACGCTGTCGCGGACCAATTGGTGGCTGGGGTCGAAGTATTCCTGAAAGGCAGGCATCGGCGAACTCCACTGAAGGTTCAGCGAAGTTAACCGAGCGCTTGCTTGGTTTTCAACAGGATTGTGTGAATCAGATAAACCGAGGCGCGTCCATCGCTAGCAGGCTAGCTCCCACAGGGGATTTGTGAACACCATTCATCCAATGTGGGAGCTAGCCTGCTAGCGATGGCGTTAGACCAAACACCACCCTTACAAAGCGATCGGCTTACGCCCGGCAAACGAATGCGCCAACGTCCCGCCGTCCACCAATTCCAGCTCACCGCCCAACGGCACGCCATGGGCGATACGCGAGGCGATCAAGCCTTTATTGCTGAGCAACTGTGCGATGTAATGCGCCGTCGCCTCACCTTCCACGGTCGGGTTGGTGGCCAGGATGACTTCAGTGAACGTGCCCGCCTCTTCGATCCGCGCCAATAGCTGCGGAATGCCGATGGCTTCCGGCCCGAGGCCGTCGAGCGGCGACAGATGGCCCTTGAGCACGAAGTAGCGACCACGGAAACCGGTCTGCTCCACCGCATAAACATCCATCGGGCCTTCCACCACGCACAGCAAGGTGTCGTCGCGACGGGTATCGGCGCATTGCGGGCACAGATCGTCTTCGGTCAGCGTGCGGCACAAGCGGCAGTGGCCGACCCCTTCCATGGCCTGGCTCAGCGCCAGTGCCAGGCGCGAGCCGCCACTGCGATCACGTTCGAGCAACTGCAACGCCATGCGTTGGGCAGTTTTCTGACCCACACCTGGCAGAATTCGCAGGGCGTCGATCAGTTGGCGAATCAAAGGGCTGAAGCTCATGGGGAAAAGTCCGACAAAACAACGAGACGCGGTTTATACCCGCGCCTCTGTTTAGCGTCAAATTGCAGCGTTAATTACTCAGTCCTGAGCGACCCGCACTACCAGCTTGCCGAAGTTGCGTCCTTCCAGCAGACCAATGAACGCCTCGGGCGCATTTTCCAGGCCATCGACCACGTCTTCGCGGAATTTCACCTTGCCATCGCGCACCCACGGCGCCATCGCACTGATGAATTCCGGCTGACGGTCACCATAATCGTCGAACACAATGAAACCCTGGATGCGTACGCGCTTGGTCAGCAACGTGCGCTGCAATTGCGGCAGGCGATCCGGCCCGGTCGGTGCTTCGCTGGCATTGTACGAAGCAATCAGGCCACAGAGCGGAATCCGCGCCTTGGGATTGAGCAACGGCAGCACCGCGTCGAAGACCTTGCCGCCGACGTTTTCGTAGTAAATATCGATGCCCTGGGCGCACGCCTGCGCCAGTTCATCGGCGAAATTGGGGCTTTTGTGGTCGATGCAGGCATCGAAGCCCAGCTCTTCGACCACATAACGGCACTTGTCGGCGCCACCGGCGACACCAACCACGCGCAGTCCCTTGATCTTCGCCACTTGGCCGACCACAGAACCCACCGCGCCAGACGCGGCGGCAACCACCAGGGTTTCGCCAGATTTAGGCTGGCCAATGTCCATCAGCCCCATGTAGGCGGTCATGCCCGGCATCCCCAGCACGCCCAACGCCATCGAAGGGCTCGGTAATCCGGACGGGATCGGAATCAGCGCGCGACCGTCACTGACACTGTGGCTCTGCCAACCGGTGGCACCGACCACCAGATCACCTTCCTGGAATTTCGGATTCAGCGAACGCTCGACCCGGCTGACAGCGCCGCCGGTCATTACCTCGCCGATTTCTACCGGTGCAGCGTAGGACGGCGCGTCACTCATGCGCCCGCGCATGTAAGGGTCCAGCGACAGGTAAAGGGTCTTGAGCAACACCTCGCCGTCGGCCAGGTCCGGCAGCGCGATCCGCTCCAGGCGAAAATTCTCCGGGGTCGGCGCGCCTACCGGGCGGGACACCAGGACGATACGTTGGTTGAGGGTCAATGCTTGCGGCATGTGAGCGTCTCCTTTGATCGATGAATTGGGCGGTATAGGGAGCAGACCGTTGTTGGGGTAGCGCGTTCGATGTTTCTGTCCGGGACCGCGTCGACTTCTTCGCGGGCAAGCCTCGCTCCTACAGATTTTGCGCTGCCCTTGTAGGAGCGAGGCTTGCCCGCGAAGGCGGCCTCACAGACACCACATTCCCAAAAGGCGGATACAAAAATGCCAGGCGCAATGCCTGGCATTTTTTTGTAGCCCATTCGACGCGCTTTAGCGAATCAGAATGGCAGTTTCATGCCCGGTGGCAGTTGCATGCCAGCGGTCATGCCGGACATTTTGTCCTGGCTGTTGGCTTCGATCTTGCGCACGGCATCGTTGACGGCGGCGGCGAATACAGCTTCCAGCATCTCTTTGTCGTCTTCGCTCAGGCCTTCGACCAGGCTTGGGTCGATGGTCACGCGCTTGACGTCGTGGCGACCGGTCATCACCACGGTGACCATATCGCCACCGGCTTTACCGGTGACTTCGGCGTTGGCCAGTTCTTCCTGCATCTTGGCCATTTTTTCCTGCATCTGCTGCGCCTGCTTCATCAGGCCGGCCATGCCACCTTTCATCATGGTAATCACCTCAAAAGTACTTGGATAAAAACAGCGCCCGGCCCTTTCGGCCGAACGCCTTCAGTTATTAGCCCTGACTGACCAGAGCGTCGACAGGTTCAATAGTATCGTTACGGATCACCGCACCGAACTGCTGCATCATTTGCTGGATGAACGGATCACCGTGGATCGACTCCTCGGCCTCGCGCTGACGGTCGACCCGCCGGCGGGAAGCGGCCTGGGCCGGGGTTTCCTGCTCGGGCTTGATCAGCTCCATGCTCAGGCTCAGCGTACGCCCGTGATACTGGTTCAGCGCATCGTTGAGACGGCGTTGCTGGGTCGCATTGAACAAGGCGCTGTGGGCCGGGTCCAGGTGCAACAGCCAGTTGTCGCCATCGACGGCGATCAGCGTGCAGTTGGCGGCGATGCTGCCCGTCATGCCGGACACCGGCAGTTTCGGGAACAGTTCCAGCCATTGCAGGGCCAGACCGGTAGCCGGCATGGCCGCCGGTTCAGGCTCGGGTTCAGCCGCAGGCTCCGCGGTGTGCTCGCTCGCCAGTTCGTCAAGGTAACTGTAGGCCGAATCCATGTCCGGCTCGATGTAGTCCTCGTCCAGCGGCGGCTCGTCGTCCGGCTCTATGCCCGGCGTGGCGGCATCGACGTCGGCCACGGAGGGTTCAGGGATTGGCGCGGCGGCCCACTCCGGAGCGTCCGGGACCACGCTGTCAGGTGTCGGCAACGGCATCGGTGGCAAATCGGGTTGTTCGCCGGCCGTTTCCAGCACCGGTTCGACGGCGGGCTGCTGGATGACTTCGGGTTCTACCGGATCATTCCAGGGCAAATCGACGACGGCTTCGACCGCTACAGGCTCAACGACGGGCTCAGGCACGACGACGGGAGCAACCGGCTCAGGCACTGGAGCCACCACCGGCGCGGCGACAAC
Organism: Pseudomonas sp. RIT-PI-q; assembly: GCF_001297125.1. Lineage (GTDB taxonomy): Bacteria > Pseudomonadota > Gammaproteobacteria > Pseudomonadales > Pseudomonadaceae > Aquipseudomonas. The sequence goes on from NZ_LHPC01000028.1 coordinate 496,533, forward strand.
GGGAGCAACGGATGCAACTGCCGCAGCGACTACCGGCGCGACAACGCGCTCGGCAGCCACGGAGTTTGCGGAATCAACTGTGGCTTGGCTGATCCCCACTGTCTTTAGCGGCTGACTCGGGGCATCCGCCGTGTCCGCCGGCCTGAACGCGAGCATGCGCAGCAGGACCATTTCGAAGCCGCCACGGGGATCCGGCGCCAGCGGCAAGTCGCGACGCCCGATCAGGCCCATCTGGTAATAGAACTGCACATCTTCGGCCGGCAAGGCCTGGGCCAGTGCCAGCACCCGATCACGGTCGCCATGGCCGTTGTCGACGCCTTCAGGCAAGGCCTGGGCGATGGCAACGCGATGCAGCACGTTGAGAATTTCCGAGAGCACGCCGTTCCAGTCCGGGCCTTGTTCGGACAGATGGCGCACGGCTTCGAGCAGTGCCTTGGCATCGCCTTCGATCAGCGCATGCAGTACGTCGTAGACCTGGCCATGATCGAGCGTGCCGAGCATCGCCCGCACGTCAGCGGCCATGACCTTGCCTTCACCGAAGGCGATCGCCTGGTCGGTCAGGCTCATGGCGTCGCGCATCGAACCATCGGCGGCGCGGCCCAGCAACCACAGGGCGTCGTCTTCGAACGGCACGTTCTCGACACTCAGCACGTGGGTCAAATGCTCGACCACGCGCTCCGGGGTCATGTTCTTCAGGGAGAACTGCAGGCAGCGCGAAAGAATCGTCGCAGGAAGTTTCTGCGGATCCGTCGTGGCCAGGATGAACTTGACGTAGGGCGGCGGCTCTTCAAGGGTTTTCAACAGCGCATTGAAGGAATGGCTGGAGAGCATGTGCACTTCGTCGATCAGGTAGACCTTGAAGCGCCCGCGGCTCGGGGCGTACTGCACGTTGTCGAGCAGTTCGCGGGTGTCTTCGACCTTGGTCCGGCTCGCGGCGTCGATCTCGATCAGGTCGACGAAGCGGCCTTCATCGATTTCACGGCACACCGAACACTCGCCGCACGGCGTCGAAGTGATACCTGTCTCACAGTTCAGGCATTTGGCGATAATCCGCGCGATGGTGGTCTTGCCGACCCCGCGAGTGCCGGTAAACAGATAGGCGTGGTGCAGCCGCTGGCTGTCCAAGGCATTGATCAGAGCCTTGAGCACATGGGTCTGGCCGACCATTTCGCGGAACGAGCGCGGACGCCATTTACGTGCAAGAACCTGATAACTCATCGAAAACCGTCGCAACTAAGGAACAGAAGCGGCTAATGCTATCGGAGCACCGCCAAAATTGCATCCGGTGCGCTCGTCTAATCTGGCTAAGATGGTCGTTGGGGGGCTTTTATCGGCTCGGGGTTTATCAGTACCGGAGCATTTATGCGGCTGGCCTTGGGGGCATTGCTGTTGATCAGCCTGAACGGCACGGCCGCTGAGTCGCCGTTGCGCTTCGTGGTGCCCGACAGTTGGGCGATGCCGATGGTGCAGCTGGAACGTGGCAAGCCGATCCAGGGCATCCTGTACGACGTGATGGTCAGCCTGGCGACCCAGGTCGGCGTCCCGGCCGAATTTCATGTGCTGCCTCGGGCGCGGGTGCAAAACGCCATGGAACACGGCGAGGTCGATGTCCGCTGCTATGCCGCTCAATCCTGGCTGCCGAATCAGTCTGGCGACTACATCTGGAGCATTCCGCTGTGGACTCAGCCCGACGTATTGATCAGCCGCAAATCCCCGTTGACTGCCGTGGTTGCGGCCAACCTGCCGCCACAATCGATCGGCACGGTGCTCGGCTACAGCTACCCGACGCTACAACCGCTGTTCGACGCCGACCGGCTACGTCGCGAAGATGCGCGCAATCAGGAGCAGGTGCTGGAAAAGCTACTGGCCGGCCGCTATCACTACGCTGTGAGCAACCAGTGGACCCTGGACTGGTTCAACCAGCGCCTGTTGCCCGACCGGCAACTGCAAGGCGTGGCCGTGTTGCAGACACAAAATGTCGGTTGCTACGTGCGCAACGACCCCAAGGTGCCGGTGCAGCGCATCCTGCGCACCCTGTTGCGAATGAAAATGTCCGGGGAGATCGATGACATTATCCGCCTCTATATCGGCAGCCCTGCAACGCTGTAGCAGCTGCCGAAGGCTGCGTTCGGCTGCGCAGCAGTCGTAAAATCAGGCGCTGCGGTTTTTCAGATGGACCGCGCTCAACGGATTGACGACTGCTTCGCAGCCGAACGCAGCCTTCGGCAGCTGCTACATAAGCCGTGTCAGCCGGTTTGATCGAGCACCTGCCATTGCGCTGGCGCGACGAAACCTTCGACCCAGCCCGGCACTTCGGCGGGCGGCATTGGCCGGGCGATGAAATAGCCTTGAGCAACATCGCAGCCCAGGCGCAGCAGCAATTGACCGTGCTCGAGACTTTCCAGCCCTTCGGCGATCACCTGCCGGCCAAACGCGTGAGCCAGGCCAATCACGGCGGTGGTAAGGGCCAGGTCATCGCGATCATTGAGAATGTCGCGGACAAAGGACTTATCGATTTTGATGGTTTCGGTTCGCAACCGCTTGAGGTGGCTCAGGGACGAATAACCGGTGCCAAAGTCCCCCAGGGAAAACTGCACCCCCAGCGCCTGACAGGCCTGCAAACAGACGCTGACATGCTGAATGTTCTCGACAGCCACCGACTCGACGATTTCCAGATCAAGCATCTGCGGCGCGACCTGAGCATGCCGGGCGAGTACCTGGCTGAGCCGTTCGACGAAATCCGCGCGCTGAAAATGTCGCGCCGCGATATTGATGCTCACCGGCCAGTGCTTCCCCGCTTGTTGCCAACGGAGCAACTGCGACAAAACCTGATCCATCACCCATTCACCGATATCGATGATCAAGTCGGTCTCTTCGACCGGAGGCAAAAACTCCCGGGCAGACACTATGCCGTGTTCCGGATGTTCCCAGCGCAACAAGGCCTCGAAACCGACGACCTCGCCACTGCGCATGTTCACCTTGGGCTGGAAATGCAAACGCAGTTCGCCCATGACCAGCGCCTGACGCACTCGCTCAACCGTCTGGTGAGTGGCCTTGACCTCTTGATCCCGGGTCACGTCGAACACATGAAAACGATTGCGCCCGTTCTGCTTGGCCACGTACATGGCCTGATCGGCGTGACGCAAGAGCATTTCGGCATCTTCGTTATCGTCGGGGAATAACGTCACGCCGATACTGGCAAACACATTGATGGGCTTGCCATGCAGCGAATACGGCGCCGAGATCGCCTCCAGTACCCGGCTCAACGCTGCGCGCAATTCCGACAGGTCATGCACGTAACGCAGGACCAGTACGAACTCGTCACCGGCCAGTCGGGCCACCACATCTTCGCCGCGTAATATGTCACGCAAGCGCTTGGCCACTTCTACCAGCAACAGATCACCACTGGCATGCCCGTAGCCATCGTTTACGGCCTTGAAACCGTCGAGGTCGAGCATGCACACCGCCATCGGGATTTTTTCCTGCCGGGAAAACTCCAGCGCCTGATCCAGCAGATCCGAGAGGAACGCGCGATTCGGCAACCCGGTCAGCACGTCATGCCCAACCCGCCATTGCAGGGAATGCAGCAACTGGCGTTTTTCGCTGACATCGAAACGAATCGACAGGTAACGGTCGACCTGTCCGGTGGCATCATCAAGCACCGGCACCATGGTGCTGTCGACCCAATACAGGCTGCCATCCTTGGCGCGATTACAGATTTCGCCCTTCCAGATGTTACCCAGGGCGATAGAGCGCCACATGTCGGCGAAGAAATCAGCCGAGTGCAGACCGGAATTGAGGAGACGATGGTTCTGCCCGAGCAGTTCGTCACGGTGGTAACCGGACACGGCGCAGAATTGATCGTTGACGTAGGTGATCCGACCCGTCAGGTCGGTCTCGGAAAAAATCGCTGCGGCATCCACAGCCCTGCGGTATTTCTCATCCATGAGTCAAAGCTCGCTGTCACTAGCGGTGGTACTGATGAACATTTAAAACTTGGATCCAACGCACGGATGCTACCGCAAACTTGATGACTACGGTTGATCCGTCTCAACCGAACATCTGAACCCTGCGTTTCACGTACCGTTGTAAAAATCGGAAACGACAAAACACCGCCCTGGGCAAGACCCTTGGCAGAGCAAAAAAAATGTGAATTTGGCAGATAACGCGAGAGCGTCTCGCGGTACGTTATGGAGGCAACCCCACCAGCCACACCCCGGCACACAATGTTCCCGCTGTGGCTGCTTCCTTCCGGATCTGACCAGGTTCACGGGTAATCGTTGCGGGGGGACCGATGGGGTCACCATAACGACGCTCACCTGACGGCGAGCCGCGCCATTGTACCTATCTGAGACGAAGTTACAACCGTTCGGGCGGATTAAAAAACATGAGCTGCTTCAAGGACATGCATTAGGCTAGAAATGACCGCCCTGTAGGAGCGAGCCCGCTCGCGATGGACGTTAACGATAACGCCTGCTGTCTGGATTAACGCGTTGGCTTTGGGTTTTTCGCGAGCGAGCTCGCTCCTACAGGTCTTGCACCACTTCATCGGCCTTGCCGCCCTCTTGCTGGATCACCAGGTGGATGAAGTGCAATTTGGCGATCACTGCCGGCGGCAGGACGAACGGATAGAAATCCGGTTGCCCCATGCTGCGCGACAGTTCATTGAGCATGCCGGCCAACTCGATCCACGCATTGACGAACGACAGGAACGCCGCACCACCGGGATGCTGCGGGTCGTAAAGGGTGCTGGACGGGAAAGGCTGGTAGTCGAAATCCATTTCCCGGGCACTCATGCCAAACCCCAACGCCGTGTCCACCGCGTCCATCATGTGCAGGTAATGAGCCCAGGTTTCGGCCCAATCCTCCCACGGATGCATGGTGGCGTAGGCGCTGACGTATTGTTGTTGCCAATCGAGCGGCGCACCTTGCTGGTAATGGAGCTCGAGGGCATCGGCGTAGCTTGCACGTTCGTCGCCGAACAGACCGCGAAACGGTTGCAGCCAGTGGCTGTTGGCGATCAATCTGTCCCAATAGTAATGCCCGACTTCATGACGAAAGTGCCCGAGCAGCGTGCGGTAAGGCTCGTGCATTTGTACCCGGACTCGCTCGCGATGAGCGTCGTCGGCTTCTTTGATATCGAGGGTGATCAGGCCATTGGCGTGCCCGGTGGTCGGCGCTTTGCCTTCGAGGTCGACGCCGATGACATCGAAGGCCAGGCCCGTCTCTTCGTCCACGGTTTTAGGGATCACCTGCAAACCCAGGCTGACCAACTGTGCGACCAGACGCCGCTTGGCGGTTTCGACCTTGCGCCAGCGTTCAGGGTTTTCCGCTATCGACAGGTCGGGGATGGTGCGATTCAGGCTACAGGCGATGCACAGCGCATCGTGGTCATTGGCGGGCAGCAACCAATTGCACGCCGCCGGGGAGTCGAGGTTGGCGCAACGGCGGAACACGCCGGCCTCGGGATCAGCGTCGAGCAACCAGGTGTCCGCCTGCTGTCCCGGTTGCAGCGAAGACAAACGACTCTGCTCCGGCTGATAACCCAGCGCCGCCGAACAGGCCAGGCACTGGCTGTTGCGAAAGAACAGCGACTGCCCGCAGCGGCAGTGCCAGATCTTGCTGTTGCGCGAACTCTCGCCCATGAAGGGCGCGGCGATGCGCGAGCTGAGCTGTTCGAAGAAGCGGTACATGGCGATCTCTCCCTGGGGCTTGCCAAGACTAGATCATTCATGAGCCATGATCGTTCCCGCTTTTTGTGAGGTGGTCGGGATTGCTTTCGCTGGCAAGCCAGCTCCTACAGGGGTTGCGTGGATCCTGTAGGAGCTGGCTCGCCAGCGAATGGCATCACACCGTAATACCGTGCTTACCCAAAAACTCGACAAACGCCTCTTCATCCAGAACCTTCAACCCCAGCTCATTGGCCTTGGTCAACTTGGAACCAGCACCCGGTCCCGCGACCACGCATTGGGTCTTGGCCGACACCGAACCCGCCACCTTGGCGCCGAGGCTTTCAAGTTTGTCCTTGGCCACATCGCGACTCATCAGTTCCAGCGAACCGGTCAGCACCCAGGTCTGCCCGGCCAGCGGCAAGCCTTCGACGACTTTCTTCTCGCTCTGCCAATGCATGCCGAAATCACGCAACTGCTTTTCGGCGGCTTCGGCAATCTGGCGATTCTCGGCGACCGCAAAAAACTCGCGAACCGAGGTGGCCTGCTTCTCCGGCAACGCCTGGCGCATGTCCAGCCAGTCCGCGCTGAAAACCCCTTGCAGCGAACCAAACCTGTCAGCCAGCTTCTGCGCCCCGCCCGGCCCGACCGACGGAATGTGCAGCTTGTCGAGGAAACCGCCCAGCGTGGTGCTGGCGGCAAACTCGGCGCCTAGCTCACCTTGATCCTGAATCTGCAGACCGTGCTTGAGCAGATCGGCAATCACCTGCTGGTTATGCGCATCTTCAAAGAAACTGTGAATCTCGTGAGCCACTTCCAGGCCGACATCCGGCAAGTACGTGAGCACTTGCGGCAACGCCTGCTGAACCCGCTCCAGCGAGCCGAGGGAGCGCGCCAGCACCTTGGCCGTCTCTTCGCCGACATCGGGAATCCCGAGGGCGTAGATGAACCGCGCAAGGCTTGGCTTCTTGCTGTCTTCGATGGCGCCGAGCAACTTGCTGCTCGACAGTTCGGCAAACCCTTCCAGATCGACAATGTCGTCAAACTTCAGGGCATACAGATCGGCCGGCGAACTCACCAGGCCTTCATCGACCAGTTGCTCGACGCTCTTGTCGCCCAGCCCTTCAATATCCATGGCGCGGCGCGAGACGAAGTGAATGATCGCCTGCTTGAGTTGCGCACCACAGGCCAGTCGACCGACACAGCGATACACCGCGCCTTCGCTGACGGTCTCGCGGCCCTTGCTGCGCTTGACCAGTTGCGTGCGCTCGACATGCGAGCCGCAGACCGGGCACTTTTCGGGAATCTGCACCGGCCGCGCGTTATCCGGGCGACGCTCGGTGACCACTTGCACCACTTGCGGAATCACGTCGCCGGCGCGGCGGATGATCACGGTATCGCCGATCATCAAGCCCAGGCGCGCCACTTCGTCCATGTTGTGCAACGTCGCGTTGGCCACGGTGACGCCGGCGACCTTGACCGGTTTCAAGCGCGCCACCGGTGTCACGGCACCGGTGCGACCGACCTGGAATTCCACGTCGAGCAATTCGGTGAGTTCTTCCATGGCCGGAAATTTGTGCGCGATGGCCCAGCGCGGTTCGCGCGCGCGAAAGCCCAGTTCACGCTGGGATGCAATGCTGTTGACCTTGAACACCACGCCGTCGATTTCATAGGACAGCGCATTGCGGCGCTCACCGATGTCGCGGTAGTAATCCAGGCATTCATCGATGCCATGGGCCAGTTTCAGCTCGTGGCTGATCGGCATGCCCCAGCCTTGCAACTGCTTGAGATTGCCAATGTGCGTGTCGGCAATGTCCGCCGAAATCTGGCCGATGCCGTAGCAGCAGAATTCCAGTGGACGGTTGGCGGTGATTTTCGAATCGAGTTGGCGCAAGCTGCCCGCCGCCGCGTTACGCGGGTTAGCAAAAGTCTTGCCGCCGACTTCCAGTTGCGTGGCGTTGAGCCGTTCGAAACCGGCCTTGGACATGAACACTTCGCCGCGCACTTCAAGCGTCGCCGGCCAACCGCTGCCGTGCAGCTTGAGCGGAATGTTGCGCACGGTGCGCACGTTGACGCTGATGTCTTCGCCGGTGGTGCCGTCGCCGCGCGTCGCGCCGCGGACCAATACACCGTCCTGATACAGCAGGCTGACCGCCAGGCCATCGAGCTTCGGTTCACAGCTGTATTCCACCGCCGCACCGCCACCGAACAGATCGCCGGCCGGCAGGTCCAGGCCTTCAGTCACCCGGCGATCGAATTCGCGCATGTCGGTTTCTTCGAAGGCGTTGCCGAGGCTGAGCATCGGCACTTCGTGGCGCACCTGGGTGAACGCCGACAGCGCCGCGCTGCCGACGCGCTGGGTCGGCGAGTCACTGGTGATCAGTTCGGGGTTGGCCGCTTCAAGGGCCTTGAGCTCGTGGAACAACCGATCGTATTCGGCGTCCGGAATGCTCGGTTCGTCCAGCACATGGTAGCGATAGTTGTGCTGATCCAGCTCAGCGCGCAGTTCAAGAATGCGGTTTTCGGCGGCGGTCATGGGTGTTCTCTCATAAAGCAAAAGAGCAGCCGAGGCTGCTCAATGTTGATGCGGCGTAAATTCATGTAGGAGCCAGGCTTGCCGGCGAAGGCGTATGTGAGATCGTCTTCGCCGGCAAGCCTGGCTCCTACAAGGTGTGGACGTCGCGGCACGATCCTCCACACGGTTTCAATGTCAACGTTTCTGGGTCAGGGCGCGACGTTCGAATTCGACGATGCGCTGACGGTAGTGCTCAATGGTCTGGGCGGTCAGCACGCTGCGCTGGTCGTCTTTCAGTTCGCCGTTGAGCTCCTGGGACAGTTTGCGCGCCGCAGCCACCATCACGTCGAAAGCTTGCTTGGGATGACGCGGGCCTGGCAGGCCGAGGAAGAAGCTCACTGCCGGCGTGCTGAAGTGGTCGATGTCGTCCAGATCGAAGACGCCCGGCTTGACCGCATTGGCCATGGAGAACAGGACTCCACCGTTACCAGCCATGCTTTCGTGACGGTGGAAGATGTCCATCTCGCCAAAGCGCAGACCGCTTTCCAGAATATTCTGCAACAGCGCCGGGCCTTTGAAGCCGGCAGCGTCACGGCAGATCACGCTGATCACCAGCACTTCTTCGGCTTGCGGCTGTTCCTTGTCGCTGACCGAAGGCGAGGACTTGGTGTCATCCGGGAAATCGTCGTCACGGCTGCTGAAGCTCGGGCCGCCGTCAAGGTCCAGGCTGAGGTTCATGTCGCCCTGGGAAGGCTCGCCATGGCCACGCTTGCCGCGCTTGGAACCCGACTCACGCGGTTCACGGGCAGGCATGCTCACCGACGGCAGATCATGCTCGTCCAGCTGCGGTTCTTTATGGGTATCCAGGACACGGGGCGGGCCCAACAGCTCGGCGCTGGTGTCCTCGTCCGGCAGATTGGACAAACTTCGGTCAAGACGGAATTTCAGTTTTCCCTTGCCGCCGCGCATGCGACGCCAGCCATCGAAAAGAATACCGGCAATGACAATAATGCCGATGACGATCAGCCACTCGCGCAGACCGATTTCCATGTAATCCCGTGCCTCTATAAAAAATGCTGAAAAATAAGGGGTTTACAACTCGTAAACCGCTTTAAAACGTGGCGCCAACTCTATGTTCTGACAGGCGTTTTGCCCACGTATACGAAAAATTGACATTAAACTAGCACGACCAAAGGTAACTTTACACCGTCTGTCACAATGGCTTGAGCGAATATGTCGATTGGCCAGCAAGTAGCGGCCGATAATTCGCCTTACTTCTCACCTACCTCTCGCACATTGTCCTACAAGGCCAGGACTCAGGCGTCCACCATCGCCATCGCCTCCTCGACATCCACTGCTACAAGTCGCGAGCAGCCCGGTTCGTGCATCGTCACCCCCATCAGTTGATCGGCCATTTCCATGGCGATCTTGTTGTGGGTGATGTAGATGAACTGCACCGTCTGCGACATCTCTTTGACCAGCCGTGCGTAGCGTCCAACGTTAGCGTCATCCAATGGCGCGTCAACTTCATCGAGCATGCAGAACGGCGCCGGATTCAACTTGAAGATGGCAAAAACCAGGGCCAAGGCAGTCAGGGCTTTCTCGCCACCGGAGAGCAAATGGATGGTGCTGTTCTTCTTTCCTGGCGGCCGCGCCATGATCGTCACCCCTGTATCGAGTAGATCTTCGCCCGTCAGTTCCAAATACGCGCTGCCTCCACCGAAAACTTTTGGGAAAAGTGCCTGAATTCCGGCATTGATCTGATCAAAGGTATCTTTGAAGCGGTTTCGGGTTTCCTTGTCGATCTTGCGAATCACGTTCTCGAGGGTATCCAGCGCTTCCACCAGATCGTCGTTCTGCGCATCCAGATAACGTTTACGCTCGGATTGTTGCTGGTATTCGTCGATGGCCGCCAGGTTGATCGCACCGAGACGCTGGATACGCGCCGCGATGCGTTCGAGTTCTTCCTCGGCCTCTTTCTCGTTGGCCTCGGTGGTCAGGGTCGCCAGTACGCCGTGGAGGTCGTAGCCGTCCTCGAGCAACTGATCCTGCAAGGTCTTGCGGCGCACGTTCAGGGCTTGCCATTCCATGCGCTGGGTTTCGAGCTGGCCGCGAATCAACTGCGATTGCTGCTCGGCCTGATTGCGACGTTTTTCGGCTTCGCGCAATTCGCGGTCAGCGTCTTCCAGGGCGATCTGCGCCGTCTTGAGTTCCTCGTCGACGGTCATGCGCTTGTCGAGCAGTTCTTCGAGCTTCAGGCGCAATTCTTCCAGCGGTGCCTCGCCCTCCTCCAGATTGAGGCTGAGCTGTTCGCGCTTCTCGGTCAGGCGCTCGGACTGCATTTCCAGACGCTCCAGTGCCTGACGCGTCGAGTCATGTTGCGCCTTGAGCGAGCCCAGGCGAACCGCCAACTGATGAGCGTGATCCTTGTGCTGCCGGGCTTCCTGACGCACGCGATCCAGACGCTCGCGCAGGCTGTCGCGCTGGGCCAGCAGCAACTCGCGCTGCTCGGTGTCGAGCGCCATGCTGTCGAGGGCTTCCTGCAATTGCAGGCGTGCCTCGCCGATGTTTTCGTGCTCCAGCGCGCGCTGTTCAGCCAACTCGGTGAGTTCTTCGTCCAGCCGGGTACGCCGCAAGGTCAGTTGCTCAGCCTTGGCTTTGCCGGCGGACAATTGAGCTTTCAGTTCACCTTGCTGACGCGCTTCGTCTTGCAGCAGACGGCGCAAATGTTCGCGACCGTTTTCCTGCTGACGCTGCTGCGCCCTGAGCGTCTGAAGTTTGGTTTCCAGGGTTTCGACGGTGGCCTCGCGCTCTTCGCGTTCCAGGCCCAGACGCTGGATTTCCTGACCACGGGCAAGCACACCGCTTTCCGCTTCGCTGGCCCGGCGCACGCGTAGAAAGTGTCGACCGACCCAGTAGCCGTCGCGGCTGATCAAGCTCTGGCCGACGCTCAACTGACCGCGTAGCGCCAAGGCCTGCTCGAGACTCTCCACCGGTTTGACCTGGCCCAGCCACGGCGACAGATCAATCTGCGCCTCGACCTTGTCGAGCAAGCTACCGGGCATGCGCACGCCATCGCTGGCCGGGCTGAGCAAGCGCAGATCGCCCTGGGCAAACCCGGCCAGATCGAACTCGCCGAAGTCCTCCACCAGCACCGCTTGCAGGTCGGCGCCGAGCACGGTTTCCACCGCCAGTTCCCAACCAGCTTCGACCTTCAGGCCTTCGGCCAGACGCGGACGGTCGGCCAGGTTTTGCTCACGCAGCCATTCGGCGGTGCCGGTGCCGGGATCGAGCGCCGCTTGCTGCAAGGCTTCCAACGAGGCCAGCCGACCGTTGAGCCGCTGCAAATCGCCCTGCGCCTGCTGCTGGTTTTGCAGCGCTTGCTGCAATTCCTGACGCAGTTGCTCAAGACGTTCGACCTGCGCTTCTTCGCTGGCCTGCAAATCTTCAAGCGTTGCTTCGGACGCGGCCAGTTGCTCGTTGAGCTCCATGATCGCCGCGTCTTCCGGGTCCGCCGACAGCAGCGCGCGTTCCTCGCCAAGACGCTTCTGCCGATCAGCCAAACGCTCCATGCTGGTTTCCAGCTGCTGGATCCGCGCCTGCTGGACTTCGGATTGGCGACGCGGCTCGGCGGCGGGCAGGTTGAACGTGTCCCACTGCTCCTGCCAGCCGTGCATGGTGGTTTCGGATTCTTCCAGCGCGGCGGCCGCTTCTTCTGCGGCGGCACTGGTGACTTCCTGTTCAGGGGTGAGCATGTCCAGCTCTTCGCCGAGGGTCAGCAGCAACGTGCGGTCGTGGCCCAAGTGCGACTCGGTTTCCAGGCGCGCGCGCTCGGCTTCCTTCAAATCATCTTGCAACTGACGCAGGCGCTGCTGACCGTGCTGGATGCTCTGCTCGACCCGGGCAATGTCGCCGCCGACCGAATAGAAGCGCGCCTGCACCAGATTGAAGCGCTCGGACAGGTCGTGGTGCCCGTCACGAAAGCGTTCGATGCTCGCATCGGCATTGCGTTGCTCGGCCACCAGCGCTTCAAAGGTGATTTCCTGGTTGCCGATGATCGCCTCGCGCTGGCCGACCTGCTCGTTCAACGCCTGCCAGCGCAGGGCCGACAGTTGGGCCTTGAGCTGGCGTTCTTCGCCCTTGTATTCCTGATACTTTTTCGCGGCCTCGGCCTGGCGGTGCAAGCGTTCGAGCTGACGCTCCAGCTCTTCGCGCAGGTCGGTCAGGCGGGCGAGGTTTTCGTGGGTGCGGCGGATGCGGTTTTCGGTCTCGCGCCGGCGCTCCTTGTACTTGGAGATGCCCGCCGCTTCTTCGATGAAGTTGCGCAGGTCTTCGGGCTTGGCTTCGATCAGCTTGGAGATCATCCCCTGCTCGATGATCGAGTAGCTGCGCGGGCCGAGGCCGGTGCCAAGGAAGATGTCGGTGATGTCGCGACGGCGGCATTTGGTGCCGTTGAGGAAGTAACTGTTCTGGCTGTCGCGGGTTACTTTGCGACGAATGGAAATTTCCGCATAGGCCGCGTATTCGCCGACCAACGTGCCATCGGAGTTATCGAACACCAGCTCGATGCTCGCCTGGCTCACCGGTTTACGGCTGGTCGAGCCGTTGAAGATGACGTCGGTCATCGACTCGCCGCGCAAGTTCTTCGCCGAACTCTCGCCCATCACCCAACGTACGGCGTCGATGATGTTCGACTTGCCGCAGCCGTTGGGCCCGACCACGGCCGCCATGTTACTGGGGAAGTTCACCGTGGTCGGGTCGACGAAGGATTTGAACCCCGCCAGCTTGATGCACTTGAGCCGCACGCTTAAGCGTCCGTCAGGGCGGAAACCACCAGATCGCAACTGCGCTGGGCATACGCCGTCAGCACCACGCGGATCTGCGGAAAGTCACGGGCGATCACGGCCGCGAGCAGGCGTTCGAACAACTCCAGGAACTCGCTCATCGAGGCCTTGCGCTGTTCCAGGGCGAGGAAGTACGCACGGCTCATGGCCGGTTGCAGGTTCTCGACGGTTTCCTGCAAGTACGGGTTGTTGGCGAACGGGTACGCCGCGCGCATCACGCTGAAGCTGTCGTCAACGAACGTGCGGATGTCCTGGCGCTCATAGCTGGCAGTCAGGCGCTGCTGAATCTGCACGAACGGCGCCAGGTCCGCCTGGACTTGCCAGCCGTTGGCCACCGCGTTGCCGAGCAAAATGTAGAGCTCGCTCATCAGCGTGCACAGGCTCTGCACTTTGTGCGCGGTGAGCTCGGTCACATGGGCGCCCCGTCGCGGCAAGATCGCGATCAGGTGCCGACGCTCGAGAATCAGCAAGGCTTCACGGACCGAACCGCGGCTGACATTGAGGGCCAGCGTGACCTTCTGTTCCTGGATGCGCTCTCCCGGCTTCATTTCGCCGCGAATGATACGTTCGGCGAGGTGGTGAGCGATTTGCTCGGCGAGGCTGTCCGGCGCCTTGAACGTCATGGTTGTCCTTCAAACTCTTCGATCTGCACAAGCGGCGCAGTGTAGCGCAATTGATACGCCATGGCGGAGTGCCCACTCGGCGGTTTTTGGCACGATTCAAGCAAAAAGCAGGCTATCCCGAGAGGGTCAATAATGAAGGAACGAGTTGTTTATCGACAAAACGCTATTTCCTGACCTTTAAGTCAGAAAATCATTGACCGGAAAGTCAGACCTGATAAATTCGGTTCAAGTCGGTTAACAACAATAATGAGTCTGCGAGGCCTTCCGTGATCCAGTTTTTACTTAACCAGGAACTCCGTAGCGAGCACGCCCTGGACCCAAACCTGACCGTGCTCAATTATCTGCGCGACCATGTGGGCAAACCCGGCACCAAAGAAGGCTGCGCCAGCGGTGACTGCGGCGCCTGCACCGTGGTGGTCGGCGAGCTGCAAACGGATGACGATGGCCGCGAACACATTCGCTATCGCAGCCTCAACTCGTGCCTGACGTTCGTTTCGTCGCTGCACGGCAAACAATTGATCAGCGTCGAAGATCTCAAGCATCAGGGCCAACTGCACAGCGTGCAGAAAGCCATGGTCGAGTGCCACGGTTCGCAGTGCGGCTTTTGCACCCCCGGTTTCGTGATGTCGCTGTTTGCGCTGCAAAAGAACAGCGATCAACCGGACTCACACAAAGCCCACGAAGCACTGGCCGGCAACCTCTGCCGTTGCACCGGCTATCGTCCGATCCTGGAAGCTGCCGAGCAGTCTTGCTGCGGCAAGCAACCGGACCAGTTCGATGCCCGTGAAGCCGGCACCATCGCCCGCCTGAAAGCCATCGCGCCTACTGACATCGGTGAACTCAACAGTGGCGACAAGCGCTGCCTGGTGCCGCTGACTGTCGCCGATCTGGCCGACCTCTATGACGCTTATCCACAGGCTCGGCTGCTGGCTGGCGGTACGGATCTGGCGCTGGAAGTCACGCAGTTCCACCGCACCCTGCCGGTGATGATCTACGTCGGCAACGTCGCTGAAATGAAGCGTATCGAGCGTTTCGACGATCGTCTGGAAATCGGCGCCGCCACCGCCCTCTCCGATTGCTACGACGCGCTGAAAACCGAATACCCGGACTTCGGCGAACTGCTGCAACGCTTCGCGTCCCTGCAAATACGCAACCAGGGCACCCTCGGCGGCAACATCGGCAACGCCTCGCCGATTGGTGACTCGCCACCGCTGCTGATTGCCTTGGGCGCGCAGATCGTCCTGTGCAAGGGCGAGACCCGCCGCACGATGGCCCTGGAAGATTACTTCATCGATTACCGGGTCACCGCGCGTCAGGAAAGCGAGTTCATCGAAAAGATCATCGTGCCGCGTGCCAGCGCCGAACAACTGTTCCGTGCCTACAAAGTTTCCAAACGCCTGGACGATGACATTTCCGCTGTCTGCGCCGCGTTCAATCTGCGCATCGACAACGGCGTGATCGCAGACGCCCGGGTCGCCTTCGGTGGCATGGCGGCCATCCCGAAACGCGCCAAGAGCTGCGAAACCGCCCTGCTCGGTGCGCCATTCAACCATGCCACCGTCGAACGCGCCTGTGCCGCCCTGGCCGAAGATTTCACACCGCTCTCGGACTTCCGCGCCAGCAAGGAATATCGCCTGCTCAGCGCGCAAAACCTGCTGCGCAAATACTTCATCGAACTGCAAACACCGCACATCGAGACTCGGGTGACCGCTTATGTCTAATCATCACGCCGTAGAGAAGACCCAGGCCGAACTGGCTGAACTGTTCGCCAAGGACCTGACCACCGGTGTCGGTCGCAGCGTCAAGCACGACAGCGCCGCCAAGCACGTGTCCGGTGAAGCGCAGTACATCGATGACCGGCTGGAATTCCCCAATCAGCTGCACGTTTATGCACGCCTGTCAGACCGCGCCCACGCGAAAATCATCAGCATCGACACCCAACCGTGCTACGCCTTTGACGGCGTGCGCATTGCCATCACTCACAAAGACGTGCCGGGCCTAAAAGACATCGGCCCGTTGCTGCCGGGTGATCCGCTGCTGGCCATCGATGATGTGCAATTCGTCGGTCAAGTGGTGCTCGCGGTCGCCGCAAAAGACCTGGAAACCGCGCGTAAAGCGGCGATGGCCGCGATCATCGAATACGAGGATCTCGAACCGGTTCTGGATGTGGTCGAAGCCCTGCGCAAACGCCACTTTGTGCTCGACAGTCATACGCATCAGCGCGGCGATTCGGCCGGTGCACTGGCCACCGCTGAACATCGTATTCAAGGCACGCTGCACATCGGCGGCCAAGAACACTTCTACCTCGAAACCCAGATCTCTTCGGTGATGCCGACTGAAGACGGCGGCATGATCGTCTACTGCTCGACCCAGAACCCCACCGAAGTGCAGAAACTGGTGGCCGAAGTGCTGGACGTGTCGATGAACAAAATCGTCGTCGACATGCGCCGCATGGGCGGTGGTTTCGGCGGCAAGGAAACCCAGGCCGCGAGCCCGGCGTGCCTGTGCGCGGTGATCGCGCACCTCACCGGTCAGCCGACCAAGATGCGCCTGCCGCGCGTCGAAGACATGCTGATGACCGGCAAGCGCCATCCGTTTTACGTCGAGTACGACGTCGGGTTCGACAGCACCGGTCGCCTGCACGGCATTGCCCTGGAACTGGCCGGTAACTGCGGTTGCTCGCCCGACTTGTCGGCCTCGATTGTCGACCGTGCGATGTTCCACGCCGACAACTCGTACTACCTGGGCGATGCGACCATCAACGGTCATCGCTGCAAGACCAACACCGCGTCGAACACCGCTTACCGTGGCTTCGGCGGCCCGCAAGGGATGGTCGCCATCGAAGAAGTGATGGACGCCATCGCCCGCCATCTGGCCCTCGATCCGCTGGCCGTGCGCAAGGCCAACTACTACGGCAAGACCGAGCGCAACGTCACCCATTACTACCAGACCGTCGAGCACAACATGCTCGAGGAAATGACCGCCGAACTGGAAGAAAGCAGCCAGTACGCCGAGCGTCGCGAAGCGATCCGTCGCTACAACGCCAACAGCCCGGTCCTGAAAAAAGGCCTGGCGCTGACACCGGTGAAATTCGGCATTTCCTTCACTGCCAGTTTCCTCAACCAGGCCGGTGCACTGGTGCATGTCTACACCGACGGCAGCATCCACTTGAACCACGGTGGCACCGAAATGGGCCAGGGCCTGAACACCAAAGTCGCGCAAGTCGTGGCCGAAGTGTTCCAGGTAGAAATGGACCGCGTACAAATCACCGCGACCAACACGGACAAGGTTCCGAACACCTCGCCGACCGCCGCGTCCAGTGGCGCCGACCTCAACGGTAAAGCCGCACAGAACGCCGCTGAAATCATCAAGAAACGCCTGGTGGAATTCGCTGCGCGGCAATACAAGGTCAGCGAAGAAGACGTCGAATTCCACAACGGCCACGTGCGGGTTCGCGATCACATCCTGACCTTCGAAGCGCTGATCCAGCAGGCGTATTTTGCCCAGGTGTCGCTGTCGAGCACCGGCTTCTACAAGACCCCGAAAATCTTCTACGACCGCAGCCAGGCGCGTGGTCGGCCGTTCTACTACTACGCCTTCGGTGCGGCCTGCTGCGAGGTGATCATCGACACCCTGACCGGCGAGTACAAGATGCTGCGTACCGACATCCTGCATGACGTCGGCGCCTCGTTGAACCCGGCCATCGATATCGGTCAGGTCGAGGGCGGTTTCATCCAGGGCATGGGCTGGCTGACCATGGAAGAACTGGTGTGGAACAACAAGGGCAAGCTGATGACCAACGGCCCGGCCAGCTACAAGATCCCGGCGGTGGCGGACATGCCGCTGGACCTGCGGGTGAAGCTGGTGGAAAACCGCAAGAACCCGGAAGACACGGTGTTCCATTCCAAGGCTGTGGGTGAACCGCCGTTCATGCTTGGCATCGCGTCGTGGTGTGCGATCAAGGACGCCGTGGCGAGTTTGGGCGACTACAAGCATCAACCGAAAATCGACGCACCGGCGACGCCGGAGCGGGTGTTGTGGGGCTGTGAGCAGATGCGCCAGTTGAAGGTGGCGAAGGCTGTTGAGGCAGAGCCGGAGTTGGCTTCGCTTTAAGACCGAGGCGCGGCCTTCGCGGGCAAGCCTCGCTCCTACAAGGTAGGTGGTGGATCGCGGTTATGTGAACGACGCGAAACCTGTAGGAGTGAGGCTTGCCCGCGAAGAGGCCCGAACAGACAACAGAGATGTCGAGGTGAAAACATGTACAACTGGATCGACGCCCTCGCCGACCTGCAATCCCAGGGTGAACCCTGCGTGTTGGTGACCATCATCGAAGAGCTCGGCTCGACGCCGCGTAACGCTGGTTCGAAGATGGTCATCAGCGCCACCCAGACCTTCGACACCATCGGTGGCGGGCATCTGGAATACAAAGCCATGCAGATCGGCCGCGAGATGCTCGCCAGCGGCAAACAGAGCACCCATCTGGAGCGCTTCAGCCTCGGCGCCAGCCTCGGCCAGTGCTGCGGCGGCGCGACCGTGTTGCTGTTCGAACCGATGGGCCAGGTCCAGGCACAGATCGCCGTATTCGGCGCCGGCCATGTCGGCCGGGCGCTGGTGCCGCTGCTCGCCAGCCTGCCTTGCCGGGTGCGCTGGATCGATTCGCGGGAGGCGGAATTCCCGGAACAGATTCCCTATGGCGTGCGCAAAATCGTCAGCGAAGAACCCGTGGACGAAATCGACGACCTGCCCGCCGGCAGCTACTGCATCGTCATGACCCACAACCACCAGCTCGACCTCGAACTCACCGCCGCGATCCTCAAGCGCAACGACTTCACCTACTTCGGCCTGATCGGCTCGAAAACCAAACGGGTCAAGTTCGAGCACCGCCTGCGTGATCGCGGTTTCGACAGCGCCGTGCTGCAACGCATGCGCTGCCCGATGGGCATCGGCGAAGTCAAAGGCAAGTTGCCTGTGGAAATCGCCATCTCCATCGCCGGCGAAATCATCGCCACCTATAACGCGAATTTCGGCCAGCAAACTGCCAGCGCCGGATCATCGATTGCCAAACTGCTGCCTGCTTCTCGCCGCAGCCAAGCGACTAATTGAGAACTCACATGCCTCTGACACGCAAAGCTTACCGCGCCGCCATCCTGCACAGCATCGCCGACCCCGCCGAAGTGGGTATCGAAGCCTCGTACGAGTATTTCGAGGACGGCCTGCTGGTGGTCGATAACGGCCAGATCAGCGCCCTGGGCCATGCCAGCGAATTGCTGCCGACCCTGCCGGCCGATATCGAGATCACCCATTACCAGGATGCACTGATCACGCCAGGCTTCATCGACACCCACATTCACCTGCCGCAAACCGGCATGGTCGGCGCCTACGGCGAGCAGTTGCTGGACTGGCTCAACACCTACACCTTCCCGTGCGAAAGCCAGTTTGCCGACAAGACTCATGCCGACGAAGTCGCCGACATTTTCATCAAGGAACTGCTGCGCAACGGCACCACCACCGCGCTGGTGTTCGGCAGTGTCCATCCGCAATCGGTCAACTCGTTCTTCGAAGCCGCCGAACAGCTCGACCTGCGAATGATCGCCGGCAAGGTGATGATGGACCGCAACGCACCGGACTATTTGACCGATACAGCCGAATCCAGCTACGTGGAAAGCAAGGCACTGATCGAGCGCTGGCACGGCAAGGGCCGCTTGCACTACGCGGTCACCCCGCGTTTCGCCCCGACCAGCACCCCGGAACAACTGACCCTCGCCGGGCAGTTGCTGAGCGAATTCCCGGACCTGTACATGCAGACCCACATCAGCGAAAACCTCAAGGAAGTCGAATGGGTCAAAGAGCTGTTCCCGGAGCGCAAGGGCTACCTCGACGTCTACGATCACTACCAATTGCTGGGCGAGCGCTCAGTGTTCGCCCACGGTGTGCACCTGTGCGACGACGAGTGCGCGCGACTGGCGGAAACCGGTTCGGCGATCGCCTTCTGCCCGACTTCGAACTTCTTCCTGGGTAGCGGCCTGTTCAATTTGCCGATGGCCGAGAAGCACAAACTGAATGTCGGCCTCGGCACGGACGTGGGTGGCGGCACCAGTTTTTCGCTGCTGCAAACGTTGAACGAAGCGTACAAGGTCATGCAGTTGCAAGGTGCGCGGTTGAGCCCGTTCAAGTCGCTGTACCTGGCCACGCTCGGTGGTGCGCGTGCGCTGCGTCTGGAAGACAAGATCGGCACCCTGCAACCGGGCACGGATGCGGACTTCCTGGTGCTGGATTACAACGCGACGCCGCTGCTGAGTTATCGCTTGAAGCAAGCCAACAACATTGCCGAGACGTTGTTTGTGTTGATGACGCTGGGGGATGACCGGACTGTTCTGCAGACGTATGCGGCGGGGAATCAAGTGCATCAGCGCTAGGTTTTTCAGGCATAAAAAATCCCCCGCAATCGTTGGTTGCGGGGGATTTTTTGTGTCTTTGAGGCCGCCTTCGCGGGCAAGCCTCGCTCCTACAGGGATCACGCTGTAACTGTAGGAGCGAGGCTTGCCCGCGAAGGCCGCAACTCGGTCTGATTTATAACTTGGCGGTCGAGCGCCCTGGCTTCTTGGTCTGCAACAAATGCGAAAACACCGCATGCAAATCATCCGACGCGCTTTCTTCGTCGAGGTTGAGTTTGCTGTCGATATGATCCATGTGGTGCATCATCAGGTCCACCGCCAGCTCACCATTGCGCGCTTCGATCGCGTCGATCAGCTGGGTGTGCTCATCGTAGGAGCAATGGGAACGGTTGCCGCTTTCATACTGGGCGATGATCAGCGAAGTCTGGGACACCAGGCTGCGCTGGAAGCTGATCAGCGGGGCATTCTTTGCCGCTTCGGCCAGTTTCAGGTGGAATTCGCCCGACAGGCGGATACCGGCACCGCGATCGCCACGGGAGAAGCTGTCGCGTTCGTCGTTGACCATCTGCCGCAACTCGGCGATTTGCTCGGCGGTGGCGTGCTGCACCGCCAGTTCTGTGATCGCTCGCTCGACCAGACGCCGCGCCAGGAACACCTGACGCGCCTCTTCGACACTCGGGCTGGCAACCACGGCGCCACGGTTGGGTCGCAGCAACACCACGCCTTCATGGGCCAGGCGTGACAGCGCGCGGCGAATGATGGTGCGGCTGACCCCGAAAATTTCCCCCAGCGCTTCTTCGCTCAACTTCGTGCCGGGCGCCAGACGCTGTTCGAGGATGGCCTCGAAGATATGCGCGTAGACAATATCGTCCTGCGTACCGCTGCGGCCGGCTTTGCCTGCTCGCGGTTGTTTTTTTAGGGGTTGCAACTGTTCGTTCATGGGCACTCGAGTCGGGAGAACTGCGGCGAATTGACCGTGACTGTAATACGGCACAGTGGGTCGCTGGCAAGTATCGCGTAAAAAACACTGCGATTGTACACAATGGACGGTGGCAACACGACTGTACGGCTGTTTGTCGCTTCTGCTGTATTGCAACGATCCCTTACGTTTGAGTTTAGGCTTGAACACAGAATCCGCAGCCCGAACACAATCCCTATAGGAGCTGGCTTGCCAGCGAAGGCGGCCTTAAAGGCTATGCAAAACCGGAGGGCCCCTTCGCTGGCAAGCCAGCTCCTACAGGGGGGGGCGGTGTTGCGGATATTTTCATACGTATAAGGAACACCGTTGTGAACGACGCCACGCACACGCAGCTCCGCCCTCTGGCCGACACGTCACCCTCGGCCATCGTCGCCGGGTTCATCGCCATGATGACCGGCTACACCAGCTCCCTGGTGCTGATGTTCCAGGCCGGGCAAGCGGCGGGCCTGACCAGCGGGCAGATTTCGTCGTGGATCTGGGCCATCTCGATTGGCATGGCGGTGTGCTCGATCGGCCTGTCTTTGCGCTATCGCACGCCGATCACCATTGCCTGGTCGACTCCTGGTGCAGCGTTGCTGATTACCAGCCTGGGCGGCGTGTCTTACGGCGAAGCCATCGGCGCGTACATCACGTGCGCGGTGCTGGTGACGATTTGCGGGCTGACCGGCAGCTTCGAACGCCTGGTGAAAAAGATTCCGGCCTCACTGGCCGCCGCGTTGCTGGCGGGGATTCTGTTCAAGATCGGCAGCGAGATTTTCGTCGCCGCGCAGCATCGCACCGCGCTGGTGCTGGGCATGTTCTTCACTTACCTGGTGGTCAAGCGCCTGTCGCCGCGGTATGCGGTGCTGGCTGCGTTGTTGATCGGCACGGCGCTGTCCGGGTTTATGGGCTTGCTGGATTTCAGTGGTTTCCACCTCGAGGTGGCGACGCCGGTCTGGACCACGCCGCACTTTTCACTGGCCGCGACCATCAGCATTGGCATCCCGCTGTTCGTGGTGGCGATGACGTCGCAGAACATGCCCGGCATCGCCGTGTTGCGCGCCGACGGTTACACCGTGCCGGCCTCGCCGCTGATCACCACCACCGGCATCGCCTCGTTGCTGCTGGCGCCGTTCGGTTCCCACGGGATCAACCTGGCGGCCATCAGCGCGGCAATCTGCACCGGGCCACATGCCCATGAAGATCGCAACAAGCGCTACACGGCGGCGGTCTGGTGCGGGATTTTCTACGGGATCGCCGGGGTGTTCGGCGCGACGCTGGCGGCGTTGTTTGCGGCGCTGCCGAAAGAGTTGGTGCTGTCGATTGCGGCGCTGGCGTTGTTCGGTTCGATCATCAACGGCTTGAGCATAGCCATGAGCGAAGTGAAGGAACGTGAAGCCGCGTTGATCACCTTTATGGTCACGGCGTCGGGGCTGACGCTGTTTTCAATCGGGTCGGCGTTTTGGGGGATTGTGGCGGGGGTGTTGACGTTGGTGATTTTGAATTGGCGCAAGGTTTGAGGGCGCCTTCGCGGGCAAGCCTCGCTCCTACAGGTTCAGCGTGTCCTTGTAGGAGCGAGGCTTGCCCGCGAAGGGTCCATCAAGCCATACACCCAAAAAAAACAGGCATAAAAAAACGGCGACCCTCAGGTCGCCGTTTTTTTACAACATCAAGCTACCGGATTGATCGGCTTTTCCGGATACCAGACGTCGATCAGCGGGCTGACGGTTGCTTCGGTCAGTTCGCTGCGGCCTTTGAGCCAGGCTTCAACAGCAGCGCGCTGCTCTTCGGACACCGAGCCACGCTTCTGCAGGCAAACCAGACCGAAGTCGTCGCCGCCAACATAGCCCAGACCGTTGGCTTCCATGGCTTCTTTGAGGAACGCATCGAGGAAAGCATCAATGGCTTCATCAGCCAAATCTTCTTTGAAATCCAGGTTCAGCTCGAAACCCAGCTCTTGAAATTCATCGACGCACAGTTTTTTGCGCAGACGCTGGGAACGGTTAGTCGCCATTGGAACAATCCTCATAAGTAATAACGGGCGGCACTTTAGCAGTTTAAGGCGCCAATTGCCCGTCTCGCAGTGGCGGTCAGCCTACCGTCGGTAAAAAAATAGCGGATTAGAAGACCAGGGCACGGCACACGCCGCTACACCTTGGGGCATAATGCCGACACTTTCATGACCACTGAGGGAATTTATCTTCATGCCCTCGTCTTTTTTCCCCTCGGCTGTAGGGTTTTATTTCAGATGATCAAATCTTTGCGTCCATTGTTACTGGCCGGTTTCCTGCTCCCGCTGGCCTTCTCTGTTTCTGCCGCCCCGATCAACACCGCGCTATCGCCCAACGTTGAAAAAGCCCTGAAAGCCAGCAAGTTGCAAGACAACGCCCTGTCGCTGGTGATGATCCCGCTGACCGGCCCTGGCACGCCAACCATTTTCAACGCTGACGTCTCGGTGAACCCGGCCTCGACCATGAAGCTGGTCACCACCTATGCCGCGCTGGAAATGCTCGGCCCGAACCACCAGTGGAAAACCGAGTTCTACACCGATGGCACCCTGAGCGGCGGCATCCTCAACGGCAACCTCTACCTCAAGGGTGGCGGCGATCCGAAGCTGAACATGGAAAAACTCTGGCTGCTGATGCGCGACCTGCGCGCCAATGGCGTCACGCAAATCACCGGTGACCTGGTGCTGGACCGCAGTTTCTTCATTCAACCGCAGTTGCCCGAGTTCAACGACGATGGCAATGACGAGAACAAACCGTTCCTGGTCAAACCCGACTCGCTGATGGTCAACCTCAAGGCCCTGCGTTTTGTGGCACGCAACGACAATGGCCGGGTGCTGATCTCGGTGGAACCGCCGATCGCCACCATCCGCATCGAAAACCAGGTCAAAGCCGTCAACTCCAAGCAATGCACCGGTGGCGTGCGCTACAACCCGGTGACGCAGGCTGATGGCAGCGTGACCGTGACCGTCGGCGGCCAGTTGGGCGAAGGCTGCAGTTCGCAGACTTACCTGTCGCTGCTTGACCACGCGACCTACACCGCTGGCGCCGTGCGGGCGATCTGGAAGGAACTGGGCGGCAGCATTCAAGGCAAGGACCTGCTGGGGCCAACGCCGAAAGACGCCAAGGTGCTGGCGCGGGCATTCTCGCCGGACCTGGCGGAAATCATCCGCGACATCAACAAATACAGTAACAACACCATGGCCCAGCAGCTGTTCC
Organism: Pseudomonas sp. RIT-PI-q; assembly: GCF_001297125.1. Classification (GTDB taxonomy): domain Bacteria; phylum Pseudomonadota; class Gammaproteobacteria; order Pseudomonadales; family Pseudomonadaceae; genus Aquipseudomonas. The sequence continues at coordinate 520,761 of NZ_LHPC01000028.1, forward strand.
TGAGCCTGGGCCAGAAGTTCCGCACCGACGCCGATGCCGACGACGCCAAGGCTGCCCAGCGCGTGGTCCGTCAGTGGCTGGCGAAGAAAGGCATCACCGCGCCGCACCTGGTGATGGAAAACGGCTCTGGCCTGTCCCGTGCCGAACGCGTGAGTGCGCGTGAAATGGCCGGCATGTTGCAAGCGGCCTGGAGAAGCCCGTATTCGGCCGAGTTCATCAGCTCGATGCCGATTGCCGGCACCGACGGCACCATGCGCAAACGCCTGAAGACCACCGCGATGCGCGGTGAAGCCCACGTCAAGACCGGCACCCTGAACACCGTGCGAGCGATTGCCGGTTTCAGCCGCGACATCAACGGCAATACCTGGGCGGTGGTGGCGATCCTCAACGACAAGGCCCCGTTTGGCGCCTCTTCGGTACTGGATCAAGTGTTGCTGGACCTGTACCGCCAGCCGAAACTGCCGGAAACGGCTTCGGTGTTGTAAGCCTTTAAAGTCAAAAGATCGCAGCCTTCGGCAGCTCCTACAGGGTGATGTGTACACCTGTAGGAGCTGCCGAAGGCCGCGATCTTTTCAATGCCCACAGATACCACGGCAAGCCTAGTTCATCTCCCCTTCAACCCGATCCCGCCCGGCTTGCTTCGCCGCATAAACTCCCGAGTCCGCTCGCAGCAACAGCGCATCCGCGCCCTCTCCGACGCGCCAACTGGCAATCCCGAAACTCGCGGTCACCGTTCCGACGCCCTCGATCGGCGAACTGCGCAACGCTTGCCATAGCTGCAAGGCCAGGACATGGGCATGCTCGCCGTTGATGTCCGGGCACAGCACCATGAACTCCTCGCCCCCGAGGCGACAGAACACGTCGGTGCGCCGCAACCGATGGCCGATACGCTCGCACACCGCTTGCAGCACCCGATCACCCACCGCGTGGCCATGTTGGTCATTGATGCGTTTGAAGTGATCGATGTCGAGCATGATCACCGACAACTCGCCGCCTCCGCGCTCGACCCGGGCCATTTCGGTGGTCAGGCGTTCCTGGAAATAACGACGGTTATGAATGCCGGTCAGGGAATCGGTAATCGACAGCGCGCGTAATTCCTCTTCCACCCGTTTCAGGTCGGAGATGTCCGAGATGTAGCCATGCCAGAGCACGCCGCCACCGGGCAGTTCCTCCGGCGTCGCCTCGCCACGGACCCAACGCAGACCGCGCACCGGCAGTTGCACGCGGTACTCCTCGCGCCACGGGCTGAGGGTGTCGGCCGAGGCGCGGATCGAGGCGCGCACGCGGGTGGTGTCCTGTGGATGAATCCGCGTGAAGATCGCTTCGGCGTTGAGCAGCAGCACGTCCGGTTCGAGTTCGTAGATCTCGCGGATACCGTCGCTGGCGTAGATCACACTGAAACGCCCGTCGAATTCCATCTTGAACTGGTAGATCCCGCCGGGCACATGGGCGCTGAGTTTCTTCAACAGCAGGTCCCGCGCCGCCAAGGCCTCGTGCACCCGTTTGCGCTCGGTGATGTCGATACAGATCGCCAGGTGGCCAACCCACAGGCCTTGCTCGTCGAGCACCGGGGTGGCCAGCATGTTCACCGCCAGATGGCTGCCATCGCTGCGCACCAGCGTCCACTCTCGCGCTTCGTGGCCGCCCTCCTCGCTGCCTTCGACCAACATCGCCTGGCAGGTCGGAATCGGCTTGCCATAGCGCGCGCTCAACTCCGCCGAGCGGGCCACGAGCTCCCGGGGCAGGTGCAGGTTTTCCAGGGTCATGTGGCCGACCACCTCCGCGCTGGCATAACCGAGCATCTGTTCGGCACCAGCATTAAAGGTGCTGATGACCCCGCGCAGGTCGGTGGCGATGATCGCCACCTGGGTCGCGGCATTCAACACGCCGCGCAACTGGCCATGGGTGCCGCGCAACTCCTGCTCACGGGCGCGCAGTTCCTGGGTGCGCTGATCCACCATCCTCAACGCCCGTTGCCGCTGACTGACCAGCACATAGAGCAAGGCACTGAGCAACAGACTGAGCAGGCCGCCGAGCACCACCAGACTGGTCACCGACGAATGGTTGGCTTGCAGGAAGGCCTCGCTGGGCTGGATGTCGACCTGGTAATCGTGATCGGCCAGCCGCAGCAACCGAGTCGCGGCCAAATCACTGGTGGCCGGCGTATTGGGGGATTCGTAAAGGACTTCGTGCTGATCGTCTGTGGATAAGTCGAGGATGCGCACCGACAGATAGTCACGCCCCGCCTCCGGCAATCCGTCCGCCAGCAACTGACGCATGCTGATTACCGCCATCACATAGCCGAACGGTTTGACCGCCACAGTGTTCGGGCTATTGCGCAACATCACCGGTGCGACCAGCAGCACGCCCCGTGCATAGGCCGGCTCGATATTGACCAGATGCATGGGTTGCGACACCGCCATGCTGCCGTGCCGGTCGGCGCGCTCAAGGGTGGAACGGCGCAACGGTTGGGCCAGCAAGTCGTAGCCCAGCGGCGAACCGAGTTTGCTTTGAGTCTGGCTAAAGAGCACCACCACGTACTCATCCCGCTCCGCTGCCCGTTGCAACTGGCCGTCGACATTGAGTTCGCGAAAGGTGAAATCACTCAAGCCTTCATCACGCATCCGGCGCTCGAAAGCCGCTCGCTCGGCGCCCGCAACCCGCTGAGCGAAGGAGTACGCCTGAGTTCGGTGCAATAGAGGCTGGGTGTAACCGTCGAACTCCTCTCGGGAGACCTCATCGGAATTGGCAAAGAACCGGCGCAGGCCATCGAGGCGCTGCTCCTGATCTTCGAAACGTTCTTCGATACGGCTGTAACGTTCACTGGCCAGAAGCTGGAAACGTTGCCGCAATTGATGGTGAAACAGGTTCAGCGTTGACCAGGCCAGCAGGCCCGTGAGAATCCCGCCGACGAGCAATACCAGCAGCGCGACCAGCCAGGCCGAAACATCTTCACTGATAAACCCCAGGATCTTTGGGCGCACGGCGTGCAACGACATAGACGCAACTCAAAACGCCAGGTGCGGGAAAGCCCATTGGCCATGAGTTGAGTTATAGCTATTAGCCACTAATTTGACCAGCACTGAACGGAGCCAAGAGCCTTTTAAAATCAAGGCTCTGTGGATCCAATCAAATTAACCGTCAACGAACCAGATTCTTTGTAGGAGCGAGCTTGCTCGCGATGGACGTAAGAGCGGCGCGTTCATCCAGGCAGCCCTCATTACCGTTAACGTCCATCGCGAGCGAGCTCGCTCCTACAGTGGATTGAGCCACCAACGAAACCTGGCACTTTGTAGGAGCGAGCTTGCTCGCGATGGACCTGAGGGCGACGCGGTTATCCAGGCAGCCCTCATTACCGTTAACGTGCCATGATTTTCCAGGCACGGTGGATCTTGCCGTTACGGGCAAAGTCCGGGTCGATGGTCTGCGCGGTGATTTCTTCGACGGCGTAACGCTGGGTGAGATTTTCCTCCAGCACGAACTTGCGGAAGTTGTTGGAGAAGTACAACACCCCGCCCGGCGCCAGGCGCGCCATGGCCAGGTCGATCAATTGCACCTGGTCACGCTGCACGTCGAAAATCCCTTCCATGCGCTTGGAGTTGGAGAAGGTCGGCGGATCGATGAAGATCAGGTCGAACTCGTCACGGCAGGCATCCAGCCAGACCATCACATCGCCCTGCTCCAGACGGTTCTTGTCGGAAAAACCGTTCAGCGACAGGTTACGACGCGCCCAGTCCAGATAGGTTTTTGACAGGTCGACGCTGGTGGTGCTGCGCGCACCGCCCTTGGCTGCGTGAACGCTGGCGGTCGCGGTGTAGCAATACAGGTTGAGGAAGCGCTTGCCCTCGGCCTCTTTCTGGATACGCATGCGCATCGGCCGGTGGTCGAGGAACAGCCCGGTATCGAGGTAGTCGGTAAGGTTGACCAGCAGCTTGACGCCACCTTCATTGACCTCGACGAACTTGCCCTGCGCGGCTTGACGCTCGTACTGCTTGGTGCCGCTTTGGCGCTCGCGGCGTTTGACCACCACGCGGCTCTTGTCGATGTTCAAGGCCTGCGGAATTGCCGCCAAGGCATCGAACATGCGTGCCGAGGCTTTCTCCGGATCGATGGATTTCGGCGCGGCGTATTCCTGGACGTGGACCCAATCCTGATACAGGTCGATGGCCATGGAATATTCCGGCATGTCGGCATCGTAGACGCGGTAGCAATCGATGCCCTCGCGCTTGACCCACTTGCCCAACGCCTTCAGATTTTTCTGCAGACGGTTAGCGAACATCTGCCCGCCTTCGCTCAAGCGCGGTTGCTCGATCACCACCGGTGCCGGTTTGATCGGGTTGCCGTTCTTGTTGTACTTCTCGTACTTGCCCGGCGCCACGTCGTTGTCGGTGACTTCGACTTGGGCCTGCTCACGCTCGACCTGACGCTGTTCCGGAGTGCGACGTTCGCCGGTGACGAACTGGTCCGGCGTGACCTTGATCAGCAGCAATTTGCACGGCAAGGCGCCGTTCCAGAACGAATACTGTTTGTGGCTGCGGATGCCCATGCGCTTGCCCAGGTCCGGGGCGCCGGTGAAGACCGCGGCTTCCCAGTTCAGGCAGGCCTGACGCAGGCGTTCGCCAAGGTTCTGGTAGAGGTAGAGCAGGCTCGCCTCGTCGCCCAGACGCTCGCCGTACGGCGGGTTGCAGATCACCAGGCCTTTCTGGTTCTGGTCCGGACGCGGCTCGAACGTCGCGACTTCGCCCTGGTAGATCTTGATCCACTCACTCAGGCCGGCACGTTCGACGTTGTTGCGGCCCGGTTGAATCAGGCGTGGGTCAGCTTCATAACCGCGAATCCACAGCGGTGGCTTGGCCAGGCCGGCCGCGCAACGCTCGGTGGCTTCTTCGTGCAGCTTTTTCCACAGCGCCGGTACGTGACCGAGCCAGGCGGTGAAGCCCCACTGCTCGCGACGCAGGTTCGGCGCCATGTCGGCGGCGATCATCGCCGCTTCCACCAGGAACGTACCCACACCGCACATCGGGTCAGCCAGGGCGCCGCCATCGGCCGCGATGCGTGGCCAGCCGGAGCGGATCAGAATCGCTGCCGCGAGGTTTTCCTTCAACGGCGCTGCGCCCTGCTGCAAGCGATAACCGCGCTGGTGCAGGCTGTGGCCTGAGAGATCGAGGGACAGAATCGCTTCGCCACGGTCCAGGCGCAGGTGAATGCGCAGGTCCGGGTTGAGCTTGTCGATGGACGGACGATCACCTTGCGGGGTGCGCAGTTTGTCGACGATGGCGTCTTTGACTTTCAGGGCGCCGAAGTGGGTGTTGTCGATGCCCGAGCCGTGGCCGCTGAACTCCACGGCCAGGGTGCCGTCATTGAGCATGTGGTCTTGCCACTCGATATCGAGCACGCCGTGGTACAGGTCTTCGGCGTCCTTCATCGGGAAACGCTTGAGCACCAGCAGCACCCGGTTCGCCAGACGCGACCACAGGCACAGGCGATAAGCGGTTTCCATGGTCGCCATGCCGCGCACGGCAGACGTGTGCTCACGCGCCTCTTCAAGGCCAAGCCCGACGGCTTCCTCGATGAGCAGGCCTTCAAGGCCTTTGGGGCAAGTGAGGAAGATTTCGAATTGGTCGGACATTGGAATTTCAGAGCCTTTAGCTGAGTGAACCGGCAACGCATTGCCGGCCCGGTTTTCAATCAGGCGCTTTTCTCGAAGAGCGCCCGCGTGGCACGAAGGTGTGCCGTCCCACCCTTGCTGCTCAGGTTAGAAGAGCTTAGATGCCAGGGCAGATAAAAAAGTTGATGCAACAAAATGTCATAAGTCGACCCTTCGTCGAATAATCCCCTGACTAACAGGAGGCATTCTCACTAAAGGATTAACCCCATCATGCAGCGCGGGGCCGATCATACCGGGGGTTTGACTAATAAACACGAACCAGACATCCGGTTACTTATGGCCATAGCACCTTAATGGTTACGTCCTTATGACAAAATGATCATTCCCTCGATGTGACGCATTGGTTAGAACTCAACACAGGTTGACGTCGCAACGGCGTCAACACCTTGGCTCGCGACGCCGGCAGCGAGCCGCCAACGGCAGAGTTTTTCTGCCAGACCTCAATTGAGGTCGACGCGATGAATACAGTCAACAAGTGAGGGCAACACCCTATGAGAAGACTTAAGCGTGATCCGTTGGAAAGAGCATTTTTGCGCGGATATCAATATGGCGTTGGTGGCAAATCCCGTGAGCTTTGCCCATTTACTCTACCGTCGGTACGCCAAGCCTGGATTAACGGCTGGCGAGAAGGACGCGGCGACAACTGGGACGGTATGACCGGCACTGCGGGAATCCACAGACTCAACGAACTTCACGCCGTCGGCTAATTAACAGGGCCAAACACTCCGACACGACAATCTGATTACTTTCTGCATTAACCACGCACGTCCCATCCGGACGGCGGGCTTCGGCCCAGGGGCTCCTTCGAGGAGCCCTTTTTTATGTCCGCCGGTTCGCTAAACACAAATCCCCTGTGGGAGCCGTAGGAGCTGTCGAGTGAAACGAGGCTGCGATCTTTTGATCCTGTTTTTTAAAGCAAGATCAAAAGATCGCAGCCTCGTTTCACTCGACAGCTCCTACAGGTCCTTCAGGTCCTTCAGGTCCTACCGGGGTTAGCGCAGGGCGGCTATTGCGTCGACGGATTCACGAATCAGCGCCGGGCCTTTATAGATGAAGCCGGAGTAAATCTGTACCAGGCTCGCGCCCGCCGTGATTTTCTCTGCCGCGTGCTTGCCTTCGGTGATGCCGCCCACGGCAATGATCGGCAAACGACCGGCCAATTCCGCCGCCAGCACCTTCACCGTGTGGGTGCTCTTGTCGCGAACCGGTGCGCCGGACAAACCGCCCGCCTCGTCACCGTGTTCCATGCCTTCGACGCCGACGCGGCTCAGGGTGGTATTGGTGGCGATCACCGCGTCCATCCCGGTTTCGATCAGTGCTTGCGCGACCTGAGCGGTTTCTTCGTCGGTCATGTCCGGCGCGATCTTGATCGCCAGCGGCACGTGTTTGCCGTGGCGCAGCGCCAGTTCGGCGCGACGAGTCGCCAGGTCGGCGAGCAACTGCTTCAGCGAATCGCCGAATTGCAGGCTGCGCAGGCCCGGGGTGTTCGGCGAGCTGACGTTGACGGTCACGTAGCTGGCATGGGCGTAGACCTTGTCCAGGCAGATCAGGTAATCGTCTACCGCACGCTCGACCGGCGTATCGAAGTTCTTGCCGATGTTGATGCCCAACACGCCCTTGTACTTGGCCGCCGCGACGCGGGCCAACAAGTGATCGACACCGAGGTTGTTGAAGCCCATACGGTTGATGATCGCCTCGGCTTCCGGCAGACGAAAAATCCGTGGTTTCGGATTGCCCGGCTGCGGACGTGGCGTGATGGTGCCGATTTCGACGAAACCGAAACCCAACTGGGCGAAACCGTCGATGGCCGCGCCGTTCTTGTCCAGACCGGCGGCCAGACCGACCGGGTTCGGAAAGTCCAGGCCCATGACGCTCACCGGCATCTTCGCCGGCGCCTTGCACAGCAAGCCGTTGAGGCCCAAACGTCCGCCCGCGCCGATCAGGTCCAGGGACAGATCGTGGGAGGTTTCCGGGGAAAGTTTGAACAACAGCTGACGGGCCAGGGTGTACATGGGCGGGTTTGACTCTGGGCTACGAAAAGTGGCGGCGATTATAGCCGGGGTGAAGGGTCGCGGGCGAGAACCCCGGGATTTATTCCCCGGTCGGTAACGTTTTGCCAGAGCGTTTTTTGATAGTGACGGCCGCACGGGGGATGAATGATCGATTCGACTGCACTGACGCAGCGCCCCCACAGCAGGAAATAAAATGCTGGTTTCCCCTAGACCACCCAGTCCCCCTCCACCTCAAGAAAATGCCTCAGGTGTTGCCCCTCAGGCACATCGTAAGGATCACACGATCGTGGAGATGGGCGATTGCGCTTCTTCTCAGCAAATCGACAAGGCCCTGACCCTGCAATTAGACGGTCCCGACGGGCATGCCACTGGAATATCCGGATCTGAAACAAGAATCACGCTCGAGGGTATCGACCAGATACTGGAAGAGTTCATTACAGACCTATCCGTTAGTTCTTCTACCAGTGAACAAGAGCTTGCACGGACCATTGAGCTGGCGATTGATGGAGACATCAACGGTGCAAAGCGCAGTGCTGCTCCAGAATCGGTGGCCGAGTTCGTTGCCATTACCATTGATGACCTGGATTTACCCACAAAAACAGATCAGTCACCCGCAGCAACACTACAACGCGCCCAAGCAATCGTTGACTCACTCGGCGACCTGCTCGGCAAACTGGGACGCAACGAATTCGAAGGCGATCTCGGTCGATGGGCCAGCAACCTGACTATTTCCGGACTTCGCACCGGCCTGGTCCTGGGCACTCTGACAACGATCAGGCAACTGATCGGCTTCGCGCTGGAAAAATCCTTGCAGTCCAATGCCGCCTCGCCGCTGACACGCAACGTGATCGGCGCAATCTCCTTGATGATTGGCCCAGCGTTGAACATCATTGGTGCGGTCAGGGACGAGTGCAATGGCACGGCCAATACGCAAACGCGCCTCGCCCGCCTCGCCACCCTCACGCTGTCGATGGCAGCGCTGGTAACTGCGGCGGCAGTGCCTCAGGCGCTGCCGGCGTTAGCCTCGTTTGGCCCGCAAATGGCTTTCTACAGTTTCGCCACCGATCTGGTGAACCTGTTCTTACCGATAGGTGACAACTCGAAACCCACTCCAGGCGGTGCAGCAGTTTCTGGAGGGGTGAATGGTGCTCTCCAGTTCCTTGCCTTTACGGCAATGAGCAATACCGCACCAAGATCAGGCCCCGGCTACGCCATGTCGGCGGGCAGTGCGCCATCGACCGATACAGCAGTGCTCGCGGCCCAACTTTCGGAATGGATGACCCGCAATGCCGACGTAACGGTCAGCCTTCCTCTATCCACCATAAACCGCGCTACCGAAATCCTGGAGTCGCTGACTCCGGTACTGGGGCATGACGTTTTACGTGGTGTCTATGTGGCTGGCGCCGAAGTGGCCAGTCAGGTGCTCGGAGGCGAAATAATGCATGCGCTGCAACCGGAGAAAGCACCTGAAGGCTTTCGCATCCAGCTCAAACCTGCGCGGATCCCCACCGCCGAACAAGTGGCTAATCAGTTCCTGACCACTAATGCGATCAGGACCTCGCTGAGCGAAACGATTACCGCCGTCGTGGTTTCGGCAACCCGGTACTTCTCGACGCTACCGATCTCCAAAGCGGAAGTCGATCACGTCGTCAATGCGTTGGTGGCGGCAGTGGTTTTTGCGGGACGCCCCAGCATTGTGTACGTCAATCAAGGCACACAGCCTGAGCCACCCTCTACACAACTATGACAATGGTTGCGCCTGGCCCTGTGTGGCTGGGCGCAATCGGGCTCACCACTCACTCTTCTCCCACGCATCGTCCTCCATCGGCTTGAACACCTCCCGCAAAAAGCCTTTGACGAAAAGGTCCAGACTGAACGCCAGGCCATTGGCGCCGCTGACTTCCTTGTAGATCAGGGTTTTTTCCAGTTTCTCGTCCTTTAATTGCACCAGCACCTTCAGCGTGACCGCCAACAGTGCCTTGGCATCGGGATACGCGCGAGACTCGCCGTCCGCCCCTCGTAACGTGCGCAGAAACTCATAAATGGCTTTCTCGCCCTGCCCCTCCATGGCCAACAGCTGTTGATACAAAAGATCGAACTCAGGGTCCGGGCGCTTGTTGTCAGGCAGGCTCTGGCTGGCAGCGAGCAGGCGTGACTCCAGCGTCTCGACCGGCGGGTTGCCACTGCGCTCGAGCGAGCGCGCACTCATCACGGTTTCAATCTTCATGGAGAACCTCGGTCGGGGCAGTGTGCGTGGAACCGGCTGAGCGCCCGGTGAAGGTCGAACACAAATCAGTGAGTGCCTGCATCGAGGCCTGGTCCAGCGAGCGAACCGACTGAGGCAGGTTCGCGACGCCTGCCAGCAGTCGCGGCTCCAGTCGTTGCCGGGTCGATTCGATATCGAATTCGAGCAGTTGATCCGCCAGGCGCACCACGTAGCGCTCCTGCGGGTGATAGTCGAGCACCAGTTCGCCTGACCAAAGCCTGCACAATCGCTCGCGCAACTCATTGCCCCGGGACCGACAATACAGCGGTAGCAGCACCTGCAACACAGCGCTCGTGTCACCCGGTTGCTCGACCAACCAGCGTTCCAGCATTTCGTCCAGCCATTCAGGACAACTCAGGGCCTGCGCGAGCAACTCGCGAGCCGACCGTGCAAGCTCGGTGCGCAGTTGCGACCCCAGCGCCTGCGACTCAAGCAAACCGCTGGCCAGATGCTCGGTCGCGCGCAAGATGCCCTCGGCGTAGCCGTCCTGAAAAGCCCGGGCATGAATGACTTCGGCGTCACCTCGGGCCTGCTCGACACAATCACGGGCGCGGCGCTGGGCCTGGCGTTGCAGGGCACTGCGCCGACGCGCGGCGGCGATGTCTTCACGAGACAAATGTGCATCGCTCGACTCGGGGAGATCAGTCAGGGTTCGGATGGAGTCGAGCATGCTGCACCGCCAAAAAGAAAAGAGCTGTATCGGGTTCAGTAACCGGCCATTGCCTGTGCAAGCGCACCACCGGCTCGGAAAATTGCAAGGCCAGGCGTTCCAGCAACATCGGCGGCACCTGAGGGTGCCAGCTCCATAACGCATTGAGGCCGGCAGCTTCGACCTGTTCCATTGAAACCGGCGAGCACTCGGTCAGCAGGCCTCTTCGAGCGCCGAGGCTGTGACCGGCGAAGCGACGCAACGATGAGGGAAGATGCTGCAGGGCCGCGCCTTGCGCCAGATTGGGCATCAGGCGATGAGCCCCCACCAGGGTGGCGATGTACGGCAACTGCCGCCAAAGACCCACCCATTGTTTTGCTACGGCTGTCAGCGGCGTGGAAGGCCACGGACCTTGCAGTTCGAGACCTTCAAGCAGTATCCGGTTGAGTTGGTTTCGTGCGTCAGGCCCGTCAAATCCCTCCGGTAATTGCAGCCGCCGAGGGTGCAGATAACTCAGGGGCTCGGCGAGTATCCTTTGCAAACACTCAGCGTGCGACATCACGCGGCCCTGCCTTCAACTGTCGATACGCCCAGGCGGCGCCACCGGCCAGCAGCAATACACTCACCGCGACCAACACCCACAACCAGCGTGAATCACTGTGTGCAGCAGGCGCCGACGGCGCGACATGCTGGGTCGGTGACCGTTTCGACAGCACCACCGAGATGTTCTCGTACTCCACCGCCGCAAAACTGTTCTTGAGAAAACGCTTGATGTCGGTGATCAGCAATTGCGGCTCGATGTCGAGTTCATGAATCGCTACCGCCGAGAGGTGGATGGGTGCCGCTTTGCGCCCGCCTTCGCCAGCATCGAGGTCATAACTGACATGCACCCGCGCCGACACCACGCCTTCGAGCACACTCAGCGACTGTTCGATGCGTTGTTCCAGCGCCGAATAAAGCCGCGCTTTTTCGGCGCGGGGCGAGGCCACCAGCGAATCGCTGGGGAACATCTCCGCCACTTGCAGGCGTGGCCTGGACGGCAACGAATAGAGGTTGAGCAGGTCGACCGCCGCGGAAAAATCGACCTGATTGATTCTCACCGCATAGCCGGTTTTACCGGCGTCGACTTTCACCGCACCGATGTTATTGCGCTGCAGGACCGACAGCACTTCATTGGCCTGCTGCTGGTCGAGACCTTCCAGCAGACTCGGTTGCCGACAACCCAGTAACGCCATACACAGGAGCAACAGCAGCGCGCTTGCCTTCATGACGCACGCAGCAGGGTTTCGGCCGTGCCCACCGCTTTACGCACCAGGACGTTGAGCAAGTTGATGTCCACGTTGTACTGCCCCACTTGCTCCTGCAACTGAGTCAATGCTGCAGGGCTGGTGATATCAGGACGCTGCATCAGCTGGGTGATCGCCGAAACCTCCTGCTCGCTGCTCACCGCCGAACCGGCAAACGCTTGAATCAATCGAGACTCCAGGGAAACGATCGGCCCTTCCTGCGGGCCGCGCAATTCAACGAAGGCGGGTCCCTCGACTATCGAATTGGAAATAGGTTGAACCGGCATACAGTGCCCCCATGAAATGGCCATCGTCAGGCAACGATGGCCGGCCAAAAAAAATCAGCGAGCGGCCTGGATGATCGCCATGTCGATGTCTTTGAAGCCCTTGATCGTGTTGGTCTGGGCATTACGGAACACTGTGTAGGATGAGAATGCGGTCTGATAAAGCGCCAACTTTTCCGGATCCGAAGCATCACCCTTGAGGGCCGCAAGGGCTTCATCCAGTGCTTGCTTGAGTGATCTCGCACCTTCCTCGAACCCCGCGGCCTGCCGCCCGAGAAAATCATCGGGGAAATTGATTGGAAACGGTGGAATACCAGGATTAGACATACGTCACCTTCTAGATTTGCTTGGGAAAATGCCAAGACGACGAAGTCATCTTGATGTAGCCCAGCGGGCCGGTTTGAAACGACTTGCCCTTGAGCGCGTCGTCCTTGAGCTCGACAGCGAAGTTCACGTAGCGATCACCCCACTGCCGGTAAAACCCGTCGACGTATTGGCGAACCGCCGCCACCTCGGAATCCTGCAAGTTGCCTTGAACGGCAAACGTGACACTGTCGCCGTGCTCGTCGCGGCTGAACCCAAGCGACAGGCGTTGCAACCCCTCTTGCGCGAGATCCGCCAACAGGCTGTCGTCCTGTACTTGCAGCGTGACGTCCCGGGCATAGGGCGCAGCCTTGAGCAAAACGTCGAACAGTTTTGATTGCAGCTGAGGCGTGAGCAGGTTGCGTTGAGCGCTTAGCAGAAGGCGTGGCACCGCTGGATTCTTGAGATCAAGGGAATGCCAGGCCAGTTGCGGGTCATGGTCGACCAGCACTTGCTCCAGTCGGCGGCGCTCCTGGTCCTTGACCAACACCTTGCCGGACTGCGTGTTGTGACGCATCAGCACCTGGCGACTCCAGCCCGCGTCGCGCTCGGAAGAAACAAACACGTAGACCCTTTCGTCCCGCCCTTGCACCACCTCGGCTTCGGCGCTGGCACCGGTGATCAGGGCGCGAACATCGGTTTCGGGTGTCGGCTCGGGCACCGACCAGAGGCCCACCGCAACAGCCAGCAGAAAAAACGCCAGCCCTGCACAAGCCCATTTGGCGACGATTGGCCGGGCCCATGGGTGAGCGGCTGTTTTAGACAGAGAAAGCTGTGGCGGCGCCAGAAGTTCAGGCGCCCAAGGCTGATCGTCACGGCGCACGGCAATCTGCAAACCGCCGATCTGCTCAAGGTGCTGAAGTTCGCAATGGTGTGTCTGCGCATGATCGTCAAGCCGACGCAGCGTCACCCCGTCCCGCTCGCCCTCTTCCACCAGCACTTCGAAATTGCACCCTCCGTGCTCCAGTGGAACGAAGATGGCATCCTCAGGCACGCTGACTGCAAGCTCCCCTGCCAATAGATCCACGGGCGCCACAACGAACAGCGTTCTGGGCTCGCGCAGAGGGAACTCGCAACCTTGCAGCGGACCGTTGAAAATCCGCAAGACGAAGGGCTGTAAAAGGGGGGCGGACATGACAGTCACCGATCACGCTCAAGGCATTAAATGAGCGCCCATGATAAAAACATCGCCCTGAGTGTTCCTGATCGAATTCTGCCGATCTCGCCAGAGCGGGATCAGAATCTGCAATCCTGTCCCGCAAACACACGCCGCCATGGTGTTATCTAACGCACCGACATCTTTTGCAGCGCGTCCTCCGGTCGCGCGAGCTTATTAGAGTTCAACACTTGGTAACGCTCCCAGACCTTGTGCGCATAACGCAGGCGCGCCGCTTGCCGGTCAGGTGCATTCCCGGCGTTGTAGGCACCGACGGCGGTCCAGTTGTAGCCATAGAGGGCAACAAAACCGGCCAGCACCGAAGCACCGACTTCAACCGACAAGCAAGGCTCATCCAGCAGGCGCTGCTCGGTAATGCCCTGAGCACCTAACCGGGATAAATGACTGCTGTTGATCTGCATCAGCCCGATATCGCGAGTGCCGTCCTTGTTGTAGTTCATGGCGCCCGAGCGCTGCCCTGACTCCACCTCGGCAATGGCCTGAAGGAGTTCGGGTTCGATGGCATGTTGCTGCCCCGCCCGACTCCAGCAATAGGCTTGGGCCGGTCCCGCGCCAAGACACGCCAGCACCAACAGCCACTTGATTCTGCACTGCCTCATGCCAGAAGCCGCCCGTTTTCGAGCGCCGGCAGTTCCTGCATCGGCCGATTCCATGCCGGTGTGGCAGGCCGGGCATCGGTTGCACGCTGCAATGATCGCCAGAGCGGCGCAACCACTGGCCCGCCCATCAGGCCAGACCAATGCGACGACGGCGCCGCCTCGACGGATCGAGCCCGTGCCAGCCGCAACCAGATTGCATACTGGTTGCGGGCGATCAGCGGATTGACACCGAAGAGCACATTCCAGGCCGCCAGGCCTTGCTCGCCGATCGCACTTTCGCCCAGTCCAGCCTGTTCGAGTTCAGACCAGGCAGCCGCATGCTGATCGAAGTACGCCAACACCACGGCGTGCAAAATCACCAGCAACGGATTGCCCGACGCCCCTTGCTGCAAAGTTTGACGGGCCATCAGCACCGCGTCTTCGGATCTTCCCGACAGGGCAATACGCACCCGCAAGACCTGCGCCCGAACGCAACTCGGGTCATGACGCAGGCACTTATCGATGCTTTGCGCCGCCTGCTCATTGCGCCGCCAGAACCAATGGTGCCAGGCATGGAAGTAATGAACATCAGCCTGATCGGACGCCAGCAAGCATCGTCGAAACAGCACCTTCGCCGCGTCCTCACAGCCGCGCAGACTGGTGAGCAAGGCCAGGCGTGTCAGCGCAGCGGTGCTGCAAGGGTCAAGCAACAATGCCTTGGAAATCGCCGAATGCGCTTCTTCAATCGCGCGACCCTGATAACACAGACCGATCATCGCCTGCCCGAGCCAGGCATCAGCCAAACCACACCAGGGCGGCGCATACCCCGCAGACAATTGCAGGCACTGGCGAAATTGCACGAATGCATCGCGCAAACTATCGGGGGTGTGTCGCTGCACGCTGCACACCCCATTGAGGTAAGCCACCACGGCAGGGTATGACGAACAAGAGTCGCCAGCGGGACGCAAACCCGGAAGGCGCTGCGCCACCAGGTAAACCAGCTCCCCGAGCGACGCCTCAAGACCGAGACCGCCGAGCATCTGCCCATGAAGCAGACTGTGATCGCGGCCGCGGATCAACTCGATCGACCATTGCTCGCCCGCGCGGGTACACCGCCCGCTCACGTAATAGTCCGCCGCCAATTGCTCGACCAACCGTCGGGCATCAGTCGGCTGCTCATAGCCCGCCATCAGGCTGGAGGGAATGACATGCACCGCCTCACCGAATGCCGCGGTCAACTGCCGGATCATTGCATCCTGCAAATCCAGCGCATCCGTCTCATCGACACCGCGAAACGGCAGGATAGCCAGCGATGGCGCCATTGCGGTTTCCTGGCAAGGCAGGTCCAACGCAACCGCCGGGCAGGTAAAGCGGTAGCCCTGACCGTACACCGTGGCAATGAAATTCTTGTTTTCCTTGAGCAGCTTGCGCAAGGCGTAAATGCACCGGGTCAACGACTCCTCGGCAGCATCAGTATTCGGCCAGACACAGTCCAGCAGCTGGTCTTTGCTGATCACCGTGCCGGCAGAACCGAGCAGCAGGCGCAGCACGTGTAACTCTTTGGGGGGGACGTGAATTCCTTGTCCGTCTCGCATCAGCGTTCCATCGCTTTGCAATAGCCAGTGGTCAAAAACGAATGACCTGACTGGCGGTTGATCAGTTGCACTGTCCATATATTGAGACGTCTCTATAGAAAGGTACTGAAACGCGGTTAAACCTGTGGTGGGCAGGTTTAACGATGACAAGCAGGGGGACTATAGGAAGTTGGGCGAGACTAATCCGTAGGACAAAGAGATTTATAGACAGACGAAATCACGTCTAAAGCTGTAGGACAAATCCAAATGCACCAACTTTAGAAAATACATTCAGACGTAAACATTCCACCCTCAATGAGCCACTACTATTTTTACCGTTCTTAAAAAAAATCAAAAACATGACACTAATAAATACAATCAAAAAAATAAGCGATTTTTACAAGAACTCTATAACCCTCGACAATATTATAAAGCCTCTATCTACAACCATCCGAACCCATAATGCATATTACTCAATCCATTCAGCCCCAAGCATCCACCTTTCCACAACAAAGCATTACCCCCCCTTTACTCCGCGCCAGTGAGGCTGAAAAAAAGAGCGACGAAGAAGTCTATACCAACATTCACAATCAAATAAGCACTCGATATGTTGCATTTGATCAGGACAGGGAGATTGGCTATCAAAATAAAGCCGGACTCACCGGCGACATTGACAGCATATCAAAAGAAGATCTTGTATCAATATTAAATCACATAAAGTCAGACGGTCATTTATTAGAGCAATGTCGACAGAGTTCCGCAAAATCTCCTCTTTTTACAAAACTGTACCTTATGTCCGATGAGGGTCAAGGGTGGAATCTCCGACTGCATACTTTTAGTGTCAAAGGAAGTGGATTGGGGGGAGAGGACAGTCCACATTTTCATCGATGGACCCTGGCCTCCCAAGTACTTGCCGGTGGATATATCAATGTTAACTATGAGGAAGGCAGTATCGACCAACCCCATGCGAAGGAGCATGAATA
This sequence comes from Pseudomonas sp. RIT-PI-q, assembly GCF_001297125.1. Classification (GTDB taxonomy): domain Bacteria; phylum Pseudomonadota; class Gammaproteobacteria; order Pseudomonadales; family Pseudomonadaceae; genus Aquipseudomonas. Next base: position 537,601 of record NZ_LHPC01000028.1, read on the forward strand.
TTCAAAATATGAACTAGGTGCTTCTAAAGCACAGTCCGGCAAAGACTCCCGCCAGACATCCTTTATCTCCAGAGCAACCATGACCCCCACGACGAAAGCGTTGTATGCCGAAGGTGCGACAAATCACTTCCCTGTCAAACTCGCTCACAGCGTCGAAACACATGCATCGGTCATGGGAACAACTCTGACACTCGCTCATACCGGCAAATCCGTGACAGAAAAATCCTATGCCTTCGAAAAAAATGAAGAAATAAAAGAAATCCCTCAAAGCAAAATAGAGGACACCGCCGAATTCGAAAACATCTTACAAAGCCAAATAACTTACCTCCAAGTTTTGAGCCTCAGTTCAGACCTCCATACTCTTTTGACCCATCAGCACTCGCTGGATTTGCCCCTGACACCCAGGGAAGAAAGCCACTTGCACGACTACCTTGAACCCAATTACGTCGAAACCTCGTTACTTCCTGCAGTTGCTATATACAACATGGAAAGCATTAATGATATTCCGCACGAGGAATTCTCCATAGACACCCAAGCTTTTTTGGATGAATGTTTGAGGAATATTGACAGCGATTCACTCAATGCATTAATTGAAGATAACCAGGGAGATCTTTTTAACGGTCGACTTACCATCGAGATCAAGGATGCTGAACTTGCTCGACAGTTGAAAACCTGGACCGAAGGCCGGTCTTCCGCAGTAAACCGACATTAATTAAAGTTTAGAAAAAAAACGTCAACTCCTACCATGCCGACCGTGCATCGAGCATTCTAGGAGTTGACTAACTATTGGTAATAGCACCTGAACTACTGTAACTCAGCCATAAAGTTACAATTTCTAGAACTCAGAGTTCGCCGTGAGCAACTCTGATATGAGATCGGTAGCGGCGCCTTGTCCGAACAGATCACCAGCATCTCGTTGTGATTGAGACAGAACTCCTTCAGTGCGAATGCTTTGACCTGTATATCCTAGCGTGCCTTCAAGAACTTCCACTGCGGTATGATAGCCGAGCCCAAGCAAAAAGGCGCTGGCACCTGCAGCACGAGCATAACGTTGCGTTTGGTCAGATGATGTTTTGCCAGACATAGGATTGACGAACTCCTCGTCATTCGAAAAAGAATTATTACGAGCTAAACTTCCTACATACTGATCTTCCCCCCTCTCTCCACGCAACATATCCCAAGCTTGCAAAATCTCGGCCGGAGAACCTGACATGTGTCCAACGAGCGGTTCGGTGGTCTCCTTTACCCGTGGTGTTCTAATATCAAATACTGCCCAGCGATTTTCCGGAATACGATCTTCAGGAAGAATATTCAACATCTTGTCTGCCTCCCGCCCAGTATTATGAACACCCGTCCGGAAAGGTATTTCCCCCCGGAGTGTTTCAGCCTTTATCTTTCGCTCAGCTCTTTTGTCTGGCCCGACTGCACCGGATCCACCAGCGTCTTTCATACTCTGGATGTCGAGACGACTTGGCACATATAAGCCTAACGCTGTCAGTTGAAGGTTAAGCTCAGATATCAATTTTTCAGTTGCATTAACGGGAGTAGTGTAAAAGCCTCCTATATCCCCCATGAGACCTATCACTACGGCTCTGTCTGTAGCACTGGCAGACTCAGTTTCCATTGACGTACCACCTTTACTAACTCGCTGCAGGACCTCAACCAAATCGGCAGATGTCTTTCCATCCATCAATCGTCCCTTGCCCAATAAATGCGCTCCGATTTCCTCTTGACTTTCAGGACTCAACTTTAAAAAAATGAGATGCAGAACTTTTGCTGCCGCACCAAGCTCTTTGATCAGTGCAGCACCTGGACTATACAGAGCTCTTCTCCCTTCAACGCTCTGCTTTACAGCCAAGTCCATTGTCTGACTCCGCAACGCAGACTGAGTTGCCGGATCGACATAGCCTAACTGACTATGTACTGCATGCTGACGCTGCAGCACTTCATCAAAAATTTTAGTTGCCTGATAAGTCTTTTTAAACGCCTCGGTATCATTATAGAGATCTTGGCCGACGCCCCCCCAACTTTCACCCTCAAATGTGCTGATGAACGCACCTCTAACCCAAGTTTGCTTAAATGAAGATTGAATTTCGAAAAGACTGTGCCCACCATCAATATAAACATACAAGCCAGAAATAGCCGAGAAGTAATCATTGAGAACACCGATCATCTCCGACGACTTTAAAAAATGTCCACCAGCGTTTTGGCTCTCAAGTTTTTCTTTTAAAAACAACATCCCTCTTATTTCTATGAGCATCGACCCAGACAGACCATTGACAAATGGCGTATTACCGCTTAAAAAATTATACGTCAACCAACTGTCCGAGTCCCTGTCTACAGTTCCACTGGGATCTGCCATATTCAGGCGATCAGGACAGCGAGTATAGAGTTCTGACGCAACGTCTGGCTTTTTGTCGGGCATAGTGGAAAATCTGAAATCCACAGGTGACTTATCAACATTCCGGAGTATTCCAACATTCAAACTGTCGCTACGACCAAAATCTCCATCCAGCCGCCCGCGCTTAAAATACAAAGGGTTAGTTTTTGACTTAATTATACCTACTGGGTGATAATCTTTATAAGCATCGGTTTCGTCTACCAAATAATTCAGGTATCTTCGCTGATAAAGATCAAGAAGTAATTTTTTAGCATCATTATTAATATCCAGACCATCAATAGCATCTCGCGCACGATCATTTTGGGTCATAAGCTGCTGAAACCTGGCATCCTTCCCACAATAAGAACCTTTACAAGCTGCCTCCCAATCCGGAAATTCATTTGCAAGTACATCACTCTTATAAAACGCAACAATAGAGTCCGAGAGTGTTCGAATTGCCGTCATCTTAGCATCGTTCCCGACGATACTTGTTAGCATTTCCTTGGAAAAGCAAGTATCAAAAAAGCGACGCTGATTGTCATTCGTCACATCAAACTTTTCGTTAACATCTAATTTCGTATATTGGGCATCGTAATTCAATATAAGCTTACGTACTGCCTCGTCTTCACTTGAAAAAGAAGCACCTTTCTCCAATCGCTGAAATGGAGTATTCTCTTCTCGCAAAATTTTTTGAAATGGAGTGGCACTTCCCGCTTTCTGGAAACGTGTTCTGTCTGGATATGCTAAAGCACCGTCTTTAACAACACCATCAAATTTCTTGTAAACAATATCAACACCTTTAACTTCTCCCTCGAAAGGTTTACCCTCTACCAAGGTCCCTGTGAACACTCCACCCCTATATGGAAAACCTTCAACTCTTACCGAGTTTTCGCACTTTATCAACTTATCCTTCAATACGTCTTCATTAGAATCATGACGCTGCAAACATCCATTAACCAAAGACACATTCGAAACAGGGATATTTGATACAACTTTCATTTGTTTTCCACCTCTGAAATTTCGAAGAGCACGTTAAAATAACAAGCCGGACACCCCTCCCCCAAAAAAATAGCTGTAAAATACTACACAGTGGTTACTCTGTTGCTTTCTACCAAACAGCAAATATCAGAGACGGTCCTGAACTTAGCTACTCCTGCCTCAGGCAACTCCATACAAAACACCTCGTTAAGCTCCATAACAATTTCTACGAGACTTATTGAGTCGACGTATAAGTCTTCCACCAACAGTGAACCCCGTTCAATTTTCCTACGACCTACCGGAAAATACTCCGACAACACTCTAATAACCTGACGCTCAATTTCAACATCCACAATCTGTCTACCTGACATTAGCTACACCCCAAGCACCAGCAGGCAGCGCGGCTCCGACTTGCAAAAGCCTGAGCTACGCCACCTGATTATTCTTAAATGAAATTTCCTCTTACATCCAGAATCAAAAATTCAACATAGCCTTAAGCATGTCGGCATATTGATTAAGATGAGAAGACAGTGTCTTGTTGAAGTTATCGTGATAAGAATTGGCGTTTGAGTATTTCTGCGTGAGGGACTGCAGCATGTTTTTCATGCGCTCCTCCTGGGCGTTGAAGCCGGTTTGCCAGGCCTGGAATTTTGCGGTATCCCAAGTTACCCATGGAAATAATGGATGCGTTGGAGGCAAGCCTTTTATCATGGTTTCCAACGGTCCGGTGTCAATGACCACGCAATAAGTGCCGTCTGCGTTTTGCTTGAGACAACTCTCAGGTAGTCCCAACGCTTTTCGCCATTTATCCGCCTCATCCCAGCTAACCCCGCCTTTTTTGGGATCCGGATAAAGCACGGAGTCCGGGCTGGGATGAGTGTATTTCTTCATCAGGTTTTCCAACGCGGCTTTCAGCTCGTGGACGTTCAAACTTACCTCTTTACCGTCATCGCCTCCTTTAATCCACTCTTTCAACATTGCTGTTATGTCGTTGTTGAAATCGGCGAAGAAGTCTGAGTACGCCTTGAGGATATGTTCATAACCCTCCAGGTAGCCGTTCTTGATCAGGTCGATAAGTTCAAGCAGTTTGTCGAAGAAATCATTCGAAGATTTGAGCTCGGCATGGAATTCCTCCTCAATCTCTAGTGGCACATCCGTCAGCACCAACCGCTCTAGAATCTGATCTTTTTCTTTCTCCAATTCGCGCTGCCGTTCCACTGGCAGTGTTTCGGCACAGTGCTGGAACACCGTTGCGCACTGCCTCATCTGGTGGACATGCATCAGATGCCTGATACGTCTGGTGTGCGTCTGCTCAAGAAACTCCGCCACGAAGGCTTGAGCCGAACTGTCCGCTATCAGGCGGTCCATCGCTTTAGCCATATCGAACTGAATCTTGAGTCCGTTACCGAGGTTACGGTTCAGCGTTTGCATGGAGCGATCGAGCAACTGTGTCAGCGAGAAACCTGTGTGCATTTCAACCGGCATTTCAGGCGGCGGCGGTGCATCGATGGGAACGTTGAAGTCTGCCAATGGCCGAGCTGGCGGTGGAACAAAACCGTTGATTATCATGTTGTTTCCCCACTCAAGCCGTTATCGCGCGAATCACATCAGCGCGGGATTGGAAAAGCTGCATCACCATGTCCATCAGCTTTTGCAGTAGCGCGGCCTCGGCCGAGTCTTTCTGGCCGACTTCATCACTCAAGCTCTTCTGGGTGTTCTGCGCACTTTGCTGCAGGACCTCTTTCTCCCGCGCCGCATGCTCGGTCATGCGCACCATATTGGAGACCACCTTACTCATGCTCATCGACATGGCGTTGAGCGCGCGGCCGATTTCGAGTTTCTTTTCGATGCCTTTGGCGTTCGCCAGGCTTAGCCAGTCGGAGGTCTTCTCCATCGTCTGCGCCTTGAGGATTTCCCCGTCGAACCAGGCCTGCTCCTTAGGCGTCAGGGTTGCCCCCTTGGGTTTGAAATCAACTGTAATTACGCGGCCGTAATCATCGAGCGTCTTGATTTTGTAGGTCGTTTCCGGATTCCAGTCATCGCGCTTGCCATGCTGACCGAGGTCGCCGGCGATGTTGTTGGCGTCGAGGGCGTTGCGCTTGTGCAGGTTGATGTCCGCGTGTTTCAACCCTTGGCCCTGAAAGGTCTTGACCATGGCAAAACCGGCGATGGCACCGGACACCACGGCCGCGGTGATGGCGCTGTTCAGCGCAGCCTTGCCCGACTCGACAATAGCGGCGCCCTGGGCTTTGGCAGCATCAGCGGCCATGACACTGAAATGCCCACGCAGCTGAGCGTTGGCGACGCGGGAGATGTTCAGCGCGATGATCGCGGCGACCAGTACGTTGGCGTGTTTTTCCCACGCGCCAGGGTCAAAAATCAAGTCGTTGCGCACTTCATCATCGACGTTCACCGACGCCGCGACGAAGTCTTGCCAATCCGATTCATCCAGCTGTCTGGCGTTAATCGCATAATCAAGCTCCATGGCAATAGACGCTGGCGAGTCACCGCTCTGGAGTATTTGCTTTTGCACAATCTGGTCGACCAGTACCGCATCCGAAAGGCGCTTGCCTTTGCGTTCTTTTGAAAACTGGTCCTGGGCAATCAATTCGCTCAGGCCGGCATCGTTGACCGGATCGTGGGGTAATGCCGCGGGTGTTTTCCCGACCGATGAGTGAATAAAGATCATCAAAAATTCCTTTTATCTTTGAGTTCAAACATGCCGAACCATTTGCAGGCTCACCGAATGACTGCGCTGCATATCGGCAAAAACCTGTTCGATCTGCCGGGTTCTGTCCTGCATTGCCGTGCCATAGTCCTCGACCAGGCGAGTCAGGTAGCCAGTGATCTCTTCGCTGATTGCCATGCGCACCCGCACGTCGGCCAAGTGCTCGGCCGCCTGGGCCTGATGCTCGCCGCTTTTGATCTGCAGCCCGCCTTGCACTGCCACGTTGCTGAACTCGGTAACCGCCTGGGCGATTTCGAGGTTGGCGGCGTAGCGGGCCAGGGACACGGCATCGTTGGAAATGAAACCGCGCAGCTGGGTCAGCATTTGCGTCAGCGAGTTGCCGACCGATGAAGCCATCTGCTTGGCCACCTGCACCGCAGCCGGCGCCGCTTGAGCCACCACCGACGCCAGTTTCGAGGCAATGGCACCGACGATGGGCCCGATCACCTGAACCCCGACAATGGCGACCAACGCAACAGCTGCAAGCGTGGAGGCAATCCCCGCGATCATGCCGGCGATTCGCGCGATGTCTTCTGCGAGTTCCGAATCGCGCAAAATTGTAGTCAACACCTTGGCGTAGATCTCGGTGAATAACTTGATAGCGGCCTGCATCACAGTGGTCAGCGGTTTCATGGCCTCGGCCATGAACGAAGTCCCCGTTGTCTCCTTGACTACCGCATCGGCAATCATCACCGACGCACCGATCACACCTACCGCGATCAGCACCGGGTTCGCGGTCAGCACGCCGGCGACGATGGTCGCGACGGTCAACAACGCGCCGACGATGGTGCCAATACAGCCCATGGTCTTCTGCAGCGCTTCGGCTTTACGGACCTCTTCCAGGTACTTTTCCGACTCAAGTTCCATGTGTGCCTGAAGCTTGGCTTGCAGCTCCTGGAACAGCTCCTGACTGAGTTCCTCCTTGTTCTGTGCAGCCTCGCCCAACAGCTCGATAACCTTCAGCCGGTTCAGCAGTGCCTGTGCGCTGCTGCTCAGGGCCTTCTCATTCGAGTCCTTGATGGAGGAACCGCCGAGGCCGGCCTCCTGGACTTTCGCGGCGACAACGGCCAGGGTTTTGGCGCAGGCATTGGCGATCTCGATCAACTTCAGGTGAGCATCGGTGGCCTTTTGCAACGTCTGGGTGTGGCTCGTCAGCTCGCCTTTGAGCTGATCACGCCGCGCCAGTTCGCGTGCATATTCAGGTGACTCCGGGTCCAACTCTGCCAGGCGCGCTTCGCTTTCGCTCAGCAGCCCCTGGACCTGCCGGACCCACGCTTGCAACTGATCGAGGTGTTCCTGACTACTGCCTACCGCGCCCTCGGCCGCTTCCAGTGCCTCGACGGCAGCCGCGTACTCAGCCGCGAGTTTTTCATGCCCCTGTTGTTTCGCGCCGGCCATGCTCAACAGCATGGCCAGGCGACTTTTCAGCTTGTTGACTTCGACCGTACCCAGCAACTCGCTGATCATCGCCATCAACAGCGTGAACAGATCACCTTTCGATTCTTTGCCATCCTCGCGCGCCACTGGCGCCTGCAGCTGCGGCCTTCCCGTGCTCGCGGAGGATTTGCCGTGTTCCCCGGATTCATAGTTCACCGACATCAGACCGGCCAGGGCCTCTTGGCCCGCCTTCTGAAACTCTGCCGTTCGAGCGGCCTGGCTCGCGGCCTTGCCATAGATTTCAAATGCCTCGGTACGGCTCAGGTTTCCCTGAAACACCGGGGTTGATACGTTTCTGATTTCGCTCATTGTTCATCCTCTGAAGAGTGCTTTTCCATGTGGCCCAATGTGTCGAGATAGACCTGGGCTTGCTTGCGCAAATCGTCTTGCGAAGCCCGCTCGAGCACGTACTCGAAACACAACTTCGCCTTACCGACCTTGCCCAGGGCTAACTGACATTGACCGGTGTAAAACATCGGCCGGTAGTCGTTCTTGCCCTGGGCGAAGGCGATGGCGTACAAATCGATTGCCTTCTGGTAGTGCTGCTTGAGCTGGTGCACCGCAGCCAGTCCCATCCAGTAATCGCTGTTGTAAAAATCGTAGATGCACAGGAAGTGAAAGAACTTCTCGGCATCGTCCAGGCGCCCTTGCTCATAGAACTGGTAGGCGAAGGCGTACAGGCTGTTCATCTGCTCGTCGCTGATGCCTTGCACATCCTTTAACGCCGCTCCGCCGAGCACTGCATCCACGACGTCAAGGGCTACCTGTTCATCTTGTTTTTTGTCGCGACTCATCGGCCACACTCCTGAAAAAACGTCAGCGCTGCTGACGAATGCATTGAGCCAAAGCGCTGGCGCAGCTGCTGCCAAATTGCGCTCACGCCCACGTTGGTTTGGAAAAGAAACAGAGGCGACGCGAACCCTGTAGCAGCTGGCGAAGCCTGCGTTCGGCTGCGAAGCAGTCGCGAAATCAGACAACGCGGTATTTCAGGACGACCTCGCACTCAGGTTTTACGACTGCTGCGCAGCCGAACGCAGGCTTCGCCAGCTGCTACAGAATCTGCGTTCGTCTTAGGCTTGTTCGACTTGCTCGAGCCAGATCAGCAGGCGCAGGACTTCTTCGATCTCCTGCACCTGGAGGAAGCTGTAGCGCTGGTGGGTCTTGAAGATCCGCCGGGCCAGCGCGATGTCGTTGATGACCGGCACACCCACCTCCTTGGCATACGCTCGAACCGCCAGTGCGCGCTGGTTGGTTTCCATCAGCGAGATGAACGGCAGCACGGTGATTTCCGGGCGGAAATACACGCCGACAGCGATGTGGGTCGGGTTGGCGATGATCATCCGCGAGCTGCGCACATCGGACTTGACCTGCTCCGACAGCAGCTCCCGGTGCAAGTCACGACGACGGCCCTTGATTTCCGGGTTGCCGTCCTGTTCCTTGTGTTCGCGCTTGACCGAGTCCTTGTCCATCATTTGGTCTTTCATGAACAGCCAGTATTCGCAGAGCGCATCCAGCACCACGATCAGCGCAATGCAGCCCAGAAAAGTCACCACCAGCACCAACAGCAAATGCCCCCAGATCGCGAACAGATCCGGCGCCTGGACGAACAGCTGGCCGAACAGCAAATGCTTTTGCGTGACCCAGACAATCCACAGCGCCATGGCAAAACTGCCGAGGTAAAGCAGCGCTTTGACCGTGTCCTTGACCGTGCGCATACTGAACAGTTTTTTGAAACCATTGATCGGATTCAACGCACCGAGATTCAGCTTCAAGGCTTCACTGGCCAGCGCGAAACCGCTTTGCAGCATCGCCGGCAACGCGCTGGTCAAGACACACACCAACAGCAGCGGCAACAACGCCTTGAGTCCCACCAGCACCAGCATCGCCGAGTACTTTTGCAAGTCGGCATCGAAGTCACTGGCGATGATGCGTCGGTAGACTTCCATGAGGTCCAGCAGCGAACTGTTGAAGACCATGTAGGCGATGCCGCACAGGGTCAGGCAGGTGATCACCAGGTCCTTGGCCTTGAACGTCTGCCCTTTGCGAGAGGCATCGCGCAGACGCTTGGCCGTGGGCTTCTCAGTCTTCGAGGCGCTGGACGACATCGTCACCCTCCCCGTCGACACTCAGATAGTGTTCCAGCGTCTGCGACTTGGAGCCCATGCGCAGGACTTCATCCGGCAGATGCACGCCGAAATACAGCATCAGCACCACCAATGCCACCAGGCTCTTGATGGTCAACGACACGGAAAACGCGTTCATTTGCGGCGCGTACCGCGAGAGCAATCCCAGCAGTGCTTCGCTGACCAACAGCGTTGCCACCACTGGCGCGCTGATCACCAGCGTCTTGCTCACCAAGGCATCCAGCAGCCTCAGGATCGGTTGCACGTGCAGCTCGCAGCTGTTCGCCGGCGCGCAAATCAGGTAACTCTGGCCCACGGTTTCCAGCATCAGCAGCATGCCGCCGCCTTCGAGATAGACCGCTGCGGCGAACAACTGAAGAAAGTTCGCCAGCTCCGAGGTATCGACGCCGTTGGCCGGGTCCACCGTGCTGCTGAGCATCGCACCGCGCTGGTTGTCGATCAGATTGCCCATGGCATGCAGCACCCAGAACGGCCAGCACAACAGGCACCCGAGCAATACGCCGATGCCGGCCTCACGCAACAACAGCCCAAAAAACGCCAAGCCGTCGAGATGAGGCAAAGGCACCCCGACGTACGCCCAGAACCCCAGCGCCACCAGCACGATCACCGCCTGACGTGGCGCGCCTGTCAGCACCCCGCTGTTCAAGAACGGCAACATGAAAAAAATCGGCGCGAGGCGCGCAACGCCCACCGCCGCGGCGGCGAACAAGGCGTACAAATCGAAAAACAGCGTCACCGACATCGATCTAACTCAACGCCAGGCGCATGACTTCACGGCTGAAATCGAGCAAGGTTTCGCCGTACCAACCGGAGAGCAGGAACAGGCACGCCGCGACCGACAACAACTTGAAGCCGAACGGCAAGGTCTGCTCCTGCAACTGGGTCACGGTCTGAATCAACCCGACCACCAGCCCGACCACCGTCGCGACAATAATCGGCCACGCCACCATCAGCAGAATCAGGTACAGGGTTTTGTTGCCGGCATACACCAGGTCATTCATTGACTGGCCCTCATGTCAGCAAGGTCAGGTATTGCTTGACCAGCCCGGTGGACAGCAGCGCCCAACCGTCCAGCGCCACAAACAACACCAGTTTGATCGGCACCGAAATGATCACCGGGCTCATCATCATCATGCCCAGCGCCAGCAGGATGCTGGAGATCACCAGGTCGACAATCACGAACGGCAGATACAGATAGAACCCGATCTTGAACGCACTCTTGATTTCACTCAGCGCGTAGGCGGGTAACAGCGAAAACAGTGACGGCTCGAGTTCTTCATCGTCGGGCAGGCCTGCCTCGGTTTCGTTCTGGACCGCTTGCGCACGCTCGAAAAACAGAGCCAATTCCGGGTCGGTGTACTTGCGCAGATACGCCTTGTACCCGCCCAGACCGTTCTCGGCGAAATTCACCACCGACTCGACGTCAGTGAAAGCCACCTGCTCGACTTTGTAATAGTCGTAGCCCTGTTTCATCACTGGCGTCATGACGAAAATCGCCAGCATCAGCGCAATCGCATTGAGGGCCATGTTCGATGGAACCTGCTGCAATCCCAGCGCATTGCGCACGATGATGAACACGATGGAAAACTTGATGTAGCAGGTTCCGGCCGCCACCAGAAACGGCAGTAATGACGCGAACGCCAGCAACGCGATCAGCGAGACGTCATTCATCGCGGGGTTCCGATAGCGTGTTGCGAAAGACCTCAAGCAACTCCACCCCCAGCTGCTCGTCCAGCTGCACCAGCTCCGCGCGAGCAACCGTCTTGCCGTTGGCGCGGACTTCGATTTGGTGCGCCGCATCCGTGGCCAGCGGTATGGCCTGACCGGCAACGAAGGCCGCCAATTCGCCTAGCGTGATGTCATGCGTCGCCAGAACGAACTCCAGGCGAACCGGCAAATGGTTCAAGTCGGCACTGACCGGCTGTTCGGTCTCAGCCTGCGCGGGTGAATCGGCAGGTGCCAACTCCATACGTAAACCCTCTTCGGTAAAAGTGAAAAACCCAATGCTCCGATCGGCCAGCCAACACTGGCGAGTCGAATCACTGATCAACAGCACGTCGCCGCATCCAAGCCGTTCACGACTTGAGCGACTCAGGTCGCTGACACCCAGAATCAGTTCCAGACGCAGCGGCAAATCGGCCAGCCATGACTGCCATTCCGACGTCTGTTGCGAAGGGCGCTGCGGGGGTAAATCCGTCACCCATAACCGCCCTTGTGCGGTGTCGAGCCACGGTAATGCCTGCGCCTTGATAACCGCCGAATCGATCAACTCGACGTCCGCCAGTTCCCGGTAGTGCAGCTCGTCCACCGCCAGGTCCAAGGGTCGCGGCACCGTTCGGAATAACCCGGCGATACTCGCTTGCGGGCACTCAACCGCCAGCAATGATTGCAACTGCGGCAGCGAGCGATGCAGCCAGTCCCGGGCCAGGCCCACCCCCCGCCAGTCCCCCCGCTCGCCGCGGGCCGAGAAGCGCAAATAGCCCTGCGGCCCCTCCGGCTGACCCAGACCCGCGCAATGACCGGCCCGCTGCCAACGCTCAACCACCTGCGCACGGGCCTGCGTCAGCGTGTTTACGCGGCGCACATTCAGCGCTGTCATGCCAGGTGTTCCGGCTGTTCTGACTCGTCATCGTCGGGCGTTTGGCGCGAACCGTGATGCTGTTGCTCATCACCGCTGTCAGTGAGCCGCCAGCCAGGTTCTTGTGCCCGTTCAAAAGGTGCCTCGAGTTGCTCGAAGATCTGCGCGGAGCTCGGACTGAGCACCAGGTTCTGCGTTGACTCACCGGGCATTCGGGCAATCGTCACTTGTCCGCTGACGGTGCCTTTATTGAACGGGATTTGCAGGAAATCACGGGACGAGCCCGCGACGTCTTCCAACGTCACTTCGGGTGGTGGCATGGGTGGTGGGGTCAGGATTTGAGCAGCAACGGGCAGCGCAACCGGTGGGGCATTACGCGCAACTTGAACGTTTGATTGCCCTGCATGCAGTTCAAGATCGCTGACAGGTGTCTCCAGCTCGATGGAGGGCGATGGCCGATCAACTGACAACGGCTCAACCGAGATCAACGGTCGCTCGGGCGACGACAATGCGGGCAAGCGCAACGCCTGATCGATGACCGACAACGGCACCTCAACACGCGCCACCCGCGTAGCCAGCTTCTCAATGATCGGGGCGACAAACTCCACACGCGATGGTGCCGGGCGTTGCAGCAATGCGCTGAACAACGGAGCCGATCGCTGATCCAGTGCAACGGGCTGAGCATGCCGGCGCGGTAAATGAATGTCGGGGCCTTCACCCTTTGCAGGGACAGCCAACAGAAGCGGCTCCCTGCTCCCCGCTGCCGCCATTGGCCGATGACGCAGCATCAGCATTGCAAGCAGATCGAGCACACCTTGCGGCAACTGATCCTCTTCAACCGGCACGAGGCTTTCTTCAAGCTCATCCATCGGCGCATCAAGGTCAGGCTCCACCGGTTGAACCGGCAGCCGTGGCATCACAGAAACATCAATCATCGTCGCACTCCCATCATGTCTTCTATCTCCCGTTCCTCTCGGCGCACCGCTTCGAGTCGGTGCGTGCGCGACAGCTGCTCAAAGGACTGCTGGTACTTGCCATGCCTGCGCTGCAAAAAGCGCAATTGCTCGCGTTGCTCGTGCAACGTTTGATGCAGCTCAACGGACTGCTGCGCTATGCGCTCACGCTCCAGGCGCACCATTTGAATTTGTCGGCGGATGACAGCCTGCCGACGCAGCAATGTCAGGAGTTGCCCGCGATCCAACAGGCACGCTTGCGCACGATGACTGGCCAGCAGGGTTTGCAACGAGGCCTCGTGTTCATCGAGGCTCGACTGCTGCTCAATCAGCGGTTGCAATTGCTGCTGTGTACGCCGCAGCGTCTGCTCGTGACGTTGCTGGCGAAACTCACTGAAGCCCAGCAAGCGGCGCATATCAGGTAATGAGTTCATTGAGCCTCCGCAACGTTTCGGCAGGCGCGCAGCATTCATTCGTTGGCTGGCGCAGCCAATCGGTGAGGGCGTCACGGCGTTGCATGGCGTGATCGTTGGCAGCGTTTGAGCCCGGTGCGTATTCCCCCAGGTCGAGGAACACCTGCAAGCGTTCAAGGCAGGCCATCAGTTCGCGGGTCTGCGACGCCAACTGCTGCACGCTCGGTTCCGTCACTTGCGCGGCCACGCGGCTGGCGCTGCGCAACACATCGATCGCCGGGAAATGGCCTTTGGCGGCCAGGGTGCGACTGAGATAGATATGGCCGTCGAGAATCGAGCGAATCTCCTCGGCGATCGGGTCCGGTTCATCGTCGCTTTCCAGCAGCACCGTGTACCACGCAGTAATGCTGCCTTTGGCAGTCACCCCCGGTCGTTCGAGCAAGCGCGGCAAGGCATCGAAAACTGATGCCGGATAACCGCGACGGGCCGGCGCTTCACCGGCTGCCAGGGCCAGGTCGCGACGCGCTCGGGCGTAGCGGGTCAGCGAGTCGAGCAACAGCACCACGCGCTTGCCCTGGTCGCGAAAATACTCGGCGATGGCCGTGGCCTGCAAAGCGGAGTTGCAGCGATCCACCGATGAAAAATCCGACGTGGCGAACACCACCACGCACCGCGAACGCTTGTCCGATTGCCGCAGATGCTCGATGAATTCGGTCACTTCACGGCCCCGCTCACCGATCAGGCCAATGACGAATACGTCCGCCTCGGTGTGCTGGATCAGCATGTTGATCAACGACGTCTTGCCGGACCCGGCAGCGGCAAAAATGCCGATGCGCTGACCGATGCCGCAGGTCAACAAGCCATCGATGGCACGCACGCCGGTCATCAACGGCTCGGCCACTGGCCGGCGCTGGTGGTACGGTGGCGGGTCGGCGTCGACCGGATATTCCTGCTCATGAACGGCCGTCGAGGGCACCAGCCGCTCGACGATTGTGCCGTGCGGATCGACCACGCTGCCGAGCAACGCGTCGCTGCAGGTCAGTCGCAACACCGAGCCCGTGGGCACGATCATCGACTCCCGGGAAAGCCCTCGCGCCTCCCCCAGCAAACTGAGCAGCACAACCCCGGGCTTGAATCCGATCACTTGCGCCCTGGCCGCCAGCTGCGGTGAACGCCAGTGCTGACGGACCTCGCAAACCTCACCGATCACCACGTCGAACAGATTCGCTTCGAGCAATGGGCCGCTCAATCGCAAAGGGTGGGCGGCGCGTCGTTCCAGCCGCCCGTTCATTGGCGCAGAATGCCGCACAGTTGTTCAATCGCCGCCACAAAATGGTCCAGGGCCTGGGCAAAATCCTTGGCATCGCACAAGGCTTGTTCGTTGCTCAAAAGCCGCAGTTCGAGCTGCCCCTGCACCTCGCACAGGTGCAACTGCCCACTGCGGGACCAAGGACAGCCTTGCAGCAAAAACTGCAACAGTTCGACGGCGCAATGGTTCAACTGCCCAGGCCCGATTTCCGTTATCGCAGCCCAGACCCACACGTCGGCGTCGACGGTGCCCACGTTGATGTTGGGCATCTCCTTCATCTGCATTTCAATGGTGCTGTGGCTGTCGAAGTGCCCCAACTGCTTGCCTGTGCAGCCGCTGTGCAACAGCGCTTCACGCAACAGCCCGGCAATGTCCACTTGTCTCATTTCCAGCGTTTCCTTATAGCGTCTTGATGACATTGACCGAGATGGTTTCGGAGACTTCGCCAAACGACATCACGTCCAGTTCGCGGAATCGTCCCTCGATCAGTTTTTTGATGTAGCGCCGCACATCGATCGAACACAGCACCACCATGTCCTTTTGCGGAATATGCAGGCTGTCCAGGCCGGCACTGAGACGGTCGATCAACTCTTCCGTTTCAGCCGGTTCCAGATTGACGAAACTGCCACCGGAGGTTTGCCGAATGCCCTTGCGCACCACGTCTTCGAACTCCGGCGACAGCAGCAACACGCGCAAGTCATTGCCGTGGGCGAACTTGTTGCTGATGTAGCGGGCCATCGCGCCACGTACATGTTCGACCAGGGCCATCACGTCCTTTTCACGGGATGCCCAATGCGCCAGCGACTCCAGGATCAGCTTCATGTTGCGCACCGAAATCCGCTCGCCAATCAGCCGTTGCAGCACCTCGGCAATCTTCTGCACGGTGACGTGGCGGTAGACCTCCTTGAGTAAATCGGGGTAGCGACTTTCCATCTCGTCGAGCAGCTGCTTGGTTTCCTGGACCCCGAAAAACTCGGTGATGTTGCGCGCCAGCAGCGTCACCAGGCAGCGATAACATTCGTCATAGGCCGGGCGCAGTTGGTAGCCCAGTTGCTGCACCCGTTCCTTGTCGGCGGCAGTGACCCAGACACCGCCCAGCCGATTGCTGTCGATGCCGCGCACCAGTGCGAAACCCAGGGGTTCCAGCTCTGGCGAATAGTCGAGCAGACGCCAGTGATCGAAATGGATGTCGAACTGATCGGCCCGCACTTCGTTGATCAGCACGGCCACTTGATGGGCCGGCAAGGCATCGCTGGAACGCAATTCCGGCTCGGGTATCCGCAGCCCGTAATCAACGAAAAACTGGCTGCGAAAACGTGCGGCCAAACGAGCGTTCGTCAATTCCTCCAGGCGCGCGGTGGGCACCAGCAACATCAAGGGGATGGTTTGTGTGGCGACGTTGTCCACGTCTTCCAGCAAGCCCAACTCGGATGGCGCTTCACCTGGCGCAGACGCCGCCGGACGCGGGTCAGCAGCCTGGCTGGCGGCTCTGGAGGCCTTGCGATGGCGAAAATAAACCACCAGGCCCAAGGCTGCGGCAATCGACAGGAAGGTCAGCAGTGGAAAGCCCGGCAACAGGCCAACCCCGACCGCCAGCAGTGCGGTCACGCCCAATACGAATGGGTTGCCCAACATCTGGGCGAGCATGTTGCGCCCCAGGTTGCTGTCATCGCCGTTGACCCGGGTGACGATGAAACCGGCACCGATGGCGATCAGCAGCGCCGGAATCTGCGCCACCAGACCATCGCCGATGGTCAGCAGCGTATAGGTCGACAACGCCGTGGACATGTCCATGCCCATCTGCCCGACACCGATGGCCATGCCACCGATGAAGTTGACAAAAATGATGATGATGCCCGCAATCGCATCGCCCTTGATGAACTTCATCGCACCGTCGAAAGACCCATACAACTGGCTTTCGCGCTCCAGGGTACTGCGCTTTTCACGCGCTTCTTCGGCATCGATTGCACCTGCTTTCAGGTCACCATCGATACTCATCTGCTTGCCCGGCATGCCGTCCAGGGAGAAGCGCGCCGCGACCTCGGCAACCCGCTCCGAGCCCTTGGTGATCACGATGAACTGGACAATCGTGACGATCGAAAAAATCACGAAGCCCACCACCAGACTTTCACCGATCACGAACTCGCCGAAGGACGCGATGATGTCTCCGGCATCGGCCTGGCTGAGGATCAGCCGGCTGGTGCTGATCGACAAGGCCAGGCGAAACAGCGTGGTCAACAGCAACAAGGCCGGGAACGTCGAATAGCTGAGGATGCGTTCGATGTAGAACGAACCCATGAAGATCAACAGCGAAATAACGATGTTCAGGCCAATCAGGAAGTCCACCAGCGCCGTCGGCAGTGGAATGATCAGCATGGCGATGATCATCACCATTAGCGACAGGATCAGCAGTTCCGGGCGCGCGCTGACGTTGCGCAGAAATTGATTGAGCATGGAAAGTCAGTGTCCTTGGAAACTCAGGCGTCAGCGGCGGGACGTCGCCGCTCGATGCATTCCTGGGCGAAGGCGATGTCCGCCAAATGGATGAACTGCTGCGCCAGGCGCAAGGGCGCCTCGTCATCGGCAAACAGCTCGAACGGTAATTGCAGGCTGAGCCGACGCACCACGTGCAGCAGCGCCGAGCGCTCACGGTGCGCGCTCAGCAGCACGCTTTCGCCCAACACGCCGAGCAGCAATTGGTCGAGCTCATCGGGGTAGCGCAACAGGCCGAAGAGAAACACCAGCCAATCGATTTCTTCGGGGTTGTGGCGGCAGACCAGTTCATCGCCGAGCAGGCCGGCGATAAACAAACCATCCGCCGAACGCAGCCGTTTCAGGTCGGTCAACTTGATCAGCAACTGGCCAAACTCGGCCCGTGAGCAACTGGGGTCCTGGGCATCGATATCGGTCAGCAACGCGGCTTCGATAAAGGCCAGCACAGTCATGCGTTGTGTGGGGCCGAACAACGCCACCCAGTCCTCGTAGCAACTGACGGGGCCGTCATCGGATTCGAGAAAGTCCCGGTAGGTTTCGCGCAATATGCCGGCCCGCACGGCCATAGTCTTGCCGAACAACCTGGCTTTCAGCGCGGCGTTGATCCCGGCTTTCATGCGTTTCGGCGAGCCTTGGGCGACCACTGTTTGCAACAGCGTTTCAAGCCGTTGACGGGTGCCGGCGTCGAGTTTTTTACGACGCAACAGTTCGCGCAGGACCAATGTCAGGTCACTGTCATCCGCAAACAGGCTACGCGCCATCTGCAGCAACCAGGCGATCGGCTTGTCCCCCAGCCGCGCCAGACTGAGCACTTGCCGGGCCTTGGGCACGGTGTCGTCTTCGAGGACTTTTTCGAAGTTATCGGTCAGCGATTCGGACTTGAATTCGAAGTGGCGCCGGCCACGAAATTGCGCCAATGCCGCCGACATTTCGTCGCTGATCTGCACAACCCGCTGTGCGGCAGCGGCCGTGCCGCTTTCGTCGAGATCAATCTGCGCATCGGGTTGCGGCTGCGGTTGCGTGGCGGCCTTTTCTGTATTCAGCCGCGCCTGTGCGGCGCGTCCGCCCATGGAACCAATCGGCAGCATCAGCGTTGATCCGCACGCAAGTAGGCACGGCGCACCCGTTCGTGCTGCTCCGGAGTCATCAAGCGTGTTGCCGGATCAATGTCAGCGGGTTCCAGCGCGCTGACGATCTCTTTGGGCTGGATCAAAAATACGCGCACGGTGTTCGCCGAACGGTTCTGCCGGTAGCTGAACAGTCGACCAATCCAGGGTATCGAACCCAGTACCGGTATCCGGCCGATCTGCTCGCTGTGGTCATCGCGGGTAAAGCCACCGACCAACAGACTCTTGCCCTGCGGCACCCGCGCCACGGTGCTGATCCGCGTCCGCCCGACCGTCGGCAATGCGCTCGGGTGTTCGCCTTCGCCGGATTTTTCGACTTCGTTGCCGTCTTCGATGTTGAGCGACATTTCGATCTCGTCGGCCCTGGCGAAACGCGGCAGCACGCTCACCAGGGTGCCGTAGGTCACGTGTTGCAGATCGACACTGCGCTCGCCCACCAGCGGGGCGTAAAACGTCCGGTTGTTGTCAAAGATCGCCGGCACGTTTTCCTGCGTCAGGATCACCGGCCTGGCGACCACGTTCGCCCGGTTGGTGCGCTCCAGCGCCATGACCTGAGTGACAAACGAGACGCCATCAAGGGTGGTCGCCGAGCCCGCATTCAGCGAGGCGGCGAACTGCCCACCGACCTTGATCGAACCTTGCCAATTGATACCCAACTGATTGAGTTCGTCCTTGTGCAGGTCGATGATCCACAGCGACAACTCGACATGCCGCTTGGGCTGGTCGAGGACGGCCACCAGGTTCTCGATGAAGCGCACCTGCTCCGGCAGCCCCTTGACCAACAAGCTGTTGGTGTCGGGATAAGCAACGACGCGGATGTTGCCGGCGGCCATTTCCCGCGCCAGGATTCGCGGCGCGGCCGGATCCTGAGCAGACGGCGAGGTGGCGAGGCCCTCCAGAGGAAACTCCGGCATCACGCCGGGACGATTCGGTGCAAAGGGCCTGGCGACCGTCGGCTCCAGCCCGTCCTTCTCGCCCCTGAGCAACTGTTCAATCACCGTGGCCAGGCCAGGGATGGTCACTTTGTCGTCACGCAGTTCGTATTTTCGGTCGCCGACAAAGGTGTTTTGCACCTGGATGACGCCGATCTGCTGCTTGCCCAGCAACAGCTCCGAACGCTGGTTATCCATCAGTTGGGCGGCTTGCAGAATCAGGTCGACATACATCGGCGGCCCGGAAACATGGAACGTGCGCAGGCCGTCATGGCGCAGTGGATAGCGGCTGTCGTGCAATCCGGAGCGCTGCAGGAAGGCCTGGAGCTTGGCCACCGTGAGGGTCTGTAGCGACACCACCGAGCTTTTCAGTTCAGAGGCATCGTACAAATAAATCGCCTGGCCATCGCTGTACCAGATCAGGCCCATTTGCCCGGCAATTCGCTCAAAGGTACGTTGCGCCGAACTCAGGTCGAACTCGCCGGAGATTTTCTTGGCGGCGGCGGCTTTGCTGACAATCACCGGCTTGCCCAGTGGCCCGGACAACTCAGCGAAAAACGTGCGCAGGCTCTGTTCGCGAGCCACATAACTGTCGGCCAGGGCCAGTGTCGGGAGCGGCGTGAGCACCAGCAAACCGCTGAGCAGCGTGGGTGCCAAGCGCAGAGGGAGGAAACGAACAATCATCGACTTACTTGCCTGAAAGGTGCGTGATATCCGCCAGCCTGCTGGGTGCGAAACCCACCTGCTCGCGAATTTCCTTGGAGAAGTGCGAAGAGGAGGCGTAGCCGAACGCCAGCGCCACGTCGGTCAGGGAGCGATCTTCCAGGCTCATGCTCAGCAGTGCCTGGGCCGTGCGCCAGTCGCGCAATGCAGGCTTGGTCGCACCGCCCAGCGCCTGTCGGCACAATCGCCGAAAGTGCGACACCGACACGCCATAGCGCTGCGCCAGCCAGGTCAGCTTTTCGCTGCTCGCGCCCTGCTCCAGCAGAAACCGCACCAGCCAATAGTTCTCGTTGTGCCGCAGTACGTTGGCAAAGGCCCGGTACGACACGCCGCCACGCATGGCCTGTTCGATGTACCAACGCTCCCGTTTCTTGTCGGAATCGAGGGTCTCGTAAGAGACAGCAAGTGCCGCCCAGGACGTCGGGCGTGGGCCTTGGCCGATCAATGCGCCGCCCAGGTCGATAAACACCTGCAGTTTCACCAAGGACGCTTCGGGCATCGGCAAAATCTGCGCACCGGCGCCGCCGGTCATTTCAAACTCGCCGCGCACCGCCAACAGTCCTTGCCAGCCTGCAGGCAGACAGCAGCACAACGCGCCACTGGCAAACGTCAGGCATAGCGCCTGCTCGGCGACCTGCGCGAACAGCACCTGCTCGTCCCGGCGAATATCAGGCACGGGTGTCGCCCAAAGTCGATTGATCTGCACACTTACCTCCTGTGGCGACTCGTGTTGTAACGGTCGTCAGGATGAAAGGCGTGGCGCTTTCAATCTTGATGGAAAGCTGATGAAACCCGGGCGCTGGCATATGCCTTGCACCGTCAACAGGCATCAGCACTCATGTCAACGGTGGGATGAGTGGGAGGACAATGGCGTCGTCACCCGGCTTTGCTCGCGCAGGGACCTGGGACGACGCCTTTTTTTGCAAGGTGAGAAGTGATGAATGAACCTTCAGCCGGCCCATTGGCCTGGGTCAATGGCAGCGATGCCCCGGAAAAGACCGAAATCAATCTCGGCTTCATGGCCCTGAGCGACTGCGCCTCGGTGGTGGTCGCGGCGACGCAGGGTTTCGCCCAGCCTTACGGCCTGACGTTGAACCTCAAGCGCCAGTCGTCCTGGGCCAATCTGCGAGACAAACTGGTCAGCGGCGAACTCGACGCCGCTCACAGCCTGTACGGTTTGATCTACGCCGTGCATTTGGGCATCGGCGGCGTCGCGCCCACCGACATGGCCGTGCTCATGGGCCTGAACCAGAACGGTCAGAGCATCAACCTTTCCCACGGCTTGCAGGCGCTGGGTGTGACCAGTCCTGAGGCACTGGATCGGCACGTGCACCAAACTCGCCCAAAACTCACCTTCGCCCAGACATTTCCTACCGGCACCCACGCCATGTGGCTGTATTACTGGCTCGCGAGTCAGGGCATTCATCCGCTGCAGGATGTCGACAGCGTGGTGGTGCCGCCGCCGCAAATGGTCGCGCACCTGCAAGCGGGGCGCATCGACGGCTTCTGCGTCGGTGAGCCGTGGTCTGCCAGCGCGGTGAAACAGAACCTCGGGTTTACCTTGGCGACGACCCAGACCATCTGGCCCGATCACCCGGAAAAAGTCCTCGGCTGCACCCGCGCCTTCGTCGAGCAATACCCCAACACCGCCCGGGCGCTGGTGATGGCGATTCTGCAGGCCAGCCGTTTCATCGAACAACGCCCGGAAAATCGCCGCAGTACCGCGCAACTGTTGAGCGCAGCGCAATACCTCGATGCGCCACTCGATTGCATCGAACCGCGATTGATCGGCGACTACGCCGACGGTCTGGGCAATCGCTGGCAGGACCCGCACGCGCTGCGCTTCCATGGTGAGGGCGAGGTCAACTTGCCTTACTTGTCCGATGGCATGTGGTTCATGACCCAGTTCCGCCGCTGGGGTTTGCTGCGCGATGATCCGGACTACCTCGCGGTGGCCCGTCAGGTCCAGCAACTGGACGTGTACCGAGAGGCCGCGAGCGCCGTCGGTGTCGCCGCGTTGGGACTGGAAATGCGCAGCAGCCAGTTGATCGACGGCAAGGTCTGGGACGGTTCCGACCCGGCCGGCTATGCCCGCAGTTTCAAGCTGCACGCCATGAGCGACAGCTCGCCCCTTCTCGCCAGCCGCTGACAGGAGACTGCAAACATGTTGCGTATTCTGCTGATCAACGACACCGCGAAGAAAGTCGGCCGCCTGAAAGCCGCCCTGACCGAAGCCGGGTTCGAGGTCATTGATGAATCCGGCCTGACCATCGACCTGCCCGCGCGCGTCGAAACGGTGCGTCCGGACGTGATTCTGATCGATACCGAGTCACCGAGCCGCGATGTAATGGAGCAAGTGGTGCTGGTCAGCCGCGACCAACCGCGGCCGATCGTGATGTTTACCGACGAGCATGACCCCGACGTGATGCGTCAGGCGATCAAGTCCGGAGTCAGTGCCTACATCGTCGAAGGCATTCACGCACAACGTTTGCAGCCGATTCTCGACGTGGCCATGGCGCGTTTTGAAAGCGACCAGGCCCTGCGCGCCCAATTGCACGCCCGCGACCAGCAACTGGCCGAGCGCAAGCGCATCGAGCTGGCCAAAGGGTTGTTGATGAAAATGAAGGACTGCAACGAAGAAGAGGCCTACACGCTGATGCGCCGCCAGGCGATGAGCCGCCAGCAGAAGCTGATTCAGGTGGCGGAGCAGATTATTGCCATGAGTGAGTTGTTGGGCTGAAGCGTCTGTATTTACCTGCCTGGGCCCCATCGCGGGCAAGCCCGCTCCCACATGGATCTTGGGTGCCCACAAAACCTGTGGGAGCGGGCTTGCCCGCGATTAGCCACACCACGGTTTCGGCTGTTGGCACAGATTTGGCTAAGTAATCGGTACAGGTAACCAACGGCGGGTGCCCCCCCTACGACAAAGACGCCGCCCACCTCATTTGCCCTTGGCGAATCAGGTGGCGGCGTTTTTTTGTTTTGGCCCCATTGCCTGGGGCCGGTGGTGCAGCCCTTCGGCGCCCCACCGGCATGACTCCCGTTCGAGACTCCTATCAGCTGAGGTGCGCGATGAATTCAAGCTTCTGGAAATCCGGCCATACCCCGACACTGTTCGCGGCCTTCCTCTATTTCGACCTGAGCTTCATGGTCTGGTACTTACTCGGCCCCCTGGCAGTGCAGATCGCCGCCGACCTGCACCTGACCACCCAACAACGCGGGCTGGTGGTGGCCACGCCGATTCTGGCCGGGGCGGTGCTGCGCTTTGTAATGGGCCTGCTGGCTGATCGCCTGTCACCGAAAACCGCCGGGCTGATTGGCCAGGTGATCGTCATCTGTGCGCTGTTCGGCGCCTGGAAACTCGGCATTCACAGTTACGAGCAAGCGCTGCTGCTGGGCCTGTTCCTCGGCATGGCCGGCGCGTCCTTTGCCGTCGCCCTGCCCCTGGCGTCGCAGTGGTATCCGCCGCAGCATCAAGGCAAAGCCATGGGCATCGCCGGTGCCGGTAACTCGGGTACGGTGCTCGCCGCGCTGATCGCCCCAGTCCTGGCGGCTGCATTCGGCTGGAGCAACGTGTTCGGCTTCGCCCTGATTCCGCTGATCCTGACCCTGATCGTCTTCGCCTGGCTCGCCAGGAACGCCCCGGAACGGCCGAAAGCCAAGTCGGTGTCTGATTACTTCAAGGCCCTTGGTGATCGTGACAGCTGGTGGTTCATGTTTTTCTACAGCGTGACCTTCGGCGGCTTCATCGGCCTGGCCAGCGCCCTGCCCGGCTATTTCAACGACCAATATGGCCTGAGCCCGGTGACTGCCGGTTATTACACAGCTGCCTGCGTCTTCGGTGGCAGCCTGATGCGTCCGTTGGGCGGCGCGCTGGCCGACCGTTTCGGTGGCATTCGCACTCTGTTGGGCATGTACACGGTGGCGGCGATCTGCATCGCAGCGGTGGGTTTCAATCTGCCAAGTTCCTACGCGGCATTGGCACTTTTCGTCTGCACCATGCTCGGTTTGGGCGCGGGGAATGGCGCGGTTTTCCAGTTGGTTCCGCAGCGTTTTCGTCGGGAGATCGGCGTGATGACCGGCCTGATCGGCATGGCCGGCGGCATCGGTGGCTTCGCCCTCGCGGCCGGCATGGGCGCGATCAAGCAAAGCACCGGCAGCTATCAACTGGCGTTGTGGTTATTCGCCAGCCTCGGCGTACTTGCCTGGTTCGGCCTGCACGGTGTCAAACGTCGCTGGAGAACCACCTGGGGCTCGGCTGCCGTGACCGCTGCACGGGTCTGAGGCAGCGATGAGCCTGCAACTGAGCTTCGCCGAAGCCAGCGCCATCGGCCCTCGCGAGGAAAACCAGGACGCTCTGCGCCTGGTGACGCCAGCGCCGGCGCTGGCGGCGAGCAAGGGTTACCTGTTCGCCATCGCCGACGGCGTCAGCCAATGCGCCGACGGCGGGCTAGCGGCTCGTTCGACCTTGCAGGCCCTGGCGCTGGATTACTACGCCACGCCGGAAACCTGGGGCGTCGCGCAGGCACTGGATCGCCTGCTGCTGGCGCAGAATCGCTGGTTGCAGGCCAATGGTGGCGGGCAACCGCTGCTGACCACCGTCAGTGCCTTGGTCATGCGCGGCCGGCGTTTCACCCTGGCCCATGTCGGCGATTGCCGGGTCTATCGCTGGCATGCCGACACCTTGCAGCGGGTCAGCGAGGATCACGTCTGGGACCAGCCGGGCATGCAGCACGTGCTCAAACGCGCACTGGGTCTGGATCAGCATCTGGTGCTGGATTTTCTTGATGGTGAACTTCGGCTGAATGAGAGCTTCGTGCTGCTCAGCGATGGCATCTGGGCAGTGTTGGGTGACACGGCGATTGCGGCGATTCTGCGTGATCAACCGGATTTGCACAGTGCTGCGCAGACGCTGGTCACTGCCGCGCACCTGGCTGGCAGCCAGGACAACGCCAGCGCCTTGCTGGTGCGGGTCGATGCCCTCGGTGAAACGAACATCGGCGATGCCTTGATTCACGTGCAGCAATGGCCGCTGCCTCCGGCATTGAAGCCGGGCCAGGTCTTCGAGGGTTGGGAGGTTGAAGGGATCCTCGGCCAGAGCCAGCAGTCGGTGCTTTATCGGGTTCGTGATGCTCAGCAACAGCCCTGGCTACTGAAAACCTTGCCCGGTGCGCTGCGCGACGATCACCTGGCCGGTCAGGCGTTGCTGTCGGAAGAATGGTTCCTCAAGCGCGTGGCCGGGCGGCATTTCCCTGAAGTGCATGCCGCCTGCCAGCGTCAGCATTTGTACTACGTGATGCGTGAATATTCCGGATCGACCCTGGCGCAGTTGCATGACCAGGTCGGATCGCTGCCACTGGCCCAATGGCTGGACCTGGCGGAACGCCTGTTGCGGGCGGTCGGTATGCTGCATCGTCGACAGATTCTGCATCGGGATATCAAACCGGAGAATGTGCTGCTGGGGGACGATGGCGAGTTACGCCTGCTGGATTTCGGCCTCGCCTACTGCCCCGGCCTGTCCGAAGATCAGCCCTCGGCCCTGCCCGGAACGCCCAGTTATATCGCGCCGGAAGCCTTTCGCGGCGACCCGCCGACACCGCAACAGGACCTGTATGCGGTCGGCGTGACCTTGTATTTCCTGCTCACCGGGCATTATCCCTATGGCGAAATCGAAGCATTCCAGCGCCCACGCTTTGGCGTGCGGGTCAGCGCCAGTCGCTACCGACCCGACCTGCCGGAGTGGATCGCACAAAGCCTGGAGCGCGCCGTTGCGGCTGATCCGGGTCAGCGCTTTGAAACGGCGGAAGAGTGGTTACTGCTGCTGGAACAGGGTGAGCGGCGCAGTTTGAGCGTACGACCTCGGCCGCTGCTGGAGCGCGAGCCGCTGAAGGTCTGGCGGACCTTGGCGCTGGTGTCGTTGGTAGTGAATCTGGTGCTGTTGTATTTGGCATTTCATGGCTAAAAGATCGCAGCCTTCGGCAGCTCCTACATGAGATCGCACACACCTGTAGGAGCTGCCGAAGGCTGCGATCTTCTGATCTTCTCGTGAGGAAAACACTATGAGCGCAAAAGTCTGGCTGGTGGGTGCGGGTCCTGGCGATCCGGAATTACTGACGCTCAAGGCGGTTCGGGCGTTGAGGGAAGCAGATGTGGTGCTGATCGATGATCTGGTCAATGACGCCGTGCTGGAACACTGCCCCAAGGCGCGGATCATTGCCGTCGGCAAACGCGGTGGCTGTCGCTCCACGCCTCAAGCCTTCATACATCGCCTGATGCTGCGTTACGCCCGCCACGGCAAATGCGTGGTGCGGCTCAAGGGTGGCGACCCGTGCATTTTTGGTCGCGGTGGTGAAGAGGCGCAGTGGTTGCGCGAACGCGGGGTCGACGTCGAGCTGGTCAATGGCATCACCGCCGGGCTGGCTGGCGCGACGCAATGCGATATTCCGTTGACGCTCCGGGGCGTGGCACGCGGTGTGACGCTGGTGACCGCCCACACTCAGGATGGCAGCAGCCTGAACTGGCAGGCCTTGGCCCAGGGCGGCACGACGCTGGTGATCTACATGGGAGTGGCGAAACTGAGCGAGATCCGCGAGCAACTGCTGGCGGGCGGGATGGCGGCGGATACGCCGGTGGCGATGATTGAAAACGCGTCCCTGGCGCACCAACGGGAATGTCGCAGTGACCTGACCGCGATGGAGGAAGATGCCTGCGCCTTTGAGTTGAAGAGCCCGGCCATCCTGGTAATCGGTGCGGTGGCAGCCCGAGCAACATCATCCCTGTGGGAGCATGGCTTGCCCGCGATGACGGCCGATCAGTCAGCCTGAATCCACTGATTCAACCCTTCTTCACTAAATCGCAGACAAAGAAAAGCCCGGCCTAAGCCGGGCTTTTCAGAGCTGCGAGCTAATTACTTAGCTTGAGCTTCAACCTGCGCTTCTACGCGACGGTTTACAGCGCGACCAGCTTCAGTTTTGTTGTCAGCAACTGGGCGGGATTCGCCGTAGCCAACAGACTGAACGCGGGACGATTCAACACCGTACTGGTTGGTCAGAACTTGTTTAACGGCGCTAGCGCGACGCTCGGACAGTTTCTGGTTGTAAGCGTCAGGACCGACGGAGTCAGTGTGACCTTCAACAGTAGTAGTGGTGGATGGGTACTGCTTCATGAAGTCAGCGAGGTTTTTGATGTCGCCGTAGCTGTTAGGCTTGACTACCGACTTGTCGAAGTCGAACTTCACGTCCAGCTCAACACGAACAACTTCAGCAACTGCTGGGCAGCCATCAGCGTCAACAGTTACGTTAGCTGGGGTGTCCGGGCACTTGTCAACGTTGTCGCAAACGCCATCGTTGTCGCTGTCGGAGCACACTTCAGCTGGAGCTGGAGCTGGAGCTGCAGCAGGCTTGGAGCCGCCACCGAAGTTCACACCGATACCGACGCTTGGAGCCCACTCGGTGTCGCCCTGGTCGATGTTGTATTGAGCTTCAACGCCAGCACGGGCGTAGAAGTTCTCGGTGAAGTACAGCTTGGCACCGCCGCCAACGTTGGCGAAGGTGGAACGGTTACGACCGCTCGAGCCGTTCTGGCCGATGCTTTGATCGGAGAAACCAGCCGAAACGTATGGACGGACCATGTCGCCTGGGTTGTTGAAGTGGTACAGAGCGTCCAGAGCGGTGTTAGCGCCCTTGATGTTACGACCGTCGTCGGAACGCACGTTGTGCACTTCGTCGTAGCCCAGACGCAGTTCAACGTCGTCGGTCAAGAAGTAACCAACCGAACCACCGAACAGGTTGCCGTTGTTCTTGAAGTTACGAGCGCTGTCGAATTGTTCTTTCTTTGCGAAGCCTTCGATTTCAACTGCGCCTTGGCCTTGTGCCAGAGCGCCGAACGAAGTGGCGGCAATCAAAGAACCAATGGCCAAGCCCAAGGTGTTTTTCAGTTTCATCCGTTAAATCCCCATCTGGTGATTGTGAAGCAGTCCCGCAAACCGGGGGACAACTCGGCGGCAAGTCTAACAGAACTTGCCTACACGTAAGAGATATTTGCGCCGAACTAAGTTTCAGCAATGCCTGCAAATTTCTCACGCAATTTATCTAGAGCGCGTTTGTACCGCATTTTTGTTGCACTCAAACCCATGTGCATGATGTCTGCGATCTCCTGAAACTCCAGCTCTGCGACAAATCGTAGCACCAGAATTTCGCGGTCAATCGGGTTCACATACACCAGCCAGCGATCGAGTCCGCCCTTATCCTCGGGTTTCGGCGCCTTTTCTTCAGACGCTTCCTCAAGGGGGTCCAGACTCAAAGCGTCCATCAAGCGACGCTTTCGCCGTTCCTTCCGATACTGTGTGATGCATTCGTTGTACGTGATGCTATATAGCCATGTCTTGAACTTCGATTTACCCTCGAAGTTCTTCAAGCCGTACAGCACCTTCAACATCACTTCCTGACAGACATCGTCTGCATCTCGATCGTTCCCAAGATATCGTGCACAGACGTTAAATAATGTTCGTTGGTAACGCCGCATCAGTTCTTCATAGGCGCGCGTTACGTGAAACAGCTCGGTATGCGAGCGCGCGACCAACTCCTCATCAGAGAGCTCGCGGGGGTCGTAGCGCGTGGAGAGCGATTGAGCTTTATTCAAAACAAGTCGGGCCGACAGTCAGGTCAATGTCCGCCGCAGCCCTTCAGGGCATTTAGCGGCGGCATACATTAGCAGGGTTTGCCGGGTTAGCGGCTACTCACATGCTGCTCCAGGAGGATCCGATTGGAGAGAGAGACTAGCTCACCCTCATCGGTCAGCAATGTGGTTTTAACCGTGCCGATCTCTTCGATCTGACCTTCGACCTCGCCAACACGCACTTGTTGCCCAACCTGATACAACTCACGCACGTAGATTCCCGCAAGAATCTGGCCGGCAATTTCCCGGCTTCCCAATCCCATGGCCAGCGCAACCGCCAGACCAACGGTAATCAATACAATCACAATCACATGGTTGAGCAGGTCAGTCTTGACCTCCAACTGGCTGATTGCGACCGAAATACTGATGATAATCACCAGGCCCTGGGCAATCCGCCCAAGACCGGCGGCGTAATCCAGCCCTACGCCCTCTGCCGCACCCCGCACCAGCCCATTCGCCAGTTGCGCCAGCAAAACACCCACCAGCAGCACCAGCGCGGCGCCGAATACTTTCGGCAAATACAGCGCAAGCATGTCCAGCGTAGCCGAAACTCGCTCAAGTCCAAGGGATTCTGCGGCGGAAACCAAAAAAATCAGCAGAACGAACCAATAGACAATCTTGCCGATCAGAGTCGAAATCGGCACCTGAAGACCGGCCCGGGACAGCAATTTAGTCAGACCGGTGCCGCCCATCAGGCGATCGAGCCCCAGCTTGGCGAGCAACTTGGACAGCAAAGTATCCAAAAGTTTCGCCACGACAAAACCTAGCAGCAGTACCACCAGTGCGCCAAACAGGTTCGGGATGAAATTTGCAACCTTGGTCCATAACGCAGTCATTGCAGTGACGAGGCTCTGTGTCCAGAGATCAAGTTCCATATTCAATCAGCCTTATCAGCAGTGCGAACGGTAGGTTTACGGTGACGGGAAACCGGCGAGACGTGAGCCGATCCGTTATTCAGGGCGATCATCAGCGCGGGCAGCCAGCGGCCCAGCAGGCTGAACAGATCACCGGCGCCGACCTGGCGGTTGGCGGTTTTCAGTACACGGCCAAGGCACGCATCGTCGTCCCGGGTGGACGGTGATGCCTTGAGCATGTCACGTAAAGACTGTTCAAACGGATCGTGCATACGCACCTCTCGTGATGTCTGTGAAAGACGCGATCAAATTTGCCCGGGTCACATGGCTCATCCTCAGACCCAGCGCAAACGGCGGAATAACCACCACTGCCCGAGTGCCACCGAGACCATCATCAGGCAGGCAATCAGGAAGCCATAAGGGCTTGCCGAGAACGGAATCCCACCGACGTTGATGCCCAACAGACCGGTCAGAAAACTCATCGGCAAAAAGATTCCGGTGATGATCCCGAAACGGTACATCGTGCGGTTCATGCGCACGCTCAAACGTCTATCTTCGGCCTCAAGGACCAGCCCCACCCGCTCCCGGGTCAATTCCAGCTCCTCGAGATAGCGGGTCAGGCTGTTGTTCAATTCGTTCCAGTAATCGCCATCATCGTCGACGAACCACGGCAGTTTTATCCGCGTCAGCTGAGCGAAAATATCCCGCTGCGGAGCGAGAAAGCGCTTCAACGCAGCAGCCCGCCGGCGGATCTGCAAAATGGCGCCATGCTCGGGTGTATACCGTTCGTCGGCATCCAGCTTTTCTTCTTCCTCATCGACCACTTCCGAGAGGCAACTGACCAGATCCTGCACTTTGTTGGTGAGGAATTGCGCCATATAAAGGACGAGTTCGGAGGCGGTTTTCGGTCCCTTGCCCTCAGCCAGCTGCACCAACAACTCATCAGTGGCGCGTAATGGACGCAAACGCAGGGAAATGACCCGTTTAGCCGAACCGAAGATCCGCACCGAGACCATGTCTTCCGGCTCGGCGCCCGGGTTCAGGTTGACCCCACGCAAAAATAGCAGGAGTTCGCTGTCGGAAAGCTGTAGAAGACGCGGTCGAGTGTTCTCTTCGAGCAGCAGGTCACAGCTGAATTCGCTCAATCCACTGGATTTGCGCAGCCAGGTCTGGGTTTGCGGGTGACTGCGATCCCAGTGCAGCCACAGGCTTTCATGGGCCTGCAGCTGCAAGTCATCGAGTTCAGTCCGGGCTATCGAACGCGCACCGCCTTTACCGTCCAGCACCAGGGCATGCACCAGCCCCCACTGCGCGTTTTCTTCCTCGAACATCCTCACCCCTTTGTTGGTTCTGCGCTTTATGCAGGCATTTTCAGCGGGCTTGGCGAGATGATCACGCCGTTGTTGTCCGCGTAGATGTAATGGCCTGGATGGAAAGTCACGCCAGCAAAGGTCACCGCCACGTTGAGATCGCCGATACCGCGCTTGTCGGTTTTCATCGGGTGGCTGGCGAGGGCCTGCACGCCCAGGTCGGTTTGCGCGATGACGTCGACGTCGCGGATGCAACCGTAGATCACCAGCCCTTCCCAACCGTTGCTGGCGGCTTTCTCGGCGATCATGTCGCCCAGGAGCGCACGGCGCAGGGAACCGCCACCATCGACCACCAGCACCTTGCCATGACCCTTGAGTTCGGCTTGCTCCTTGACCAGCGAGTTGTCTTCGAAGCACTTGATGGTCACGATTTCACCGCCGAAGGAATCACGGCCGCCGAAATTGCTGAACATCGGTTCCAGCACCTGCACCAGCTCCGGATAGGCGTCGCACAGGTCAGGCGTGAGGTAATGGTTCATCGAGAAACTCCTGTAAAGAGGAAGACAATCGAGGATGTCGCAAAGTGACCAGAAAAGCTCAATGCGTCATATCTTAGCCGCAAGCCGATCAGAGCGAAATGCCCTTGTTAGAGCATCAGGCTCAAACTGCCGCGGCCAAATCCGGCTTCTCACCCAGTAACGGTGTTTGCTGATCCGCCAACCAGCGGGCCACCAACGGCCAGACTTCAGCCTGGGCGGCTTTGCTGACGAGCATTTCCACGTGACCGAAATTATCGCCAAAGCCCTGCTCGCGCCCCAGGTTGATAAATTGCTTGTGCTCGGAGCCGACCTGTTCGAACAACTTGCGACAGGCCCAGGCCGGGTCCTGATGATCGCCTGCTGCGCTCACGGCCAGCACGGGCAACTGAACATTCGCCAACCCGGCCCACCAGTCCTTGTCGGCATCGCCGAAGCGCCCAAACAGGCCGTACCAGCGCATGCTTTCCAGGGCCAGGCCAATCGGCTCGTCCTCCGGGCCACGCTTGAGCCGGGAACCGGACAGCTGGGCAAAACGCTTGAGAATGAAGCGTCCGCTCCACTCCACCGGTGGAATCTTCAACGGCCAGTAGGTGCGGCTGACCTGCGTGCCGAAAAACGCCGCAGAGGCCACGACCGGCTCGCCGATGTACTCACCGCCCAGTGCCGCCGCCAGAGTAATCCCGCCCAGTGAGTGACCAATCCAGTGCGGGACCTGGCCACTTTGCTCGCGCACGAACGCGCCAATGGCCGGCAGATCGTAGCGCGCATAGTCGGATACGCGGTTCTTGCGGTAGTCGTGGTTGCGCTGGGACAGGCCATGACCGCGCATTTCCGGAATCCACACGTCGAACCCCAGGCGAGTCAGGTAAGCGCCCAACCCCAGGCCTTTCGGGGAAAACCAGAAGCGTCGATTGGAAAAACTGCCGTGCAACAGGATCACCGGCACGCCACGCACGGACGATTCATCGGCCAGGCCGAGGCGGGTTACAGCCAGTTCGACGGTGCCGTCGGGGCTGTTGCCGGGGTTCAAACGATAGACGTCTTCGCTCAGATCGCCGCGCCGCTCGGCGCTGATCAGGGCGACAGGAAATAGGTTGCTGCTGCTTTGCATAATGCTCTTGCACAAAAAAGGGCGGCTTCCAGAGGAGCCCGCCCTGCTTGAATCTCTGAAAAGGCCACCCCTTGTAGGAGCGAGCTTGCTCGCGAAAAACTACAAGACACCACGGTTATCCAGGATAAACGCGTTATCGTTGTCGTCCATCGCGAGCGAGCTCGCTCCTACAAAAAGAGCGGCCCGTTCACACACTATCAAGCCGAGGCTTGACCTTCAGCCAGGAAGAACCAGGTTTCCAGTACGGAATCGGGGTTCAACGAAACGCTTTCGATGCCCTGCTCCATCAGCCACTTGGCCAGATCAGGGTGGTCCGAAGGGCCCTGACCGCAAATGCCGATGTACTTGCCAGCCTTGTTGCACGCGGCAATGGCGTTCGCCAGCAGCTTCTTGACCGCAGGGTTACGCTCGTCGAACAGGTGAGCGATGATCCCGGAGTCACGGTCCAGGCCCAGGGTCAACTGGGTCAGGTCGTTGGAGCCGATGGAAAAGCCATCGAAGAACTCGAGGAATTCTTCAGCAAGGATCGCGTTGGACGGCAGCTCGCACATCATGATGATGCGCAGGCCGTTTTCGCCACGCTTCAAGCCGTTTTCCGCCAACAGGTCGATGACCTGGCTCGCTTCGCCCAGGGTACGGACGAACGGCACCATGATTTCGACGTTGGTCAGGCCCATCTCGTTGCGCACGCGCTTGAGGGCACGGCACTCGAGTTCGAAGCAGTCGCGGAACGATTCGCTGATGTAACGCGAAGCGCCACGGAAGCCCAGCATCGGGTTTTCTTCTTCCGGCTCGTAGAGCTTGCCGCCGATCAGGTTCGCGTATTCGTTGGACTTGAAGTCCGACAGACGCACGATGACCTTTTTCGGGGTGAACGCAGCGGCCAGGGTGCTGATGCCTTCAACCAGCTTCTCGACGTAAAAACCGACCGGATCGTCGTAGCCGGCAATACGCTTGTCGACGCTGTCCTTGATGTCCTGCGGCAGCCCGGCGTAGTTCAGCAGCGCCTTGGGGTGCACGCCGATCATGCGGTTGATGATGAATTCCAGACGGGCCAGGCCCACACCAGCGTTCGGCAGTTGCGCGAAGTCGAAGGCGCGGTCCGGGTTGCCGACGTTCATCATGATCTTGAACGGCAGATCAGGCATGGCGTCGACGGAGTTTTTCTTGATGTCGAAGCCCAGTTCGCCTTCGAAGATGTAGCCGGTGTCGCCTTCAGCGCAGGAAACGGTCACGCCCTGGCCTTCTTGCAACAGCTGGGTGGCGTTGCCGCAACCGACCACGGCCGGGATGCCCAGCTCGCGAGCGATGATCGCCGCGTGGCAGGTACGACCGCCACGGTTGGTGACGATGGCGCTGGCGCGCTTCATGACCGGTTCCCAGTCCGGGTCGGTCATGTCGGAAACCAGCACGTCGCCCGGCTGGACTTTGTCCATCTCGGACACGTCCTTGATGATGCGGACCTTGCCGGCGCCGATGCGCTGGCCGATGGCGCGACCTTCAACCAGCACGGTGCCGGTTTCTTTCAACAGGTAACGTTCCATGACGTTGGCCTGGGTGCGGCTCTTCACGGTTTCAGGACGCGCCTGAACGATGTAGAGCTTGCCGTCGTCGCCGTCTTTGGCCCATTCGATGTCCATCGGGCACTTGTAGTGCTTCTCGATGATCATCGCTTGCTTGGCCAGTTCGCTGACTTCGGCGTCGCTCAGGCAGAAACGTGCGCGATCAGCCTTGTCGACGTCGATGGTCTTGACCGACTTACCGGCCGTGGCCACTTCGCCGTAGATCATCTTGATGGCTTTGCTGCCCAGGTTGCGACGCAGGATGGCCGGACGACCGGCTGCCAGCGTGCCTTTGTGGACGTAGAACTCATCCGGGTTCACCGCGCCTTGTACGACGGTTTCACCCAGGCCGTAGGCGCCGGTGATGAACACCACGTCACGGAAGCCCGATTCGGTATCGAGGGTGAACATCACGCCGGCGGTGCCGGTTTCGGAGCGGACCATGCGCTGCACACCGGCCGACAGGGCTACCAGCTTGTGGTCGAAGCCCTGGTGAACGCGGTAGGAAATGGCGCGGTCGTTAAACAGTGAAGCGAACACCTCTTTGGCGGCGCGAATAACGTTTTCGACGCCACGGATGTTCAGGAAAGTTTCCTGCTGACCGGCGAAGGAAGCGTCCGGCAGGTCTTCGGCGGTAGCGGAAGAGCGCACGGCCACGGCCATGTCAGGGTTGCCGGCCGACAGCGTGGCGAACGCGGTACGGATTTCGGCGTTGAGCTTCTCGGGGAACTCGGCTTCCATGATCCATTGACGGATCTGGGCGCCGGTCTTGGCGAGGGCATTGACATCGTCGACGTCCAGGGCGTCGAGGGCGGCGTGGATCTGATCGTTCAGGCCGCTCAGTTCCAGAAAATCACGATAAGCCTGAGCTGTCGTGGCGAAGCCACCGGGCACCGATACACCGGCACCTGCAAGGTTACTGATCATCTCGCCAAGGGATGCGTTCTTGCCCCCTACGTGCTCTACATCATGGACGCCGAGCTTATCGAGGGAAACTACGTACTCTACCAAGGTGATCTCTCCACTAACTGTGTTGGAAAAGCTCAGAAGCCGGCTGCTCGGGGGAGCGTTTGCCAGCTGTATGGCCTGGACCTGGAAAATAAGTGAGAATGCGGGCCACTGGCGGCCAGCAAATCGCGCCTACTATATCCAAGATTCGTCACTAGCTTAAGGCCCAAGGTGCAAATGAAACGATCTGCTTTCTTTATTTCCGACGGCACCGGCATCACAGCCGAAACCCTCGGCCAAAGCCTCTTGGCGCAGTTCGAGAACATTACCTTCAGCAAATTCACGCGTCCGTACATCGACAACGTGGATAAAGCGCGGGCCATGGTACAACAAATCAACAAAGCCGCCGAAAACGACGGCTTTCGGCCAATCATCTTCGACACCATCGTCAACCAGGACATTCGTGAGATCCTCGCAACGTCCAATGGTTTCATGATCGACATTTTCTCGACCTTCCTGGCGCCGCTTGAACAGGAACTGACCGAGCATTCTTCCTACACCGTCGGCAAGTCGCACTCGATTGGCAGCAACACCAATTACATGGAACGCATCGAGGCGGTGAACTTCGCCCTCGACAACGACGACGGCGCCCGCACGCACTATTACGACAAGGCCGACCTGATCCTGGTGGGCGTGTCGCGCTGCGGCAAAACCCCGACCTGCCTGTACATGGCCATGCAATTCGGCATCCGCGCGGCCAACTACCCGCTGACCGAAGACGACATGGAGCGCCTGCAACTGCCGAACGCCCTGCGCGCCCACCAGCACAAGCTGTTCGGCCTGACCATCGACCCGGACCGCCTCACCGCGATCCGCAACGAGCGCAAGCCCAACAGCCGCTATTCGAGTTATGCACAGTGCGAATTCGAAGTGCGCGAGGTGGAAAACCTGTTCCGCCGGGAGAACATCCCGAACATCAATTCCACGCATTTTTCGGTGGAAGAGATTTCGGCGAAGATTCTGGTGGAGAAAGGCGTGGAGCGGCGGGTCAAGTAGTTTTTTGGCGTCTGCCAGCCCGCCATCGCGGGCAAGCCCGCTCCCACAGGATTTCTGTCGTGCACAAATGTTGTGTCCGCTGAAGATCACTGTGGGAGCGGGCTTGCCCGCGATGAACGATTACACGGTCTCTGTTAATGCCCCCGCCAACGCTTCAAACCCTCGAAGCAATAGCTGATCATCCCCCGCCGAATTACAGACACTCGCCCTGATGAACTGCGGCACCGCGCCATGCCCGACCGCAAACATCTCGGCCGTGGCCACCAGGTAATTGTTTTCCTTCAGCTCCACGGCAATCTGCGACGCCCGCCACGGCTCTGGCACTTCGATCCAGAAATGCGGGCTGTCAGGATGGGTTTTGTACACCAACCCATCCAACAACCCGACCACCAGCGCCTTGCGCCGACTGATCTCAGCAATCTGCTGCCCCAGCAACAGCTCCGCCACACCGTTTTCTATCCACGAACTCGCCACTTCCAGCGTCAACGGGCTGGCCATCCAGCACGTCCCCCGCACTGCCGCACTCAAGCGTCCGATCAACGGTTGCGGCGCATGCAAATAGCCGACCCGCAGCCCCGCCGAAACCGCCTTGCTCAAGCTGCCAATCAACACCGAGCGCTCCGGGGCGAAATGGCTCAACGGCAACGGGCGCTGTCGAGCCAATACCGCGTGGGCCTCGTCCTCGAAGATCAGCAGATTATTCTGCCGGCAGACCTCAGCAATCGCCTCGCGCCGTGGGACTGACATCACCGCCGCCGTAGGATTCTGGATCGTCGGCGTGCAATACAGCGCTGAGACGCGATGGTGACGGCAAATCTCCTTAAGGGCGACGGGATCGAGTCCTTCGTCATCCATCGCCACGCCGATGAGTTTTATCCCCAGCAGGCGTGCGACGCTGATCAATCCTGGGTAGGTCAGGTGTTCGGTCACCACGGTGTCACCGGCCTTGAGCAACCCCATCAACGTGCACAGCAGCCCCTGCTGGCCGCCGTTCACGCAGACGATCTGCTCGGCACTCGGCACAACCGCCCCGTGCCGGAGCCAATGCGCGCCCGCCGCACGGTAGCGCGGCAGGCCGGCCTCGGCGGTGTAGCCGCCGAGGTGCTGCAACGCCTGGGGATCGAGGGCCAAGGCTTGCAGGCTCTGACTCAAGAAATGCGCTTCCTGCCCCGGAATCGGCTGGTTGCGGCTCATATCAAAAAACGGCTGCGGCTCATCGCTGACATTGCGAAAGCCAACGTCCCGCGGACGTTCCACCCCGCGCTGACGCCCATAAGTACCGTCCCCTACACGGGCGACCACCAATCCCACGCGCTCCAGTTCGCCATAGGCACGGCTGATGGTGCCAATGGTGCCGCCCAGGCTATCGGCCAACAGCCGATGCGGCGGCAATTTACTGCCGGGGTCTATCAGCCCTTCGGCAATGCCTTTTTCCACGGCGTCGGCCAGGCGTTTGTACTTCACACCTACGCCATTGGCGAGGCCGTCGCGCAGGATTGACACCATGGCAATACTTACTTTGACAGTCATTACAGCCCCGAATAGCGTGCTTGAAACAGGTTCAATCAGGGATAGACCTTTTGCCTGTGAAGGTCAATTCCGACGACAAAAGGAACTCAATTATGTCCATCGCTATCAGCGCCCCTTCAAGCATTCGCAAACCCTGGTTGACCGCGCTGATCACCAGCACGTTGTTTCTGATCGTGTGCCTGAGTTGGGGCACGACGTGGCTGGGGATAAAAATCGCCGTGGAAAGCGTGCCGCCGCTGACGGCTGCCGGCCTGCGGTTCCTGATCGCCTTCCCGTTGTTTCTTTGCTTCGCCCGGCTGCGTCGTGAACCGCTGCTGTTTCCACGGGAAAGCCGCTGGTTCTTTGTGTTCGTCACGCTGTCGTATTTCAGCCTGCCGTACTACTTGCTCAACTACGGCGAAATGCACGTTTCGTCCGGTCTGACGGCGCTGCTGTTCAGCTGCATGCCGGTGTTTATCCTGCTGTTTTCCGCGCTGTTTTTGCGGGAGAAAATCTACCCGTCGCAAGTGCTCGGCATTGCCATTGGCTTCGGCAGCCTGTTCATGATTATCCGCAGCCAAGGGCTGCATCTGGACCATGCCGAATTGTTCGGCGTGTTGGCGATTCTTTGTGCGGCGGTGATGCACGCGCTGTGTTACGTGGTGACCAAGAAACATGGCACGGCGATCAGCGTGATTACCTACAACACCCTGCCGATCGGCATCGCCGGGTTGATGCTGTTTGTCGCGGGTTTGAGTGTTGAAGCCCCAGTGTTCGCGGCCATCAGCTTACGCTCGTGGAGCGCCCTGCTCTATTTGGGGCTGGTGGCGTCAGTGGGTGGGTTTATCGTTTATTTTTTGCTGCTCAAACGCCTGAGCCCGATCATTTTGTCGTTTGTGTTCATTATTTTTCCGGTGTTCGCGGTGGTGATGGGTGCGTGGTACGAAGGGCAGGTCATTTCTCGAGAACTTGTGATCTATTCGACGGTATTGCTGACGGGTTTTGCCATCACCAAATTGCCCATCGAGAAATGGCTCAAAGGTTGAACACATTCCTGTAGGAGCCAGGCTTGCCGGCGAAGGCGCCCTCAAGAACGCCTTCGCCGGCAAGCCTGGCTCCTACAGGGATGGGGGTCAGATCACGAATAGATCGACAAAGCGGTTCACCGGCGTGGCTTCCAGCTTCGCCTGATCGGTGCACAACGCAAAAATCTCGGCGCTTCGCTGCGCCGTGAAGCGCGTCGCCAGATTCGCCTTGAACTTGTCCTCCAACAGCGGGATGCCATCGGTGCGGCGCCGGCGATGGCCGATCGGGTACTCCACCACCACGTTTTCGGTGCTGGAACCGTCCTTGAAAAACACCTGTATCGCATTGGCGATCGAACGCTTGTCGGCCTCCAGGTATTCGCGGGTGTAGCGCGGTTCTTCGACGATGACCATTTTCTCGCGCAGCACATCGATGATCGGGTGCGCCGCGTGGAAGTCGTCTTCGTACTGCTCGGCCACCAGATTGCCGAACGCCAACGGCACGGCGGTCATGTACTGAATGCAATGGTCGCGGTCCGCGGCGTTGGCCAACGGGCCGACCTTGGAAATGATGCGGATCGCCGATTCGTGGGTGGTGATGACGATCTTGTCGATTTCGTGCAGGCGATTGCGGACTTGCGGATGCAGGGTGACGGCGGCTTCGCAGGCGGTTTGCGCGTGGAACTCGGCGGGAAAGCTGATCTTGAACAGTACGTTCTCCATCACATAACTGCCGTACTTGCGGGAGAAGCTGAACGCGCGTTTATCGTCGGGTTTCAGCTCCAGATCATTGTTGGTGTGGCTGAACAGCACGTCGTAGAAGCCCCATTGTTTGGCAGTCAGCACGCCGGGAATGCCCATTTCACCGCGCATCGCGATGTCCGCCAGGCGCACGCCACGGCTCGACGCATCGCCTGCCGCCCAGGATTTTCGCGACCCGGCATTCGGCGCATGGCGGTAGGTGCGCAGCGCCTGGCCATCTGCAAACGCGTGGGACAACGCCGACAGCAGTTGCTCGCGATTGGCGCCCATGAGTTTGGCGGTGACGGCGGTCGAGGCGACTTTCACCAGAATGACGTGATCGAGGCCTACACGGTTGAAGGAATTTTCCAGCGCGATCACGCCCTGAATCTCGTGGGCCATGATCATCGCTTCGAGCACGGCGCGAACGGTCAGCGGCGCCTCGCCATTGGCCAGGCGTTTTT
Organism: Pseudomonas sp. RIT-PI-q; assembly: GCF_001297125.1. Classification (GTDB taxonomy): domain Bacteria; phylum Pseudomonadota; class Gammaproteobacteria; order Pseudomonadales; family Pseudomonadaceae; genus Aquipseudomonas. Next base: position 577,591 of record NZ_LHPC01000028.1, read on the forward strand.
GCGACAGGTGATCGGCCACCGCGAGAATCCCCCCGAGGTTATCGGACGGATGGCCCCACTCGGCCGCGAGCCAGGTGTCGTTGTAATCGAGCCAGCGCACGATGCAGCCGATGTCCCAGGCCGCTTTGACCGGGTCGAGACGGAAGCTGGTGCCCGGCACCCGGGCGCCAAAAGGTACGACGGTGCCTTCGACGATAGGGCCCAGGTGTTTGGTGCATTCGGGAAAGCGCAGGGCCAGCAGGCCGCAGCCCAACGTGTCCATCAGGCAGTTACGGGCGGTGTCCAACGCTTCTTGGGATTCGATGTTGAAGGTGAGGACGTAGTCAGCGATGTCCTGCAGGACCGTGTCGTAGTCGGGGCGGTTGTTCAGGTCGACGTTGGCGCTCATGTTCGATTCACTCGGTCGGTGGTTCGTTGATGGGACCTCGGTTCAGGGGCGATCTTGGTTGGTTACACCGTTCTTATTTTGGTAATGCAACCCTCTGTAGGAGCTGGCTTGCCAGCGAAGAGGCTGTCACATCCAACATCATCGTTGCCGGTCGGCCGCTTTCGCTGGCAAGCCAGCTCCTACAGGGGTTGTATCGTCAGAAGGGGTCACATCCAACATTATTGTTGCCTGTGACACCGGCTTCGCTGGCAAGCCAGCTCCTACAAGGTGTGTGTCAGTTAGAAGGAATCACCCGGCACGCGGACGAAGCCTTCCATCAACACTCGTGCACTGCGGCTCATGATGGCTTTGTTCACGGTCCATTCACCGTTGACCTGGCTGGCCTCGGCCCCCACACGCAAGGTGCCGGACGGATGGCCGAAGCGCACGGCGTTGCGTTCGATGCCGCCCGCCGCGAGGTTGACCAACGTGCCGGAGATTGCTGCCGCAGTGCCAATCGCCACGGCTGCCGTGCCCATCATCGCGTGGTGCAACTTGCCCATGGACAACGCACGCACCAGCAGATCGACATCGCCCGCCGCAATCGCCTTGCCGCTGGACGCCACGTAATCCGCAGGCTTGGCCACAAACGCCACTTTGGGCGTGTGTTGACGCTTGGCCGCTTCGTCCAGGTCCTTGATCAGGCCCATACGCAACGCACCGTAGGCGCGGATGGTCTCGAACATCAGCAGCGCTTTCGGGTCGCCGTTGATCGCGCCTTGCAGCTCGGTGCCGGTGTAGCCGATGTCTTCGGCGTTGACGAAGATGGTCGGGATGCCGGCGTTGATCATGGTCGCCTTGAAGGTGCCGACGCCGGGCACTTCCAGGTCATCCACGAGGTTGCCGGTGGGGAACATCGAACCGCCGCCGCCCTCTTCTTCCGCCGCCGGGTCCATGAATTCGACCTGCACTTCGGCGGCCGGGAAGGTCACGCCGTCGAGTTCGAAATCGCCGGTTTCCTGCACCTCACCATTGGTGATCGGCACGTGGGCGATGATGGTCTTGCCGATGTTGGCCTGCCACACGCGCACCACAGCCACGCCGTTCTGCGGAATGCGGCTGGCGTCCACCAGGCCATTGCTGATGGCGAACGAACCGACCGCTGCCGACAGGTTGCCGCAGTTGCCACTCCAGTCGACGAAAGGCTTGTCGATGGACACCTGACCGAACAGGTAGTCGACGTCGTGATCGGCCTTGATGCTTTTCGACAGGATCACGGTTTTGCTGGTGCTGGACGTCGCGCCGCCCATGCCGTCGATTTGCTTGTCGTACGGGTCGGGGCTGCCGATCACGCGCAGCAACAAGGCATCGCGGGCCGGGCCAGGAATCTGTGCCGCTTCGGGCAGGTCTTGCAGGCTGAAGAACACGCCTTTACTGGTGCCGCCACGCATGTAGGTGGCAGGGATCTTGATCTGAGGTGCGTGAGCCATGTTGTTCCCTATAAGCAGACGCGGGACCTGAAGTCCCGCACCCGCACTGCGTGTGGTTAGACAGCGACCGCCGATTCTTCGAGGAAGTCCTGAGCGAAGCGTTGCAGTACGCCACCAGCCTCGTAGATCGACACTTCTTCGGCGGTGTCGAGGCGGCAGGTCACCGGCACTTCGACGCGTTCGCCGTTCTTGCGATTGATCACCAGCGTCAGTTCGGCGCGCGGTGTGCGCTCACCGATCACGTCGTAGGTTTCGCTGCCGTCGATGGCCAGGGTGTGACGGTCGGTGCCCGGTTTGAATTCCAGCGGCAACACGCCCATGCCCACCAGGTTGGTGCGGTGAATGCGCTCGAAGCCTTCGGCCGCGATCGCTTCAACACCGGCCAGACGCACGCCCTTCGCCGCCCAGTCGCGGGACGAGCCCTGACCGTAGTCGGCGCCGGCAATGATGATCAGCGGCTGCTTGCGCTCCATGTAGGTTTCGATGGCTTCCCACATGCGCATCACTTTGCCTTCCGGCTCGACGCGGGCCAGCGAACCCTGCTTGACCTTGCCGTTTTCCTGAACCATTTCATTGAACAGTTTCGGGTTGGCGAAGGTCGCGCGTTGTGCGGTCAAGTGATCGCCACGGTGCGTGGCGTAAGAGTTGAAGTCCTCTTCCGGCAAGCCCATTTTCGCCAGGTATTCGCCGGCGGCGCTGTCGAGCATGATCGCGTTCGATGGCGACAAGTGATCGGTGGTGATGTTGTCCGGCAGCACGGCCAACGGGCGCATGCCCTTGAGCGGACGCGCGCCGGCCAGTGCGCCTTCCCAGTACGGCGGACGGCGGATGTAGGTGCTCATTTCGCGCCAGTCGTACAGCGGCGTGACTTTCGGGCCGGTGTCTTCGTGGATGGCGAACATCGGGATGTAGACCTGACGGAACTGCTCCGGTTTGACCGAGGCTTTCACCACCGCGTCGATTTCTTCGTCGCTCGGCCAGATGTCTTTCAGGCGGATTTCCTTGCCCTCGGCGTCGAGGCCCAGCACGTCCTTTTCGATGTCGAAACGGATGGTCCCGGCGATGGCGTAAGCCACCACCAAAGGTGGCGAGGCGAGGAACGCGTTCTTCGCATACGGGTGGATTCGCCCGTCGAAGTTGCGGTTGCCGGACAGTACGGCGGTGGCGTACAGGTCGCGGTCGATGATCTCTTGCTGGATCACCGGGTCCAGTGCGCCGGACATGCCGTTGCAGGTGGTGCAAGCGAAGGCCACGACGCCGAAGCCGAGCTGTTCCAGCTCATCGGTCAGGCCCGCTTCATCGAGGTACAACGCGACGGTTTTCGAACCCGGCGCCAGGGACGATTTGACCCACGGTTTGCGAGTCAGCCCGAGCTTGTTGGCATTGCGCGCCAGCAGGCCGGCGGCGATGACGTTGCGCGGGTTGCTGGTGTTGGTGCAGCTGGTGATGGCGGCGATGATCACCGCGCCGTCCGGCATCTGGCCCGGCACGGCGTCCCACTGACCAGAGAGGCCTTGCGCGGCGAGATCGGAGGTGGCGACGCGGGCGTGCGGGTTGCTCGGGCCGGCCATGTTGCGTACTACCGAGGACAGGTTGAAGGTCAACCCGCGCTCGTATCGTGCGTTCTTCAAGCTGTCAGCCCAGAGGCCGGTGTGCTTGGCGTAGGTCTCGACCAACTGCACTTGCTCGTCTTCACGGCCGGTGAGTTTGAGGTAGTCAATGGTCTGCTGGTCGATGTAGAACATCGCCGCCGTGGCGCCGTATTCCGGGGCCATGTTTGAGATGGTCGCGCGGTCGCCGAGGGTCAGCTTCGATGCGCCCTCACCGAAGAATTCCAGCCATGCACCGACGACTTTTTGCTGACGCAGGAACTCGGTCAACGCCAGCACCATGTCGGTGGCGGTGATGCCCGGTTGCAGCTTGCCGGTCAGTTCAACACCAACGCTTTCCGGCAGGCGCATCCACGACGCGCGGCCAAGCATCACGCTTTCCGCTTCCAGGCCACCGACGCCGATGGCGATCACGCCCAAGGCATCGACGTGCGGGGTGTGGCTGTCGGTGCCGACGCAGGTATCAGGGAAGGCAACGCCGTCACGCACCTGGATCACCGGAGACATTTTCTCCAGGTTGATCTGGTGCATGATCCCGTTGCCCGGTGGGATCACGTCGACGTTCTTGAACGCCTTCTTGGTCCAGTTGATGAAGTGGAAACGGTCTTCGTTGCGACGGTCTTCGATGGCGCGGTTCTTCTCGAACGCCTCCGGATCGAAACCACCGCGCTCGACGGCCAGGGAGTGGTCGACGATCAGTTGCGTCGGCACCACCGGGTTGACTTGCGCCGGGTCGCCACCTTGCAGAGCGATGGCGTCACGCAGGCCGGCGAGGTCGACCAGTGCGGTCTGGCCGAGAATGTCGTGGCACACCACCCGCGCCGGGAACCACGGGAAGTCGAGGTCGCGTTTGCGCTCGATGAATTGCTTGAGGGATTCGGTCAGCGTGGCCGGGTCGCAGCGACGCACCAGGTTTTCCGCCAGCACGCGGGAGGTGTACGGCAGAGTGTCGTAGGCGCCGGGCTGGATGGCTTCGACAGCCGCACGGACGTCAAAGTAATCCAGATGGCTGCCGGGCAGCGGTTTGCGGAATTCAGTGTTCATCGTCAGGACTCGGTCACGGTAGTTTCAAAAGGTGGGGCCTGGCACAGGGTTCGAAGTCAACACACCCCCTGTGGGAGCGGGCTTGCCCGCGATTGCGGTGGGTCAGGCGACATTTATGTCGAATGTGACTCCGTCATCGCGGGCAAGCCCGCTCCCACAGGGATTTGCGATATGTTCAAATCCCTGCGTCGGCGTCCCCACCATTCAGCGTTGTTCGATTGGCACGAACTTGCGCTGTTCGACGCCGACGTACTCGGCGCTTGGGCGGATGATGCGGTTGTTGGCACGTTGTTCGAACACATGCGCGGCCCAGCCGGTCAGGCGCGAGCAGACGAAAATCGGTGTGAACAACTTGGTCGGGATGCCCATGAAGTGGTACGTCGACGCATGGTAGAAGTCGGCGTTCGGGAACAGTTTTTTCTGTTCCCACATGGTCTTGTCGATGGCTTCGGAGACCGGGAACAACACCGTGTCGCCCACTTCCTCGGCGAGTTTTTTCGACCAGCCCTTGATCACCTCGTTGCGCGGATCGTTGTCCTTATAGATCGCGTGGCCGAAGCCCATGATCTTGTCCTTGCGCGCCAGCATGCCGAGGGTGCCTTCGACCGCCTCTTGCGGCGAGCTGAAGCGCTCGATCATTTCCATCGCCGCTTCGTTGGCGCCGCCGTGCAGCGGACCGCGCAGCGAGCCGATGGCAGCAGTGATGCAAGAGAACATGTCCGACAGGGTCGATGCACACACCCGCGCGGTGAAGGTCGAAGCGTTGAACTCGTGTTCCGCGTAGAGAATCAGCGAAACGTTCATCACCTTGACGTGCAACTCGCTCGGCTTCTTGTCATGCAGCAGGTGCAGGAAGTGGCCGCCGATGGACTGTTCGTCGCTCACGCAGCTGATGCGCTTGCCGTCGTGGCTGAAGCGATACCAGTAAGTCATGATCGCCGGGAATGCGGCCAACAGGCGGTCGGTGACGTCGTGTTGTTCGGAGAAGTCTTTCTCCGGTTCGATGTTGCCCAGGAACGAGCAACCGGTGCGCATCACGTCCATCGGGTGGGCGTCGGCGGGGATGCGTTCCAGCACTTCTTTCAGCGCTTGCGGCAGGTCACGCAGCTTGCTCAGCTTGCTCACGTAGGCGGCGAGTTGTGTTTTGGTCGGCAGTTCACCGTACAGCAGCAGGTAAGCCACTTCTTCGAATTGTGCGTCAGCCGCCAATTCGCGAACGTCGTAGCCACGATAGGTCAGACCGGCGCCCGACTGGCCCACGGTGGACAGTGCGGTTTGCCCGGCAACCTGGCCACGGAGCCCGGCGCCACTGAGTACTTTTGCTTCGGCCATTGCTGTCTCCAGTTTTTGAATTTGTTAGGGAATCGGCAAATTTTGTTTCATCAGGTTATTGGGGTGTTGCCGAACAGATCGCAGCCTCGTTGCATTCGACAGCGCCTACAGGGACCTCGTCGGCAACACCCCTGTAGGAGCTGTCGAGCGAAGCGAGGCTGCGATCTTTTGATCTTCATTTCTTGGCAGCAAACAACGCATCAAGCTTCTGTTCGAAGGTGTGGTAGTCGATGCGATCGTAAAGCTCCATGCGGGTCTGCATGGTGTCGATGACGTTCTGTTGCGTGCCGTCGCGACGGATCGCGGTGTAGACGTTTTCCGCGGCTTTGTTCATCGCGCGGAAAGCCGACAACGGGTACAGCACCAGCGACACGTCGGCAGCGGCGAGTTGCTCGGTGGTGTACAGCGGGGTCGCGCCGAATTCAGTGATGTTAGCCAGGATCGGCGCTTTCACGCGGCTGGCGAACAGCTTGTACATTTCAAGTTCAGTGATGGCTTCCGGGAACACCATGTCGGCGCCGGCCTCGATGCACGCCGCGGCGCGATCCAGTGCAGATTCCAGACCTTCCACCGCCAGGGCATCGGTACGGGCCATGATCACGAAACTGTCATCGGTGCGCGCATCGACGGCGGCCTTGATCCGGTCGACCATTTCCTGCAGCGACACGATCTCTTTATTAGGACGGTGACCGCAGCGCTTGGCGCCGACCTGGTCTTCGATGTGGATCGCCGCGGCGCCAAACTTGATCATCGACTTGACGGTGCGCGCGACGTTGAACGCCGAGGAACCGAAACCGGTGTCCACGTCCACCAGCAGCGGCAGGTCGCAGACGTCAGTGATGCGGCGCACGTCGGTCAGCACGTCGTCCAGGCTGGTGATGCCCAGGTCCGGCACGCCGAGGGAGCCGGCAGCCACGCCGCCACCCGACAGATAGATAGCCTTGAAACCGGCGCGCTTGGCCAGCAGCGCATGGTTGGCGTTGATCGCGCCGACCACTTGCAATGGATGCTCGCTGGCGACCGCATCGCGGAAACGCTGGCCTGGAGTGCTCTTGTTCAAACTCATGACTCACCTCGTTCAGTGGCTGTCGGGTTAGCGCCGTCCTGGTAATGACGGGCGATATTGCGTTTGGAGGCGCCGATGTGGCGGCGCATCAACAACTCGGCCAGTTCACCGTCGCGGTCGGCAATGGCATCGAGAATTCGGTGGTGCTCGGCAAAGGCCTGGCGCGGCCGATTGGGCGTGGTGGAAAACTGGATGCGGTACATGCGCACCAGTTGATACAGCTCGCCGCAGAGCATTTGCGTCAGGGTGCGGTTGCCGCTGCCCTGGATGATTCGGTAATGAAAGTCGAAATCGCCTTCCTGCTGGTAGTAACCGACGCCGGCCTGAAACGCCGCATCGCGCTCGTGGGTTTCGAGGACCCGGCGCAGCTCGTCGATTTCTTCGAGGGTCATGCGTTCGGCTGCCAGGCGGCAGGCCATGCCTTCGAGGGACTCGCGGATTTCGTAGAGTTCCAGCAGTTCGGCGTGGTTGAGCGACACCACCCGCGCCCCGACGTGCGGCACGCGAACCAGCAGGCGCTGGCCTTCCAGACGGTGGATCGCCTCACGCAGCGGCCCGCGGCTGATGCCATAGGTGCGCGCCAGTTCCGGCTCGGAGATCTTGCTGCCCGGGGCGATCTCGCCCTTGACGATGGCCGCCTGAATGCGGCGGAACACGTTCTCGGAAAGTGTTTCCGAATCGTCTTGAGCAATGACCGGGGGATCGAGTTGATCCAGCATATTGTCGACACCTTGAAAGCTGATGCCGCAAAAACTAGCGAATACAGGGCAAATAGTCAAAGAGAAAATCGGTATTGTCGACAATCGTCTAATAACCGCCTGCACCATAACGAAGCAGCACCTCTGTTTATAGCCGCCTGCCAGCGCTGGCGCCACAAACCCACCGTGCTAGAATGCCGCCCGCATTTGTTTGTGACATCTGCACTGCTTGTCATAAATAGTTGATAGGCATACGAGGGAGCTTGCGCAGCGATGCCAGGGCCTTGAATCGAAACACGGACCGCTGCGCACCAGGATTTATGAGACTCAAGCCCTTCCCCGCTTTCCTTTATCTACTGTGCCTGCCCGGTGTTGCCGCGGCGGGGGAAAAGACCGTGTATGGCCTCAACGAGTACGCTTCTTTGGACGGCATCGCCCTGGAAGTCGCCGCCAAACTCGACACCGGGGCGAAAACCGCTTCCCTGAGCGCCCGTGACATCAAACGCTTCAAACGCAATGGCGAATCCTGGGTGCGCTTTTATCTGGCGATCGACGCAGCCCATTCGCACCCGATCGAGCGCCCACTGGCCCGCGTCAGCAAGATCAAGCGCCGGGCCGGCGACTACGACCCGGACGAAGGCAAGAAGTACACCGCCCGTCCGGTGATCGAACTGGATATCTGCATGGGTTCGGCTTTACGCAGCATAGAAGTGAACTTGACTGACCGCAGCGCCTTCCAATACCCGCTCCTGATCGGCTCCGAAGCGCTCAAACGCTTCGATGCGCTGGTCGACCCCAGCCTTAAATACGCTGCTGGCAAACCCGCCTGCGCCACCGACGCACATACCGCAGAGTAATTCCAATGCGCTCTCTTACCCTCCACCTGAAGTTCCTGATCGCCATCCTGGTGGTGCTGGGCATTTCAGTTACGGCCTATCAGATCTTCGTGCTCGGGATTCCCGTCACCGAAGACGCTACTGACGACTTGTGGAACATCGACGCCAAGGTCGAGTTCGTCGCCAGTGCCAAAGACCCGGTCAAGATCCAGATGTTCGTGCCGCCGCTGAGCCGCGATTACGTCAGCCTCAACGAGAGTTTCATCTCCAATAACTACGGCGTGGCCGTGAACCGTGTCGACGGCAACCGCAAGGTCACCTGGTCGGCACGTCGGGCCAAAGGCAACCAGACCCTGTATTACCGCCTGGTGCTGACCAAGCGCTACTCCGGTGAAAAGCTCAAGGTCAAAGGTCCGACCTTTCGCGACAGTATCGCCGTCGAAGGCGCGGAAAAAATTGCCGCCGAAGCCCTGCTCGCGCCAATCCGCCAACACTCGGCCGACGTCGAAACCTTCATCGGCGAAGCGATCAAGCGGGTCAACAACCTCAACGACGACAACGTGAAACTGCTCCTGGCTGGCGATCCGGCCACCGCCAACAAAGCCAGGATCGTCGAGTTGGTACTGTCGATTGCCCACGTGCCGGTGGAGAAGGTCCACACCATCCGTCTGGTGGCCGACCAACCGCAAGTCCCGGAACTCTGGCTGCGCAGCTTCAACGGCACCGACTGGCTGTACTTCAACCCGGAAACCGGCGAACAGGGCCTGCCGACCGACCGCCTGCTGTGGTGGACCGGCGATGAAAACCTGATCACCGTCGATGGCGGCAAGAAAGCCACCGTCACGTTCAGCATGAACAACAGCGAAATGAACGCCATTCGCCTGGCCAAGCTGACCGACGAAAACACCGACGCCAACTTCCTCGAATACTCGCTGTACGGCCTGCCGCTGCAAACCCAGCAGACGTTCATGATCATGGTGATGATCCCGATTGGCGTGCTGGTGATTCTGATCCTGCGCAACCTGATCGGCATTCAGACCCTCGGCACCTTTACGCCGGTACTGATCGCCCTGGCCTTCCGCGAAACCCAGCTCGGCTTCGGCATCGTGCTGTTTACCATCATCACGGCGCTGGGGCTGTCGCTGCGCTCCTACCTTGAGCACTTGAAGCTGCAGATGCTGCCGAGGCTGTCGGTGGTGCTGACCTTCGTGGTGGTGCTGATCGCGACGATCAGCCTGCTCAGCCATAAACTCGGCCTCGAACGCGGGTTGTCGGTGGCACTGTTCCCGATGGTGATTCTGACCATGACCATCGAACGCCTGTCGATCACCTGGGAAGAACGCGGTTCCGGCCACGCCATGAAAGTGGCGATCGGCACGCTGTTCGCGGCGTCCCTGGCGCACCTGATCATGACCGTGCCAGAGCTGGTTTACTTCGTGTTCACCTTCCCGGCGATCCTGCTGATCCTGGTGGGTTTCATGCTGGCCATGGGTCGCTATCGCGGCTACCGCCTGACCGAACTGGTGCGCTTCAAGGCTTTCCTCAAGAAGGCTGACGCCTGATGTTCGGTTTCTGGAAAACCTGGAAGGCCCTGGAAGCCCGGGGCATCATGGGGATCAATCGGCGTAACGCAGACTACGTACTCAAGTACAACAAGCGCAGCCTGTACCCGATTGTCGATGACAAGATCATCACCAAGGAGCGCGCCATCGCCGCCGGCATTCACGTGCCGGAACTGTATGGCGTGATCTCCACCGAGAAGGAAATCGACAACCTCGACGAGATCATCGGCGGGCGCAACGACTTCGTGATCAAGCCGGCCCAGGGCGCGGGCGGCGACGGCATCATTGTGGTGGCCGACCGTTTCGAAGGCCGCTATCGCACGGTGTCCGGCAAGATCATCAGTCACGAGGAAATCGAGCACCATATCTCGAGCATCCTCACCGGCCTCTATTCGCTGGGCGGACACCGGGATCGCGCGCTGATCGAATACCGCGTGACCCCCGACCAGATCTTCAAGAGCATCAGCTACGAAGGCGTCCCGGATATTCGCATCATTGTGCTGCTGGGCTATCCGGTGATGGCCATGCTGCGGCTCCCCCCCCGCCAGTCCGGCGGCAAGGCCAACCTGCACCAGGGCGCCATCGGCGTCGGTGTCGACCTGGCGACAGGCCTGACGTTGCGCGGCACCTGGCTGAACAACATCATCACCAAGCACCCGGACACCACCAACGCGGTGGACGGCGTGCAACTGCCTTACTGGGACGGTTTCATGAAACTCGCCGCCGGCTGTTATGAGCTGTGCGGGCTGGGTTACATCGGTGTCGACATGGTGCTGGACCAGGAAAAAGGCCCGCTGATTCTTGAGCTCAATGCCCGGCCGGGGTTGAACATTCAGATAGCCAATGATTGTGGCCTGACGTTGCGCACCCATGCGGTCGAGGCGCGGCTGGAAGAGTTGAAGGCGCGCGGCGTGGTAGAGACGGTTGAAGAGCGCGTGGCGTTTGTTCAGGAAATGTTTGGGCATATTCCGGCGGTTGAGGGTTGATCCAAGAAGGAGCCCATCCTGTAGGAGCTGTCGAGTGCAACGAGGCTGCGATCTTTTGATCTTGGCTTTCTTAAAATCAAAAGATCGCAGCCTCGTTGCACTCGACAGCTCCTACGGGGTAAGTCGGCTTGTGAAGACAATCCCCTCTAGGAGCAATTCCCCGAGGGGACTACAATCGCTCCCCCGCCACGATGGCTGATCTGCCCCGCCCATGTTGACCTGTTCCGTACCCCCGCTCCCCTATCGCGCCAACCCCGCCGAGTACTTCGCGGCGATTCGTCATGCCCCCGGCGCCGTGCTGCTCGACAGTGGCCGGCCGATCGCCGATCGCGGTCGCTACGACCTGCTGAGTGCCTGGCCGCTGGAGCAATTGGCCGTGTTGCCGGATGAAAGCGGTGACGATTTCCTGCAACGCCTTCGTGTCAACCTGACTCGACTCGGCGAAGCGAGCGTTCCTGAAGAACTGCCGTTTGCCGGCGGCCTGATCGGTTACCTGAGCTACGACTTCGGTCGGCAGCTGGAAAACCTGCCGAGCCAGGCGCAGGACGACCTGCAATTGCCCGACGCACGCTTCGGGCTGTACGACTGGGCGTTGATCAGCGATCACCAATTGATGACCAGTCAGTTGGTGTTCCACCCAAAGCTGCCCGAGACTGAGCGTCAGCGCCTGATCGTGCTGTTCAGTGAGCCAGCACCGGCCTCCATCAAGCCTTTTAAACTGAACGGCCCGATGAGCGCCGATTTGAGCGCTGAGCAGTATCGTCAGGCGCTGGAGCGCATCCAGAATTACATCCAGGCTGGCGACTGTTACCAGGTCAACTTCGCCCAGCGTTTCCGCGCGCAGTGCCAAGGTGATCCGTGGGCCGCGTATGTCGCGTTGCGGGCGGCGTGCCCGACACCGTTTTCCGGGTTCCAGAGCTTGCCCGACGGCGGCGCGGTGTTGAGCCTGTCGCCGGAGCGTTTCGTCAAAGTCAGTGAACGTCATGTCGAAACCCGCCCGATCAAAGGCACCCGGCCGCGTGGGCTGACCCCGGCAGAAGATGCGGCGAATGCCGCCGAACTGCTGGCCAGCCCCAAGGATCGCGCGGAAAACCTGATGATCGTCGACCTGCTGCGCAACGACCTCGGTCGCACCTGCCGCATCGGCTCGGTGCGAGTGCCGGAATTGTTCAGTCTGGAAAGCTACCCGAACGTGCATCACCTGGTGAGCAGCGTGACCGGGGAATTGGCGGATGACCGCGACGCGCTGGACCTGATCGCCGGCAGTTTTCCGGGCGGTTCGATTACCGGGGCGCCGAAGATTCGCGCGATGCAGATCATCGACGAGCTGGAGCCGACCCGACGCGGGTTGTACTGCGGTTCGTTGCTGTACCTGGATGTACGCGGCGAGATGGACAGCTCCATCGCCATTCGCAGCTTGCTGGTCAAGGATGGGCAGGTGTGTTGCTGGGGCGGCGGCGGGATCGTCGCAGATTCCGAGTGGCAGGCCGAGTATCAGGAATCGATCACCAAGGTGAAAGTGCTGCTCGATACCCTGCAAAACCTGTAGGAGCGAGCTTGCTCGCGATGGACGTCAACGATAACGATGAACGCCTGACACACTGCGGTGCCATCGGGTTCATCGCGAGCGAGCTCGCTCCTACAGGGTTTCGGTTTACAGGCTTAGGGCGCGGTTGGAGGCCTTGATGAATTCTTGCTTTAGATCTTCAAACGTATGCACCGCCGGGAATTGCGGGAACTCGCGAATCACGTTATCCGGGGCATGGAACAGAATCCCTGCATCGGCCTCGCCCAGCATCGTGGTGTCGTTGTAGGAGTCGCCCGCCGCGATCACCCGGTAGTAGAGGCTCTTGAAAGCCAATACCGACTGACGCTTCGGATCTTTCTGACGCAACTGATAGCTGGTCACCCGCCCGGCATCGTCGGTAATCAGACGATGGCAGAGCAAGGTCGGGAAGCCCAGCTGACGCATCAGCGGCTGGGAAAACTCGTAGAACGTATCCGACAGAATCACCACCTGAAAGCGCTCGCGCAGCCAGTTGACGAACTCGATGGCACCGTCCAGCGGCTTGAGCGTGGCGATCACTTCCTGGATGTCGGTGAGCTTCAGGCCGTGTTCATCCAGAATCCGCAGGCGCTGTTTCATCAGCACGTCGTAGTCGGGGATGTCCCGAGTGGTGGCCCTGAGGGATTCGATCCCGGTTTTTTCGGCGAAGGCGATCCAGATTTCCGGGACCAGTACACCTTCAAGATCCAGACAGGCAATTTCCACAAGACACTCCCATTTGTATTGATTATTGAGTCGAGCGAGCAAAAAGATTGCCGAACTCTAGCGACTCGGGCTGGCCTGCGCAACGCACAGGGCGCGCCAGTTGCCGCAGGTTTTTGTTACCATCAAGGCCATATAGAGCGCCCAGCGCCACCGACCTGTAGGAAGCCGCCCTGATGAGCCCAACGTTCGACGTCGTGGAACTCGCCACGACCTATGCCAACAAATCCGCCCAAGACATCCTGAAACTCGCATTCGCCGAGTTCGGCGATGACCTGTGGATATCTTTCAGCGGCGCCGAGGATGTGGTGCTGGTGGACATGGCCTGGAAGCTGAACAAGAACGTCAAGGTTTTCAGCCTCGACACCGGCCGCTTGCACCCCGAGACCTACCGCTTCATCGATCAGGTGCGCGAGCACTACAAGATCGACATTGAGTTGGTGTCACCGGACTACACCAAGCTTGAACCGTTCGTGAAGGAAAAAGGCCTGTTCAGTTTCTACAAGGATGGCCATGGCGAATGCTGCGGCATCCGCAAGATCGAGCCGCTGCGGCGCAAGCTCTCGGGCGTCACCGCTTGGGCCACCGGCCAGCGCCGGGACCAGAGCCCCGGCACTCGCAGCGCCGTAGCCGTGCTGGAAATCGACACCGCGTTCTCCACGCCGGAGCGCACCCTGTACAAATTCAATCCGTTGGCGCAAATGACCAGCGAAGAGATCTGGGGTTACATCCGCATGCTCGAGCTGCCGTACAACAGCCTGCATGAGCGCGGCTTTATCAGCATTGGCTGCGAGCCGTGTACCCGCCCTGTGCTGCCGAACCAGCACGAGCGTGAAGGCCGTTGGTGGTGGGAAGAAGCGACGCAGAAAGAATGCGGGTTGCATGCGGGCAATATCATCAGCAAATCCAAGGCATAACCTCCCGCTCTGTGAAATCCCCTGTGGGAGCGGGCTTGCCCGCGATGGCGATCTTTCAGTCACATTGATACTGAATGTGCCGACTCTATCGCGGGCAAGCCCGCTCCCACAGGTTCTGTGTCCAACTTATAAATGTGTACACAGAAATGTCACCATAGGTGCCATTTATGTGTGCACTTTTCGTTTCTACGCCCCAAAAAGTTACATCCTCGTGTCCTGACTTCCTCAGTCAGACTTTCCTGCAAATCCCGCTTAAAAATAAATACCTGTTCAATCGGTCAATTTATATTGCCTGTATTTCAACAAGTTACAGAACAATCATAACGAAACGAAATTACCGACGAAATTCATAGACCGGGAACTGGCACAGATCTGGCTTAAGTGCATACATGTTTTGTATACAATAATTATCAAAACATACACACACTTTAGATCCGCAAGCCTGAAGCGCCCTATCCCGTACAGGCTGCAGATGCCCCGTAACCAATGATGCTTATTGCCCGCGACGAAGATTTGTCGAGCCCATGCTCATGCACAGTCATCGCGACGCCAAGCTCGGAGCCTGCCGGAATGCGTACTAGCCTCTCCAATAACAACATCGCGCTGGATCTGCCCTCCTCCCACCCTGTTTCCGTCACTCACGATCAAACGTATCAAGCACCGGTGGTGCTCAGCCCCCGACTGCACAACAAGGACCTGGCGCCGACGAAGGCCGAAGGTCGGCGTTGGGGTCGCTACAGCATCTTTGCCCTGTGGACCAATGACGTTCACAACATTGCCAACTACTCCTTCGCCATCGGACTGTATGCGTTGGGGCTGGGCGGCTGGCAGATTTTGCTGTCCCTGGGGATCGGCGCGGCGCTGGTGTACAGCTTC
Source organism: Pseudomonas sp. RIT-PI-q (assembly GCF_001297125.1). GTDB lineage: Bacteria > Pseudomonadota > Gammaproteobacteria > Pseudomonadales > Pseudomonadaceae > Aquipseudomonas. The sequence goes on from NZ_LHPC01000028.1 coordinate 592,644, forward strand.
ATGAACCTTTCCGGTTACATGGGCCAGAAGACCGGCGTGCCGTTTCCGGTCATCAGCCGGATCAGTTTCGGCATTCACGGGGCGCAGATTCCTGCGCTGATCCGCGCCATTATCGCTATCGCCTGGTTCGGGATTCAGACGTACCTGGCGTCGGTAGTCTTTCGCGTGCTCCTGACAGCGGTACATCCGGGCTTCGCCGACTACGACCACAATTCGATACTCGGTTTGTCGACCCTGGGTTGGGTGTGCTTCGTGGCGATCTGGTTCGTGCAACTGGCGATCCTCGCCTACGGCATGGAAATGGTGCGACGCTACGAAGCCTTCGCCGGGCCGGTGATTCTGCTGACCGTCGCGTCCCTCGCCGGGTGGATGTATTTCCAGGCCGATGCAACCATCGCCTGGTCGATCCGCGAACCACTGACTGGCGGCGAGATGTGGCGCAACATCTTTGCCGGCGGCGCGTTGTGGCTGTCGATCTACGGCACGTTGATCCTCAACTTCTGCGACTTCGCCCGCTCTTCGCCGTGCCGCAGGACCATCAAGGTCGGCAACTTCTGGGGCCTGCCGGTGAATATTCTGGTGTTCGCCAGCATCACCGTCCTGCTCTGTGGCGCGCAATTTCAGATCAATGGCCGGATCATCGAAAGCCCGACGGAAATCATCGCTTCGATCCCCAATACCTTCTTTCTGGTCCTTGGTTGCCTGGCGTTCCTGATCGTCACCGTGGCGGTGAACATCATGGCCAACTTCGTTGCCCCGGCCTTCGTGCTCAGCAACCTGGCGCCGAAATACCTGACGTTCCGCCGTGCCGGCCTCATCAGCGCGACCATCGCGGTGCTGATCCTGCCGTGGAACCTCTACAACAGCCCGCTGGTGATCGTGTATTTCCTCTCCGGCCTCGGCGCCCTGCTCGGCCCGTTGTACGGGGTGATCATGGTCGACTACTGGCTTGTACGAAAAGGTCAGGTCAACGTGCCGCAGTTGTACAGCGAAGACCCTAACGGCGCCTATTACTACAGCCGTGGGGTCAATTTACGTGCCGTAGCGGCGTTCATTCCTGCGGCGCTGATCGCCATCGTCCTGGCGCTGGTGCCGGGTTTCCACAGCGTATCGCCGTTCTCCTGGCTGATTGGCGCCGGCATTGCCGGCATGCTCTACCTGATCATCGCCAAGCGGCAGCCGCATTACGCCGACGTTAGCGGTGAATCCATCGCGGTTGATAACGTCTGCCATTAATCCCACGGCGGCCCGGCACCGTCGGGTCGCAGAACCACCCCGCTATAAGGACTTCCCATGCGTATTCTCGTGGTCAACGTCAACACCACCGAATCCATCACCCAGGCCATCGCCCCCCAGGCTCAGTCCGTGGCCGCGCCCGGCACGGAAATCGTCGGCCTGACGCCTTACTTCGGTGCTGACTCCATCGAAGGCAATTTCGAAAGCTACCTGGCCGCCATCGCCGTCATGGACCGGGTCATGGCCTACGACCAACCCTTCGACGCGGTGATTCAGGCCGGTTACGGTGAGCACGGCCGCGAAGGGTTGCAGGAGTTGCTCAACGTGCCGGTGGTGGACATCACCGATGCCGGCGCCAGCACCGCGATGTTCCTTGGTCATGCCTATTCGGTGGTCACCACCCTCGACCGCACCGTGCCGCTGATCGAGGATCGCCTCAAGCTGTCCGGGCTCTGGGACCGCTGCGCATCGGTTCGGGCCAGTGGTTTGGCGGTATTGGAGCTGGAATCCGATCCCGAGCGTGCGCTGGAGGCGATTGTGCGTCAGGCGGAATTGGCGGTGCTTGAGGACAAGGCCGAGGTAATTTGCCTGGGCTGCGGCGGGATGGCCGGGCTGGACGAGCAGATTCGTCGGCGCACCGGTGTGCCGGTGGGGGGTGGCGGGACGGCGGCGGTGACGGTTGCCGAGTCGCTGGGGCGGTTGGGGTTGTCCACTTCCAAAGTGCGGACGTATGCGACACCGCGACCGAAAAACATCATCGGTTGGCCGGGGCGGTTTGGGCGGTAGACCGCGTTATCGTTCATCGCGGGCAAGCCCGGCTCCCACAGGATCTGCGTCGTTTACATTTCTGATGTACACCACAGAACCTGTGGGAGCCGGGCTTGCCCGCGATGGCAGCACCTCAGTCCCAAGCCAAACTCAGATAGCACTAAACCGCTGCCCCAACCCCTGCTCCGCAAACTGCTCAATAATGAAATCCACAAACGCCCGGGTCTTGCCCGGCAACAGTTTGTGTTCCGCGTAATAGATAGAAATGTTGCCATCGTCGACGTACCAATCGGGCAACACCCGCGGCAAAGTCCCCGCCTCCAGATACCCCGAAGCGAACGGCATGCTCACCAGCGCGATACCCAAGCCCTGAGTCGCGGTCGCGCACGCGGCTTCCGAATCACTCATGGTCATCCGCGCCGTGAGCGTCAATGGACTGTGTTGCCGGGTGCGACTGGTCAACTGCCATGAACGCACGCGACCGGTCTGCGGTGACCGAATGAGGATGCCATCGTGAAGCTTGAGATCATCGGGCTCGACGATCGCCTCACGCCCCGCCAGATAATCGGCCGAGGCCACCAACACCCGATGGGCCGGGGTCAGCTTGCGCGCCACCACGCCCTGAGGCAGCTCGAATCCGCCACCAATCGCCGCATCGAAACCCTGGGCAATCAGGTCGACCTGACGATTGTCGAAATGCCAGTCCGGATTGATCGCCGGAAAACGCCGTAGAAACTCCCCGAGCAACGGCACCACGTACAGGCGCCCGAACACCGTGCCCATGCTGACTTTCAGCGTGCCGGCCGGTCGCCCTTCGGCGCTGGCCAGATTGGCCACGGCATTCTGGATCGTGTGCAGGCTGGCGCTGACTTCGCCGAGAAACAGCTGACCGGCCTCGGTCAACGTCAGGCTGCGGGTGCTGCGCTGAAACAGCCGCACACCCAACCGCGCCTCAAGCTTGGCGACGCTCTTGCCCACCGCCGCCGGGGTCAGACTCAGGCGGCGCGCGGCTTCGGCGAAGCTGCCGACCTCGGCACTGCGCACGAAGCATTCGATACTGCTGAAGGTTTCCATAGGCGTTACTATAAACTTTTGGTTTACACAGACTATCGCAATGACCGTCTACACAGTCTGTAATCCTCAATCGATACTAGGCTCCATCAACCGAGACATCTCGCCTCGGGACTTTGGAGATCGATATGACTACTCAGAACCTCAGCGGCAAAGTGGCTTTGATTCAAGGCGGGTCTCGCGGCATCGGCGCAGCCATTGTCAAACGCCTCGCCGCTGAAGGCGCGACGGTCGCCTTCACCTACGTCAGCTCCACGGCCAAAGCCGAAGCATTGCAAAACAGCATCACCGGTAACGGCGGCAAGGCCCTGGCGATCAAGGCTGATAGCGCCGACGCCGAGGCCATTCGCAGCGCCGTGAACACCACTGTCGAAACCTTTGGTCGCCTGGACATCCTGGTCAACAACGCCGGTGTACTGGCTGTTGCACCGCTGGAAGATTTCAAACTCGAAGACTTCGACCAGACCCTCGCGATCAACGTGCGCAGCGTGTTCATCGCCACCCAGGCCGCCGCCAAGCACATGACCGAAGGTGGCCGCATCATCAACATCGGCAGCACCAACGCCGACCGCATGCCCTTCGCTGGTGGCGGCCCGTACGCCATGAGCAAATCGGCACTGGTCGGTCTGACCAAAGGCCTGGCCCGTGACCTGGGTCCGCGCGGCATCACCATCAACAACGTGCAACCGGGCCCGGTCGATACCGACATGAACCCGGCCGACGGCGACTTCGCCGACAGCCTGATCCCGCTGATGGCCGTGGGTCGTTATGGCAAAGCGGATGAAATCGCCAGCTTCGTCGCCTACCTCGTCAGCCCGGAAGCCGGCTACATCACCGGTGCCAGCCTGACCATCGATGGTGGTGTCGGCGCCTGATACCGGTCACAACGCCAATCAAATGTGGGAGCGGGCCTGCTCGCGAAAGCGGAGTGTCAGCCGACATCAATGTCGACTGACACTCCCTCTTCGCGAGCAAGCCGCTCCCACATTTGTTCTGTATCAAGCCCAATCGAGTGCTGGTAATCCCCAGGCGCTCGGCTTGAACGCCTTCAGCGTACGAAGAATGCCATCGGCGTGGGCGTACTTTTCGTCAGCCATCGCCGCATCCGGGATCGCAATGGCCGTCATTCCCGCCGCTTTCGCCGCCGTGACACCAAACGGCGAATCCTCGAACACCAGACAATCCTGGGGCGCGACGCCCAGGCGCCGTGCCGCCGTGAGAAAGATATCCGGTGCCGGTTTGGCGGCGCCCACTTCCGGGTCGTCGGCTGTGACGACAAAATCGAACAGCGCGAACCAGTCGCGGTGCAAGGTGGTTTTCTGGCCGAACGATTGGCGCGAAGAACTGGTGCCCACCGCAATCGGAATGTTGTTGGCCTTCAAGTGCCGAACCAGTTCCTGTGCGCCAGGCATGGCCAGCGCTTTAGGAAAACGCTCGCGCATCAGCGGTTCGCGGATCACCAGGAACTCCTCGGCGGTAATCGGCAGGTCCAGCGCCTCGACCACATAACGCGCCAGGTCACCGGCGCCACGGCCAATGATGTGCTGTTTGATGCTCCAGTCGAACGTGCGGCCATAACGCCCGGCAATGATCGACGTGACCTCGGTGTAAATGCCCTCGGTGTCCAGCAGCAAACCGTCCATATCGAAAATAACGGCCTTGATCGGGCCGAATTCTTTCAGCGGTGCATTCATCGCATCTGATCCGTTTTTAATGACATCCCAGGCGGCTCAGGTACGGCCGGATCCGTGATCGATTAAAGGTTTCAGCAGCATAGCGAGCGCGGCGAGCATAGAGCAACCGACCAATGCCCGACGGTGTTAATGAATTAGCGATTCGCCCTACACCAAACACCTCTTTTCCCGACTTCTTTCCTCGTTGATCCCCCGCAAAGTCTCGCGACCCAAATCGATCCGTGCGAGAGGCTGCGAATGTTCGACCCCGATAAGCTCCTGGCCTTGAACAACAGCATCGGCCTGCTGGTGGTCGCCGCCATGAACCCCGAGCAGCCGGATATCGAAACAGTGATGGCTGATTTTCGGCTCTGCCTCAATGATTATGAGGCCTGGGCGGAAAATTTCTGGACCGGTTCGGTGCTTGATGTCGAGCAAGTATTCACGGTGGGTAACGACGTCCGACTCAGCGCGCCGAAGGATTCCACCACCCCGGTCAGTTCGACAGTCGCCATGTGCCCGGCCAACGGTCCATTGACCCTGGTGCATATGTTTGAGGCCGCGAGGTTCGTGCCGATCGGTAATACGCCGGTCATGCTCGAACGCATCATCTCGCAGCGCGATGGAGAATTGACGCTCGCTGAGCCCATCCACGAAACCATTGGCCCCAGCGGCATCCTCGAAATTCCCGAATGCTGGCGTGGCCATCGCTACCGCATCACTTTTTTCCCCAATGTTTCGGCCGAGCACGTCAAAGCGCTCTATGCCTCTTATCAAGGTGTGATCGGCGAGCTGGAAGGCTGGCTGCGTAACGAGTGGGCCACCGAGTTCCAGCCGCTTTGGACCGCATTTTCCAACGCTGGATTAACCCAACGCTACGGCATGCTGCAACGGGCTGACTGGCGTGGCTTCGAGAATTCGCTGAACGGTGTATGGGATGACGTGAAGCAGCTCTACGCCCTGATAGCGGATCTGCAGGCCAACAGCGAAAAGCTCCTTGAATACCTGACCCAGAGCGAACTCGAAACACTGCTGAACGCCTCGGCTGAAGCCATCGCCACTGTGTTGTTGGTGTTGAGCGACGAGCCGTTGATGTTCATTTACCTCGCGGCCTTCACCAGTTGGCTGAGGATGTTGCCGCCGCAACACGTTGCCGAAGTCGTAGCGGAAATCCGCACAGGCATATTGATCAGCTTTCTGCTGGTGTGCCTTACAGGTCCCGCAGGCTTGAAACTCGGCTTGAGCGCCGAAGTTCTGGGCAAGATCAAGTCTGCGCGAGCCCGGGAATGGCTGGCGGGTGCAGGCCTGCGCCTGTCCGGGCTGATGGCCGGGTCTGACCTCAATGCGCACGCGGGTGTGCTCAAACCGTTGATGGTCAGCGCCCGAAATGCGCCGCTCAAACCTGCGCCTACGGTTCCTTTGCGGATAACTACCACCGATTCACCGGTGGTGCTGGTGAACAATCCGCTCGCCATTGCTCGCGACAAGTCCCGGGCCATGACCAGGGTTGCCAGACAGGAGCATCGCGATGACGCCCCTGCTCAGGCGAAAAACCCCAACGGCGACAGTGCCGATTGCTCAGTGCTGACCTGCACCAGCGGTTGTCCGGTATCGATGGTCACGGGCGAAGAGTTGCTCACGCTGACCGACGGTTCGCTGGACGGCAATTTACCGTTCGATTTCACCCGACTCTATCGCACCAGCGCCGCCGAATTCGATTGCGGACTCGGCTTTGGTTGGAGTCACAGCCTCGCGCATCGTCTGGACATCGATAACGACAGCGTCATCTGGAGCGACCACGAAAACCGTCGCACCACTTTTCCGCTGCCAAACATCGAACGCCCGGCGATCCACAACAGCCTGTCACGGGCGGCGATTTATCTGGGGGGCGGGCCGGAAGAGCTGATCCTCGCACTGGCTGGTGAGAAAGCGCGATTTCTCCACTTTCGTACAGGACGCCTGACGGCGATCAGCGATGCCTATGGCAATCGACTGACGGTGCAGCGTGACACTTCTGACAGGATCAAACGCCTCGACAACGGCGCCGGGCGCTCCCTGCTATTGCGTTATGAACGTCGGCATCTGATCGCCGTCGATTATCAGAGCTTTCATCCAGCCGACACTCAGGAAGACACCTGGCGTACCGAACAGACACTGGTTACCTACCGCTATGACGCCTGTCATCGCTTGATCGAAGCGACAAATGCCGCCGGCGAAAGCGAACGCTACGACTACGACGACCAGCAAGTCCTTCTCCAGCGGCAACTGGCCGGTGGGGCGAGCTTCTTCTGGGAGTGGGAAAGGTCTGGCAAGGCTGCGCGATGCGTCCGGCATTGGGCGTCATTTTCGCAGATGGACACGCGCTACGTTTGGGATGACCACGGTAGCGTCATCGTCCGGAACGCCGATGGTAGCGAAGAGGTTTACGCCCATGACGATCGGGCACGGCTGGTGCGCAAGGTCGGGCCGGAGGGTGGCGAGCAGCTAAAGTCCTACGACGATGAAGGTCAGTTGATTGCCGAGCAGGATCCGCTCGGGGCGATTACCCGATATTGCTATGACGAGATGGGTCGGCTGGTCGCGCAGATTCCACCTGAAGATGAGCCCACTACCTACCAATATCGCAATGGTTTCCTACATGCGCGGTATCGCGGCAAAGCGGTGTGGAAGTATCAGCGCAATGCCCAGGGGGACATCACAGAAGCGACCGACCCCGAGGGCCATGTCACCCACTGTTACTACGACGAAAAAGGTCGGCTGCTGTCGATCCGCTCCCCGGACACCAGTCGGCATGTGTTCGTCTGGAATGCCTTGGGACAGCTACTCGAAGAGACCTTGCCGGACGGTGGTCAACGGCGTTTTTCCTACGATGCATTGGGCCGGCAGATTACTCGTCAGGATGAACACGGTGCCGTCACCCGTTATCAGTGGGACGCTGTCGGCCGACTGATCCAGACGACGCTCCCTACAGGTGCCAGTCGCGCGTTCAGCTACAACGCCTACGGCAAGATCACCGCCGAACGCGATGAACTGGGCCGCATTACCCGTTTTGAGTATGCCGAAGACCTGCACCTGGTCAGTCGCCGGATCAATCCCGATGGCACACAACTGCGTTATCGCTACGACAACGCCCGGCTTTTGCTGACGGAAGTCGAGAACGAATCCGGCGAAAAGTACCAACTGGACTACACGCCCAACGGATTGATCCGACAGGAAACCGGTTTTGACGGTCGACGCACCGCCTATGCCTATGACCTCAACGGTCAGTTGCTGGAGAAAACCGAGTTCGGTGATGACGGTTCACAGCGGGTTACGGGATATCAGCGCAACTCGGCGGGCCGGCTGCTGGTCAAGACGCTGCCCGACGGCGTCAAGATCGAATATCGCTACGACAGCCTTGGCCGACTGGTCAGTGTCGATGATGGTCACGATCATCCGCTGGAGTTCGAGTACGACTCTCAGGATCGCCTGATCACCGAGCACCAAGGCTGGGGCACTCTGCGGTATGCCTATGACGCCTGCGGCCGACTCAACCACCTGCGACTGCCGGACAACAGCAAACTCGATTACCACCACGCCAAGGGCGGCGCGCTGTCAGCCATTGACCTCAATGGCGCCCGACTGACGTCACATACATTCCTTGCCGGCCGCGAACAAAACCGTCAACAAGGTCTATTGTTCAGCGACTATCAGTACGACGATCAGGGCCGTCTGAACGCTCACACCGTCAGACAACACCGACAACCGCTGCATCGACGTGACTATGCCTACAGCGCCAATGGCAACCTCGACGCCATTGCCGACACGCGACACGGCCAGCGCAGCTACCAATACGATCCACTCGACCGCCTGATCCGCGTTCGCCACTCCCGCGATCACCAACCGGAAAGCTTTGCCCACGATCCGGCGGGCAACCTGCTGATGCAAGACCGCCCCGGCGCGGCGAAGGTTTTGGGTAATCGGTTGTTGATGCAGGGTGATCGCCATTACGATTACGACGCCTTCGGCAACCTGATCCGCGAACGCCGCGGCACCGCGCAAAAACTGATCACCGAGTACCGCTACGACTGCCAGCATCGACTGATCGGCGTCACCCTGCCCAATGGCAGCCAGGCGACTTACCGCTACGACGCCTTCGGCCGCCGCATCAGCAAATCCGTCGACGGCAACACCACCGAATTTTTCTGGCAGGGCGACAAACTAGTCGCCGAAAGTAGCCGCGAGCATTACCGCAGCTACGTCTACGAACCGGGCAGCTTCCGACCGCTGGCCATGCTCGACGGCAAAGGCCCGCGCCAGGCGTGCCCGTTCTATTACCAACTCGACCACCTCGGCACACCGCTGGAGCTCACCGACTACAGCGGCGACATCATCTGGGCCGCCCAATACCCCGCCTATGGCCGCCCCCCCCGCCTCAACCGCGACACCCACCAGGTTCTCGACCAGCCGTTGAGGTTTCAAGGGCAATACTTCGATGCGGAAACCGGCCTGCATTACAACCGGCATCGCTACTACAATCCGGAGACTGGACGGTATCTGACCCAGGACCCGATCAAACTGGCGGGAGGGTTGAATGGGTATCGGTATGGGCTGAATCCGACGGGTTGGGTTGATCCGTTGGGGTTGAATGAGTGTCCGGGGGGTGATGGGTGTAAGAGGCCTTCGTTTGGGGATGAAGAGCCGGCGGGGAAGGCTAGGGTTGATGAGGGGGAACCCCTCACCCCATCCACGAAACCAAAGAACAAGTACTTGTACCGCGGAGATTCCCGGGAAGACTGGGAGATTTTCGAAACGGGATTTGAGCCCTTGGGAGAGAGCATGGATCTCTACTTACATGCGATGGACAACAGAAGTCCTCCCAGCTTTTTTGTCAGTGCTTCGACCTCGATGAAGGAGGCCATAAAGTTCGCGACGGGCTACGGCTTTGATGATGGCTTCGTCTATGTAATAAAAAACATTCGCGGAATAGATGTGAATAAAAGGCTCGGCGTGCTTTCTCCTCATAGGAACGAGGTTGAAATCGCTTTACCGGGAGGAGTAGATAGCCGCGACATACTTGGCGTGACCCCTGTCAACGCCGATGGTAGCTATGTGGGCTACTCCACCCCTAACCCATACCGGAAGTAGTTATGAAAACTATAGCGATAGCTACAAACACCCACGGAGTCACCGAAACGGTTTCAATTGAATGCGACCGAAAAAATCTGACATTAGTTTTTACGGCTAAAAACGGCCTGAGAAAAACATACGCAGCTGATGACCTTTACGAGTGCCTTGGGCTGTTACGGGCTGATTTCCCTGAAACAAAATTTTTATGCAAAGGCGCCAAACTCAATGTGCATCCCTCACGTATGGCATCGCAAATGTCCGGTGGCGTTGTGGCGTATGAACTTCGCATGGGAAAACCAACCGAAACTGAAGACATAGTTAACATCTTCGACGTTGAAGAGACAGACATCACAAATGACATCCAACAACAAAGGGATTTTTACAGGCGCTGGATCGATTCTCTAATGGAATAAAAGGGGCGAGTCTTTTGGAACTCTACGACGGAATGACTAGCGTCCTGCAAGGGACGCTAGAGTCGTGACATTCGTCAAATGTCTTTCAGCTCAACTCGGCTCACCCGAGCCATCCTCACCCGCAATGTCCGGGTCATCTGGCAGCGCCTCAACATCCCCACGCTTCACATCATCCGAAGGCACTTGCTCCACCTCAGTGTCATCGTCCGGCGGACGTTGATCGCGGCTCAACGAATCCGTGGGTGACGGCAGCGGATACTCGGGGGTTTCATCGATGTCTGCGTTTTTCGGAACAGAGTTCATAGGGCACCTCTCGAAGAGCCTGAAAAGCAGGCCCTGATATTTCGAGAGCGGTGCAATGCGCGCGTTCGATCAGAGAGACGATCGGTCACCAGGCTGATCAATCCTCTTCTTCGTCCTCCTCCTCTTCTTCATATTCGAGGTTCCCCACATCACCCGCGTCATCGGAATCGTTCAGCGGCACCGTCGCATCATCCATCAGCGAACCCGGGTCTTCGTTGCCGGGGTCGTTAATGAACGGAAGCCCGCTCGGGCCTTTTTCTTCCTTGCCTTCGGTTTCAGGAGTCATGGCTTGCCTCATAACGTTCAGGGTGTATGAAGTTCGAGGTAACCTGCGGCCAAACGTTCCGACGTCCAGTCCACAGATACGAAAAACCCGGCACGAGGCCGGGTTTTTGCGGTGATTCGAGGTCGATTTAGTGATGTTTGTTTCTGTGCTTGTTCCGATGTTTATTTTTGTTGCCGTTACCCGAATGAGAACTGCCACTGTCGGTGCCCAGGTTATTACCGACCGCACCACCCGCCGCACCACCCAGGCCTGCGCCGATGGTAGAGCCGGTCGAGCCACCGAGACTGTTACCAATCACCGAGCCGCCAGCTGAGCCCAAACCACCGCCGATGGCGGCTTCCGTACGGCTGCCTTTTTTGGCACCCACTGCACTGCCCGCCGCGCCGCCGACGCCGGCGCCGATTGCTGCACCCGTGCTGCCGCCCATTTGCTGGCCGACCACGTTACCCAGCGCACCGCCAATACCACCGCCAACTGCAGCTGTGCCGTCACCGGCAGCCATTGCACCTTGAGCGACCAAAAGTCCCAGAACCACTGTGGACAATGTCAAACGCATGATTTGAACCTCTAATTTCGCATCGGGGGTGAAGAGAACGCGCTGCGGATGGGCGTGAGTCTAGCACCTGCGCCCGCTGAATCCCGTCAGCGATAAGGGTTGGACCGCGATGGCGTGCGAAGCGCTCGATATGACACATTCAGACACGAAAAACCCGGCATCAAGCCGGGCTTTTCATTGGATCGATTTCGATCAGTGACGCTTGTGACCTTTGGCCAGGTTGCTACCCACGCCGCCGCCCAATGCGCCGCCCAAACCTGCGCCGATGGTGGAGCCAGTCTTGCCACCCAGGCTGTTGCCGATCACCGAACCACCGGCCGCGCCAACGCCGCCGCCAATGGCTGCTTTAGTACGGCTGCCTTTGCGTGCGGCAACGGCACTGCCCGCTGCACCTGCAACGCCTGCACCAATCGCTGCACCGGTGCTGCCGCCCATGCTTTGGCCAACCACGTTGCCCAGCGCGCCACCCAGACCACCGCCGATCGCGGCAGTGCCGTCACCAGCAGCCATCGCACCTTGAGCAACCAGAAGCCCAAGAACCAAAGCAGGCAGTGTTAAACGCATGACGAAAACCTCAAAAATAGGGGGAAACCGAAAGCCGGGGATTGAAAGCTTTAGCGCAGGGAACGTCCACACAAAAACGTCCTCTCCTCGCAAATAGCGACGATTGGACAGCATTTATGGAAAAGGTTTTATGGCAGGCAAAAAAAAGCCCGCTGGGGAACGGGCTAGGAGTTGCTTTCTAACGGATGAGTTGAGCCTACGTAAGACGTTGTGAAAACTTTGTGAAAGACGCCGCCCGAAACGTTCGCTGTCACACATCCTCCAGACATAAAAAAACCCCGTTCGATGACGGGGTCTGTCCGGTGGTTTCATCACTTCCTGGCAGGCGCCGTTACCTTGGGCAAGAATTTCGCCTTCGGTCCTCCGCTTACCTTGGATTTCATCTTGCCAACCTCGGCCTGGTCTTCACCGAAGCCAGCCACGTACTCCGTCTGGCCACACTGCACGCAATTGTTGATCGGAAACTCTGCCCCGTCGTCTTCGATATACGGATCAGTCATAAATTCGCCCCTCTCAAAAACGGGATCGACACCGGCAAGCCCTATTTGCCTGAAAAATATCGACCACCAAGGATTTTGAGACTAGCCGGTCATTACTGGACTTGTAGTTCAGATTGCTGAACGCCCGACGAATGGCCTCTCGTCAGGCTCACCGCAGTTTGACCGCCGTCCCGGTCACGAACACCACCACCATCCCACCCTTCCCGGCCGGCATACTGATCTCGAAATCGAGCCCCACCACCGCATCCGCCTGAAGCGCCCGCGCCCGTTCCTTGATTTCGTCAGTGGCCTGGATACGCGCTTCCTTCAACGCCCGCTCCAACGTCTGCGAGCGCCCACCGAAAAAATCGCGCATCCCGGCGAACATATCGCGGACAACGTTGACCCCCTGCACCGACTCGGCGCTGACGATGTCCAGGTACGCAGTGATTTGCCGGCCTTCGATGGTGTGGGTTGTGGTGGTGATCATGAGATTTCCTTGTTCATAGAGGCGCGTTTCCCCCCAAAGGTTTGACGAAAATAAAAAAGCCCAGCATCGGCTGGGCTTCGAAATTCAGGTATCGCTAATCTTTAGCCATTTTTCTCGGACGCCTTTTTCACCTTCTTGATCGCCTCAGCCTTCTCAATAACATCCCGTTGAGAAGCAATAGCTTTGTTGATCACAGCATTGTAGACATCCCGTTTGGTCTCTGCGGATGCCTTGGTGAAAAAGTCAGCCAAGGGACTGGAAGCCCCGTCTTTAGCTGCGTTCATGAATATGTACTCCGGTTAACAGCTCGATAAGCTCAAATTGATCATAGGTGTCGGGAATGAGAGCGTCAATCTGCTCCACGCTGACGCCACCTTCGAAGAACGAAGCCGTGCCATCCGTATTCTTGATGATCAAATCCACGAAAAACCGCTCGCCGTAACATCTGCGAAGCTCAACTACATTTCTCCTTGCAGCAAGATACTGAGCCACAAATGCATCCAAAGGGATGTTACGTCCTTCCGTAATCTCACGCGCCTGAACGAACTGCCAAGCAAGTCTCGGCTCCTGATAAACATAAATAACCTGAGCGATTCGTTGACTCGCCAATACCCTACTGATGTTTCTCTTCGCGACGTCGATATTGGCCAACGTCCCGTCGAGCAGGAACGAGATCCGCTTTTCGAATACCCGATCTAAAACCCTTTCCAGAATCTTCGTTACGGCGCGTTGATAAAGATAAGAATTTCCACCCGAGTAACCCGGAATCAAACACCTATAGTCGTCAGGATCAATTCGTAGAACTTTCTTTGCCGGGACACCCGGAATGCCCTGTTCAAGAACCTCCACCATCGCTTTCGATATCTCGGTTTTCCCTGCCCCGGGGGACCCCGCCATGAAAACGGTCAATGGTGAGGTCCGCAGGAAACATGCCGGTGTCAGCGATTGTCCTCGCTAATCTGGCTCGGTTTGCTCTCGCGAACTCAAAGGCCTCCTCTTCAATTGCTTTTTCTTCGGGAGTCATATCAATGCTCATCAAGGCAATTTCGACAAATACCGAGCCAGCGCATCAAATGCCGGCAACGTAACAGGATCATTGGCCGAATTACTCGCGACCGGATGCGAGGCATAACGAACGATCACCATCTCAGCCTTCGGGTCGACATAGATGCGCTGGCCATGAACGCCGCGCGCCATGAACGCGCCGCCCTCCTTGTCCGTCACCCACCACATCGACCGATAACTCCAGCCTTTGAGCAAGTCATAACCGGCCTTGGCGAACGCCTGTTTATCGCCTCCACGACGGATGTCGTCCACCACCGCTTTTGGCACGATCTGTTGACCCTCGAACTGGCCGTCATTGCGCAGCATTTCGCCAAATCGTGCGAGGTCGCGCAGGCTGGTGTTCAAACCGCCGCCGGCAAACGGAGTACCGATCGAGTCCACCGTGAAATAGGCGTCCTGCTCGACGCCGAGGCGACTCCAGATACGTTCCGACAACAATTGCGCGACGTTGCGGCCGGTCACTCGAGCGATGACCCAGCCCAATACATCGGTGTTGACGGTTTTGTAGCCGAACGCGCTGCCGTGTTGACCTTGCAACTGCACGGTCTGCAAAAACTCGTAGTAGCTTCGCGGCCCGGTGTAGTCCTTGGGCTTGGGCAAAGGGCTGCCGGCTTTTGCATGCGCCCAGACCTCGGCGTTCGGGTCGGCGTAGTCTTCGCTGTATTTAAGCCCCGTCGTCATGTCCAGGACCTGGCGCACCGTGGCGCTGCCAAAGGCGGAACCCGCGAGTTCGGGGACGTAGTCGGCAACGTGCTTGTTTGCATCGATACGCCCTTCAGCCACCAACATTGCGCCCAGCGTGCCAACCACGGATTTGGTGACCGACATCGCCGCGTGCTGACCGTCGGGTTTCAGCACGCCGAAGTAACGTTCGTAGACAACTTTCCCACGGTGCATCACCAGGATGCCGTCGGTGTAGGTCGCTGCGAGGGATTGATCCCATGTCATCGACGCCTTTGCGCCGAGCGGGACGAAACTGATGGCGTCGATGTCTTCGCGCAATGCCGATGCCAAGGAAACAGGAGCGCCAAGCCCCCGTGAAACATTGATTGTTGGCATGAGCTGACGGAAGTTCGAGACGCTCCAGCGCATCGCCGGAAACTGAAAATAGCTGCCATCGTCAAAACGCACTGTGCGATCGGCGGGAGGCGGAGAGCCGACCATCCAGCCCAGTTTTGCAGGATCGCTGGCTGCGGCGTCGGGATAGGTTGCAGGGGTGGAGGCGATGGCAAGGGAGGACATGAAGCCGATCAAAACGGCTGTCATGGATTTGGCCAAACGCAGGGAAGCGGCGCAGGGAGGGCACATGGTGTCGAATCCGTTCGAGGGGTTTGGCAGTCTAACAGGTGGGCGGAAGTAGCCTGAAGTTAGGCGGATATCCACTAGCCAGTCAGTATTCCGGAAAATCGTCCAGATAACACACTGGCGAACTGGAGCTTGAGAAGCGATCAAGCTCCTCCTCCAACCATTGAGCGAGAACAACGGCATTGTTTGCCTGCGGATCTTTGGCCCCATAGACCAGGGTAAGCATGCCCCTTGCGGCAAACTGCAAAAGCTCCCACCAATTCTGTGGGCGAGCAGCCAGTTCAAGACGATAGGCAACGGTGAACTGTGCGAAATCCAGCTCCCCGGTTTTGAAAGTCTTATGCAGTTGAGTAGAAGGTGCGACGTCTGGTAACCATGCGTTTAACTGCAACTGATCTTTCTGACAATTTCGTGGCCAAAGGCGATCTACGAGGATGCGGCGTCCGTCTTCGAGAGTTGCGGGGGTATAGGCATGTTTGCACTGGATCATGACTACCTGATAAATACCAAGCTCTCATCGAGAGTGTTATTAAACAGAGAGGACTATAGAAGCTTGATCAACACCGCAGTAATGGTCGCCACCGTGCCGATCAGGCCAGTCGCAACGGCTACCGGATACCAAAACGTTTCACGGGTCATCTTGCCTGCCTCGGCGTTCAGCTTGCGCTGCTCAGCGATCAGCTTGACGATCCACATGAACCTTTTCCAGCTCGGCCTGCTTCATGGTGAGTTCCTGCATGTGCCCTTGCATTCATTCTGTACCCTGAAGGCGCATAGCGAATACCCCCTCCGATGTGGCTCATGTCAGATATCAAAACCTATGGAAGCCCCAAACTACCTGGCTTTCCAGCGATGTTTCCCACTCGCCAGTCACTTTTCCCACAGCAATTTCGGAAGCGCCTCCGCTGACAGGAGGGGCCAATACCCTCGTAACCCAAGAAATTCAAACGCCAGAAACCACAAAACCCCTGACTTCTCTCGAAATCAGGGGTTTTGCTTACATCGAATTTGGCGGTGAAGGAGAGATTCGAACTCTCGATACAATTTCTTGTATACACACTTTCCAGGCGTGCTCCTTAAGCCACTCGGACACTTCACCGTATCTCGTCAAACATGTTCTGTCTGTCGAGGCGCGCTAATGTAGTCGAAAGCTTTTCCGATGGCAAATATTTTTTTCAGAATTTTCATGCGCTTAGCGATTTTGTCGTTCCGACGCGTTTGAGGCCATGGCAAACCTGCCAATCTTCGGCTTCGCGTCCTCTCCTATATAGAGGGAAATGCACGGCGGGTGCGGCGGGCTCCGCTTGCCGGGCGGGGAAAGCGTGACTGGCGGGTCAGTCATGGCGCTTTACCTGACCTGCGGTGGTGGGTAACGTCTGCCTCAACTTTCATACAAGGAATTGCGTCATGAGTGAGTTGATTTCCTACCATCTCGAAGACGGTATCGCGACCCTGACCTTGAGCAATGGCAAGGTCAATGCCATCTCGCCGGATGTGATTGCTGCTTTTAACGCTGCGCTGGATCAGGCGGTCACTGATCGTGCGGTGGTGATCATTACCGGTACGCCGGGGATTCTGTCCGGCGGTTATGATTTGAAGGTGATGACCGCCGGTCCTAAAGAAGCCGTGGCGTTGGTCACGGCCGGTTCGACCCTGGCGCGTCGACTGTTGTCGCACCCCTTCCCGGTGATCGTCGCGTGCCCGGGGCATGCGGTGGCCAAGGGTGCGTTCCTGCTGTTGTCGGTGGATTACCGCATCGGTGTCGACGGCCCGTTCAGCATTGGCCTGAACGAAGTGCAGATCGGCATGACCATGCACCACGCCGGTATCGAGCTGGCTCGGGATCGTCTGAGCAAGTCGGCGCTTCACCGCTCGGTGATCAACGGTGAGATGTTCAATCCGCAGAGCGCCGTGAATGCGGGCTTCCTTGACGTCGTGGTATCGGCCGAGGAACTGCAAGGCGCGGCGCTGGCAGCGGCGCGTCAGTTGAAGAAGATCAACATGACCGCGCACAAGAACACCAAGCTCAAAGTGCGCAAGGCGCTGCTGGAGACCCTCGATAACGCGATCATCCTGGATCAGGAGCATATGGGTTAAACCCGCACGCGCTGCATCGAAAAGCCCGACCGTCGTGTCGGGCTTTTTCATACGCGTATTGTTTAAAAGCCTACAACCGCTCTAGAAAGCGTCTGACCCATAAGTCGGAAACATGCGCTCAAACATCGGCTATCTCCTACCTCTATAGCGGCAATTGCCGAAAACAGTGCACATCCGTACACTGCGCCACCTTTTGTCCCGGTGGGGCCTGTAAATGCTGTTCGTGTTTCGTATGTTGTTGATGGGCCTGCACTTTATTCTGGCCGGTGTGCTTGGGGTACTTCTGGGCCTGTGCCGTCCGTTCACCCCGGACAACAGCCGTTTGTGCGCCCGCCTGTATGCGTGGCCGGCGATGTGCATTCTGCGTTTGCGGGTGAAGGCTGAAGTCGGACCGTTGATGGATAAACCCGACAGTTGCGTGATCATCGCCAACCACCAATCCAACTATGACCTGTTTGTGTTCGGCAACGTGGTGCCCCGCCGCACCGTGTGCATTGGCAAGAAGAGCCTGAAATGGGTGCCGCTGTTCGGGCAGTTGTTCTGGCTGGCGGGCAATGTGTTGATCGATCGCGGCAATGCGCAGAAGGCGCGCCAGTCGATGTTGACCACGACCCACACGCTGCAAAACGAAGACACTTCGATCTGGGTTTTCCCGGAAGGCACGCGCAACCTGGGCGAAGAGTTGCTGCCGTTCAAAAAAGGCGCGTTCCAGATGGCCATCGCCGCTGGGGTGCCGATTGTTCCGGTGTGCGTCAGCAGTTACGTCAAACACATGCGATTGAACCGCTGGCGCAGTGGGAAGATTTTGATTCGCTCGTTGCCGGCGATTCCTACGGCTGGATTGAGCCTGGATGACATGCCGCTGTTGATCGCCCAGTGCCGCGAGCAGATGCGCGAGTGCATCGCCTCGATGGATCGGCAGCTGCAAGCTACCTGATAAACAAACCCGCCCGGCCTGATGCAATCAGTTGCAGGAGCGAGTTTTCTCCGGGCGGCGTTCCGACGATGGATCTGAAGGCTACGCGTTTATCCAGCGAACACGCGTTATCGTTAACGTCCATCGCGAGCGAGCTCGCTCCTACAAAGGTCAGCGTTCGCTTAACGCCTTTTACCTACGAACTCTGCAGATTTCACTGACTCTCAAGTAGCAGACAAGGCTAAGCTGAACGCTGCCTGCCACTGCCATTTGCTAATAAGAAGTGAACCACCATCATGGGTAGAGTTGTTGCTGCTGCGGTTTACAGCGCCGGTAAGAAAGTCACCAATATCACCCTCGACGAAGGTGCTGCCTGGGCAGCAAAACCCGGCCACTTTGTCTGGATCGGCCTCGAAGAGCCGAACGCCCAGGAACTGTTCAATCTGCAACGCCAGTTCAACCTGCACGAACTGGCCATCGAAGATGCCCTGGAAAAACACAGTCGACCGAAGCTGGAAACCTTCGGAGATGCGCTGTTTATCGTGACGTACTCGCCGATCCGGCATGAAGGCAAACTGGAGTTCATCGAGACGCATATCTTTGCCGGCAACGGTTACATCATTACCGCGCGCAACGGTCACTCGGCGTCCTACGCCCACGTCCGACAGCGTTGTGAGGCGCGGCCGCTGCTGCTGGAGCACGGGGAGGATTTCGTTCTCTATGCCATCCTCGACTTCGTGATCGAAAACTACCAACCGGTGGGCGAAGCGATTCATGCCGAAATCGATGAGCTTGAGCGCAACGTGATGTGTAGCTCGCTGAATGAGCGCGACATTCAGAATCTCCACAGCCTGCGCCGCGACGTGTTGCGTTTACGCCGTTATGCGGCGCCGATGGTGGAAATCGGCGAGGAACTGCAAAAGCTCAGCTTTCCGTTCATCGACAAGAACATGCGTCCGTACTTCCGCGATGTGCAGATCCACGTGACGCGGCAGATGGAAGACCTGACGACCCTGGCCGATATTGCCAGCCAGACGATTGAGGTCGGGGTGTTGCTGGAAGCGTCACGGCAGAGTGTGGTGCAACGCAAGTTTGCAGCGTGGGCGGCGATTCTGGCGTTCCCGACGGCGGTGGCCGGAATTTACGGGATGAACTTCCAGAACATGCCGGAGTTGAGTTGGCATTACGGGTATTTCGGGGTCTTGGGGTTTATTGCGGTGGGGTGTGTGGGGTTGTGGGCGAGTTTCAAGAGGTCGGGTTGGCTGTAGCCGAGACCGGGTCGTTTGTGAGATTCGCGGGCAAGCCTCGCTCCTACAGGGTTTCGGTGTACCTGTAGGAGCGAGGCTTGCCTGCGAAGCTTTTGGGGTTAAACCGTTTCAGGCTTGTGCGCCACAAACCGCATCATCCATTCGGCAACGGTAGTGCCGTGGTGCTGATGCTCCAGGCTCGCCACGCCTTTCTGATAAATCTGCTCACCCAGCACTTGCTGACGAATGTCCAGCAACGCTCGCGAATAATCGTGAATAAACTCCGGATGCCCCTGGAAGCACAGCACCTGGTCGTTGATGTGGTACGCGGCAAACGGGCAGAAATCGCTGGAGGCGATAACGGTGGCGTTTTCCGGTAGCGCGGTGACCTGATCCTGGTGGCTGATCAACAAGGTCAGCTCTTCGCGCACCGGGCTCATCCACGGCGCCTTGGCGGCGAGTTTGTAGTTGTGGGTGCCGACGCCCCAGCCCTGGGTCGCCCGTTCGCTCTTGCCGCCCAGCAACAGCGCCAACAACTGATGGCCGAAGCACACGCCCAGCAATTTGTCGCCGCGCTCGTAGCGGGTCAGCAGGTAAGCCCTGAGGGTTTCGATCCACGGGTCGGTGCCGAAGGAATCGGCTTTGCTGCCGGTGACCAGGTAGGCGTCGAAGACCAGATCATCGCTCGGGTACTCGCCCTGCATGACGTTGTACACGGTGAACTCGGCAGCGATGGGTTGCTGCGAAAACAGACGCTGGAACATCTGCCCGTACCCCTGATATTCATCGACCAGTTCCGGACGCAGGATGTCGGTTTCCAGAATGCAGATGCGTAACGACATAAAAAATACCTGACACGTGATGGGAATAATGCACACCCCAGAGCCTGCCTTGAAACACGGTGGCAAGGCAAGCCCCGGCATGCGTCATCCGTCCCTTAAAACACCTCCCCTTTGGCGGCTTTTTCCAGCAGCAGCGCCGGTGGCGCGAATCGCTCGCCATACTGCTCGGCCAGATACTGGGCGCGGGCGACAAAGTCGTTCACGCCGTACTGGTTGATGAATTGCAGCGCGCCGCCGGTCCAGGCCGCAAAGCCAATACCAAAGATCGAGCCGACGTTGGCGTCCGCCGTCGAGGTCAGCACGCCCTCCTCCACACAGCGCACGGTTTCAATGGCTTGCACGAACAGAAGGCGATCACGCACGTCCTTCGGCGAAATCTGCCCATCGGCTGTTTCGAAACGGCTTTTCAGCTGTGGCCACAGGTGCTTCTGACCACCAGCCGGGTAATCGTAAAAACCACCACCAGCGGCCTTGCCCGGACGCTTGTATTCGTTGAGCAGCAAGTCAATCACGGCGAACGCCGGGTGCTCAATCAGCGGTTTCCCTTCCGCTTGCAGGTCTTTGGCGGTTTGCTGGCGGATATGGCTCATGAGGCTGAGGGAAACTTCGTCGGAAATTGCCAGAGGCCCGATCGGCATCCCGGCTTTGCGCGCTTCGGTCTCGATCATCGGCGCGCTCACGCCTTCACCGAGCATGGCGATGCCTTCGTTGGTGAAGGTGCCAAATACCCGCGAGGTGAAGAAGCCACGGCTGTCGTTGACCACAATCGGGGTTTTCTTGATTTGCAGGACGAAATCGAACCCGCGAGCCAGGGTTTCGTCGCTGGTATTAGTGCCTTTGATGATTTCCACCAGCGGCATTTTCTCCACGGGACTGAAGAAATGCAGGCCGATGAATTTGCTCTGATCCGGCACAGCGGTGGCCAGGCCGCTGATGGGCAAGGTTGAGGTATTGGAAGCAATCACCGCGTCCGGGCCGACGATTTTTTGTGCCGCAGAGGAGACTTTGGCTTTCAGCTCGCGGTCTTCGAATACCGCTTCGATGATCAAGTCGCAACCGGCCAGGTCGGCATCGTTTTCGGTGGTACGGATCCGCGCCAAAATCGCTTCGCGCTGTTCTGCGATCATCTGGCCGCGAGCGACTTTCTTGTCCAAAAGCGCCGCCGAGTGGGCCTTGCCCTTCTCTGCTGCGGCAAGGCTGATGTCCTTGAGCACCACCTCAATGCCAGCCGATGCGCTGACAAAAGCGATGCCCGCGCCCATCATCCCGGCCCCAAGCACTCCCACGCGACGCGTCACGTAAGGCGCAAAACCCTGAGGCCGTGAGCCCCCGGCATTGATCTCGTTGAGTTGGAACCAGAACGTGCCGATCAGGTTTTTCGACACCTGGCCGGTGGTCAATTCAGTGAAGTAACGGGTTTCGATCAAGTGCGCCGTGTCGAAATCCACCTGAGCACCTTCCACCGCAGCGCAGAGGATTTTCTCCGGCGCCGGCAGGCAGCCCTGGGTTTTGGCGCGCAGGATCGACGGCGCGATGGCCAGCATCTGCGCGACTTTCGGGTTCGATGGCGTGCCACCGGGAATCTGATAACCCTTTACATCCCAACGCTGGGTAACCGAAGGATTGGCGAGGATCCAGGCGCGCGCCTTGCTCCTCAGTTCATCGCGATCCGCCGCCAGTTCATCGATCAAACCCGCCTGCAGTGCCTGTTGCGGACGGACTTTTTTGCCTTCGAGCAGGTAGGGCAAGGCTTTTTCGATGCCCAACATCCGCACCATACGCACCACCCCGCCCCCACCCGGCAGCAGGCCGAGGGTAACCTCAGGCAAGCCGAGTTGCACCGACGGATTGTCCAGCGCCACACGGTGATGGCAGGCCAGGCAGATTTCCCAACCACCGCCCAACGCCGCACCATTGATCGCCGCGACCACCGGTTTGCCGAGGGTTTCCAGGGTGCGCAACTGGCCCTTGAGGGTCAGCACCATGTCGTAAAAGGCCTTGGCGTCGGGCTTGCCGACCTTGATCAATTCATTGAGGTCGCCGCCGGCGAAGAAGGTCTTCTTGGCAGAGGTGATGATCACGCCGGCAATGGCGTCCTTGTCGGCCACCAGTCGGGCGACGCAGGTGGCCATGGCCTCGCGGTAGACCGCGTTCATCGTATTGGCGCTCTGGCCCGGCATATCGATGGTCAGGACGACGATCTGGTCCTGGCCTTTTTCGTAACGAATGGCTTCGGTCATGAAGGTATTTCCTTGTAGTCGGGGCTCAGAGGCGTTCGATGATGGTGGCAATGCCCATGCCGCCGCCGACACACAGGGTCGCGAGGCCGTAGCGCAGGCGCCGGGTTTCCAGTTCATCGAGCAGCGTGCCGAGAATGGCGCAGCCGGTAGCGCCCAGCGGGTGGCCCATGGCGATGGAGCCGCCGTTGACGTTGACCTTGTCCGGGTCGATGGCCATGTCCTTGATGAATTTCAGCACCACCGAGGCACAGGCTTCGTTGACCTCGAACAGGTCGATGTCTTCCACCCGCAGCCCGGCCTTGGCCAGTGCCTTGCGGGTGGCCGGCGCGGGGCCGGTGAGCATGATGGTCGGATCGGTGCTGGTCACCGCCGTGGCGACGATGCGCGCCCGTGGCTGCAAGCCCAGCGCCCGACCCTTGGCTTCGGAACCGATCAGCATCAGCGCCGCGCCATCGACGATCCCGGAACTATTACCCGGTGTGTGAACGTGGTTGATCCGTTCCACATGGCTATAGACCCGCAGCGCGGTGGCGTCGAAGCCCATCTGGCCGATCATCTCGAAGCTCGGCTTGAGCTTGCCCAGGCCCTCCAGGGTCGACTCGGCGCGGATGAACTCATCGTGATCGAGCAGGATGATGCCGTTCTGGTCCTGCACCGGCACCAGCGACTTGTTGAACGAACCGTCCGCCCGCGCCCGCGCAGCTTTTTGCTGGGAATGCAGCGCGTAGGCATCGACGTCCTGACGGCTGAAGCCTTCAATTGTGGCAATCAAGTCGGCGCCTACGCCTTGGGGGGTGAAATGGCTGTGCAGATTGGTTTCCGGGTCCAGCGCCCAAGGGCCGCCGTCGCTGCCCATGGGTACGCGGGACATGGATTCAACGCCGCCGACCACCACCAGGTCTTCGAAACCGGAACGCACTTTCATTGCGCCAAGGTTCACCGCTTCCAGCCCGGAGGCGCAGAAACGGTTGATCTGCACGCCCGAGACGCTGACGTCCCAATCGGCGACTTGTACCGCGGTTTTGGCGATATCCGAGCCTTGATCGCCGATCGGCGTCACGCAGCCGAGCACCACATCATCGACCTGGCTGGTATCCAGAGACGTGCGCTGCTGCAGCGCCGTGAGCAGCCCGGCCACCAGGTTCACCGGTTTGACGCTGTGCAAGGCGCCATCGGCCTTGCCTTTGCCACGGGGCGTGCGTAACGCGTCGAAAATCAAAGCTTGGGTCATGACATCCTCGGTATTGTTGTTGTCATCAAAAGATCGCAGCCTTCGGCACCTCCTACATACACATGTGATCCCTGTAGGAGCTGCCGTAGGCTGCGATCTTTTGATCTTTTAAGGAGCCTCCACCTTATTCCGCACCGCTGCCAATTCAATGACCGCAGCGCTCACCGGCGTTGACGGACACGCTCAGACGGACGGTAGTCGCCTATCGGATTTACCAATTCAAGAGACGAAGCTGTCTAGCAAAAGGGCGCCCAAGAAGCTGGCAATAGGCCTCATGCCTTTTTTAGAGCTTTTAATGGCAAGCCCATACGAAATGGATCTAAACCACGAGTGACGCGGGCTCTAAGGTGAACAGTACGAAGTTGTCGTCGGGTTTTGCCGAGGCGCTCGTACAACAGGAAGTGCACCGCTCTGCCGTCATGGAGAAATGCAGGCAGGCATCAGGAAATAACAAAAAAAGGCAGACAGCCATGTTCAAGCATTCGAAAGTACGTCAAGCCGGGCTCATTCTATTCGCCACCACGCTGTTGTTGATTTTGCCGAACCTGACCAAGGTGATCGGCTGACTGACGCGCCAGCCAAGCCGGTACTCATAAAGAGTTGTTCGCCTCATTAAAAATGTGACTGGCTCGCTACCCGGGCCAGCGTGGGTGTGCCAACCTTTGTGGCACTTCCACGACATGGACGGCGATCTCTTGAAAACGCTCATTCTTTTCGGGGCCTTGCTCCTCAGCACGCCCCTTTTAGCTGCACAGCTGAACCTGGAGCTGGGCGCGGGCAGTCGCACCTGGCAGACCGAGGAATTGCTCAAGCATCCTCAGGTCCAGACCGTCACGATTACCAACGACGTTTCCTACAAACGGGACATGAGCTATCGCGCCGTGCCGTTGGCTGCGTTGTTGACCGGCATCAAACCCGAAGATCACCTGCAAGCGGTGGCGCTGGACGGTTTTGCCGCTGAAATGGCGGCGGCGCCGTTGCTCAATACCAAGGGTTCGCGGGCCTGGCTGGCCATTGAAGACCCGGCCAAGCCATGGCCGCCACTGTCCGAAGGCAAGCCGAGTGCCGGGCCGTTTTATCTGGTCTGGACCGATCCGCAGGCGGGCAACATCAGCCCTGAGCAATGGCCGTTTCAAGTGGCCGCCATTAAGCGTTTGACACCGGTCGCCGAGCGCTTCCCTGCCCTGCTGCCGGATCCTGCGTTGAAGGCGGACGATCCGGTCAACAAGGGTTTCGCTCTGTTTCAGAAAAACTGTCTGGCGTGTCATCGATTGAATGGCGCGGGGGATGCGCAGTTCGGACCGGACTTGAATATTCCGTTTAACCCGACCGAATATTTCGGCGCGGATTTCCTCAAGCGCTACATTCGTGATCCGCAGAGTTTGCGGCAGTGGCCGCAGGCGAAGATGCCGGGGTTTACGGCGCAGGTGTTGCCGGATGGGGATCTTGAGATGTTGGTGGGGTATTTGAAGCATATGGTTGGGCGCAAAGTTAAGCCCTAGGCTTGTGTTGCCTGGGCTGGCCTCTTCGCGAGCAAGCCCGCCCCCACAATGGTCCGGCGCAAAACACAAATATGTGCTCACCGATGATCCCTGTGGGAGCGGGCTTGCCCGCGATTGCGATATTTCAGACACAAATACGGTGACTGGAAAACCGCTATCGCGGGCAAGCCCGCTCCCACAGGTTCTGCGGTGTCCTGACTTATTGCTGCTGGACGGAGATGACCGGCACTGGCGTCGGCGAGACAAACACCTTCGCATGCATCTGCTCGCACCCGCCGCCCCGGCGCATGCCGCGAACCGGGCAGGCGTCCAGGTAATCCAGGCCCACCGCCAGTTTCAAATGCCGTTCGGGCCGTGCCAGTTCATTGGTCACGTCAAAGCTGTACCACGCGTCATCCAGCCAGGCTTCGGCCCAGGCGTGGCTGGCCAGGTGTTCGCTGTTTTCACTGTACAAATAACCCGACACATAACGCGCTGGAATTCCCAGGCTGCGGGCGCAGGCGAGGAACGCATGGGTGTGGTCCTGGCAGACGCCCGAACGCCCGGCGAAGGCCTGGGCGGCGCTGGTGTCGACTTCGGTGGAGCCCGGCGTGTAGGTCATGTGCTGGTTGAGGCCATGCATCAAATCGATCAACGCCGTGCGATCCCGGCGTTGTTTGCATTCCTTGTTGGCGAAGGCGCGCAAAGCCTCGTCGGCCTCGGTCAAACGGGTGAAACGCAAGAACGGCAGCGACGACTGGCTCTCGTGCTCGGCTTCGCGCAATTCGTCGATGTCGACCTGGCCACGGGCACCGATGATGATCGCCTCGTGCGGCTCGTCCATGGTCAGCACGTGCAGGATGTTGCCGAACGGATCGAGTTGCGCGCGCACCGGGCGCGGCAGGTCGAGCTGCCAGCTCAGCACATGCTGGCGCTCGCTGTCGTGAGGGGTCAGTCGCAGGTACTGGATGCTCGCCCGCACCTGATCTTCATAGTGATAGGTGGTCTCGTGGCTAATGGAAAGTCTCATGCAGCCTCCAGGTAGGAACTGTGTATGGCGTTACCCAACTGGCGCACCAGCGGGATGAACTCGGTCAGCCAGGCGTGCAGGCCTTCGTCGAGAATTTCGGTGATGCCGGTGTAGCGCAGGCGCGCGTCCATTTCCGCGGCCAGGCGTTGCGCGGGACGGCCGTTGGCTCCCGGCAGCTGGGCGAGGATCTGATCGATTTCTTCGGTGCAGGCCCGCAGCGAGCGCGGAACGTCAGCGCGCAGCAACAGCAGTTCGGCCACATGCCGGGCGCCGGGCGCATCGCGATAAATCTCGGTGTAGGCCTCGAACGATGACAACGCCCGCAGCAAAGCACTCCACTGGTAGTAAGCGTGGGCCGTGCCGTCGCTGACCGCTTCGGCCTGATCGCCAGCCATTTCGTAGCGGGCATCGAGCAGGCGCAAGGTGTTGTCGGCCCTTTCGATAAACGTCCCCAGGCGAATGAAGCGAAACGCATCGTTGCGCATGATCGTGCCGTAGGACGCGCCGCGAAACAGGTGGGAACGTTCCTTGATCCACTCGCAGAAACGGCTCATGCCGTAGCGACTCAAGCCCTGGTTGGCGATCCCGCGAATTTCCAGCCAGGTGGCGTTGATGTTTTCCCACATGTCGGCGGTAATTCGCCCACGCACCGCATGGGCGCTGGCCCGTGCGGCGCCGAGGCAGCTGTAAATACTCGCCGGGTTGGCCGCGTCCAGGGCGAAGAAATGCAGCAGCCGTTCGGCGTGCAGCTCGCCGTGGCGCTCCAGGTAATCGTCCAGGGTGCCGGTAATCAGCAACGGCATGGCGAGTTCGTGCAAGCCATCACCACGGCCGTCCTGCGGCATCAGCGACAGCGAATAACTGATGTCGAGCATCCGTGCGAGGTTTTCCGCCCGCTCCAGGTAACGCGACATCCAATACAAATCCGAGGCAGTTCTACTTAACATGGCAGGCTTCCTTCAATCCTCGACCACCCAGGTGTCCTTGGTTCCGCCACCCTGGGAGGAATTCACCACCAGGGAGCCTTCGCGCAGGGCGACACGGGTCAAACCGCCGGGCACAACCCGGGTTTCGCGGCCAGACAATACAAACGGACGCAGGTCGATGTGGCGTGGCGCGATGCCGTTTTCGACAAAGGTCGGACAGGTCGACAAAGACAACGTTGGTTGCGCGATGTACGCATGGGGCTTGGCTTTGATCCGTGCGCGAAAGGCTTCGATTTCCGCCGCCGTCGCCGCCGGCCCCACCAGCATTCCGTAACCGCCCGAGCCCTGGGTTTCCTTGACCACGAGGTCTGGAAGGTTGGCCAGCACGTGGGAAAGTTCGGAGGGATTACGACACTGGAACGTCGGAACGTTCTTCAGGATCGGCTCTTCATCCAGGTAGAAACGGATCATGTCGGTGACGAACGGATACACCGACTTGTCGTCCGCAACCCCGGTGCCGATGGCATTTGCCAGTACGACATTGCCGGAGCGGTACGACGACAGCAGTCCTGGAACGCCAAGCATCGAGTCTGGATTGAACGCCAGCGGGTCGAGAAACGCATCGTCGAGGCGTCGGTAGATCACGTCGACGGCTTTTGGCCCGTCCGTGGTGCGCATGAAGACTTTGTCGTCACGCACGAACAAATCCGCGCCTTCCACCAGTTCAACGCCCATTTCCCGAGCCAGGAAAGCATGCTCGAAGAATGCGCTGTTGAAGCGCCCTGGCGTCAACACCACCACGCTCGGGTTATCGATCGGGCTGGAGCTTTTCAGGGTGTCGAGCAGCAGGTTCGGATAGTGGTCGATAGGTGCGATGCGTTGCGCCGCGAACAGCTCGGGGAACAGGCGCATCATCATCTTGCGGTCTTCGAGCATGTAGCTCACACCGCTCGGTGTACGAAGATTGTCTTCGAGCACGTAGTACGTGCCGTCGCCATCGCGCACCAGGTCGACACCGGAGATGTGGGAATAGATATCGCGGTGCAGATCCAGCCCTTGCATCGCCAACTGGTATTGCTCGTTGGCCAGCACCTGCTCGGCCGGGATGATGCCGGCCTTGATGATGCGTTGCTCGTGATAGAGGTCGGCGAGGAACATGTTCAACGCCTTGACCCGCTGAATGCAGCCACGTTCGACGATCCGCCATTCGCTGGCGGGGATGCTGCGGGGAATGGTGTCGAAGGGAATCAGGCGCTCTGTCCCTTGCTCATCACCGTAGAGCGTGAACGTTATCCCGGCGCGATGAAATAACAGATCGGCCTCGCGTCGCCGTTGTGCCAAAAGCTCGTCAGGCGTTTCGGCCAGCCAACGGGCAAACTCCCGATAATGCGGGCGGACCTGGCCGCCGGCATCGTACATCTCATCAAAATAGGTGCGGATCATGCCGTACTCCTTGTCACCCGGACATGCAGGCCTTCGCAAGGCCCGTGCCATCGGCATAAACGCTTTGATATCAATCAGTTGGATATTCGCCCCGCAGACACCGCACCAATCCTGTGCGGCAAATGCCCCAACCTGATCGCCCCCGCTTCATTGCGACGCAATGGAGTCGCCTATCACCAGCATAGCCAGAGTTGATTTCACTGCCCGGCGGACGATGCGGATAATTGGGGCATTCGCTGGAAAACGTACCGAACTTCCCTTTTAGCCACCCGCTCAGGTGGCTTTTTTTTTTGTTTTCTTGAAACTGGATCAAAAGATCGCAGCCTCGTTGCACTCGACAGCTCCTACAGAAGAACACGGACCCCTGTAGGAGCTGTCGAGTGCAACGAGGCTGCGATCTTTTCGCTGCACAAACGAAAACGGCCAACCCGAAGGTCAGCCGTTGCTGAGCGTTGTCACTGTTCATAAGGTTATGCGAGTAGCCCTCGTACCTCCTGCTTGACGCCCCATCCTTCGATGATGCCACCCAAAGGCTCGACCACCGCCTCGAAGTCCTGCTCAAAGTCGCCGATGCCGTCGTAGGTGGCGTACATCACTTTGCTCAGTTCCAAGTACCACGCGCCGTCATCGCGCACGCTGATTTGTGCATTCAAGGATTCACCACAGTAATGCCCTGCCGCCCTGCGCGCCCGCTCCTCGTCCGGGAAAATGGCGTAGAACTCGATGGGATGGAATCGTGAAAAGTCAAAACCGCCTTCTTTCATGCGGCGCAGCACGCTGCTGCTGATGTCTTCTTGATAGGCTGTGCTCATGAAACGTCCTCCGCAAACCGATGGATAGACTTTCCGTACTCCCGACGCCCGCAACCGAATGGTGCGCGCGATGCGGCAAGCAAGTTGCCAATGGGACACAAGCATGTAGCTGACAAGACCAGACCTTAGCGATCCGTTCGCTGATCTCGATTGCAGAGTAGCCCCAAGATAGAGGCGCTGCCAAGGTCTGGTTGAGAATGTGACAGGAGATGTTCAGATTGGCGTGATGCCGAGGATTTGAATGGCGTTCTGGGATTTGAGCTCTTTGACACTCGCATCAGTAGTTCGCCCTTCCAGATCGTTCAGATCCAGTTCGGCGGCGACAGGAAGGAGCCGGGCCTTGATAAGTTTGGCGGCCTGCTCGTTGTTCGGGCAGTCCTCGCACTCAAAGACTTCATCGACTGTTTCACCGTGATCATCCACGAAAGTGACTTTCCACTTTTGCATCAGTGCCTCCTCGATCAAACCCGCAAATGGGCTTACAACTATCTGGACTTTTGCCCTGACTGATCGTTCAAAACGGATTACGGCGCGCGGGCATGAAAAATACCGAACCTGTAGGAGCTGGCTTGCCAGCGATTGGATCACCGCGCTGGGCCGGACGAACCGCAGCGTGTACATCGCTGGCAAGCCAGCGCCTACAGGGGTTGTGCATACAATTTTAGTCGTTACTTGGCTTGTTCACCGCTTGCAGCACATATTGCGGCAAGGCAAAGGCGCCGATGTGGATTTCTGGATTGTAGTAGCGCGTGATGATGCCGCTACCGGCAAAGCGCTGCTGCAAGGTTTCGCGGGACAGCTTGCGATAAGCGGTATTGGTCGCGCCCCAGGCAAACGTCATCGAGCCGCCGATGTAGGTCGGCACGGCCGCCTGATAGAAATGCCAGTCCGGGAACAGGCTGCGCAGGCGACCCGCGGTGGTTTTGACTTCTTCGATTTGCATGAACGGCGTGCCGTTCTGGGTGACCAGGATGCCGCCTTCGTTGAGGCAGCGACGGCAGGCCTGATAGAAGTTTTCCGAAAACAGCACTTCACCCGGTCCGATCGGATCGGTGGCGTCGGAAATGATCACGTCGAACTTTTCAGTGGTGTTCGCGACAAAACGCATGCCGTCATCAATCACCAGGTTCAGGCGCGGATCATCGAACGCTCCCTTGGAGTGGTTGGGCAGGAATTGTTTGCACATTTCGACCACGGTGCCGTCGATCTCGACCATGGTGATGTGCTCGATGCTGCGGTGCTTCGCCACTTGACGCAACATGCCGCCGTCGCCGCCACCGATGATCAACACGCGCTTGGCAGAGCCATGGGCGATGATCGGTACGTGGGCGAGCATCTCGTGGTAGATGAATTCATCGGCTTCGGTGGTCTGAATCACGCCATCCAGCGCCATGACCCGGCCCATGCGCGGGTTTTCGAAGATCACCAGGTGCTGGTGTTCGGTCCGCACTTCGTGCAGCAGTTTTTCCATGCGAAAACGCTGGCCGTAACCTTCGTAGAGGGTTTCCAGGTATTCGCAGGTGGTGAAGTTGCTCATGGGAATTGCTCCGATGAATGCGGTGGGCAACGGACGGTTACCCGCCCATGACGGACAATCGATCGGCTCGATCAACCGGGAGAGACGCGCATTCTACGTCGCGGAATATGACAGGTCGAAGCTCGTATGCCGACACTATGTGTAGGAGCGAGGCTTGCCCGCGAATGCTACGGCGCGGTACTTCAGACAGACCGCGTTATCGTTCTTCGCGGGCAAGCCTCGCTCCTACAGGTATGGCCAAAGTCAGACCCGTACGTTGCCTCGTGGCCCGGCGATGGCCCAGATGATCAGGCCGAGGACCGGCAGCAACAGGATCAGCAGCACCCAGATGATTTTCATCCCGGTGTCGGCGCCACTTTTCAGCACGTTGATGATTGCCCAGATGTCCAGGGCAAGAATGATCAGGCCAATCAGGCCGTTGAACGTGGAACCCATGGTGACGCTCCCTAAGAGTGGTGTGCCCTCTTAGGATAGACGGCGATGGCGAGGGTTCCGTTTTATTCCATCAAACGTGAATCGCCACTTTCAAGGCTTCCAGGGACGGCGCGGCAGTGATGCCGACTTCAGCGCACAACTCGAGTACACGCGGCACGTCGTTGCCGTAGACCAGCACCACTTGCAGTTCGTCGTCGAGCAACTGGCTGAAGTTCATCAGCACGTAGCCGCCGTTTTCCTTGTTCATGCTGCTCATTTGCACCTGAATGCGATTGAGCGCGGTCAGCGCTTCGGTCTTGGCCAGTTGCTTGGGTTTGATATTGAAATCAACGCCGGGGCCGAACGAAGCGACGATCTGCGCGAACAAGTCCATGTAGGTGTCGGCCTGGAATAGCACAGTCTCCGGCAGACTACCCACTACGACCCACTCACCCAGGGGCATCGGGAAGGTGTCGTCGTAGTTGATGTCCGGATTGGCTGTCAGAAAAGCCTGCGGATCGGCGTAGGCCTGGGCCGCTTCGTCGGCGACTTTCAGGATTTCGTCGTCGCTCATGCACCCGGAGCTGATTTTGCTGATGAGTTCGACGAGCGCGGCTTTCATGGGGCAGATCCTGTAGCGAGGGAAATTTGAGGGCGCGAAGGATAACGCATTGATCGCGTTTGGCCCATTCGCGGGCAAGCCCGCTCCCACAGGAATTGTGCCTGAGCGATAATTTTCGATCGACACAAATCCCTGTGGGAGCGGGCTTGCCCGCGAAGGCTGACTGTCAGCCAACCAATTTCTCAAGCTGCGCGGTGGTATCGACGGCGCCCATGGTCTTAGCTGCATCCAGCGCCGAGACGCCATTGGCATCCTTGGCTTTCGGGTCGGCGCCCTTGCTGATCAGGTAGTCGACGATTTCAACGCGGTTGAACATCGCCGCCATCATCAGCGCCGTACGGCCGTCGAACGACGAACCTTCCACTTGCGCGCCACCTTCGACCAACGCCTTGACCACCGCCAGGTCACCCTTGAACGCTGCGCCGGCAATCGGGCTTTGGCCGTTGTCGTTGCGGATTTCCGGGTCGGCCTTGTGTTCGAGCAGGACTTTCACGGTTTCGACATGGCCGTGGTACGCGGCCAGCATCAACAAGGTATCGCCCTTGTGATTGCGCAGGTTCGGCGGCAGGCCCTTGGTCAGCAGCGCAGCCATCATGGCCGCATCGCCCTCGCGCGCCTTGTTGAATACCTGTTCGGCAAATTCAGCGGCTTCCTCGGGGGACATCTGGCGGCTTTGGTCTGACATGGGGGACTCCATTATTCGGTCAATCGGAAAGCCGACAGTTTCCCGAGCAGCCCCGACACTGTCACTCCTTTTTTCTCATGGGCGGCCATAGCCACATTCAATAACGGTGCTTGCCGCTTTGAATGTCCGCCAGCAACTGCTCGGTCACCTGCACATAAGTCTGGGTCCCCGGTAGCCAGGCATAGATCGGATCGTCGCCGGTTTTATTCGGGTCAAACGCTTCGTCCTTGAGACGGGTCTTCTGGTATTTGAAGGTTCCAGTGGTTTCCATTTTCACTTTCACCCGCAGGAACAACGGCACCGCATAAGCGGGCATTTGCTGGCGGGCGAAGGCCAGCAGTTCGCTGAAATCCAGGGTCGCGAGGGATTCGGCTGGCGTGATCGCGGCCATCCCGGCGCGGCCATTGGTGTTGTGGATTTCCACCCCGTAGGCCACGGCTTCGGAAATATTCGGGTGCTGCAGGAGGATGTTCTCGACCTCGGTGGTCGAGACGTTTTCGCCCTTCCAGCGGTAAGTGTCGCCCAAGCGGTCGACGAACTGCGCGTGACCAAAACCGATATTGCGCAGCAGGTCACCGGTGTTGAAGTAACGGTCGCCCTTCTCGAACACGTCGTGGAGCACGACCTTTTCGGTCTTCTGCGGATCGGTGTAGCCGTCCAGCGGCGCCTTGTCGTCGATTTTCGCCAGCAACAACCCCTGCTCGCCCTTGGCGCCTTTGCGCATGAAACCCTTGGCATCGCGAATCGGCTCGCCGCTGGCGTGGTCGTATGCCGCCAACTCCCATGACATCAGGGAAAAACCCACGGTGTTGTCGAAGTTCAGAATGTTGGTGAAGCCGATATTGCCATCGCTGGCGGCGTACAGCTCGCAGATGTGATTGACCCCGAACCGCGTCTTGAACTCGCCCCACGCGCCGGGCCGCAGGCCGTTGCCGATCATTTTTGTCACGCCGTGTTTGCTGTCGTCGGCACTGGCCGGTTGATCCACCAGGTAGCGGCACAATTCGCCGACGTAACCGAGGGTGGTCGCGCGGTATTTGCGCACGTCGCTCCAGAACTGACTGGCGCTGAACTTGCGGCGGATGGCAAACCCCGAGGCGCCGCTGATCGCCGAGCCCCAGCACACGCACAGCCCGGTGGCGTGATAGAGCGGCAAGGTGCAATAAACGACGTCTTCGGGGCGCATATCCAGCGCGATCATGCCGAAGCTCGCAGAGCTGCGCATCCAGCGGCCGTGTTTGAAGATGCCAGCCTTGGGCAACCCGGTGGTGCCCGAGGTGTAGATAAAGAAGCAAGGATCGTCGAAGAAAATCTGCCGGCTGCTGGCGGGGTTGTCACCGGGGCCGTCGACACTGGCGGTCATCAGGTTGATGAACCCGGCGGGCGCAATGCCCGGATGGGTGTAGGTGTCTTGATCGGCAACGAACCAGGTGCGCGACACCTCGATCGACACCCGATCACGGACCGCTGCAAACGCCGGGGCCAGCTCTTCGCCGACAATGATCGCCGCTGGCGCCACCAGGTTCAGGCTGTGCGCCAGGGTATCGCGGGTCTGCGAGGTATTGAGCAAGGCACTGATCGCGCCGACCTTGGCCACCGCCAAAATCGTCACCAGCAGTTCCGGGCGGTTCTCGATGAACACTGCCACCCCATCGCCCTTGCGGATGCCTTGGGCAATCAAGTGATGGGCGATGCGATTGGCCCACTGGTTGACCTGTGCATAAGTCAGCAACACGTCGCCGTGCAGCAACGCCGGGCCGTCGGGATTGCGCAAGGTGGCCTGCTCGAAACTCCAGCCAAGGCCACACGGTTGGGTCGGGTCCTTGACGTTGGCGACCTTCATGCCCTTCACCACTCGGGGAATGGCTTTGGCAATGGAAGGCAGCTTGCGGAGCATCATGCCCCAGGTAATCGTGTCGTTCGGCGTGCGGCTCATGTTGCTCCCGTTCGATTTTTTATTGTCGGGCGGCGGTGATTGAACCCGAAAATACGTCAGCGGTTCTTGAGCTGTACACGCGGTTTTTGCAATGTTTTGTATCCGCCGCCGAGGGGGCGGAAACCGGCAACCACGGCCCGGCCAAATGGTTCCATCAAATCCTCGCCGACCACGCAAAATGCAGGATGCACGATGGCCTTTCATGCAGATTGCACGAAAGTAAAAAATGAGTGAAAAAATATCCTATTGATTTATAACGACTTTTTAAAAATCAGGTGCTGGCACAATCACTGCAACTACCTCTGCATGCTTGCCATTCAAGAGCTAACGGAGCTGACAGACATGAGCCTGATCCAAGAAAAATTTTCGTCCTTGTTCTCCAACTTCGAAGTGACCACTCAGGCACGACCTGACGGTGGCATCCTGCTGACCCTGCGCAGCAGCGAAGGTAAAGTCTTCAAACGCTCGATTTCCTATCAGCAACTGCATGCTGGCGATCAATTGTCGTGGGTGATCAGCGCGATTCGTCGTGACCTCGCCGAACAGGCCAGCGAACTGCCACAAATCTCCATGCTGCAAAGCCAACAGCGGTTTGCTTTGCCGACCTATCACTCGGTTTAAAACCGTTCCGCGCTGCAAACAAACAGGCCGTGCAAGCTTTAGCTTCACGGCCTGAGTTGTTTCTGTAATCCCGCAAATCTGTACCTATAACCTGTAGGAGCGAGGCTTGCCCGCGAAGGCGGTTTGCTATTCAACATTGATGTTGCCTGACATACCGCTTTCGCGAGCAAGCTCTGCTCCTACAGGTCAGGTGTCGTGGTTTCAGTCTTCGAGCAGCGGGAAGCGGCTGGCGATGTCATCGCCGGTGAAGCTGGCCTCAAAGCCTTCAGGGCTTTTACACAGACGGATCGTTATAAAGTGCGGGTGCTCGCCCATGTCGAACCAATACTTCGTACCAGCCGGCACGATGATCAGGTCATTTTTTTCGCAGAGCACGGCATAGACGTAATCGTCGATGTGCAGGCTGAACAACCCACGACCGGCGACGAAAAATCGTACGGCGTCTTCGCCATGGCAGTGTTCGTCGAGGAACTTGGCACGCATCTCGGCTGTTTGCGGGTCATCGCTGTTGAAGCTGACCACGTCGATGCTGAGGTAACCGCGCTCAGTCATCAGCTTGTCGATTGGCGCCTGATAGGCGGCAATCATGTCTTCCTGGCTGGCACCCGGCTGGATCTTCGCGGCGGCTTGCCAACGGTCAAAGCGCACGCCCTGCTCGGCCAGGGTCGAAGCGATGTCTTCGAAATGGGTCAGCACCTTGTTCGGTAGCTCAGGGCTGGAGAGGTGATAAACGGACAGGCTGCTCATGGCGGCAACTCCTTAACGGTTCAAGAAGGAGCGCGTCTTCAACTCGCACTCGAACAAAAATTCAACGGCCTCGATCTGGCGCAGCGCACTGCTCATGCCCTGTCCTCTTGCATACAGGTCGCAATGATAACGGCTGCCGCGAAGGCTGCGAGGCTTGCAATACTAAAGGTCAATGTTGCGCCGAGCGCATTCCAACTGTAGCCGGAATACAACGCCCCCAATGCGCCACCGATGCCGGCCAGCGCCGCGTAAAGCGCCTGGCCCTGCCCTTGCTGGCGCGCGCCGAAACTACGTTGCACGAACTGGATGGCCGCCGCATGAAAGCTGCCGAATGTCGCCGCGTGCAACACTTGGGCAAACAACAGCACCCAGAGAAACTCGGCGAACGAACCGAGCAGCAACCAGCGCAGCGCCGCCAGCAGGAAACTCGCCAGCAGCACCCGACGCACCGAGAAATGCGCGAGGATCTTGCTCATGGCCAGGAACATCAACACTTCGGCGACCACGCCGACCGCCCAGAGCATGCCGATCAATCCACGGCTGTAGCCGAGTCGCTCAAGGTGCAGGGTCAGGAAGGTGTAATACGGACCGTGGCTCATCTGCATCAGCGCCACGCAGGCGTAAAACGCCAACACACCGGGGCTGAGCAATTGCTTGAGAAAGCCTTCTCCCGTCACCCGATCGCTCTGTGGCGGTTGAGCGTTCGGCACCCACAGACTGCTCCCCACGATCCCCGCCATGACCAGCACCAGCGCCACCGGATAGATGTCGAGGCTCAGCCATTCAAACAGCCGGCCCAGCGCAACCACGGTGATGATGAAACCGATCGAACCCCAGAGCCGGATTTGACTGTAGCGCGACGTCTGCCCCTTCAAATGCGCCAGGGTGATGACTTCGAATTGCGGCAGTACCGCGTGCCAGAAGAAGGCGTGCAGGGCCATGACCATTGCCAGCCAGGCGTAGGTCTTGCTGACGAAAATCAGCGAGAAGGTCAGCAACGTACAGACCGCGCCGAAGCGCACGATGGCCAGGCGCCGGCCGGTGTAGTCACCGAGCCAGCCCCAGAGGTTCGGCGCCACGCAGCGCATCAGCATCGGGATCGCCACCAGCTCGCCGATGCGCGCGCTGGAAAAGCCCAGGTGATCGAAGTACAGCGCCAGAAACGGCGCTGTCGAACCGAGCAAGGCGAAATAGAACAGATAGAAACTGGAAAGCCGCCAGTACGGGAGCGCCGCCACGGTGTCAGACCGCAGCGGCCGTCAGGTCAGCCATTAAAGCTGACCCAACACCGGAGTGCTCACGCGCACATCAAGGTTTTGCCCACGGTGACGCAGCAGGTGATCCATCAGCACGATGGCCATCATCGCTTCGGCGATCGGCGTGGCGCGGATGCCGACGCACGGGTCATGACGGCCTTTGGTGACGACTTCCACCGGGTTGCCGTGGATGTCGATCGAACGGCCCGGCGTGGTGATGCTCGACGTTGGCTTTAACGCCAGGTGCGCAACGATCGGCTGACCCGACGAAATGCCGCCGAGGATGCCGCCCGCGTTGTTGCTGAGGAACCCTTGCGGGGTCATTTCATCGCGGTGTTCGGTGCCACGCTGGGCGACGCTGGCGAAACCGGCGCCGATTTCCACGCCCTTGACCGCGTTGATGCTCATTAGCGCATGGGCCAGTTCGGCGTCGAGGCGGTCGAAAATCGGCTCGCCGAGGCCTGGCATCACGCCTTCAGCGACGACGGTAATCTTCGCGCCGACCGAATCCTGGTCGCGACGCAGCTGGTCCATATAGGCTTCCAGCTCCGGCACTTTGTCCGGATCGGGGCTGAAGAAGGCGTTCTCTTCCACCGAATCCCAGGTCTTGAACGGGATTTCGATCGGGCCAAGCTGGCTCATGTAGCCACGAATGACGATGCCCTGGGTGGCCAGGTATTTCTTCGCAATCGCCCCGGCGGCCACGCGCATCGCGGTTTCACGGGCCGAACTGCGACCGCCACCGCGGTAATCGCGCTCGCCGTATTTGTGGTGGTAGGTGTAATCGGCGTGGGCCGGGCGGAACAGATCCTTGATCGCCGAGTAGTCCTTGGACTTCTGGTCGGTGTTGCGGATCAACAGGCCGATGGAGCAACCGGTGGTGCGACCTTCGAACACGCCGGAGAGGATTTCGACTTCGTCGGCTTCCTGGCGCTGGGTCGTATGGCGGCTGGTGCCGGGTTTGCGGCGATCGAGGTCGCGCTGCAAATCCTCCAGGGAAATCTCCAGACCCGGCGGGCAGCCGTCGACAATGGCGACCAACGCCGGACCATGGCTTTCGCCCGCGGTGGTGACAGTGAACAGCTTGCCGTAGGTATTGCCGGACATGCAGGACGCTCCGTGAAATGAACCTGAATACGTAATGCGCGCCAGTATACGCAGGCTACCCAAGTAGTTCATCCTCGAACCTTATGGGTGTCCGTGAGTCCAACCGGCATCTTGTTGATGATGGCGTGATGATGCTGCGAGTTCTAGCCTTGAGCCTTACCTTGTTTACCGGCTTTGTGCAGGCCACTGTCCTGCAACGGCCGATCACTTTGGAAACCGGCACCGGGGAGCTTTTCGGCCCGCTGTTGCTGCCCAAATCCGACCAGCCAGTGCCGGTTGTCCTGATCATTTCCGGCTCCGGTCCTACAGACCGTGACGGCAATAACCCCGATGGCGGGCGCAATGACAGTCTCAAACGACTGGCCTGGGTGCTGGCCAAACACAACATCGCCAGCGTGCGCTACGACAAGCGCGGCGTGGCGGCGAGCCTGGCGGCCACGCCGGACGAGCGCAATCTGTCGGTGGAAGCGTATGTCGCCGACGCCGAGGCCTGGGGTCAGAAACTCAAAGCCGACCCGCGCTTTGGCCAACTGATACTGCTGGGGCATAGCGAAGGCGCCTTGATTGCCAGCCTGGCGGCGCCGAGTCTCGACGCCGCAGCGGTGATTTCGATGTCCGGCAGCGCCCGGCCGATCGATCAGGTGCTGCGCCAACAACTGAGCAATCGCCTGCCACCGCCACTGTTGCTGCGCAGCAATGAACTGCTCGACAGCCTCAAGGCTGGTCACACCGACGACAACGTGCCGCCGCAGTTGCAGGTGATTTTCCGCCCGAGCGTGCAGCCGTACCTGATTTCGTTGTTCCGCCAGGACCCGGCAGCGGCGTTCGCCAAGTTGAAGATGCCGGCGCTGATTATCCAGGGCAGCAACGACATCCAGGTCGGTGTCGGTGACGCCAAACTGCTCCAGGCGGCCAAACCCGACGCTGAACTGGCATTGATCGAAGGCATGAACCACGTCATGCGCATCGTGCCCAATGACGTCAAACGGCAGTTGGCTTCTTATAAGGATCCACAATTGCCGCTGGCGGCCGAACTGGGCTCGCGAATCCTCGGGTTTATTGACGGACTTCGCTCCAGTTAAGCGGGCTTTACCCTCCAGTCCTGAAAAAAACGGCCGATAAGCCTTTGTCGCCAGCGCTATGACTGGCGGCAAGCGCTTGGACAGGACCTCGCCGTTATGACTGATACCCAGACTTCACCCGACACCACCGCTGAAAAAGAGGCACCGCCGGCGGTTGAGCTGCCGTGGGCGGACGTCCACGCCGAGCACCACAAGATGCTCCGCCTGGCCCCGTTGCAGACCGACCGCAACACTGGTGGGCGGCCACTGCGTTTTGTCGAGTTCGGCTACGCCGAGCGCAACGACAAGGAGCACAGCCTGCTGCGCATGAGCATCACACTGCCCGGCCAGCGCGTGCGCAAGGAACAGAATCATCTGGACGTGTGGGTCGACCACGCTGAAAAACGCGTGCGTTTCGGTCCTGACAGCGGTTTGCAGATCGAACCGTTGAACCGTGGCATCGGGCGGTACATGGCGGCTCAAGGGGTGACCTGGGCGAAGAAGCGATGGCCCGGCTACACCGTCGACGGCAGCGACCTGAACAACAAGGACGCGCTGAACGAAGACACGCGCCTGCGCCGCGATCACTTTCTGCGGATGCACGGTTTCGACGTGGTCTACGCCGACGCCCAGCATTTGAAGGGCAGCGTCAAAGAGGTCCAGGTCAGCGACCTGCTGGGTGACTGGAACAGCGAAAAACTGCAGGTGGTGGAAATCCTCGAGGCAGCGCAGATGCTCCAGCAGGCCGAGCAGAATCTGCTCGAGCAGGAAGTGAAGCTGAAGAAACACGAAGAAAAAGTCAGCAAGTACAAGCGTGAAGACGCGGGGTTGCGCTTCACCATTACCTGCCTGGTGGCGTTTGCGGTGTTTCAGGCGGGGTTGTTGATCTGGATTGCTACACACCGTTGATGGTTTGAGACCGCGGCGCGGCCATTCTTTGTAGGAGCGAGCTTGCTCGCGATGGATTTGAAGGCGACGTGTTTAACCAGAAACCACGCGTTATCGTTGACGTCCATCGCGAGCAAGCTCGCTCCTACAGGTGTTGTGTCGTACCCAAATGAGGTGGCAAACACAAAACCTGTGGGAGCGTGGCTTGCCCGCGATAGCTTTCTAAGGTCAGGCGCGGGAAGCGAACAATGCCTGGTGATTGCGGCACTGTTCCGCCGTCAACATGAACACGCCGTGCCCGCCGCGCTCGAAATCGAGCCAGGCGAAGTCGACTTCCGGATACAGCCCTTCAACGTGAACCTGGCTGTTGCCCACTTCGACAATCAGCAAGCCCTTCTCGGTCAGGTGATCCGCCGCTTCGGCGAGCATCCGGCGCACCAGGTTCAAGCCATCATCACCGCAGGCCAGGCCTAGCTCCGGCTCGTGCTGGTATTCGTCCGGCATGTCGGCGAAATCTTCGGCATCGACGTAAGGCGGGTTCGACACGATCAGGTCGAAACGCTGACCCGGCAAACCATCGAAGCCGTCGCCCTGCACCGTGTACACCCGCTCATCGACGCCATGGCGCTCAATGTTTTGATTGGCGACTTCAAGCGCCTCGAACGACAGGTCAGCCAGCACCACTTCGGCATTCTGGAATTCGTAGGCGCAGGCAATGCCAATGCAACCGGACCCGGTGCACAGGTCGAGAATTCGCGCAGGCTCGTTGGCCAGCCACGGCGTAAAACGATTTTCGATCAGCTCGCCAATCGGCGAACGCGGGATCAGCACGCGCTCATCGACGATGAACGACATGCCACAGAACCACGCTTCACCCAACAGGTAAGCCGTAGGAATGCGCTCTTCGATGCGACGCTTGAGCAAGCGTTGCAGGTTGACCAGCTCATCTTCTTCGAGATTGCAGTCGAGGTAGCTGTCGGCGATTTCCCACGGCAAGTGCAAGGCACCCAACACCAGTTGACGGGCTTCGTCCCAGGCGTTGTCAGTCCCATGGCCGAAAAACAGATCCTCCCCATGGAAGCGGCTGACGGCCCAACGGATATGGTCGCGCAGGGTACGAAGTCGGGAAGTGATCACGGCGGGCAAACTCCAGAAAAAACGACTGGCGATTCTAACAGCCAAAACGCGTCACGACGACGCGGGAAAAACACCGGGGCAAATGTAGGACTATTCTATTTTATCGACTGGCCATTGAACAAAACGGGCCTATTGACAAGGCTACGGGCCAGCAACGACGGTGCCTACGATGGTAGCGATTCACAGAAGCGCTCAGCCAGAGGACAATGTCGCAAAAGCCCCACCCGAAGGAGCCCCAGAATGTCCGTTCCACAAACGATGTTTCAACTCAGCGGCCGCGGTTACGCAGCAGCCAAACTGGGTCACGCGACCCTTGTCATCATCGATGCCCAGAAAGAATACCTCAGTGGCCCCCTGGCCCTGAGTGGCATGGATGCTGCCGTCGCGAACATCAAGCAACTGGTGGCCGCTGCCCGTGCTGCCGGCCGGCCGATTGTGCATGTCAGCCATCTCGGCACTGTCGGTGGGCTGTTCGACCCACGTGGCGAGCGCGGGCAGTTCATTCC
Organism: Pseudomonas sp. RIT-PI-q; assembly: GCF_001297125.1. Classification (GTDB taxonomy): domain Bacteria; phylum Pseudomonadota; class Gammaproteobacteria; order Pseudomonadales; family Pseudomonadaceae; genus Aquipseudomonas. The sequence goes on from NZ_LHPC01000028.1 coordinate 634,744, forward strand.
CGGGCTGGAGCCGCTTGCCGGCGAAATCAGAATTGAAAAAATCCTGCCCAGTGCATTCCACGGCACGGATCTGAAAAAGCGCCTGGAAGAACTCGGCTCGGTGGACCTGGTCGTGTGTGGCTTCATGAGCCACTCCAGTGTCAGCACCACCGTGCGTGCGGCGAAAAACCTGGGCTTTCGCTGCACCCTTGTTGAAGACGCCTGCGCCACCCGAGATTTGCCCTACAAAGGTGGCGTCCTCAGCGCCGAGCACGTTCATCAGACGGAAATGGCAATCATGGCGGACAATTTTGCAGTCGTGGCCCTGACGCAAGAGCTGATCTGATCGACCTTCGATGAGCGGTGCAAGCTGCCGCTCATCCGTAAAAGCCTATCATTTGCTGCAATTGTCTTAGCCTCAGGAACATCCCGGACAACTCCCGGTCGAAGGGCCGATACCCATTGAGGAAGGTCGGAATGAAGTTATCCGATGGTTTTGACGCTCGCCGCTTGCGGCCCAAAGGCCAACGCAACTGGCGTTTTCGAATCGGCGCAGCGATTGCGGCGTTGCTGGCGATGTCCGGTGTGTTGCTCGCCATGGCGGGTGCCGCCAGCCTGCTCGGCCATGCACCCGCCCTGGGTGAATTGAACACCAACCGGACCGGTTCGGCGGTGATACTGGCGATCGGCCTGTTCGTGCTGTACATCGGTGTGTGGCTGTGGCGCCGTTGCCGTCGCCGTTCGCGTCAATCGCGCGAGTTGAACATGTCCCCGCATCTGATGAAAAAACACGACTGAGTCGAACGCTTCGCGTTTTCTCGCGCCCGATTCGTCTCGAGTTGGGTAAACTGGCCGCCCTTCGCGGAGGCTGACATGCAAGACGACGATTTTTCCCTGTTCAAAAGCGCGATCCAAGGCGTCAAGCCGATCAAGCATGATCGCGCCGAAACCGGCAAACCCAAAGCTGACCGCGCGCAGATCGCCAAGCTGCGTCAGGCCGCCACCGTGCGCACCGATGCCACCACTGTTGACGGGCTGTCCGATCAGTTCGTGATCGACGTCGGCCCGGAAGACGAGTTGATGTGGGCACGCGACGGTGTTCAGGAAAGCCAGATGCGCAAGCTCAAGATCGGACAGATTCCGTTCGAAGGCAGCCTGGACCTGCATGGCATGAACGTGGAAAAGGCCCGGGAAACCCTCTGGGCTTTTCTGGCCGAAGCGACCAAATTCGAAATCCGCTGCGTGCGCGTCACCCATGGCAAAGCCGTGCGTCTGGACGGCAAGCGGCCGATGATCAAAAGCCACGTCAACACCTGGCTGCGCCAGCATTCCCAAGTGCTCGGTTTCACCTCGTGCCAGGCCAGACACGGCGGCGCCGGCGCCGTTTATGTGATGCTTAAACGAACCATGATGGAAGGCCGCGACGAGTAAAGCTGTCGCTTCACGCTTGCAGCGCCGTGTCCGCCACCGTACCCTTGCCCTTTGCGTAAAATCCCACAGGTAGTTTCATGTCCCTGGAACAGAATTACACCGCGATTCTCGGCCAACTGGGCGAGGACGTCTCCCGCGAGGGCCTGCTCGACACGCCAAAACGTGCCGCCAAAGCCATGCAGTACCTCTGCCGCGGTTATGAACAGACGCTGGAAGAGGTCACCAACGGTGCCTTGTTCAGCTCCGATAACAGCGAAATGGTGCTGGTGAAGGACATCGAGCTCTACTCGTTGTGCGAACACCACCTGTTGCCGTTCATCGGCAAGGCCCACGTCGCCTACATCCCGAGCGGCAAGGTGTTGGGGCTGTCGAAAGTCGCGCGGATCGTCGATATGTACGCCCGCCGCCTGCAGATCCAGGAAAACCTCAGCCGCCAGATCGCCGATGCGGTCCAGCAAGTCACCGGCGCCCTGGGCGTTGCGGTGGTGATCGAGGCCAAGCACATGTGCATGATGATGCGCGGTGTCGAGAAACAGAATTCGTCGATGATCACCTCGGTGATGCTCGGTGAGTTCCGCGAAAACGCGGCGACCCGCAGCGAGTTTCTCAGTTTGATCAAGTAATGTGCAGCACGAAGAAAACCGGCATTCATCGCCGGTTTTTTTTCGCCTGTGAAAAATCAGGTAAGCTGCGCGCCTTCTTTCGCCCCGTGAGGCTTATACCGTGTTCGTAAAAGCGCTTCGTGTCGGCCTTGGCCAACTGATCATCTTCATCGACTTCATCACCCGTCCAGGCAAGAAGCAGCGCCCGGCCGAGGCTCAGGCCAAGGTCAATACGGCCGCCAAGGACCTGACCCTGTATCAGTTTCACGCCTGCCCGTTCTGCGTGAAAACCCGCCGTACCCTGCGCCGCTTGAACGTGCCGGTGGCGTTGCGCGATGCGAAGAATAATGAACAGGACCGTAAGGCGCTGCTGGAACAGGGTGGCAAGATCAAGGTTCCGTGCCTGCGCATTGAAGAGAATGGGCAGACCACGTGGATGTATGAGTCCAAGGTGATTATTGATTACCTGGATAAGCGGTTTGCGGCGGCCTGATTGATTCGGGTTGTTTGAACTGACGCCATCGCGGGCAAGCCCGCTCCCACAGTGATCTGTGGCGTTCACAAAACCTGTGGGAGCGGGCTTGCCCGCGATGGGGCCAGACCGGACAACGCAAACTTCGGACAAAATAAACCGGCCCTTGAGCCGGTTTATTTGTTTCTGCCCTCAGGCCGCTTGCGCCGCCTGGGCCTGGCGCACCACCGCTGCCAGTCGCTTAAGCCCTTCATCCAGCCGCGCCGGATCGATATGGCTGAAGTTCAGCCGCAGATGCCCGTGATTTTTATCCGGCTCGGGAAAGAACGGCTCGCCCGGCATGAACGCCACATCCGCTGCCAATGCAGCCTTGAGCAACGTCCGGGTATCCAGCGGCTGCTTGAGCGTCAGCCAGAAAAACAGCCCGCCCTGCGGCACGTTCCAATCCGCCAGATCGGAAAAGTGCGTTACCAGTGCCGACTGAAACGCATCCCGCCGAACCCGATAGAAATCCCGCAACTCACTCAGGTGATGCTGGAATTTCTCGGTGCCGATCCATTGCAGCGCCTGCCACTGGCCGACCCGATTGGTGTGCAGGTCCGCCGATTGCTTGAGCCGCAGCAAGTGCGGGAACAGGTCCGGACTGGCGATCAGGTAACCGACGCGCAACCCTGGCAACAGGGTTTTCGACACGGTGCCGGTGTAGATCCAGCTGGCGTTCTTCAAACGACTGACAATCGGTGTCGCACTGCCGCCGTCGAAGGTCAGCTCACGGTAAGGCTCGTCTTCGATCAGGGTCACACCAAACTCATCGAGCAACGTAGCCACCGCATCGCGTTTGGTTTCGCTGTAACGCACGGCCGACGGGTTCTGGAAAGTCGGGATCAGGTAGATGAAGGCGGGTTGGTGTTTTTCCAGCCGGGCGCGCAGTTCCGGCAGATTCGGGCCATCGGCCTCCAGCGGGACGGTGATGCAGTCGGCGCCAAACAGCTGGAAGATCTGTAACGCCGCCAGATAAGTGGGCGCTTCCAGCAAAATCTCGGTGCCTTTGTCGATGTAGAGCTTGGCGGTCAAATCCAGGGTTTGCTGGGAACCGCTGACCACCAGCACCTGACTCGCCTCGCACGGCACACCGAGCGCCCGGGCTTCGACAGCCAGGGCTTCACGCAAAGCCGGCTCGCCTTCGCTCATGCCATATTGGCCCATCGACACCGGCATCTCCGCCCACTCGACTTTCGGCAGCATGGCTTCGGCGGGCAGGCCGCCAGCGAACGACATCACTTGCGGACGCTGGGCGGCGGCGAGGATTTCACGGATCAAAGAACTTTTAAGGCGCGAGACACGTTCGGAAAAAGCCATGGGGTCACCGGTAGCGAGGCCAGAGGAAAATGAGTCAAACTTGTTGACCGAAATTACGACAGCCCGAACGGATACGTCAATATGCTTGACCTTAAAAACCCCGGAACTCAACAACAAGCGATGGAAGCGTTTTTCTTCGGCTACCAGGCGTTCACCGCGAAGGCCGACGAAATGCTCGAGCGCAAAGGCTTGAGCCGGGTGCATCAACGCATCGTGTTTTTCATCGCCCGCTACCCGAACCTGAGCGTCAAGGAGTTGCTGGCCTTGCTCGGCGTGAGCAAGCAGGCGCTGAACATGCCGCTTCGCCAATTGGTGGAAATGCATCTGGTGAACAGCGTTGCGTCCGAGACCGACAAGCGTAAGCGGCTGTTGGAACTGACCGTGGAAGGCGCGCGGTTTGAGCAGTCGTTGCGGCGCGAACAGGTGAAATTGCTCGAACGGGTGTTTGCCGAGGCTGGGGAGACGGCGGTGAATGGGTGGTTGGCGGTTAATCTGGCGTTGGGGAAAAGCCAGGTGGCGGCTGACTGAGTGTCTGACTGCTAGGGCTGTATTGGTTGATCTGACGCTATCGCGGGCAAGCCCGCTCCCACAGGGGAATGCGGCAACTGTGGGAGCGGGCTTGCCCGCGATGGCGTCCTTTATGGCGATATATCCCTATTGCCAAACTTTTCGTCTACAAAACCAAAAACATTATTTGCTTTATTTGTATACAAAAGCATAATCCACTTCGTGCGAGTTCCTGACCAGGCGGTCAACAAATTCGCAAGTGCCTCAAAGGGCCGCTGCCACCCTCATGGGTCCGGCCCTGGAAATAACAATAAAACTCTTGAGGAGTACTCGCTGTGGAAAGCCGCAAATCCGAAGCCCCGACGCTGGAACTCTCGCCGCCGTTACGCAATGGCTGGCTGGAGCGCATCTTCAAACTCACCTTGCATGGCACCACGGTGAAGACCGAACTGATCGCCGGTCTGACAACCTTCATCACCATGGCTTACATCATCTTCGTCAACCCCAACATCATGGCCGACGCCGGGATCGATCACGGTGCCGCATTCGTCGCCACCTGCATCGCCGCCGCGCTGGGTTGCCTGTTGATGGGCCTGTACGCCAACTGGCCGGTCGGCCTGGCGCCTGGCATGGGGCTGAACGCTTTCTTCACCTACACCGTGGTCGGCACCATGGGCTACAACTGGGAAACCGCGCTTGGCGCGGTGTTTGTGTCCGGTGTGTTGTTCATGATTCTGACGTTCTCGCGGATCCGCGAATGGCTGCTTAATAGCATTCCAGTGAGTCTGCGCTTCGCCATGGGCGCCGGCGTGGGCTTGTTCCTCGGGCTGATCGGCTTGAAAACCGCCGGCATCGTCGTCGATAGCCCGGCCACCTTGATCAAACTCGGTTCCCTGCGCGAGCCTGGCCCATTGCTGGCCGCCATCTGCTTCCTGATGATCGCCGTGCTCAGCTACCACAAAGTGTTCGGCGCGATCCTCATCAGCATCATCACCGTGACCCTCGCCGGCTGGGGCCTTGGGCTGGTGCACTACGAGGGCATCATGTCGGCCCCGCCGAGCCTGGCGCCGACCTGGATGGCGATGAACATCGCCGGCGTATTCAACGTCAGCATGATCAGCGTGGTGTTGGCCTTCCTCTTCGTGCACATGTTCGACACCGCCGGCACCCTGATGGGCGTCGCCCAGCGCGCCAACCTGGTGAACGCTGACGGCCGGATCGAAAACCTTTCCCGCGCCATGAAAGCCGACAGTGCGTCCAGTGTATTCGGGGCGATGGTCGGTGTTCCGCCGGTCACCAGCTACGTGGAAAGTGCCGCTGGCGTAGCCGCTGGTGGTCGGACTGGTCTTACCGCAGTGACCGTAGGTGTGCTATTTATTGCAGCCATGTTTTTCGCACCGCTGGCTGGCATGATCCCCGCTTATGCCACCGCCGGTGCGCTGATTTATGTGGCGATGCTGATGATGGGCGGCATGAAGCACATCGAATGGGACGAAGCGACCGACAGCATTCCGGCGATCGTGACCGCGATCATGATGCCGTTGACCTTCTCGGTCGCCGACGGCATCGCGCTGGGCTTTATCACTTATGTGGTGCTGAAGGCCTTCACCGGTAAGCACAAGGAAATTTCCGTCAGTTTGTGGGTGCTCTGCGCGATCTTCATCGCCAAGTTCATTTTCTTGTAAGCGGTAGACGTTTCAAAACAGCCTCACCCCTGTCGGGTGGGGCTTTTGCACAAATGGAGGAAAGTGATGAGTCTGGAAACCTGGCTGCTGTTCAGCGGCGCTGCGCTGGTGGTGATCCTGATCCCGGGACCGCTGTCTTTGCTGATGATCAGCAACAGTCTGAATTACGGTTTGCGCCGTTCATACCCGGCGTTTCTGGGTGGCGTGATTGCCTCGATCTGCTTGCTCAGTGCCTCGGCGCTGGGTTTGGGCGCGTTGTTGCTGGCCTCGGAGCAGCTGTTCAGTGCGCTGAAAATCGTCGGTGCGCTGTACCTGTTCTACCTCGCCTGGCAGAGCTGGCAGCAATCGCGCCAGCCCTCGGTGGGCGCAGAAGTGCCCCAGGCGGCGCCGGTGCCACGCTTTCGTGCACTGTTCGGACGCGCCTTTGTGTTGGGTGCGAGCAATCCGAAAGACATTCTGTTTTTCGCCGCGTTTCTGCCGCAGTTCTTGAGCGCCGAACAGCCGTTCCTGCCGCAACTGCTGGTGATGATCGCGACCTGGACGGTGCTGGATTTGCTGTGCAAGTTGGCGTATGGGTTGGGCGCGCATGGTGCGGCGCGGTATCTGCGCAGTGGCAAGGGGCAGAGTTGGTTCAACCGGATCAGTGCGGGGTTGTTCAGTGGTGCGGGCGCGGCATCGTTGTTGAGCCGTTAAGGATCAAAAGATCGCAGCCTCGTTGCACTCGACAGCTCCTACAGGGGATCGCGGTTTCCTGTAGGAGCTGTCGAGTGCAACGAGGCTGCGATCTTTTGACTTTCCCAAAGGCAAAAAAAAGCCCGCAGTGTGAGCGGGCAAAAGACCAAAGAAGCTCTATGCGCAGTCGCTTCCAGGTTGAGGCAGCTGCTTGGGGGATCAGCTGCCGCGGTACGTGGAATAGCTATACGGCGAAATCAGAAGCGGCACATGGTAGTGATCCTGTTCCGCAGAGATGCCAAAACGCAGCACCACCACATCCAGGAACGCCGGTTCCGGCAGCTGAACGCCACGGGCGCGGTAGTAATCGCCCGCATGAAATTGAACCTGATAGACCCCGGAACGGTAGTCATCGCCTTGCAGCAGCGGCGCATCGACACGGCCATCGCTGTTGGTGATCGCGCTGGCGACCAATTCCAGTTGCGAACCTTCAACGCGGTACAGCTCGACCTTGATCGAGCTGCCCGGGCAACCGTGTGCAGCGTCCAAAACGTGTGTAGTCAAACGTCCCATTGATTCTGCGCGCCTGCCTGCGTGGAGCAGTCAGACCTCGCGCCTCCCGAAGTCAGTTGAAAGGAGACCGCACCGTTTCGGAGCACGAAACACTGCGGCGAGCGATTGATTAAGACACTTTTCAAAAAAATTGTACACAATAAAAACGACATTTTTGTGCCTGCCCTTTCCATCCGTGGATTCCCCAGTGAATTCCCAGCAAACCGCCCACTGATTGAACCCTGCAACCATTAGCTGACCAGTCAGGCAGGTTTCTTGCAGGTTCATGCGAATAGCATGGAAAGATGACCGTTAACGAAAAATGCAAAAAATCAGGCTTACAAAGTGAATATAAAGTTGTATACAATCAGCCCATCGCTGTGACGCCAGCCATGGATCTCATCGCCAGGCCGCTCACACACACCGTCAACACGAATAAGAAGGAAGACTGCAGTGAGCGCTGACTACCCACGCGACCTGATCGGTTACGGCAGTAACCCTCCTCATCCACACTGGCCGGGCAATGCCCGCATTGCCTTGTCCTTCGTGCTCAATTACGAAGAAGGCGGCGAGCGCAATATCCTGCACGGCGATAAAGAATCCGAAGCGTTCCTCTCGGAGATGGTCTCGGCGCAGCCGCTGCAAGGCGCGCGCAACATGAGCATGGAATCCCTTTACGAGTATGGCAGCCGTGCCGGCGTCTGGCGGATTCTGAAACTGTTCAAGGAATTCGACATTCCGCTGACCATCTTCGCCGTGGCCATGGCCGCCCAGCGCCACCCGGACGTGATCCGCGCGATGGTCGATGCCGGCCACGAAATCTGCAGCCACGGCTATCGCTGGATCGACTACCAGTACATGGATGAAGCACAGGAACGCGAGCACATGCTCGAAGCGATCCGCGTCCTCACCGAAATCACCGGCGAACGCCCACTGGGCTGGTACACCGGCCGCACCGGCCCGAACACCCGTCGGCTGGTGATGGAAGAAGGTGGTTTCCTCTACGACTGCGACACCTACGACGACGACCTGCCCTACTGGGAACCGAACAACCCGACCGGCAAGCCGCACCTGGTGATCCCGTACACCCTGGACACCAACGACATGCGCTTCACCCAGGTCCAGGGTTTCAACAAGGGCGACGATTTCTTCGAGTACCTCAAAGACGCGTTCGACGTGCTGTACGCCGAAGGTGCCGAAGCGCCGAAGATGCTGTCGATCGGTCTGCACTGCCGCCTGATCGGCCGTCCAGCGCGTCTGGCCTCGCTCAAGCGCTTTATCGAATACGCTAAAAGTCATGAACAGGTGTGGTTCAGCCGTCGCGTCGACATCGCTCGCCACTGGCATGAAACCCACCCGTACCAAGGGGCCGCGAAATGAGCGCCTTTCAAACCTTGAAACCATCGACCTTGAGCCGCGACGCCTTCGTCAAAGCCTTCGCCGACATCTACGAACATTCGCCATGGGTGGCCGAGAAGGCCTTCGACCTGGGCCAGGACGCTTCGATCGACGAGATCGAAACCCTGCACCAGCGCATGAGCGACATCCTGTTGAGCGCCGATCATCAAAGCCAATTGGCCCTGATCAACGCTCACCCGGACCTGGCCGGCAAAGCTGCCGTTCAGGGCCAACTCACCGAAGCCAGCACCAATGAACAGGCTGGCGCCGGTATTCACCAATGCACGGCCGAAGAGTTTCAACGCTTCACCGAGCTGAACGACGCCTACAAAGCCAAGTTCAAGTTTCCCTTCATCATGGCGGTAAAAGGCAGCAACCGGCATCAGATCCTCGCGGCGTTCGAAACGCGCATTCATAACTCGGCAGAAACCGAATTCAAGTGCGCGCTGGCGGAGATCAACAAGATCGCCCTGTTCCGTTTACTGACCCTATAGCGAGCCTGGCCCGAGTGTTTAAAAACGCGAAATACACCCAGGGTCTTGCAAGCATCCCAAGCCAACTTATTAAAGGCAGACAAGAAGAATGAAAGCTTACGCCGTACCTTTCGAGAAGTTCGTCAACCTGGCCGACGCCCGCCTGGGCACCAAAATCATCTCGGTCACCGATGACTGGTTCGCTGATGCCAACCGCCTGTTCCAGCCGACCCCGGCTGTGTGGAAGGAGGGCGTGTTCGATGACAACGGCAAGTGGATGGACGGCTGGGAGTCGCGCCGCAAGCGCTTCGAAGGCTACGACAGCGCCGTGATCCGCCTGGGCGTACCGGGTTCGATCAAAGGCGTGGACATCGACACTTCATTCTTCACCGGCAACTTCCCGCCGTCGGCTTCGCTGGAAGCCTGCTTCCTCGCGTCGGGCGAGCCGGACGACAACACCCAGTGGACTGAAGTGCTGTCCGCCGTCGAGTTGCAAGGCAACAGCCACCACTACCACGAAATCAGCAACGACCAGGCGTTCAGCCACCTGCGCTTCAACATCTACCCGGATGGTGGCGTGGCCCGTCTGCGTGTCTACGGTATTCCGTTCCGCGACTGGTCCGCTGTCGGCGACAACGAACAAGTCGACCTGGCCGCAGCCCTGAATGGTGGCCGCGCCCTCGCCTGCTCCGACGAACACTTCGGCCGCATGAGCAACATCCTCAACCCGGGCCGTGGCATCAACATGGGCGACGGCTGGGAAACCGCGCGTCGTCGCACGCCGGGCAATGACTGGGTGATCGTCGCGCTCGGTCATGCCGGCGAGATCGAAAAAGTCATCGTCGACACCTTGCACTTCAAGGGCAACTACCCGGACACGTGCTCGATCCAGGGCGCGTTCGTCAAGGGCGGCACCGACAGCCAGATCGAAACCCAATCGCTGTTCTGGCGCGAACTGCTGCCGGCGCAGAAACTGGAAATGCACGCCGAACACACCTTCGCCGAGCAGATCAAGGCCCTGGGCCCGATCACCCACATCCGCCTGAACGTGTTCCCGGACGGTGGTGTGAGCCGCCTGCGCGTCTTGGGCAAGGTCGCTAAATAAGCGCTGAACCCAATCGCGGGCAAGCCCGCTCCCACAAGGAATTGTGGCGTTCACAAAACCTGTGGGAGCGGGCTTGCCCGCGATGGCAATAGATCTAACAACACAGAACTCAAGGTAAGAAGACCAGCATGCGCACACTGACGATTGAACCGCTGACCAAAGAAGCCTTCGCCCCTTTCGGTGACGTGATCGAAACCGATGGCAGCGATCACTTCATGATCAACAACGGTTCGACCATGCGCTTTCATAAACTGGCGACGGTGGAAACCGCCACGCCAGAAGACCACGCGATCATCAGCATCTTCCGCGCCGACGCGCAGGACATGCCGCTGACCGTGAGCATGCTGGAGCGTCACCCGCTGGGCAGCCAGGCGTTCATTCCGCTGCTCGGCAACCCCTTTCTGATCGTGGTCGCGCCACTTGGCGATGAACCTGTATCAGGCTTGGTCCGCGCCTTCGTCACCAACGGCAGGCAGGGCATTAATTACCATCGCGGCGTTTGGCACCATCCGGTGCTGACGATCGAAAAGCGGGATGACTTCCTGGTGGTTGATCGCAGTGGCACAGGCAATAACTGCGATGAGCATTTTTTCAAAGAGGATGAGCGTTTGATCCTTGCCCCCCACCAATAAGAGAAGGTCTGATCACTCGACAACAGAGTGACAGGCGAGAGGTAAAGACTGTGGAAGCACATCTGTTGGAATGGCTGAATCTGAGCGTGCGCTGGGTTCACATGATTACTGGCGTGGCCTGGATCGGCGCATCGTTCTACTTCGTCTGGCTGGAAAACAACCTCAATCGGGTCAACCCGAAAAGTGGTCTGGCGGGCGATTTGTGGGCGATCCACGGCGGCGGTATCTACCACCTGGAAAAATACAAACTGGCCCCACCGACCATGCCGGACAACCTGCACTGGTTCAAATGGGAAGCCTATTTCACCTGGATGTCGGGGATCGCGCTGCTGTGCGTGGTGTTCTACTCCAACCCGACGTTGTACCTGCTGGCACCCGGCAGCAGCCTGACCGGCCCTGAAGGTGTTGCCCTGGGCATCGCCTCGTTGTTCATCGGCTGGTTCGTCTACTCCTTCCTCTGCGACTCGGCCCTGGGCAAACGCCCTGCCCTGCTCGGTTTCATCCTGTTCGTGCTGATCATCGGCGCCGCCTACGGCTTCAGCAAAGTGTTCAGCGGTCGCGGTGCTTACCTGCACGTCGGCGCGATCATCGGCACCATCATGGTCGGCAACGTGTTCCGCATCATCATGCCGGCGCAGCGCGCACTGGTGGCGGCGATTGCCGAGAACCGCACGCCCGATCCGGCACTGCCGGCCAAAGGCCTGTTGCGTTCGCGTCACAACAACTACTTCACCTTGCCGGTGCTGTTCATCATGATCAGCAACCACTTCCCGAGCACCTATGGCAGCCAATACAACTGGCTGATCCTGGCCGGGATCGCGGTGCTGGCGGTGTTGGTGCGTCACTACTTCAACACCCGTCACGACAGCCACAAGTTCGCCTGGACCCTGCCTGTCGCGGCAGTGGGCATGATCTGCCTGGCCTACGTGACTGGCCCGGCACAAATGCCGAGCGCACCTGAAGTGGCCAAGGCGCCTGGCACCATCGAGTACCAGCCGCTGCCGGAAACGGCCTTGGGTGGTGGTTTGAAACCGGCTGCAGCAAAACCTGCAGACGCGCCTGCCGCCGCACCGGCGCAAGCATCCAACGCGGGCCCTGGTTTCGACAAAGTGCACAGCGTGATTCAGGAACGTTGCGCGGTGTGCCACTCGGCCAAGCCGACCAGCCCGTTGTTCAGCGCGGCCCCGGCCGGTGTGATGTTCGATACCCCCGAGCAGATCCGCCAGAACGCGGCGCGCATCCAGGCGCAGGCCGTCACCAGCCAGATCATGCCACTGGGCAACATCACCCAGATGACCCAGCAGGAACGTGACCTGATCGGCGCGTGGATTGTTCAGGGTGCCCCGACTAATTAATCGTTAAAAGCTTCGCGGGCAAGCCTCGCTCCTACAGGGTTCACACTGATCCGTAGGAGCGAGGCTTGCCCGCGAACGGCCGCGACGCGGTCTCCCTGATGCAAAAATCACAAGAATAAAAAAGATCCGAGGCGTTGCATGTCCGAGCTATCCGAAGCGCGCATCCCCGACGCACCCGCAATTCAACGCTTGCCCCTTTTGCAGTTGATTCTGGTTGGCCTGCAACACGTTCTGCTGATGTACGGCGGAGCCATCGCGGTGCCGCTGATCATCGGACAGGCCGCTGGCCTGAGTCGTGAAGAAATCGCCTTCCTGATCAACGCCGACCTGCTCGTGGCCGGGATCGCCACCATCGTGCAATCGATGGGCATCGGCCCCATGGGCATTCGCATGCCGGTGATGATGGGCGCCAGCTTCGCTGCGGTCGGCAGCATGGTCGCCATGGCCGGCATGCCGGGCATCGGTCTGCAGGGGATTTTCGGCGCGACCATCGCCGCCGGGTTCTTCGGCATGATCATCGCGCCGTTCATGTCCAAAGTCGTGCGCTTCTTCCCGCCGCTGGTGACCGGCACCGTCATCACCTCGATCGGTTTGTCGCTGTTCCCCGTGGCCGTCAACTGGGCTGGCGGCGGCGCCGGCGCCGCTCAATTCGGTTCCCCGGTTTACCTGGCCATCGCCGCGCTGGTGCTGGCCACCATCTTGCTGGTGCATCGCTTCATGCGCGGTTTCTGGGTGAACATTTCGGTGCTGATCGGCATGTGCCTGGGCTACGTCATTTGCGGCCTGATCGGCATGGTCGACCTCAGCGGCATGGCGCAAGCGCCCTGGCTGCAAATCGTTACCCCACTGCATTTCGGCATGCCGAAGTTTGAACTGGCACCGATTCTGTCGATGTGTCTGGTGGTGGTGATTATCTTCGTCGAGTCCACCGGGATGTTCCTCGCACTGGGCAAGATCACCGGCCAGGAAGTCTGCCCACGCATGCTGCGTCGCGGCTTGCTGTGTGATGCCGGCGCTTCGTTCTTCGCCGGTTTCTTCAACACCTTCACCCACTCCTCGTTCGCCCAGAACATCGGCCTGGTGCAGATGACCGGCGTGCGCTGCCGCTCAGTGACCATCGTCGCCGGCGGTTTGCTGGTGCTGTTGAGCCTGCTGCCGAAAGCGGCGTTCCTGGTGGCCTCGATTCCGCCAGCGGTATTGGGCGGCGCGGCGATTGCGATGTTCGGCATGGTTGCCGCCACCGGGATCAAGATTCTTCAGGAAGCCGACATCGGTGACCGCCGTAACCAGTTGCTGGTCGCGGTGAGCATCGGCATGGGGTTGATCCCGGTGGTGCGGCCTGAATTCTTCGCGCACCTGCCGCTGTGGATGAGCCCCATCACCCACAGCGGAATCGCCATGGCCACGTTGAGTGCGCTGTCGCTGAACCTGCTGTTCAACATTCTCGGTGGCCGCGAACGCGCCGCCATCAACGACTGCCACGCCCACTAAGACAGAAACGCACAACCCCCTGTAGGAGCGAGCCTGCTCGCGATGAACCCGAGAACACCGCGTGTATCCAGATAACACGCGTAATCGTTGACGACCATCGCGAGCAGGCTCGCTCCTACAGGGGCAGGGGTTTCCTGCGCCTTGAAAATAAAAACAAAAGGGAGCAACAGATGATTCGGACACAGACAAACATGCTGTTGGGCGGTGGCCTGTTGGCTGCGAGCCAAGCCATGGCCGGCGATTTATTGTTGTGGCAGACCAACAGCCTGAGCTACCTGTATGGCAAGGACTTCGCGGTCAACCCGTCGATCCAGCAAACGGTGACGTTCGAGCACGCCCATCGCTGGAAGTACGGCGACAACTTCCTGTTCGTCGACAGTACGTACTACAACGGCGAGAAAGACCGGAACAAAGGCGTTCACGCCTATTACGGCGAGTTCAGTCCGCGCCTCTCTTTCGGCAAAATCCTCGACCGCCGTTTCGAGTTTGGCCCGATCAAGGACGTGTTGCTGGCCATGACCTACGAGAATGGCGAAGACGACACCGAGGCCTATCTGATCGGCCCCGGTTTCGACCTCACCGTACCGGGCTTCAATTTTTTCACCTTGAACATCTACTATCGCCAGACCGAAGGCTCGCGCCCCGGCGACGATGTCTGGCAGATCACGCCGGCCTGGTCCTACACCCTGCCATTGGGCAACTCGAACCTGTTGATCGACGGCTACATCGACTGGGTCGTGGATAACGACCAGAACTCACAGGGCAGCTATCACGCCAACCTGCACGTGAACCCGCAGATCAAATACGACCTGGGGAAAGCCTTGGGCTGGCGGGAGAAACAGGTGTACGCCGGCGTCGAATACAGTTACTGGAAAGACAAATACGGCATCGAAAACAACGGCAACTTCGACACCAATGAAAACACCACCAGCCTGCTGGTGAAGGTGCATTTCTAGATGATCCGCAACCGTGCCCCAGACCTGTCGTCGGTGCGCTGTTGCGGGGCACTTGAGACCTGGCCAAGGAGTCAGTATTCTCCGCGGCCGCCCAAATCCGCTTTAAAAAAAAGCCCGGATTTAATTCCTGACCAGAAAGCCAACTTATCCCGGCCCTGGACGGTATCAAGGCACTCCAAAACCCCTCTCAATCGACTGTTCTTGAGCAGCCGAGCGGGAGTTTTTTTGTTTTTTAAAAGCCTTGGCGCAGCTCTTGCTAACAGCACTGAAGCTGACCGACTGGATGATTTTTTACCGCTACAGAAAAAGGCGCCACACCAGAGCGCCGACCTTAAAAAAATAACGTGGAACCACCTACTTTTTGGGAGCAACCGAATGAAACGTACGTGCACTAGCCTGATGCTGGCGGGATCATTGCTGGCCGGGGGCCAGGCCATGGCCGGCGACTTGCTGCAATGGCAGAACAACAGCCTGACCTATCTGTATGGCAAAGACTTCCAGGTCAACCCGCGCATTCAGCAGACGGTGACCTTCGAACACGCCGATGGCTGGAAATACGGCGACAACTTCTTCTTCATCGACAAGATCTTCTACAACGGCAAGGAAGACGCCTTCGCGGGCGAGAACACCTACTACGGTGAATTCAGCCCACGCCTGTCGTTTGGCAAGATTTTCGACCAGAAACTTGAATTCGGCCCGGTCAAAGACGTGCTGTTGGCCATGACTTACGAGTTCGGTGAAGACGATACCGAGTCCTACCTGATCGGTCCTGGTTTCGACCTGGCCATCCCGGGCTTCGACTACTTCCAGCTGAACTTCTACAACCGCCACACCGAAGGCGACCGTCCGGGTGACAATATCTGGCAGGTCACGCCGGTCTGGTCCTACACCATTCCGGTGGGCGATTCGAACATCCTGATCGACGGTTTCATGGACTGGGTGGTCGACAACGACGTCAACAAAAAAGGCGAATACCACGCCAACCTGCACTTCAATCCACAGGTCAAATACGACCTGGGCAAGGCGCTGAATCTTGGCGAAAAGCAGTTGTACGTGGGTGTCGAGTATGACTACTGGAAAAACAAGTACGGCATCGAAGACAGCCAGGGCTTCAAGACTGATCAGAGCGTAACCAGCTTCCTGGTCAAGGTGCACTTCTGATTCGGCGGCGTCTGTAAGGACGCCTTCGCGGGCAAGCCTCGCTCCTACAGGTTTTGTGTCGTTCGCCAATTATGTGAACGACACAAAACCTGTAGGAGCGAGGCTTGCCCGCGAAGGCCACACCGCAAATCTCAAGCGCTGACCGCCGCCTCGGCTATCCCAAGAAACCGGCACAACTCCCCGCGTTTGGCCAACGCATCGCGCCGCCCCAGATCTATCAACTCACTGCAATACCCCGCCTCGAACAACAGATAGCTCAACACCCCCGCCCCGCTGGTCTTGGTCGCCCCCGGCCCACGTAGAAACAGACGCAACGCCGCTGGCAATTCCTGCCTATGCCGCGCCGCAATTTCATCGATCGGCTGACTCGGCGAAATCACCAACACCTCCACCGGCGCCACACCGAGCGCTCGGGTCGGCGTGCCGTCGGGCAGCAGATGGCTGAACTGATTCAGACGCTGCAGCAACTCGATGTCACTTTCCAGGCTGTCAATGAACGTACTGTTGAGCATGTGCCCGCCGATCTGTGCCAGAGTCGGCTGCTGACCGGTGTAGGCGCGTTGCAGCGGTTGTTCCGGGTCGACGCCGCGCGGGTTGCCGCTGACGCCCACCACCAGCACACGGCTGGCGCCCAGGTGCAGGGCCGGGCTGATCGGTGCCGATTGGCGTACCGCGCCGTCGCCGAAATACTCCTCGCCGATTTTCACCGGGGCGAACAGCAGCGGAATCGCCGAACTGGCGAGCAAATGTTCGACGGACAATTGCGTCGGCACGCCGATGCGTCGATGACGCAACCACGCATCGATGGTGGTGCCGCCCTGATAGAAGGTGACGGCCTGACCGGACTCATAACCAAACGCAGTGACCGCCACCGCCTGCAACTGCTTTTGCGCGATGGCTTCGGCGATGCCGGTCATGTGCAGTTTGTCGTTGAGCAACCCGCGCAGCGGCGAACTGTTGAGCAAAGCCACCGGCACCTGAGCGCCGATACCCAGCAAGCTGTGGCTGACGAAGCGGCTGGCCTGATGAATCACGCCAGGCCAGTCACTGCGCAACACCAGATGACTGCGAAAGCCCTGCCAGAAGGCGGTCAGACGCTCGATCGCGCCACGGAAGTCCAGCGCGCCACTGGCGAGGCTGACCGCATTGATCGCCCCAGCCGAGGTGCCGACAATCACCGGAAACGGGTTGCTGGCGCCCACCGGCAACAGTTCGGCAATCGCCGCCAGCACGCCCACCTGATAGGCCGCCCGAGCCCCGCCACCGGAAAGAATCAAGCCTGTAACCGGTTCAGCAGGACTCATCGCAACGCTCCATGGTGCTTAAAGGGATCGGTGATTCAACCGCGTTTTTTATACAACTTCGGCTCGCCCGGCGGACGGCTCTTGAAGCGGCGATGGGCCCAGAGGTATTGCTCCGGGCACTCGCGCAAGACGCCTTCGATCCACTGGTTGATGCGCAGGCAATCGGCTTCCTCGGTTTCGCCGGGGAAGTTATCGAGCGGCGCATGAATCACCAGTCGATAGCCACTGCCATCAGCCAGGCGTTCCTGGGTGAACGGCACCACCAACGCCTTGCCCAGCCGTGCAAACTTGCTGGTGGCGGTGACGGTAGCGGCTTGAATCCCGAACAGCGGCACGAAGACACTTTGCTTCGCGCCGTAGTCCTGATCCGGTGCGTACCAGATCGCCCGGCCGGCCCGCAGCAGTTTGAGCATGCCGCGCACGTCCTCACGCTCCACCGCCAGCGAATCCAGGTTGTGCCGCTCGCGGCCATTGCGCTGGACGTAATCGAACAGCGCGTTCTTGTGCTCGCGGTACATGCCGTCGATGGTGTGCTGCTGACCCAACAGCGCCGCGCCGATTTCCAGCGTGGTGAAATGCACGGCCATCAGGATCACACCCTTGCCTTCACGCTGGGCTTTTTTCAGATGCTCCAAGCCTTCGACGTGGGCCAGCTTGGCCAGACGCTCGCGCGACCACCACCAGCTCATCGCCATCTCGAAAAACGCGATGCCGGTGGAAGCGAAGTTTTCCTTGAGCAGGCGCTTGCGCTCCGCCGGGGACTTTTCAGGGAAACACAGCTCGAGATTGCGCTTGGCAATGCGCCGTCGGTCGCCGGCCACTCGATACATCAAGGCACCGAGGACGCGACCGACAAACAGCAACGCCGGATACGGCAACTGAACAATCAGCCACAACAGCCCCAAGCCACACCACAGCGGCCAAAAACGCGGAGAAAGAAATGCTGTTCGAAAACGCGGGCGATCCATTAAAGGTTCCGGAAAGACAATGGCCGCGCATTCTACATCGTTCGACCCGGCTTGCGGCCTGCGGGCGTTCTCGTTATAAGTCTCGGCACTTTTAGTGACAAGCCGTTGTATGCCGACATGAGCCAAACCGAACCGCTAGACCAAGATCCCGTGTTCCAGCTGAAGGGCAGCATGCTCGCCATTACCGTGCTGGAACTGGCCCGCAACGACCTCGAGAACCTTGATCGGCAACTGGCCGCCAAGGTCGCCCAGGCGCCGAATTTCTTCAGCAATGCGCCGCTGGTGCTGGCCCTGGACAAGCTTCCAGCCAGTGAAGGCGCGGTCGATTTGCCGGGTCTGATGCGCGTTTGCCGCCAGCATGGCCTGCGGACCCTGGCGATCCGTGCCAGCCGTATCGAAGACATCGCCGCGGCCATCGCGGTCGACCTGCCGGTGCTGCCGCCATCCGGCGCCCGGGAACGCCAACTCGACCTGCACGAAGGCGAGATAAAGAAAAAACCGGAAAAACCACCGGAGCCGACCCTCAAACCGACCAAAATCATCACGTCGCCAGTACGTGGTGGCCAGCAGATTTATGCCCAGGGTTGCGATTTGGTGGTGATTTCGTCGGTCAGCCCGGGGGCGGAACTTCTCGCCGATGGGAACATCCATGTATACGGGCCGATGCGTGGTCGCGTGTTGGCCGGGGTCAAAGGCGACACGAAAGCCAGGATTTTCTGTCAGCAAATGAGCGCTGAACTGGTCTCCATCGCCGGTCATTACAAGGTTTCCGAAGATCTGCGCCGCGACCCTTTGTGGGGTTCGGGCGTACAGGTCAGCCTGTCGGGCGATGTGTTGAACATCATTCGGCTTTAACGGATACTGCCGCATTTTCCAAGCATCTCTAAAACGTAGCGAAAACGGCTCAAACGAAGTAGGAAAAAGGCCGAAAACAGTGTTTACCGGGGGTAAACGCCGTTCAGGACCGGATTCCAGCCAAGGCTGTCCGACTGCAGTAGTTTTTCAAGAGATGTTTTTCAGGGGCTAAAAGTCCTTTTTCCTTAGGGGTGAAACACCTTGGCCAAGATTCTCGTGGTTACATCCGGCAAGGGTGGTGTGGGTAAGACCACCACCAGCGCCGCTATCGGTACAGGCCTCGCTCTGCGCGGTCACAAAACAGTTATCGTCGACTTCGACGTCGGTTTGCGTAACCTCGACCTAATCATGGGTTGCGAGCGTCGCGTGGTGTATGACTTCGTCAACGTGGTAAACGGCGAAGCCAACCTGCAGCAAGCCCTGATCAAAGACAAACGCCTGGAAAACCTCTACGTCCTGGCCGCCAGTCAGACCCGCGACAAAGACGCGCTGACCGTCGAAGGCGTAGAAAAAGTCCTGATGGCGCTGAAAGAAGACTTCGAATTCGTGGTCTGCGACTCTCCGGCCGGCATCGAGAAAGGCGCCCACCTGGCCATGTATTTCGCTGATGAAGCGATCATCGTGACCAACCCGGAAGTGTCCTCGGTACGTGACTCGGACCGTATGCTGGGCCTGCTGGCCAGCAAATCGCGCCGCGCCGAGAAGGGCGAAGAGCCGATCAAGGAACACTTGCTGCTGACCCGCTACAACCCGCAACGCGTCAGTGACGGCGAAATGCTCGGCGTCGAAGACGTCAAAGAGATTCTGGCCGTGACCCTGCTGGGTGTCATTCCGGAATCCCAAGCGGTACTCAAGGCTTCCAACTCGGGCGTGCCGGTGATTCTCGACGACCAGAGCGACGCCGGCCAGGCGTACAGCGATGCGGTCGATCGTCTGCTGGGCAAAACCGTGGAGCATCGTTTCCTCGATGTGACGAAGAAAGGCTTCTTCGAGCGCCTGTTTGGAGGTCGATAATGAACATTTTTGACTTCTTTCGTGCCAACAAGAAGCCAAGTACCGCCTCGGTTGCGAAAGAGCGTCTACAGATCATCGTGGCGCATGAACGCGGCCAACGCAGTACGCCGGACTACCTGCCAGCCTTGCAGAAGGAACTGGTCGAGGTAATCCGCAAGTACGTCAATATCGGGTCCGATGACGTGCACGTCGCTCTGGAAAACCAGGGCAGCTGCTCGATCCTGGAACTCAATATCACCCTGCCTGACCGCTAGTCGGTCAGACAGGAGCCACGGCGGCTCGATCATCTGGGCGCCCCTCACTGTAGGAGCCGGCTTGCTGGCGATAGCATCAACGCACTGCATCAGTTACACCGCGTTGCCTGCATCGCCAGCAAGCCGGCTCCTACACACAAGGGTGTACAGGTGATCGAGCCGCCGTTGGCGTTTGTTACGAGGCTGTTTTAATGCCGTTGTCCAACATCCGCATCATCCATCAGGACGCCGCTGTACTGGTGGTGGATAAACCGACCCTGTTGCTCTCTGTCCCTGGCCGGGCCGACGACAACAAGGACTGCCTGATCACCCGCCTGCAAGAAAACGGCTACCCGGAAGCGCGAATCGTCCATCGTCTGGACTGGGAAACCTCCGGCATCATTCTGTTGGCCCGTGACCCGGACACGCATCGCGAACTGTCTCGGCAATTTCACGACCGCGAAACCGAAAAGGCCTACACCGCCCTGTGCTGGGGTCAGCCGGAACTGGACAGTGGCAGCATCGACTTGCCGCTGCGCTACGACCCGCCGACCAAGCCACGCCACGTGGTGGACCATGAGTTCGGCAAACATGCTCTGACCTTCTGGCGGGGGCTGGAGCGTTGCGGTGACTGGCGCCGTGGCGAGCTGACGCCGATCACCGGCCGCTCCCATCAGTTGCGCGTGCACATGCTTTCCATCGGCCACCCGCTGCTGGGTGACGGGCTCTACGCCCATGAGCAAGCGCTGGCTGCCTGGCCGCGACTGTGCCTGCACGCGAGCATGCTCAGCTTCACCCATCCCCAGACCGGCGAGCGCCTGCGCTTCGAGTGCCCGGCACCGTTTTGAGCCATAAATAAAACCCTGTGGGAGCGGGCTTGCCCGCGATGGCGGTGTGTCAGTCGACATAATCGTGGCTGATAGTCCGTATTCGCGGGCAAGCCCGCTCCCACAGAGATCTACTTCAGATCCAATCTCAGCCATCTCCCCACCAGCACCACTACCGCCAATTCTTTGGCCAATACGCTAAACTGGCGCCATTGCTGTCTGGAGCTACTTATGCGCGAAGAGTTGAACCAAGGCCTGATCGACTTCCTCAAGGCCTCCCCTACCCCATTCCATGCCACCGCCAGCCTGGTTCAGCGCCTGGAAGCGGCCGGCTTCCAACGCCTCGACGAACGCGAGCCGTGGACCACCGAAGCCAACGGTCGCTACTACGTTACCCGTAACGACTCTTCGATCGTCGCGATCAAGATGGGCCGTCACTCACCGCTGCACAGCGGCATTCGCCTGGTCGGCGCCCACACCGACAGCCCGTGCCTGCGGGTCAAACCCCAGCCGGAACTGCAACGCCAGGGTTTCTGGCAACTGGGTGTCGAAGTGTACGGCGGCGCGCTGCTGGCACCGTGGTTTGACCGTGACCTGTCCCTGGCCGGTCGCGTGACCTTCCGCCGTGACGGCAAGGTCGAAAGCCAGTTGATCGACTTCAAGGCGCCGATCGCCACCATCCCCAACCTGGCGATTCACCTCAACCGTGAAGCCAACCTGGGTTGGGCGATCAACGCCCAGACCGAACTGCCGCCGATCCTCGCGCAATTTGCCGGTGACGAGCGCGTGGACTTCCGCGCCGTGCTCACCGACCAACTGGCCCGCGAACACGGTTTGAATGCCGACGTGGTGCTCGATTACGAGCTGAGTTTCTACGACACCCAAAGCGCTGCGATCATCGGCCTGCACGGCGACTTCATCGCTGGCGCACGCCTGGATAACTTGCTGTCGTGCTACGCCGGCCTGCAAGCCTTGCTGACCGCCGAAACCGACGAAACCTGCGTATTGGTATGCAACGACCACGAAGAAGTCGGTTCCTGCTCGGCCTGCGGTGCCGATGGCCCGATGCTTGAGCAAACCCTGCGTCGCCTGCTGCCCGAAGGTGATGAATTCGTACGCACCATTCAGAAATCCCTGCTGGTCTCGGCCGACAACGCCCACGGCGTGCACCCGAACTACGCCGACAAGCACGATGCCAACCACGGCCCGAAACTCAACGCCGGCCCGGTAATCAAGGTCAACAGCAACCAGCGCTACGCCACCAACAGCGAAACCGCCGGGTTCTTCCGCCATCTGTGCATGGCCGAAGAAGTGCCGGTGCAAAGCTTCGTGGTGCGCAGCGACATGGGCTGCGGCTCGACCATCGGCCCGATCACTGCCAGCCACCTGGGCGTGCGCACCGTGGACATCGGCCTGCCGACGTTCGCCATGCACTCGATCCGCGAGCTGTGCGGCAGCCATGACCTGGCACACCTGGTCAAAGTGTTGAACGCGTTTTACGCCTGCCGCGAGTTGCCGTAACCCCCAAAACATCGCGGGCAAGCCCGCTCCCACAGGTTAACGCGAACCCCTGTGGGAGCCGGCTTGCCCGCGAAGGCGTCAGCACAACCAACACAAAATTCATGATCACAGTGATTCATTTCTGATACACCTCACCACAGGTCGCCCAAAAGCCACCTAGACTTCAATTACTCCTTTCGACAAGGCAGTCGCTCATGATCTCCCTATCCTCCTTTCACGCCATGTTGATCCCGATTCTCGCCGGGATGATCTTGCTGGCAATCGGTTTCAATTTTCGCGACAAGAACGCCGGAGTGTTCGCGATGTGGATCGGCATGCTGACGATCCTCGCCACCGTGGTTTTCAAGATCCTCGCCAAACTCAACGAATAAATCCTCGCCCTTGGCTCGCATTGATTTTGACGGGCTCGTACACTCGGTCGATCCGCTCATCCGAAGGTTGACCGCCTAGTGTTCGCTCGTCTCTTTGCCCTGCCGTGTTTCTTCCTTGTCTGCCTCATGACGTTGCTGCCGATCGCGCCTGCCCAGGCGGTCAGTTTGCCGGGCTTGCTCAGCAACTCCGCGAAAACCCAGCCAGAAGCACAAGAACCGCTGGGGCAATCCCTGGACGAAGTGATCAAGTCGCTGGAAAACGATCAGCAGCGGAGCAAGCTGCTGGCGGATTTGAAGAAGCTGCGCGACGCCACCAAAAAGGCTCAACCCGCCACCGAACAAGGCGTGCTGGGCCTGATCGGTGGAACCCTGGCCAATTTCGAAAAGCAGTTT
Organism: Pseudomonas sp. RIT-PI-q; assembly: GCF_001297125.1. Classification (GTDB taxonomy): domain Bacteria; phylum Pseudomonadota; class Gammaproteobacteria; order Pseudomonadales; family Pseudomonadaceae; genus Aquipseudomonas. Next base: position 658,060 of record NZ_LHPC01000028.1, read on the forward strand.
TCCGGCGCCGATAGCCCCATCACTCGCTGGTCTGAAGAGTTTGATCTGGCCAAGGATGAACTGGCGGCACTGGTGCTGCCGGCGAATGAATGGCTGCCGATCATCTTTGCCTTTGCCATGATTCTGATGGTCTGGAGCCTGCTGGCGGCTGCGCTGATCTGGCTCAGCCATCGGGTGCGGATGCGCTTCGGCCTGACCGAAGAACTGCCACAACACCCCAAGGCCCTGGACATGCTGCGCTTCGCCCTGCGCAAGCTCGGGCCGTGGCTGATTGCCCTGGTGATCACGGTGTACATGAGCTACGCGCTGCCCTCGTCACTCGGTAAAAGCCTGGCCATGGTGCTGGCTTATGCGCTGGTGGTCGGCACCTGTTTTTCGGCGATCTGTGTGATCGCGTTTTCCGTGCTCGACGGCCCGCACCGCCACCGCGCCTTGTACATCCTGCGGCATCAGGCCTTTCGGCCGTTGTGGCTGATCGGCAGTTTCGCCGCGTTTGGTGAAGCCCTGAGCGATCCTCGACTGGTCGCCAGCCTCGGCAGCCACCTGGCGCACACCGCCGCAACCGTGGCCAACGTGCTGGCCGCGCTGTCCACCGGGTTGTTCATCTTGCGGTTCCGCCGGCCCATCGCGCACTTGATCCGCAATCAACCGCTGTCCCGGCGCCTGACCCGCCGGGCACTCAGCGACACCATCGAAATTCTCGGGACCTTCTGGTACATACCGGCGCTGGTGTTGGTGGCCATCTCGCTGTTCGCCACGTTCGTCTCCGCCGGCGACACCAGCACGGCATTGCGCCAGTCGCTGATTTGCACGGTGCTGGTGGTGTTGTGCATGGTCATCAATGGGCTGGTGCGTCGCCACGCGCTTAAACCGCAACGCGGCGTGAAGCGCCATGCACTGTATTCGGAGCGCCTGAAAAGCTTCTTCTACACCCTGGCTCATTTGCTGGTGTGGCTGGTGTTCATCGAGCTCGGCCTGCGGGTCTGGGGCATGTCATTGATCACCTTCACCGAAGGCGATGGCCACGAAGTCAGCGTCAAACTCTTCAGCCTCGCCGGCACGCTGATTTTTGCCTGGCTGATCTGGATCCTCAGCGACACCGCCGTGCACCACGCCCTCACCCGCTCGCGTAAAGGCCTGGCCAATGCCCGCGCGCAGACGATGATGCCGCTGATCCGCAACGTGTTGTTCGTGGCCATTTTCATCATCGCGCTGATCGTCGCCCTGGCGAACATGGGCATGAACGTCACGCCACTGCTGGCCGGTGCCGGCGTGATCGGCCTGGCCATCGGTTTCGGTGCTCAATCGCTGGTCGCCGACCTGATCACCGGGTTGTTCATCATCATCGAAGACTCGCTGGCCATCGACGACTACGTGGACGTGGGCGGGCACCTCGGCACCGTCGAAGGGCTGACCATTCGCACCGTGCGCCTGCGGGACATCGACGGCATCGTCCACACCATTCCGTTCAGCGAAATCAAAAGCATCAAGAACTACTCCCGGGAATTCGGCTATGCGATTTTCCGCGTTGCGATACCGGCCAACATGGACATCGACAGTGCGATCAAACTGATGCGCGAGGTCGGCCAGAAGATGCGCACCGATCCGCTGCAACGGCGCAATATCTGGTCGCCGCTGGAGATCCAGGGTGTAGAGAGTTTCGAGTCCGGCAACGCGATTCTTCGCGCCCGTTTCAAGACCGCGCCAATCAAGCAGTGGGAAGTTTCCCGAGCGTTCAACCTGTCGCTCAAGCGCCATCTGGATGAAGCCGGGATGGACCTGGCCACGCCACGCATGAGCGTGCAAGTGATCACGGCCGGCGGTGGACCGCAGAAGGAATAGCACGCTCGGCAGATCCTCCGGTCACAGGCACTGAAGCCCAATAACAATCGTCATGGAGAACCCCGATGCAACTGACCCGCATTGCACAGGCTTGCCTGCTCACCGTGTTCGGCACGCTGGCCCCTTACGCCAGCGCCGACACACTGGAAGACGCGCGCACGCACATCGCCGAACAAGCCATCGCCCTTGAGCCGGAACTGCTGGAAACGCGCCGCGATATCCACGCTCATCCTGAATTGGGCAACAGCGAAAAACGCACATCCGAACGGGTCGCCAAACAACTGCGGGCCCTGGGCCTGGAAGTCAAAACCGGGGTCGCTCGCACCGGCGTGGTCGCGGTACTGAAAGGCGCCCTGCCCGGTCCGACCGTGGCCCTGCGTGCCGACATGGATGCGCTGCCGGTCAAGGAAGTCTCGGACTTGCCCTTCGCCTCGAAAGCCAAGGGCACGTACCTGGACAAAGAAGTCGACGTGATGCACGCCTGCGGCCACGACGCCCACACCGCCATCCTGCTCAGCGCGGCGAAAATCCTGAGCGGCATGCGCGACACCTTGCCCGGCACGGTGGTGTTCTACTTCCAGCCCGCCGAAGAAGGCCCAAGCGACTTCATCCCCGATGGCAAAAACACCTGGGGGGCGAAAATGATGATCCAGGAAGGCGTGATGAAATCGCCGAAACCGGACGCGGTATTCGGCTTGCACGTCTGGGCCGGCGTCCCCGCAGGCCAGATCGCCTACCGCCCCGGCCCGACCCTGGCCAGCTCCGACGACCTGCGGATCAAAATCCTCGGCAAACAAACCCACGCCGGCCGCCCATGGGACGGCATCGACCCGATCACCGTCGGGGCGCAAACCATCGTCGGCCTGCAAACCGTGGTCAGCCGCCGCACCGACATCTCGTCCTTTCCGTCAGTGGTCAGCATCGGCACCATCAACGGCGGCACCCGCTACAACATCATCCCCGAGTCCGTGGACATGACCGGCCCCATCCGCCCCTACGACTACGGCATCCGCCAGAAACTGCATGCCGACGTGCGCCAGACTGTAGAAAAAATCGCCGAGAGCGGCGGCGCGAAGGCCGAAGTCACCATCATCGAAAAATACGACCCGACCATCAACAACCCGGCGCTGACCGAGAAAATGCTGCCGACGTTGCGCTGGGCGGCCAAGGATGACGTGGTCCAAGGGCCATTGGTGGGCGGCGCGGAGGATTTTTCGTTCTATGCCAAGGAAGCACCGGGGCTGTTTGTATTTCTCGGGGTGACGCCGCGAGATCAGGACATGAGCAAGGCTGCGCCGAATCATAATCCGGGGTTCTTTGTGGATGAGTCGGCGTTGGTGGTTGGGGTGCGGACGCTGGCTTCATTGGCGACCGATTATCTGTATGCCAATGCGAAGCCTTGAGTGAGCATCTGCGAGCGATTGGTTGGCTGTCCGGCCGCCTTCGCTGGCAACGTATTGAATGAATGCCCTGCGCGTCGGCGCACCGAAACCCTATAGGAGCCGGCTTGTCGGCGAAGGCGTCGGCATTTTCGATGCAAGGCTCAAAGCCGCCTTCGCTGGCAAGCCAGCTCCTACAAAAACAGCAGCGCATACCTGCTGCTTTTCACCACTCATCAGGCCGAGCGTTAGCTCGCCTTCAGCTCTTGACCTTGATCCACCCGCCCCTTCGCTGACAAGCGCCTACATTGACGTATTAAATGAATGCCCTGCGCGTCGGCGCACCGAAACCCTATAGGAGCCGGCTTGCCGGCGAAGGCGTCGGCATTTTCGATGCAAGGCTCAAAGCCGCCTTCGCTGGCAAGCCAGCTCCTACAAAAACAGCAGCGCATACCTGCTGCTTTTCACCACTCAACAGGCCG
>NZ_LHPC01000077.1 GCF_001297125.1 Pseudomonas sp. RIT-PI-q
GTGGGGTTGCGTGCGTCGGGCGAGCGGTGGGTGGGGGCGGCGGGCAGGGCGGGGTGGTGGGGCGGGTCGGGGGGGAGGGGGGTTAGCCAGTGGGCGGCGGGGGGAGCGGCAGCACGAATTTGACCGCGCATTTCGCCGATGCCCGGCAGACCCGGACGTTCTTTGGGGTGAGTGCCGATGAGTCGCAGGCGTCCGGGATTCGGCCGTACAACGCTGGCGGTGGATTGCAGAATGTGGCCCTGACCCAGAGCTTCGAATTTCCCTTGGCGCCGCACTGGTCGCTGCTAACCAGTGCGAGCTGGATTCACCTGACGGGTTCGGCGGCGGATAGCAGTATCGTCAAAGCCGTGGGAGATACTAATCAGGGAGAAGTGCAGGCGGCGGTGGCTTACAAATTCGACTGACCACCACCGAAACCCTGTAGGAGCTGTCGAGTGAAACGAGGCTGCGATCTTTTGATCTTGATCTTTCTAAAATCAAAAGATCGCAGCCTCGTTTCACTCGACAGCTCCTACAGGGGGATGTTGTTTTCAGGTTTCTTCACCCTCGGCCAACAACGCAATCCCGCCCATAATCACCGCCACTCCCACCCAGTGCAGCACGCTGATCTGCTCGCCCAACCCCAACCACGACCCCAGTAAAACCCCGACAAACACCAGCGAACTCAGCGGAAACGCCAGGGACAAACTGCTGCGCCGCAGTATCAGCATCCACACAAAAAACGCCCCGATGTAGCAGGCTATCGCCAGCCATACGCCAGGGTTGACCGCCACGGCCAGCAGCCATTGCAGGTTTAAATCCATCTGCCCCAGTTGATCACCGCCCACTTTGGTAGCGATCTGCCCGGCGCTTTCAAAACCGATCAACAGCGCCCACAGCACCACCGTACCGAGGCGCTCATGCAGCCAGTCGGTCTTGCTCCTGACCATCGATTGAACCTCAGGCATGGGCGACACACACGAGCATCACGCCCGCCGTAATCACCCACGTGCCGAGCCAGCGCCGACGGCTGACGGTTTCACCGAGGATCAGTTTTCCAGCCAGCACCACGCCGCAATACGCCAGCGCCGCCGCCGGAAACAACAGGCTCAACGGCGCGCGGGACAGGGCTTCGAGCCAGACGAAAAACTCGATCACGTAGGCGCCAATGCCGCACCACAGCAGCGGCGCGTTGAACACTTGGCCCCAGAACGCATTCAGCCGAAACCCGCCTTCAAGCTCGGGCAAACGGTCGAGGCCGAGCTTGAAACAGAGCTGGCCGATGACGTCCAGCACAATGGAAAACGCCACCAGCACAATCACCGTGAAGGTCATGGGAACAACTCCTCGAACAGCTCGATCAGCGCCTGATTGGTCGCCACGTTGCGCAGCAGATCGGCTTCGCTCCAGCGTTCGGCGGGCGGCTGGTCAGACTTGGCTTCCCAGCGTTTGAAGGCGTTGCTGAAGGCCGGCGGCGCGTATTCCCCGCAGATGTCGATGCCGATGATTCGTTTGCCGGCCGCCAACACGCGTATGGCTTGCAGCAAATGGCTGAGGCGCATGCCGCCTTGATCCCAGTTGGTCGCCGCGTCTTCGCTGGCCAAAACGTCCTTGTCGATGGTGATCCACACCGCGTCGGTGGGCAGGCTGGCGATCATTTGTTGAAGAAACACCGGCCAGTCCAGCTCGGCCAGATTGCGCCAGTGCAGCAGATTTTCCTGTTGCTGATGCCCGGCACCGTCGCCGACCCGGCCCCAGACCTTGGAGGGCGGGTGCTGCCACGGGAACAGCTGCAAGACACCACGCCTGAGGGCACTGAGGTTACCGCCCTTGAGCTGCGGATTTTGCAGGTCGTCGCTGCACGGGCCGAGCGTGACGATGCGCCGGATGTTCGGCAGCTTCAGCGCCTGGTTGACCCACGAACCGCAATGCCGACGCGGGGCGAAGTGAACCCAGTCGGGGTGATTGTCGAAATGGATCAGGCTCACCGGCTCTGGCAAATCGCTGAGGAAGGCCGGCGTCAGGTGATGGTAATCACCAGAGCCCACGAAGAAGATTTCCGGCTGCGGGCCGCTGTGGCGCGGGCGTTGTTGCAGGCGTTCAACGAAGCGCCGCCACGTTCGTTCGCTGGACCAGAGCCGCAGTTTCGGGCCGAGGTCGAGCAGGTCCAGGCGTTTGGCGCTACCGCTGTCGAGCAGCCGTGCGATCGGTGCCTGGGCAGTCAGGCTGTGGTCGAGATCTAAAATGTTCAAGGTCGCAATTCACCCTTGGCACACCCTCCCAGACACCGGCTCCATCCATCATGAAGGCCGGCCGAGCGGGCTTTCAGGGGTAAATGCAAGGGCCGGGCCAGCCACACACCGCTGACCTGTAGGAGCGAGGCTTGCCCGCGAATGGGCCGCCACGGATTATCTGGTACACCGCGTTATCGTTCTTCGCGGGCAAGCCTCGCTCCTACGGGAGATGAATCACGCTTGGAAGCGGAGCCAGACGGTGACCAGCACCGTCGCCGCCATCAACCACGCCACCGCCGCCACCGCCAGCGACGCCTCCAACCGCATCCGGTCGACCATCACGTACAACGTCGCCAGGTAGATGAAGTACGGAATGATCGACCACATGCCAAACACGATGGTGGTCTTCAAATCCTCCAGCGAGCGGCCCTTGCCGACGATGTAATGCGCAATCAGCGCAAAGGTCGGAAACAGCGGCACCAGTCCGGCGATGTAATAGTTTTTGGTCTTGGCCAGGGCGGCGAGGATCAGCACCACCGCCGCGCCCAGGGTTGCTTTGAGAATCAGGTCCATCAGTGGCTCAGCCCGTACTTCTTCACTTTGTCGAACAAGGTGGTCTTGGCCATCCCCAGTTCCAGGCTGGCCTGGGTCAGGTTGCCGCCGCTGCGCTGCAACGCATCGCTGAGCAGGTTACGTTCAAACGCTTCCACCGCTTCGGCGAAGGCCAGGCCTTGATTGCTGCCGCTGACGCCGGTCTTCTTGAAGGCTGGCAGACCGAGGGCGAAGCGTTCGGCAACGTTGCGCAATTCACGCACGTTGCCCGGCCAGTCGTGGCTCATCAGGTTCGACAAGGTCTGGTTGTCCAGCTCCGGCACGGCGCGGTCGAAGCGCAGGGACGACTGCTGCAAGAAGTGTTCGAACAATTGCAGGATGTCTTCGCGACGTTCGCGCAATGGCGGCAGTTCGAGGGTCACCACGTTGAGGCGGTAATACAGGTCACTGCGGAATTCGCCGGCCTTGCTCGACTCGTCGAGATCGGACTTGGTCGCGGCGATCACCCGGCAATCCACCGCCACGCTCTGGTTCGAGCCGAGGCGTTCGAGGGTGCGTTCCTGCAACACCCGCAGCAGTTTGATCTGCAAGGGCAGGGGCATGCTTTCCACTTCGTCGAGGAACAATGTGCCGCCGTCGGCGTGTTCGATCTTGCCGATCCGCCGCTTACCGGCGCCGGTGAACGCGTTGGCCTCGTGGCCGAAGATCTCACTTTCGAACAGGTTCTCCGGCAAGCCGCCGCAGTTCAGCGCGACGAACTGTTTGGTGTGGCGCCGACTGAAGTCGTGCAGGCAACGCGCAACCAACTCTTTACCGGTGCCGGTCTCGCCTTCGATCAACACGTTGGCGGAGGTATCGGCGACATTGGCAATCAGTTCGCGCAGGTTCTGCATCGCGGGCGAGCGGCCGATGATCCGGCCTTCCAGGGAATCGCGTTCGGCCAGTTGCCGGCGTAGCGAGGAGACTTCCCGCGCGAGGCTGCGTTGCTCCAGCGCGCGGCGGGCCACGTCCACCAGGCGTTCGGGGGAGAAGGGTTTCTCCATGAAATCGTAGGCGCCTTTCTGCATCGCGCCGACGGCCATGGAAATATCGCCGTGGCCGGTGATCAGCACCACCGGCAGGCTGCGGTCGCGGGCCTTGAGCCGGGTCAGCAATTCCAGCCCGTCGATGCCCGGCAGGCGGATGTCGCTGATGACGATCCCGGCAAAGTTGTCGCCAACACGCTCCAGCGCTTCTTCGGCGCTGCCCACGCCCACGCAGGGAATGTCTTCCAGGGTCAGCGCCTGTTGGCAGCCGAGCAGCACATGGGGGTCGTCTTCGACGATCAGCACACTAAGGTCGTTGTTCATATTGGCTCGGCGGAAGTGAGGCTTACCAACGGTAAACTGAGGACGAAGGTGGTTCCACCGCTGGCCGGGTGTTCGACACCCAGGTGCCCGCCGGTGGCGGCGGCCAGGCTCGCCGACAGGGTCAGGCCGAGGCCCAGGCCCTGTTCGCCGGGTTTGGTGGTGAAGAACGGTTCGAACAGATGCTTGCGCGCTGCGGCGTCGATGCCGTGGCCGTTGTCGCGCACCCGAAGGCGATATTTGCCATCGAACACTTCGCCTTCGAGCCACAACTCTGGCAGCGGCTGCGCCTGCATCGCGTCGAGGGCGTTGCCGATCAGGTTCACCAGGATCTGCTCCAGGCGGGTCTGGTCGATCTGCACCTGCACATCGGCGAAGTCACGATGCAGTTGCAGGTGGACACTTTCCACGCGACTGCCGAGCAGTTGCAACGCGGCGTCCACCGCTTTGCCGAGGCAGGCCCGGCCTTTGTCGTCGCCGCGACGGGCGAAGGAGCGCAGGCTGGCGGTGATCCGGCCCATGCGGTCGATCAGTTCGTTGATGGTCTTGAGGTTGGTGCTGGCGACGTCCAGCTGACCGCGTTCCAGAACGCGCACGGTGTTGCCGGACAAGGTTCGCAGCGCGGCCAGCGGCTGGTTCAATTCGTGGGCAATGCTGGTCGACATCTGGCCGATGGCGGCAAGTTTTCCGGCCTGTACCAGTTCATCCTGAGCCCGGCGCAACGTCTCTTCGGCCTGACGGCGTTCGCGGATCTGGCCTTTGAGCCGTTCGTTGCTGGCGCGCAGGTCGGTGGTGCGTTCGGTAATCCGACGCTCCAGTTGATTGTTGGCTTCCTGCAAGGCTTCGCGGGCGGCGAGACGGGTGGCGATCACCTTGCGCCGCTCGTTCCAGGCGATCAGCAGGAACGCCACGAGCGCAAACGCCACCGCCACCAGAATTCCCTGATTGATCGCTTCGCGGCGCAAATCCTGCAGCGGTGTGAGCAGGGTGAAATTCCACGGGGTGTCGCTCAGTGGGCGAGTTTGCGAGAGGTAGCTGATGTCCTCTTCGTCGGATTCCACTTCGCTATTGGCGGGAAACGTCAGTTTTTCTTCGCCTTCAGCCAGTTTCTCCCGGGCCAACGGTTGCAGTTCGTTCAGCGGAAACCAGTAATACTGCAGGCTGCGGGCGAGTTTTTCCTTGGTCTCGTCGCTCAGCGGTATCACCGATTTGAGCCGCCGCGCCGGATCGCTGGAGAGAATGATGATGCCATTCTCGTCGCTGACGAACGCTTCGAGGCGCGCCCGTTGCCAACGTTCTTCCATGGCTTCGAGGCGGACTTTGACCACCGCGACGCCGATGATCTTGCCGTGTTCTTCCAGGCCGTGGGCCAGGTAATAACCGGGTTCGCCGTTGGTGCTGCCGATGCCATAGAAGCGCCCCGGCTGACCGCGCACGGCATTCTGGAAATAGGCGCGAAAGGACAAGTCTTCACCCAGGTAACTGTCGACATCGCGCCAGTTGCTGGTGGCCATCACGCGGCCGGTGGTGTCCATCACGTAGATAGCCCGACTGCGGCTGCGCCGGTTCAGGCCTTCGAGGTAATCATTGACCGTCTGTCGGTGTTCCGGCGTCGGGTCGGCCAACAGCGTTGAAACGCTGGTTTCGAGTTCCAGCAGGCTGGGCAGGTAGGTGTACTTGCTGATCTCGCTCTCGACGGCGCGGGCGTGCAGTTCCAGCTGACGCTGGCCGTTCTCGCTGAGGCTGCGGATGCCGTAGTGCTCACTGACCCAGAAGCCGATATAGCCCAATCCGATCATCAGGGCGATGACCAGCGGCGGCAGGAACAGATGGCGGATCAGACGGGGTTTCACGGCGAGTGATGGCGGCGCGGCGCGATAGAGAGTGGGGTCGCATTTCATCACAGATGCCTTGGGTCAACCACAACACAAATCTGTAGGAGCCGGCTTGCTGGCGAATGCGGCGACGCGGTGTGCCTGACACACCGCTTTCGCTGGCAAGCCAGCTCCTACAAGGGAGCGGTGTCTTTCTTAGTGCTGCAGGATCTTGTTGAGGAAATGCTGCGTACGCTCGGCACGGTGGCTGATGTCGCCGAAGAAATCCTCTTTCTTGCAGTCTTCGATGATCTTGCCCTGGTCCATGAAGATCACGCGGTCAGCCACTTTGCGGGCAAAGCCCATTTCGTGGGTCACGCACATCATGGTCATGCCTTCGTGGGCCAGTTGCACCATCACGTCGAGCACTTCGTTGACCATTTCCGGATCGAGCGCCGAGGTCGGTTCGTCGAACAGCATGACGATCGGGTCCATCGCCAGCGCACGGGCGATCGCCACACGCTGCTGCTGACCACCGGAGAGTTGCCCCGGATGCTTTTTCGCATGGGCCGAAAGACCGACGCGTTCGAGCAGTTGCAGGGCTTTCTTGGAGGCCTCGTCCTTGCTGCGACCCAACACCTTGACCTGTGCGATGGTCAGGTTGTCCATGATGCTCAGGTGCGGGAACAGTTCGAAATGCTGGAACACCATGCCCACGCGCGAACGCAGTTTCGGCAGGTCGGTCTTCGGGTCGGCGATGGACGTGCCATCAACCACCACGTCGCCTTTCTGGAACGGTTCCAGGGCGTTGACGCATTTGATCAGGGTGGATTTGCCGGAGCCGGACGGTCCGCACACCACGATCACCTCGCCTTTTTTGACCTCGGTGCTGCAATCAGTCAGTACCTGGAAGTCCCCATACCACTTGTTGACGTTCTTGATAGAGATCATACGGCGAACCTTTTTTGCAGACGCTTGACCAGCTGCGAGGCGGCAAAGCTGATGATGAAGTAGGTGAAACCGGCGAAAATCAGGAACTCATTGGAGCGCCCGATGATGTCGCCACTGGCGCGCGAGGCATTGAGAAAGTCCACCAGGCCGACCGCGTAGACCAGCGAGGTGTCCTGAAACAGGATGATGCTCTGTTGCAGCAGCAGCGGGGTCATCTTGCGGAACGCTTGCGGCAGGATGATCAAGCGCATCATCTGGCCATAGGTCATGCCCAGGGCCTGGGCAGCACCCATCTGGCCCTTGGGAATCGACTGCACGCCGGCCCGGACGATTTCGCAGAAGTACGCCGCTTCAAACATCATGAACGCCACGATGCACGAGGCAAACGCGCCGATCGGGGTGTCTTCGCCGGTGATCCAGCGCAGCACGAACGGCACCGCCAGGTAGAACCAGGTGATGACCAGCAGCAGCGGGATCGAACGGAAGTAGTTAACGTAGGCGCCGGCAATGTTCGACAGCAGTTTGCTGTGGGACAGGCGCATCAACGCGAGGAGGGTGCCGAGGATGATCCCGCCGACGACGCCCAGCGCCATCAGTTGCAGGGTCATGACCATGCCGTTCCACAAGCCCGGCAGGGACGGGATGATGCCCGAGAAGTCGAATTCCATCATTTACCCCCTACGGAGATCAGGCCAGGCACGGCGACTTTCTTCTCGACGCCGCGCATCAGCAGCATCAGGCCCATGTTCAGGGTGAAGTAGATCAACGTTGCCAGGGTGAACGCTTCGAACAGGTTGGCGGAGAACTCGGCGGTCTGTTTGGTCTGTGCGAGCAACTCCATCAGGCCGATCAGCGAGGCCACGGAGGAGTTCTTGAAGACGTTGAGGAATTCCGAGGTGAGCGGCGGAATGATGATCCGGTAGGCTTGGGGCAGCAGCACGTTCCAGTAGATCTGCGGCAGCTTGAAGCCCATGGCACGAGCGGCCGCTTCCTGGCCGCGAGGCAGCGCCTGGATGCCGGTGCGCACTTGTTCGCAAACCCGTGCGGTGGTGAACAGGCCCAGGCATACCACGACGCTGAGGAAGGCCGAGGTGGTCGGGTTCAGGTCCTGTTTGTACCAGTCCTGCAAGTTCTGCGGCAGCAGGTCGGGCACCAGGAAGTACCAGATGAACAGCTGCACCAGCAGTGGCACGTTACGAAAGAGTTCGACGTAGCAGGTCGCGATGCCCGACACGATGCGATTCGGCACCGTACGCATGACACCCAGCACCGAGCCCAGCAGCAGCGCGATGATCCAGGCAGCGACGGCGATGGCGATGGTCCAGCCCAAACCGGAGAGATACCAGTCGAAATAAATCTCGCTGCCCACGCCGGTGGACTTGAAGAACACGCCCCAGTCCCAGTTGTAATTCATTAGGGTCTCCCCTCAGATCGTTCGATGTACAAATGCCCGCCTGGGGAAACTCCGTTCCCGCCCGATTGAAAATCAGGCACACACGAGCGGCTCGACAGCCACCGGTTCGAGTGTTTCCAAAAATGCCAGCAGGGAGTGACAACCTCCTGAAAGGGCAGAGGCCCTCTCAGGAGATAAGGTTAGTCAGAAATCAGGATTTCTTGTCGTCAGCCGCTTTATCGGTCGGATTGGCGATCAACGCCTTGAGCTCGTCGCTCATCGGGAAGTTCAGGTTCAGGCCTTTAGGCGGGATAGGTTGCATGAACCATTTGTCGTAGATCTTGTTGATCTCGCCCGACTTGTAGGTCGCGATGATCGCGTCGTCGACCGCCTTCTTGAACGGCTCGTCGCCCTTGCGGACCATGCAACCGTAGATTTCGTAGGACTGTGGAGTACCGGTCACGGCCCAGTCATCGGCCTTCTTGGCCTTGGCGGCTTCACCGGCCAGCAAAGCGTCGTCCATCATGAAAGCAACGGCACGGCCGGTTTCCAGCATCTGGAAGGACTCGCCGTGGTCTTTGGCGGAGATGACGTTCATGCCCATTTGCTTGTCGGCGTTCATCGACTTGAGGATGCGCTCGGACGTGGTGCCCGCGGTGGTCACGACGTTCTTGCCTTTAAGGTCGTCGAAATCCTTGTACGCAGAGCCTTTTTTGGACAGCAGGCGCGTACCGATTTCGAAGATGCCGACGGAGAAGGCCACTTGCTGCTGACGCTCGACGTTGTTGGTGGTGGAACCGCACTCGACGTCCACGGTGCCGTTCTGCACCAGCGGTATACGGGTTTGCGAAGTGACAAGGTTGTATTTGACCTGCAGGTTTGGCAAGTCCAGGTCTTTCTTGATGGCTTCGACGATTTTCAGCTGGATATCGTGGGAGTAGCCAACCGGTTTGCCGGAAGCGTCCGCGATATAGGAAAACGGAATGGATGCGTCACGATGCCCGAGGGTGATGACGCCGGACTCTTTGATCTTCTTCAGTGTGCCGGTGAGTTCGGCAGCGAAAACTGGAGTGCTAATCAGAGCGGCAGCAATGGCTGCGCCCAGGATATGGGGAACGATGCGCATCAAATTTTCCTCGACATTGTTTTTTTTATGGAGCCAGTTCATCGGCCCTTTTTGTGCATCGAATGTCTGTCGGCTCCTGAAGGGTTGGCGCAACAAAGCATTCGTCCAAGAGTGTAGAGCATGACTCGTGCCAGGCCAGGCATGACAGATCAAGTTATTGATTTATAAAGAAATTAAATATTTATGGCGCCGATTTGGCCACTGGATAATCCGGTTAACCGAACCGACCGGCAGGTCGCGTTCGGAAAACCGAATGAAATCTCGACGTCAGCCGGATATCAGCTGTATTTGCGCTTGTCCGGCGCTGGCGGGAAGTATTGGTACAACCAGGTTTCGCTCAACGTGCGGTCATGGGTGCGGATGAACAACCGCAATTCCACTGGCTCCACGCTGTCGTTGGTCGGATACCAGTCGAACGTGATGCGGTAGCCCTTGATGTCATCGAGCACCAGCACGTTGAAGTCCTTGACCTGACCGTTCGAGCACGTGACCACCGGTTCGATCCCGGCGCCCTCTGGCAACCGGTCCAGACCGCCGCCCGTGAAATCCACGGCGAAGCGCCGCGCCCAGACTTCCGGATAATGCTCACCCGGTGCCCAGCCTTCGATGAAACCACCCATGCCCGAGCGGGTAGCATTCACTCGTGCCAGCGGCGTGCCGACCGGCGGCAGGGCGCTCCAGTAGAGCTTGTAGCCGTAGTTCAGCGAGTCGCCGGCAGCCACCGGTTTTTTTGGAGTCCAGAACGCAACGATGTTATCCAGGGTTTCGCCGGTCGTAGGAATTTCCAACAGATCGATAGAGCCTTCGCCCCATGCGGTTGTAGGCTCTACCCACAGGCTTGGGCGTTTGCTGTACCAGTCGACGGTGTCCTGATAGCTGTCGAACTCGTGATCGGTCTGTACCAGGCCGAAACCTTTCGGGTCGGTGTCGGCAAACGCGTTGAACTGCAGAGTGGCTGGGTTGTTCAGCGGACGGCAGATCCACTCACCGTTACCGCGCCACATGGCCAGACGGTCGGAGTCGTGGATCTGCGGGTGAATGGTGTCGCACATGCGCCGTTCATGGGTGCCGCAGCTGAACATGCTGGTCATCGGGGCGATGCCCAATTGTTCGATGGCGGTGCGCGCATTGATGTGGGCGTCGATGGCCATGACTACCTGGCTGGCCTGGCAATCAATATCGAAACGGTAGGCGCCGGTGGCACTCGGCGAATCCAGCAGGGCATAGACCACGAAGCGCGTGCTGTCCTTGTCCGGCGTCTCGAACCAGAACTTGGTGAAGTCCGGAAACTCCTCACGCTTCTTGGCATAGGTATCAATCGCCAGGCCGCGCGCCGACAAACCGTACTGGCCGCTGGCATCTACCGCACGGAAATAGCTGGCGCCGAGGAAGGACAACACATCGTGTTGATCCAACTCGGGAGCCTTGAACAGCTTGAACCCGGAAAACCCTAGATCGGCGCCGAGCTGCTTGGTGTCGACTGTGGTTTTTTCATAGTTGAAAAGGGACGGGCGGAAATGCACCTCCCGCGCCTGACGCGTCTTGGGATCGACGCTGTACATGCGCACCGGCTGCTTGAACCCCATGCCGACGTGGAAAAACTGCACATCCAGCTGACCGTTCAGATCATTCCAGAGGGAATGATTGCCGTCGTAGCGGATCGCGTTGAAATTCTGCGGCGTCATGGTCGCCAGCGTCGGCGGCAGCACTTGCTTGGTGTCTTGATAGCGATTGCCAGCGAGCTGCTTGGCTTGAATCTTCAAGGCTTCGAAGTCGAAAGCCTGGGCGTCGCCGTCGGCCGCGCCATTACCGGCCCAGGCACGAGCGGCCAGGAGGCCACTGGCCGAAAGACCGGTGTAGGCCGCAATGGCCATGGACGCTTTGAGCAAATTCCTGCGGTGCATAAGTATCAACCTGTCGTGAACAATCCCGCGCCGTTCCTGGCACGTACTGGATCAAAAATAACGGTTCGGACATGCCTTCGGCCAAACGCAACGGACTCTAAACAGATGCCAAATAGCTTAAACCGTTCGGTTGCGCAGGAAAAATGATTGATATCACCGTGACAGCGCGGCAATGAAACAAGAAATGTCGGTGAAGTTTTCCGACAGGACTTTCTGATTTATAGGGCATTTCTGCTTTTTTCGACTAATTACTCTAAAAACGCTTTTCAGCGCCGATTTACTTCCTATTCTATGGGCATGACCGGTTTCGGCCCTTCAGGCCGGTGCGTTTCAGCGGGCACAGAGCGACTGCTGAAAGTAATAGGGCGATGCAGGTTTTTCAGATTTCTTTGACGTATAGAAGGACATCGTCCATGTCGAAAGTACAAGGCATCACTGAACTGTTGGGAATCCTTCCATGCCTGGTGACAGGGCGGCGCAGGCGTCGGCTGAATTCGGAGGAAATGAAATTGGTGGAACGGTATAGAGAGCTGTCGGAGAGCGACCGGATTGCAATGCGGTATCTGGTGGATGCGATGAGGAGTGTTTCAAGGTTTTGAGGAGGCGAAGGACCTGGCCGTACGCTGTGTTGCGGCCGCGGTCTGTAGCAGCTGGCGAAGCCTGCGTTCGGCTGCGCAGCAGTCGTAAAACCTGAGCGCACAGTCTTCCTGAAGCACCGCGCCGTCTGATTTCACGTCTGCTGCGCAGCCGAACGCAGGCTTCGCCAGCTGCTACAAAGTGCGTGTCTGTGCTGAGATAGGTGAGCAGCCTGAGGATTGATACTTTGGGCGGAGAACAAGGAGATTTGAGGAGCTGACTAACCAGAGGGGCGGACTGTGAAGCCTGCCCCTTTTTCATTTATTCACCCTGCCTTTAACTGCAAGTGCCCATGACCGTAAACGGCCGCTGTGCCTGCATCAGATCAGGCATGTCCCGCCACTTGATCCAGGCCTGATGCTGCCAATGCAGCAGCGGTACTGAGATGCCGGCCCACTGCAATGAACTCAGGCTGGGAGTGTTATCCACAGATGTCGCATTCGAATCACGCAGCATTGGCATAACTTCGTTGCTTAGCCATTGACGCAAGTTTCGATTTTCCGGGATGTAATGGTGAACCAGAAGGGCGTACATCCCTGGCTCGCTGACCATCAGTGATTCGACGATTTTGCCGTTCTTGAGCAGCCAGACGTATCGGCGCTGATCGGGATCGAGTTTCAGGGTGAGGCGTTGGTCAAGTGGGCAACCCATCAGACGACCGAGATCCTGGACGCAGAACCAGGCTTGGTTGTCTTGCATCAAGGCGTGGAGGAAGCGGTTGTGGCGGGTGAAGACGGTTGGGGTGAAGCTGGAAAGGGGTGAGTTTTGAGCGTGCGTTGGCATGAAATGACTTCCGTTTTGATATGGAAAGTCGCCATCAACCCTTCGACAGGTTGGGTGGCGAACCGAGTGGCGTTCGAAGTCGGGCCCCTTCCAGAAAAACGGAAGCCAAAAGGCCCGCCCCCCACGCCCCGCCATAAAGCAGAACTGACGGCATAAAACAGTCGCAGTTCTATGGGGGCACGCAAGCACCGTTTTGACTTTTTCCGGCTTCGACCCCGGGTCGCTGATTTGGCAGCGACGAGGTAAAGCCTATCGTTCTGGCGCACGCGGCGCCAAGTCTACTCTGGCGACGGTTGTTGTAGGAATTGGTGTTCTGGTTAGAAGGGCTGATCTGTAGGAATTGCCTGTTTTTGCATGAAGTGCGGTGAAGCAACGCCGCACCTGAAGTTTTTCCTATAGGTTTTCTGCCTTCAGTCATGAACTGCAGGTTTGCTACATGTTGATCGAGTTTTCGGTTGCCAATTATCGCTCCTTCCGTGAGAAGCAGACCCTGTCCATGGCTGCGACGCCGCGCCTGAGCAAAAAACGCAATGTATTCAAACCACCCGTAAAGGGAGAAAAACTGCCGGACTTGTTGAAGGTGGCCGCGATTTACGGACCCAATGCGTCCGGCAAATCTTCGCTGATTCGGGCGATGGGGATCATGGGGCATTTGCTCGCCTCTACAACGACTTCAAATGATGAACCTCTGCCGGTTTCACCGTTTCGTTTTGACCCGCAGCTCAAGGACGCCCCCAGTTTCTTTGAGTACAACTTCATTCAAGGCAGGCTCCGCTATCGGTTTGTTCTGCGCATGACGGCGCAGCGGATAACCGAGGAGCAATTGGTTTCCTACCCCAATGGCAAAGAAACGCTGCTGTATGAGCGTCGCTTTGATGATGAAAGGGAGCGCTATGTTTTTGGCTCAAGCCTTGAAGGTGGCGAAGAAGTTCACAACGCCTGGCGGCGTTTGACGAGCCCGAAGATGTTGTTTATTTCGCAGGCGGTTGCGAACAGTAGCGAGGAGCTGACGCAATTGCGGGGGCCGTTCAGCTGGTTTCAAACCGGTCTGCTCGTTATTGAACAGAACAACATGATGGGGCTGTCAGCAGCGTCCATCAGGTTCCTTCGAATGGCTTCGGATTACACGAGCGATTTGCGCGACTTTCTAAAGGAAGTGGACATTCCGGTGTCAGCGATCCAACTCAATACCGAGGATGCAGAGTCTGTTCAACGCGCTAAAAAACTCACCCTCAAGGAGTTCTTTGCCGCAGCCCAAAAAGACAAAGTCACCCTGACGCACACAAGTCTTTTAGGCAAAGCCGAGTTTGATTTTTCCGAGGAGTCTGGTGGTACGAAAAACCTGATCGGATTCTGGCTGCCCTGGTTCATGATCAATCACGCCGATGGGAGCGGAATCCTTGTTGTCGACGAGTTGGACAGCAGCATTCACCCCTCAATCGTCGCTGGCCTGATTGAGAAACACCTGAACAGTGGGTTGGATACTCAGCTGATCTTTTCCACTCACGACACACATCTAATGGACGCCAAAGCGCTTCGGCGCGATCAGTTCTGGATCACCGAACGAGATGCTAACGGCGCAACCGGCCTTTTCTCTGTTCATGATTTTGAAGGACGGGAAGGGGAGGACGTCGAGAAACGCTACTTTGAAGGGCGTTATCGCGGGTTGCCATTGATGAGGCGGGGTTGATCGTGGCGCGCTCGATACGCTTGTTTGATCGTAAGGCTCCGCGCTTCAAGCCTCAACCCAAAGTGCTAATCCTCTGTGAAGACAGCAAGTCAGGAAAGCGATATCTGGAGGAAGCTGCCTTTCACTTCCGCGCTAACGCTCAGGTTGAAATTGCTCACTGTGGGGTAACACACCCAAGTGGCATTGTGGAAAAAGCGATCATCCGTCAGAAACGCTTCGACAAGGTGTTCTGTGTATTGGATCGCGACACGCATCTGTGCTTTGAGCGGGCAATAAATCTGGCGAGGCCGCATCTAAAAATCAATGTCATCGCTTCATACCCCTGTTTTGAGTTTTGGCTGCTTTTACACTTCGGTTTCAATCGAAAGCCCTTTCGAGCGGTCGGGAAGCATTCTCCAGGCCACTTAGTGGCCAGAAGTCTCAGAGAGAAACCCAACATGGATAAATATGAGAAGGGTGAAAACAACAACTATTTTGCACAACTCTTGGGTGAGCCATTTCAAAGGGCACGCGCTTTAGCACCAAAGATTATCGAGGACGTCGCTGTCAGCGGCGAACCCAACCCCAGCACCGAAATCCACCTGCTGATGGATGAATTCGAAACCCTCTCCAAGCCTCAAGCCATCTAGCATCACGAACCCTGCCCGCATCACTGCGAGCAGGGCAAGCGTCGTTACCGACTAACCTTCCAGGCATCCCCCGCAGGCGCCGTCCCATGGTCATACGGCTTGGCAAGCCACATATAAAGCAGCCCCAACCCAATCACGATCGCCGTACTCAACACCATCGCGTAGTTGATGTACCACGCCGCATCCGGCGTACGCGGCCAGGCCATGTTGATGATCGCGCCGACGCCGTAAACCAGTGCGCCAATGTTCACGGCCCAGCCCCAGGCGCCGAGGGTGAATTTGCCGCTCGGTTTCCAGCCTTTCATGCGCGCATAGAGCGCCGCGAGGACGATCATCTGGAAGGCCAGGTAGATGCCGATGGCCGCGAAGCTGACGATGGTGGCCACCGCGTCCTGCAGGAAGAAGCCGAGGATGATGATCAGCGCCGGCAGGACGCCGGAGACGAACAGGGCTGCAACCGGCACCTGAGTTGTAGGGGAAATCTTTTTCAGCAGTGAGCTGCCGATGACCATTTCATCCCGTGCGTAGGAATACAGCAGACGACTCGCCGCTGCTTGCAGGCTGATGACGCAGGAGATGAAGGAAATCATCACCACGCCCATCACCACTTTCGAACCGACCGGGCCGAAGGCATTGTTGAGGATGGTGGTGACCGGGTCTTTGTCGGTGCCGTTGATCACGGCTTGCATGTCGGGCACGGCGAGGATCAGCGCCAGGCACGCGAACATCGCGGCGATGCCGCCGATGTAGATGGTCATGCGCATGGCCACCGGGATCTGCTTGCTTGGGTTCGGGGTTTCTTCGGCCACATCGCCGCAGGCCTCGAAGCCGTAGTAGAGAAACATCCCCGCCAGCGAAGCGGTGAGAAAGGCCGGCAGGTAAGAGCCGTCGATGCTGATGTCGAAGGTGTTGAACAACACGCTGATCGATTGATGACGTTCGAAGATTAGCAGGTAAACACCGACGATCACGGCACCGACCAATTCGCAGAGGAAGCCGAACATGGCGATCCGCGCCAGCACTTTGGTGCCGCTGAGGTTGACCAGGGTGGCGAACAGCGTCAGGAACAGCGCGATGACGATGTTGGTGTTGTTGCTCGGTTCAAAGCCCATCATCGCGGCCAGGTACGGGCCGGCACCGACTGCCACAGCGGCGATGGTCACGCACAGGGCGATGGAGTAGATCCAGCCGACCATCCACGCCCAGCGTTTGCCCACCAGGCGGCGGGCCCACGGGTATACGCCGCCGGAAATCGGGAACTGCGAGACCACTTCACCGAAGATCAGGCACACCAGCAACTGGCCGCAACCGACCAGTAAATAGGCCCAGAACATCGGTGGCCCACCGGCGGCGAGGCACAGGCCGAAGAGGGTATAAACCCCTACGACCGGCGAGAGGTAAGTGAAGCCCAGGGCGAAGTTTTCCCACAGGCTCATGCTGCGGTTGAAGTTCGAGGTGTAGCCCAGCTTGCGTAGCTGCTCGGCATCGCTGTCGGCGACGGCTGTGGAGAGTTCGGGTGATGCACTCATGGTGTGTTAGCTCCGGAAAATCGGCAGATTTCGGATGTCCGAAACCGTGGCGGGGCCTTTAAGGCTCAGCCAGGATCGGTGGTTATTGTTTTGACTTCTTTGGTGTGGAGCCTGGTGGTGCGTACTGCCGGTTTCTGCCTTGAAACCGAGGTGACGCCTTCGCGGGCAAGCCTCGCTCCTACAGGTTTTGTGGTGGGCTTTGATCATGTGAACGACACAAAACCTGTAGGAGCGAGGCTTGCCCGCGAAGCTTTTAATGCTTGAACATCACATGCCGCACAACGGTGTAGTCCTCCAATCCATACATCGACATGTCCTTGCCGTAACCGGACAGTTTTTGACCGCCATGGGGCATTTCGCTGACCAGCATGAAGTGCGTATTCACCCACGTGCAGCCGTACTGCAACCGCGCTGAAAGGCGATGTGCACGGCCGACATCCGCGGTCCAGACCGACGACGCCAGCCCATAGTCCGAATCATTGGCCCAGCCCAGCACCTGGGCTTCATCGGTGAACTTAGTCACTGACACCGCCGGCCCGAACACCTCGCGACGGACGATTTCGTCGTCCTGTTGTGCGTCGGCCAAAACGGTCGGTTCGAAGAAGAAGCCATTGCCGTCGACCGCCTTGCCACCAGTGATCAAGCGGATATGCGGCTGCGCCACGGCACGTTCGACGAACCCGGCGACGCGGTCGCGATGTTGTGCGGTGATCAACGGCCCCAGTTCGGTCGACGGGTCATCCTGCAAACCGTACTTGATGCTGCTGACCGCTTCGCCGAGTTTCTCGACGAATTTTTCGTAGATGCCGGCCTGGGCGTAGATACGGCATGCGGCGGTGCAGTCCTGGCCGGCGTTGTAGAAACCGAAGGTGCGAATGCCTTCCACGGCTGCGTCGATGTCGGCGTCGTCGAAGATGATCACCGGGGCCTTGCCGCCCAGTTCCATGTGCATGCGTTTGACGCTGTCGGCAGTGCTGGAAATGATGTTCGCGCCGGTGGCGATCGAGCCGGTCAGTGACACCATGCGCACTTTCGGGTGCGTGACCAATGGGCTGCCGACCGTAGGACCACGGCCAAACACCAGGTTCAGCACGCCGGCCGGGAAAATCTCCGACGCCAGTTCGGCCAGGCGCAGGGCGGTCAGCGGGGTTTGTTCCGACGGCTTGAGCACCACGGTATTACCAGCGGCGAGGGCCGGGGCGATTTTCCAGGCGACCATCATCAGCGGGTAGTTCCACGGCGCGATGGAGGCGATCACGCCGACCGGGTCGCGGCGGATCATCGAGGTGTGCCCGGCCAGGTATTCACCGCCCGCCGAACCGCTCATGCAACGGCTGGCGCCGGCGAAGAAGCGGAACACGTCGGCAATCGCCGGGATCTCGTCATTCAGCGCGGCGCTGTAGGGTTTGCCGCAGTTGTCCGATTCCAGTTTGGCCAGCTCTTCGCCATGGGCTTCGATGGCGTCGGCGAGTTTGAGCAGCAGCAGCGAGCGCTCTTTCGGCGTGGTTTGCGACCAGCTGTCGAAGGCGCTGTCGGCGGCCCGCACGGCGGCATCGACCTGCGCTTCGCTGGCTTCGTTGATTTCCACCAGCACACGGCCAAGGGCCGGGTTGAACACCGGTTGGGCGGGGCCGTCGCCGTCAATCAGTTGGCCGTTGATCAAGAGTTTGGTTTGCATGGCATTGTCCTCATTGCAGCTTTTATTTTTCTGTCGGAACCGTAAAACCTGTGGGAGCGGGCTTGCCCGCGATAGCGGTGGATCAGTCAACATCATCGTTAAATGTGACGCCCCCATCGCGGGCAAGCCCGCTCCCACAGGGGACAGTGGTGTCTGTTATGAATTTATTTCCCGCCACTCCCCGCAACGCTTTCGCCGCCACGGGTCAGGTAATAGGCGCCGAGAATCGGCAGCATGGTCACCATCATCACCAGCATCGCGACGACGTTGGTCACAGGCACGTCCCGAGGGCGGCTGAGCTGGTTGAGCAGCCACAGCGGCAGGGTGCGTTCATGGCCGGCGGTGAAGGTGGTGACGATGATTTCGTCGAACGACAACGCAAACGCGAGCATGCCGCCGGCCAGCAACGCCGAGCCGAGGTTGGGCAGGACGATGTAGCGGAAGGTCTGCCAGCCATCGGCGCCGAGGTCCATCGAGGCCTCGATCAAACTGTGCGACGTGCGGCGCAGACGGGCGATGACGTTGTTGTAGACGATTACCACACAGAAGGTCGCGTGGCCGACGATGATGGTGAACATCCCCGGTTCGATGCCCAGCGTCTTGAAGGTCGCCAGCAAGGCGATCCCGGTGATGATCCCCGGCAGCGCAATCGGCAGGATCAGCATCAGCGAGATGCCTTGCTTGCCGAAAAAATCCCGCCGGTACAACGCCGCTGACGCCAACGTGCCGAGTACCAATGCAATCAACGTTGCGACGGAGGCAATCTGCAGCGACAGCTTGATCGCTTCCAGAACGTCGGGCCGCGAGAAGGCCACGCCGATCCACTTCAAGGTGAAGCCTTTCGGTGGAAAGCTGAACGCCGCGTCTTCGGTGTTGAAGGCGTACATGAAGATAATCAGGATCGGGAAGTGCAAAAACACCAACCCGCCCCAGGCTGCGATGCGCAAGCCTATAGACGCTTTCTCAGAGTGCATCGAAGGCCCCCAGTCGTTTGACGATGGACAGGTAAAGGGCGATCAGCACGATCGGCACCAACGTGAACGCGGCCGCCATCGGCATGTTGCCAATCGCACCTTGCTGCGCGTAAACCATGCTGCCAACGAAGTAGCCCGGTGGCCCCACCAGTTGCGGCACGATGAAGTCGCCGAGAGTCAGGGAAAACGTGAAGATTGAACCGGCCGCGATGCCCGGAATCGACAGCGGCAACGTCACCTGCATGAAGGTCTGGCGCGGCTTGGCACCAAGATCGGCAGAAGCTTGCAGAAGCGATGGCGGCAAACGTTCCAGCGACGCCTGAATCGGCAGGATCATGAACGGCAGCCAGATATAGACGAACACCATGAAACGCCCCAAGTGCGAAGTCGACAACGTGCTGCCGCCCACGCCCGGAATACCCAACACGAACTGCAACACCGGCTCCAGCCCCAGGTGTTGCACGAACCACTGCGCCACGCCGCCCTTGGCCAACAGCAACGTCCAGGCATAGGCCTTGACGATGTAGCTGGCCCACATCGGCATCATTACCGCGATGTAGAAAAACGCCTTGGTCTTGCCAGTGGTGTAGCGCGCCATGTAGTAGGCAATCGGGAACGCGACGATGGCGCTGGCGATCGACACGACGATGGCCATGCTCAAGGTGCGCAGAATGATGTCGAAGTTCGACGGCTGGAACAGCGCGGCGAAGTTCGCCAGCGTCAGGTCCGGCGTGACCGCCATGGTGAAGTCGTCGAAGGTGTAGAAGCCTTGCCACAGCAGCACCAGCAGCGAACCGAGGTAGATCGCGCCAAACCACAGCAGCGGCGGCACCAGCAGCAGCGACAGGTAAAAGTTCGGCCGGCGATACAGTAGGTTGGCGAACCTGCGCAGCGGCGAGCCGCCCGCCGGGGTATGAGGGAGAGCCACGCTGGTCATCTCACACCCCGCCGACAATGTTGTCGTGCAGCGGGATCATGGCTTCCCGTGCCCAGCGTGCGCTGATGCGTTGGCCGGTCTGGTGTTGCGCGCTGACGTCCAGCCACTGCACGTTGGCCTGGCTGATGTTCAGGGTCTGGCCGTTTTCCAGTTTCACTTCATAGCGCGTGGCGCTGCCCTGGTACTGGATGTCGTGGAGCAGACCGCTGACTTCGATCTCGTGACTGGCCAGCGGGCCTTCGGCGAAACGCACGTGTTCCGGGCGAATCGAAAACGGCTGTGGATTGCCGCTCAACTGCTTCGCCAGATCGCCGCGAATCACGTTGGAGGTGCCGACGAATTCGGCGACGAAGGTGGTCGCCGGTTTCATGTAGAGATTGCGCGGCGTATCGACTTGCTCGATGCGCCCCTTGTTGAACACCGCCACGCGGTCGGACATCGACAGTGCTTCGGTCTGGTCATGGGTGACGAAGATGAAGGTGATGCCGAGCTGACGTTGCAGCTTCTTCAGTTCACTCTGCATTTGCTCGCGCAGTTTCAAGTCCAGAGCCCCGAGCGGTTCATCGAGCAGCAATACGCGCGGGCGATTGACCAAGGCGCGGGCCAGGGCCACACGTTGGCGCTGGCCACCGGACAATTGCACCGGTTTGCGCTCGCCGTAGCCGCCGAGGGCGACCATGTCGAGGGCTTCTTCGGCGCGCTTGTTGCGCTCGGCCTTGCCGACGCCTTTGACTTTCAGACCGTAGGCAACGTTGTCGAGGACGTTCATGTGCGGGAACAACGCGTAATCCTGGAATACGGTGTTGACGTCACGCTGGTACGGCGGCAGCCCGGCGGCTTCCTCGCCGTGAATTCGGATGGAGCCTGCGCTGGGTTGTTCGAAACCGGCGATCAGGCGCAGGCAGGTGGTTTTGCCCGAGCCGGAAGGGCCCAGCATGGAGAAGAACTCGCCGTCCTGGATGTCGATGGAAACCCGGTCGACGGCTTTCACTTCGCCGAACTGACGGGAAACGTTGGTGAACTGGACTGCAAGCGTCATGGTGCGGTGCTCCGAAAAGGCGCGCTTTCTATCAAGTAAATCGGGTATGCCGTGAAAAGATCGCAGCCTGCGGCAGCTCCTACAGGATTTGTGCAGGGCGCTGTATTTGCGGTGCATGCCGTCGGTGTAGGAGCTGCCGAAGGCTGCGATCTTTTGATCTTATGAAGGGTTATCTGCCGCCCATGATCGCGATGTAATCCTGGGTCCAGCGGCTGTACGGCACGAACTTGCCGCCTTCGGCCTGCGGGGTTTTCCAGAAGGCCAGGTTGGCGAATTGGTCGTAACCATTGGCCGCACACCCTTCAGCGCCCAGCAGTTCACTGGCCTTGCAACCTTCAGGCACTGCCGGCAATGCGCCGAACCACGCCGACACGTCACCTTGCACTTTCGGTTGCAGCGACCAGTCCATCCACTTGTAGGCACAGTTGGGGTGCTTGGCCTCGACGTGCATCATCGTGGTGTCCACCCAGCCCGTAGCGCCTTCTTTGGGAATCACCGAAGCCACCGGCTGCTTGTCGGCCACCAGGCCGTTGACCATGTAGCCCCAGGTGCTGGATGCCACCACGCCTTCGTTCTTGACGTCGCTCATCTGCACGGTCGCGTCATGCCAGTAGCGGTGGATCAACGGTTGTTGCTTGCGCAGCAGGTCCAGCGCCGCTTTGTACTGGGTTTCGTTGAGCTCGTAGGGGTTCTTGATGCCCAGTTCCGGATGGGTCGACTTGAGGTACAGCGCCGCATCGGCGATGTAGATCGGGCCGTCGTACGCCTGAACCCGGCCCTTGTTGGACTTACCGTCCGGCAGGGTCTGCTCTTCGAACACCACGCTCCAGCTGTCCGGCGCGGTCTTGAATACATTGGTGTTGTACATCAGCACGTTCGGGCCCCATTGATAGGGCGTGCCGTAGGTTTGTTTATTGACGACGTACCAGGGGCCGTCCTTGAGGCGCGGGTCAATGTTCTTCCAGTTCGGAATCAACGACGTGTTGATCGGCTGCACACGCTTGCCGACGATCAGTCGCAGGGAAGCGTCGCCGGACGCGGTCACCAGGTCATAACCGCCCTTGGCCATCAGGCTGACCATTTCATCCGAGGTCGCGGCGGTCTTGACGTTGACCTTGCAGCCGGTTTCTTTCTCGAAACCGGTGACCCAGTCATAGGCCTTGTCGCTTTCGCCACGTTCGATGTAGCCAGGCCAGGCCACGATATCCAGTTGACCTTCGCCAGCGCCGACAGCTTTCAGCGGTTCGGCGGCCTGGATACTGGCACTGGCGAGCAATGCAGTGGTGATTGCACTGAGCAGTGCGGTCTTGTGCACGAACATGGGAATTCCCTCTTCTTTAATTATGGTCGGGGCAGTTGTGAACGTGGTTGCAACGTTGTGAACACGGTCCTGTAGGAGCCGGTTTGCCGGCGAAGAGGCCTTCAAGCCTTGTGGTGTTTTTGCGGGCGCCTTCGCTGGCAAGCCAGCTCCTACAGGGGATCGCGGTGTTCTGACGTTTCAATACCAATGCCGTTACGGCTAATTGTTAGCGTAGTGCGCTTTTACAAATGCTGGCCGTGGCGGGCCATGATGTGCCGCACCACGCTGTAGTCCTGAAGCGAATCGCTGGATAAGTCTTTGCCGTAGCCCGAACGCTTCAGGCCGCCGTGGGGCATTTCGCTGACCAGCATGAAATGGCTGTTGATCCAGGTGCAGCCGTACTGCAAGCGCGCCGCGACCTGCATGGCTTTGTCGAGGTTCTGGGTCCAGATCGAGGAGGCGAGGCCGTATTCCGAATCGTTGGCCCAGTCCACCGCTTGTTCCAGTCCATCGAAGCGGGTCACGGTGACCACCGGCCCGAACACTTCACGCTGGACGATCTCATCGCTCTGTTTGCAACCCGCCAGCAAGGTCGGCTGGTAATAGAAGCCGGCGCCGGAATGCACCGCCGCACCGGTCACCCGTTCGATGTGCGGCTGGCCGAGGGCGCGTTCGACGAAACTGGCCACGCGATCGCGCTGGCGGGTGCTGATCAGCGGGCCGATTTCGTTGTCGGCGTCACGCTTGCCGGCGAAGCGCAGGCTGCTGACTGCCGCGCCGAGTTCAGCCACCAGGCGGTCGTGAATCCCGGCCTGTGCATAAACCCGGCACGCCGCGGTGCAATCCTGCCCGGCGTTGTAATAACCGTAGGTGCGCACACCTTCGACCACCGCTTGAATGTCCGCGTCGTTGCAGACGATCACCGGAGCCTTGCCGCCGAGTTCGAGGTGCGTGCGTTTCAGGGTTTTCGCTGCGGCCTGGAGGATTTTCTGCCCGGTGACGATGTCGCCGGTCAACGACACCATGCGCACTTTCGGGTGGCTGACCAAGTGGCTGCCAACGCCTTCGCCGCCACCGCAGACGATATTGATCACGCCGCGTGGCAGGATTTCCGCCAGCGCCGGCGCCAGGGCCAGGATCGACAGCGGCGTATGTTCCGACGGCTTGAAGACCAGGGTGTTGCCAGCGGCCAGGGCCGGGGCGATTTTCCACGCGGCCATCATGATCGGGTAGTTCCACGGCGCAATCGATGCCACCACACCAATCGGATCGCGCCTGACCATGCTGGTGTAACCGGGCAGGTATTCACCGCTGAGCTGGCCGGTCTGGCAACGCACGGCCCCGGCGAAGAAGCGGAAAACATCGACCGTGGCGCTCAAATCGTCCTGGCGCGCCAGGTGCAACGGCTTGCCGCAGTTCAGCGATTCGAGGCGGGCGAGGAGGTCGGCGTTTTTTTCGATGGCGTTGGCGATGTCCAGCAACAGGTTCGAGCGTTGCTGCGGCGTGGTCCGCGACCAACTGGCAAAGGCGCGATGGGCCGCGAGAATAGCGGCTTCGACTTGCTCGGTGCTGGCTTCGGCAATGTGCGTCAGCACTTCACCGGTGGCCGGGTTGAGGATCGGTTCGACAAAACCCTGGCCTGCGACCAATTCGCCATCAATCAACAACGCGGTGAACAAAGGGGTCTGCGCGCCAGCCATTTTTCGGGTTCTCTTTTCTTGTGTGGCCATGCTGCTCCCTGTGACTGGGGCCCGGCCGTCTTATATAGATACAACAAGACTAGTGCGCGGGTCCGAGGTCGACAAATACTAAATACTGAAGGTGGCATTCGATTAAATAGATGGCTTGCGTCCGCCGTGGGGTTGTTCGCGGGCGACGGTCAGGAAGGGGTCCACCAGCGCCGGGCGCGCGGTGCCTCGGCGCCAGGCCAGGCCGACGTCGAGCGTCTGGCTGAGGTCGGCAATCGGCCGGGCTTCGATGATGTCGCCCTCCAATGACCACGGGCGGTAGGTCATGTCGGGCTGGATCGAGACGCCCAATCCCGCGGCAACCAGGCTTCGAACGGCTTCCGTCGAGGCGGTTTTGAGCGTGATGCGCGGCTGCAGGCCGGCACCGCACCACATGCGGCGCGCGTTGCGATCCATCTCATCGACGTTCAGCTGAATCAACGGCTCGCGGGCTACATCGGCGAGGTTGATGCTGTCGTGCTCCAGCAAGGGATGCTGGGCCGGCAGCCACAGTCGATGGGGCGAATGGGTCAGGACTTCGGTCTGCAAGGCGTGACGGTCTTCGAGGTTGGAGAGGATCAGCACGCCGACATCGATTTCGCCGCTGACCAGCAAATGCTCGATGTATGGCCGCTCGTCTTCCATCACGCGGATTTCGACGTTGGGATACGCGCGCTGGAAACGGGTGAGCAAATCCGCCAGGTAGTAACCGGCGACCAGGCTGGTCACGCCGACGATCAATTGCCCGGCCACCTGGTCGGTGCTCTGCTGGAGGCTGCGTTTGGCGTTGTCGACGGTGGCTAGAATCAGGTGGGCCTGGCGCAGGAACTGGTGGCCCTGGTGTGTCAGCGTCATGCCCTTGGCGTGGCGGTTGAACAGGCCGACGCCGATTTCCTGCTCCAGTTGCTGGATCGCCAGGGTCAATGTCGACTGGGAAATGAACGCGGTTTGCGCGGCGGCGGAGATCGAGCCGGTCTCGGCCACGGCGATGAAGTGACGGATCTGACGCAAGGTCATCATGGGGAAAGTACCCGGTGGGCGGTTTTTATAGATTTGTTCGAGTGTATATCTATTTTTCTGAGGTGCTGCGGTCAGCGCAATGACGCAGCGCAACATCTCGAAGCACTCTCACACCCGGATCCCGGGCACTTTCGATCTAGGCTGGAGGCCTCAAGGTCGGTTAAACCCATTTCGTGGAGGCAACAAATGAACACCCGTGGATTGCTCGATCAACTACTCAAGTCCGGCCAGGACCTGTTGCAGAACAAGGCGGGCGGCACGCAGAACAAATCTTCCAGCGGCGGCCTGGGCGGACTGCTCGGCGGCAGTGGCGGCTCGGGTGGGCTTGGCAGCCTGCTCTCGGGCGCGGGCGGCGGTGCATTGGCGGCTGGCGCCATGGGCCTGTTGCTGGGCAGCAAGAAGGGCCGCAGTGTCGGCGGTAAAGTTCTGACCTACGGCGGCCTCGCGGCGCTGGGCGTGATTGCCTATAAGGCTTACGGCAACTGGCAGGCCCAGCAGGGCACTGCGCCAAAGGGCGAACCGCAAACCGTCGACCGCGGGCCAGCGGCTCAGGTTGAAAAACACAGCCAGGCCATTCTCAAGGCCCTGGTGGCCGCCGCCAAGGCGGACGGCCATGTCGATGAGCGCGAACGTGCGTTGATCGAAGGCGAGTTCACCAAACTCGACAACGATCAGGAGCTGCAACACTGGCTGCATGCCGAGCTCAACAAGCCGCTTGACCCGACCGATGTGGCTCGCGCCGCCAGCACCCCGGAAATGGCCGCTGAAATGTACATCGCCAGCGTGATGCTGGTGGACGAGGAGAATTTCATGGAAAAGTCCTACCTCGATGAACTGGCGCGCCAGCTCAAGCTTGAGCCGGGTTTGAAGGCTGAGCTGGAGAAACAGGTGCGTCAGGCCTCGGTGTAAGTCTTCAGGGCCTCTTCGCGGGCAAGCCTCGCTCCTACAGGACTTCGTGTGAACCTGTAGGAGCGAGGCTTGCCCGCGAAGACGTCCTCAGCTCCACCACACCCCTAAATGCCCCAATCCCGGCTATTTCTGCCAGAGATGAGAAATGCTGCGTAACCCTTGATAGATGCACCCCCACCCTCGGCTATACTCGGCAGCATTTGAATGGCCCCGAGGAATGACTGTGAAAAACTGGACGTTGCGCCAACGGATCCTGGCGAGCTTTGCAGTAATTATCGCCATCATGCTGCTGATGGTTATCGTCTCGTATTCCCGGTTGTTGAAAATCGAAGAAAGCGAAGCCAGCGTCCGTGACGACGCGCTTCCCGGGGTGTATTACAGCTCGATGATTCGCGGGGCCTGGTCCGACAGTTTCCTTCAAACCCAAGAGCTGCTGGGCTTGAAGCAAGGGCAGGGCATCAGTGCTGAAGATGCCGCCGATTACAAAAACTTCGAAGCGCGTCTGCAAGAGGAGATCAGTAACTATCGCGGCACCGTCACCACGGATGAAGACAAGGTCGAGTTCGCCGCTTTCGAAAAGCTCCATGCCAACTACAACAACGCCCTGGCGACTGTGCTCGACCTGCATAAACGCAATCAGGAAGCGGACGCCATCAAGGCGTTCAATGAACAGCTGATCCCGGCTTGGACAGCGGGCCGCATGAAACTCAACGACATCATCCGTGAAAACAAAGCGGTGGCCGACCAGGACATGGCAAACATTGATGACGCGGTGATCACCGCGAAAATCATCATGGGCATTTCCCTGTTGGTCGCGGTACTGGCCGCCGGCCTCTGCGGCCTGCTGTTGATGCGGGCGATCATGGCGCCGATGAATCGCATCGTGCAGATCCTCGAAATCATGCGCACCGGCGACCTCAGCGGCCGCCTGAACCTGGAGCGCAAGGACGAGTTTGGCGCCGTGGAAACCGGCTTCAACGACATGATGACCGAGCTGACGTCCCTGGTGTCGCAGGCCCAGCGCTCCTCGGTGCAGGTCACCACGTCGGTCACCGAGATTGCCGCCACTTCCAAGCAACAACAGGCGACCGCCACCGAAACCGCCGCCACCACCACCGAAATCGGTGCGACATCCCGTGAAATCGCCGCCACCTCCCGTGACCTGGTGCGCACCATGACCGAAGTGTCCACCGCCGCCGACCAGGCCTCAGTGGCCGCCGGTTCCGGGCAGCAAGGCCTGGCGCGGATGGAAGAGACCATGCATTCGGTGATGGGCGCGGCGGATCTGGTCAACGCCAAACTGGCGATCCTCAACGAGAAGGCCGGCAACATCAATCAAGTGGTGGTGACCATCGTCAAAGTCGCCGACCAGACCAATCTGCTGTCGCTGAACGCGGCGATCGAGGCTGAGAAGGCCGGTGAATACGGTCGCGGGTTTGCCGTGGTCGCCACCGAAGTGCGGCGACTGGCGGACCAGACTGCCGTGGCCACTTACGACATCGAGCAGATGGTGCGCGAGATCCAGTCGGCAGTGTCGGCCGGGGTCATGGGCATGGACAAGTTCTCCGAAGAAGTGCGCCGCGGCATGTCCGAGGTGCAGCAGGTCGGCGAGCAGCTGTCGCAGATCATCCACCAGGTGCAGGCGCTGGCGCCGCGGGTGTTGATGGTCAACGAAGGCATGCAGGCCCAGGCCACCGGAGCCGAGCAGATCAACCACGCGCTGGTGCAGTTGGGCGACGCCAGCAGCCAGACGGTCGAATCGTTGCGCCAAGCCAGTTTTGCCATCGATGAACTGAGCCAGGTGGCCGTAGGGCTGCGCAGCGGCGTCTCGCGATTCAAAGTCTGATGAGCGAACTCACGGCCAAACGCACCGCCGTGAAGCCGGCGGCGCAATCGTTGTTCCTGGTGTTCCGCATCGGCAGCGAGCGCTATGCCTTGCAGGCGGTCGAGGTGGCGGAAGTGTTGCCGCGCCTGCCCTTGAAACCGATCCCGCGTGCGCCGGACTGGGTTGCCGGGGTGTTCGCCTATCGCGGCGCAGTGGTGCCGGTGATCGATCTCAGCGCGCTGACCTTCGGCCAACCGGCCCAAGCCCGGACCAGCACGCGATTGGTGCTGGTCAATTACCGTGCGGATCAAACCGCGCCGGTGCAATTGCTCGGGCTGATTCTGGAGCAGGCGACCGATACCTTGCGCTGCAACCCGGCGGACTTTCAGCCCTATGGTCTGGATAACCGTCAGGCGCTGTACCTAGGGCCGGTGCGTGAAGATGCGCAAGGACTGCTGCAATGGGTGCGGGTCGCCGACCTGCTCGACGATCAGGTCCGCGTGCTGCTGTTCCCGTCGCCGCCCATGAACCTGACGCTGCTTGAGGAGCGGCCATGAGCAGCGATCAGCGGTTTTTCGATTTCCTCAAAGAGCGCATCGGCCTCGATGTGACCTCGGTCGGCCCGGCGATCATCGAGCGTGCGGTACGCCAGCGCAGCACCGCGTCCAACGCGCTGACGGCCGATGAGTATTGGCACACCTTGCTGGGGTCGCACGATGAGCAACAGGCGCTGATTGAAGCGGTGATCGTTCCGGAAACCTGGTTTTTCCGTTACCCGGAATCCTTCGCCACGCTGGCCAAATTGGCCGCCAAACGGCTGGCCGAGATCAACCACATGCGGGCGCTGCGAATTCTCAGCCTGCCGTGTTCCACTGGCGAGGAACCGTACTCGATTGCCATGGCCCTGCTCGATGCGGGGTTCAAGCCGCATCAGTTCAAGGTCGAAGGGATGGACGTCAGCCCGCTGTCGGGGGAAAAAGCCCGGCGCGCGCTGTACGGCAAGAATTCGTTGCGGGGCCAGGACATCGACTTTCGCGGGCGACATTTTACCGCCGAAAGCGATGGCTATCGCCTCAGCGGACGCGTGCTCGAGCAGGTGCGTTTGCAGGTCGGTAATTTGCTGGATCCGGCGTTACTGGCCAACGAACCACCTTACGACTTCGTGTTCTGCCGCAACCTGCTGATCTATTTCGATCAGCCGACCCAGCAACAAGTCTTCGAAGTGCTCAAGCGCCTGACCCACGTCGATGGCGTGCTGTTTATCGGCCCGGCCGAGGGCAGTCTGCTGGGGCGTTTTGGCATGCGATCGATCGGCATCCCGCAGTCCTTTGCCTTCAGCCGCCAGAGCTTGCCAGAACCTGAACCGCTTCCAGCCTTCGTTCCGACCCCTTTGCCCGTGCGCCAACCGGTGCGCAGCGTGACCCCGCCGCCCGTGCGCAGTCGCCCGTTTGCCACGGTTGCACCGCTACCCGTTACCCCGAAAGCTTCGGACGCCGCGACATTGCTGGCCAACATCGCCGCCCTCGCCAACGAAGGCAAAAGTGCCGAAGCCCGCGCCGCATGCGAAAGCTATTTACGCAGCCACGAACCGGTGGCTCAGGTGTTCTATTGGTTGGGGCTGCTCAGCGATGTCGCCGGCAGTGCGCTTGAAGCCCAGGGTTTTTATCGCAAAGCGTTGTACCTCGAGCCGCAACATCCCGACGCGTTGATGCACCTGGCTGCCTTGCTGCAATCCCAGGGCGACACGGCGGGGGCCAGACGCTTGCAGGCACGCGCCGCCCGCAGCGAACGCGCCGCCGACAGTGAGCGTAAACGATGAACGCCACCGACACTTTCCGCCTCACCCATGACGATGCCGAGGCCATCGACGATTGCTGGAACCGCATCGGTATCCACGGCGACAAGTCCTGCCCGCTGCTGATCGAGCATATTCACTGCCGCAATTGCGCGGTGTATTCGGCCGCCGCCACGCGCTTGCTCGACCGCTACGCGTTGCAGCAGGAAGACCGCGGGCAAGTGTCCACCGTGGCCGAGAGCGAAGTGAAAACCCGCTCGCTGTTGATGTTCCGTCTCGGCGAAGAATGGCTCGGTCTGGCGACGCGCAGCCTGGTGGAAGTGGCGCCGTTGCAGGCAATTCACTCCTTGCCGCATCAACGCTCCCGGGCCTTGCTCGGTGTGGCGAATGTGCGCGGCGCCCTGGTGGCGTGCCTGTCTTTGGTCGAGTTGCTGGGGCTCGATGGCGTCAGCAGCGTGGCGTCCGGCGCGCGAGTCATGCCGCGGATGCTGATCATTGCTGCCCACGGCGGGCCGGTGGTGGTGCCGGTCGACGAAGTGGACGGGATTCATGCCATCGACGAGCGCATCCTCGATGCCGCCTCCCGATCTGGCGCGCAGGCCAGCGCCAAATACACCCGTGGCGTGTTGCAATTCAAAGGACGCAGCCTGCGTTGGCTGGATGCAGACCAGTTGCTGTCCGCCGTGACCCGGAGCCTCACATGACCCCCGAGCAAATGCGCGACGCCTCTTTGCTGGAACTGTTCAGCCTCGAAGCCGAGGCTCAGACCCAAGTGCTGAGCGCGGGGCTGCTGGCGCTTGAGCGCGATCCGACCCAGGCCGATCACCTCGAGTCGTGCATGCGCGCGGCGCACTCGCTCAAGGGCGCGGCGCGGATCGTCGGGGTCGATGCCGGGGTCAGCGTGGCCCATGTGATGGAAGATTGCCTGGTCAGTGCCCAGGAAGGGCGCCTGTATCTGCGCCCCGAGCACATCGATGCGTTGTTGCAAGGCACCGATCTGCTGATGCGCATCGCGACGCCGAACAACAATCCCGTGCCAGCAGACATCGAGGCCTACGTGGCCCTGATGGCGCGGCTGCTCGATCCCTTGGCGCTGGCCGCGCCGATCAGCACGCCGATAGCGCCCTTCATGTCCGCGCCCGAGCCCGAGGCGCCCGCACCCGTTGTCGAAGGGCCGACCCCGGTTGCCGAGCCGAGCAAGAACAAGCGCACCACCGAAAACGGCGAACGCGTATTGCGGGTCACCGCCGAACGTTTGAATAGCCTGCTCGACCTGTCGAGTAAATCCCTGGTGGAAACCCTGCGGCTCAAGCCGCACCTGGCCACCATGCAGCGCCTCAAACGCATGCAGAACAATGGCCTGCGGGCCCTGGAAAACCTCAACGTCCACCTCAAGGATCTTGCCTTGAGCCTGGAAGCACAGGAAGCCCTCGATGATGCCCGCCGGTTGTTGGCGGAAGCCCAACAGCTGCTGGTGGAAAAAAACGCCGAACTGGATGAGTTCGCCTGGCAGGCCAGTCAACGGGCGCAGGTGTTGTACGACACGGCGCTGGCCTGTCGCATGCGGCCGTTTGCCGATGTGTTGACCGGGCAAGTGCGGATGGTCCGCGACCTCGGCCGCAGTCTTGGCAAGCAAGTGCGGCTGGAGATCGAGGGCGAAAAGACCCAAGTCGATCGCGACGTGCTGGAAAAACTCGAAGCACCGCTGACGCACCTGCTGCGCAACGCCGTCGACCATGGCATCGAATCGCCGGAGCAACGGCTGTTGGCCGGCAAGCCGGCTGAAGGGCTGATTCGCCTGCGCGCCTCGCATCAGGCCGGATTGCTGGTGCTGGAGCTGAGCGATGACGGCCATGGCGTCGACCTGGAAAAGGTCCGCCGCAGCATCATCGAGCGCCAATTGTCGCCAGCCGAAACCGCCGCGCAGTTGAGCGAAGAAGAACTGCTGACCTTCCTGTTCCTGCCGGGCTTCAGCCTGCGGGATACAGTCACCGAAGTCTCCGGGCGCGGCGTCGGCCTGGACGCGGTTCAGCACATGGTCCGGCAAGTACGCGGCGCGGTGGTGCTGGAGCAGACGGCGGGCGAGGGCAGCCGCTTCCATCTCGAAGTGCCGCTGACCCTGTCGGTGGTGCGCAGCCTGGTGGTGGAAGTCGGTGACGAGGCGTATGCCTTCCCGCTGGCGCACATCGAGCGTATGTGCGACCTGGAGCCGGCGGACATCGTTCAGGTCGAAGGTCGCCAGCATTTCTGGTACGAAGGCCGGCATGTCGGGCTGGTGGCGGCCAGTCAACTGTTGCAGCGTCCGGCGAGCCAAAACAGCCCGCAAACCCTCAAAGTCGTGGTGATCCGCGAGCGCGAGGCGATCTACGGCGTGGCGGTCGAGCGTTTCATTGGCGAGCGCACGCTGGTGGTATTGCCGCTGGATGAGCGTCTGGGCAAGGTCCAGGACATTTCCGCCGGGGCGTTGCTCGATGACGGCTCGGTGGTGCTGATCGTCGACGTCGAAGACATGCTGCGTTCGGTGGACAAACTGCTCAATACCGGGCGTCTGGAGCGGATTGCCCGCCACAGCAACCAGGTCGTGGAAGCCGCGCGCAAGCGGATCCTGGTGGTCGACGATTCCCTGACTGTGCGCGAGTTGCAGCGCAAGCTGTTGCTCAACCGCGGCTACGATGTCGCGGTCGCGGTGGACGGCATGGATGGCTGGAATGCCCTGCGTTCGGAGGATTTTGATCTGCTGATCACTGACATCGACATGCCACGCATGGACGGTATCGAACTGGTGTCTTTGTTGCGCCGGGACAATCGATTGCAATCGCTACCGGTTATGGTGGTGTCCTACAAGGATCGAGAAGAGGACCGTCGTCGTGGACTGGACGCCGGAGCCGACTATTATCTAGCCAAAGCCAGTTTTCATGACGACGCCCTGCTCGATGCAGTGGTTGAGCTCATCGGAGGAGCGCGGGCATGAAAATCGCAATCGTCAACGACATGCCCATGGCCGTAGAGGCCCTGCGCCGCGCTTTGGCCTTCGAACCGGCGCACGAGGTGGTCTGGGTGGCCAGCAACGGCGCCGAGGCGGTGCAACGTTGCGCCGAATTCACCCCGGACCTGATCCTGATGGACTTGATCATGCCGGTGATGGACGGCGTCGAGGCGACCCGGCGAATCATGGCCGAGACCCCGTGCGCCATTGTGATTGTCACCGTCGACCGGCAGCAGAATGTGCACCGCGTGTTCGAAGCCATGGGCCATGGCGCGCTGGACGTGGTCGATACGCCGGCGCTCGGTGCCGGCAATGCGCAGGAAGCGGCCGCGCCGTTACTGCGCAAAATCATCAACATCGGCTGGCTGATCGGTGACCGTGGCAATCGCGAGCGCTCGGCACCGGCGCCGCTGCGCAGTTCGGCCTCGCGCCAGCGCCTGGTGGCCATCGGTTCGTCCGCTGGCGGCCCGGCAGCGCTGGAAATATTGCTCAAAGGCTTGCCACGGGATTTTTCGGCGGCAATCGTGCTGGTGCAGCACGTCGATCAGGTATTCGCCGCTGGCATGGCCGAATGGCTGAGCAGTGCCAGCGGCCTGAATGTTCGTCTGGCTCAGGAAGGCGAGCCGCCACAAAGCGGCACGGTCCTGCTGGCCGGCACCAACCACCATATTCGTTTGTTGAAAAACGGCACGCTGGCCTACACCGCCGAACCGGTCAACGAGATCTATCGGCCGTCGATCGATGTGTTTTTCGAGAGCGTGGCCCATTACTGGAGCGGTGACGCCGTGGGTGTTTTGCTCACCGGCATGGGACGCGATGGCGCGCAGGGGCTTAAACTCATGCGCCAGCAAGGTTACCTGACCATCGCTCAGGATCAGAACAGCAGCGCTGTGTACGGAATGCCCAAAGCGGCAGCGGCCATCGACGCTGCCGTCGAAGTTCGACCACTGGACAAGATAGCGCCACGATTGCTGGAGATATTCCCAAAATGATCAATTTTCACAGCAATCCTGGCCCAAGTAGTACTCAGGTGACTGCACATGAATGACTTACAGATCGACGGCTTCAAAACCGACGAAAACGCCGCGATGGTGTTATTGGTGGACGATCAGGCGATGATCGGCGAGGCCGTGCGACGGGGGCTGTCGAATGAAGACAATATCGACTTCCATTTCTGCGCCGACCCGCATCAGGCCATCGCCCAGGCGATCCGCATCAAGCCGACGGTGATTCTCCAGGACCTGGTGATGCCCGGCCTGGACGGTTTGACGCTGGTGCGCGAGTACCGCAACCACCCGGCGACCAAGGACATTCCGATCATTGTCCTGTCGACCAAGGAAGACCCGCTGATCAAGAGTGCAGCGTTCGCCGCCGGAGCCAACGACTACCTGGTGAAACTGCCGGACAATATCGAACTGGTGGCGCGCATCCGCTATCACTCGCGTTCCTACATGACCTTGCTGCAGCGTGATGCGGCTTATCGGGCGTTGCGGGTCAGCCAGCAGCAGTTGCTCGACACCAACCTGGTGCTGCAACGCCTGATGAACTCGGACGGCCTGACCGGGCTGTCGAACCGTCGGCATTTCGATGAATACCTGGAGCTTGAGTGGCGACGCTCACTGCGTGACCAGAGCCAATTGTCGTTGCTGATGATCGATGTGGACTACTTCAAGTCCTACAACGACAGCTTCGGCCACCTTGAAGGCGATGAAGCCTTGCGCAAAGTGGCCACAGCCATCCGTGACGCCAGCGCCCGCCCTTCGGACCTGCCGGCCCGTTACGGCGGTGAAGAATTCGCCCTGGTGCTGCCCAATACGTCGCTGGGCGGTGCCCGGCTGGTGGCGGAAAAACTGCGCCAAACCGTGGCGGCGCTGAAAATTCCGCACATATTCCCGGTTGAAGGTTCGATCCTGACCATCAGCATCGGCTTGTCGACCATGACCCCGCAACCGGGCGGCGATTGCCGTCAATTGATTTCGGCGGCGGACAAAGGGCTGTACCTGGCGAAGAACAATGGGCGGAATCAGGTCGGCATCGAATAACCACTGCTGAACTACGCTCCTGTAGCAGCTGTCGAGCCCGCGAGGCTGCGTCTGCGGTGCTCCTGAAAAAACCGCGCCCTGTAGCAGCTGTCGAGCCTGCGAGGCTGCGTTCGAGGACGAAGTCCTCGCCACCCCTGCGCACGCGGTTCTCCTGAACGACCGCGTTGTCCGGTTTTACGACGGCTGCGCCGCCGAACGCAGCCTCGCAGGCTCGACAGCTGCTACAAGGGTTTCGCGGTGTTCCGGCAAAAACCATTCGCCCTTAAAGCCGCCAAGCGGGCTGCCGTGACAGCCTGATTACGGTATACTCGCCGGCTTTCAAAAGTTCGCCAACGAGTGCTGCCCGCCATGGAAATCAACCCGATCCTTAACAGTATCAAGGACCTGTCCGAGCGCTCCGAAACTATTCGGGGGTATCTTTGACTACGATCAAAAGCATGAGCGTCTGACTGAAGTCAATCGCGAGCTTGAAGATCCGGCTGTCTGGAACAACCCGTCGTACGCTCAGGAACTGGGCCGCGAGCGGTCCCTGCTGGCGCAGATCGTCGAAACCCTCGACGAAATGCACACTGGCCTGGCCGACGCCAAAGACCTGCTGCTGATGTCCGCAGAGGAAGAAGACCAGGCTGCCGTCGATGACGTCGCCGCCGAAGTCGAGCGTCTGCGCGAATCCCTGGAAAAACTCGAATTCCGTCGCATGTTCAGCGGTGAAATGGACGCCAACAACGCCTACCTGGACATCCAGGCCGGCTCCGGCGGTACCGAGGCCCAGGACTGGGCCAACATCCTGCTGCGCATGTACCTGCGTTGGGCTGACAAACGCGGTTTCGACGCGACCATCATGGAACTGTCGGCCGGTGAAGTCGCCGGGATCAAGGGCGCCACGGTCCACATCAAGGGCGAATACGCCTTTGGCTGGTTGCGTACCGAAATCGGCGTGCACCGTCTGGTGCGTAAAAGCCCGTACGACTCCGGCAACCGCCGCCACACCTCGTTCTCGGCCGTGTTCGTGTCGCCGGAAATCGATGACAACATCGAAATCGACATCAACCCGTCGGACCTGCGCATCGATACCTACCGCTCCTCCGGTGCCGGTGGTCAGCACGTAAACACCACCGACTCGGCCGTACGGATTACTCACGTACCGACCAACACCGTGGTCAGCTGCCAGAACGAACGCTCCCAGCACGCCAACAAAGACACCGCGATGAAAATGTTGCGGGCGCGCTTGTACGAGCAGGAAGTGCAGAAACGCAACGCCGCCTCCCAGGCCCTGGAAGACACCAAGTCGGACATCGGCTGGGGTCACCAGATCCGCTCGTATGTACTCGATGCGTCGCGAATCAAGGATTTGCGCACTAACATCGAACGCAGCGACTGCGACAAGGTGCTCGACGGCGACATCGACGAATACCTGGTAGCGAGCCTGAAACAAGGCCTGTAAGACATGCAATACCGGATCGGCTGACACACTGCGATCCCTGTGGGAGCGGGCTTGCCCGCGATCCCCGGCCGCAGGCCGGGGGCAACGAACCTGTGATGGAATATTTAAAGACATGAGCGACCTAGAACTCGACCCGCAAGCCCTGCAACAGGAAGAAAACTCCCTGATCGCCCTGCGCAAGGAAAAGCTGGCTGCCGAGCGCGCCAAGGGCAATGCCTTCCCGAACGACTTCCGCCGCGAAAACTACTGCGAAGACTTGCAGAAACAGTACGCGGACAAGACCAAGGAAGAGCTGGCAGAGGCTGCAATCCCGGTCAAGGTTGCCGGTCGCATCATGCTCAACCGTGGCTCGTTCATGGTGATCCAGGACATGACCGGTCGCATTCAGGTCTACGTCAACCGTAAGACTCTGTCCGAAGAAACCCTGGCCGCGGTGAAAACCTGGGACATGGGCGACATCATTGCAGCCGTTGGCACCCTGGCGCGCTCCGGCAAGGGCGACCTGTACGTCGAAATGACTGAAGTGCGCCTGCTGACCAAGTCGCTGCGCCCACTGCCGGACAAACACCACGGCCTGACCGACACCGAACAGCGCTACCGTCAGCGCTACGTTGACCTGATCGTCAACGAAGACGTGCGCCAGACCTTCCGTGTGCGTTCGCAAGTGATTGCGCACATCCGCAGCTTCCTGATGCAGCGTGACTTCCTGGAAGTGGAAACGCCGATGCTGCAAACCATTCCGGGTGGCGCGGCGGCCAAGCCGTTCGAGACTCACCACAACGCGCTGGACATGGGCATGTTCTTGCGCATTGCGCCTGAGCTGTACCTCAAACGCCTTGTGGTTGGCGGGTTTGAGAAAGTGTTCGAGATCAACCGCAACTTCCGTAACGAAGGCGTTTCGACTCGTCACAACCCTGAATTCACCATGTTGGAGTTCTACCAGGCTTACGCCGACTACGAAGACAACATGGACCTGACCGAAGAACTGTTCCGCGAACTGGCGCAGCTGGTCCTGGGCAGCACCGACGTCCCTTATGGCGACAAAGTGTTCCACTTCGGCGAGCCGTTCGTGCGTCTGTCGGTGTTCGACTCGATCCTCAAGTACAACCCTGAGCTGACCGCCGACGACCTGAACGACATCGACAAGGCGCGTGCCATCGCCAAGAAGGCCGGCGCCAAGGTGCTGGGCTTCGAAGGTCTGGGCAAACTGCAGGTGATGATTTTCGAAGAGCTGGTCGAGCACAAGCTGGAACAGCCGCACTTCATTACCCAGTACCCGTTCGAAGTGTCGCCGCTGGCCCGTCGCAACGATGACAACCCGAACGTCACCGACCGTTTCGAGCTGTTCATCGGTGGCCGTGAAATCGCCAACGCCTACTCCGAGTTGAACGACGCGGAAGACCAGGCAGAGCGCTTCATGGCGCAGGTGGCCGACAAGGACGCCGGCGACGACGAAGCCATGCACTACGACGCCGACTTCGTTCGCGCGCTGGAGTACGGCATGCCGCCAACGGCCGGTGAAGGCATCGGCATCGACCGTCTGGTGATGCTGCTGACCAACTCCCCGTCGATCCGCGACGTGATCCTGTTCCCGCACATGCGGCCGCAAGCGTAAGTGTTTCAATTAAAAAGCCGCCTATTCAGGCGGCTTTTTATTGCCTGTCTGGTACAAACGTATCAACTTGTTGCTTTCATCTGAGAGGAAAGACCTGTCGTGAATCATGCAATTGCTCAAGAAGGTGCAGCGGGTGTCGCCACTGCGGTCGCTGAAAGTGTTCAGTACCAGGGCCGCAAGGCCAGCCGACAGGGCAGTGAGCAGCGTCGCCAGGACATTCTCGATGCAGCCATGCGCATTGTCGTGCGCGATGGCGTGCGGGCCGTGCGTCACCGTGCGGTGGCGGCGGAGGCCGGTGTGCCGCTGTCGGCCACCACTTACTATTTCAAGGATATCGATGACCTGCTCACCGATACCTTCGCCCAATACGTGGAACGCAGCGCGGCCTTCATGGCCAAGCTGTGGGCCAACAACGAGGGATTGCTCCGGGAAATGGTCGCCTATGGCGATGGCAGCCCGGAGTCCCGTTCGCAGTTGGCGGACGACATTGCGCGGCTGACGTCCGACTATGTGCACCGCCAATTGCAGAACCGTCGCGAGCATTTGATGGCCGAGCAGGCATTCCGTCAGGAAGCGCTGTTGAACCCGCGCCTGGCGGAGTTGGTGCGCTCGCATCAGCAAATTCTCCTGCAGGGCACCTGCCATTTTTTCGAGGTGCTGGGTTCCCGCGAGCCACAACAGGATGCCAAAGTGTTGACGGCCATTATCGGACGGATGGAATATCAGGGCCTGCTCAACGACGCCGAGCCTGTTGCCGAAGAGGAAATGCTCGGCATCCTCACGCGCTACATGCACTTGGTACTGGCGTCGGTGTAATCCCGGGGGGGCACCGCACCCCTGTAGGAGCGAGGCTTGCCCGCGAAGGCGGCTTAACATTCAACATCGATGTTGACTGACATATCGCCTTCGCGGGCAAGCCTCGCTCCTACAGGGGCGGTGACCATTTGGGGCGTTGTGTTCATAGGGAGTGTTGAATGAAAGCCTGGCGTGTCGTTGTGATCGCCTTGTCGTTCCTGCTGCTCAGTGGCTGTCTGGTGACCTTCAAGGAGCCACTGCCCGACAGCGACCCCGCGCCCAAAGGGTTACTCGGCAAATGGACCAGCACCAATGCCTGGGGTGAACCGCTGAACCTGGAACTGACGCGCATCGGCGACCATCACTA
Source organism: Pseudomonas sp. RIT-PI-q (assembly GCF_001297125.1). Taxonomy (GTDB): domain Bacteria; phylum Pseudomonadota; class Gammaproteobacteria; order Pseudomonadales; family Pseudomonadaceae; genus Aquipseudomonas. The sequence goes on from NZ_LHPC01000077.1 coordinate 39,020, forward strand.
CCAGGCGGTCAGTTATTTCAAAGCCAGACCCAAGGAACGCGAAGCCTATCCGTTCACGGTGACGCGCCATGGCAGCCGCTGGTATCTGTCGGCGAAAGTGCCGGCGCAATTCGGCGGGCATTTCACCCTTTTCGGTTTTGAACTCACTGACAAACATGAGTTGGTTGTCTACAACCTCGACCTCGAGCAGATCAACCAGGCGTTGAAACAAAAGGTCCTGAGCGGCGAAGGCTACCAGACCGACGACGGCGACGGCGTGCTGATCAATACCAGCATGGATCAGGTGTTCGCCTACCTCGACGACCCGGCCAACTCTGATGTGTTCGTCGAGGCGGTGCGCTACCAGCGCCTGGCCAAAGCCAAATAATCCCAGTACGCAACGGTTTTTCTACAGGAGTTTCGGGTGGACGATTACCAGCAGTCGATACGCATTTTGTCCGATCGCATTGTGCTGGCGCAGACGCCGATCCGCGTCCTCGATGCGGTCAAATGGGACGACAGCATCCGCAAGGGTTTTCTCAAGGCCAAGGGCAAGGAAATGCCGGCGGTGGACCGCGATTACTACTTGAACCGGCCGCTGTCCTTCGACTCCAGCAAAGTGAAACTGGAATTCCAGAACATCGAGCGCGACATCACCCGCCAGCTCGGCCAGTTCAACCCGGTCGGCCAGATCATGCGTCGCATGTGCAAGGAATACCGGATGGTGGTGCGCATGCTCGAAGCGCGCGGCACCGAGGATTTCGGGCTGATTTCCCAGGAGCTGTACGGCGCCGCGTCCGACGCGTTCCACGCCGGTGACCCGACCCTGGCCGACCTCGGCCTGATGATGTCCGACTACCTGAATAACATCGATGGCCGTGGCGACCTGAAGGATGAGCCGAAAATCCTCACCGCCAAGGACGCGGTCAGCCTGCTGCAACATCGGTTGAACAAGGTGTTTGGCGAGGCTGAAGAAACCATTCGGGTGTTCGAGTCTGACGGGATCGTCGCCGATGCGGCCGCCGGTGCCGACTACATCAAGATCCGCGCCGATGCGATGTTCAACGACCGCGACGTACGTGCCCTGGAAGTCCATGAAGGCCTGGTGCATGTCGGCACCACGCTCAACGGCCTGAACCAGCCGATCTGCACCTTCCTCTCCAAAGGCCCGCCGTCGTCGACGGTGACCCAGGAAGGCCTGGCGATCCTGATGGAAATCATCACCTTCGCCTCGTACCCGAGCCGCCTGCGCAAACTGACCAACCGTACCCGTGCCATTCACATGGTGGAGGAGGGCGCGGACTTTTTGCAGATCTTCGAATTCTTCCGCGAGCAAGGTTTCGAAATGGCCGAAAGCTATGGCAACGCCAGTCGGGTTTTCCGTGGCTCGGTGCCGACAGGTCTGCCATTTACCAAAGACTTGTCCTACCTCAAGGGCTTTATCATGGTTTACAACTACATTCAGTTGGCCGTGCGTAAAGGCAAGCTTGAGCAGATACCACTGCTGTTTTGCGGCAAGACCACGCTGGAAGACATGCGCACCTTGCGCCAGTTGGTGGATGAAGGCCTGGTGGTGGCACCGAAGTATTTGCCGGATCAGTTCCGCGACCTGAACGCACTGTCGGCGTGGATGTGCTTCTCCAACTTCCTCAATCACCTGAGTCTGGACCGGATCGAAGCGGATTACTCGAACATCCTTTAAGGCTGGCGGGGACCATTGTGGGAGCGGGCTTGCCCGCGATGGCGGCTTAACATTCAGCATTCATGTTGGCAGTGACACCGCTATCGCGGGCAAGCCCGCTCCCACTGGTTCATTTTTTGCCACAAGATCCTGTGCCAACCCATTTTCGCGAGGTTTCAACGGATGAGAATCCTCGGTATTTTTTTCCTGCTCCTGACCCTCGGCGGTTGCAGCTCGCTGCTGTTCTACCCCGAGCCCGGCCAGTTGTTCACCCCGGAAAAAGCCAAGCTCGGATACCGCGACGTCACCCTGGTCACCGCCGACGGCCTCAAGCTGCACGGTTGGTGGTTGCCAGCGAAAAAAGGGGTCGAGGTCAAAGGCACGGTGCTGCACCTGCACGGCAACGGCGGCAACCTGCCGATGCACCTGGGCGGCAGTTGGTGGTTGCCCGAGGAAGGTTATCAAGTGCTGCTGGTGGACTATCGCGGATACGGTTTGTCCGAGGGAGAACCGTCGCTGCCGGCGATTTATCAGGACATCGATGCGGCGTTCAAATGGCTCGACGAGGCGCCGGAGGTCAAGGGCAAGCCGCTGATCCTCCTTGGCCAGAGCCTCGGCGGGTCGATGGCCGTGCATTACCTCGTGCAGCATCCCGAGCGGCAGAAACAACTCAAGGCCTTTGTCATGGACGGCGTGCCCGCCAGCTACCGCAGTGTCGGTCGCTATGCGTTGAGCAACTCATGGGTGTTCTGGACGTTCCAGGTCCCGCTGTCGTGGCTGGTGCCGGACGGTGATAGCGCGATCAACTCGATGGCGCAGCTCAATGGCGTACCGAAACTGATCTACCACAGCATCGATGATCCGATCGTGCCTCTTTCCAACGGCATCCGTCTGTATCAAGCTGCGCCGCCGCCGCGCGTGCTGCAACTGACCCGTGGCGGCCATGTGCAGACGTTCGCCGACCCGGTCTGGCGCAAAGTCATGCTGCGCTATCTCGACGATCCGCAGCATTTCAACGGCCTGCGCCGCCTGGCTGAAGTCCCCAACTACCCGGCACCCCCGAATTCAGAAGCTGAACCACCAGAGAGCCCGCAATGAGTGAAGAACGTAACGCCATCCCGCTGATCATCACCGGTATCTGCAGCATCATCGGCACCGTCGGAGCCCTGTGGTTCTACGGTTACCTGCACTTCGCCAAGCCTGAGGATGCGTTGCTGCTCAGCGACTTCACCATGCTCAAGACCGTGCCGGGCGAAGACTACAAAATCTCCCTGGAACCGGCGGCCCAAGTGGCCCAGTGCATCGACGGCGTGCTGGTGATGTTCGACACCGAACAAAAAGGCCTGAGCGGCGTATTGGTCAACAACAAGAAAAAAGCTGTGCGGTGCATGGGGCAGGACACCCCGCAGAAACTGCAACCGTAGCGCGTCTTGAAAGATCGCAGCCTCGTTTCTCTCGACAGCTCCTACAGGGACAGTGTGTTTCTGTAGGAGCTGTCGAGAGAAACGAGGCTGCGATCTTTTGATCTTAAAAAACGAAAGCCCCGCCTGATCAAATCAGGCGGGGCTTTTATGCATCAGCGATTCGAGCTTAGTTCGAGCTTACCGCCGAACGCGGAATCACCGGTTGGTTGTCATTGGAAATGGTCACTTCCACCCGACGGTTCATCGCCCGACCCGAGACACTGGCGTTCTCCGCTACCGGGTATTCCTTGCCATAACCCTGGGCCACAATGCGCGCCGGATCAACGCCCATTTTCACCAGGGCCGTGCGCACGGAACCGGCGCGACGTTCGGACAGCGACTGGTTATGGCTCGCTGTACCGGTGCTGTCGGTGTAACCCTCGACAATCACTTTGCGATCCGGATTTTCCGAGAGGAACTGCGCCAGTTTGTTGATATTCACCAGACCGCTGGATTTCAGATCAGCCCGGTCGGTGGCGAACAGCACGTCACCGAAAGTCACCAGCGTGCCGCGATCGGTCTGCTTGGCGTTCAGGCTATCCTGCAGCTGCTTGATCTGCTGGTCGCGGGCATCCAGACGCGCCTGGGCACGTTGTGCGGAGGCGTTTTTCAGATTGGCTTCAGCGGTGCGCAGGGCGATGGTCTGCTTCGCCACTTCAACACGCTGATTGGTCAGGTAAGCCAGTTGGTCGACCTTGGCCTGGTCTTCCTTATCCATGTAGGCCTTGTCAGCCTTGTCCAGGTAGTCGCTGGCGTCTTTGGTTTCCAGCGCCGCGACTTTGCTGGCTTGCGGGTTGGCTTGCAGGCCGGTGTAGTTGGTGCGGGCCTGTTCCAGGTTCGCGTTGGGCGGGGTGGAGCAGGCCGCCAGTGCAACGCTTGCCGCCAGAAGAGCCGGGATCATCAATTGTTTACGCATCATGGTTTCGTCCTTTTAGTCGAGTAAGAAATACGTCGTGCCGCGTCGTTACTGAACGGTGCGCTGGCTTTCCTGACGCAGTTCCTGAACCCCTTTCTGAGAGTCCTTCACCGCTTGTTCGGCTTTCATCGCCTGGGCTTTGCGTTCCGCCACGCGAGCGTCCCACTCGGCCTGTTCGGCCAGGGTTTTAGCCTGGTCGAACTTTTTGTCGTGCATGGCGAGTTCGGCTTGTTTGAGCTTGTCCTGGGCGGACTTCATTTCAACGGCGGCGAATTCGGTGCCGCCGGCGCTGACTGCACTGTTGACCGCCGATTCAGTCACGGCAAATTGCTCGGTCGGCGGGTTACCGGCGCAACCGGCCAGAACCAGGCTGCTGCCGAGTGCCAGTGCGGCCAGTTTCAAGCCGCGCAGGTGGGTGAACGAGGATTTGGCAGTACGGGTCTTCATGGTCTTCAACTCCATTGGGCTAACTCCTGAAAAACTTGAAATTCCATCCTGGGTATGGAGCCGCAACCTTCAGTTTCCGGGGTGTTTTGAAACGGCCGTCCCAGGCGTGGTTACTGGTTGTGACCCGAGGCGTTTTTCAAAAGTTCAGAGAAGATGGCCTGATGCCCGAAAAAACTTTGACCGAACAGACAAGGCTCTAAACCGGGTTTTTTCACGACTGTAGGAGCGAGCTTGCTCGCGATGGTCGTTAACGAAAACGCGTGATTACTGGGTAAACGCGTTGTTGTTAAGTCCATCGCGAGCAAGCTCGCTCCTACAGGTTTGGTGGTGGGATCAGTGTTTTTGCTTGTCGTTACCGGCCGACAAATCGTGCAAATGCCGGCGGGACAAGGCGAGAAAACGCGGCGTCGGTCCGACGTCTTCGTACAGTGGATCGCCTTCTTCGTCGGTGGCCACGACGGTCGATCCCTTCACGTACGGGAAGCTCTTCTCAAGCTCTTCCAGCGCGGCGCCAATCAGTTCGCCGAGCAGTTCTTCGGGCTGGCGCTTGGGGTACATTTCGGTAATCGCCGCCAGCCGTGCGGCGGCTTCCACGTCCAGATGAATTGTGTAGCCCGTTTCGGTCAGGCGACCCTTGGCGTTTTCTTCCCAATGCTGGGCAAGCTCGCGGATTTTCATAATGACCTCAATGCGCTCCTGCTCGTGGCAGGCAGTGTGGTGTCCGGCGGTGGCCGGCTGAGCCGTTGTACGGCTTACTCTTCAGACTAGCTTTAACCCACAAGGTTTAAAGTCCCTTCGTCGTCTGATGCTGTTCACTTTGGCTTGGTGCTTCTTGGTGCTTCTTGGGAATTGGGTGAATATCCGTTTCTGCGGTAACGGCTGCTATGGGTTTCGCCCTTACGGCGAGTCACTTGGAAAAGCCCCAAGTAACCAAGGGTTCTTGCTCCTTTCGTTCGGTGCCTCACGAGGGGCGGTGCATCCCCTGTAGGAGCTGGCTTGCCAGCGAAGGACGTTAACGATGACGCGTTTCAACAGGATAAACGCGGCGCTTTTGAGTGCTTCGCTGGCAAGCCAGCTCCTACAGGGGATTGGTGGTTTTCAGATTTCGCGTGTCAGTCGACATCAATGGCGGATGCCAGTCCGCTTTCGCGAGCAAGCCCGCTCCCACAGTTTGGATTTTTGTCAGCCATGGAATTGGGGCGCATAACTGATGCCAGCGTGACCAATAGGCCGGCCCGCAGGCCGCCGTGCTTTTGATTTTGCTTTTGATCTGCTTGCCCCATCGGAAGGCCGTACGCCAGGGGCAAGAGCCCTTGGTTACTTGGGGCTTTTCCAAGTGACTCGCTGTAAGAGCGAAACCATAAGCCGCCGTTACCGCAGAAACGGATATGTACCCAATCCCAATCCCAATCCCAAAACTCAGGCAAACACCATTCCCATCGTCGCCCGCTTGTAAGAACCGCCTTACGACGGCACTCTCTAACGACAAAGCACCCGGACTTTTTGCTGGAGAACTGCTGATGACCGATATTGATGCACGCTTGCGCGAGGACGTTCACCTGTTGGGTGAACTGTTGGGCAATACCATTCGTGAACAGTACGGGGACGGCTTTCTCGACAAGATCGAGCAGATCCGCAAGGGCGCCAAGGCCGACCGTCGCGGTTCGATGGACGCCGAACTGAGCGCCAGCCTCAACCAATTGAGTGAGGACGAGTTGCTGCCGGTCGCGCGGGCCTTCAACCAGTTTCTCAACCTGGCCAACATCGCCGAGCAGTATCAACTGATTCATCGTCGTGAAGAGTCGCAGCCAGCGCCGTTCGAAGCGCGGGTGCTGCCGGAACTGCTCGCCCGACTGCGCGCCGAAGGGCATGGCGCCGAATCCCTGGCTCGGCAACTGGGGCGGCTGGAGATCGAGCTTGTTCTCACTGCGCACCCGACCGAAGTGGCACGCCGCACACTGATCCAGAAATACGATGCCATCGCAGCGCAATTGGCCGCCCAGGACCATCGCGACCTGACCACTGCCGAGCGCGAGCAGATCCACGCGAAATTGCAGCGCCTGATCGCCGAAGCCTGGCACACCGAAGAAATCCGCCGCACCCGCCCGACGCCTGTGGATGAGGCCAAGTGGGGTTTTGCGGTGATCGAGCATTCACTGTGGCAGGCGATCCCGAATTATCTGCGCAAGGCGGATAAAGCCCTGCATGACGCCACCGGCCTGCATTTGCCGCTAGAGGCCGCGCCGATTCGCTTTGCCTCGTGGATGGGCGGCGATCGCGACGGCAACCCTAACGTCACCGCTGCCGTGACCCGCGAAGTCTTGTTGCTGGCGCGCTGGATGGCGGCGGACTTGTACGTGCGCGATGTCGATCACCTCGCTGCCGAATTGTCGATGCAGCAGGCCAGCGATGCCCTGAAAGCCAAGTCCGGGGACAGCGCTGAACCTTATCGCGCCGTGCTTAAACAGTTACGCGAACGCCTGCGTGCGACCCGCAACTGGGCTCACGCTTCCTTGACGAGCACCACACCGGCACCGGCCGACGTCCTGCAAAACAACCGCGACCTGCTCGATCCGCTGGAGCTGTGCTACCAGTCGTTGCATGAGTGCGGCATGGGCGTGATCGCTGACGGGCCGCTGCTCGATTGTCTGCGTCGCGCGGTCACGTTCGGTTTGTTCCTGGTGCGACTCGACGTGCGTCAGGACTCGTCCCGGCACTCGGCGGCGATGACCGAAATCACCGATTACCTGGGGCTCGGTCGCTACGAAGACTGGAGCGAAGAAGAACGCATCGCCTTCCTGATGCGCGAATTGAACAACCGTCGGCCGTTGCTGCCGGCGTACTTCAAGCCGTCCGCCGACACCGCCGAAGTGCCGGCGACCTGCCGGGAAATCGCTGCGGCACCGAGCGCATCCCTCGGCTCCTATGTAATCTCCATGGCGGGCGCCGCCTCCGCCGTGCTGGCGGGGCAAATGCTGCTGAAAGAATCCCGCGGATTGCGCCCGATGCGCGTGGTGCCGCTGTTCGAAACCCTCGCCGACCTCGACAACGCCGGGCCGGTGATCGAAAAGCTGTTGCTGCTGCCGGGTTATCGCGCGCGTCTGCAAGGGCCGCAGGAAGTGATGATCGGCTACTCCGACTCGGCCAAGGACGCTGGCACCACGGCGGCGGCCTGGGCGCAGTACCGGGCGCAGGAGCGTCTGGTCGACATCTGCCGCGAGCAACAAGTGGAACTGCTGTTGTTCCACGGTCGCGGCGGCACCGTGGGCCGTGGCGGCGGCCCGGCGCATGCGGCGATTCTGTCGCAGCCACCGGGTTCGGTCGCGGGACGGTTCCGCACCACCGAGCAGGGGGAAATGATTCGTTTCAAATTCGGCCTACCGGACATCGCCGAACAAAACCTCAATCTGTACCTCGCGGCGGTGCTGGAGGCGACTTTATTGCCACCGCCGCCACCAACGCCTGAATGGCGGCACTTGATGGACGAATTGGCCGCTGACGGTGTCAGTGCTTACCGCGCCGTGGTGCGGGAAAATCCGCAGTTCGTCGAGTATTTCCGCCAGTCGACCCCGGAACAGGAACTCGGGCGTTTGCCACTGGGCAGCCGTCCGGCCAAGCGCCGCGCTGGCGGCATCGAAAGCCTGCGGGCTATTCCGTGGATTTTCGGCTGGACCCAGACACGTCTGATGCTGCCGGCCTGGCTCGGCTGGGAAGCGGCCCTGAGCAAGGCACTGGAACGCGGTGAAGGCGAACTGCTGGGGCAGATGCGCGAGCAGTGGCCGTTCTTCCGCACGCGCATCGATATGCTGGAAATGGTCCTGGCCAAAGCTGACGCCGATATCGCCCGGTCCTACGATGAACGTCTGGTTGAGTCGGATTTGTTACCTTTGGGCGCGCATTTACGCGACCTATTGTCGCAGGCCTGCTCCGTGGTCCTGGGGCTGACTGGTCAGTCGCAGCTACTGGCACATAGCCCAGCCACCCTTGAATTCATCCGCTTGCGCAACACTTACCTCGACCCTCTTCATCTATTGCAGGCTGAGTTGTTGGCGCGTTCGCGGCAACAGGAAGTGGAGCAGGGCAGCCCGGTAGAACAGGCATTGCTGGTGTCTGTGGCGGGGATTGCCGCCGGTTTGCGTAATACCGGCTAAGGTTTTTGTCGTGGGGGCAGGCACTCGATGCGAGCGTCGAATGCCTGCGTGGGACGGGGCTTAAATGTGCTGCCAGGCGACAGTTAATGATGGGGTTGCGACTTGGGGTACTCCATCCCAAGGTCACTTAAGGTGCGGGTTTCTCCGACTTTCGGCGGCTTGTGTGGTCCGGGCCTGCTGTGTATCTTGAGCAGCCTTTGGCCGTTTGGGCGGTCACGACCCTGTTTTTGAGATTGGCCCCACGAGGCGAATCCGTTGTTATTAAATAAAAAATTGAGGAGCACATCGATGCGCGTCATTCTGCTGGGAGCTCCCGGGGCCGGTAAAGGTACTCAGGCAAAGTTCATCACCGAAAAATTCGGCATCCCGCAAATCTCCACCGGCGACATGCTGCGTGCTGCGGTCAAGGCCGGCACCGAGCTGGGCCTGATCGCCAAGAGCGTCATGGACAGCGGTGGTCTGGTTTCCGATGACCTGATCATCAATCTGGTCAAGGAACGTATCAGCGAGGCAGATTGTGCCAACGGTTTCCTGTTCGACGGTTTCCCGCGCACCATTCCCCAGGCTGAAGCCCTGGTGAAGGCGGGCGTTGAGCTGGATCACGTGGTGGAAATCGACGTTAAAGACGAAGACATCGTCCAGCGTATCGCCGGTCGTCGTGTTCACGAGGCTTCCGGCCGCGTGTACCACATCGTCTACAACCCGCCGAAAATTGCCGGTAAAGACGACATCACCGGTGAAGAGCTGGTGCAGCGCAAAGACGATACCGAAGAAACCGTGCGTCATCGTCTGTCGGTCTACCGCGCCCAGACCGAGCCACTGGTGAAGTTTTACCAGGAGCTGTCGACCGCTCAAGGCAAACCGAAGTACAGCCACATCGAAGGTGTTGGCTCGGTTGAAGCGATCACCGGCAAGGTGCTTGAAGCGCTGAACTGAAAAGTCTGAAACGCTTCATCTTCTACGGCCCGCTTGCGGGCCGTAGTTGTTTATACTGGCGCACTTTTTCTGAACCTCTCTTACGGAAACATCGATGAGCACCTTGTTGGCCCTGGACACCGCGACTGAAGCTTGCTCCGTTGCCTTGCTGCATGACGGCAAGGTTACGAGCCATTACGAGGTGATCCCGCGCCTGCATGCGCAGAAACTGTTGCCGATGATCCAGCAGTTGCTCGCCGATGCGGGCACCACGTTGCAAGCGGTCGATGCCATCGCATTTGGCCGTGGGCCGGGCGCGTTCACCGGTGTGCGAATCGCCATCGGCGTGGTGCAGGGCCTGGCGTTTGCGCTGGATCGCCCGGTGCTGCCGGTGTCGAACCTGGCCGTGCTGGCGCAGCGCGCGTATCGCGAACACGGCGTCAGCCAGGGCGCGGCCGCCATCGATGCGCGCATGGATGAGGTGTATTGGGGTTGCTACCGCGAAACGGCGGGGGAGATGCGCCTGGTCGGCAAAGAGGCGGTGTTGCCACCGGAAGTGGCGGCATTGCCGGCCGATGCCAGCGGCGAGTGGTTTGGCGCGGGCACCGGTTGGGGCTATGCCGAGCGCATTGCCGTTAGCCTGACCGGGCAGGATGCAGGCATGTTGCCGCATGCCGAAGACCTGCTGACCCTGGCGCGTTTTGCCTGGGCGCGCGGTGAAGCGATCGTGGCGGATGAGGCGCAGCCGGTTTATCTGCGCGATAAAGTCGCGACGCCAAAAGCGCGTTAATCCTGAGTACCGAGTTGTTCCAATCGCGGGCAAGCCACGCTCCCACAGGTTTTGCGCAAATCCTGTGGGAGCGGGCTTGCCCGCGATGGCGATTTGGCGGTTACCGCCAATCGTCGATTTATACTGCCCACTTTTAAACCTTTTCGCTTTTCTGTGTTCTAGTTATCACTCGGCGGTTTGCGCAGCTCCTTTAGCGCCACTAAACTGCCATCATTGATACCGGACATGTACTCATGCGTATAGACGGCCTTTCTTCTCAGTCCTACCCCATCAAGCGCCAGCCTCGCAAAGGCCAAGTGGTGGAGGACGAGTCCGTCGATATCGACGGCGAGCTGGAAATCCCCTCCGAAGAGCAACTGGCCGCCCGCGCCGCCAAAGCCTCTGCGCAACGCTTGAGCAATCTTCCCGCCCGTCAACAAGACATGCTTTACCACCGCGCCATGAGCAACAGCGTCGCGAAAGCCCTGGCCAGCTACCTGAGCACCGCCGGTTTTGTCGATTGGGATACCGATGTGCTGGGTCTCGACCTGTACATCTGATGGTGCTGCCTTACTACCTCGGTTGCCCGTCCTGGAGTGAAAACGCCTGGCGCGACAACCTGTATCCGCAAGACGCCAAACCCGCCGAATTTCTAAATCTCTATTCCCAAGTGTTCAACGCCGTGGAAGGCAATACGACCTTCTACGCGAGCCCGTCTGCCGCCACCGTGCAGCGCTGGGCCGAGACCATGCCCGAACACTTTCGCTTCACCGCCAAGTTTCCCGGCGACATCAGCCACAGCGGTGACTTGCGCGAACAACTGACCGCCGCCGAAACCTTTCTGCAATTGCTCAGTCCGCTCGGCGAGCGGGTTTCTCCGATCTGGCTGCAACTCTCCAAAAGTTTTACCCCGCAACGATTGTCGGAGCTGGCCGGATTCATCGACGTGATGGATCGCCCGCTGGCCGTCGAAGTGCGGCATGACGATTTCTTCGCCAAGGGCGATGCCGAGCGCCAGCTCAATCGCCTGTTGCTGGATCGCGGCGTCGAGCGTATCTGCCTCGATCCGCGTGCGCTGTTCAGTTGCACGTCGACCGATCCATCGGTGCTCCACGCACAATCGAAAAAGCCCCGGGTTCCGCCCCGTCCGGCGGCGTTCACCCAATTTCCGCAGGTGCGCTTCATCGGCCACCCGCAGCTTGAGGCCAACGATCCGTTCCTGGTGCCGTGGGTGGAGAAAATCGCCTTGTGGATCGAAGAAGGCCGCACGCCGTATATCTTCCTGCACACCGCCGACAACCTGCTGGCCGCCAAACTGGCGCAACGTTTTCACGCAAAACTGATGCTGCGTTTGCCTGGCTTGCCGCCGCTGCCTGAGCTATACAGAGAACCCGCCGCGGAGCAACTTGGCCTGCTCTGAAGCGGATTCCTTGCCCTTTTCAGGAGCCTGACAATGGATGCGCAAACCCTTCGAGCCCAGGCGTTCAAAGCCCTGCATGAACGCGACGGCGCTTTTGTGATTCCCAACCCCTGGGACGCCGGCTCGGCGAAAATGCTCGCCAGCCTTGGCTTTGAGGCACTGGCGACCACCAGTGCCGGTTATGCCTTTTCCCAAGGACGTCCCGACGGTGCATTGAACCTCGACGATACCCTGGCGAACGTTCGCTCGATTGTCGCGGCCACCGATTTGCCGGTCGCGGTCGATTTGGAAAACGGTTTTGCCGACGATCCTGCCGAATGCGCCCAAAGCATCTTGCAGGCTGCAGCCGTAGGCGCCGTTGGCGGTTCGATCGAAGATGCCACCGGGCGCGAAGACGGTCCGATCTACTGTTTCGAACACGCGGTGGCGCGCATCGAAGCTGCAGTCGCGGCGGCGCGCAGCTTGCCTTTTCCGTTCACGCTGACGGCTCGCGCGGAGAACTTTCTACACGGCATTCCCGATCTCGCCGATACGATTCGCCGTTTGCAGGCCTTCGCCGAGGCCGGTGCCGACGTGCTGTATGCGCCGGGTCTGCGCAGTGCTGAAGATGTATTAGCAGTGGTGCGCGCCGTGGCGCCGAAACCGGTCAATGTGTTGATGTCCGGTGGGCTCAAACTGACGGTCGAGCAGTTGAGCGAGATGGGCGTCAAACGCATCAGCGTCGGGTCGGCCCTGGCGCTGGCGGCGTATGGCGAGTTCTTTCGTGCGGCCGAAGAGATCCAGACCTCGGGCACGTTTGGCTTCACCTCTCGGTCCATGCCGTACCAGAAAGCCAATCAATTCTTCAAAGGCTGAACATGCGGTTCCTCAGGGTTTTGCTGGTGCTGGTGTTGATCATCGGCACGGCGGCGGTGAGCGTCTGGCATGGCTGGATCTCGCTGCCGCCGCAGTGGAACCCTTGGGCGCCGCTGGACGTGAAGGCCGCCCCCAACCTGTTGACCCGCTACAAACTGATGCGTCTGCGCGATGATCCGCAGTTGTGCGATCAAGCCCTGATCAGTTCCGGGTTAAGCGTGACTCACATGGCCGACAGTCCTGACGCGAAGTGCCCGTTGACCAATACTCTGCGCGTGCAGGGCGGCGAGGTGGCCCTGAGCAGCAGCTTCCTCGCCAGTTGTCGCTTGGCGGTGTCGTTTGCACTGTTCGAGCGCCACGCGCTGCAACCGGCGGCACAAGCGGTCTATGGGCAGGCGGTGACGCATGTCGATCATCTCGGCAGCTTTGCCTGTCGCAACGTCTATGGCCGCGAGAACGGCAGGCTCAGCCAGCATGCCAGCGCCAATGCGCTGGATATCGCCGGGTTCAGATTGGCCGACGGCCACTCCATCAACGTGCTCAAGGACTGGCCGAAAGAAAATCAGGACGCACGGTTTTTGCGTCAGGTCCGTGATGGCGCCTGCGACATGTTCAGTGTGGTGTTGAGCCCGGACTACAACGCCGCCCACCGCAATCACTTTCATGTGGATGTCGGGCCGTGGTGGCTGTGTCGCTGAGGTTTAGGCGGCGATGCGCAGGTTTTGCAGGATGATCGGGCGAGCCCAGCCGTTATCGAAATCGAGTTGTTTCTGTTGCGCCACCAGTTCTTCAGGCGAGAACGGCGGGAAGGGCTTGTCCAGCAGATGCCGGTCGAACTCGGCAATCGGCAAGGGCAATGGGCGCGGGGGGGGGGCCGGGCCGGCTTCTGGCAGAGGCTGACCTGCGGTCAGTACGAGCGGGCGAACCCAGCCGCTTTCGAAATTCTGTTGTTGCTGTTGAGCGACGATTTCTTGCGCCGGGAACGGTGGGAAAGGTTTGTCGGCCAGGTCCATTTCGAACTCGGCAATCGGCAGGAACAGCGGCTCGGGCGGGCGAACTTCGGTGTCCTTCACGTCACATTCACGCTGGGCAACAATGTGCGCCAGCAGGTCGCTGCCAACCGTGGGTTCGACCGGGCTGTCGAGATCGACCGGTGGAAAGTTGAGCGATTCCGGCAGCACCTCGCCCGACTGATCGGCCAGCGCACGGGCAAAGAAATCCTGCCAGATGTGACTGACGCCGCTCAGTGCCTGGGTGTTTCGCAGGTTGTAATCGCCGTAGGGCGAGATAAAACCTGTGATTGTGGGTTGAATGTCTGACATTTCTCTCGGTCGACGCTCAGCTCTGGCAAAATGCTCGATAGTTTTGTTATCGGCCGTTTTTGCCGATCATTAATTTTTTGAGCGTGTTTTCCCATGATTGAGCAACCTGCGGCCTGCCGCATCCATGTCGAGGCCTTGGGCGCGACGTTTCAGCCACAGGCCGAGCAATGGGCCGAGCGCCTGGGCTTGCCATTGCAGGTGGATGACGGTGAGTTCGCCTTGCAGGTGGGCGACCAGGGTTTGCAGCTGCAGCAACTGGGTCCGGACGCACCGGGGCCGGTGCGGGTGGACTTCGTCGAGGGTGGCGCCGCCCATCGTCGGTTGTTCGGTGGTGGCACGGGGCAGATGATCGCCAAGGCGGTTGGCATTGCCCAGGGCGTGCGTCCGCGGGTGCTGGATGCCACGGCGGGGCTGGGCAAGGATGCGTTCGTGCTGGCGAGCCTGGGTTGCGAGATGAGCCTGATCGAACGTCAGCCGTTGATCGGCGCCTTGCTTGAAGATGGCCTGGCGCGCGGCGCGGAAGATTTCGACGTGGCGCCGATCGTGGCGCGGATGCGCTTGCTCAAGGGCAATTCGATCGAGGTGATGCGCAATTGGGAAGGCGAGCCACCGCAGGTGATCTACCTCGACCCGATGTTCCCCCATCGTGAGAAAACCGCGCTGGTGAAGAAGGAAATGCGCTTGTTCCGGCCGCTGGTTGGCGATGATCCGGATGCGCCGGCACTGCTCGAAGCGGCGTTGGCGTTGGCCAGCCACCGGGTGGTGGTCAAGCGCCCGCGCAAGGCGCCGTGCATTGCGGGGCCGAAGCCGAGTCATGCGCTGGATGGCAAGTCCAGTCGGTATGACATTTATCCGAAGAAAGCGCTGAAGCCCTGAGACCGAGTCGCTTTCTTCGCGGGCAAGCCTCGCTCCTACAAGGTCATCACCGTCCCTGTAGGAGCGAGGCTTGCCCGCGAAGGCGTCCGCCCGAACACTACAAACCCATCAGGCTCACTCAGGCCGATAAGCCCGCATAAACAACCCCACCACTTCCCGCACATGGCTCTCCGCCGCATCCCCGGTCAGCGGCTCGCCACAGCCATACAACAAACGAAAATTCCCCGCGCCCTTGAGCAGGCAGAAGAAATGCTCAGCCGCGTTGTGCGGTTTGTCGATGCTCAAGGCGCCACTCTGATCAACCTTGCTCAGCAACCGCTCCATGCCATGCAGCATGCGCTCCGGCCCGGCCTCGAAGAAGATCTGCGACAGTTTCGGGTCCTGGCTGCCCAGCGTCATCATCAACCGATGCAGGTTGACCGACTCGTCGCTGTTGATCAGCTGATGAAAGCCGCGTGCGATGTTCAGCAGTACCGTTTCCACCGCAACGCCGTCCGGCAATTCGAAAAACAGCGTAGGCAATTGCTCTTCGCACTTGGCCACCACGGCGGCGGAGAACAGTGTCTCCTTGTCGTTGAAATGGCTGTAGACCGTCAGCTTCGACACGCCGGCCTCGGCGGCCACGGCGTCCATGCTGGTGTTGGCATAGCCATTACTCAGAAACAGAATTTTCGCCGCATCGAGGATCGCTTGGCGCTTGGCCAGATCCTTGGGGCGGCCCGGACCGTTAGGTGCTGAAGGATTGTTCGGCATATTCGCTTTTATTACTGGACTGGTGAGTTTGCTATTAATAACATACTGGTCAGTATAATTATTCCAAGCACCATTAGCGAAAGGTCCTTCACCATGTTCCGCTATGCCTTGCCCCTCGCGTTGCCAGTCAGCCTGGCGATTTTATTGACGGCGTGTGGTCACGAAGAGGCGCCGCAAGTCACCGTGCGGCCGGCCATGGTGGTGCAGCCAGAGCCTTCGGCCCAGGCAATGGAAAGCTTTCCCGGTGAAGTCCGCGCACGCTTTGAGCCGGACCTGGCGTTTCGCATCGGTGGCAAAGTCAGCCGACGACTGGTCGAAGAAGGGCAGCGGGTCAAGGCCGACCAGCCTCTGGCAGAGCTCGACCCGCAGGACGTGCGCCTGCAACTGGAAGCCACCCGTGCCCAAGTCGCAGCGGCCGAAGCCAATCTGAGCATGGTTCGCGCCGAGCGCGATCGTTACAAGACCTTGATGGACCGTCAGATGGTCAGCCGCTCGCAGTACGACAATGCCGAAAACCTCTACCGATCCGGTGAAGCGCGCCTGAAGCAAATCAAAGCCGAGTTCAACGTCTCGACCAACCAGGCGAGCTACGCGGTGCTGCGCGCGCCTCAGGACGGTGTGGTGGCCAAACGGTCGGTGGAAGTCGGGCAAGTGGTGGCGGCGGGGCAAACGGTGTTTACCCTGGCGACCGATGGCGAGCGCGAAGTGTTGATCAGCCTGCCGGAACAGAGCTTCGGCCGTTTCAAGGTCGATCAACCGGTGTCGGTGGAACTCTGGACCCAACCCGATCAGCGTTTCGCCGGGCGTATCCGTGAGCTGTCGCCGGCGGCCGATCCAAAATCGCGCACCTTCGCCGCGCGCATTGCATTCACCGCCGGCAAAGTCCCCGCCGAACTTGGCCAGAGCGCCCGAGTGTTCGTGCAGACCGCCGATGTGGTCCCGCTGTCCGTACCACTTTCCGCACTGACCGCAGAAAACGGTACGACCTACGTCTGGGTCGTCAGTGCCAACAACACCTTGAAAAGGACCCCGGTGCGCGTTGGCGCCTTCGGCGAGAAAACCGTGCCGGTGCTCGAAGGCCTGAACGCCAGCGACTGGGTGGTGGCGGCCGGTGTCCATGTGCTTCTCGAAGGGCAGCAGGTGCGCCCGGTGGATCGCTCCAACCGCGTGGTCAATCTGGCGGACAAGGAGTAATCCCCGATGGGTTTCAATCTTTCCGAATGGGCGCTGCGTAATCGCCAGATCGTACTGTTCCTGATGCTGTTGCTGGCAATCGTTGGCGCACTTTCCTACACCAAGCTTGGCCAAAGCGAAGACCCGCCGTTCACCTTCAAGGCCATGGTCATTCGTACCAACTGGCCGGGCGCCACGGCGCAGGAAGTGTCGCGTCAGGTCACCGAACGCATTGAAAAGAAGCTGATGGAAACCGGTGAGTACGAACGCATCGTGTCGTTCTCGCGCCCGGGTGAATCCCAGGTCACGTTCATCGCCCGCGATTCCATGCACTCGGTGCAAATCCCGGAGCTCTGGTATCAGGTCCGCAAGAAGATCAGCGACATTCGCCACACCTTGCCACCGGGTATTCAGGGTCCGTTTTTCAACGATGAATTCGGCACCACTTTCGGCAACATCTACGCCCTGACCGGCGATGGTTTTGACTACGCGGTGCTCAAGGATTACGCCGATCGCGTGCAGATCCAGCTGCAACGGGTCAAGGATGTCGGCAAGGTCGATCTGCTCGGGCTGCAGGACGAAAAGATCTGGATCGAACTCTCCAACGTCAAACTCGCCACCCTTGGTTTGCCTTTGGCGGCGGTGCAGCAGGCGCTTGAAGAGCAGAACGCGGTGTCCACTGCCGGGTTTTTCGAAACCACCAGTGAGCGTTTGCAGCTACGGGTCTCGGGGAATTTTCAGACAGTCGACGAGATCAAGAACTTCCCGATCCGCGTAGGCGATCGCACTTTCCGTATCTCGGACGTGGCGAACGTGCGCCGTGGCTTCAACGATCCTCCCGCGCCGCGCATGCGTTTCATGGCCGAAGACGCTATCGGCCTGGCCGTGGCCATGAAGGACGGCGGCGACATTCTGGTGCTGGGCAAGGCGCTGGAAATCGAGTTCGCCCGAATCCAGAAAAACCTTCCGGCCGGCATGCAATTGCGCAAGGTCTCCGACCAGCCTGCGGCGGTGAAAACCGGTGTTGGCGAGTTCGTCCAGGTGCTGGTGGAAGCCCTGGCGATCGTGCTGCTGGTGAGCTTCTTCTCCCTCGGCGTGCGCACCGGCATGGTGGTGGCGCTGGCGATTCCGCTGGTGTTGGCGATGACCTTCGCCTGCATGTACTACCTTGGCATCGGCCTGCACAAGATTTCCCTCGGCGCGCTGGTGCTGGCGCTGGGCTTGCTGGTGGACGACGCGATCATCGCCGTGGAAATGATGGCGATCAAAATGGAGCAGGGCTTCGACCGGATCAAGGCCGCCAGTTTTGCCTGGACCAGCACCGCGTTCCCGATGCTCACCGGCACGCTGATCACGGCGGCGGGATTTCTGCCGATTGCCACCGCGCAATCGGGCACGGGCGAATACACCCGTTCGATCTTCCAGGTGGTGACCATCGCGTTGCTGGCGTCGTGGGTGGCGGCGGTGGTGTTTGTGCCGTATCTGGGGGAAAAACTCCTGCCGGACCTGGCGAAAATTCATGCAGCCAAACACGGTACTGATCAGCCAGACCCTTACGCCACGCCTTTCTATCAGCGGGTTCGGCGTCTGGTGGAGTGGTGCGTGCGTCGGCGTAAGACGGTGATCACGGCCACGGTGATTTTGTTCATCGCCTCGGTAGTCCTGTTCCGTTTTGTGCCGCAGCAATTTTTCCCGGCATCGGGCCGACTGGAATTGATGGTCGCCCTGAGGCTGGCCGAGGGTGCGTCCCTGAGCAACACCGCCGATGAGGTCAAGCGCCTCGAAGCGCTGCTCAAGGATCACGCCGGCATCGACAATTACGTGGCCTACGTCGGCACCGGTTCGCCGCGCTTCTTCCTGCCGCTGGATCAGCAACTGCCTGCGGCGAGCTTCGCGCAGTTTGTCGTCCTGGCGAAAACCATTGAGGACCGCGAACCCCTGCGGACCTGGCTGATTGAAACCCTCAACGAACAATTCCCGGCCCTGCGCTCGCGGGTTACCCGTCTGGAAAACGGCCCGCCAGTGGGTTATCCGGTGCAGTTCCGGGTGACCGGTGAGCACATCGAGGAGGTCCGTGCGCTGGCGCGTAAAGTTGCGGCCAAGGTTCGTGAGAATCCGCATGTGGTCAACGTTCACCTGGACTGGGAAGAGCCGAGCAAAGTCGTCTACTTGAATGTCGATCAGGACCGCGCACGGGCGCTTGGCGTGAGCACGGCGAACCTGTCGAAGTTCCTGCAAAGCTCACTGACCGGTTCCAGTGTCAGCCAGTACCGCGAAGACAATGAGTTGATCGAGATTCTGTTGCGCGGCACGTTGCATGAGCGCACGGAGTTGTCGTTGCTGCCGAGTCTGGCGGTGCCGACTGACAACGGTCGCAGTGTGGCGCTGTCGCAGATTGCGACCCTCGAATATGGCTTTGAAGAGGGCATTATCTGGCACCGCAATCGCCTGCCGAACGTGACGGTTCGGGCCGACATCTACGGCAAGGAGCAGCCGGCGACGTTGGTGCAGCAGATCATGCCGACCCTCGATCCGATTCGCGCCGAGCTGCCGGATGGGTATTTGCTGGATGTCGGCGGTACGGTGGAGGACTCGGCTCGCGGGCAGAATTCGGTGAAGGCCGGTGTGCCGTTATTTATCGTGGTGGTGTTGACGTTGCTGATGCTGCAGTTGCGCAGTTTCTCGCGCACGGTGATGGTGTTTCTGACGGCACCGTTGGGGTTGATTGGGGTAACGCTGTTTTTGATGGTGTTTCGTCAGCCGTTCGGGTTTGTGGCCATGCTCGGGACGATCGCGTTGTCGGGGATGATTATGCGTAACTCGGTGATTCTGGTGGATCAGATCGAGCAGGATATTGCGGCTGGGCTTAAGCCTTGGCAGGCGATTATCGAGGCGACGGTGCGGCGCTTTCGGCCGATTGTGTTGACGGCGCTGGCGGCTGTTTTGGCGATGATTCCGTTGTCGCGCAGTGTGTTTTTCGGGCCGATGGCGGTGGCGATCATGGGCGGGCTGATTGTGGCTACGGCGTTGACGCTGCTGTTTTTGCCGGCGTTGTATGCGGCTTGGTTTCGTGTTCGCAAAGATACGGTTTGATGGTTGGTCTTGGCGGCCTTCGGGCCGGCCAGATTTTGCTTGGTTGTGTACATAGGCCTTCCATGCCGGGTTGCCCGTTGCGCAGAACCTGCGCTCGGCCTCACGAAGGGCGGTGCATCAACATCAAAAGCAGGCGAGCTAACGCTCGACCTGTAGGAGCTGGCTTGCCAGCGAAGGTCGTTAACGATGACGCGTTTTAACAGGATAAACGTTGCGCATTCGAGTCCTTCGCTGGCAAGCCAGCTCCTACAGGGGATTGGTGGGCGAGACAAACACGTGGTCACACATACGCTCAAGGTAGGAGCTGGCTTGCCAGCGAAGGCGTCTTCCGAGCCGACCCATCTTTGTCATATGTACACCACTCGACATTTTGATTTCGCTGGCCCAGTTATCCGTGCATCGCGAGCAAGCTTTGCTCCTACACCTATTTCAGACTCGTCTGATATTGAGACATGGAGGTCACAGTGTTGTACTCAAAACTCAATGTTATGAGTTTTTGAGGCAGTACCGATGAGAAAGCCGCCCATGCTGAAGGGGAGATCCGACCCGGTGTTCGATCGGCTTGGGCAGTCGCCGCACAAGGAACGCCTCTCGGATTACCTGGCATTGCTCAAGCCTCTGGACGATCAGGGGCGCTATCTCCCTTTCGATGAATTGCGTTTTCGCTGGGCGCCGGGTCTGGATGCGAATGTGTGCTGGGCATTGGTCAAGAAAGCCCGGAACGCCCAATATTCCAGTCTTCTACCCTTGGGTGAGCCCGTTCAGTGGGGGCGTTTCGTGTTGACGCCGCTGGCGCAAAAAACCATTTCCGCCGTGGACCGGCAAACGACGACGGCTGCGCTGGAATACATGACCGGTCAGATCGGTGAGCGTGCGCATTTCAGCTATTGGCTCAACGATCTGATCGAAGACGAAGCCATCAGCAGCAGTCAGCTGGAAGGTGCCGCCACGACCACTCGGGTGGCCAAGGACATGCTCAAGCGCAACCGCCTGCCACGTACGCCGGATGAACGGATGGTTATTGGCAATTACAAGATGATGAATTTTGCCTGGGAAAAGCGTTACGCCCCCTTGAGCACCGAGTTGATTGCGGCGATGCATCGCGTCGGCGTTGAGGGCATCAATGATCCGCAGTATTCGCCAGGGGCATTCAGGGTCAATGATGATGTGGTGGTGCAAGACGGCGAAGGTAATACGGTACACACACCGCCTTCCGCCGACGGACTCGTGTCACGTTTGCGGATGCTGTCAAAGTGGATCAACCAGTCCCACGACGACCCCGATCACTCGGGTTATCTTCATCCGCTGATCAAAGGCATCGCCCTGCACTTTGTGCTGGGTTATGAGCACCCGTTTCGCGATGGCAACGGTCGGGTCGCGAGGGCGTTGTTTTACTGGTTTATGTTCAAGCACGATTTTTCGGCATTTCGCTACATCGCGATCAGCATTTTGCTGCGCAACGCGCCGGTGAAGTACGGGCGCTCCTATCTGCACACAGAAGCCGACGATCTGGATTTGACTTATTTCATCGATTTCCAGTGCTCGGTCATCCTGCGCGCTGTCGGCCGTTTTACCGAGGCTTATCGGAAAAGTCTGGCAGTTGCCGAGAACTTTGATCGATGGCTGTTGGCGTCCGGTTTTTTCGACCGGCTCACCGAGAAGCAGCGCGCCGTCTACCACGTGGCCAAGAGCGGCATGGCCAAGGAATTTACGGCGGTCAATGTGAAAGAGAATCTGGAGTGTTCCTACAACACCGCAGCGGCCACGCTGAACGGGTTGGTCGAGTTGGAGGTATTCGAGAAAAGGAAGATGGGCCGCGAGTGGGTGTTTTTTCTGCGTCCAGCCTCCGCCACCTGAACCACTGTAGGAGCGAGCCTGCTCGCGATGGCGACGTATCAGCCGAAACTCATGTTGACTGACACGACCTCATCGCGAGCAGGCTCACTCCCACAGGTTTTTGCGCCAGGGCTTAGAGGGTGCCGAATACTTTCTTGGCCAGGCTGGTCGCCGCCGCAGCCGGGTTTTGGCGAATGGTTTCTTCCTGTTTACCAATCATCTCGAACAAACCGTTCAACGCTTGCTCGGTCACGTAGCTCTCGATGTTGGCATTTTTCGTGTCGATCACGCCCAGGGTCGCGGCTTGCCCGGCGAACGAGTTGTACTGCTTGGCCAGGCCGACCTGGTCGGTGGCTTGCTTGACGATGGGCAGGAACTTGACGCGGATCTGTTCGCGACTGGTTTTGCTCAGGTATTGGGTGGCGGAGTCTTTGCCGCCGCTGAGAATCCCTTTGGCGTCCTCCACGCTCATCTTTTTCACCGCATCCACGAGGATCGGCTGAGCCTGGGTCACGGCAGTTTCGGCTGCTTTGTTCATGCTGACTTCCAGCTGTTCAACCTGGTCGCCCATGCCGAACTGTTTCATTTTGCTGGCGGCTTTGCCCAGTTTGCCTGGCAGTTCGATTTTCACATCCGGGTTGTTGCTGAATCCGCCCGGCGTGCCGAGTTGCTTCACGGCGAGTTGTGCGCCTTGTGTCAGTGCGTCCTTGAGGCCACCGGTGGCGTCTTTTTGCGACAGGTCACTGAGCGACAACGCCAGGGCGCTGGCGGAGATCATCAAGCCTGCGCACAGGCCGGCGAAGCGAAGGGTAGGGCGGAGCATGGAAGTTTCCTTGTTTGAATGAGGAAATTAGCGGACGGCGTCGACGCGGATTTTCAGCGGCTGTGGATCCTTGCCGTCAAGTTGCACGGCGTGATGCTCGGTGTTGATGAACATCAGTTTACCGTCGACTTCGATGCGCGCGCTGATCGAATAACGATGGCCAGGTTTGACCTGCGCCGGATCGTAACTCAGATGAAACGGCAGCGGCACCTGGCCTTTGACCTGGCCTTTCTGTTCATCGAGCACCACAGCTGGCGCATCAGCCAGGGACACATCCTGCAGGCTGACGCTCAAGATGGCGGTTGGCGGCAGGGCAATTCGTTGCAGGTAGAAGACTTCGCCATCGAGGCTGGTTTTGGCGGCGGGTGGTATGGACTGGCAGGCTCCGAGCAACGCAATAAGCCCCAGAAGCGAAAGTTTTTTCATGAATTAAATCCTTGTTGACGCTGGATGAGGTGGGCAAGCATATCGCTTGGGTGGCGAACCCCATGTAGGGAAAGTCCTGCGTTGGGTAGCGAATTAATAACCAGCTGGATAAGAAGCTTCCTTGCTTCTATAAGACCCTGCATCGATGTCTCAGACCGGCGTGACCCACTCCGCCGCATCTTCACTGCGATGCAACGCCACCTGACGGATCGACAAGCGAATCTCCGCCGGCAATACCCGTTTCGCCGCGCCTTCGGCGAGTTCGCCCAGCAGTTCGTGGTAGCTCAGCTTGCCGGCTTCATCGCGCTTGAGTACGTCGAGGTCGAGCATCGTCTGGATGAAGTGACGGAACAGGCTCTTGTCGAAGAACTCCGGGGCGTTCAGGCCATGCAGGATCGACAGGCGCTGGGCCATGACGGTGCAGAGGTCTTCCAGTTCTTCGGCGCTGATGCTGTTCTGGCCGCTGTTGAGTAGCAGGGACACGGTCATGTAGAAGCGTTGCAGGGTCTGAGCGATGCTTTTCGACAGCAGCGTCAGCAGCACGAAATGCCGCGAGCTTGGCGCTGGACGCAGGTAGACGTCGTTCTCGAAACGCAGCAGGCCTTGTTCGACGAACGCCTCCAGCCATTGATCGATCACCGCATCCAGCTCGTCCAGCGACCAGCGAATGAACAGCTCCGCTTGCAGGTACGGGTACAGCGCGCGGGTGTAGCGCAGGATCTGTTCGCGGCTCATGCGCGACGCGCTCTGGAAGAAGCTCGCCAGCAATGCAGGCAGCGCGAAGATGTGCAGCACGTTGTTGCGGTAGTAGGTCATCAGGACGGCGTTCTGCTCGTCCAGGTACAGAATCTTGCCCAGCGCATCGCTCTGCTCGGACAGCAGGTCCATGTCCTTCACATGCTCGATCAGCGCCCGGCCATCACCTTCAGGCAGCGTGGTGTGCGGCGAATACGGGACCTTGCGCAGCAGCGCCAGGTACAGATCGAGCACCCGCGCCATGGCGCGATCATCGAGGGCCAGGCGACTGGTAGACAGCAACGCCAAAGCCACCAGGTTGACCGGGTTGATCGCCGCCGCTTCGTTCAAATGCTGTGCGACTTTTTCGCCGAGACGGTGGGTGGTTTCGTGGAGCCAGGCCGGTTTGTACTGCGGGCCGAGTTCCTGTTGACGCCAGTCTGGCTGTTCGCTGTCGAGGAACTCCGCCAGTTTGATCGGCTCGCCGAAGTTCACCGCGACCTGCCCGAAGCGCTGCTTGAGCGCGCCGATGACTTTGAAGATGTCGAAGATCGACTCTTTCTTCTTGGTCGCGCCGCGCAGTTCGCCGAGGTAGGTCCGGCCTTCCAGCACACGTTCGTAACCGATGTAGACCGGGATGAAGACGATCGGCATCCGCGAGGAACGCAGGAAGCTGCGCAAGGTAATCGCGAGCATCCCGGTTTTTGGTTGCAGCATGCGCCCGGTGCGCGAGCGGCCGCCTTCGACGAAATACTCCACCGGGAAACCTTTGGTGAACAAGGTGTGCAGGTATTCGTTGAACACCGAGGTGTAGAGCGGGTTGCCCTTGAACGTGCGGCGCATGAAGAACGCGCCGCCACGGCGCAGCAGGCTGCCGATGACCGGCATGTTGAGGTTGATCCCGGCGGCGATGTGCGGCGGGGTCAGGCCGTTGCGAAACAGCAGGTACGAAAGCAACAGGTAGTCGATGTGGCTGCGATGGCACGGCACATAGATCACTTCGTGACCCTGGGCGACGTTCTGCACGCCTTCGATGTGATTGACCTTGATGCCGTCGTAGATCTTGTTCCAGAACCAGCTCAGCACCACTTCCAAGAAACGGATCGCGGTGTAGGTGTAGTCCGAGGCGATCTCGTTGCCATAACGCAGGGCTTGGGCCTTGGCTTTCTCCGGGGAAATGTTCTCGCGCTCGGCTTCGTCGAGGATCGCTTGCTTGACCAGTGGCTGATTGAGCAGGCCTTTGACCAGGTTGCGGCGGTGGGAAATGTCCGGGCCGATGACGGCGGCTTTCAGGTTGCGAAAGTGCACCCGCAGAATCCGCTGGGCCATGCGTACAGTGCGTTCGTGGCCCTTGTTGTGGTCGATCAGCTCGCGCAGGTGGATCGGCGCGGAGAACTGCACGCGGGTCTTGCGGCCCAGCACAATGATGCTGAGCAAACGGCGCAGGCGCCCGGTGACCGCCCAACTGTCGGCGAAGAGCAATTTCCACGGGCTCGATTCGCTGTCCGGCGACTGACCCCAGAACACGCTGACCGGAATGATCTGTGCGTCTTCAACGGCGTTCTGGCTCAAGGCGCTGACCAGTCGGGTCAAGGTCGGCGGCGCGCCACGCTTGTCCTGGCGGCCGAGCCAATCGGGCTCTGGCGTCAGGTAAAAGAACGCGGCGGGTTCCTCCAGTGTTCCCACCGATACCGGCAACACCGGGCGGGGCAGGCCAGCCTTGCTGCATTCGGTGTCGACCACGGCGAGGTCAGTCAGCGAAGGGTTTTGCAGGACGTAGAACACCGGACGACTGCGGTCGAGGTTGAGGGTGAACGACGACTGGTTGATCGTCTCCGAGCGAACCCAGAGGTACAACAGTCGGCGCAGGGTGCCAAACACCAGACGGCGGAACGGGGAGCGGGTCATACGGCTTCTGCTTGAGTGAGTAAAACCGAGCGTTTGCTCGGGCGGTCGATAGTGTGCCGGATTCGTCGAAAATCGGCAAAAAAGCGCGTAAGTAAAGTGAGTTGAGAGTTTTGGCGCCTGTCATATACTCGACCGCTCAAAATAAAAACAAGGGGGTAACGAGACATGGCTACGCGCGAAACCGGCAATGTGAAGTGGTTCAACGATGCCAAGGGTTATGGCTTCATTCAGCGCGAGGATGGGGTGGACGTGTTCGTGCACTACCGCGCGATCCGTGGCGAAGGGCACCGTTCGCTGGCTGAAGGCCAGCAGGTTGAATACGCCGTGGTGACCGGCGAGAAAGGATTGCAGGCTGAGGATGTTGTAGGTCTGTAAGTCGCTCTTCGAATCACACATGACCTGTAGGAGCGAGGCTTGCCCGCGAAGCTTTTAGCGCCAGTGATGGCCCCTTCGCGGGCAAGCCTCGCTCCTACGGGTTTGTGCAGTGGCTGATTACGCGGTTTTCCAGGTGATTTCTTCTTCGCCATCAGCGCTGATGCGCATCCAGCGATCGGCCGTTTCTTCACCTTCTTCCTCGACCCAGCTACCCGGTGCGCAACGCACTTCGACGTTCAGCGCGGCGAACGCGGCGCGGGCGCAGGCGATGTCGTCTTCCCACGGCGTCTGGTCGCTTTCCAGGTACAGGCTGTTCCATTTTCCTACGGCTTTCGGCAGCCAGGTGACGGGCACGTTGCCGGCCTTGCACTTGTAGGTCTGGCCTTTCTGAACCCAGTCGGTGCACGGGCCCAATGCGGCGCCCAGCCAGGCGGCGACGGCTTTGTAATCGACGTCGGCGTCTTTCAGGTAAATCTCGATATCGGGTTGGCGCATGGATGTCCTCACTGCGGGTCTGAAAAATCCATTCGCGGATTTAGCCGGCCTCAAGCCATTGCTCGAGGCCAAAAAATAAAAATTTATTGAAGAACGAAATAATCGTAGCGCATCGAGACGGTGACCTCGAACGGCTCGACCTGCTCAATGACCGCCGCCCGACGTTCAGCGCTGGCGCGCCAGCCGTGAGGCGTCATGGCCAGCAGGTTCGCACGGTCCTGACCCTTTTCCAGCGTCAGTTTGAATTCCAGCGTTTCGCTGTGCTCCAGCGCCATGCCTTCCGGCACCAACGCCAAGTGCTTGTCGTCAGTGTATTCACGGACTTCGTCGTACAGCCGCTCACGCAATTCCATCAGATGGCCGCTGGTCGGCCCGACTTTCATCAAGCCGCCACCAGGGCTGAGCAGGCGTTTGGCTTCCTCCCAGTCCAGCGGGCTGAAGACACTGGCGAGGAACTGGCAGCTGCCAGAGGCCAACGGCACCCGCGCCATACTGGCGATCAACCAGGTCAGCTGCGGGTTGCGTTTGCAGGCGCGTTTGACCGCTTCCCGGGAGATGTCCAGCGCGTAACCGTCGGCATGGGGCAAGGCTTCGGCGATTTGCGCGGTGTAGTAACCCTCGCCACAGCCAATGTCGAGCCAGCGCTGCGGTGCGTACTGCGTCGCCAGTTCAGCCAGGCGCTTGGCCACCGGCGCGTAATGGCCGGCGTTCAAAAAGTCGCGTCGGGCCTCGACCATCGCCAGGTTATCCCCAGGGTCGCGGCTGTTCTTGTGCTGTACCGGCAACAGGTTCAGGTAACCCTGGCGCGCGCGGTCGAAACGATGCCCGGCGGGGCAGGCCACGCCGTTGTCGACCGCATTCAGCGGGTCGCTGCAGATTGGGCAGGCGAGCATCAGGCGAGCAACTTGATCAGGGTCTGGTAGTAGATTTCGGTCAGCACGTCGAGGTCGGCGGCCAATACCCGCTCGTTGACCTGATGGATCGTTGCGTTGACCGGGCCCAGTTCAACCACCTGAGTGCCCATGGTCGCGATGAAGCGCCCGTCGGAGGTGCCACCACTGGTGGAAGCTTTGGTGTCGCGACCGGTGATGTCCTTGATGCTTGATGCCACGGCATCCAGCAGTGCGCCCGGCTCGGTCAGGAATGGCAGGCCGGACAGCGCCCAGTCGATGTGCCAGTCCAGGCCGTGTTTGTCGAGGATGTCGGCGACGCGCTTTTGCAGGCCTTCAACGGTGGATTCGGTGGAGAAGCGGAAGTTGAACACCGCCACCAGGTCGCCCGGGATCACGTTGGTCGCGCCAGTGCCGGAATTCACATTGGAGATCTGGAAGCTGGTCGGCGGGAAGAAATCGTTGCCGTGGTCCCAATGCTCGGCGGCCAGTTCAGCCAGGGCCGGGGCGGCGAGGTGGATCGGGTTCTTCGCCAGGTGCGGATACGCCACGTGACCCTGCACGCCGCGCACGGTCAGCTTGGCGCCGAGCGAGCCGCGACGGCCGTTCTTGACCACGTCACCGACCAGCGTGGTGCTCGACGGTTCGCCGACGATGCACCAGTCCAGGCGTTCCTTGCGCGCGGCGAGGCGTTCGACCACAGCCTTGGTGCCGTGGTGCGCCGGGCCTTCTTCGTCGCTGGTGATCAGGAAGGCGACCTTGCCTTTGTGATCCGGGTAGTCGGCGACGAAACGCTCGGCGGCCACGGTCATCGAGGCGAGGCTGCCTTTCATGTCGGCCGCGCCACGGCCGCAGAGCATGCCGTGTTCGTCGATCAACGCGTTGAACGGCTCGATCTGCCACGCCGTCACCGGACCGGTCGGGACCACGTCGGTGTGACCGGCGAAGCACAGCACCGGACCGTCGTGTTTGCCGTGGGTGGCCCAGAAGTTATCCACATCTTCGATGCGCATCGGTTCCAGTGTGAAACCGGCATCGCCCAGGCGCTGCATCATCTGCTTCTGGCAATCGGCGTCGACCGGCGTCACGGACGGACGGCGGATCAGGTCGATGGCGAGTTGAAGGGTCGGCGAAAGGTCGGCGTGGGCCGTCATGGAAAACTCCAGAAGCTGTAAATATGTAGGAGCGAGGCTTGCCCGCGAAGAACGATGATGAGGTGTATCTGTTACACCGAGTCGCTTCATTCGCGGGCAAGCCTCGCTCCTACAGGATTGGTGCTGGGCGCGCAAAATGGCGGTTATCTTAAAGCAAAACGGCGGCCTTGGCCGCCGTTTAGGGCATCGGTGCTGAGTTAGACGGGGGGTGGAGGGTCGGCCTCGGCGGCCGGTTTCGGCAGCGAAGACAGGAACGCCATGACCAACGCCGCCAGGTACGGCAGCGACTGCACCAACAACATCGTCACCCAGAAGCGGATGTCGTTGCTCGGCAGGCCCTGCACCAGGAAGATCCCCAGCGCCGCGCCCCACAACAGCAGCATGATGAACACCTCTTCCCGCGCCTCCGAAATCGCCACCCAGAAGCCGTGGTTATCGGCGTTTTTCGGTGTACGGAAGAACGGAATGCTGCTGGTGAAGAAGCCGTACAGCACCGCTTTGGCGATGGTGTGCGACAACGCCAACCCGGCCAGTGCCGCGCAGAACGCATCCTTGAGGTTGACCCCGACCGCACGGCGGTAGAGGAAGATGATCTTGCCGACCTTGAACACGAACAGCGCCAACGGCGGGATCGCGAAAATCAGCAACGGTGGATCAACCCGCTGCGGCACGATGATCATCGCCGCCGACCACAACAGGGCGCCGACGGTGAAGAAGATGTTCATGCCGTCCGCCACCCACGGCAACCAGCCCGCGAGGAAGTGGTAACGCTGGCCACGGGTCAGCTCGGTGTCCTTGCCGCGCAACAGGCTGGCGGTGTGACGCTTGATGATCTGAATCGCGCCATAAGCCCAGCGGAAACGCTGTTTCTTGAAGTCGATAAAGGTATCCGGCATCAAGCCTTTGCCGTAGCTGGTGTGGTAATACGCCGCCGACAGGCCTTTTTCGAATACCCGCAAGCCCAACTCGGCGTCTTCACAGATGCACCAGTCGGCCCAGCCCAGTTCCTCGAGCACCGAACGTCGGGTCATGGTCATGGTGCCGTGCTGGATGATCGCGTCACGGTCGTTACGGGTGACCATACCGATGTGGAAGAAGCCTTTGTATTCCGCGTAGCAGAGCTTCTTGAAGGTGCTTTCGTTCTGGTCGCGATAATCCTGTGGCGACTGCACCACGGCGATTTTCGGATCGGCGAAGTGCGGCACCATGTGCTTGAGCCAGTTCGGATCGACGCAGTAATCCGAGTCGATGACGGCAATGACTTCGGCGTCCTTGGCGGTGTGCGGAATCAGGTAGTTCAGTGCACCACCCTTGAAACCGGCCAGCGGCGCGACGTGGAAGAACTTGAAGCGCGGGCCGAGGGTGGCGCAGTAGTCGCGCACCGGTTCCCAGACCGCCGGGTCCTTGGTGTTGTTGTCGATGAGCAGGACTTCGAAGTCCGGATAGTCGAGGTTGGCCAGGGCGTTGAGGGTCTGTTTGACCATCTCCGGCGGCTCGTTGTAGCAAGGAACGTGAATTGAGACTTTCGGCCGGTAGTCCGAATCGCCCACCACCGGCAGGAATTCACGCCGGCGCTTGTGGGTCCAGACCGCTTCGGCCAGTTCGTGGGCCTCGGTCAGCAGCACGATAAACACCCCGAGCGCACCGAGGGCGAGCAAGAAGCCCACCGTCAGGCTGAACCAGGTGCTGTATTGCTGGCTGTAGTCATAACCGATCCACACCAGAACCGAACCGCAGAGGAACGCGATAAACGTCAGGAAGGTGCGGCCACGTTGGCGCAGGGCCGAGCCGTCGATCATCAGCAAGGTTAGGGACAGCAAGGCCAGCACGGCCGAGCCGATGGCGAGCACGCGCCATTGCGGAATGGCGACGACCGGGCCTTCGAAGTTGAATTTCTGCTGGCGTGCGGCGTTGAACACGCCCCAATACGCACCCACCGAACCTTCGTCAGTGGCCTTCCACGGCTGGTCGAAGGCTTCGATCACGAAGTAGTTGAAGCCTTGGCGATTGAGCTTATTGACCAAGGTGCGCAGGTAGATCGCCTGGTCCGCCGGGCTCGAATCGGTGCCGCCACGCATGCGGCCGTTGCTCGGCCAGCCAACCTCCGAGAGCAGCAGCGGTTTTTTCGGGAACAGCTTTTTCAGGTCCCGGGCGCGATCGAGGACGAATTGACCGGCCTTGTCCACCGGGATGAATTCCCAGTAAGGCAGAACGTGCGCGGCGATCAGGTCGACGTGCTTGGCCAGCTCCGGATGTTCTTCCCAGACGTGCCACTGCTCGGACGTGGTCACCGGCACTTTGACGGCGGCGCGGACGCGATCGAGGATCACGCTCAGTTCCGCTGCGGTAATTTCCTTACGGAAAATCGCCTCGTTGCCTACAACTACGCGAACCACGCTGCGCGAGGTGTTGGCCAGTTCGATGGCGCGCAGGATCTCGCGTTCGTTGCGTTCCTGGTCCGGGCTGATCCAGATCCCCAGGGTCACCCGCAGGCCGAACTCTTCCGCCAGTTTGGGAATGTCCTCCAGCGTGCCGTCGACCGAGTAGGTACGGATGTTGTCCGTCAGCTTGCTCATGATCTCCAGGTCGCGACGCATTTCATCGTCGGTCGGGTACTGGTCTTTCTGTGGGTACTGGCCTTGTTGAAACGGCGAGTACGAAAAACCGGAGATCTGTTCAGGCCAGTTGGGGGCGGTGACCGGGCGATTGATCAGCGCCCAGAAGCCGGTAAACAAGGCAGCGATGGCAAGCACCACCACCAGGTTGAGTCCAAATTTACGCGATGACATAGCTTTTTCGGGTTCCAGAGGCTGTGGAACGAAGGAACGGTCGGCATACTGCCAAGGGGCGCGCATCCTACACCGGGCGTTCACTGACCGTACAGCGGACAGGGAAAAGCCGGACGTTGGGCAATCCAACTCGGTTTAAGTTCTTTGGACCTCGCAGGTTAAATCTTGGTTCTGTGAACCTGATTAAAACGGCCAGGACGCCCCATGACGCCCCTTGTAGCAGCTGCCGAAGGCTGCGTTCGGCGGCGAAGCCGTCGTAAACCCTGACTGCGCGGTACATCTGAGACACCTCAGGGCCTGGTTTTACGACTGCTGCGCAGCCGAACGCAGGCTTCGCCAGCTGCTACAAAGTAGGCGTTGTTGCACAGTGACAGGGATTAGCCAGCACGCCCGTTCATAGCGCAAAGATGCTCTTCGTCGCCGACGGCCCTATAATGCGCGCCGGTTTTTGGGGTAATGGTCATGAGCACAGAAGATCCGCGGTTTGCAGGCATCGCCCGTTTGTATGGCATTGAAGGCCTGGAGCGCTTGCGCGCGGCCCATGTGGCGATAGTCGGCGTCGGTGGCGTCGGTTCCTGGGCGGCGGAAGCCGTGGCCCGGTGTGGCGTGGGCGAGATTTCGCTGTTCGACCTCGACGACGTCTGCGTCAGCAACGCCAACCGTCAGTTGCATGCGCTGGACAGCACCGTCGGCAAACCCAAGGTCGAGGTGATGGCCGAGCGCCTGCGCGGGATCAACCCGGATTGCACGGTGCACGCGGTGGCGGATTTCGTCACCCGCGAGACCATGGCCGAGTACATCACGCCGAACATCGACTGCGTGATCGACTGCATCGACAGCGTCAACGCCAAGGCTGCGCTGATCGCCTGGTGCAAGCGCCGCAAGATCCAGATCATCACCACCGGTGGCGCGGGCGGGCAGATCGACCCGACGCTGATCCAGGTCTGCGACTTGAACCGTACCTTCAATGACCCGTTGGCCTCGAAAGTGCGCTCGACGTTGCGCCGCGACTACAACTTCTCCCGCACTGTGACCCGCCATTACAGCGTGCCGTGCGTGTTCTCCACCGAGCAGCTGCGTTATCCGAAACCGGATGGCAGCATTTGTTTGCAGAAGAGTTTTGTCGGTGATGGCGTGAAGCTCGACTGTGCCGGAGGTTTTGGCGCGGTAATGATGGTGACGGCGACGTTCGGCATGGTTGCGGCGACCAAGGCTGTGGATAAGATCGTGGCCGGGGTGCGACGGCCGGCGGACCGCATCAAGCCCGAGGCTTGACACCACCCCCTGTAGGAGCTGGCTTGCCAGCGAAGGCGATATACCTGACGCACCGCGGTGTCTGGATCGCCAGCAAGCCGGCTCCTACAGGGCTAACTCTCGCATTCGCTGGAGCACGGCATTCAAGCCATTACTGCGCGATGGCGATAATTGTCGCGACAACCCCAACTGATTGAACCAATCCGGCAAATCCACTTGCTGCAACTCAACCGCCGACAACCCATTGACCCGCGCCAGCAACAACGCCACCAACCCGCGAATCAACCGCGCATCGCTGCTCGCGGCGAACTGCCAGTGACCGTCCTGCAACGCGCCCACCAACCACACCTGGCTTTCACAGCCATGCACGCGGTTGGCTTCAACGCGATCCAAATCGCTCAACGCCGGCAGGCGATCGCCCCATTGCATCAGCAATCGCGCCCGTTGTTCCCAACTCCCGGCTTGTTCAAAGGCGTTCAGCGCCAGAGCCGCATCCGCAGGCAAACTCATCGCAACATCTCCAGCGCCTGATCCAGCGCTTCAAAGAAGCGTTCCAGATCCTCGGAGTCGTTGTACAGCGCCAACGAAACCCGAATCGCCCCAGCCAGTTCGAAGCTTTTAAGCAACGGCATGGCGCAGTGATGACCGGCGCGCACGGCGATCCCCTGTTCGGTCAGCAGGTGTGCCAGATCGGAGTTATGCACACCCTCGACGACAAAACTGGCCAGCGCCAGTTGCGGCTTGCCCAGCAACCGAATGCCGTTGCGCGCCTCAAGGCCTTTGAGCAGGTAGTCATGTAGCGCCGCTTCATGGGCAGACACGGCGTCCTGATCGAGCCCGGCGAGGTAATCCAGGGTCGCCCCCAGTCCAATCACCCCGGCAATCGGCGGCGTACCCGCCTCGAAACCCAGCGGTGCTGGGCGAAAACGAGCGCTTTGGTAATCAGCATCCAGCACCATTTCACCGCCGAACTGCCAGTGGCGCAGTTGTTTAAGCGCTTCGTTGCGCCCGAACAGCACGCCGAGGCCGTCGGGACCGTAGAGCTTATGGCTGGAAAACACATAAAAGTCGCAACCCAGCGCCTGCACGTCATGCCGGCCGTGGACCACGCCTTGGGCGCCATCGACCACGGTCAAGGCGTTGTGCGACTTGGCCAGCGTCAAAAGCTGCGGCAATGGCTGCCAGGCGCCGAGCACATTCGATAGCTGGCTGACCGCCAACAGACGAGTTCGCGGGCCGATCAACGACGCGGCGATGTCCAGATCAATCAAACCGTCCACATCCAGCGGCAGGATCACCAGTTTCAGATCGCGACGCTGGGCCAGTTGCTGCCACGGCAGCAGGTTGGCGTGATGTTCCAGGGCGCTGATGACAATTTCATCGCCCGGATTGAATAAGTGCTCCAGGCCATAAGCCAGGAGGTTCAGCGCGCTGGTGGCGCCGTGAGTAAAGATGATTTGCCCGCAATCGCCGGCATTGAGCCAGTGTGCGACTTTGCTGCGGCTGCTCTCGAACGCTTGGGTGGCGTGGGCGCCGGGCAAGTGTTGCGCCCGATGCACGTTGGCCGCGCCGTTGGCGTAGTAATGCGTCAGGGCATCCAGCAGGGCTTGAGGTTTTTGCGTAGTGGCGGCGTTGTCCAGATAGGTCTGGTCTTGCCGTTGCAGAGCGGCGATGGCCGGAAAATCGGCGCGCCAGGGAGAGGCAATCATCATGTCATTCGGCCCTAATGAACATGAGCGAGTGTACGCCTGACCTCCCTGACCCTGTAGGAGCGAGGCTTGCCCGCGAAGGCGTCATCACTGACGCCAAAAGCTTCGCGGGCAAGCCTCGCTCCTACAAGGGCAGGGTGCAGGTGATCGTTTGACGCTGTGCTTAGTTGTGTGCGTGCAGCGCTTCGTTCAGTTCGATCGCCGATTTATGGGTTTTGCATTCCACGGCACCGGTTTCCGAATTGCGGCGGAACAGCAGGTCAGGTTGACCGGCCAGTTCACGCGCCTTGACGACTTTGACCAGCTTGTTGTGCTCGTCCAGCAGCGCCACTTTGGTGCCGGCGGTGACGTACAGGCCCGATTCAACGGTGTTGCGGTCGCCCAACGGGATGCCGATACCGGCGTTCGCGCCGATCAGGCAGCCTTCACCGACCTTGATCACGATGTTGCCGCCGCCCGACAGGGTGCCCATGGTCGAGCAACCGCCGCCCAGGTCCGAGCCCTTGCCGACGAAGACGCCAGCCGACACGCGGCCTTCGATCATGCCCGGGCCTTCGGTGCCGGCATTGAAGTTGACGAAACCTTCGTGCATCACGGTGGTGCCTTCGCCCACGTAGGCGCCCAGGCGGATACGCGCGGCGTCAGCGATACGCACGCCGGCCGGCACCACGTAGTCGGTCATTTTCGGGAACTTGTCCACCGAGAACACTTCCAGCAGCTCGCCACGCAGACGGGCTTCCAGTTGATGCTCGGCCAGTTCGCTCAGGTCGATCGCGCCCTGGCTGGTCCAGGCCACGTTCGGCAGCAGCGGGAACACGCCGGCCAGGTTCAGGCCGTGCGGCTTGACCAGGCGATGGGACAGCAGGTGCAGCTTGAGGTAAGCCTCAGGCGTGGAGGTCAGTTGAGCGTCTTCGGCCAGAATGGTCGCGACCAGCGGCTTGTGGCTCTCGGCCAGACGGGTCAGCAATGCAGCCTGGGCAGCGTCGACGCTTTTCAGCGCTTCGGCCAGTTGCGAGGCCTGGGCGGTGCTGAACGCGATGGCCTGATTGCCTTCGGTGTAGCCCAGGACCGGCGCGATGGCAGCGACCAGTTCGGCCGATGGATTGAGCAGTGGCTGCGCGTAAAACACTTCCAGCCATGCGCCTTGACGGTTTTGAGTGCCGACACCAAAGGCCAGGCTGAACAGGGTAGTGGACATGTTGATACCTCTAACAAAAAGGAACGGGCTGCCTTACTTGAGCGCTGCCGCGTAGATATCTGGCTTGAAGCCAATCAGGGTTCGGTCTCCGAGATCGAGCACCGGGCGCTTGATCATCGAGGGTTGCGCGAGCATCAGTTCGATGGCTTTCGGCTGGTCGAGATCGGCTTTGCGTTCGTCGTCGAGCTTGCGAAAGGTCGTGCCTGCACGGTTCAACACCACTTGCCAGCCGTGCTCGTCGCACCATTGGGTCAGGTGTTCACGGTCGATGCCGACCGCCTTGTAATCATGAAAGTCATAGCTGACAGCGTGTTCATCGAGCCAGGTGCGCGCCTTTTTCATGGTGTCGCAGGCTTTGATGCCGAAAAGGTGCAACGTTTTACTTGAAACGGTCAAGGAATTGCCCCCTTTACAGGTGCTGGAAAAAAAAGGTGAAGGATTATGCCATGACCGAACGGTTTCGCGTCGGTCGAGGTCGATTTCCCGCCGCAAAACCTGTGGGAGCCAGCCTGCTGGCGATCGCGTCGGATCAGCCGCATCAGTGTCGAATGTGCAGCCGCCATCGCCAGCAGGCTGGCTCGCACAGGGATAGCTGCGACATTGGTACAACGGTCAGCCCGCAGTCTAAGCGGCTAATATGGCACTTCAATGCTATCGATTGCCTGGGAACCGCGCTTTTATGCAAACCGCCTACACCGTCCTGATCCTGTTGATGCTGGTTGGCGTTTCACGCCTGCTCGGACGGGTGATTCCGTTGCCGTTGCCACTGGTGCAAATCAGCGCCGGCGCGTTGCTGGCCTGGCCGACGCTTGGGCTGCATGTGGCGCTGGATCCCGAGCTGTTCCTCTTCCTATTCCTGCCGCCGCTGCTGTTTTCCGATGGCTGGCGCATGCCCAAGCGTGAGTTGTGGCGTCTGCGCGGGCCGATCCTGACGTTGGCGGTGGGGCTTGTGCTGTTCACCGTGGTCGGCGCCGGATACTTCATTCATTGGCTGATTCCGAGTATTCCGCTGCCGGTCGCCTTTGCCCTGGCGGCGGTGTTGTCGCCGACGGATGCCGTGGCGGTCTCGGCGATTTCCCAGAATCGTTTGCCGACGCCCTTGATGCACATGCTCCAGGGTGAGGCGTTGATGAACGACGCCTCGGGCCTGGTGACGTTCAAGTTTGCCTTGGTCGCGGCGGTCACCGGCGCGTTCTCGCTGGCCAACGCCAGCGTGACGTTCGTGTTGGTGGCGGTCGGCGGCCTGGCCGTCGGTGTGGCGCTGAGCTGGCTGGTCGGGCGCCTGCGGTCGTGGATGATTGCGCGTGGCTGGGATGACCCGGCCACTCACGTCGTCTTCATGTTGTTGCTGCCGTTTGCCGCCTATGTGCTGGCCGAGCGAGTGGGCGCGTCGGGCATTCTGTCGGCGGTGGCGGCGGGGATGATGCAGAGCTGGCTCGACCTGCTGCCGCGTCAGACCAACACCCGCTTGCTCAATCGCAGTGTCTGGTCGTTGCTGGAATTCGCCTTCAACGGCTTGATCTTCCTGCTGCTGGGCCTGCAGTTGCCGGACATCATCAAAGCCGTGGCCAGCCACGAAACCTCTTTGTGGCCGACGCTGCTCTATCGTTGCCTGGATGTGATCGCGATTTTCCTGGTGCTGCTGGTGTTGCGGTTTGTCTGGGTGCAGAGCACCTGGCGCCTTTCGATTCTGCTGCGGCGCTGGCGCGGCAAAGGCGAGATGACCCAAGTGCCCACAGCGCGTTCATGCTGGCTGCTGACCGTCGG
Source organism: Pseudomonas sp. RIT-PI-q (assembly GCF_001297125.1). GTDB lineage: Bacteria > Pseudomonadota > Gammaproteobacteria > Pseudomonadales > Pseudomonadaceae > Aquipseudomonas. The sequence continues at coordinate 76,192 of NZ_LHPC01000077.1, forward strand.
TGGCGTGCGCGGCGCGGTGACGCTGGCGGGCGTACTGTCGGTGCCGCTGTTGATGGGTGGCGATGCATTTCCCGAGCGGGACTTGCTGATCTTCATCGCTGCCGGAGTCATCCTGCTGTCACTGATTGCGGCGTGCATTGCGTTGCCGATGTTGCTGCGGGGCATCGAGAAAAGCCCTGACGACAAACGTCGCAATGAAGTGCGCGACGCTTGGCGCAAGACGGCCGAGGCCGCCATTCATGCGCTCGAAACCGAGGAGGTCAACCCGCAGGACGCCGCCCAGGCTGCGCTGGCGGTAGAACTCAAGGCACGGATCATGTCCGAGTATCGGCATCAACTGGAAGTGTTCAACGATTCGGCGGAGGCCCAGGCGCTGGCGTTTCAGATGGACTTGCTGGAGCGGCGTCTGCGCTTGAAGGCGCTGCGGGCGCAGCGCCTGGAGTTGTACAGCCTCAGCCGTCATCACCAGATTGGCGATGACGTGTTGCGGGAAGTATTGGGTGAGCTGGATTTGAGTGAAGCTAACTTGGGGGCGGTTAAGTAAGCGAGCAGCGCAAACTTACCTGGCTATTAGTTGTTCATGAATAAAATATCCATGTGTGTTGTGTTCAAGGGGGCGGAGTTATGGATAAGCTTTTTTAATAAGCGCGATGTCACCTTCGCTGATGCTCCTGCTTGCAGTATGTTGCCAGTCGCCAATGGTGATTTCATCAGGCACGTCATAGTGCATGACTGAGTGTCTGTCGTAGGGTGTATAGGTTCGACTTGGAATACGTTCTAAGGGTAAGACGTTGGCGTCAACTTGCTGCCTGGAAAAACCTGCAGCCCTTGCATAATAGTCGTATGTTTTTTCTCGATCCCAGGGGATCTTGGCATCGGGATGTTGGTGCTCGTGTTGCAGGCCTAGCGCGTGGCCAAACTCATGGATGACCATCCCCTCGTAGTGCGGCGAGGAAAAGTAGGTGCCCAGATCCATTGAAGCGTCGTGAGGGTGGCCTGTGAGTGCATCTGTGCCGATTCTTGAGCTTCCGCCTTTGTTGAGCGATGGCTGAAAATTAACCCGGATATCGCCCAGGAATTCCTCTGAGTTATAAATATCCTCTTCGTCCATTTCCAGGAACTCGAAGTTTAGACTGATGTAAGGTAACCATTTTATCGCGCCATTTTTTACAGCCTCGAATGAATCCTCGTCGTATTTGAAGACCAGGATTTTCAGAGTTCTTCCAGGGGTCCAGAATTTGGTGTGATCACCGACGCCACGTTTTTTCCTGCCTCCGCTGGCAGGCGTGCCATTGCTGGGGCGCTCGCTGATTGCGGCGTTATAGGAGTCGAGAAGATTGGTGGGTGCAATGCTTTTGCAATAGGTAAGTGGGCTCACGTTTTATAAGTGTCCGGTGATTAAATGGACTTTGAAAGTATTTACAGGTCGTGAGGTTGTCCAGTTGTGTGGTTATTCAAGTTGTTGCGGTAGTTAGGTGTGATGGAGGTTTTAAGTTGGGTATCAAGTGCCCTGCACCGCGTTGCACGGTGCAGGTGCAATAACGACTATTTACTGCGAGTGACTATAAAATCGTGAATCCGCTTGGCGGCTTCAACACATTCCGCCAGCGGAGCCACAAGAGCCATACGCACGCGTCCGGCGCCCGGATTGAAACCGTCGACTTCACGTGACAGATAAGAACCCGGCACCACGGTCACATGTTCTTCAACGAACAGATCGCGACAGAACGCCTCGTCATCACCTTCAACATTCGGCCACAAGTAGAAACCACCGTCCGGGCGCTGCACATCCATGACCGGGCTGAGAATCTCCAGCACTGCGTCATACTTCTCGCGATACAGCGCACGGTTGGCGCGCACATGCACTTCGTCATTCCACGCGGCAACGCTGGCCAGTTGGGTTTGAACCGGCATCGCGCAGCCGTGGTAGGTGCGATAGAGCAGGAAGCCTTTGAGAATGTCCGCGTCACCGGCCACAAAACCCGAACGCAGGCCCGGCAAGTTGGAGCGCTTGGACAGGCTGTGGAACACCACGCAACGCTTGAAGTCCTTGCGGCCCAGTTCCACGCAGGCGCTGAGCAGGCCGGCTGGCGGGGTTTGTTCGTCGAAGTACAGTTCGCTGTAGCACTCGTCCGCGGCGATCACGAAGTCGTATTCGTCGGCCAGGGCGATCAGCTTTTTCAGGGTGTCGACCGGGATCAACGCACCGGTCGGGTTGCCTGGCGAGCACAGGAACAGGATCTGGCAGCGCTTCCAGATGTCTGGCGACACGGCATCGAAATCCGGGTTGAAGCCGTTTTCATCGAGGCACGGCAGGTAGTGCGGCTTGGCCCCGGCGAGGAACGCCGCGCCTTCGTAGATCTGATAGAACGGGTTCGGGCTGACCACCAGTGCATCGTCGCCACGGTTAACCACGGTCTGGGTAAACGCGAACAGTGCCTCGCGGGTGCCGTTGACCGGCAGCACATTGCGCGCCGGGTCGAGCCAGCCGTTCGGAACGTTGAAACGACGTTCGCACCACGCAGCGATGGCTTCACGCAGGGCCGGGATGCCGAGGGTGGTCGGGTACACGGCCATCTGATCCAGGTTGCTGGCCAGGGCTTCGGCGACGAAGCATGGCGAGCGGTGCTTGGGCTCGCCGATGGACAGCGCGATGGCGCGTTTGTCCGGGTTTGGCGTGACGCTGCCGAGCAGGGCGCGGAGCTTCTCGAACGGGTAGGGCTGCAACTGGTTCAGAGCGTTGTTCATCGATGGATCTCGTTCGGTGTGTGAGCGGCTCTAACCCCTGTGTAGGAGCGAGCTCGCTCGCGATGGACGTTAACGATAACGCGTGTTTGCTGGATAAACGCGTTGTGCTCAGGTCCATCGCGAGCAAGCTCGCTCCTACAGAAGGGCGGGCCGTTGTTAGTTCATATACTCAGTCGCGACAGCGCGATCCCGGGTTCCTGGCTGACGCTCAGCTGTTCGACGATCGCATCCTGCAAGCGGCTGCACAGCAGCGGGTCGGACAACGGCTGGTTGTTCGCGTCGGTGATGAAGAACACGTCTTCGACGCGCTCGCCGAGGGTCGCAATCTTGGCGTTCTGCAGCGACAGATCGAACTCGAGGAAGATCGTGCCGATGCGTGCCAGCAGGCCTGGGCGGTCGGGGGCGCTGAGTTCCAGCACCGTCACTGGCCGTTGCGCGTCGTTGTGAATCGTCACTTGCGGCGCAAACGCGAAATGCTTGAGCTGGCGCGGCACCCGCCGCTGAATGATTGTCGGGTAATCGTCCGGGTTGCGCAGCGCTTCAGTCAGGCCTTCGCGGATCTGTTTGACCCGTGCCGGGTTGTCGCCAATCGAGTCGCCATCCGTGTCGAGCACGATGTAGGTGTCGAGGGTGAACTGGCTGCTGGACGTGATGACCCGGGCGTCGTGAATGTTCAGGTTGAGCTGGTCCATCGCGGCCACGGTCACGGCGAAGAAGTCGTGCTGGTCTGGCGCATAGATGAAGATCTGCGTGCCGCCCTCGAATTCGCGCTGGGTGGTTTCCTTGATCAACACCAGCGGCCCGCCGTCGGCCGGCTGCTGGAGGATCGCGTCGCTGTGCCAGGCCACATCGCCGGCGGTGTGGCGCAGGAAATAGTCATCGCCCAATTGCGCCCACAACTGCTCGACGTCGTCTGGATCGGTGCCGCCGCGCACCAGAATGTCCAAGGCAGCGCTCTGGGTCTGGCGGATCTGCTCTTCGCGGTCCACCGGGTTCTCCAGGCCGCGCCGCAAGGCACGCTTGGTCTCGGTGTAGAGCTGGCGCAACAGGCTGGCGCGCCAGGAATTCCACAGGGTCGGGTTGGTGGCGTTGATGTCGGCGACGGTCAGCACGTACAGATAATCGAGGTGGGTGTCATCGCCGACGATCTGCGCGAAATCGTGGATCACCTGCGGATCGGACAAGTCCTTGCGCTGGGCGGTGGTCGACATCAGCAAATGGTTCTGCACCAGCCAGACGATCAGGCGGCTGTCCCACACCGGCAACTGATGGCGCTGGCAAAAGGCTTCGGCATCCACCGCGCCGATTTCCGAGTGATCGCCATGCCGGCCCTTGCCGATGTCGTGGTACAGCCCGGCGAGGTAGATCAGCTCGGGTTTGGGCAATTTGGCCATGAGCTTGCTGGCCAACGGGAATTTTTCCGACACTTGCGTGTACTGCAACTTACGCAGGTGTTTGATCAGGTTCAGGGTGTGGGCGTCGACCGTATAGATGTGAAACAGGTCGTGTTGCATCTGCCCGACAATGAAGCCGAACTCCGGCAGATAGCGCCCGAGAATGCCGTAGCGGTTCATTCGGCGCAGGTTGCGATGGATGCCGATCTTGCACTTGAACAGCTCGATGAACAGGCTGGTGTTGCGAATATCGTTGCGGAAGTCGTCGTCGATCAGGTGCCGGTGCTCACGCAGCAGACGAATGGTGTCGGCGCGCACGCCTTTGATTTCCGGCTGCTGGGCCATCAGCACGAAGATTTCGAGCATGGCGAACGGCGTGCGGCGGAACACGTTGTCGTTACGCGCCTCGATATAGCCGTCGTGCAGCTGGAACCGCGAGTTGATCGGCTGCGGCGGTACTTCGTCTGCCGGCGCGAGGATCAGCTCCTCAAAGTGCTGGATGATCAGGTCGCTGAGCTGGGCAATGCTCATGACCACCCGGTAATACTGCTGCATGAAGTTTTCGATGGCCTGCTTGGCATCGTCGCCCTTGAAGCCCAGCAGCCCGGCGATGGTGCGTTGGTGATCGAACAGCAGGCGGTCTTCGGAGCGGCCGGCGAGCATGTGCAGGGCGTAACGCACCTTCCACAGGAATTCCTGGGACGAGGCCAGCAGGGCGTTTTCGCTCTCGACCAAAAAGCCTTCGCCGGCCAGGGCCCGCAGGTTCAGGGTGCCGTACTCGCGACGGGCCACCCAGAGAATCGTCTGGATATCGCGCAGGCCGCCGGGCGAACCTTTGACGTTGGGTTCCAGGTTGTATTCGGTGTCGTTGTACTTGTGGTGACGGGCTTTTTGCTCGGCGCGCTTGGCCAGGAAGAAGTCCTTGCTCGGCCACATGTGCGCGGTGCTGGTGACGTCCAGCATGCGCTGGCGCAGGCGCTCGGGGCCGCAGATGGTGCGGCTTTCCATCAGGTTGGTGACAACCGTCAGGTCGGCGCGGGCCTCAACGGCGCATTCGTCCACCGAGCGAACGCTCTGGCCGACTTCCAGGCCGATGTCCCACAACAGCGTCAGGAAACGCTCGATGGAATCGCGGAAAATTTCGTGATCGGCGCTGTCCAGCAGGATCAGCAGATCGATATCGGAATAGGGGTGCAGCTCACCGCGACCGTAGCCGCCGACCGCGACCAGCGCGATGTCGGCGTCTTCACTCCAGTCGAACTGCTCCCAGGCCTTTTGCAGGATGTTATCGACGAACCAGGCCCGGTCCTCGATCAACCGGCGAATCTCGCGGCCACTGCGAAAGCGCCCGTCGAGCACCTCGCGGGCCTGGCGAATCGCCTTCTTGAAGGCCGCGATCGGGCTTGCCTTCAGGGCCAGTTCAGCCTGGAACTGGCCTCGATCGAAGAGTTCTGGATCCACCTGCGGCATCGATTGGCTTTCCTGTCTATAAAGGCTGGGTCGCGGCGCGGGTCGGATCAGGCCGAAACGCGTGGGATGGTGTCATCGGCGCGCAGGGTGAAGATCTCGTAACCGGTGTCGGTCACCAGCAGGGTGTGTTCCCACTGGGCAGAGAGCTTGCGGTCCTTGGTGATCGCGGTCCAGCCGTCGCCCAATACCTTGGTGTCGGCCTTGCCCTGGTTGATCATCGGCTCGATGGTGAAGGTCATGCCGGCTTTCAGTTCCATGCCGGTGCCTGCGCGGCCGTAGTGCAGGATTTGCGGCTCTTCGTGGAACACCTTGCCGATGCCGTGGCCGCAGAACTCGCGAACCACCGAAAAGCCGTTCTTTTCAGCGTGCTTCTGGATCACCTCGCCGATATCGCCCAGGCGGCAGCCGGGTTTGACGATCTCGATGGCCTTGTACATGCATTCCTGGGTCACTTGCGACAGGCGCTCGGCCCAGACCGGCACGGTGCCGACGTGGAACATGCGGCTGGTGTCGCCGTGGTAACCGTCCTTGATCACGGTGACGTCGATGTTCAGCGTGTCGCCATCCTTCAGCGCTTTCTCGTTCGGGATGCCGTGGCAGACCACGTGGTTGATCGAGGTGCAGATGGACTTCGGGAAACCTTTGTAGTTGAGCGGGGCAGGGATGGCTTTCTGCTCGTTGACGATATAGTCGTGGCAGATGCGGTCCAGCTCTTCGGTGGTGATGCCCGGCTTGACGTGTTCGGCAATCATTTCCAGCACATCGGCGGCCAGTTTGCCGGCGATCCGCATTTTTGCGATGTCCTCTGGGGTTTTGAGGGTGACGGTCATACAGGCTCTCTCTGCGCTCGATGGCGCTTTCTAAAACGAAATGGGCGTTGCGCGATCGATCTTCGCGGCCCTTAAAAACGCGATTCTACCAGACGATCAGGGCAAATCTGAGTCCCTGTGCGTCGCTTCTCTCTATAGAATGGTGCATTCTGGGCCGATTCCAAGGGCTGGCGCAAAAGCGCTCGCCAGGATTTCAGAATCCGGGTTCCGTTTTTTCCTGCCCTGTGATATAAAATGCGCCGCTTTCCGGGGATCCCCTGAAAAGCCTAAATCCACACACGTGTCGACACGATGACCTGGGTGCCTTCAGCTGATGCTGCTGGTTGGTCATTGGGATACGTGGAGGCCAAACCCGACTTATTAAGGAACTATCATGTCCCAAGTCAACATGCGCGATATGCTGAAGGCCGGTGTGCACTTCGGTCACCAAACCCGTTACTGGAACCCGAAAATGGGTAAATACATTTTCGGCGCGCGTAACAAGATCCACATCATCAACCTTGAAAAAACCCTGCCAATGTTCAACGAAGCTCTGACTTTCGTAGAGCGCCTGGCCCAGGGCAAAAACAAGATTCTGTTCGTCGGCACCAAGCGTTCCGCTGGCAAGATCGTTGCTGAAGAAGCAGCACGTTGCGGTTCGCCGTACGTCGATCACCGCTGGTTGGGCGGCATGCTGACCAACTTCAAAACCATCCGTGCTTCCATCAAGCGTCTGCGTGACCTTGAAGTGCAAGCCGAAGACGGTACTTTCGCCAAGCTGACCAAGAAAGAAGCGCTGATGCGCACTCGCGATCTTGAGAAGCTCGATCGTTCCCTGGGTGGTATCAAGGACATGGGCGGTCTGCCAGACGCTCTGTTCGTTATCGACGTTGATCACGAGCGCATCGCGATCACCGAAGCCAACAAGCTGGGCATCCCGGTTATCGGCGTAGTCGATACCAACAGCAGCCCGGAAGGCGTTGACTACATCATCCCAGGCAACGATGACGCAATCCGCGCTATCCAGCTGTACATGGGTTCGATGGCTGACGCAGTCATCCGCGGTCGCAACCACGTTGCTGGCGGCACCGAGCAGTTCGTTGAAGAAGCTCCGGTAGCAGCAGCTGAGTAATTGACGCCTTGGCGTTGACTCAGTAAGCAAAAAGGGGGCTTGGCCCCCTTTTTGCCACCTCGAAAACCATTAGTTGGCAGCGCAGCTACAGCCTTTGTAACGTGCAGCGGCTAACAAGGGTGGTTCGGGAAGAATTGAACGCCCGTTCGATCGGGTGGAATGGTTGATAACCTATCCAAGAGGATTTTTGAAATGGCAGAGATTACTGCAGCGTTGGTCAAAGAACTGCGCGAGCGTACCGGCGAAGGCATGATGGACTGCAAGAAAGCCTTGACCAAGGCTGGCGGCGACATCGAAAAAGCCATTGATGACATGCGTGCTTCGGGCGCCATCAAGGCTGCCAAGAAAGCAGGCAACGTTGCCGCTGAAGGCGCTATCGCTCTGAAAGAAGACGGCAAATCCGCCGTTTTGCTGGAAGTGAACTCGCAAACCGACTTCCTGGCTCTGCAGGACGACTTCAAGGCATTTGTTGCTGCAAGCGTTGAAAAAGCGTTCGCTGACAAGCTGACTGAAGTGGCTCCGCTGATCGAAGCTCAAGAAGCTGATCGCCTGGTACTGGTCGGCAAGGTTGGCGAAAACGTCAACATCCGTCGTCTGGCACGCGTTGAAGGTGACGTTGTTGGTGGTTACCTGCACGGCAACAAGATCGGTGTTGCAGTTGTCCTGAAAGGCGGCACTGTTGAATTGGCCAAGGACATCGCTATGCACGTAGCGGCGACCAACCCTGAATTCCTGCTGCCATCGGAAGTTTCCGCTGAAGCGGTTGAGCGTGAGAAGGGCGTATTCCTGACTCTCAACGCTGACAAGATCGCCGGCAAGCCGGAAAACATCGTTGAAAACATGGTCAAAGGCCGTATCAGCAAGTTCCTGGCCGAAGCCAGCCTGGTTGAGCAGGCGTTCGTCAAGAACCCTGAAATCAAGGTCGGCGAGCTGGCCAAGAAAGCCGGTGCTGAAATCGTTTCCTTCACCTACTTCAAAGTAGGCGAAGGCATCGAGAAGCCGGTCGACAACTTCGCTGAAGAAGTTGCTGCCCAGCTGGCTGCCGCCAAGCAATAAGACGGTTTTATAACTGTCGCCCTGAAGAGGCTGCCCGCTTACGCGCGCAGCCTCTTTTCAGATGGGATACCAACTTTTAATTGGTTTCCGTTTGGAACTGGCTTACAAAGCCATGTTCCGATGGCGCTGAAGCAGCGCCAAGCTAGAGTGAACGCCAGCTGTAAACAGCTCGCAAAGAATTTTTAAATACGCCGCAGGAGAGATTCGCAATGGCTCAGCAGGGCAGTGGTTATCAGGCTCGCTATAAACGCATTCTACTCAAGCTTAGCGGCGAGGCCCTGATGGGGTCTGAAGAGTTCGGGATCGATCCGAAGGTGCTGGATCGCATGGCGCTCGAAGTTGGCCAGCTGGTCGGCATTGGCGTCCAGGTCGGTCTGGTGATCGGCGGCGGCAACCTGTTCCGCGGTGCGGCGCTGAGTGCGGCCGGTATGGATCGGGTTACTGGCGACCACATGGGCATGCTGGCCACTGTGATGAACGCCTTGGCCATGCGCGACGCATTGGAACGTGCCAATATCTCGGCCATCGTGATGTCGGCCATTTCCATGGTTGGCGTGACCGATCACTATGATCGCCGCAAAGCCATGCGCCACCTGAACGCCAAGGAAGTCGTGATTTTCGCGGCCGGCACCGGCAATCCGTTCTTCACCACGGATTCGGCAGCCTGCCTGCGTGCAATCGAAATCGATGCCGATGTCGTGCTCAAGGCGACCAAGGTCGATGGCGTCTACACCGCTGACCCATTCAAAGACCCGCATGCCGAGAAGTTCGATCATCTGACTTACGATGAAGTGCTGGATCGCAAGCTGGGCGTGATGGATCTGACGGCCATTTGTCTGTGCCGCGACCACAAGATGCCGTTGCGCGTCTTTAACATGAACAAGCCCGGCGCCCTGCTGAATATCGTACATGGCGGCGCTGAAGGAACCCTGATCGAGGAAGGCCAACAATGATCAACGAAATCAAGAAAGACGCTCAAGAGCGCATGAAGAAATCCGTGGAATCGCTGGCGCACAACTTCGGCCGTATTCGTACCGGCCAGGCGCACCCAAGCATTCTCGAAGGCGTAATGGTGCCGTATTACGGTTCCGACACTCCGATCAAGCAGGTGGCGAACATCACCGTCAAAGACGCCCGTACCCTGCAAGTCGTTGCCTTTGAGCGCAACATGCTCGGTGCTGTCGACAAAGCCATCGGTAGCGCGGGTCTGAACCTCAACCCGACCAACCTGGGTGAGTTGCTGCTGATCTCCATGCCGGCCCTGACCGAAGAGACCCGCAAGGGCTTCACCAAGCAGGCTCGCGATGTCGCGGAAGATGCCCGTGTTGCGGTGCGCAACATCCGTCGTGATGCGAACAGCCAGCTCAAGGATCTGGTCAAGGAAAAAGAAATCAGCGAAGACGAAGAGCGTCGCGCGACTGGCGAAATTGACGATCTGACCAAAAAGTACGTGGCTGAAATCGACGCGAATTTGGCACAGAAAGAAAAAGACCTGATGGCCGTATAAGGGTCACGTTTTAATGGATAAGACTAAGCAGACTGCACCGTCCGCGGTGCCGCGCCATGTCGCGATCATCATGGATGGTAATAATCGCTGGGCGAAAAAACGCTTTATGCCGGGTGTCGCCGGGCATAAAGCGGGTGTGGATGCAGTTCGTGCGGTGATCGAGGTGTGTGCGGAGGCCAAGGTCGAAGTATTGACCCTGTTCGCCTTCTCCAGCGAGAACTGGCAGCGCCCGGCCGATGAGGTCAGTGCCTTGATGGATCTATTCTTCAAGGCATTGCGTCGCGAGGCCAAGCGCCTCAACGACAACAACATCAGTTTGCGTATCATTGGCGACCGTTCGCGCTTTCATCCAGAGCTTCAGGCCGCCATGCGCGAAGCCGAGGCAATGACCGTGGGCGCCAATCGCTTCATCCTGCAGATCGCCGCCAACTACGGCGGTCAGTGGGACATCGCGCAAGCCGCGCAGCGTCTGGCGCGGGAAGTTCAGGCCGGGCATTTGCGTCCGGAAGACATCACCCCGGAGCTGCTGCAAACCTGTCTGGCCACCGGCGATCTGCCGTTGCCGGACTTGTGCATCCGTACGGGTGGCGAACATCGCATCAGTAACTTCCTGCTGTGGCAACTGGCTTACGCCGAGTTGTACTTCTCCGACCTGTTCTGGCCGGACTTCAAACACGATGCCATGCGTAACGCGCTGGCCGATTTCGCTTCTCGCCAGCGCCGCTTCGGTAAAACGAGCGAGCAGGTCGAGGCTGGAGCCCGGGTTTAATGCTTAAACAACGAATCATCACCGCGCTGATCCTGCTGCCGATTGCCCTGTGCGGGTTTTTCCTGCTCGAAGGCTCCGGTTTTGCGCTGTTCATCGGGCTGGTCGTAACCCTCGGTGCCTGGGAATGGGCTCGTCTGGCGGGCTTCACCGAACAGCCGATCCGAGTTGCCTATGCGGCTGTGGTCGCGTTGATGCTGTTTGTCATGCATATCCTGCCGGGGCTTGCGCCTTGGGTGTTGGGGGCGTCGGTGCTCTGGTGGGGTGTTGCGACGTATCTGGTGCTGACCTACCCGCGCTCCAGCGAACATTGGGCCAGCGCCGCCTGCAAGCTGGTTATCGGTCTGCTGATTCTGTTGCCGGCCTGGCAAGGTCTGATCCAGATCAAGCAGGAGCCCTTGGGCAACTGGCTGATCATGGCGGTAATGGTGCTGGTCTGGGGCGCCGATATCGGCGCGTACTTTTCCGGACGGGCCTTTGGCAAGCGCAAGCTGGCGCCGCACGTCAGCCCGGGGAAGAGCTGGGAAGGCGTTTATGGCGGGGTGCTGCTGAGCCTGGTGATCACGGCGATCGTCGGTCTGGTGCGCGACTGGAGCTTTACCCAGGTGCTGATGGGCCTGGTTGGCGCAGCGGTCATCGTGTTCATCTCGGTCGTGGGTGATCTCACCGAAAGCATGTTCAAGCGTCAGTCCGGGATCAAGGACAGCAGTAATCTGCTGCCGGGTCACGGTGGCGTACTGGACCGTATCGACAGCCTGACCGCGGCGATTCCGGTGTTTGCCGTGCTGCTGTGGATGGCTGCACCGTGAGCCGCCCACAGCAGATTACCGTGCTGGGGGCGACGGGCTCGATCGGCCTGAGCACCCTGGATGTCATCGCTCGCCATCCCGATCGCTATCAGGTTTATGCCTTGAGCGGTTTCACTCGTCTGCGTGAGTTGTTGGCGCTGTGCGTGCGCCATACGCCGCAGTTTGCGGTCGTGCCTGAGGCCAGCGCGGCTCGGGGCTTGCAGGATGACTTGCGTGCCGCAGGTCTGTCGACGCGTGTGCTGGTGGGGGAGGAGGGCCTGTGTCAGGTAGCTTCCGACCCTGAGGTTGACGCGGTCATGGCGGCTATCGTCGGCGCGGCGGGCCTGCGTCCGACCCTGGCGGCGGTCGAAACCGGCAAGAAAATCCTCTTGGCCAATAAAGAAGCGCTGGTGATGTCCGGTGCGTTGTTCATGCAGGCCGTGCGTAAAAGCGGGTCGGTGTTGCTGCCGATCGACAGCGAACACAATGCGATCTTCCAGTGCATGCCGCAGGATTTCGCCCGGGGTCTGGGTGCGGTGGGTGTGCGTCGGATTTTACTCACAGCCTCTGGCGGTCCGTTCCGACAGACGCCGATGGCTGAGCTGGCGCATGTTACCCCTGACCAGGCGTGTGCTCATCCGAACTGGTCGATGGGTCGCAAGATTTCGGTCGATTCGGCCAGCATGATGAACAAAGGGCTGGAGTTGATCGAAGCCTGCTGGCTGTTCGATGCCAAGCCGTCCCAGGTTGAAGGGGTCATTCATCCGCAAAGCGTGATTCATTCGCTGGTCGACTATATCGATGGTTCGGTGCTGGCCCAGTTGGGTAACCCGGACATGCGCACACCGATCGCCAATGCCCTGGCCTGGCCAGAGCGCATCGATTCGGGCGTCCCGCCGCTGGACCTGTTTGCCATCGCGCGCCTGGATTTCCAGGCGCCCGATGAAGAGCGATTCCCTTGCCTGCGCCTCGCGCGTCAGGCCGCCGAGGCCGGCAATAGCGCGCCGGCCATGCTCAATGCGGCGAATGAAGTGGCGGTTGCTGCGTTTCTCGACGGGCGGGTTCGCTACCCCCAAATCGCGAGTATCATCGAAGAAGTGTTGAATCTCGAGCCTGTGGTTGCGGTGGATGATCTCGAGGCAGTGTTTACGGCCGACGCGAAAGCGCGAGAACTGGCCGGGCAATGGTTGAGTCGTCACGGTCGGTAAGTGCTGCAATACGTTGGCCCATGCAGCACCGGATAGGATTGCGGAGAAAGTAGATGAGCGCGCTCTATATGATTGTCGGCACCCTGGTGGCTTTGGGTGTGCTGGTTACCTTCCACGAATTCGGCCATTTCTGGGTCGCACGTCGCTGTGGGGTCAAAGTGCTGCGTTTCTCCGTGGGCTTCGGTATGCCGTTGCTGCGCTGGCACGACAAGCAAGGCACTGAATTCGTCGTCGCCGCCATCCCGTTGGGCGGCTACGTGAAAATGCTCGACGAGCGCGAAGGCGAAGTGCCGGCTGATCAGCTCGATCAATCGTTCAATCGCAAATCCGTCCGTCAGCGTATCGCTATCGTTGCCGCTGGCCCGATTGCCAACTTCTTGTTGGCGATGATTTTTTTCTGGGTGCTCGCGATGCTTGGCAGCGAGCAGGTGCGCCCGGTTATCGGCGCCGTCGAGTCCGGCAGTATTGCCGCCAAGGCAGGTTTGAGCGCAGGTCAGGAAATCATTGCCATCGATGGCGAACCGACTTCCGGCTGGGCGGCGGTGAATCTGCAACTGGTCCGTCGTCTCGGGGAGAGCGGTTCGCTGCAGTTGCTGGTCCGCGAGCAAGGCTCCACTGCTGATTCGCCCCGTGAGCTGGCGCTGGACAAATGGCTCAAGGGTGCCGATGAACCGGATCCGATTCGCTCGCTGGGTATCCGTCCTTGGCGCCCGGCGCTGCCACCGGTTCTGGCCGAGCTTGATCCAAAAGGCCCGGCCCAGGCTGCTGGCCTGAAGACCGGTGACCGGTTGTTGGCGCTTGATGGCCAGTCTCTGGATGACTGGCAGCAGGTCGTCGACACGGTCCGTATGCACCCTGATACCAAAATCATGCTGCGCGTCGAGCGTGATGGTGCTCAAATCGACGTCCCTGTGACGCTGGCCGCTCGCGGCGAGAAGAAGGCACCCAGTGGTTATCTGGGGGCTGGGGTGAAAGCAGTCGATTGGCCACCAGAGATGATTCGCGAGATCAGTTACGGTCCGGTCGCAGCGATTGGGGAGGGTGCCCGACGCACCTGGACCATGAGCGTACTGACCCTCGATTCACTCAAGAAAATGTTGTTCGGTGAGCTCTCGGTAAAAAACTTGAGTGGACCGATAACCATTGCTAAAGTGGCGGGCGCTTCTGCCCAGTCGGGTGTCGCTGATTTCCTGAATTTCCTTGCTTATCTGAGTATTAGCCTGGGGGTTCTGAATTTGTTGCCCATTCCTGTACTGGATGGGGGGCATTTGTTGTTTTATCTGATTGAGTGGGCGCGTGGTCGTCCCTTGTCGGATCGGGTGCAGGGTTGGGGGATACAGATCGGTATCAGTTTGGTGGTCGGGGTGATGTTGCTTGCTCTGGTCAATGATTTGGGCCGTCTGTAACACTTCGCTGATATTGCGAATCTGCCGCATTTTGCGGCAGTTTGTTTATTGCCAGTTGGAATAAGAAAGGACTTCATGAAACGTCTGCTGCTAACTGCGGTTCTCACCGTATTGATGATCGCCGAAGTTCACGCCGAGTCCTTCACTATCTCTGATATTCGCGTCAATGGCCTCCAGCGGGTCTCCGCGGGTAGCGTCTTTGGTGCTTTGCCGTTGAACGTCGGTGAACAGGCGGATGATCGTCGCCTGGTGGAATCCACTCGTGCGTTGTTCAAAACCGGTTTCTTTCAAGATATCCAGCTGGGCCGCGATGGCAACGTCCTGGTCATTACTGTAGTCGAGCGCCCGTCGGTCGCCAGTATCGAGATCGAGGGCAACAAGGCCATCTCCACTGAAGACCTGATGAAGGGTCTCAAACAATCCGGCCTGGCCGAAGGCGAGATCTTCCAGCGTGCCACCCTCGAAGGTGTGCGTAACGAGCTGCAGCGCCAATACGTCGCTCAGGGTCGCTACTCGGCCACCGTCGACACCGAAGTGGTGCCGCAGCCGCGTAACCGCGTAGGGCTGAAGGTCAACATCAACGAAGGCACCGTCGCGGCTATCCAGCACATCAACGTGGTGGGTAACACGGTCTTCCCTGACGAAGACCTGATCGACCTGTTCGAACTCAAGACCACCAACTGGTTGTCGTTCTTCAAGAACGATGACAAGTACGCCCGTGAAAAACTCTCCGGTGACCTGGAGCGTCTGCGTTCCTATTACCTGGACCGCGGCTATATCAACATGGATATCGCTTCGACCCAGGTGTCTATCACCCCGGACAAGAAGCACGTCTATATCACCGTCAACGTCAACGAAGGCGAGAAATACACCGTTCGTGACGTCAAGCTCAGTGGCGACCTGAAAGTCCCTGAAGACCAGGTCAAGTCCCTGCTGCTGGTTCAGAAAGGCCAGGTGTTCTCGCGCAAGCTGATGACCACCACGTCCGAACTGATCACCCGCCGCCTGGGTAACGAGGGCTACACCTTCGCCAACGTCAACGGCGTGCCTCAGCCACACGATGAAGACCACACGGTAGACATCACTTTCGCCGTCGATCCGGGCAAGCGTGCCTACGTCAACCGCATCAACTTCCGTGGCAACACCAAGTCCGAAGACGAAGTGCTGCGTCGTGAAATGCGTCAGATGGAAGGCGGCTGGGCTTCGACCTACCTGATCGACCAATCCAAGACGCGTCTTGAACGCCTGGGCTTCTTCAAGGAAGTCAACGTCGAAACGCCGGCCGTGCCGGGCGTCGATGACCAGGTTGACGTGAACTACGCCGTTGAAGAACAGGCTTCCGGTTCGATTACCGCCAGCGTCGGTTTCGCCCAGAGCGCCGGTTTGATCCTCGGTGGTTCGATCACCCAGAACAACTTCCTGGGTACAGGTAACAAGGTCAGCATCGGCTTGACCCGCAGTGAATACCAGAGCCGCTATAACTTCGGTTATGTCGACCCGTACTGGACTGCTGATGGCGTGAGCCTGGGCTACAACGCGTTCTACCGCACCACTGACTACAAAGACCTCGACGTCGACGTGGCCAGCTATGCCGTAGACAGCCTGGGTGCAGGCGTGAGCGTCGGCTACCCGATCAGCGAGACTTCGCGTCTGACCTTCGGCCTGACTGCGCAACAAGACACCATCAAGACGGGCGTCTACACCGTTGACGAAATTTTCGACTTCGTTAACAAGGAAGGCGACAAGTACCTGAACTTCAAGGCCTCGGCCGGTTGGTCCGAGTCCACCCTGAACAAGGGCGTACTGGCGACTCGTGGCCATTCGCAGAGCCTGGTGCTGGAAACCACGACACCTGGCAGTGACCTGTCGTTCTTCAAACTCGACTACCGTGGCCAGTTGTTCCAGCCGTTGAGCGAGAACTACACCATGCGCCTGCATACCGAATTGGGTTATGGCGACGGTTATGGTTCGACCGATGGCTTGCCGTTCTATGAAAACTACTATGCTGGTGGTTTCAACTCGGTTCGTGGCTTCAAGGACAGTACCTTGGGGCCGCGCAGTACCCCGAGTCGTGGTCAGGCTGTAACGGGTAACGCCGGTACTCAGGCCGACCCGGACCAGGATCCGCTGCCGTTCGGTGGTAACGTCCTGATCCAGGGCGGTGTTGAAGTCCTGTTCCCGCTGCCATTTGTCAAAGATCAGCGCTCCCTGCGTACCTCGGTATTCTGGGATGTGGGTAACGTATTCGACTCCAAGTGCGACAAAACGACCAACGCCAATGTCGGTTCGACTTCCGAAACGAAGTGCAACGACATTAGCCTGAGCAACATGGCAAGTTCCGTCGGTGTGGGTGTGACCTGGGTCACCGCACTGGGTCCTCTGAGTTTCGCCTTGGCCATGCCGGTCAAGAAACCGGATGACGCTGAGACTCAAGTGTTCCAATTCTCCCTCGGCCAGACGTTCTAAGCGTCTGACCCAAGATAACGACAATGAATTTGTAGGAGTGCATCGTGCGTAAGTTGACTCAATTGGTTCTCCTGGCGACCGTACTGGTAGCAGGTCCGGCTTTTGCCGACATGAAAATCGCCGTCCTGAACTATCAGATGGCCCTGCTGGAGTCCGACGCGGCCAAGAAATACGCCGTGGATGCCGAGAAGAAGTTCGGTCCTCAGCTGAGCAAGCTCAAGACTCTGGAAAGCAGCGCCAAGGGTATCCAGGATCGTCTGATGGCCGGTGGCGACAAGATGCAGCAAGGCGAGCGTGAACGCCTCGAACTTGAATTCAAGCAAAAGGCCCGCGACTTCCAGTTCCAGTCCAAGGAGCTGAACGAAGCCAAAGCCGTTGCTGACCGTGAAATGCTGAAGCAGCTCAAGCCGAAACTGGACAGCGCTGTGGAAGAAGTCATCAAGAAAGGTGCTTTTGACCTGGTCTTCGAGCGTGGCGCAGTGATTGATGTCAAGCCTCAATACGACATCACTCGCCAGGTTATCGAGCGCATGAATCAGCTGAAGTAATATGACAGCGACTATAAAGCTCGGCCAATTGGCCGAGTTCCTCGGCGCCACCCTGCGTGGCGACCCGGAGAAAGAAATTACTGGGCTAGCCACTTTGCAAGAGGCTGGCCCAGCTCAGTTGAGCTTTCTGGCAAACCCTCAATACCGTAAATACCTGGCTGACAGCCATGCCGCAGCCCTGTTGCTGAAGGCGGCTGACGCCGAAGGTTTTACCGGTAATGCGCTGGTGGTGCCTGATCCGTATCTGGCCTATGCACGGGTTTCCCATCTGTTCGATCCCAAACCCAAGGCGGCTGCCGGTATTCATCCGACAGCGGTGGTGGCAGAGGACGCAGTGGTTGATCCGGCGGCAAGCATTGGCGCCTTTGCGGTCATCGAAAGCGCTGCGCGAATTGCTGCGGGTGTGACCGTTGGCGCGCACTGTTACATCGGTGCCCGCTGCGAGATTGGCGAGGGCGGCTGGCTGGCCCCTCGCGTAACGCTCTACCACGACGTTCGCATCGGCAAACGGGTGGTGATTCAGTCGGGTGCCGTACTGGGTGGCGAAGGTTTCGGTTTCGCCAACGAGAAGGGTATCTGGCAGAAAATCGCCCAGATCGGTGGTGTCCTGGTCGGTGACGACGTAGAGATTGGCGTGAATACCGCCATCGACCGCGGAGCACTGGCCGACACGATCCTGGGGAATGGCGTTAAGCTCGACAATCAGATTCAGATTGCCCACAACGTCCAGGTCGGTGATCACACCGCCATGGCAGCGTGCGTGGGGATTTCCGGCAGCACCAAAATCGGCAAGCATTGCATGCTTGCCGGTGGCGTAGGGCTGGTGGGGCACATCGAAATTTGCGACAAGGTTTTCATCACCGGGATGACCATGGTGACTCACTCGATTACCGAGCCGGGTTCCTATTCTTCCGGTACAGCCATGCAACCGGCTGCCGAGTGGCGCAAAAGCGCGGCACGCATCCGTCAGCTCGATGACATCGCGCGACGTCTGCGACAGCTGGAAAAGCGTGTAGGGGAAGTGACCCCTGACGGTAATGCTTCATCAGATGGCTGATACCATTTCCATATCAAGTGCGCACAGCCGTTAGACTGCTCCCTTGATTTGCTAGAGGGGTGCGCGTCAGTCGCGCCTCCCAATCTTTACATAGGCTTCCCCCCGAAATGATGGACATCAACGAGATTCGCGAATACCTGCCCCACCGTTACCCGTTCCTGCTGGTGGACCGAGTCGTGGAACTGGATGTGGAAGGCAAGCGCATTCGCGCCTACAAGAATGTCAGCATCAACGAACCGTTCTTCAATGGTCACTTCCCAGCGCATCCAATCATGCCGGGCGTGTTGATCATCGAGGCGATGGCTCAGGCTGCCGGTATCCTTGGCTTCAAAATGCTCGACGTGAAGCCGGCCGACGGCACGCTTTACTACTTCGTCGGTTCCGACAAGCTGCGCTTTCGCCAGCCGGTCACCCCTGGCGATCAGTTGATCCTCGAAGCCCGTTTCATCAGCTGCAAGCGCCAGATCTGGAAGTTCGAGTGCCAGGCCTCGGTCGATGGCAAACCAGTCTGCTCCGCTGAGATCATCTGCGCGGAACGCAAACTATGAGTTTGATTGACCCTCGCGCAATCATCGATCCGACGGCCATTTTGGCCGACGACGTCGAGGTCGGCCCTTGGTCGATCATCGGCGCAGGTGTGGAAATCGGCGAGGGAACAGTGATCGGGCCGCACGTGATTCTCAAAGGCCCGACCCGTATCGGTAAGCACAACCGCATCTACCAGTTTTCTTCGGTAGGCGAGGACACGCCCGATCTGAAATACAAGGGTGAAGAAACCCGTCTGGTCATTGGTGACCACAACGTCATCCGTGAAGGCGTGACGATTCACCGTGGGACCGTTCAGGACCGTTCGGAAACGACCCTGGGCGATCACAACCTGATCATGGCCTATGCCCACATCGGCCACGACAGCGTCATCGGCAACCACTGCATCCTGGTGAACAACACTGCGTTGGCGGGCCATGTGCACGTTGAAGACTGGGCGATCCTGTCCGGTTTCACCCTGGTCCACCAGTATTGCCATAT
Organism: Pseudomonas sp. RIT-PI-q; assembly: GCF_001297125.1. GTDB lineage: Bacteria > Pseudomonadota > Gammaproteobacteria > Pseudomonadales > Pseudomonadaceae > Aquipseudomonas. The sequence goes on from NZ_LHPC01000077.1 coordinate 95,573, forward strand.
TGGCGCCCACAGCTTTTCCGGTATGGGTACTGCCATTGGCAAGGACGTTCCAGCGTACGTCACAGTGTTTGGCAACCCGGCCGAAGCTCGCAGCATGAACTTCGAAGGTATGCGCCGTCGCGGTTTCAGCGAAGACGCGATCCACGCCCTGCGTCGTGCCTACAAGGTGGTTTATCGCCAGGGCCTGACGGTCGAACAGGCACTCGCTGAACTGGCCGAACCGTCGGCTGAGTTTCCGGAAGTCGCGGTGTTCCGTGATTCCATCCAGTCTTCGACCCGCGGCATCACTCGTTAATCATGGCTAATTTGCGTATTGCGCTGGTGGCGGGAGAGGCTTCCGGTGACATTCTGGGCGCGGGTCTCATGCGCGCGCTCAAGGCTCGCCATCCTGAGGTCGAGTTCATCGGTGTCGGCGGTCCGCTGATGCAGGCTCAGGGCCTGACCTCCATGTTCCCCATGGAACGTCTGTCTGTCATGGGCCTGGTCGAAGTGCTGGGCCGCTTGCGCGAGTTACTGAAACGGCGCAAGCAGCTGATAGCCGACCTGATCGCTGCGAAGCCGGACGTGTTCATCGGTATCGATGCCCCGGACTTCAACCTCACTATCGAACTCAAGCTGCGTCAGGCCGGGATCAAGACCGTGCATTACGTCAGCCCGTCGGTCTGGGCCTGGCGGCAGAAGCGGGTGCTGAAGATTCGCGAAGGCTGCGACCTGATGCTGACGCTGTTCCCGTTCGAAGCCAAATTCTATGAAGAAAAGGGCGTGCCGGTGCGGTTTGTCGGGCACTCCCTGGCCGATGCGATCCCGCTTGAAGCCGATCGCGCCGCCGCTCGGGCCGAACTCGGCTTGCCTGACGGGCCGCTGGTGGCGCTGATGCCGGGCAGCCGTGGCGGCGAAGTCGGCCGTCTCGGTGCGTTGTTCCTCGATACCGCCCAGCGCCTGCGGGCCTTGCGCCCCGGCGTGCGGTTCGTCCTGCCTTGTGCCAGCCCCGAGCGCCGCAAGCAGCTTGAGGAGATGCTGGCCGGTCGCGATCTGCCGCTGACCTTGCTCGATGGCAACTCCCATCTGGCCCTGGCGGCCTGCGACGCGGTGCTGATTGCCTCCGGAACGGCGACCCTTGAGGCGCTGCTGTACAAGCGGCCGATGGTGGTCGCTTATCGCCTGGCGCCGCTGACGTTCTGGATCCTCAAGCGCATGGTGAAAAGCCCCTACGTGTCCTTGCCGAACCTGCTGGCCCAGCGCTTGCTGGTGCCGGAATTGCTGCAGGACGACGCAACCGTCGAGGCCCTGGCCCAGACCTTGTCGCCGCTGATCGAGGATGGCCAGGAACAGACCCGCGGCTTTGACGAAATTCACCGGACCTTGCGTCTGGATGCCTCCAACCAGGCTGCGGATGCAGTGCTGAATCTGATCGGGCAAGTACAATGAGTAAAACAAGCATGCAGATGGGGCTGGATTTCACCTTGGTCGCTGAAGTCGAAGAATTGGTTGCCGGTGTTGACGAAGTCGGACGCGGCCCGCTCTGTGGCGCGGTCGTGACGGCGGCTGTGATTCTCGATCCGAGCCGTCCGATCCTCGGTCTGAACGACTCGAAGAAGCTCACCGAAGCCCGTCGCGAAAAGCTCTACGACGAAATCTGCGAAAAAGCCCTGAGCTGGTGCATCGCCCGCGCCGAAGTCGAAGAAATCGACGAGCTGAACATCCTTCACGCCACCATGCTGGCCATGCAGCGCGCCATCGAAGGCCTGCACATTCAGCCGAAACTGGCGATGATCGATGGTAACCGCTGCCCGAAATTGTCCATGCGCGCCGAAGCCGTGGTGCAGGGCGACGGCAAGGTTCCGGCCATCGCCGCGGCATCGATTCTGGCCAAGGTCAGCCGCGACCGCGAGATGGCGGCGTTCGAACTGATTTACCCGGGTTACGGCATCGGCGGCCACAAAGGCTACCCGACGCCCGTTCATCTGGAAGCGCTGGCCCGCCTGGGTCCAACGCCGATTCACCGCCGCTCGTTCGCCCCGGTACGCCTGGCGTACGAGGCGCGGGAGAACCTGATCGAGAGTTAGGCGCAAGGCTGATGTTTTTGCCAAGGCCCGGTACAATCCGGGCCTTGTTGTCTTCACGTTTCTAGTTTCTAGACAGGATCACTATGCCGGCTTCATTCGTTCACCTACGCCTGCACACTGAATACTCCCTGGTCGACGGTCTGGTGCGGATCAAACCGCTGGTCAAGACCCTGGTCGGCATGAACATGCCTGCCGTAGCGGTCACTGACCAGAACAACATGTGTTCCCTGGTCAAATTCTATAAAGCCGCCATGGGGGCCGGGATCAAGCCGATCTGCGGCGCCGACCTGTGGCTGTCGAACAAGGACCCGGACAACGCCCTGAGCCGGATCAGCCTGCTGGCGATGAACGCCGTGGGCTATCGCAACCTGACTGAACTGATCTCCCGCGGGTTCATCGACGGCCAGCGCAATGGCTCGATCATCATCGAGCGCGAGTGGGTGGCCGAGGCCAGCGAAGGCTTGATCATGCTGTCGGCAGCCAAAGAAGGCGAGATCGGCCTGGCCATGCTCAGCGGCAATCCGGCTGAAGCGGAAAACCTCGCTCGCGAATGGATGACGGTATTTCCGGACCGTTTCTACCTGGAAATCCAGCGCACCAACCGCCCCAACGATGAAGAACAGCTGCACGGGGCCGTGGCCCTGGCCGCGAAAATCGGCGCGCCGCTGGTGGCCACCAACGACGTGCGCTTCATCAAGCAGGAAGACTTCGCCGCCCACGAAACCCGCGTCTGCATCGGTGAGGGCCGCGCCCTCGACGATCCGCGGCGTTCGAAGAATTACAGCGATCAGCAATACCTCAAAAGCGCCGAGGAAATGGCCGAGCTGTTCAGCGATATCCCCGAGGCACTGGCGAACACCGTCGAGATCGCCAAGCGCTGCAACATTGAAGTGAAACTGGGCAAACACTTCCTGCCCAACTTCCCGATCCCCGATGGCATGACCATCGACGAGTATTTCCGCAAGGTCTCCTTCGATGGTCTGGAAGATCGCCTGAGCGTTCTGCTGCCCAAGGACACCACCGAAGACTACGAAGCCAAGCGTCAGGTCTACGTCGACCGGCTGAATTTCGAACTGGATATCATCATCCAGATGGGCTTCCCCGGTTACTTCCTGATCGTTATGGACTTTATCCAGTGGGCCAAGAGCAACGGCGTACCGGTAGGTCCGGGCCGGGGGTCGGGTGCCGGGTCGCTGGTGGCCTATGTGCAGAAAATTACCGACCTTGATCCGCTGGAATATGACCTGCTGTTCGAACGTTTTCTTAACCCGGAACGGGTATCGATGCCCGACTTCGACGTCGACTTCTGCATGGATGGCCGTGACCGCGTTATCGAATACGTGGCCGAGAAATACGGCCGCAACGCGGTAAGCCAGATCATCACCTTCGGTTCTATGGCGGCAAAAGCGGTGGTCCGCGACGTGGCGCGGGTGCAGGGTAAGTCCTACGGGCTGGCGGATCGTCTGTCGAAGATGATCCCGTTCGAAGTCGGCATGACCCTTGAAAAAGCTTACGAGCAGGAAGAAATTCTGCGTGACTTCATCAAGGTCGATGAAGAGGCCGCGGAAATCTGGGAGATGGCGCGCAAGCTCGAAGGCGTTGTGCGTAACGTCGGTAAGCACGCCGGTGGTGTGGTTATCGCACCGACCAAACTGACTGACTTCTCGCCGATCTATTGCGACGAAGCCGGCGATGGCCTGGTAACCCAGTTCGACAAGGACGACGTTGAAGCGGCCGGTCTGGTGAAGTTCGACTTCCTCGGTCTGCGGACCCTGACCGTTATCGATTGGGCGCTGAAAACCATCAACCGCGACCGCGCCAAGGTCGATCAGCCGCCGCTGGACATCGCGTTCATCCCGCTGGATGACAAGCCGACTTACCAGTTGCTGCAAAAAGCCGAAACCACGGCGGTGTTCCAGCTCGAGTCGCGCGGTATGAAGGAGCTGATCAAAAAGCTCAAGCCCGACTGCCTGGAAGACTTGATCGCACTGGTGGCCCTATTCCGTCCGGGCCCGCTGCAATCGGGCATGGTTGACGACTTTATCAACCGTAAGCACGGTCGCGCCGAACTCGCGTACCCGCACTCGGACTACCAGTACGAAGGCCTCAAGCCGGTATTGGCGCCGACTTACGGCATCATCCTGTATCAGGAACAGGTGATGCAGATTGCCCAGGTCATGGCCGGTTACACCCTCGGCGGTGCGGACATGCTCCGTCGGGCCATGGGTAAGAAAAAACCCGAAGAAATGGCCAAGCAGCGCGGCGGTTTCATTGAAGGTTGCGCCACCAACAATATCGACGCGGACCTGGCCGGTAACATCTTCGACCTGGTAGAAAAATTCGCCGGCTACGGCTTCAACAAATCCCACTCCGCCGCCTACGGCCTGGTGTCGTACCAGACGGCATGGCTGAAAACCCACTACCCGGCGCCGTTCATGGCCGCGGTACTGTCAGCGGACATGCACAACACCGACAAGGTCGTGACCTTGATCGAAGAAATTCGCACCATGAAGCTGCGTCTCGACGCGCCGGATGTGAATACGTCGGAGTTCAAGTTCACGGTGAATGACGAAGGCCGGATCATCTATGGCCTCGGCGCGATCAAGGGTGTGGGTGAAGGGCCGGTCGAGGCGATTACCGAAGCGCGTCAGAACGGTCCGTTCAAGGACCTGTTCGATTTCTGTGCCCGGGTCGACCTCAAACGTATCAACAAACGCACCCTGGACGGTTTGATCCGCAGCGGCGCGCTGGATCGTCTGGGGCCGTATTTCCACGATGAGCCGAAAGCTTATCAGGCGAACATCGACCAGAACCGCGCCGTCTTGCTGGCGGCAATGGAAGGGGCGATCAAGGCCGCCGAACAAACCGCACGGACCCACGACAGCGGCCATGCCGACTTGTTTGGCGGTCTGTTCGTCGAGCCGGATGCCGATGTCTACGCCAATCAGCGCAAGGCCAAGGAGCTGACCCTCAAGGAACGCCTGAAAGGGGAAAAAGACACCCTGGGCCTGTACCTGACCGGTCACCCGATCGACGAATACGAAGGTGAAATCCGCCGCTTCGCCCGTCAGCGCATCATCGACTTAAAGCCGGCTCGCGACACCCAGACGGTCGCGGGCATGATCATCGCCCTGCGCGTGATGAAGAACAAAAAGGGCGACAAGATGGGTTTCATCACCCTCGACGACCGCTCGGGCCGGATCGAGGCGTCGCTGTTCGCCGAGGCATTCCATTCCGCGCAGTCGCTGTTGCAGACCGACGCGATGGTGGTGGTCGAAGGCGAAGTCAGCAACGACGACTTCTCCGGCGGCTTGCGGCTGCGGGTCAAGCGGGTGATGAGCATGGAAGATGCGCGCACCAACCTGGCCGAGAGCCTGCGCCTGAAGCTGCAGACCAAGGATTTGAAGGGCGATCAGCTACGCTGGCTGGGTGAGTTGTTCAAGCGTCACCGCGGTGCGTGCCCGATCACCATGGAGTACACCAGCCCCGATGCCAAGGCCTTGCTGCAGTTCGGCGAGACCTGGCGGATCGACCCGGCGGATGCGTTGATTCAAGCCTTGCGTGACCAGTTCGGGCGAGACAACGTCTTCCTCCAATACCGTTGACGGTCAGGTGCCATTCTTGTGCTTAAGAGCAGCGCCTGATCTCGACCCAATTTTTAATCTCGACCTGAACGCGCCTCTCCCTTAAGGTAGGGCGCGAATAGACAACCGGCCGGCCCAAGCTCCCTTGGATGTCGACCCAAGACGGACGCCTATGAACCCGAATTTTCTAGATTTCGAACAGCCGATCGCCGACCTGCAAGCCAAGATCGAAGAGTTGCGCTTGGTCGGTAATGACAATTCGCTGAATATCGGCGATGAGATCTCCCGCCTGCAGGACAAAAGCAGCACGCTGACCGAAGACATCTTCGGCAAGCTGACCAGCTGGCAGATCGCGCGTCTGGCGCGTCACCCGAAACGTCCATACACCCTGGACTACATCGAACACATCTTCACCGAGTTCGACGAACTGCACGGCGACCGTCACTTCTCCGACGACGCGGCCATCGTTGGCGGTATCGCGCGCCTGGACGACCAACCGGTGATGATCATCGGCCACCAGAAAGGTCGTGAAGTGCGCGAGAAGGTTCGCCGCAACTTCGGCATGCCGCGTCCGGAGGGCTACCGCAAGGCCTGCCGCCTGATGGAAATGGCCGAACGCTTCAAGATGCCGATCCTGACCTTCATCGACACCCCGGGTGCGTACCCTGGTATCGATGCCGAAGAACGCAACCAGAGCGAAGCGATTGCCTGGAACCTGCGCGTCATGGCCCGCCTGAAAACCCCAATCATCGCCACCGTGATCGGTGAGGGTGGTTCCGGCGGTGCGTTGGCGATCGGCGTTTGCGATCAGCTGAACATGCTGCAGTATTCGACCTATGCGGTCATTTCGCCGGAAGGTTGCGCTTCGATTCTGTGGAAAACCGCCGAGAAAGCCCCGGATGCCGCCGAAGCCATGGGCATCACTGCCGAGCGTCTGAAAGGCCTGGGCATCGTCGACAAAGTGATCAGTGAGCCGTTGGGCGGTGCACACCGCAATCCAGCTGCAGCCGCCGCATCGATCCGTGCCGAGCTGAGTTCGCAACTGGCGATGCTGAAGAAGTTCGATAACGAAGCGCTGCTGGCCCGTCGTTACGAGCGTCTGATGAGCTACGGTCTGTAACTGTGCTCGCGATACCCCTGTAGGAGCTGCCGGAGGCTGCGATCTTTTGATCTTGCATTTCCAGATCAAAAGATCGCAGCCTCCGGCAGCTCCTACAGGGGACTTATGTGAAGTGATCGATCTCTATGAATCCTTCCAACATCGATCTGCCTGCCAGACTCCTGCTGAACCTGAGCCCTTGGCGCAATGCCAAGACCTGGCGCATCGCCTTCTCCGGTGGTCTCGACTCCACTGTCCTGCTGCACCTTCTGGCACACCTCGCAAAAACCCAAGCCCTGCCGGCGCTAAGCGCTATCCATGTCCATCACGGCCTTCAAGCTGCGGCCGATGCGTGGCCGGATCATTGTCAGTCGGTGTGTGAGGCGTTGGGAGTGCCGCTGCAGGTGGTTCGCGTGCAAGTTCGTCCTGGCGCCAGTGTTGAGCGTGCAGCCCGGGAGGCACGATATGGCGCGTTCATCGAGGCCACTCAGGCTGATGAAGTGCTACTGACTGCCCAGCATCGCGACGATCAAGCGGAAACGCTGCTATTTCGGCTGATGCGTGGGGCCGGAGTGCGAGGTTTGGCCGGGATGCCACGGCAACGTCCTTTGGGTAATGGGCACTTGCTGCGGCCATTGCTGGATGTCACGCGGGCGGAGCTTGAAACCTATGCCGCCGAGCATCAGCTGAGCTGGATCGAAGACCCGTCAAACCAGGATCGGCAGTTCTCGCGCAATTACCTGAGGCATCAGGTGTTCCCCGCATTGACCGAGCGCTGGCCGCAAGCGGTGGCGACCATCGCCCGCAGCGCCGCGCATCTGGGCGAAGCGCAGGGATTGCTCGATGAGTTGGCGCATATCGATCTGGCCCACGCCCGTACGGTCGGTGAGTTCGATTGGTTGGGATTGCCGTCGCTGGAACTGACGTATTTGGTAACGCTGTCCGCCGCCCGCCAGCGCAATGCACTGAGTCACTGGCTCGAACCGCTGACACGACTGCCAGACAGTGACCATTGGTCGGGTTGGGAGGATTTGCGCGATGCCACCGGCGATGCCCGTCCGATCTGGCGGCTGGCTGATGGTGAATTGCATCGGGCCGGGGGGCGTGTCTGGTGGTTGTCAGGCGGCTGGCTGAGCACACCACCCGCTGCCGGAATCTGGGCTGACCCCTCTCGATCGTTGATGTTGCCGGATAATGGCGTGCTCACACTCACCGGCCAAGTCCCCGCTGGGCCGCTGCGGATCCGCTATCGTGAGGGCGGTGAAATCATGGCGTTGCCTGATCGCGGCCATCGAGATCTGAAGCGTTTGCTCAACGAACGAGGCGTGCCGGGATTCGCCCGTGGCAGATTGCCGCTGCTCTACCAAGGCGAGCAATTGCTGGCGGTGGCCAACCTGCGGGGCTTGAACGGCAGCGCACTGGGCGGCTGGAATTTGCATTGGCAACCATCGAACGAAGATCAAGGTTTGAGCTGAAAGGGGCTTTCCGGTAGACTACGCTCCCTTCTTGATACAACTTCTGTGGATTCGCCTGAATTGCAGGAGTTGCCGATTACCAAGCAGTCTTTGCTGGGCGATTCCAAAAAATGTGTAGCGAGCAACGTACCGGTGTTTCATCTCCCGGTCTGTCCCAACGCGGCGGTTTTTTTGAAAGGTGCACTGTGATTAATGCAGGTGATCGGGGGCTTCGGCCTTCCTTCGCTTTCCCCGGCGGCTCGGACCGCTTTAACGCAGACTTCTAGGGTTTTTCATGACGCGCTACATATTCGTCACGGGCGGTGTTGTTTCTTCATTGGGGAAAGGCATTGCATCGGCTTCATTGGCGGCGATCCTGGAGGCGCGGGGACTTAAGGTCACCATGCTGAAGCTGGACCCGTACATCAACGTCGACCCGGGCACCATGAGCCCGTTCCAGCACGGTGAAGTGTTCGTCACCCACGACGGCGCCGAGACCGACCTGGACCTGGGCCACTACGAGCGGTTCATCCGCACGACCATGACCCAGAACAACAACTTCACCACTGGCCGTGTCTACGAACACGTCCTGCGCAAAGAGCGCCGTGGTGATTACCTGGGTGCCACCATTCAGGTGATCCCGCACATCACCGACGAAATCAAGCGCCGGATCATCAAGGGCGCCGGCGATGCCGACGTGGCCATGGTCGAGATCGGTGGCACCGTGGGTGACATCGAATCGCAACCGTTCCTCGAAGCGATTCGTCAATTGCGTTTCGAAGTCGGCGCCAAGCGCGCGATGCTGATGCACCTGACACTGGTGCCGTACATTGCCACTGCCGGCGAAACCAAAACCAAGCCAACCCAGCACTCGGTCAAGGAACTGCGTTCCATCGGCCTGCAACCTGACGTGCTGGTCTGCCGCTCCGATCACCCGATCGACATCTCTTCGCGTCGCAAGATCGCCCAGTTCACCAACGTTGAAGAACGTGCGGTGATCGCGCTGGAAGATGCCGACACCATCTACAAGATCCCGGGCATTCTGCACTCCCAGGGCCTGGATGATTTCGTCGTCGAGCGTTTCGGCCTGCAATGCGGCGGTGCCGATCTGTCCGAGTGGGAAGCCGTGGTCGACGCCAAGCTCAACCCAGAGCATGAAGTCACCATCGCCATGGTCGGCAAGTACATGGAACTGCTGGACGCCTACAAGTCGCTGATCGAAGCGATGAGTCACGCCGGCATCAGCAACCGCACCAAGGTCAACCTGCGCTACATCGATTCCGAAGACATCGAAAACCAGGGCACCGCGCTGCTCGAAGGTGTCGACGCGATCCTCGTACCGGGCGGCTTCGGTCTGCGCGGCGTGGAAGGCAAGATCACCGCCGTTCAATACGCTCGCGAAAACAAGGTTCCGTACCTCGGCATCTGCCTGGGCATGCAAGTGGCCGTGATCGAGTTCGCTCGTAACGTGCTGGGCTGGAAAGACGCCAACTCCACCGAGTTCGATCGTGCAAGCGGTCACCCGGTCGTGGGTCTGATCACCGAGTGGGAAGATGCCACCGGCGCCGTCGAAACCCGTACCGAATCGTCCGATCTGGGCGGCACCATGCGCCTCGGCGCTCAGGATTGCCTGCTTGAGCCAGGTTCCCTGGTGCACGATTGCTACGCCAAGGACGTGATCGTCGAGCGTCACCGTCACCGCTACGAAGTGAACAACAACCTGCTGCCGCAAATCATCGAAGCCGGTCTGAAAATCTCCGGTCGTTCCGGTGATGGCGCGCTGGTCGAAGTGGTTGAAGCGCCGGATCATCCATGGTTCGTCGCTTGCCAGTTCCACCCTGAGTTCACGTCGACACCACGCGACGGTCACCCGTTGTTCAGCGGTTTCGTTAAAGCAGCTTTGGTTCAACACCAGAAGAAGGCGTAATTCCAATGGCGCAGAAGATCATCCGTGTAGGCAATATCGAGATTGCCAACGACAAGCCAATGGTGCTTTTCGGTGGCATGAACGTGCTGGAAAGCCGTGACATGGCGATGCAGGTCTGCGAAGAATACGTCAAGGTGACCGAGAAACTCGGTATCCCTTATGTGTTCAAGGCCAGCTTCGACAAAGCCAACCGGTCCTCCGTGACCTCTTACCGTGGCCCCGGCCTGGAAGAGGGCATGCGGATTTTCCAGGACATCAAGCAAGCCTTCGGCGTGCCGATCATCACCGACGTCCACGAGCCTGATCAGGCCGCGGTCGTCGCTGAAGTCTGCGACATCATCCAGTTGCCGGCCTTCCTGTCGCGCCAGACCGACCTTGTGGTCGCGATGGCCAAGACTGGCGCGGTGATCAACATCAAGAAAGCCCAGTTCCTCGCACCGCATGAGATGAAACACATCCTGAGCAAATGCGTGGAAGCGGGTAACGATCAGTTGATCCTCTGCGAGCGTGGTTCGAGCTTCGGCTACAACAACCTGGTCGTCGACATGCTCGGCTTCGGCATCATGAAGCAGTTCGAATACCCGGTGTTCTTCGACGTGACCCACGCGCTGCAAATGCCCGGTGGTCGCTCCGATTCCGCCGGTGGTCGTCGCGCCCAGGTGACCGACCTGGCCAAGGCCGGCATGAGCCAGTCCCTTGCCGGTCTGTTCCTCGAAGCCCACCCGGACCCGGACAACGCCAAATGCGACGGCCCATGCGCCTTGCGTCTGGATAAACTGGAGCCATTCCTGGCCCAGCTCAAAGCGCTGGACGAACTGGTGAAGAGTTTTCCGACGGTAGAAACCGCGTAGACCGGGTTTCTCCATGTAGGCGCTGGCTTGCCAGCGAAGGGTTCCTCAAGCCTTGCAGAGATTTCGAGGCCCCCTTCGCCGGCAAGCCGGCTCCTACAAAAAGCAATGTGACCCACAAGTTATAAATCGATCGGTACAGCGTTTTCGTCAACTTTGGAGTGTTTACAACAATGGCAAAAATCGTCGACATCAAAGGTCGTGAAGTTCTCGACTCCCGTGGCAACCCCACCGTGGAAGCGGACGTGCTTCTCGATAACGGCATCATCGGCAGTGCTTGCGCGCCGTCCGGTGCTTCCACTGGCTCGCGTGAAGCGCTCGAGCTGCGTGATGGCGACAAGAGCCGTTACCTGGGCAAGGGCGTTCTGAAGGCTGTCGCTAACATCAACGGTCCGATCCGCGACCTGTTGAAAGGCACCGACCCAAGCGACCAGAAAGCGCTGGATCACGCGATGATCAAGCTCGACGGCACTGAAAACAAAGGTTCCTTGGGCGCCAACGCGATCCTCGCCGTTTCCCTGGCCGCGGCCAAGGCAGCAGCACAGGACCAGGACCTTCCGCTGTACGCTCACATCGCCAACCTGAACGGCACCCCGGGTGTTTACTCGATGCCGGTTCCGATGATGAACATCATCAACGGTGGCGAGCACGCCGATAACAACGTCGACATCCAGGAATTCATGGTTCAGCCAGTTGGCGCCAAGTCTTTCTCGGAAGGTCTGCGCATGGGCACCGAGATTTTCCATCACCTCAAAGCTGTGCTGAAGGCCCGTGGCCTGAGCACTGCCGTGGGTGACGAAGGTGGTTTCGCGCCGAACCTGGCTTCCAACGAAGACGCGTTGAAAGTGATCTCCGAAGCCGTGGCCAACGCCGGTTACACCCTGGGCACCGACGTGACCCTGGCGCTGGACTGCGCAGCCAGCGAGTTCTACGAAGACGGCAAGTACAACCTGTCCGGCGAAGGCCAGGTGTTCACCGCTGAAGGTTTCGCCGACTACCTGAAAGGCCTGACCGAGCGTTACCCGATCATCTCGATCGAAGACGGTCTGGACGAGTCCGACTGGGCTGGCTGGAAAATCCTCACCGACAAGATCGGCGAGAAAGTCCAACTGGTCGGCGACGACCTGTTCGTGACCAACACCAAGATCCTGAAAGAAGGCATCGATAAAAAGATCGCCAACTCGATCCTGATCAAGTTCAACCAGATCGGCACCCTGACCGAAACCCTGGAAGCCATCCAGATGGCCAAGGCCGCGGGTTACACTGCCGTGATCTCGCACCGCTCCGGCGAAACCGAAGATTCGACCATTGCCGACCTGGCCGTGGGCACCTCGGCTGGCCAGATCAAGACCGGCTCCCTGTGCCGTTCCGATCGCGTTTCCAAGTACAACCAACTGCTGCGTATCGAAGAGCAGTTGAATGGCAAGGCCAAGTACAACGGTCGCAGCGAATTCCGCGGCTGATTGAGTACAGCGAAAAAAAGACAAAGGATTGTGTCGGAAAAATCGCAACAGCGACGGTTTTGCCACTAATCTGATGCCTTAAGAGTACAAGCCTGGTTCTTCCAGGCTTCGTGCTATCAGAAGCTTCACGTTTTTGCATGGCTGTTTTTTTCACTGGATACCCGATATTCGATGCGCAGTCCCAATTGGTTGTTCCTCGTTTTGCTCCTGCTGCTGGCTGGCCTGCAGTACCGCCTGTGGGTGGGTAATGGCAGTCTGGCGCAAGTGGCCGAGCTGACTCAGCAGATCGCGGATCAACACGCCGAGAATGAAGGGTTGCTGGAACGCAATCGGGTCATGGACGCCGAAGTCAGTGAGTTGAAAAAAGGCATGGAGACCGTTGAAGAGCGGGCTCGTCATGAGTTGGGCATGGTCAAGGACGGTGAAACCCTTTACCAGTTGGCTCAATGATCCAGTCGTTACCGGCCTTCTGGGCCGTGATTCCTGCCGCGGGCGTCGGTGCCCGTATGGCCGCGGACCGTCCCAAGCAATACTTGCAACTGGGCGGGCGCACTATTCTCGAACACAGCCTCGGCTGTTTCCTTGATCATCCTGCCCTGAAGGGGTTGGTGGTCAGTCTGGCTGTCGATGATCCTTATTGGCCGAACCTGGCGTGTGCTGGCGATTCGCGTATTCAGCGCGTTGACGGCGGCGACGAGCGTTCCGGGTCGGTGCTCAATGCGTTGCTGCATTTGCATGCGCAAGGCGCCGATGATGAGGATTGGGTGTTGGTCCACGATGCCGCGCGGCCGAACCTGGCGCGTGATGATCTCGATAAGTTGCTGAGCGAACTGTCTGATGATCCTGTCGGCGGCTTGTTGGCGGTGCCTGCCCGGGACACCCTCAAGCGGGTCGACAAGCATGGCCGTGTCGTCGAAACCGTGGACCGCAGTGTGATCTGGCAAGCCTATACGCCACAGATGTTTCGCCTCGGCGCGTTGCATCGGGCGTTGGCGGACAGCTTGGTGGCGGATGTTGTCATCACCGATGAGGCCTCGGCGATGGAGTGGGCAGGTTTAGCACCACGGCTGATCGAAGGGCGATCCGATAATATCAAGGTCACGCGCCCTGAAGACCTCGAATGGTTGCGACAGCGTTGGGCTAACCGCCGCTAAAAGATCGCAGCCTCGTTGCACTCGACAGCTCCTACAAGGGCGTACGCCATCCCATGTAGGAGCTGTCGAGTGCAACGAGGCTGCGATCTTTTGATCTTCATCCCATCAATCACGATATTCCGGCCTTTGCGCCAACCCTTCCTTCAAGTAATCCACCAGTTTTCGCACCTTCGGCGACAAATGCCGCTGCTGTGGATAAAGCGCCCAAACAGCAGTGTTCGGCGGCTGATGCGCTTCCAACAGCGAAATCAACGCACCGCTGTTCAAATGCTCCAGCACGTAATAATCCGGCAACTGACACAGCCCAACCCCTTGCAGCGCCGCATCCAACACCGCTTGCCCACTGTTGCAGCGCCAGTTTCCCTGTACCCGCTGGGAAAACTCTCGCCCGTTCTGTTCCAGTTGCCACATGTCCGAGCTGCCGATGAGGCAATTGTGGCGGCTCAGTTCCGACAAACTGTGTGGGCGACCGTAACGCTCCACGTAGGACGGCGACGCGCACAGATACATGCGCCGTGGCGCCAGACGTGTCGCCACCAGTCGTGAGTCTTGCAGGCGACCGAGGCGGATCGCTAGGTCCAGGCCCTCATGCACCAGGTCGAGTGGGCGGTTGCTCAGTTCTATGTCGATTCGCAGTTGCGGGTAGAGCCCCATGAACCGGGTCACCAGCGGCACGATAAAGCGCTCGCCATAGGCCACGGCGCAAGTCATGCGCAGCATGCCTTTCGGTTCGCTGGTCAGGTCGCTGACCGCTCGCAGCGCTTCTTCGCGCCCGTCCTGCAACCGTTGGCAATGCTGCAGAAACGTTTGCCCGGCCTCGGTCAGCGTGACCCGACGGGTACTGCGATAAAGCAGACGGGTTTGCAGGCGTTCTTCCAGGCGTACAATTTGTCGACTGACATGGGAGGACGAAACCCCGAGACGTTCTGCCGCAGCGGTGAATTGACTGCACTCGGCCACGGCGACGAACTCGTCGATGCCTTCCCAGCGGTTATCGGACATGAAGGATTATCCCTGTGCAGCAATAATATTTTGCATTTGTCCCGATTATTCATCGTAAGGCGGTGTATTACACTCCTTGTCTCGTTTTTATTCACTGGAGAGTCAGCATGATCAAGTCGCGCGCCGCCGTTGCCTTCGAGGCCAAGAAACCCCTCGAGATCGTTGAAGTCGATGTGGCTATGCCCAAGGCCGGTGAAGTTTTGTTGCGAGTGGTGGCCTCCGGTGTTTGCCATACCGACGCCTACACCCTGTCCGGTGCTGACCCGGAAGGGATCTTCCCGTCGATCCTCGGTCACGAAGGCGGCGCGGTGGTTGAAGCCATCGGCGAGGGCGTGACGTCCGTTGCAGTCGGTGACCATGTGATCCCGCTGTACACCCCGGAATGCGGCAAGTGCAAGTTCTGCCTTTCGGGCAAAACCAATCTGTGTCAGGCCATTCGTGCGACTCAGGGTAAGGGCCTGATGCCAGACGGCACTTCGCGCTTTTCCTACAAGGGCCAACCGATTTTCCACTACATGGGCACCTCGACGTTTTCCGAGTACACCGTGTTGCCGGAAATCTCCGTTGCCAAGATCCCGAAAGAAGCGCCGCTGGAAAAAGTCTGCCTGTTGGGCTGCGGTGTCACCACCGGCATCGGTGCGGTCATCAACACCGCCAAGGTAAAACCCGGTGATACCGTGGCCATTTTCGGCCTCGGCGGCATTGGTCTGTCAGCCGTCATCGGCGCGGTGAAAGCCAAGGCCGGTCGCATCATCGCCATCGACATCAACCCGGCGAAATTCGAGATCGCCAAGCAACTGGGTGCAACCGACTGTGTGAACCCTAAAGACTTCGATCGTCCAATCCAGGAAGTCATCGTCGACATGACTGACGGCGGCGTCGACTTTTCCTTCGAGTGCATCGGCAATGTTCAATTGATGCGCGCTGCACTTGAGTGCTGCCACAAGGGTTGGGGCGAGTCGGTGATCATCGGTGTAGCAGGCGCGGGCCAGGAAATTTCCACCCGTCCGTTCCAGTTGGTGACGGGGCGCGTCTGGCGCGGTTCGGCGTTCGGCGGTGTGCGCGGCCGTACCGAGTTGCCGAGCTACGTCGAAATGGCCCAGACCGGCGAAATCCCGCTGGATACGTTCATCACCCACACCATGGGCCTGGAAGATATCAACAAGGCGTTCGACCTGATGCATGAAGGAAAAAGCATCCGTTCCGTCATCCATTTCTGAGGTCGGTCATGAGCCTGGAAAATATCTCCTGCCAGAAAAGCTTCGGCGGCTGGCACAAACGCTACCGCCATCGCTCCGAAGTGCTCGGCTGCGACATGGTGTTTGCCGTGTACCTGCCGCCGCAAGCGGAGCAGGGCGGCAAACTGCCGGTGTTGTACTGGCTGTCAGGCCTGACCTGCACCGACGAAAACTTCATGCAAAAGGCCGGCGCGATGCGCATGGCCGCCGAGCTGGGGTTGATCATCGTTGCGCCGGACACCAGCCCTCGCGGTCCCGATGTGCCGGGTGATCCGGACGGCGCCTGGGACTTCGGCCTCGGTGCCGGGTTTTACCTGAATGCCACGCAGGAACCGTGGTCCCGGCACTATCGGATGCATGACTATGTCGTGCAGGAATTGCCGGCATTGGTTGAAGCGCATTTCCCGGCGTCGGACAAGCGCGGCATCAGCGGCCACTCCATGGGCGGCCACGGTGCGTTGGTCTGCGCGCTGCGTAATCCGGGGCGTTATCTGTCGGTGTCGGCGTTTTCGCCGATCAACAATCCGATGGATTGCCCTTGGGGCCAGAAAGCCTTTTCCCGCTACCTGGGTGAGGACCGTTCGAAGTGGCGCGAATGGGATGCTTGCGCTTTGATTGCCGAGGCTGACGAGAAGCTGCCGTTGCTGGTCGATCAAGGTGATCGTGACGATTTCCTCGCCACTCAGCTCAAGCCTGAAGCCTTGCAGCAGGCCGCCAAACTGGCCGGTCATCCGCTGACGTTGCGCCTGCAACCTGGCTACGATCACAGCTATTTTTTCATCGCCAGCTTCATCGGCGACCACTTGCAACATCACGGACGCGCCCTAGGCGTCTAATGCAGGTAGAATCACGCCCTGACAAAAATCGGGGCGTTTTTTTATGCGTATTGGCCACGGCTATGATGTGCACCGTTTCGCTGAAGGCGATTTCATTACTCTGGGCGGCGTGCGGATTGCACACAGCTTCGGGCTGCTCGCTCACTCCGACGGTGACGTCCTGCTGCACGCCTTGAGCGATGCCTTGCTCGGCGCTGCCGCGTTGGGTGATATCGGCAAGCACTTCCCGGACACTGACCCAACCTTCAAGGGCGCCGACAGCCGTGTGCTGTTGCGTCATGTCGTTGCACTGATCCACGCCAAAGGCTGGAAGGTCGGCAACGTCGATAACACCATCGTCGCCCAGGCGCCGAAAATGGCCCCGCATATCGAATCGATGCGCGCGCTGATTGCCGCGGATCTTCAAGTTGAGTTGGATCAAGTGAACGTGAAAGCTACCACCACCGAAAAGCTCGGCTTTGTCGGTCGCGAAGAAGGCATTGCCGTGCATTCCGTTGCCTTGTTGCTGCGCGCATGAACGAACTGCAATTGCTCGGCCCTCGGGCCTACGGTGAAGCCCTCGGTACTGCGGTACTCAAAGCGGTGGCGGAAGATTTCCAGGTCGATGAAGTCCTCAATATCCCCCTCAGCGGCGATGGCGAGCACCTGTGGATCTGGGTGGAAAAGCGCGGTCTGAATACCGAGGAAGCGGCGCGGCGAATCGCCAAGGCGGCGGGCGTTCCGTTGCGCACGGTCAGTTACGCGGGCCTCAAGGATCGTCAGGCACTGACGCGCCAGTGGTTCAGCGTGCAACTGCCGGGCAAGGCTGACCCTGATCTGTCGGCGGCAGAAAACGAAACGCTGAAAATCCTCAAGACTGGCCGGCACAAACGCAAGCTGCAACGCGGTGCCCACTCGGCCAACGGCTTCACGTTGCGTCTGACCCAATTCGCGGGCGACACAGCGGCGATCGAAGAGCGTTTGCACTTGATCGCCAAGCAAGGCATTCCCAATTATTTTGGCGCCCAGCGCTTCGGTTTTGACGGCGGCAACGTGGTCGATGCCCGAGCATGGGCGGCGCGCAAGGCGCTGCCGGAGCAGCGCAACGTGCGTTCGCGGCTGCTCTCCACCGCCCGCAGTTTCCTGTTTAACCAGGTGTTGGCGGCGCGTGTGGCGGATGGCAGCTGGCAGCGCGCCCAGGTCGGTGATTTGCTGGCCTTCACTGACAGCCGCAGTTTTTTTCCGGCCGGTGAAGCCGAGTGCAGCGACCCGCGCCTGGCAATTCTCGACCTGCATCCGACCGGCCCGCAGTGGGGCGAAGGTGACTCGCCGGCCACGGGCGCTGTCCATGAATTGGAGCAGGCAATCGCCGCTCGCGAAGCAGACCTTCGCGATTGGTTGGTTAACGCCGGTATGAGCCACGAACGTCGCATCCTGCGGCTGCCCATTGGTGGGTTGACGTGGCATTATCCCGAGCCTGACATTCTGCAACTGGAATTCGTCCTCCCGGCCGGATGCTTTGCCACCGTATTGGTGCGCGAACTTGTCGATCTGGTGCCGGTGGGGCAGACGGACAGCCCATGCGTATTCTGATTTCTAACGACGATGGGGTAACCGCACCCGGTCTCGCCGCGCTTTATGCTGCGCTGGCGGATTACACCGAGTGCGTGGTTATTGCCCCCGACCAGGACAAAAGCGGCGCCAGCAGCTCGCTGACGCTCGACCGTCCGTTGCACCCGCAAACGTTGGCCAACGGCTTTATCAGCCTCAATGGCACACCGACCGATTGCGTGCACCTGGGCCTCAACGGTTTGCTGGAACGCGAGCCGGACATGGTGGTTTCGGGTATCAATCTGGGCGCCAACCTGGGGGACGATGTGCTGTATTCCGGCACCGTGGCAGCCGCCCTTGAAGGGCGTTTCCTGGAGCGTCCTTCGTTCGCCTTTTCGTTGGTCTCACGACAAGTAGAGAACCTTCCCACGGCCGCCTACTTTGCGCGCAAACTGGTCGAGGCCCATGCTGACCTTGAGCTACCACCGCGCACGGTATTGAACGTGAACATTCCCAATTTGCCGCTGGACCATATCCGCGGCATCCAGCTGACCCGCCTCGGGCATCGCGCCCGTGCCGCCGCACCGATGAAAGTCGTCGATCCGCGCGGCAAATCCGGTTACTGGATTGCGGCAGCGGGGGACGCCGAAGACGGTGGCCCGGGCACCGATTTCCATGCGGTGATGCAGGGCTATGTTTCAATCACTCCACTACAACTGGATCGCACTTTCAATGATGCCTTCAGAAGTCTCGATGGCTGGCTGGAGGGGTTGCGCTAATGGCTCGTGAACAAGACGATATGCTGCGTCGCGGCATCGGGATGACCTCTCAGCGGACCCGCGAGCGCCTCATTCAGCGGCTGTATGAAGAGGGGATTTCCAACGCCAAGGTGCTGGAAGTCATCCGCCGTACACCGCGTCACCTGTTCGTCGACGAGGCGCTGGCTCATCGCGCCTACGAAGACACGGCGTTGCCGATCGGCAACAACCAGACCATCTCCCAGCCTTATATGGTCGCTCGCATGAGCGAGCTGCTGCTGGAGGCCGGTCCTCTGGACAAGGTCATGGAGATCGGCACCGGCTCGGGTTACCAGACTGCCGTGCTGTCGCAACTGGTCGAACGCGTCTTTTCCGTCGAGCGCATCAAGGTTTTGCAGGATCGGGCCAAGGAACGCCTGGTCGAGTTGAACCTGCGTAACGTGGTGTTCCGCTGGGGCGATGGTTGGGAAGGCTGGCCGGCACTGGCGCCGTACAACGGCATTATAGTGACCGCGGTGGCTACCGATGTCCCTCAGGCGTTGCTCGATCAATTGGCGCCAGGAGGACGACTGGTGATTCCGGTCGGGTCCGGCGAAGTGCAACAATTGATGCTGATCATCCGGGAAGAGCAGGGCTTTTCCAGGCGTGTTCTGGGGTCTGTGCGCTTTGTGCCATTGCTCAATGGGCCACTGGCCTGAGCATTTGTTTCAACGCGCTGAATTCTCTTCGATTGCTCCTGTCTTACAGCGGCATCGATAAGTTAAACGGGATTTATCGTCAGGCAGCAAACGTGTGCGCGAAGCCATTTCGCTGCATTAAAGGTAAAGCCTGTACGGCCCGTTATACTTGCGACATTTCTTGCCGGAACACGGCAATCCACATTTTCAGCCACCACAAAGGGAGCGGCGGGTGAGTCTCACAGTCATTGCGCAGCGAATGGGTATAACGAGCTTTCAGCGCCTGGTGACTGGCCTTGTCTTGAGCACCTTGCTGGTCGGTTGTTCCAGCAACAAATCGAGCGACGTGCGCGTCGTCGATCGCAACAATGCCGTCGCCCAGCGTCCGGCGGTGACTACGGGTCAGTACGTCGTTCGGCCGAAAGACACCTTGTTCTCCATCGCCTTTCGCTACGGGTGGGACTACAAAGCCCTCGCGGCACGGAACAACATTCCTACGCCATACACGATCCATCCGGGTCAGACGATTCGCTTTGATGGTCGCACCGGTTCAACGCCGACGACGGTGGTCAGTGCACCGGATTCAACACCTTCATCCTCGTTGAAAACCACGGTAATTCGACGCCAGCCAAATGGCGCTACCACGAGTACAGCGGTGGTTGCACCGTCCGTCGCCAACAAACCTGCACCCGCTCCGATGCCTCCGGCAGGCCCGGCCCCGACCGGCTGGGGATGGCCTTCTAATGGCATTCTCATTGGTAAATTCTCTTCAAACGGCAGTTTGAATAAAGGAATTGATATCGCCGGAGATTTGGGACAGCCTGTTTTAGCTGCGTCTGATGGGACGGTGGTATACGCCGGGAGTGGCTTAAGGGGCTACGGCGAATTAGTCATCATCAAACACAGCGACACCTACGTCAGTGCCTACGGACATAACCGCAGGCTGTTGGTTCGGGAGGGGCAGCAGGTCAAGGTCGGACAGACAATTGCCGAAATGGGGTCAACGGGTACAGACCGGGTGAAACTGCATTTTGAGATTCGCCGCCAAGGTAAACCTGTAGATCCGCTGCAATTCCTGCCACGTCGTTGATTGCTTGCCAGCCTGTTCCGTCACGTAGAGGGAACAGGCTCCAGCGCTGCCAAGGATAAAGGCGTCGCTTGAGCCTGAGGTCGAACTCACCAAAGGACTATAACAATGGCTCTCAGTAAAGAAGTGCCGGAGTTTGACATCGACGATGAGGTTCTCCTGATGGAGACCGGCATCGGTACGGATTCGATGTCGAATGATGAAGGGGCTGCTCCACCTTCCGTTCGTGCCAAATCCAAACACTCCGCTTCGTTGAAACAACACAAGTACATTGACTACACGCGGGCGCTCGACGCCACGCAGCTGTATCTCAATGAGATTGGCTTTTCCCCTCTGCTGTCCCCCGAAGAAGAAGTTCATTTTGCGCGCCTGTCGCAAAGTGGAGATCCGGCCGGGCGCAAACGCATGATTGAAAGCAACCTGCGGCTGGTGGTGAAAATCGCCCGGCGTTACGTCAATCGTGGGCTGTCGCTGCTGGACCTGATCGAAGAGGGCAACCTCGGGCTGATCCGGGCGGTAGAGAAATTCGATCCTGAACGCGGCTTCCGCTTTTCGACCTACGCAACCTGGTGGATTCGTCAAACCATCGAGCGCGCAATCATGAATCAGACCCGGACCATCCGGTTGCCGATCCATGTGGTCAAAGAGCTTAACGTGTACCTGCGGGCTGCACGGGAGCTGACGCAAAAACTCGATCACGAACCTTCACCCGAAGAAATCGCCAACCTGCTTGAAAAACCAGTGGGTGAGGTCAAGCGCATGCTTGGCCTGAACGAACGGGTTTCTTCGGTCGACGTCTCGCTGGGTCCGGATTCGGATAAAACCCTGCTGGACACCCTTACCGACGACCGTCCCACCGATCCATGCGAACTGTTGCAGGATGACGACCTGTCCCAGAGCATCGATCAATGGCTCTCGGAGCTGACCGACAAGCAACGCGAGGTGGTTGTTCGACGCTTCGGCCTGCGCGGTCACGAGAGCAGCACGCTTGAAGATGTAGGCCTGGAAATTGGCCTGACCCGGGAACGGGTCAGACAAATTCAGGTGGAAGGGCTGAAACGACTTCGGGAAATTCTGGAGAAGAACGGCCTGTCGAGCGAGTCGCTGTTTCAATAAGCCATTCGCCAGGTAAGCAACAAAAGCCTCGACTGGTTCGGGGCTTTTTGTTGCCTGGAAGTTGGGCCGGGAATCGCTCAGGTTTGTAGTCTCGCGCTGTAAGTCTTTGCTTACTCTTTCGTAAGTGTTCGTTATTTTTACAGGGTGGCAGTCGTCTATTTTCCTACGCGTGTATGTTTTAACTATTTGATTAACATGCTTATTTTTTTAGATTAACAGCATATGACAGTCCGTTTTTGCGCGGAGGGGCAATTGCTCTTGATTGGGAACTCTCTAGTATCTGGGTTGTGTCGACGGACAGACACGCCCTTCAAGGATGAGGGGGAAGGACATCGCAGGACGCGATTCATCAGGACGATGAAAAGGAACACAGGGAATAGGGAAAAAATGTGGGCGGGTCAAACCGCCCCTTTTTTTTGCCTGCTGGAAAGTCAAAAGATCGCAGCCTTCGGCAGCTCCTACATTGGGATGTGTACACCTGTAGGAGCTGCCGAAGGCTGCGATCTTTTGATCTTTGAAAAACAAAAAAGGCCCTTGTGGGGCCTTTTTCTGGAACGCGGGGGTAATCAGCGTTCGAGGTCTTTGATCTTGCCTTTGACGCCATCCCACTCTTCGGCATCGGGCATCGATTCTTTCTTCTCGGTGATGTTCGGCCAGATTTCCGCCAGCTCAACGTTCAGCTGAATGAATTCCTGCATCTCTTCCGGGACTTCATCTTCAGAGAAAATGGCCACGGCAGGGCATTCTGGTTCGCACAGTGCGCAGTCGATGCACTCATCCGGGTGAATCACCAGGAAGTTCGGGCCTTCGTAAAAGCAGTCCACCGGACAGACTTCTACGCAGTCGGTGTACTTGCACTTGATGCAGTTGTCGGTGACGACGAAGGTCATTTCTAATTTTCTCCTCAGGCGGCGGCAGCGAAGCCCCTTTAGGACGGGGGTCGCCAGGTTTGGGAGCGATAGTCTGCAGGCCAGGCTATTAGCCTGCAGCATCCCAAACCGCGCGAGATTCTAACAGCTTGCAGGCAAGTGCGTTAGATCCGTGTCTTTAATGTATAGAGCATTTCCAACGCCCTGCGTGGCGTCAGGTCGTCCAGGTCAAGCTTGGCCAGTTCATCCAGCACGGGATGCGGCAGGCTGGCGAACATGTCGCTCTGCTGCGGCGCGGCCAGTTTGCCCTTGGTTGGCTTGGGAACTTCATGAGGCAGGGCGGTGGCTTCCAGTCGGCCCAGGTGCTCGCGGGCGCGCACGATCACTTCAGTTGGCACGCCGGCCAGCTGCGCAACCGCCAAGCCATAACTCTGGCTGGCAGGCCCCGGCAGCACGTGGTGCAGGAACACGATGCGCTCATTGTGCTCGGTGGCGTTGAGGTGAACGTTGGCTACCAGTGGCTGGGCTTCCGGCAGTACCGTCAGCTCGAAGTAGTGGGTGGCGAACAGCGTGTAGGCCCGCAGAGCCGCCAGGCGTTCGGCCGCCGCCCACGCCAGGGACAGGCCGTCGAAGGTGCTGGTGCCGCGCCCGACTTCGTCCATCAGTACCAGGCTGCGCTCGGTGGCGTTGTGCAGAATATTCGCGGTCTCGCTCATTTCAACCATGAAGGTCGAGCGCCCACCCGCCAGGTCATCGCTGGAACCGATCCGGGTAAAGATCCGGTCCACCAGCGACAATTCGCAACTGGCTGCCGGCACGAAGCTACCGATGTGCGCCAGTAACACGATCAACGCGGTCTGACGCATGTAGGTGGATTTACCGCCCATGTTCGGACCGGTGATCACCAGCATGCGCGTATTGTCGTCGAGGTTCAGGTCGTTGGCCACGAACGGCGTGGTCAGCACTTGCTCGACCACCGGGTGACGACCCTGGGTGATGCGCATGCATGGCTCGTCGACGAAACGCGGGCAGTTCAGGTCGAGGTTCAGCGCACGCTCGGCGAGGTTACTCAGCACGTCCAGTTCGGCCAGTGCGGCGGCGGGGTCCTGCAACGGTGGCAACTGGGCGATCAGGTCTTCGAGCAGCGCTTCGTACAGCATCTTCTCGCGGGCCAGGGCGCGGCTCTTGGCCGACAGCGCCTTGTCTTCGAACGCTTTGAGTTCCGGCGTAATGAAGCGCTCGGCGCCTTTAAGGGTCTGACGGCGGATGTAGTCGGCCGGCGCCGATTCGGCCTGCTTGCTCGGCAACTCGATGAAGTAACCGTGAATGCGGTTGTAACCGACCTTCAAATGCGACAGGCCGGTGCGGGCCTTCTCGCGGGCTTCAAGGTCGATCAGGAACTGGCCGGCGTTTTCGCTGAGCGATTGCAAGTCATCTAACTCGGCGTCGTAACCGGTTTTCAACACGCCGCCGTCACGGATGACCGCGGGCGGGTTGTCGATGATGGCTTTTTCCAGCAGCGCCGCCAGTTCCGGGTAGGTGCTGGTGGTCTTCGCCAACTGAATGATGTGCGGCGCTTCCAGCTCGGTCATCGCGACTTGCAGTTCTGGCAGGGCGCCGAGGGCGTCGCGCAGGCGAGCGAGGTCACGAGGACGGGCATTGCGCAGACCGATCCGCGCCAGAATCCGTTCGATGTCGCCGATTTCCTTGAGCTGCGGTTGCAGCTTTTCGAAACGGTAACCGTCGAGCAGGCAGGTGATCGAGGTCTGGCGCGCCAGCAATACCGTCAGATCGCGCAGCGGGCGGTTCAGCCAGCGGGTCAGCAGGCGGCTGCCCATGGCGGTCTGGCAACGGTCGACCACCGATTGCAGGGTATTGTCGCGACCGCCGGCCAGGTTGGTGTCCAGTTCCAGGTTGCGACGGCTCGCGCCGTCCAGCACCACAGTGTCGTCCAGGCGTTCATGCCGCAGGCTGCGCAAGTGCGGCAGGGCGGTGCGCTGGGTTTCCTTGGCGTAGCTCAGCAGGCAACCGGCGGCGCCGATGGCCAGGGTCAGGTTCTCGCAGCCGAAACCTTTCAGGTCCTGGGTCGAGAATTGCTGGCAGAGACTTTTCAGCGCCGAGTCGCGCTCGAAATCCCACGGCGCACGGCGACGAACCCCACGACGCTTCTCCGCCGGCAAATCCTTCGGCCAGTCGTCCGGGATCATCAGCTCCACCGGATTGACCCGCTCCAGTTCCGCCAGCAGGTTTTCCCAACCCTTGATTTCCAGCACGGTGAAGTTGCCGCTGGTGATGTCCAGCACGGCCAGGCCGAACAGGCGTTCGTCACCCAGCACCGCAGCGATGAGGTTATCCCGACGCTCATCCAGCAAGGCTTCATCACTGACCGTACCCGGCGTGATGATCCGCACCACCTGACGATCTACCGGCCCTTTACTGGTCGCCGGGTCGCCGACCTGCTCACAAATCACCACCGACTCGCCGAGCTTCACCAGTTTCGCCAGGTAGCCTTCCGCGGCGTGGTAAGGAATCCCACACATCGGAATCGCCTGGCCGGCCGACTGCCCGCGGGCGGTCAGGGTGATGTCCAGCAATTTGGCGGCTTTCTTCGCGTCTTCATAGAAGATCTCGTAGAAGTCGCCCATGCGATAGAACATCAACTGGTCAGGGTGCTGGTTCTTCAGGCGCCAGTATTGCTGCATCATCGGCGTGTGAGAGGACAGATCGGAGAGTGCTTTATTCATCGGATATCAGGCAAATTCGTTGAAAGGTGTAGGGCAAAGGAGGGACGTCGGCCCGGCTTTTCCGCGATGGGCGCAAGGTTAACATGGGCGGTCCTCCCGACGCAGGCATGAAAGCCGTGCGATACGTTTCTGCTGTTTATGCACCGATTATGCAAATCAGCATTTGTCTTGCGTAAAAAGATCCAGCACTATGCGCGTTATGCAAAAACGCAATGTTTCTACTGTCTTAAGAGCGCTGCTCGATCAGCACGGGATCTCCCCCACGGAGCTTCACCGTCGTACCGGCGTGCCTCAATCCACACTCTCGCGCATTCTCAGCGGCAAGATCGTCGATCCCTCGGACAAGCACATCTCGAAGATCGCCGAGTATTTCGCCGTGAGCACCGACCAGTTGCGAGGCCGCGCGGATGTCGCGTCCGCCGCCAATTCCGGTCGCGATGCAGTGCATTCGGAACTCAAGGATATAAGCCTGTGGGACGACGATACGCCTGTCGACGACGACGAGGTCTCGGTCCCCTTTCTGCGCGAGGTTGAATTGGCTGCGGGATCAGGAAGATTCGTCATCGAAGAGAGCGAGCGCTCTAGCCTGCGCTTCGGCAAACGTAGCTTGCGCCACAACGGTGTGCAGTTCGACCAGGCCAAATGCGTGACGGTGCGTGGCAACAGCATGTTGCCGGTACTGCGCGATGGCGCCACCGTGGGGGTTAACGCCGGCAAGTGCGGGATCGGCGATATCGTTGACGGTGACCTTTATGCAATCAATCACAACGGGCAGTTGCGGGTGAAGCAGTTGTATCGTCTGCCGACCGGGATTCGCCTGCGCAGCTTCAATCGCGATGAACATCCGGACGAGGACTACACCTTCCAGGAAATCCAGGAAGAGCAGATCGTCATCCTCGGTCACGTTTTCTGGTGGGGCATGTACGCCCGTTAACCTAATCCCTGTCAGATAAAACCCGCTATCCGGTGGGTTTTTTTTCGCCTGCCAAAAACCGCCAACGCCTTTCTCTACGGGGCTTTCATGCGTCAGCGCATTCAAAACGCATAAATAAATGCATTTATGCATTGACTGTATATGCATCCATGCATATTCTTTGTCTCAAGCCGCTCGACAAAGCAGCTTGAAACGAAGCTCTTCAGTTCCACAAGCAAAGGCAGCGATGAACCGGCCTCAACGGTTCAGAGGGTTGGCAACTGACCCGGGTGTGCAGCGTAAAGCACCAGAAGCAGTTATCCGGCGGGCAGGGACCGCGGTCGGAAAACAATGCAAGGACCGCATTGCTGAAAAGCCCGGCAAGTGCCGGGCTTTTTGGAATGCCTACCTGATGCAGGCAGTTTCTGAAATCAATAAGGATATGAACATGAAGAAATACGCACGCATTGTTGAAGAAAAAATCGACAACATCCTCGAAACCGCTAACCCCGTCACCGACCCGCTTGCGCTGAACATTGGTTGGCATGAGTTGGCATAAGAGCGCGACGATTCGTTCGACCGTTCCGCCGGGCACCTCAAGCATCACCGTATGAAAGACGTATATCTCTCATCTATCACCCCCAGGAGGCGAGACATGACAAACGAGCAACTAGCGTTGCTGAACATGCCGATCTGGCTGGTCATCGTCCTCGCCCTGATGGGTGCTGTGTCCGGCGAAATGTGGCGTGCCGACAAGGAGGGCGCTCGTGGCTGGTCGCTGCTGCGGCGTCTGGCCTTGCGCTCGGGGGCCTGCATGGTCTGCGGGGTCTCGGCATTCATGCTGTTGTATGCCGCCGGCATGTCGATCTGGGCTGCTTGCGCGTTGGGTTGCCTCACGGCGATGGCCGGGGCAGATGTTGCCATTGGCCTTTATGAACGTTGGGCCGCCAAACGGATTGGCGTTTGCGAAGTGCCGCCACGCGATAACCGCCAGGATCTCTGACACCCAAGCCCAATGGATTGGCGAATTGCGGTGCCGACCGGCATCCGACCTGCAAGGACGCGGGTTCCCTGTGGACAGTACCTTTTGCTTAAATCAGCCCCCTATGACAATTACGCAAGAACAGCTACTTAGCGTTATGCCGAACGCCCGCTCTCAAGCGGGCGTTTTCATTTCATTTCTGAACATCGCCATGTCGCACTACAACGTAAGCACCCTGAAACGCATCGCCGCTTTCCTCGCGCAAGTCGGCCACGAGTCAGGGCAGCTGCAATACGTGTGTGAATTGGGCGATGACCCCTACTTGAGCAAGTACGACACCGGTACTCTGGCCGCCCGCTTGGGTAATACGCCAGGGCCCGATGGCGACGGTCAAAAATACCGTGGCCGTGGCCTGATCCAGATCACCGGTCGTGACAACTATCGACAATGCAGCCTGGCGTTGTTTGGCGATGAGCGACTGCTGAATCAGCCCGAGTTGCTCGAGCAACCCCAGTGGGCTGCCGAGTCAGCCGCCTGGTTCTGGAATCGCAGCGGCTTGAATGAACTGGCTGATCGCGACCAGTTCAACAGCATTACCCGTCGGATCAATGGCGGTCTGAATGGGCTGCAAAACCGTTTGCAACTCTGGGCGCGGGCGAGGGCGGTGTTATTCAAGCCTTTGGCCTGAACCCGGTTTTACAGCGGGTCTTGCCGATGTTGTGTTACTGGCCGTGTTGGCCGGTGGGCTCGGCAACCACGCGCGCCTGCCAAGCTTGCGTCAGAGCGCTCGCTCGCTAACATTTTGATCGATCCTGCGCCTTGCAAGCGCGATACGCTCGTGTACGGTAGTCCCATTCCGTTCGCTCAGGAGATGACCGTGAAAGAAATCACCCAACTGGCCGCTGAACTTGGCAGGCGCTTGCAGGTTCTCAATGCCCACGTCACCGCTGCAGAATCTTGTACCGGCGGCGGGATCAGCGAGGCGATCACCCGCATTCCGGGCAGTTCGGCGTGGTTCGAGGCCGGTTATGTCACCTATTCCAATCGTCAGAAAACCGAGCAATTGAATGTTCCTGCGGAGTTGTTTCCTGCGGTGGGGGCGGTCAGTCGCGAGGTGGTCGAGGCCATGGTCCGCGGTGCGCAGGAAAAAAGCCGGGCGCGTTTTGCCGTCGCGGTCAGCGGCGTGGCCGGGCCCGATGGCGGTTCGCCCAGCAAGCCGGTGGGTACGGTTTGGCTGGCCTGGGGCGTTGGCGAGCAGGTGTTCAGCGAGGTTCAGTACTTCCCCGGCAACCGCGACGAGGTCCGCCGACAAACGGTGAAGGCCGCGCTAGAGGGGCTGCTGCGGCATGCTGCTGGAGAAATCTCAAATCAGGGGTAGGCGATCCTGAAACGCTGTGGAATAATACTGGCTACTTATACAGGTGTTGGCCGTCAGGCCTTATTGATTACGTGAGGACTTTAATGGACGACAACAAGAAGAAAGCCTTGGCTGCGGCCCTGGGTCAGATCGAACGTCAATTCGGCAAGGGTGCCGTAATGCGTATGGGCGATCAGGACCGTCAGGCGATCCCGGCTATCTCCACTGGCTCTCTGGGTCTGGACATCGCACTCGGCATTGGCGGTCTGCCAAAAGGCCGTATCGTTGAAATCTACGGTCCTGAATCCTCCGGTAAAACCACGCTGACACTGTCGGTGATCGCCCAGGCTCAAAAAGCCGGCGCGACCTGCGCATTCGTCGACGCCGAACACGCACTCGACCCTGAATACGCCGGCAAACTGGGCGTCAACGTCGACGACCTGCTGGTTTCCCAGCCGGACACCGGCGAGCAGGCCCTGGAAATCACCGACATGCTGGTGCGTTCCAACGCGGTTGACGTGATCATCGTCGACTCCGTGGCAGCTCTGGTTCCAAAGGCTGAAATCGAAGGCGAAATGGGTGACATGCACGTGGGCTTGCAAGCCCGTCTGATGTCCCAGGCGCTGCGTAAAATCACCGGTAACATCAAGAACGCCAACTGCCTGGTTATCTTCATCAACCAGATCCGTATGAAAATCGGCGTAATGTTCGGCAGCCCGGAAACCACCACCGGTGGTAACGCGCTGAAGTTCTATGCCTCGGTTCGTCTGGACATCCGTCGTACTGGCGCGGTGAAAGAAGGTGATGAAGTCGTTGGTAGCGAAACCCGCGTCAAGGTTGTGAAGAACAAGGTGGCTTCGCCGTTCCGTCAGGCCGAGTTCCAGATTCTTTACGGCAAGGGCATCTACCTCAACGGTGAGATGATCGACCTGGGTGTTCTGCACGGTTTCGTTGAGAAGTCCGGCGCCTGGTATGCCTATGAAGGCACCAAGATCGGTCAGGGCAAGGCCAACTCGGCCAAGTTCCTGGCAGACAATCCGGAAATCGCCGCCAAGCTCGAGAAGCAGCTGCGCGACAAGCTGCTGACTCCAGCGCCGGATGTCAAAGCATCGCCAGTCAAAGAGACTGCTGATGACCTGGCTGACGCGGATATCTGATTGATCCGATGACCGCCGTACTCGATACACTCGTCGCGGTGCGGCGAACCGCAATGGACCTGCTCGCACGACGCGAGCACGGTCGAGTCGAGCTGACGCGTAAACTGCGTCAGCGCGGCGCCCTCCCTGAAATGATCGACACCGCACTCGACCGCTTGACGGAAGAGGGCCTGCTGTCCGAATCCCGTTACCTCGAAAGCTTCGTTTCCTACCGTGCCCGTTCCGGCTACGGCCCTTTGCGTATTCGCGAAGAGTTAAGCCAGCGGGGCCTGCAGCGCACTGACATCGAACTCGCGTTACGCGAGAGCGGAATCAACTGGCAGGAACAACTCGAAGACACCTGGCGACGTAAATTCTCCGGGCATTTACCGATAGACGCCCGAGAACGCGCCAAGCAAGGGCGGTTCCTGAGTTATCGGGGATATTCCATGGAAATGATCAGCCGCTTGTTCATCGGCCGAGGGATGGACGATTGAATGAAACGGCTCGCTATTTCGATAGCGGGCCGTTTTTTTTTGCATCACGTCACCTTTGACGGTTCCCGCGTGCGCTGTTGCGCTTGGGGTTTGGGCTGTGCCCAGTTTTCCGGCAGGTTGATGTAGTCCACCAGTTCCCGCAGGCGTCCATGGTCTCGGGCATTAAAGGTGAAGGCCAGTCGCGCCAGATGGCTGAACTGCGGTTCGTCATGCTCCTCGCCGCTGTAGACGTGTTGATGGAAATGATCGCTCAGGCACAGGTCGGCAAATGCCTCTTGCATGTGTTCGAGTGCCTGATCGCTGAGCTTGTGATGCATCCGAATCACGAACTGATGCTTGAGCCAGCGGCTGGAGTGGAAGTTGCTGTAGAACTGGTTGATCTGCTCCACAGCCTCTTCGGCGCTGTAGACCAGGCTCACGAGCTTCATGTCGGTCGGCAGGATGTAGCGATTTTCCTCCAGTTGCTGATGAATGAAGTCCAACGCACCTTGCCAGAACTTGCCGCCAGGGGCGTCCAGCAACACCACCGGCACCAATGGGCTTTTACCGGTCTGGATCAATGTCAGCACTTCCAGCGCTTCATCGAGGGTGCCGAAACCGCCGGGGCACAGGACCAGGGCATCGGCTTCCTTGACGAAGAACAGCTTGCGGGTAAAGAAGAAGTGGAAGGGCAGCAGGTTGGTGGTGCCATTCACGGTGGGATTGGCATGCTGCTCGAAGGGCAGGGTAATGTTGAATCCCAGGCTGTGTGCCAGGCCGGCACCTTCGTGGGCCGCAGCCATGATCCCGCCACCGGCGCCGGTGATGACCATCAGGTCCGAGCGCGCCAGTGCGGCGCCTAGCTCTCGGGCCAAACCGTACAGCGGGTGTTCTATCGGTGTTCGGGCCGAGCCGAAAACGGTGACTTTGCGCCGCCCCTTGAACTGTTCCAGTACCCGGAAGGCATGTTCCAGTTCACGCAGGGCTTGCAGGGTGATCTTGGCGTTCCAGCGGTTGTGGTCTTCCTGGGCCATGCGCAACACGGTCAGGATCATGTCGCGGTAAATCGGAATATTCGGGCTGTTGGGTGAAACCAGGTTGAGTTGCTCTTCGACCTTGCTGGTGAGGTCGTGGCCGCTTTCTTCAAAATGACGGCTCAGGAGGTCATTCGGTTGGTAAGGCATTCAACTTCTCCTTCTGCACAGAACCCTTGGCCCCGACAAAGCAGTCGTCAGCGCCGCGACACCTCGTGTGTCGCTGTCTGCCCAGGCCCGTGCCTGGGCGATCCACATGACTCGGGTTGCAATCGAGTCATCCATACAGGCTCTGTTTTTTCCCTTGGATGAAAGAAACGTTCGCACAACAGGACGTGCAACAGGCAGCCCCTTTTCTGCCCGCAAAAAGTGAACGGGAACACTATGAATCTAGACCCTCGCAGGGTTTTGTGCTGACTCGATCATTGCGCCGCAAAGTCTTTCCTGGCAACCGCTTATTGACGATTTGCAAGGTGATTTCACCACTCGTCTGAAGGCAAGCCGAGTGTCCGACACTCTGATTTACTAAGTTACAGGCGTATCACGACAACTTTGCGTCAAAGGCAGGGCGCACGGTACAAGCGGTTTCAAGGATTTCTCGCTCGTCACGAGTGAAGTGCAAGGAGGCGGGAGCCATGGCCAGAGTGATTCTGGAGATAGAGATCGATACGCAACTGTATCGATTGCTGAAGTCTTCAGCCGAGACCAATCATTTGAGTCTCGAAGAGGAGTGCTGCCGGCGTTTGGAGGGGGCCGAGCGGCGTTCGCGCTACTTGCAGGCGTTATTGGCAGAACTGCGCGCCGAGGATGAACAGCGGCGCGCCAATCCCCGGTAATTACTTCTTCTTGCTCGGGGCCGCTTTCGGGCAGTCCGATTCCTGATAGCTGGCGGAGCCGACCGAGCGATTGGTCTTCACCTCAGTGAAGTCGTAACGCATCACCGCGCCCTTGGCCATCAGTTTGCGGAACGATGGGTTGTTGCAGACAGAGGCGCCCAGCTGGAAATACACAGCTTTCGGGTCGGCACGCATCTTGTTGGCGTGGCTGCTTTGTACGCTCAGATGGTTGATCAGCGTATTGCCTTCGACGGTGTAGCCTTGATCAAGGATGTCTTCGTTGATCGCCCGTGGAGTGCCAACACTGCTTTGTGTGGCGACGTTTCGCAGCTCTCTGTTGAGATTCTGCTCACTCAAGGACGCAGCCTGAGCGCTGAAAGACGACACCAGTAAAATGGCAGCGGTGGGAACGATAAGGCGCAGCATGAAACTCTCCTGGTTCAGTGACTGGTGGTTCGACCCGTCACATGACTGTGCGTTCAGTGGCGGCGAATTATAGGGGAGGAGGCCTGGACGGTACAGGCTTGCGCTGGCTGCTCTGATAAACTGCCGGCACTTTCTGCCTGCCGAGTGTTTTTCGTGAACCCTGAAACGCCACCCTTTGCCGCCAATGCCGTCGCCCGCCTACGCGATCAGCGAGAGGAAGAGGGCATCAAGCCGATTCAGGCCCGTGGCTGGAGAGCGCCCCGTTGCCGTGAATGCCGCGTGATCGAGAGCCACTGCCTGTGCGCCTGGCGCCCGCGCGTCGAGACCCGCTCCGGCGTGTGCCTGATCATGACCAACAAGGAAGTGTTCAAACCGAGCAACACCGGTTGGTTGATTGCCGATGTAGTGCGCGACAACCATGCGTTCATCTGGTCGCGAACGGAAACTGACCCGCAGTTGCTGGCATTGCTCGCCGACCCTCAATGGCAACCGTACCTGGTCTTTCCAGGCGAGTACGTCGAGCCTGAACGGGTGACTAATACGGTCGAAGTCGATACTGCCAAGCGCCCTTTGTTCATTCTGTTGGACGCGACCTGGACCGAAGCCAGAAAGATTTTCCGCAAAAGTCCTTATTTTGATGCGCTGCCAATCCTGAGCCTGCTGCCCGAGAAACTCTCTCGTTACCGGTTGCGTCGGTCTACCCGCAGCGAACACCTTTGCACGGCCGAAGTCGCTGCCTTGTGCCTGGATCTGGCGGGTGACATCGACGCCGCATCGGCGCTGGACGCTTATTTCGACGTGTTCAGCCAACACTACCTCGACGCCAAGCATCAGCTTGAAATGAACGTTTCTACCCCGGCACACGTCGAGCTGATGCCGTTTGTGCAGAAAGGCGCCCATGCCATGTGCTGATTGTCGCCCATACTGCAAAGAACTGTACTGGCCATGCACCTTGACCACCCCGGCTTCGCTGGGCATGCTTGGCGCCGATTAGGGCGCGGCCAAAGTTTGATACGCCGTATTTTTTCGTGAATAGCCACGTAATTGGCGTTGAACGTGCCCTGCTGGTGTAGCTCCGTGGCTGCACCTAGAGTTGTTTGAAAAACAGGATCATTTGAAAAATGGCCACATACGAAATCCTGATTGCCGATGACCACCCTCTTTTTCGTAGCGCCCTGCATCAAGCGTTGACCCTGGGCCTTGGCCCGGATGTCCGGCTGGTGGAAGTGGCCAGCATTGCCGAGCTGGAAACCCGTCTGGACGAAAAAGCCGACTGGGATCTGGTGCTGCTGGACCTGAACATGCCGGGGGCCTACGGTTTTTCCGGGTTGGTGCTGTTGCGCGGTCAGTACCCGCAGATTCCGGTGGTGATGGTCTCGGCCCAGGAAGAAGCCTCGATCATGGTCAAGTCTCGTGAGTTCGGCGCCAGCGGTTTCATTCCCAAGTCCAGCGACCTGAGCGTCATTCAAAAAGCCGTCCGTGCGGTACTCGATGGTGACGTCTTCTGGCCGCCCCAGGCGTTCGAAGCGGTCAGCGTTTCCGCTGAAGCCAAGGCCGCCAGTGAAGGCCTTGCGAGCCTGACGCCCCAGCAGTTCCGGGTGCTGACCATGGTCTGCGAAGGGTTGTTGAACAAGCAGATTGCCTACGAGCTGAGCGTTTCCGAAGCGACTATCAAGGCCCACGTCACGGCGATTTTCCGCAAGCTGAATGTGCGGACCCGAACTCAGGCAGCGTTGCTCTTGCAACAACTTGAGTCAATTTCGAGCTAATCAAGCGCTGCATGTTCACGCTTTTTTGACTTTGCTTGATCTAGCTTTCCCATTCCTTTTTGGTTCAGTTGCCCACTCTATGTCCCCTTTTAAAGGCCAGACCGGCCTAAAACGCATCCTCAACGCCTCTGGCTATTCACTGGATGGCCTGCGCGCAGCTTTCACCGGCGAAGCGGCTTTCCGGCAACTGGTGTTGCTTAACGTCATCCTGATCCCGATTTCGTTCTTCCTGAATGTCAGCCGAGTCGAGCAGGCGCTGTTGATTGCAGTGTGCCTGCTGGCGTTGATTGTCGAGTTGCTCAATTCGGCAGTAGAAGCAGCTATCGACCGCATCTCCCTTGAGCTGCACCCGCTGTCGAAGAATGCAAAAGACATGGGTAGCGCCGCGCAGTTCGTGGCATTGACCATGATCGCGCTGGTGTGGGCGGTGATCCTGCTTTAAGCGATGGTCGGCAGGACGATTTCGTCGCTGCGCTGAACCCCGGCGGTGAAGGCGCGGCACAGATCGAGGAATTCGCGCATCGCCGAGGTCTGATATTTCTGTTTGTGCCAGATGAAATAGAACTGCCGCGCCAGGTCCAGATCCGGTGTCTCCACCGGCACCAGACTGCCACGACGAAAGGCGTCGCGCAGTGCCAGGCGCGAAATGCAGCCAATCCCCAAACCTGACTCCACCGCGCGTTTGATCGCTTCGGTGTGCTCCAGCTCCAGGCGGATATTCAGCGCGCTGCGATGGTGACGCATGGCCTGGTCAAAGGTCAGGCGCGTGCCAGAGCCCTGCTCACGCAGAATCCAGGCCTCGTGGGTCAGCTCTTCCATGGTCGCTGTGCCGCGTTTGGCCAGCGGATGCTGTGGGGCGCAGAACACCACCAACTCATCCTCGACCCAGCTCTGGACTTCGATGTCTGGATGACTGCAATCGCCTTCGATCAGACCCAGATCAATTTCATAGTGAGCGACTTGCTGCACGATGTTGGCAGTGTTCTGCACGTGCAGCTTCACCTGACTTTCCGGATGGCGCTGCATGAAGCTGCCGATCAGCAAAGTCGCCAGGTAATTGCCAATGGTCAGGGTCGCGCCGACCGCCAATGAGCCGAAACCGGACTTGCCGTTGAGCAAATCTTCGATTTCCTTGGCCTGGTCGAGCAGCGCCACGGCTTGCGGCAGCAGTTGTTTGCCGAGGGCATTGAGGCTCAGCCGTTTGCCGGCGCGGTCGAACAGCTGACAGCTGGACTGGCGCTCTAGCTCGGTGATCGAGGTGCTCGCCGCCGACTGCGAGAGGTTGAGCAGACCCGCAGCACGGGATACGCTTTCCTGCTGGGCGACGGCGACGAATACTTGAAGTTGACGGAGAGTAAATCGCATATCTATATAACCGATAACCCTTATCTTAATAATCCATTTAACAGATATTGTCTCTGCTATTAGAATGCGATGCAATTGCGCACAGCGGCGCAGGCAAAATCTCCAGGAGTCCCACGTACATGAGCAACATGAACCACGAGCGTGTCCTCAGTGTTCATCACTGGAACGACACTCTGTTCAGCTTCAAGTGCACCCGCGATCCGGGACTGCGCTTCGAGAACGGTCAGTTCGTGATGATCGGCCTGCAACAGCCCAACGGCCGCCCGCTTATGCGTGCTTACTCGATCGCCAGCCCGAACTGGGAAGAGCATCTGGAGTTCTTCAGCATCAAGGTGCCTGATGGCCCGCTGACTTCCCAGCTGCAGCATCTGAAGGAAGGCGACGAGATCATCATCAGCAAGAAGCCTACCGGCACGCTGGTACTGGACGACTTGAAGCCTGGCAAACATTTGTACCTGCTCAGCACCGGCACCGGTCTGGCGCCGTTCATGAGCGTCATCCAGGACCCGGAAACCTACGAGCGTTTCGAAAAAGTGATCCTGTGCCACGGCGTGCGTTACGTCAACGAAGTCGCCTACCGCGAGTTCATCACCGAGCACCTGCCGCAGAACGAGTTCTTCGGCGACGCCTTGCGTGACAAGTTGATTTACTACCCGACCGTGACCCGCGAGCCGTTCGAGAACGAAGGGCGCCTGACCGACCTGATGCGCAGCGGCAAGCTGTTCAGCGACATCGGCCTGCCACCGATCAACCCGCAGGACGACCGCGCCATGCTGTGCGGCAGCCCGAGCATGCTCGACGAGACCAGCGAAGTGTTGAACAGCTTCGGCCTGAAAGTTTCGCCGCGGATGCGCGAGCCGGGTGACTACCTGATCGAGCGTGCGTTCGTCGAGAAGTGACAGCTGACCTGTAGGAGCGAGCTTGCTCGCGAAGGTCGTCAACGATAACGCGCGCTTAATGGATTAAACGCGGCGTGTTCGAGACCATCGCGAGCAAGCTCGCTCCTACAGAGATCAAAAGCCCGCGTTGCTTGAAGGCAGCGCGGGCTTTTTCGTTTCTGGCGGTTCAGGTGTTTGCAGGGATGACTTCGAGGACGCGGATCAACTCGGGCGTCGGGTAATGCCAGCGCACGTCGACATCCCAAAGCTGCGCGCCGTATTCGCGTTCGGGTGCAGGCATCTGGTACGCCGGGCGTGGGTCTTGTGCCAGGCATTGCTCGATCAGTGCCACCAAAGGCTCTTCAAGGCGCTGAGCGTGTGTGTGAGCCTGTTGCAGCGCAGAGTCCGTCCACTGCACGGGAATCAGCTGCGGCGCGGCACTGGCGATGGTATTGGAGGCACTGTCGATGATGTCGGCGTAAGGCACGTAGGGTTTGATGTCGAGAATCGGCGTGCCGTCCAGCAGGTCGATGCCGGATATCCACAGGCGATTGGCTTCGACCTTGTCCAGTTTGACCACCGATTGGCCGATGCCATTGGGCCGATGCGTAGCGCGGGTGGCGAATACGCCCATGGATTTGTTACCACCGAGGCGAGGTGGGCGGACTTTGAGCCGTGGCTTTTCTTCCAGCGCCTGATGAAACAGGAACAGCAGCCAGACGTGGCTGACCTGGTCCAGGCCCTGCACCGCATCACCCTGATCGAACGGCGGCACCAGTTCCAGGACACCGCGAGCGGCCGGGGCCAATTGCGGTTGGCGCGGGATCGCGAACTTCTCCTTGAAGCAGGAGCGCACGAAGCCGATGGGGGAAACGCTGTAGGTCATGGTTTGAAGTCGAGGCGGGAGCGGGCGGGCATGATAACCCGATCGACCGTTGCTTCGGTGGTGACTGGCAGTCAGTCATCGCGGGCAAGCCACGCTCCCACAGGTTTGGTGTCGTACACAAAATTTGTATTCGCTCGAGAACCCTGTGGGAGCGGGCTTGCCCGCGATGGCCGCGCCGCTGATCTCAGAGGCTAAACCCACCATCCAGCGGAATAATGTTCCCGGTCATGTAAGCCCCGGCCGTACTCGCCAGGCTGATCGCCAGCGCCGCCATCTCCTCCTCGCGCCCCCAACGCTTCATCGGAATCAACGCCGTATCGTCCGCCAATGCCTGCTCGTCGTTACCAATGTGTTGCGTCATCTTGCTCGGAAAACGCCCTGGCGCAATGACGTTGACGTTGATGTGCTGGCTCACCAGTTCCCGCGCCAGAATTCGCGACAGTTGATGCAGGGCGGCTTTACTCGGCCCGTAGGCATAAGCCTGTTCGCCGAAGGAAGAAATCCCCGCCACCGAACCGATGTTGATGATCCGCGCCGGATTGGCTTCGGTGCCGGCCTTGCGCAACAGCGGCAAGAATTGCTGGATGCAGTTGAACACCGAGGTCACGTTGAGCTGCATGACCTTTTCCCAGCCCTTCACCGGGTAGCTCTCCAGCGGCGCGCCCCACGTAGTGCCGGCGTTGTTCACCAGAATATCCAGATGGTCGATCTGCTCGCCCAGTCGTGTAGCCAGTTGCTGCACGCCTTCTTCGGTGGCCAGGTTGGCTGCCACGGCATGGCATTGCCCCAGCGCACTCAGCTCATCAGCGGTTTGCTGGCAGGCTTCGGTATCCCGGGCGCAGACGTACACAGTAGCGCCCGCCTCGACATAGGCCTTGGCGATCATTTTGCCGATACCACGGGTGCCGCCGGTCACCAGAGCGGTGCGGCCTTGCAGGGAAAAGTACGGGTGCATGGCGAATCCTGAGAGCTGAGGGTCAGTACACCCTAGTCGTCAGCCGCGAGAAGCGGAGCCACTATTTTTGCGAGGAATGAAGTGCTATGTCGCTCCCCTGTAGGAGCAAAGCTTGCTCGCGATGGCGTTTTTGAGATCGCCTTCGCGGGCAAGCCTCGCTCCTACAGGGGGCGGGGCGTTCTTGGCGATTTACTGCGGGCGAACGCGCAGGGTCAGGCCTTTGAGGAAGTTGCGCAGCAACTGGTCGCCGCAGGTGCGGTAGTTGGTGTGGCCGAACTTGCGGAACAGCGCGCTCAGCTCAGGCTTGGACACCGGGAACTCGGCGGCCTTGAGGATCGCGTGCATGTCGTCTTCTTTCAGCTCGAAAGCCACACGCAGTTTTTTTAGGATGACGTTGTTGGTCACCGGCACTTCGATCGGCTGCGGTGGACGGCTTTCGTCCTTGCCGCGCTTGAAGATCACCAGGCCATCGAGGAAGTGCGCCATGACTTCGTCCGGGCAGCGTACGAAGCCTTCTTCGTCTTCCTCTTTCTTGTCGAGGTAGGTCAAGAGGTCTTCCAGGCTGACGTCCATGCCGCCGAGCTTGATGATCTCGATG
The DNA here is from genome assembly GCF_001297125.1 of Pseudomonas sp. RIT-PI-q. Lineage (GTDB taxonomy): Bacteria > Pseudomonadota > Gammaproteobacteria > Pseudomonadales > Pseudomonadaceae > Aquipseudomonas. Next base: position 134,636 of record NZ_LHPC01000077.1, read on the forward strand.
ACTTTCTTGTCGCTGATGTCGAGCATGTAGCGCACGCTGCGCAGTACGTCGTTATGAATCATGGTGTGCAGTCCTGATATTCAGCAGTGGGCGTCGCATAAGCCTGCGACGCCGAAATGTGTGGCGGCGTGAAAAGTCTTAGAACTTCTCTTTGCCGGACAGGTAGCGCCATTGCCCCAAAGGCACTTTGCCGATGGATACACCGCCAATGCGGATGCGGCGGATGGCGACGACCTTCAGGCCGACGGCCTGGCAGAACAGGGCGATCACGCCCGGTTGTGGGTTCTTCATCGCAAAACGCAGGCGGTTTTCGTTCTGCCAACTGGCTTTGACCGGCGGCAGTTCCTTGCCCTTGTAGGTCAGGCCATGGTTCAGGCGGTTGAGGCCGTGAGCCACCATGTCGCCTTCAACCTCGACCACATACTCTTGCTCGATCTTGGCGGAGTCGGCGGTGAGCTTGCGCAGGATCTTCCAGTCCTGGGTGAACACCAATAGACCGCTGGCATTGGCCTGCAGGTCGGTGCTGGCGGTCAGGCGCAGGAAGTGGCCCTTGAGCGGGCGTTTGCTGAAGCGGTGTTCTTCGCTCAGGGTTTCGGCGCTGATGGTCGCCATGGCTGTTTCCGCATCCATGCCCGCCGCCACGTTGAACAGGATGGTTACCGGTTCCGGTGCAGTGGCCTGGGCTTGCGGATCGAGCTCGACTTTCTGGGTGTCGACCTTGAACTGCGGCTCGTCGATGACTTCACCGTCCACGGTGACCCAGCCGCCCTCGATGAACAGCTCAGCCTCCCGACGGGAACAGCCGACGAGTTCGATGAGGCGTTTGGAGAGACGAATCGGGTCAGTCATGACAGGGCCGTAAGAAAAAAGGGGTGGGCATTGTACCTGCTGGGCGCCGGTTAATCGCGGGTCCATTTGCGCAGTATGGCAATTAGTGTAGGAGCTGGCTTGCCAGCGAAGAGGCCCGCGAGCGTTGTGGCGATCTATCGGCCGCCTTCGCTGGCAAGCCAGCTCCTACAATGTTTTATGGTGTGTCAGCCATTGCGCGTCAATTGTTGGGTCTGGCGCAAGCGCATGTGCAGCAGCGGATACGGCTGCCCCATGCCGTCGACCTCCGAGCGGCCGATCACCTCGAAGCCCTGCTTGAAGTAAAACCCCAAGGCCTGCGGGTTCTGTTCGTTGACGTCCAGTTCATCGGCGTTCAGGTGTTCCATGGCATAGCGCAGCAGTTGCTTGCCCAGGCCCTGGCCACGGTGAGCCGGGGCGATAAAGAGCATTTCGATCTTGCCCGCGGCGACTCCGGCAAACCCGGTGATACGCTGTCGTGGGTCCCTGGTGCAGATCAGCATCACCGCGTCGAGGTAGCGGGTCAGCACCAGGTTCTTCAGCAGTTCGATGTAGCTTTCCGGCAGGAAGTCATGGGTAGCGCGCACCGAGGCCTCCCAGACTTGCGTGAGTTCTTCGTAGTCGCTCTGTTTCGGCGTGTGGATGACCGAATGTTGGCGCATGGCTCGATGCCCCTTTTGCTATTAATTGTGCGAGTCCTTTCTCCCCCAAAACGATAGACGTAAAAAAGCCCCGCATCTCGTCAAGAGAGCGGGGCTTTGCGTATTTTTTGCGTTTAGATCTGTTCAGCCCACAGGTCGTACTCGTCGGCGTCGGTCACTTTGCACCAGACTTTATCGCCCGGTTTCAAGTTGCTGCCGTTGTCGATGAACACGTTGCCGTCGATTTCCGGGGCATCGAAGAAGCAACGGCCAACCGCGCCTTGCTCGTCGACTTCATCGACCAGCACTTCGATTTCACGGCCGACGCGCATTTGCAGGCGAGCCGAGCTGATGGCCTGCTGGTGCGCCATGAAGCGGTCCCAACGGTCTTGCTTGACGTCGTCCGGCACGATGGCCGCGTCCAGCAGGTTGGCTGGCGCGCCTTCAACCGGCGAATACTGGAAGCAGCCGACGCGGTCGAGCTGGGCTTCGGTCAGCCAGTTCAACAGGTACTGGAAGTCTTCTTCGGTTTCGCCGGGGAAGCCGACGATGAAGGTCGAACGGATGATCAAATCCGGGCAGATCTCGCGCCAGTTCTTGATGCGCGCCAGGGTCTTGTCTTCGAACGCCGGGCGTTTCATGGCTTTCAGGACTTTCGGGCTGGCGTGCTGGAACGGGATGTCGAGGTACGGCAGGATCTTGCCGGCGGCCATCAGCGGGATCAGCTCGTCGACGTGCGGGTACGGGTAAACGTAGTGCAGACGAACCCAGACGCCGAGGGTGCTCAGGGCTTCGCAGAGTTCGGTCATGCGGGTTTTCACCGGTGCGCCGTTCCAGAAACCGGTGCGGTATTTCACGTCGACGCCATAGGCGCTGGTGTCTTGCGAGATCACCAGCAGCTCTTTGACGCCGGCCTTGACCAGGCGCTGGGCTTCGTCGAGCACGTCACCGACCGGACGGCTGACCAGTTTGCCGCGCATCGACGGGATGATGCAGAAGCTGCAGCTGTGGTTGCAGCCTTCGGAAATCTTCAGGTAAGCGTAGTGACGCGGGGTCAATTTGATCCCTTGCGGCGGCACCAGGTCGATCAGCGGGTTGTGATCCTGACGCGGCGGCACGGCGTCGTGCACAGCGTTGACAACCTGCTCGTACTGCTGCGGACCGGTCACGGCCAATACGCTTGGGTGCACCTTGCGAATGTTGCCTTCTTCGACGCCCATGCAGCCGGTGACGATGACCTTGCCGTTTTCCTTGATGGCTTCGCCGATCACTTCCAGCGATTCAGCCTTGGCCGAGTCGATGAAACCGCAGGTGTTGACCACCACGACATCGGCATCCTCGTAAGTGGACACGACGTCATAGCCTTCCATGCGCAGCTGGGTAAGGATGCGCTCGGAGTCGACCAGTGCTTTGGGGCAACCCAGGGATACGAAGCCAACCTTTGGATTGGCCGGCGCAGGAGTGGTGGACATGTCTAACCTCGGTATTTGTGACGCCTCCAGCCGAAGACGGCAAGGCGACAGACGGACGCTATGTTGCGTCTCTGGTCAAAAAGTGCGCAATTCTAGCGATGAGAGACGCGCTTGACCAGCTTTATGCAGGGAAATACGACGAGTGCTGCGCTATGCTTCGCGCCGTTAGGCTTTACCGAATTTTTACAGTCAACAAAACGTCTGTAACCGTAAGTAAAACAGCGCATGCTGCACGGCAAAGCATAGTGCTTCTTATAAGAAGTCCGGGTCTGAGTAGTAGGAGTTTTGGATGGGGCAGGCAAGTAGTCAGACGGCGGGCGCCGAGCATTCGGCGGCAAAACCGATCGGCATGCTGGTTGCGGCAGTCGGGGTGGTTTATGGCGATATCGGAACGAGCCCGCTGTACACCCTCAAAGAAGTGTTTTCCGGTGGTTATGGCGTGCCCGTGAATCATGACGGGGTGCTGGGGATTCTGGCGCTGATCTTCTGGTCGCTGATCTGGGTCGTATCGATCAAGTACATGATGTTCGTGCTGCGCGCCGACAACCAGGGCGAAGGCGGGATCATGGCCCTGACGGCGTTGGCCCGGCGGGCGGCGGCGGGGTATCCAAAGTTGAGGTCGTTGCTGGTGGTCTGCGGGCTGATCGGTGCGGCGCTGTTCTACGGCGACAGCATGATCACGCCGGCGATTTCCGTACTCTCGGCGATTGAAGGCCTTGGATTGGCATTCGAGGGCATCGACCATTGGGTGGTGCCGTTGTCGTTGATCGTGCTGGTGGCGCTGTTCCTGATTCAGAGTCACGGTACTGCGCGTATCGGCATTCTGTTCGGGCCGATCATGGTCACCTGGTTTGTGGTGCTGGGCGCGCTGGGTGTGTACGGCATCCTCCAGCATCCGGAAGTGTTGAAGGCGATGAACCCTGTGTGGGGCGTGCGCTTCTTCATCGTGCACCCGGGCATGGGCGTGGCGATTCTCGGCGCGGTAGTGCTGGCGTTGACCGGTGCCGAAGCGCTGTACGCCGACATGGGCCACTTCGGTCGCAAGCCGATTGCCCGTGCGTGGTTCATTCTGGTGCTGCCGGCGCTGGTGCTGAACTACTTCGGCCAGGGTGCGCTGCTGCTCGGTGATCCGGAAGCCGCGCGCAACCCGTTCTATCTCTTGGCGCCAAGCTGGGCGTTGATCCCGTTGGTCGGCTTGTCGACCCTGGCCACGGTGATTGCCTCTCAGGCGGTGATCTCCGGTGCGTTCTCCCTGACCCGTCAGGCGATCCAGCTAGGTTACATTCCGCGCATGCACATTCGTCACACCTCCAGCGCCGAGCAAGGCCAGATCTACATCGGCGCGGTGAACTGGGCGCTGATGGTCGGCGTGATTTTACTGGTGCTGGGTTTCGAATCCTCGGGTGCACTGGCCTCGGCCTACGGCGTGGCCGTGACCGGGACCATGCTGATGACCACCATCCTGGTGTCGGCGGTGATATTGCTGTTGTGGAAATGGCCTCCGCTCCTCGCGGCGCCGCTGTTGATCGGTTTCCTCTTGGTAGACGGTCTGTACTTCGCCGCCAACGTGCCGAAAATCGTTCAGGGCGGGGCGTTCCCGGTGATCGCCGGTATCGTGCTGTTTGTCCTGATGACCACCTGGAAACGCGGCAAGCAATTGCTGGTCGAACGTCTCGACGAAGGTGGATTGCCACTGCCGATCTTCATCAGCAGCATCGCCGTGCAACCACCGCATCGTGTCCAGGGCACCGCTGTGTTCCTCACGGCGCGGCCGGACGCCGTACCGCATGCGCTGTTGCACAACCTGCTGCATAACCAGGTGCTGCATGAGCAAGTGGTGCTACTGACGGTGGTGTACGAAGACATCCCGCGGGTGCCTGCGTCCCGGCGTTTCGAGGTCGATTCCTACGGTGAAGGCTTCTTCCGGGTGATCCTGCACTTCGGCTTCGTTGACGAACCGGACGTGCCGCAGGCGTTGAAGCTGTGTCATCTCGATGACCTGGACTTCAGCCCGATGCGCACCACCTACTTCCTCAGCCGCGAGACGGTCATCGCTTCCAAACTCGAAGGCATGGCCCGCTGGCGTGAGGCGTTGTTCGCCTTCATGTTGCAGAATGCCAACGGCAATTTGCGCTTCTTCAATCTGCCGCTGAACCGGGTGATTGAGCTGGGTACACAGGTCGAGATGTAAGCCCGCGACATCAAAAAGCCCCCGTTGCCATTGCGGCAGCGGGGGCTTTTTTTGCCTGGGATTTTCGTCTGGCCTCCAGGTATTCGGTCGGTATAGCTATTTGGTGGGTTGCAGTGAGCTTAATTGAGCGCAATACTCTGTGTATAACTGTGTGTTCAATTGTATGTGATTGTGAGAGGAGGTGAGTATGACGGCATTACTAGAGCGTGCTGACCAGGCAATATCGGTTACCGCAATGGTTCGGGGCTTCAGTGCGAGGCTCAAAGAGATCTCCAGCCGAGCCACCGAGCGCCTGGTTATTTTCAAGGACAATCAACCGGCAGCGGTCATTATCAATGTCGATGCGTATCAGGAAATGCTCGACGAACTTGAGAATCTCAGGATTGAAGCCGTGGCGCGGGAGCGACTGATCGGTTTTGATCAAGCCAAGGCCATCAGTCATGACGATATGCGGGCGCGGTACGCCAGGAAGGACTAAAAGGAGCTGTGGATGGTTTGGGGCGTAATCTATCATCCGGAGGTTCAGAAGGATCTGGATCTACTGGGAGCTGCGGCGGCAAACCGTATTCTCGATGTCATCGAGGAGCGGATTATCAACGGTGAGCCGGACAAGAGCGGAAAACCGCTTAGAGCCAGCCTTGCAGGTTGTCGACGAATTCGAACGGGCGACACGCGGATAGTTTATCGAGTGGATGGAAAGGCAATCCAGGTGTTGATAGTCGCCGTCGGTGCTCGACGTGACGAAGAGGTATACGACGCCGCAGAGCGTCGCCTCTAATAACAAAGCTCTGGCTTGCATTGTTGCAGCGGGGGCTTTTTATTGCCTGGCACTTTATCCCCATCCAACGAAGATCCCTGTGGGAGCGGGCTTGCCCGCGATAGCGGTATGTCTGCCATATCCACGTGAATCTGCCGCCCTCATCGCGGGCAAGCCCGCTCCCACAGGGATATGTGCTGAACTCAATTAATGGTCAAAAAAAGCCCCCGCGACCGTGAGGTGGCGAGGGCTTTTTTGTGGGCGGGATCAGATTACTCCTGAGCCGCTGTTTCCTTCGATTGACGCTTCTCGATCACATCCACCAGCCGCTGGGCCAGGGCAGGGTAGTTCTCGTCGAAGTGGTGGCCGCCCGGCAGTTTCATCGCTTCACCTACAGCGGTCTTGTCCGTGCAGCCGCTTTCGTCGACCTCTTCTTCACCGTAGATGCACACCACTTTCTCGGGTGGCAGCTTGGCCATTTCCGGGCCGGTGGCGGCTTCTTTGCCGGCGTTGCCGAGCCAGCCTTCAACTTCGATCTCGAAGCTGCCGGTGCGGGCGAAGGCCAGCAGGATGATGGCGTCGACGCGCTGTTGCTCCGATGCCTCCAGACGGTTGTAGATCGCTGGCAATACATCGGCGCCGAACGAGTAACCGGTCAGGATGAAGCGTTTGGTGCCCCACTTCTGGCGGTAGTGCTGCATCAGCTCAGCCAGGTCCAGGGCGCTTTGCTCCGGGCTCTTGTGTTGCCAGTAGTAGCGCAGGGTGTCAATGCCGACCACCGGGTAGCCGATCTTCGCCATCTCGCCCGCGACGTCGCGGTCCAGGTCGCGCCAGCCGCCGTCACCGGACAGGAACAGGGTGACGGTGTCCTTGGCCTGGCCAGCCGGCACTTCGACTACCGGAATCTGCAAGCCGCCGGCCGCTTTATCACCGCCAACGAGGATCTTGCGCAGTTCGTTGTTCAGCACTTGCGGCAGGTTGATGTCGTAGTCGCTGATGCTGGTTTCGGCGTTGGGTTGGTCACGCACGAAGCCAGCGCTGGCGTCATCCGGGTTGTCGTTCCACGCCACCAGCCAGTGGCCGTGGGCGGCGCTTTTCGGCAGCAGATGCGTGCAGCCGGGTTTTTCCAGGGCCAGGTCCACCGAAATGGCTTGGGCCTTGTCGCTCTTCTGCTCGGACAACCAGCGCCATGCCAGCACGGCGCCAGGGCCGATGCCGCTGACCAGGGTCGCCGGGCCCTTGAGTTCTCTCAAGGCTGATTGCAGGGCGCGACTTTGCAGCAGGCACTCTTTGGGCAGGATCACCTGAACGATCTGTGCCGAGCCGGAGCGGCTGAGGGTCATCAGCTGTTTGTCGCTGAGCTTCTGTTCTTCATTGACCGCCACCAGCACCTGGGCGCGTGGTGTGTTGCCGGGGATGACACGGGTCATCGCGGCGCCATCGGCCGGGGTCAGCCGTTCGAGGGTCGGTTCTGGCGCCGGGCGTTTCAGATACCAGTAACCGCCACCGAGTATCAGGGCCAGCACGACCAGCGTGCCCAGTACGTACCGCAAGGAGCGTTGAATCATCAGCGTTTCACCAATCCAGTCAAGCCGCCCGCAATCAGGGCAGCAGTATCGGCCAGGGCTACCAGCGGATCGAGTCCGGCGGGCACGGCCATATAACGGGGTTCCCAGTCAGGCTGGAATTTGTCTTTGAAGCGGCGCAAGCCTTGGAAGTTGTAGAGCTGCTCACCACGGCGGAAAACCATCGAGCCCAGACGCTGGGTCAATGGCGCGCCGCGACGGGGTTGTAGCCCCGACAACGGCACCATGCCCAGGCTGAAGCGCGCGTATCCATGATTTTTATAATGTTGAATCAGGCCGACCATCATGAACTCCATGGTCAGCTTGGGGGCGTCCGGGTGCGCGCGCATCAGGTCGAGGCTGGCCAATTCATGGCCGTAAGTCTCGAGCAGATTGGCAAACGCCACCGGGCGTCCTTCGAAACGGATCACCGCCACGCGGAAATGTTTCAGGTAATCATCACTGAAGCGGCCGAGGGAGAAGCCTTTCTCGCGCACGTTCTTGCCGGTCAACCAGGCATTGGAAATCACCTTGAGCTCATCCATCGGCGCATGCCCCGGTTCGTGGATTTCCAGCGACAAGCCATCGCGGGTGCCACGGTTCCAGGTGTAGCGCAGGTCCTTCATCTCTTTGCCCTTGGCCTCGAGATCGAAGCGAAGCAGATCGACCCGGGCTTCTTCGCCGAGCTTGATCGCGGTCAGGCCGATGTCCATGTAGTACGGCAGGTTCTCGGCGCGTACCTGATAGAACACCGGGCGGGCGTGGTGGATGTCGCACAGATCGCGGAACTGCCAGATCATTTCCGCCCGCTGCTGGGTCGGGCCAATCGGGTCGTACAGCGCCACCAGGCTGCGGCCACGGCGGGCGTACATCAGGAACGCCTCGTCGTTGGGGTGAAACAGCAGCGCCTTGTCACCGGTCAGGGCGAGGCCGCCATCCGGTTGGGCGGAGGCCATGAGGATTTTTACCGCGCGATCCAGTTCATCGGGTGTCGGCAGATGGATCACCGGGCGCGCGGTCCGCAGCAGCCAGGTCAGCGACACCACCACCAGCAACACAGCGGCGCCGAGCAGCGAGCGCAAGCCGCGCGGGGCATCGGCGTCGAGAGTGAACTGCCACCAGAGCTGATGGCTGTACGGAACGTCTTGATAGGCAAACAGCAGCAGCCAGATCGACGCACCGAGTACGCACAGACTGGCGACCAGGTACAACGGCGAGAACGGCAATTCAGTCAGGCGGCTAGGGCGATAGAACGAGCGCCGAAACACCCCCAGCAGGCTCGCCGTCAGGGTCATCAGGCAGGCTTCTTCCCAGTCGAAACCCTTGAGCAGCGAGAGCAGGGCGCCGACCAGCAGCAGAATGGTGGTCAGCATCCACGCCGCCGACAGTCGGCGACGCAGGCCTTGAGCCAGCAGCAAACACAAAACGCCGACCAGGCTGGCACCGAAGTGCGAGGCGTCGACCAGCCGATGCGGAATCAGGAAGCCGATGTGTTCCAGGCGCGTATCGATTTCCGGCGTCACACCGGAGAACAGCAGCACCACGCCGGACAGGAACACCAGCACCGCCAGAATCGGCGCCGCCAGGCCCGATGCGGCACGCAATGACTGACGCGACAGAAACAGGCGCTGACCTTCATTGATCAACAAGAACACGCAGGCCACCAGCAATGGCAACACCACGTAGATCAGGCGATAGAGCAGCAGGGCGGCAGCCAGTGGTGCGGCGCCGAGTTTGTCGGAGAAGGCCGCCAGCAGAATCGCTTCGAACACCCCGACACCGCCGGGAACGTGGCTGAGCACACCGGCCGCCAGGGCCAGCAGATAGACCAGCAGGAACGCGCCGAAGGGTGGCGCTTCAGGCAGCAATAGATAAAGCACGGTCGCGGCGGCGGCCACGTCGAGGGCGGTGATGATCAGTTGCAGGAACGTCAGGCGGCGGCCCGGCAGGCGCAAGGTGCGGCGTCCGACCTTGACCAGCAGGTTGTCCGGGTAAGGTTGCTCCGGCAGGCGGCGGCGATAGATGCCGATGGCCAGCACCGAGAACAGCAGCAGTACGGCCGCTGCAATCGTGCCAAGCAACGTTTCGGAGAGGCCTAGGGCGGCGGAGGCTGCAGGCAGGTCGCTGAGGGTCGCCAGGGCGGCCAGCGGTGGCAGGGCGCAGCCGAGCGAGAGGCTGGCGAACAGCGTCATGTGCGCGACTTCAGTGGCCCCCAGGCCATGACGTGCATATAGACGGTAGCGAACCGATCCCCCCGAGAGCATCGAAAGACCGATGGCATTGCCGATGGCGAACGCGGTAAAGCCCCCCAGCGCCAGTGTTCGCGGCGCCAGCGTCACGCCGGCATAGCGGCTGGCCGACCATTCATAGCCCAGCAGAATAATGAAGCCGACGACGGTCGCGCCCAATGCGCCGAGCAATGCCGGTTTCGGAACTTCGAGAATCGAGTCGTGCAGAGCGTACAGATCGAGTTCGCTCAGCAGGTGGCGACAGGCAATCAGCGCAATAGCGAACAGCAATAAAGTGACTGCCAGGCCGATGGGCTGACGGTATTTGCTGGCCAGATCAAGCAAGCGCAGACGCTCGGCCTTGATCGGTTGTGTCGCTGTGACGGTGTCTTGTGGATCAGACGAGTTGGCGCGCATCAATCACCTCTTGGATTGTGCGCGACAGGATGGAGGTATCCAGCCAAGTTACCAATCCCTGTAGAAAAAAATAATCACAAATATTAACGCCTCTCGCCGGCATTCGGCGACGGCATGTCATCAGTCGTAGAGGCTTTTGCTTGCGAGTGAGCATAGTCTGAACTCGGCGCACTGGAGACCCGAACGGCTCGCTACACAGTGACAGATCATTGTTGCGAAAGGACTTTTTCAACAGATACAAAAAAGGCCACTCTTTCGAGTAGCCTTTTTTGATGTTTGGTTGCGGGAGCCGGATTTGAACCGACGACCTTCGGGTTATGAGCCCGACGAGCTACCAGACTGCTCCATCCCGCGTCTGTGTGGCGGCATTCTATAGAGATACGCCGGGGTGTCAACCGTTAATCCTGAATAGATTCAAATAAGCGTAAATGAGTGGCGAACGGGCGTAGGGGAGCGCTAAGTTTCGGAATCAGAACGATTTCTCGTTGTTGTGCGGAGCAGGGTGCATGCGTCGTTTTGACAAAACAGACGCGCACAAAAAAGGCCACTCTTTCGAGTAGCCTTTTTTGATGTTTGGTTGCGGGAGCCGGATTTGAACCGACGACCTTCGGGTTATGAGCCCGACGAGCTACCAGACTGCTCCATCCCGCGTCTGTGTGTCGGCATTCTACAGAGGATCGCAGGGCTGTCAACCTTGAATCCTGAGAAAACTGTTCAGGTTCAATCGCTTAGCTTGCTAAATGGATGGCTTGATGCCCCTGAGACGCAGGCGTGGCAAGGCTTTCAGCTCTATTAGTAGGTGCTGTTCGATTGAGAAAATAAATTCACCGGGGACTTTTCCTACGAGCCGGAAAGAACATTCAGACTACTGGTGCTATATACAGGTGTCAGTGAGATACTGCCGATCCGGCTCGAAATCAGGCCGTTTCTTCATCATGAACAGCGCTTTTATATGACGCAGCGAAAAATCATCCACGTCGATTGTGACTGCTTCTACGCCGCTATCGAGATGCGTGACGACCCGCGCCTGGCCGGTAAACCCCTGGCCGTCGGCGGATCGGCGGATCGGCGCGGAGTGATCGCCACCTGCAATTACGAAGCGCGGGCCTATGGTGTGCGCTCGGCAATGTCTTCCGGGCATGCCTTGAAGCTGTGCCCGGACCTGACCATCGTCAAGCCGCGCATGGAGGCCTATAGAGAAGCCTCGAAGGAAATTCACACGATCTTTCGCGATTACACCGACTTGATCGAGCCGCTTTCCCTGGATGAGGCCTATCTCGACGTGTCCGACAGCGCGCATTTCGGTGGTAGCGCCACGCGAATTGCCCAGGACATCCGTCGGCGGGTGTCCAATCAGCTGCACATCACGGTCTCGGCCGGTGTGGCGCCGAACAAGTTTCTCGCGAAGATTGCCAGCGACTGGAAGAAGCCCAACGGTTTGTTCGTCATCACGCCGGATCAGGTAGAGGACTTTGTCAGCGGTTTGCCAGTAAGCAAGTTACACGGCGTAGGCAAAGTGACCGCTGACAAGTTGGGCCGGCTCGGCATCGTCGATTGCTCGCATCTGCGCGAATGGGACAAGTTGGCGCTGGTGCGCGAATTCGGCAGTTTTGGCGAGCGACTCTGGAGCCTGGCGCGTGGGATCGATGATCGGTTGGTGCACAACGACAGTCGTCGGCAGTCGATCAGTGTCGAAAACACCTACGACGTGGATCTGCCGGATCTGGTGAGCTGCCTGGATAAATTACCCGAATTGCTGGAAACCTTGGCGGGCCGCATGGCGCGAATCGACAGCAGCTATCGGCCGGGTAAGCCGTTCGTCAAAGTGAAATTCCATGACTTCACCCAGACCACGCTGGAACAGGCCGGGGCAGGGCGGGATTTGGGCAGTTTTCAGTTGCTGCTGACCCAGGCGTTCAATCGTGGCGGGAAGCCGGTGCGGTTGTTGGGGGTTGGGGTGCGGCTGGAGGATTTGCGGGGAGGGTTTGAGCAGATGGAGTTGTTTGAGCGGTAGGTTTTGCGGTGAATGTGAGGGCCTCTTCGCGGGCAAGCCTCGCTCCTACAAGGACTGTGCAGTACCTGTAGGAGCGAGGCTTGCCCGCGAAGCTTTTGCTGTTAATTCGGCCCTGGATCCGCCACCAGTCGCCCGGCATCCTTGGTCAGTGACTTGAGGAATTCGGTCTGCAACTCTGGGTCGTTGCGGGTCAGTTCGATCAGGCTTTGTTCCAGTTCGCTGGCTTCTTCCTCCAGACCCAGTTCCGACAGACGTTTGACCCGGTGTACCCACTGGCTCACTTCGTCGTCTTCGAGGTCGTCGTAAATCAGCCCATGAGCTTCGAGCAACTTGCCCCGCAAGCCGCTACTGACGGCCAGGGACGAGTCGGTATGCACATCGTCCTGGGCATCTTCGACACTGATCAGCAAGCGGGTCAGATGATTGATGTCATGTTCGGCGAACGGGCTGTCCAGCAGGTTCATGCGCAAGATGCCGTTCTTGTCGGTCGTCAGCTCGAACGTTTCCTTGCCGGCCTTGACCACCACCGGACGCTCGCTCCAGGGTAGGCTCGAGTATTCGGTGCGCTTGTCGAGCTGGACCTCGTCGATACCCGCCAGGTTCTGCTGCGCACGGCCGTGAGACTGCACGTTCATGAACGGGTTGACCCCGGCGAAACCGTAGCTGAGCCAGTCCTTGGTCACGCTGTCCGGCAGGTTGCCGAGGGCGAACACATTGACCACGTTCGCGCCGACACCGGCCACTACAGCCACCATGCCCAGCGGGATCTCGTAAACCTCCCGCCAGGGTTGATAAGGCGTGTAGCGATCGTAGTGGCGCGTGACTTCGAATTCGGTGACTTCGAAGGTCTTCTGCTCGTGGATTTTCACCCGCCGTTGCGGCAACTCAAGCACCTTGGGCTCGCCGACATCGATCTGCAGGCTGTGATCGAGCAATTTGCGCTCGACGCGTTCCTCGTGCTCGCTGCGTTGTGACATGTGATTGGCACAGCCGCTGACCAGCAGGGTGCCGCACAAGGCGGCACCACCGAGGCCTAAGGTGTTTCGCTTGAACATGACTTCTCTATCTGGTGTCAGCGGCGGATACGGGCCTGGAGGAAAGACAGCACGTCAGCGACCGGCAGCGCTTGCGCTTCAGGTTCGGTGCGGCTCTTGTATTCCAGATTGCCTTCGGCGAGGCCGCGGTCACTGACCACGATCCGGTGAGGAATGCCGATCAGCTCCATGTCTGCGAACTTGATGCCCGGGCTGGTTTTCTTGTCGCGGTCGTCCAGCAGCACTTCGAAGCCGGCTGCAGTCAGTTCTGCATACAGCTTGTCGGTGGCTTCGCGAACCTGTTCGGTTTCGTAACGTAGTGGCACCAGGGCAACCTGGAAGGGCGCCAGGGTGTCGCTCCAGATGATCCCGTTGGCGTCGTTGTTCTGCTCGATGGCCGCGGCCACCACGCGGGAAACGCCAATGCCGTAGCAGCCCATTTCCAGGGTGACCGGCTTGCCGTTCTCGCCCAGCACTTCGCACTTCATCGCTTTGCTGTACTTGTTGCCCAGCTGGAAAATGTGCCCGACTTCGATGCCGCGCTTGATTTCCAGAGTGCCTTTGCCGTCAGGGCTTGGGTCACCAGCGACGACGTTACGCAGGTCGGCAACGGTCGGAACCGGCAGATCGCGCTCCCAGTTCACGCCGAAGTAGTGCTTGTCGTCGATGTTGGCACCGATGCCGAAGTCGCTCATCAGCTCGACGGAACGGTCGATGATGATGGGCAGCGGCAGGTTCAACGGGCCGAGGGAGCCGGCGCCGGCGCCAATGGCGTCGCGCAGCTCGCTTTCGGACGCCATGACCAGCGGGCTGGCAACGCCTGGCTGGTTGGCGGCCTTGATTTCGTTCAGCTCGTGGTCGCCCCGGATGATCAGGGCAATCAACTTGCCGGCTTCTTCGGCGTGAACCACCAGGGTCTTGATGGTTTTTTCGATCGGCAGGTTGAAGCCTTCGACCAGTTGCGCAATGGTCTTGGCGTTCGGCGTGTCGACCAGGCGCAGCTCTTCGGCAGGCGCTGGGCGAGAGGTTTCGCGTGGTACGGCTTCGGCTTTCTCGATGTTCGCGGCGTAGTCGGAACCATTGCTGAAGACGATATCGTCTTCGCCGGATTCGGCCAGCACGTGGAACTCGTGGGAGCCGGCGCCGCCGATCGAGCCATTGTCGGCTTCAACAGGGCGGAACTTCAGGCCGAGGCGGGTGAACACGTTGCAATACGCCTGGTGCATGCGGTCGTAGGTGACCTGCAGCGAAGGCTGGTCAGCATGGAACGAGTAGGCGTCCTTCATGATGAATTCGCGACCGCGCATCAAACCGAAGCGTGGGCGTATTTCGTCACGGAATTTGGTCTGGATCTGGTATAGGTTGATGGGCAGCTGTTTGTAGCTGCTCAACTCGTTGCGCATCAGGTCGGTGATGACTTCTTCGTGGGTCGGGCCGGCGCAGAAATCGCGACCGTGGCGATCCTTGAAGCGCAGCAATTCAGGGCCATATTCTTCCCAGCGACCGGATTCCTGCCACAGCTCAGCCGGTTGGGTGCTCGGCATCAACACTTCGAGAGAGCCGGCGGCGTTCATTTCTTCGCGAACGACGGCTTCGACCTTGCGCATCACTCGCAAGCCCATCGGCAGCCAGGTGTACAGGCCCGAGGCGAGTTTGCGGATCATGCCGGCGCGAAGCATCAGCTGATGGCTGATCACGACCGCGTCGGAAGGCGTTTCTTTCTGTGTGGCGAGCAAAAATTGACTGGTGCGCATGGTTGGCCGTTGTCGGTTGCTGATGACGGAAATGACGGGGCATTGTACGGGCGAGATCCGCTGGCGTACAGGCGTACAGGCGTGCGGTCGGCTGTGTGGCAGGAGGGCGGGAATCGCACCGCCCTCCGGGATGCTTCCTACGCAAAGAGCCTACGACTCTTCCGCGACCTGGGTTGGAATCGGTTCCGGCGTGGGCGTCGGGCCTTCGCGGCGGCTCTCCTGGAACCAGTGCAGGGCAATCAGCAGCAGGGTCGGGACGCCGAGCAGGGCGGTGATCAGGAAGAAGTTGTGATAGCCGAACTTTTCCACCATGACGCCCGAGTAGCCGCCGATCAGGCGTGGCAGCAAGAGCATGATCGAGCTGAGCAGGGCGTACTGGGTGGCCGAGAACTTGAGGTTGGTGAGGCTCGACAAATAAGCGACGAACGCCGAGGTCGCCAGACCGGAGCTGAAGTTATCCAGGGAAATGGTCAGGATCAGCATGTTCAGGTTGGCGCCCATGTCGGCGAGCATCAGGAACAGCAAATTGGTGCCGGCTGAAGCAATGCCGCCGATGAACAGGATCGGCAGGATGCCGAAGCGCACGATCAGCAGGCCGCCCATGCCAGCGCCGACCAGGGTCATGATCAGGCCGAAGATCTTGCTGACGCTGGCAATCTGATCCTTGGTGAAGCCCTGGTCGATGTAGAACACGTTGGCCATCACGCCCATCACCGTGTCCGACATCCGATAGGTGGCAATCAGGCCAAGCAGCAGAAAAGCCTGCCAGCGGTATCGCAGAATGAAGTCATTGACCGGTGTCAGCACTGGCGCCAGTCCACGGCGGCCGATGGCCGACAGGCACAGGGCAGTGAGCGTGGTATAGAGGATCGCCCGCAGGAACGCGCGGTCTTGAAGCAGCAGGTCGAGCAGGCTCACGCCTTCAAACAGCACGCTGGCGAAGTCGGTGTTGTAGAGCTGCGTAAACATGGCCGGTACGGACACCAGCAGCACGATCAGCACGAACACCGAGGCCAGTTGATGCACAAAGCTGTAGCGCCCGGCCTGAAGTTGCGTGCGCAGTGGCACCGCCGGTTCGCGCATGAACAGCGAGGTCAGCAGTGCCGGGACCATCAAGGCACCGAACAGCAGGTAAGTGCCGGCCCAGGCCGAATGCTTATAGTTGAAACCGGTGGAGCCGAAACCTTCAGCGAAAAACAGCGCGCCCGCGGTGGCCAGCAGGGCGGCGATCCGATAGCCAGACATGTAACTGGCGGCCAGCGCGGCCTGACGGCTGTCCTCGGCGATTTCCAGGCGATAAGCGTCGACTGCGATGTCTTGCGTCGCAGAGGCGAAGGCGACGACCACAGCAATGGCGATCAGCCAGGACAAGTGCTTTTGCGGGTCGCAGAAGCCCATACCGATCAGGCCGAGGATGACCAGTGCCTGGGAAAGCACCAGCCAGGAGCGTCGTCGACCGAGCTTGCCGAGAAATGGCAGGCGCCATTGGTCGAGCAACGGCGACCAGACCCATTTAAAGGCGTAGGCCAGACCGATCAGGCTTGCATAGCCAATGGTTTCGCGAGCCACACCGGCTTCACGCAGCCAGACCGAAAGTGTCGAGAACACCAGCATGTAGGGCAAGCCGGCGGCGAAACCAAGCAGCAACAGCACGAGCGTTGAAGGGCTGGCATAGGCGGCGAGCGCGGCGCGCCAGGTTTTACGGGGCATGGGCTGGAGTCTGCCTCAAGAATTACGGAAACAAAGCGCGCACTCTAACCGCTGTGCTCTACCGGGCGCCAGCCATGGCGCTGAATATCAACACGATTATTCAGGATACTGATGCCCTCCATGCGCAATCGTGCCCGTTGTTCATCGCCCGAAGGACTGCCTGCAGGCAGGCTGATACGCCCACCTGCGCCGAGCACGCGGTGCCAGGGTAATTTGCTGTCGCCCGGCAATTGGCTCAGTGTCCGTCCGACGAAACGCGCGGCACGACCCAGTCCTGCCAGCTCGGCGAGTTGGCCGTAACTCACGACTTTGCCCTCGGGGACTTGGGCCAGTGTCAGGTAGAGCGCCGTGCGTCGGATTTGCGCCGGGCTTTCGGTTTCCGGGTTTGAATCAGTCACGTTTGGCGTCCTGTAGGAGCGAGCTTGCTCGCGATAAGCGTCAACGATGACGCGAGCTGTCTGGAGTAACGCGTCTGTCTCGAGTTTATCGCGAGCAAGCTCGCTCCTACAGGTGGATCACCGTTCGTAGAGTAAATCCTGGATCACCCATTGAGAAATGAACTCAATAGAAATCGCCGGGTCAGTCCTTGCTAGGGTCTTATTCCTACGGATAATGCCGACTTTTCTTCGCAATCTTGAGCCTGTATTTGCTTATGGTGTCCAGAACCCTGCTGTGCCTCGCTGTCTTGAGCGCTTCCACGCCTCTGCTCGCTGATACCGTCTGGTTGAAAAACGGTGACAAGCTGAGCGGTAAGATCACCCTGTTCGACGGCGGCAAACTGTTGATTCAGACCGAATACGCCGGTGCGGTTCCGATCGACTGGAAACAGGTCAAAACCCTGGAAAGCGATCAGGAGTTGCTGGTCAAGCAGGATGCCTACTCCGGTGAAAAAGCCAAGGCACTGCATGCGGCAGAGGACGGCAAAGTGACCCTGGCCAATGGCGAGGCGCCGAAGACTGTCGAGCTGGCGAGTATCCAGCAAATCCTTAAGCCCAAGCCGGTGGTCGAGGATTTGGTGTGGAAGGGCAATATCGACGCGGCGCTGGATTACCAGCGGGCGGAAAAAGACACCGACGACTACGACATCGACTTCAAGACCACTGCGCGTCATGGCAGATGGCGGCATATTGCGGAAGGCGAGTACAACCGCGAATTCCAGGATGACGTTGTGACCACTGACAACTGGCGGGCCGAATACTCGCTCGACCGCTTCCTGACCGAGAAATGGTTCTGGCAAGGTCGCGTGGTCTATAAGCGCGACAAGGTCGAAGACCTCTCCCGCCAACGCACTGTCGGTACTGGTCCGGGCTACCAGTTCTGGGACAACGAGTTGGGCGCATTCTCGCTGGGCTCGCTGGTCAACCGCACGGACTATGAGTTCGCCGACGGCAGCAAGGAAAACTTCTATTCCGTGGCGATGAAGTGGGATTACAACCGCTACCTCATCGGCAAGAAGGTGGAGTTCTTCACCAATGGCGAGGTCGGCAAGCCATTGTCGGGTGTGGCGGATTACGCGCTCGATGCCGAAGCGGGCTTGCGCTACAAGGTCACCGAGTGGGCATCGCTTAACCTGAAGGCCGAGCGAGACATTATCAGCGGCACCGACGATGCCGATCTGGACAAGACCCGCTATACCGCAGGCTTTGGCGTGGCCTGGTAAGCGCCGCTTAAAGATCAAAAGATCGCAGCCTTCGGCAACTCCTACAGGGATTGAAGTCATCCTGTAGGAGCTGCCGAAGGCTGCGATCTTTTTTTTGCGTGGCAAAAACATACGCCCACAAAAAAGCCCCGCTTTTGAGGGCGGGGCTTTTTACTAAAGCAAGTACAAGTTAGATAACTTGAACTTCTTCAGCTTGCATGCCTTTCTGACCGCGGGTAGCGATGAAAGAAACCTGTTGGCCTTCTTTCAGGCTTTTGAAGCCGTCGGATTGGATAGCTTTGAAGTGAACGAACAGGTCGTCACCGGATTGTGGAGTGATGAAGCCGAAGCCTTTTTCATCGTTGAACCACTTAACGGTACCAGTTTGGCGATTAGACATGGTGTAACTCCTTGAACAAAGATAACTGCGACGCAGGAAGAACCCTGGCCGAGACTGAGTGCAAAGAGCAGGAAAAATTCTTGTAGATGGTTGGATCGAAATTCAACATATCGTGTAGAGATTCTCAGTGACACAAGCAGCACAGTGGCGCCACCTTAACCCTTTTTCCGGAACGTGCCAATGCTTCCTGCGAAGGTTTCTCTGTTTTCGTGACTGACGGTGCACTGCATTGCGGCGAAGGCCCGGAAATTACGGGGGGATCGCCGAGAAATGTTCCCCGGACTTTGAACCCGGCGGCGCGCCCCGGTAAGATGCCGGACAGAATTTTTCCACCTCGCTATTCAGGACACCCGCCATGAGCATCAAATCGGACAAGTGGATTCGCCGCATGGCGCAAGAGCACGGCATGATCGAACCTTTCGTCGAGCGTCAGGTGCGCGGCGAAGGCGCCGAGCGAGTGATTTCCTACGGTGTGTCGAGCTACGGCTACGACGTGCGTTGCGCCGATGAATTCAAAGTGTTCACCAACATCAATTCGGCGACCGTTGATCCGAAGAACTTCGACGAGAAGAGCTTCGTCGACGTCAAGAGCGACGTCTGCATCATTCCGCCGAACTCCTTCGCCCTGGCGCGCACCGTGGAATTCTTCCGCATCCCGCGCAATGTGCTGACGATCTGCCTCGGTAAAAGCACCTACGCCCGTTGCGGCATTATCGTCAACGTGACGCCGCTTGAGCCCGAGTGGGAAGGCCACGTGACCCTGGAGTTCTCCAATACCACCACGTTGCCGGCGAAAATCTACGCCAACGAAGGTGTCGCACAGATGTTGTTCTTCGAATCCGACGAAGAGTGCGAAGTCTCCTACAAGGACCGTGGCGGCAAGTATCAGGGCCAGCTCGGCGTCACCCTGCCACGCACCTGATCCATTCATCTGGCAGCTAGCGGGAATTCTTGAGCGGGTAGACACTCTATTGGGGTGTACTGCCCGGTTCGCCTACAGCGGACCGGGCCATTGCTCAGGAGTGCTTTATGAAGATCGATCCGCGAATAAGTGCTGAACTGGCCAGGCTTGAGCCCAATCAGGTTGGCGTCTTGGCCTGGTCCTTGTTGGCACATCCGCCAATCAGCATGGCAGGGGGCATCCCCGGCCAGCCTGATCCCGATACCCCTAACGAACAACCACAGGAACCCGGTGAGCCCACCCTGCCGGATGAGCCGCCTCCAGCCCCCGTTGCCTGAAACCATTCGGCTGGCGACCTGCACTTTGTAGGAGCTGCCGAAGGCTGCGATCTTTTTGAGGGCAGACGAAAAGCGAGATCAAAAGATCGCAGGCTTCGCCAGCTCCTACAGGGAATCGTAGTAGCGGGCGAATCCTGCGATTTTTATTTCAGGTTACCGCTCAGGAACTGCTTCAACCGCTCACTTTTCGGCCTGCCCAGCACGTCTTCCGGCGCGCCCTCTTCCTCCACCAACCCTTGGTGCAGAAACAGCACCTGGCTCGATACCTTGCGGGCGAAGCTCATTTCGTGGGTCACCATGATCATGGTCCGGCCTTCTTCGGCCAGGCCCTGGATCACTCGGAGCACTTCACCCACCAGTTCCGGGTCGAGCGCCGAGGTCGGTTCGTCGAACAGCATGACTTCCGGTTCCATGGCCAACGCGCGGGCAATGGCGACCCGTTGCTGCTGGCCGCCGGAAAGGAATGCCGGGTATTGGTCTGCCACGCGGGCGGCCAGGCCGACCTTGTCGAGGTAGCGTCGGGCGCGGTCTTCGGCTTCTTGCTTGCTGCAACCCAACACCCGGCGCGGGGCCATGGTGATGTTTTCCAGCACCGTCATGTGGCTCCACAGGTTGAAGTGCTGGAACACCATGGCCAGACGGGTGCGGATCTTCTGCAGTTCATCGGCGTCGGCCACGTGCATGCCGTGACGATCCTTGATCATGCGGATGTTCTGCCCGTCCAGGCTCATGCTGCCGTCGTTGGGTTGTTCGAGGAAGTTGATGCAGCGCAGGAAGGTACTTTTGCCCGAGCCGCTGGCGCCGATCAGGCTGATGACATCGCCGGTGTTGGCCTTGAGCGAAACGCCTTTGAGTACTTCATGATCGCCATAGCTTTTATGCAGGCCTTCGATGGTCAGTTTGTACATGGGGCATGCATCCTCAAGGCGAAAGTAGGTAGCCGCTGCGATAGGCTTCGGTGCCCGCGACGTGCGCGATCACCATGCCGGCAGTGGCCATGCGACGCAGCGAACGGGCGTACATCAACCCGGCGGCGGTGCAATGAACGGGAGTGACGCGATCAGAGATCGGGTCAATGATTTCGGCAATCAACTGCCCGGCTTCCAGGTACTCGCCCGGTAGCGCGGTGAACACCAGCAATCCACCGACAGGCGTTGCCACCGGTTCAACACCGGCCAGCGGTGTGGCCGGGTAGGGCAGCTCGGGCAGTGGGGCGGGTTCGCCAGCAATGGCGCCGAAGTGCATCAGGTAATCGATCAGCGCCTGGCAGTCGAGGCTGGCCAATGGGTGATTGACGTCGCCCTGGCCACGCAATTCGACGGTGACCGAGAAACTGCCTGGCGGAATGTCGAAGTGTTCGCCGAAGCGCTCTTTCAACTGCCACCAGAGCAGCGTGAAGCATTCGTCGAACGACTGGCCGCCGGAATCGGTGGCCAGCAGGCTCGCCTCGGCCCCGATGTAACGCGCCAGCGGCTCGACCTGAGGCCAGGCCTCGGGCGTGGTGTAAAGGTGCGCGACGGCTTCGAAGTCGCAGTGCAGATCCAGCACCATGTCTGCATCGCAGGCCAGCCGTTGCAGGGTCAGACGCTGGGATTGCAGTTGAGTGCCGGCGGTTTGCCTGGCCAGCGCGTTGCGCAAGCTACTGCGGATCAGTTCGAGGTTGTGCTGCGGATCGTCGCCGAGCTGGCCTTCGATCGCGTTGCCGACTTCTTCGCTCAGATCGACGAACCAGCGATTGAAGTTCTGCCCGCTTTCGAGCTCGTAGCGGCCCAGCGGCACATCCATCAGCACCTGTTCCAGGCCGACCGGGTTGGCCACGGGCACCAAGACGATTTCGCTGCGCAGGCGCCCGGCGGCTTCCAGCTCCGCCAGACGCTGCTTGAGGTGCCAGGCGACCAGCATGCCGGGCATTTCATCGGCATGCAGGGATGCCTGGATGTAGATCTTGCCTTTGGCCGACGAGGGGCCGAAGTGGAAACTGTGGATCTGTCGTGCGGTCCCCGGCAGCGGGGCCAGCAAGTCATGAATCTGGTGGCGCATTTGTCTTATTCCAGGAAGCTTGGGCCCTAGTGAGTCGGCCCGAGGAAGGCCAGCCATCGACGTTCGGCGAGGCGGAACAGGCCGACCAGCGCAAAGGTAACGGTCAGGTAGATCAGCGCGGCGATGCCGAACGACTGGAAGGTCAGGAAGGTCGCCGAGTTGGCGTCCCGAGCGACTTTCAGGATATCCGGGATGGTCGCGGTGAAGGCCACGGTGGTCGAGTGCAGCATCAGGATCACTTCGTTGCTGTAATAAGGCAACGAGCGACGCAGGGCCGAAGGCATGATCACGTAGGCATACAGCTTCCAGCCTGTCAGACCGTAAGCTTTGGCCGCTTCGACTTCACCGTGATTCATGCTGCGAATCGCCCCGGCGAAAATCTCCGTGGTGTAGGCGCAGGTGTTCAGGGCGAAGGCCAGGATGGTGCAGTTCATCGCATCGCGAAAGAACGCATCCAGTACCGGTTGGGCGCGCACTGCCGCCAGGCTGTAGATCCCGGTGTAGCAGATCAGCAGCTGGATATACAACGGCGTACCGCGGAACAGGTAGGTGTAGAACTGCACCGGCCAGCGGACGTAGAAGTGCGGTGAAACCCGGGCGATGGACAGCGGGATCGACACCAGGAAACCGATGAAGATCGACGCACTGAGCAGCCACATGGTCATGGCCAGGCCGGTGATGTGGTAGCCGTCGGTATAAAGGAAGGGTTTCCAGTATTCCTGCAAGAGTTCGATCATCGTACGGCCTCCCGGGATCCGGCGGCGTAGCGGCGTTCAAGCTTGCGCAGGACGAAGTTGGATGCACTGGTGATCAGCAGGTAAATCAGCGCAGCGAGCACCAGAAAGTAAAATAGTTGATAGGTGCTTTTACCGGCATCCTGGGCAGCCTTGACCAGATCGGCGAGGCCGATGATCGATACCAGGGCGGTGGCCTTGAGCATCACCATCCAGTTGTTACCGATGCCCGGCAGGGCGAAACGCATCATCTGCGGGAACACCACGATCCAGAAGCGCTGGCCGCGTTTGAGGCCATAGGCCGTGGCTGCTTCGACCTGACCCCGCGGCACGGCAAGAATCGCCCCGCGGAAGGTTTCAGTGAAGTACGCGCCGTAAATGAAGCCCAGGGTGATGACCCCGGCGCTGAACGGGTTGATCTCGATGTATTCCCATTCCATGTACTCGGTGAACGTCGTCAACCAGGTTTGCAGGCTGTAGAAGATCAGCAGCATCAGCACCAGGTCCGGTACGCCGCGAATCAGCGTGGTGTAGAGCTGGGCCGGAAAGCGCAACAATTTGGATTTCGACAGTTTGGCACTGGCGCCCAGCAAGCCGAGTAAAACGGCCACCAGCAGCGACAACGCCGATAATTTGATGGTCATCCAGGTGCCTTCCAACAGCAAAGGACCGAAGCCCTTGAGGCTGAAGGCTGAGAGCCCCAGGTTTTGTAATAGGTTTTCGAACATAAATCAGCAACCTGATCGAGTAAAAAAAGCGCCCACCGCGAGATGGGCGCCGGGCATTATTTGCCGCTGTACAGATTCAGATCGCCAAAGTGTTTCTTCTGAATGGTGGCGTAGGTGCCATCGTCGTGTAACGCTTTGATACCTTTATCCAATAGTGCCTTGAGGTCTTTGTTACCTTTAGAGATACCGATAGCTGTTTTGGCTGGCAGCAGGGGCGCATCAATCGGCTTGCTGACTTCGTAATCGGCACCTTGTGGCGACTTCAAAAAGCCCAATTCGGCTTGCAGCATGTCCTGGACCCCGGCGTCGAGACGACCGGAAGTCAGGTCGGAATACACCTGATCCTGATTCTGATAGGCCTGGGTTTTCACGCCAGCCTTGTCCAGAACGGCTTTGGCGTAGGCTTCCTGGATGGTGCCTTGTTCGTAGCCGACGGTTTTGCCCTTGAGTGAAGCCACGTCGGTGGTAATGCCAGAACCTTTCTTCGACACGTAAGCGGTTGGGCCGGAGAACAGTTCGCTGGAGAAGTCGATGACTTTTTCGCGGGCTTCGGTGACGGTCATCGAAGAGATCACGCCGTCGAATTTATTGGCCTTGAGGCCCGGAATCATGCCGTCGAAATCGCTTTCGACCCATTTGCACTTGACCTTCAGCTCGGCGCAGATTGCGTTCCCCAGATCGATGTCGAAGCCCACCAGGCTACCGTCAGCCGCTTTCGACTCGAACGGTGCATAGGAAGGGTCAACGCCAAAACGCAATTCTTTGTATTCCTTTGCCATGGCGGAGCCGGCAGCCATGCACAACGCCAGTGCAGAAAGGGTCAGCAATGCTTTTTTCATTATTCAATCCCTAAGAACCAATATGAGCGCTTGTGGCGCAGAATTATTGTTACTGGAAAGCGTAAGACTCAATGAAAGTAGCAATTTCCGAACCAGAGTGCCGAACAAGCGTTTAAAAGGTGATTCAAGAAATGGCTGGGGGAGATTTATGCACGAAAACGGGCATAGGAAAATAGCCGCACCAAAATGATTCAAATTGCCAATCTCCTGTAGGAGCAGAGCTTGCTCGCGAAGGCGGTGTATCAGGCACATTTAAGTTGACTGACACCACTTCGCGAGCAAGCTCGCTCCTACAGAAGGCGGGGGTTAGCCGAGCAGATTCTGCAACGTTCCGAGGTTGTCGGCCTCTTCGACCGACTTGTCCTGCCGCCAGCGCAACATCCTCGGAAACCGCACCGCAATGCCGCTTTTATGACGCTTGGACAAGGCGATCCCCTCGAACCCCAACTCAAACACCAGGCTCGGTTTGACACTGCTCACTGGCCCGAATTTCTCGACGGTGGTCTTGCGCACGATGCTGTCGACCTGGCGCATTTCTTCATCGGTGAGCCCTGAATACGCCTTGGCAAACGGCACCAGCGTGCGTTCGCTGGCATCGGGCGGGCCATCCCACACGGCAAAGGTGTAATCACTGTAGAGACTGGCGCGGCGGCCATGACCGCGTTGCGCGTAAATCAGCACCGCATCGACGCTGAACGGGTCGACTTTCCACTTCCACCAGACGCCCATGTCCTTAGTCCGACCGACGCCATACAGCGCATCCCGAGCCTTGAGCATCATGCCTTCGACCCCCAGGCTGCGGGACGCTTCGCGCTGCCGGGCGAGGTCAAACCAGTCTTCACCGGTGAGCACCGGCGAGGGCAACAACACCGGGTTCGCGCAGGTTTTGATCACCTGCTCCAGTTGAGTGCGACGTTGGGCTTGAGGCCGGTTGCGCCAGTCTTCGCCCTGCCACTCCAGCAAGTCATAAGCGAGGACCACCACCGGCACCGCATCGAGGATTTTCTTGTCCAGGGTTTTGCGGCCGATCCGCTGTTGCAACAACGCGAACGGTTGTACCGAGGGCGAGGTTGGCGATTGCGGATTGAAGGCATCTTCTGTGTCCGGTTGTACGGAGTTCCAGGCAACGATTTCTCCGTCGATCACCGTGCCGTCGGGCAAACCGTGAACCAGACTATCGAGTTCGGGAAAGCGTTCGGTGACCAGCTCTTCGCCGCGCGACCAGATCCACAGGCGTCCATCGCGCTTGACCACCTGCGCGCGGATGCCGTCCCACTTCCATTCCACTTGCCATTGGCTGGCCGGGCCGAGCAGGGCTTCGAACTGGTCAACCGGTTGCGACAGGGCGTGGGCGAGGAAAAACGGATACGGCTGGCCGCCCCGTTGCGCGTGCTCGTCGCACGATTCGGCAGCGATCAGCTTCCGGTAACTGGCGGCGCTCGGGCGGTTCGACAGGTCGGTGTAACCCACCAGCCGTTGAGCCACGCGCTTGCTGTCGAGGTGTGCCATGGCCGCCAGGGCACGGGTCACCAGCAATTTGGACACGCCAACGCGGAAGCTGCCGGTGATCAGTTTGATGCAGACCATCAAGCTTTGCCGGTCGAGTTGCGCCCACAGGGCTGGCAACTTTTCGGCGAGGACCTGCGGGGTTTCACCGCGCAGCGGCAGCAGTTTGTCTTCCATCCAGACGGCCAGTCCGTCGTCAGAACTGTGCAGCGCTTCGGGCAGCACCAGCGAGATGGTTTCCGCCAGGTCGCCCACCGCCTGATAACTTTCTTCGAACAGCCACGGCGCCAGTCCGGAAACCGTCTCGGCGAGCTCACGCAGAATGCGCACAGGCACCAATTGGCGAGGTCGCCCGCCCGACAGAAAGTACACCGCCCATGCGGCATCTTCCGGCGCAGCTTCGGCGAAGTAGTGTTGCATCGCCGCCAGTTTGGCGTTGCTCGACGTCGTGGCGTCGAGCTCGGCATACAACTCGGCGAAAGCCTTCATGGCAGCGCCTCGGCGCTTTCAGGCTCCACGCTTTGGATTTCTTCCTCATCGTCGCCGTATTCGGTGTTGAAACTCTGCGCATCGAGCCCTTGCTCACGCAGATGGCGGACCAGTACCCCAACCGAGCCATGGGTGACCATCACCCGTTCGGCAGCGGTCTGTTCGATCGCCCAGAACAAGCCCGGCCAGTCGGCGTGGTCGGACAACACGAAGCCGCGGTCCACGCCGCGCCGCCGTCGTGTGCCACGCAAGCGCATCCAGCCGCTGGCGAAGCCATCGCTGTAGTCGCCGAAGCGGCGCATCCAGCTGCTGCCACTCGCGGACGGCGGAGCGAGCACCAACGCCTTGCGCATCATCGGGTCGCTCTTTTTTACCTCGTTGGTGTAGATCGTTGGCGGTAGATAAACACCGCTCTCGCGATAAACCCGGTTCAGCGGTTCCACGGCGCCATGCACCAAAATGGGGCCGAGACTGGCGTCAATCCCGTGGAGAATGCGCTGGGCTTTGCCGAAGGAATAGCAAAACAGCACGCTGGTTTTATCGACGGCGGCATTGGCCTGCCACCACTGGTTGATCTCGGCAAAGACCTGCGCCTGTGGTTGCCAGCGATAAATCGGCAGGCCGAATGTCGATTCGGTGATGAAGGTGTGGCAGCGCACCGGTTCGAAGGGCGCGCAGGTGCCGTCGGGTTCGATCTTGTAGTCCCCCGAGGCAACCCACACCTCACCCTGATATTCCAGCCGCACTTGAGCCGAACCGAGGACGTGGCCGGCGGGGTGAAAACTCAGTGTCACGCCGTGATGCAGCAATGACTCGCCGTACGCCAGGGTTTGCAGATCAATGTCCTGGCCCAGTCGCGCACGCAGAATCCCTGCACCGGGCGCCGCCGCCAGATAGTGCCGGTTGCCGGTGCGGGCATGGTCGCCGTGGGCGTGGGTGATGACCGCCCGCTCGACCGGGCGCCAGGGGTCGATGTAGAAATCCCCGGCCGGGCAATACAAACCTTCGGGGCGAGCGATAACAAGGTCCATGTCTGTTACCAAAATGGGGGGACTTGTTAGCTATGAGGTGGGCGCGAGGCGAGAAGTTCTATTGATTGTTTCAGCGTTTAAACGCAAAAGATCGCAGCCTCGTTGCACTCGACAGCTCCTACATGGGATGGCGTACACCTTGTAGGAGCTGTCGAGTGCAACGAGGCTGCGATCTTTTGATCTGGTCTTTTGACTTACTTGCCAGGTGTCAGCGTCAGACGCTTGCTCCCATACACCTTGTCAAAGTTCTGCGGCTGCATCGGCAAGCTCATGTACTGGCCCTTGAGCCACGGATCGATGCTGTCGAGGTAGTTCGGGCTGGCCGGGTTGCCGGATTGACCAGTGCCGTTCTGGCCCATCAGCGGTTCGGCCTGGCCGAAGTCGACGATAAAGCGCATGGCGGGCGCCAGCGTCGTGTTGAAGTCCTGCCCCCAGGCGAACGCCGCGGTATTGAGTGTGGTGTGATCGCCACCGGCCGCGAGTGGTCCGCGCACGGTCTGGCCGCTGGCGTTTTTCCACTCGTAGCGGTGCAGTTTGCCCCACTGCCAGGCTTTGCGGTCGCCGCCCAACTGGCTGTCACCGGCCGTAATGGCCGCCGCCAGGCTGCGGGCGAGGATCGCCGGTTTGTCTTCTTTCTGCGCGGTGCGTAAGTCATCCCAGAACGGACTGTCCTCGCGCCCCAGCAGGTGATCGGCCTGGGCCGCGTAGGACAACTTGCCGTTGGCGATAAAGGCCTGCCACGCCGGGCTGCTTTCCGGACCCAGCTCGTCGAGGAATATTTGCTGGGTGCTTTGCTGAAGGAACAACTCGTAAATCGCCGCGTCGGCGGAAGTCGGGCCGAGTTTGCCGTCGAAGGCCATCAAGCGCGTGAAAGCCTCGCGAGCCTTGTCGCGATCGGCCCCCGGCAAGGCTTCAATAGCCTGTTTCAGCGGCTGGGACATGCCCGGTGCGGCGAACATTTTCTTCAGTTTGGCGGCAAACGTGGTGGTCTGGTCGTATTGCATGGCGATCAGGCTGCGCGTGTCGTGTTTGCCCACGCCGGCCAGTTCCGCCATGCGTTCGCCACGTTCCGGTGCCGACCAGGAATTGGACAGCTGCATGCCGTAGCCGTGGGGAATGACCCGCTGGTTGGCGGTGCCGAGCCAGCCTTGGGCCGGGTCTTGGTCATACGGATGGAGCATCGGGTCGGCGTAACCGTCCCAATCGTAGCGACCTTCCCAGCCCGGCGATGGCAGCAGGCCTTCACCTTCGCGACGGTTCGGGTAGCGCCCGGTGACTTGCCAGCCGATGTTGCTGGCATCGGCAAACACCAGGTTCAGGGCGATGGCGCGGATTTCACGGCTGGCGTCCGAGGCTTTCTCGACGGTTTGTGCACGGGACAGGTCGAAAAACGCGTCCAGGGTTTTGTCGTCGGTGAAGTTCGGCGTTTGCAAGGCCAGGCCAAAGCCATTGCCCAACGCGGTGCCCTGGGCGCTGTTGAGCAGCGGCCCGTGACGGGTTTCGTAGACGGCTTCGCGAACCGGTCGCTGACCTTTGACGAAGAAGGTTTCGTTACGCACGATGGCCGGCTGCCATTTACCGCCAACTTCGTAGGAAAGCCCGTTGCCCTGGCGTTTGATTTTCTCCAGGAACAGGTCCTGGTTGTCGCCCATGACCGAGGTCATGCTCCAGGCCACTTTGCCGTTGAAACCGCCCAGGACCATCGGCAACCCGGCAATGGTCACGCCGGAAGCCTGGTATTTCGGCGCACGAATCTGCACGTAGCTGAACAACGATGGCACGCCCAACGGCCCGTGGCTGTCGCTGGCCAGCAGGCTTTTACCGCTGCGGCTGCGTTGCGGGGCGATGGCCCAGTTGTTGGATGACGTGGCGCCCAGCAGATTCAGATCGGACAGCTGGCGTGTGGCTTTGCTGACTTCGGTAAGCCCCGGGATTTGCCCGTTGAGTTTGATGCCTTGAAGTTTTTCGCCTTCGCCCAACGGCAGTTTTTCGTCGGGAGCGGACGGTTCCAGCCAGGGCAGCTTGTCGTTGCTGACGGTCTGGGCCAGCACCAGCGAGGAAATTTCTTCCGGCAGGTTGGCCGACTGGCTGAAGTTCAGCAGGCAGAAAATCAGCGCCGAATCTTCCGGCTGCCAGTATTCAGGCTTGTAACCGCTGGCCATCAGGTCGGCCGGGAGTTTGTCGCGGAAGCGGAAGAGGTAGGCGTTGACCCCGCGCGCATAGACTTCGAAGAAGCGCTTGAGGCGCGGCGAAGACGCCTTGTACAGCTCGCCGGCACTTTTCTTCAGGTTGACCGCACGCATGTAGCGGTCGGCGTCGAGCAGGTCCGAGCCGGACATTTCCGCCAAACGGCCTTGGGCCAGCAGGCGCAGGGTGACCATCTGGGTGATGCGGTCGCTGGCGTGTACGTAGCCGAGGGCGAACAGCGCGTCGTGGAAGCTGTTGCTTTCGATCAGCGGCATGCCCATGGCATTGCGGCGCACCGAAACGTTCTGGGCCAGACCTTTGAGCGGCTGCACGCCGACGGTGGGCGGGAGGGTGTCCTGGGTGTTCCAGGTCTGACAACCGGTCAGGCTCAAAACACCGGCCACTGCTGCGGCTACGCCGAACCGGGGAAGAAAATGTGTAAGGGCTGGCGAGGCCATGGCAAAGCTCCTGCGGAGGTAGAGGCGCAATAAAGGCGCTACGTTAGTGAGCAGGAGGTGGCCGCGCAAGCGGGGTATCAGGTTATTTCAGGATTTGTCTACCAAAGGCAAAAGATCGCAGCCTCGTTTCACTCGACAGTTCCTACAGGGGAATGCAAAACCGTGTAGGAGCTGTCGAGTGAAACGAGGCTGCGATCTATTGATCTTCGATCAGGATTTAGGCGGATTAATCTTGGCGGCCAAGGCATACGCCTTCACCGTCGCCGGACGGCTCTGGATGTGGTTGAACCAGCGCAGCACATTAGGGAAGTCTTCCAGATTTTGACTTTGCCACTTGTGGGAAACGATCCACGGGTAAATGGCCATGTCGGCAATGCTGTACTCGCTGCCGGCGACGAACTCATGGTTCGCCAGTTGCTTGTCGAGCACCCCATACAGGCGCGCGGTTTCATCGATGTAGCGCTTGATCGCGTAAGGGATTTTCTCCGGGGCGAACTGGCTGAAATGATGATTCTGCCCGGCCATCGGCCCCAGGCCGCCCATCTGCCAGAACAACCATTGCAACGCTTGCTGGCGACCCCGCAGATCCTTGGGCAGGAACTTGCCGGTTTTTTCCGCCAGGTACAGCAGGATGGCTCCGGATTCGAACACTGATAAAGGCTCGCCACCCTCGGCGGGCTCATTATCGACGATGGCCGGGATTCTGTTGTTCGGGGAGATTTTCAGAAAGTGCGGCTGGAACTGCTCGTTTTTGCTGATGTTGATCGGGTAAACGTTGTACGGCAGGCCGGCTTCTTCCAGGAATATCGAGATTTTGTGGCCGTTAGGGGTGGTCCAGTAATACAGGTCGATCATGGAGTGCTCCAAATCAAGAGACGTCGTTACGTGCGGACAGCAAACGCCGGCATCAGGTCGTCCTGTTTGCGTTCGATAGCTTGCCTGTAGGAAGAGGTGATGCTGAAGTGGGTGAAATTCAATGACCCCACAGGAGAAAAGTCGGCATGGAGCTCAAGACAAACACGGCGCTGATCATCATCGATCAACAAAAAGGCATCCTGGAGCCCCGGCTCGGTCGCCGAAATAATCCTCAGGCCGAGGAGCGGATGCTGGCGTTATTGGCGCATTGGCGTCGAACCGGGCGGCCGGTGATTCACGTGCAGCACTTGTCCCATTCCCCGGAGTCGGTGTTCTGGCCGGAGCAATCAGGTGTGGAGTTTCAGGAGCGGTTCCAGCCACAGGCCGGTGAGCAGCTGATTCAGAAACGGGTGCCGGATGCGTTTTGTTCGACGGGGCTGGAGCAGCGATTGCGTGAGGCGGGGATCGATCAGGTGGTCATCGTTGGTGTGGCGACGCACAACTCGGTGGAGTCCACGGCGCGAACGGCCGGCAACCTGGGGTTTGAGGCATGGGTGGTGGAGGATGCGTGTTTTACTTTCGACAAGGCTGACTACTTCGGTAAAGCCCATTGCGCCGAAGAGGTGCATGCGATGTCGTTGGGGAATCTGCATGGCGAGTATGCCACGGTCGTCTGCACAACAGAAATCCTGTAGGAGCGAGGCTTGCCCGCGAAAGGGGCACCTCGGTCATGCAGATACACCGCGTCATCGTTCTTCGCGGGCAAGCCTCGCTCCTACAAGGAGTGGGGCGAGCCGGATCACATGTGGGAGCGGGCTTGCTCGCGAAGGCGATTCAACAGGCGAAGAAGCTCTTCGCCCGAAGCATCAAGCGCCGTGGCACTTCTTGAATTTCTTGCCGTTGCCGCATGGGCAAGGGTCGTTGCGGCCGACGTCTTTCAGGGCGTTGCGCACCGGTTCCTGGTGGGCGTGGCCGCAGTTCGGGCCGTGGACATGGCCATGGTCGTGATCATGGTTCTCGTGATGGTCATGATCGTGGTTGCAGTCAGGACCATGGACATGGGGTTGCTGGGTCATCGGTTTTGCTCCGGAATTAAATCGGCGGCGATTATCACGCCATTACGCGCCAGGTGCACGTAGTGCGCGATGAATAAACCGGTTTCCAGTTCACCTTCCAGACGATAGGGAATGGGCTGGTCGGGTTTTTTCAGCAGTTTCACCAGATCCCGAACCTTGGGCCACAGGTTGGTGCGGATCGGCACCTTGAAGTAGGCACTGCGTTTTGGGCCGACTGTGAACCAGTGTTCGTGCTCGCCTTCAGTCAGCAATATGCCCCCCAGATGAATGCGGTACTCCATGCCACGCACCGTCAGGTCGCTGTCGTTGGGATTGTCGACGCGAAAGTGCAGGAGGAATCGTTGCTGCATGAGTTTGGCCTGGACGACCTCGACCTTGACCAGATGCACCTGCGGCTCCGGTTCATCGCCACTGAACCAGGACGCACAGCCGCCGAGCCCGAGAAACACGAGCAGGGTGAGCATCTGTAAGACGCGCCGCTGGGTGGTCATGTTGATGTTCCTCCCTTGTAGCAGCTGGCGAAGCCTGCGTTCGGCTGCGAAGCAGTCGTAAACTCAGGCAACGCGGTATTTCAGGTAGACCGAGTCAGCAGGATTTGCGACTGCTTCGCAGCCGAACGCAGGCTTCGCCAGCTGCTACAGGGAAATCATCCCGCCACGAGATCACCTCAACTGCCGAAATACCCCGCGCAACACTTCTTGAATTTCTGCCCGCTGGCGCAGGGGCAGGCATCGTTGCGCCCGGCCTTGAGTTGTACGGTGGGGTCGATGAAATACCAGTGGCCGGTGTTCTGTACGAACGACGAGCGCTCGCGGTGGCTGTGCTCGCCGGCGCCGTCGTGCCAGCGCGCGGTGAAGGTCACGAAGGCGTGTTCCGGTTGGCCGCCGAAGACTTCAGAGCTTTCCACCTCAAGACCCAGCCAGGTGCTTCGGGCGCTCCAGTCGCTGATGGACTGACGATCCAGACCGGCTTGTTGCGCGGGCAGAGTGGTCGCCACCAGATAGTCGATCAGGCCCAGCACGTAAGCGCTGTAGCGCGAACGCATCAAGGCTTCGGCACAAGGCGCCGGATGCCCTGCGTGGTAATGACCGCAACAGGCATCGAGCAGCGTGCCGCTGCCGCAAGGGCAAATAGATGTACTCATTGCGTTACCACCAATATTTCCCGAAGTTTTCCGGATTGGCCCAGAAGCGTGAGTTGAGCCAGTCGGGTACTTGTTTGTAGTCAAGCAGATCATAGGTGAACAGGGTCAGGACTTGCTCATCTCGCTGGAAGCGCTCGCTGGCCTGCAGCGCCAGGGAGAAAAAATCAGTTTCCTGCCAGCCGCTGGCCGGCAAGTCCGCCAGCACCGCGATGCGACTGGCATTGAGGTTGCGGATCCCGCCTAACAGGTTCAGGCCATCGCGCTTGGGCAAATGTTCCAGGCAATCGACCACCAGCGCCAGATCGAACCGCCGTGCCGCCAGCTCGGCAGGCAACGGCCCCGGTGCCGCGTGAGCCACGCTGCTGTCCGGGTGCGCAAGCTTGAAGGCTTCCAGCGCCGGGAACTCGCTGGCGCCAATCAGCAGCAGACGCGCGGGGGCGTAACGATCAAGCAAAGCGGCCAGCGCTTGCTGCGGGGTACGCGAAGAAATACCTGCAATCATCGAAGATCCTCAATCAGAGCACCAAGACTAGCTTGCCCGAAGGTTCGGGCCTAGAGCGTCTTACCGCAAAAAGCAGCGAACTCCCGTGAACACTGGAAAAAACAGCAATGGCCTATTGCTGGCGGAGATTAAAACTCGGGTCTTTACTACCTGAATCGGTTCTAAGCCGATCCCTCAGGAGAAAACTAGATGAGCATAGTTCGGACAGCATTACCCTTGGTTCTGCTAACCAGTGTGTTGACTGGTTGCGCAGGTTTGCAGAAAACCGACTGGCCGACCTGTGCGGCGGTCGGTGGTGTCGTGGGCGCGGGGCTCGGCGCGACCGAGAGCTCGGCATGGGCAGGGTATGGCGCGCTGCTCGTCGGCGGCACGGCTGCGGCCTATTGCTGGGTTCACGGTGATGGCGACGAAGACGGCGATGGTGTGCCGGACAGCCGCGACAAGTGCCCCGGTACGCCTAGAGGCGTGAAGGTCGATGCCGATGGTTGCCCTCCACCTGTGCCTGCACCAGTGGTCGAAGAGGCGGTGGTGGTCAAGGAAGAAGTCATTGTCATCCGTGATGTTCACTTCCAGTTCGACAAGGCCACGCTGACCCCTGCCGACAAAGAGGTGCTCAATAAAATCGCCACTCGCCTGAAGCAGGAGTCCAGCACCGCCCAACTGACCGTGACCGGTCACACCGACAGCGTGGGCAGTGATGCCTACAACCAGAAACTGTCGGATCGTCGTGCACACTCGGTGGTTGAATACCTGATTTCCCAAGGCGTACCCCGCAGCGAGTTCGTGTCTGTGACCGGTGCCGGTGAAAGCCAGCCGGTTGCCGATAACAAAACCGCTGATGGCCGCGCGTTGAACCGTCGCACGGAAATCAAAATCAACCGCTAGGCCCCGTACACTCCGCGGCTTGTGCAGTCGCGGATGCGGGTCTTTACTCCTGTGTAACCGGTATTGGCCGGTAACACAGGAGCTTTCACCATGAGTGTTCTCACACGGACCGTCTTGCCGGTTCTGCTGCTTGGCAGCCTGATGACCGGTTGCGCTACTCACAGCGATGGCACCGCCCCCCTCAATCAACGCACCTGGCCGATCTGCAGCGTCATCGGCGGACTGGTCGGCGGAGGCCTGGGCGCGCTCGAAAGGGGCGGGTGGGGGGGCGGGGGGGCAGCGCTCGGTATCTTGACCGGTGGCTTGATCTGTTACGCCCAGGATGGCGACGAAGACGGCGATGGTGTTTTCGATCGACGTGATCGCTGCCCTGACACACCCGCCAATACTCCCGTCGAACATCACGGTTGTCCGTTGCCGCAATACCCGGTCAGCGTAAAACCTGTCGCACCGGTGGAGCCGGAAGTCATCACGTTGCCCGGCGACGTGCTGTTTGCCTTCAACAAGTACGAACTGACGCCCTCCGCGCAGAGTCAGTTGGATGCGCTGATGCCCAAACTGCAGAGCGCCGATGTGGTGAGCATCAAGGTCGTCGGTCATACCGACAGTAAGGGTACGGATGCCTATAACCAGGCACTCTCGGAGCGCCGCGCCAGCAGTGTGGCGGCCTACCTGTTGAGCCAGGGCCTGGCGCCCAACAAACTCACTAGCGAGGGCAAGGGTGAAAGCCAGCCTGTGGCCGACAACGAAACAGAAGCAGGGCGGGCGAAAAACCGTCGCGTGGAGTTGCACATCAACCGCTGAGCCACGTAATAGAGCCGTCGGACGACAATTACAGTCGCCCCGACGGCCATTCGGTGGCCTTTGCGAAGAATTTTCTGTTGCCCTCTGGCTTATCCCGCGTGGAAGCCGTTACTGTGCGCGCAAAGAATAATTCTCAACGGGGGAGCGTATGAAGGTGTTTTGGGGGCTGGGGAAGCTGTTGACCCTGCTGTTCTGGTTGGTGGTGCTGGTCAATCAGCTCATGCCGTTTGTCAATCCTCTGCATCTGTTGGTCGATCTGGCCGGCAGCCTGCTGGCAGGGCTCCATCTTCTTGAAACGCTGTTCTGTTATCGCAGCCTCAGAGGTCGCGCCCATCCTTGGCTTGATCGCTTGAAGATCCTTTTCTTTGGCGTTTTCCACCTGCAAACCATCCCGGCTCCGACCGCACCGAAGGCTTCCCATGCGTAAACTCTGTCTGCTCGCTGCACTCGTCAGCCCATGGGCCTGCGCTCAGGTTGTCAGCGTCGAAACCAACTCGCTGATGCGCTTGCCCAACACCGCCAGCACCTTGCAACTGGAACGCCTGGAAGTCGCCGATTACGGCACGTTGCTGATTCCTTCGAATGTGACCGAAGTCTCCGTTGGCGAATTGCACCTGGGCCGGGACGCGCGGATCGCTATCGTGCCAAGCGAAAAGACGCTGGAGTTGAAGGTGAGCCGTGCCCAGTTGTCTGAAGGCAGTCAGATTACCGCTCGCGGCGCGCCGGGGACTTATCTCAAGGCTGCCCGCTCCGGGCGCAATCTGAATTTACAGATCAAGGCGCTGAACGCGCCACAATTGTCGGTCGACGCTCGCGGCGGTGCGGGTGCGCCGGGTTTTGTCGGTCTTGACGGGGCCAACGGTCAGCCGCCGGGTTGCACCTGGGGCCAGGCCGGTCGCGGTGCCGATGGCAGCGATGGCAGTGACGGCCAGGCCGGTGCGCCGGGCGCGCTGGTTCGACTGGAAGTGCCGCGCGATTACCCGGCGCAGCAGATCAAGGTTCAGGTCGCCGGCGGTGCCGGTGGTGTTGCAGGGCCTGGCGGTAAGCCGGGGGCGGGTGGCAAGGCCAAGGGCTGCTTTGTCTACAAGGCCGATGGCGGCAAGAGCGGACGTCCTGGCGCTGATGGCCAGCCAGGGCCTGCGGGGGCGGCGGGTTCGGTGACGGTTCAGCGGTTGTAAGACGTTTCTGAGTTTTGTGTTGTCTGATCGATCGCTATCGCGGGCAAGCCCGCTCCCACAGGGATCACTGCGAACCCTGTAGGAGCGAGGCTTGCCCGCGAAGGCGTCAGCCCAGTCGCCTCAAAACATCGGCCGCGCCGCTGCAATCGCCACCAACACCAACCCGACAATCAGATTGATCCCCACCAACTTACGAATCTTCCCCAGCACCGCAGCCCCGGTCGGCCAATCCTGTGCCGTCACCGCCGTGCGCAGTCCCGGCAGCAACAACGCCTGAATCCGGATAAACAGCGCGGTCATCACCACGTACAACCCCATCATTACCTGCACGTAACGCGGCGCGGTTTCAAACCCGGCGTATTGCAGATGAATCATGCCCACACCGCTGATCGGCAAAAGCACCACCGCGACCCAGACCCAGCGGAAAAAACCTTGAAACACTTCTACCCACAGCTTCAGCCGGGCAGGGCCTTCCAGTGCCTTCATCGCCGCGGGGCGCAAGACCATCCAGGCGAAAAACATGCCGCCCACCCACACCAGTGCGGCGAGGATATGCAGGCTATAAACAAAGCTAAAGGCGGTCATTGAGGTACTCCGTTCTGCGCGGGATTAATTAGCGCGGTATGATAGCCGCCGAACCAAACCACTGAAAATTTATCCAGCGTTTTTTGCGCCCGACAATCCATGATCAGCACTGAACTCAAAACCACGATCCAGGGCGCCTACTCGCGTTTTCTCGAAGCCAAGAGCTTGAAACCGCGCTACGGCCAACGCCTGATGATCGCCGAAATTGCCAAGGTCCTCGGTGACATCGACACCGACGACGAAGGCCGGCGCAGTGGCGACCCCGCGATTGTCGCGGTGGAAGCCGGCACCGGTACTGGCAAAACCGTGGCCTACAGCCTGGCGGCGATTCCCACCGCCAAAGCCGCGGGCAAACGCCTGGTCATCGCCACGGCCACCGTGGCCCTGCAAGAGCAGATCGTCTACAAGGACTTGCCGGACCTGATGCGCAACAGCGGGCTGAATTTCAGCTTCGCCCTGGCCAAGGGGCGCGGGCGCTACATGTGCCTGTCCAAGCTCGACATGTTGCTCCAGGAAGGTCACGCGCAAACCGCCACGGCGCAGTTGTTCGAAGAAGAAGGCTTCAAGATCGAAGTCGATGAGGCCAGTCAGAAGCTGTTCACCAGCATGATCGAGAAGCTCGCCGGCAATAAGTGGGACGGCGACCGCGACAGCTGGTCCACCGCCCTGGAAGACGCCGATTGGGCGCGCCTGACCACCGATCACAGCCAGTGCACCAACCGCCATTGCCCGAACTTCGGCCAGTGCGCCTTCTACAAGGCCCGCGAAGGCATGGGCAAGGTCGACGTGATCGTCACCAACCACGACATGGTGTTGGCCGACCTGGCCCTCGGCGGCGGCGCTGTTCTGCCGGACCCGCGCGACACCATCTACGTCTTCGACGAAGGCCACCACCTGCCGGACAAGGCCATCGGTCACTTCGCTCATTACACGCGCCTGCGTTCCACCGCCGACTGGCTGGAAACCACCGCCAAGAACCTCACCAAACTGCTGGCCCAGCATCCATTGCCGGGTGACCTGGGCAAGTTGATCGAGCAGGTGCCTGAACTGGCCCGCGAGATCAAAACCCAGCAGCAGTTCATGTTCACCGCGTGTGAGCAGGTCGCCGACTTCAAACCCGGCGAAGACGTCGAAGGCCGCGAGCGGCCGCGTCACCGTTTCGTCGGCGGGGTGATTCCCGAGCACATGCGCGAAATGGGCGTCGAACTGAAAAAAGCGTTCGCCCGTCTGACCGACCTGTTCACCCGGCTCACCGAGCTGCTCAAGGAAGGCATGGATGGCGAGGTCAACATCGGCATCGCCAGCAACCAGGCCGAAGAGTGGTATCCACTGTTTGGCAGCCTGTTGTCGCGCTCTTCGGGCAACTGGGAGTTGTGGGGCGCGTTTACCGCTGAAGACCCGGAAGACAATCCGCCCATGGCCCGTTGGCTGACCCTCGCCGAAAGCGGTTCGCTGTTCGACATTGAGGTCAACGCCAGCCCGATCCTTGCGGCGGAAATGCTCCGGCGCAATCTGTGGAACGTGGCTTACGGTGCACTGGTGACCTCGGCGACGTTGACTGCACTCGGGACGTTCGACCGTTTCCGCATGCGCGCCGGCCTGCCGAAAAAAGCCGTGACTGCCGTGGTCCCTAGCCCGTTCCACCACGCCGATGCCGGTGTACTGCGGGTGCCGGACCTGAAAGCCGACCCACGGGATGCGCCAGCCCATACCGCCGCGATCATTCGTGATTTGCCGGCACTGGTGGAAGGTTCGCGCGGCACGTTGGTGCTGTTTTCTTCGCGCAAACAGATGCAGGACGTGTTCGACGGTCTCGACCGCGACTGGCGCAAGCAAGTGTTCATTCAAGGCAACCTGTCGAAACAGGAAACCCTGAACAAGCACAAGGCGCGGGTTGATGGCGGGGATTCCAGCGTGCTGTTCGGCCTGGCAAGTTTTGCCGAGGGCGTCGACTTGCCCGGTGCGTATTGTGAGCACGTGGTGATCGCGAAGATTCCGTTCTCGGTGCCGGATGATCCGGTCGAAGCGGCCCTCGCCGAGTGGATCGAGGCGCGGGGCGGCAATCCGTTCATGGAAATCTCCGTGCCGGATGCCTCGCTGAAACTGGTCCAGGCCTGCGGGCGCTTGCTGCGTACCGAAGAAGACCGCGGCACCATCACCTTGCTCGACCGGCGTCTGGTGACCCAGCGCTACGGCAAGGCGATCCTCAATGCGTTGCCTCCCTTCCGTCGTGAAATTTCCTGAAACACCGGTGGGCAAATGTGCCCACCGCGTTGTCTATCTCTCTACCATCGCTTTTCCACTGGCCATTGATGGCCGTTAGGGAGAATTTCGTTCTCATGATTCGCCGTTCGCTGCCTGCCGTTTTTGCCCTGATGTTCGCAGCCCCGTTGCTGGCGGCCCCTGCTGCCCAGCAGACGCTGTTCAACTTTGTACGCCCCGCCGACGTCGTCCAGATCGCGACTCAGGACGCCAGCCTGCCGCAATCCAATGCCGAGCAAACGGCCGAAGGCGAAGTGCTGCGCCGGGTGACCTTCAATCCGGTGGCCCAGCCGACCTTGCGCCTGACCCCGCAAACCGGCGCCTGGGACTGGTCGCAGTCGGGCGTCATGAGCCTGCGAATCCAGAGTGCGATGAACTGGGCCGTGACGCTCTACGTGAAAATCCAGAGCAACGATGGCAAGACGCTGATCAGCCGCGTCGATCTGCCGGCGGGCCCGGCGCAAACCCTGTTAGTGCCGTTGGTCGCCAGCACACCCTTGAGCCAAGGCATGAAAGCCGGCCCACCAATGCCGATGAATGTCGATGGCCAGCGCGTACTGCTGGCCAACAGCAGCGGTGAACTGGATCGCAGCCAAGTGGTGTCGGTGAGCTTGTCGATGGATCAACCGAAAGTGGCCCAGAGCATCCTGCTGGAACGCTTCGGTGTGCAGGACGGCGAGGCCGTGACCAAAGCCGCTTACGGCGGTCTGGGGGGCGCTTACGGCCAATCGACCCGGGCCAAATGGCCGGAAAAAGTCAGCAGCGATGAGCAACTGAAAAGCGCCGCCGCCAAGGAACAGCAGCAGCTGAAAACCTGGCTGGCCGAGCGCGAGAAATCGTCCCTCGACAAATTCGGTGGCTTGAACAAAGGCCCGGCGTTCAAGGCCAGCGGCTTTTTTCGCACCGAGAAGCGTGACGGTCGCTGGTATCTGGTGACGCCGCAAGGGCATCCGTTCTATTCCCTGGGGGTCAACACCGTTACCCCGGACGTTAACCAGACCTACATCGCCGGCCGCGAGTGGATGTTCGAGTCCCTGCCCAAACCCGACGAGGTGCTGGCCAGCCACTACGGCGAAGGCGACAACCGTGGCGGCAACGGCGTCGATCAGGGCCGGAGCTACAACGCCGGCCGCTGGTACGATTTCTATGGTGCCAACCTGCAGCGCTTATATGGCGCACCTTGCGCGTTGGGCAGCGAGACGAAGGCCGGTGTTGCCGAAGCGGCCAAGGCCGATGCGGTTGAGGCGACGGCCGACAAGGCTGCCGAGCAACCGGTTGCGCCTACGACGGCCGAAGCCGGTGTCGCCGAGGCCGCCAAGACCGGCGCAGTCGAAGCGACGGCCGCGAAAGCAGCCGAGCAAACACCGGCCGAACCGTGCAAAGCGCTGGTTGATGAACAGCGCTGGGCTGGCCACACCCTGGATCGCCTGCAAGCCTGGGGTTTCAACACCATCGGCAACTGGAG
Organism: Pseudomonas sp. RIT-PI-q; assembly: GCF_001297125.1. Classification (GTDB taxonomy): domain Bacteria; phylum Pseudomonadota; class Gammaproteobacteria; order Pseudomonadales; family Pseudomonadaceae; genus Aquipseudomonas. Next base: position 175,311 of record NZ_LHPC01000077.1, read on the forward strand.
CGCTCCGGCGCTGGGCAGCACCGACCGCGTTCCGTACACCCTGCCGCTGTCGATTGTTGGCGATTACGCCAGCATCAGCACCGGCACCGACTGGTGGGGCGGCATGCCTGACCCGTTCGACCCGCGTTTCGCCATGGCCACCGAGCGTGCCGTGGCCATCGCGGCCCGCGACCATCGCGACGATCCGTGGCTGATCGGCTACTTTGCCGACAACGAACTGGCCTGGGCCGGCCCCGGCGACGATCCGAAAGCCCGCTATGCGCTGGCCTACGGCACCTTGAAGATGACCACCGATGTGCCGGCCAAACGTGCGTTCCTCAAGCAATTGCGCGACAAATATCGCAACCAGGCCGGTCTTTCCAAAGCCTGGGGCATCGACCTGCCAGCCTGGGAGTTGATGGAAGACCCAGGCTTCGTGCCGCCGCTGCCGAGCGCCGAACACCCGGAAATCGAAGCCGACTTCAAATACTTCCAGAAGGTCTTCGCCGACACCTACTTCAAGACCATCTCCGACTCGCTCAAGTGGCATGCGCCGAATCAGCTGTTGCTGGGCGGCCGCTTTGCCATCAGCACCCCGGAAGCAGTGGCGTCCTGCGCCCAGTATTGCGACGTGTTGAGCTTCAATATGTACACCCTGCAACCGCAGGACGGTTATGACTTCGCCACACTGCGCAACCTGGACAAACCGGTACTGATCACCGAGTTCAACTTCGGCTCGACCGATCGCGGCCCGTTCTGGGGCGGCGTGACGCAATTGGCCAAGGAAGAAGATCGCGGCCCGGCTTACGCCAATTTCCTCAAGCAGGCGATGAGCGAGCCTTCGATTGTCGGGGTGCACTGGTTCCAATACCTCGATCAACCGGTGACCGGGCGCCTGCTGGATGGCGAGAATGGTCACTTCGGACTGGTGGGCATTACCGATCTGCCGTTCCAGGGATTTGTCGACAGTGTGCGCAAGAGCAACCTGGCGACCGTCGATCAGTTGGGCAAAGAGGCGCAGATGACCACGGCCGACAAATCCGGCAACGATGCGGGCGGCGGCCGCAAAGGCGACGCCGGCAAAGGGGCGGGGCAGGGCGCTGGGCATGCGGGTGGGCATTCGGGCAATGGCCATTAACACCTGAAACCGAGTCATCGTTCATCGCGGGCAAGCCCGCTCCCACAAGGTTCACGCTGACCATTGTGGGAGCGGGCTTGCCCGCGATGGCGGCCTGATAGGCACCATAAATTTTCGATCAATACCAAGGGCAACCGACCGCCCAGCCCGCCCCTGTTCCCAAATCCTTCAATGGCTGGAACAATGCGGGCCACTTTACAGCCTTATATCCGGGGAGTTGCGGGTGCAGATTCAGGGTTTTTACGAGCTTAAGTTCGAAGCGGTGCGCGAAGCATTCGCCGCGCTGTTCGACGATCCTCAGGAACGTGGCGCAGCGTTGTGCATCCAGATCGGTGGCGAAACTGTCGTCGATCTTTGGGCCGGTAGCGCCGACAAGGATGGCCTCGAAGCCTGGCACAGCGACACCATCGCCAACCTGTTCTCCTGTACCAAGACCTTTACCGCCGTCACCGCCCTACAATTGGTGGCCGAAGGCAAGCTGCAACTGGACGCCCCGGTTGCCCGCTACTGGCCGGAATTCGCCGCTGCCGGCAAAGACGCCGTGACGTTGCGCCAATTGCTCTGCCATCAGGCCGGCCTGCCGGCGCTGCGCGAGTTGCTGGCCCCGGAAGCGCTTTACGACTGGCAAACCATGGTCGACGCCCTGGCCGCTGAAACGCCGTGGTGGACGCCGGGCGAAGGCCACGGTTACGCCGCGATTACCTATGGCTGGCTGGTCGGCGAGTTGCTGCGTCGCGCCGATGGCCGTGGACCCGGTGAGTCCATCGTGGCGCGGGTGGCGAAGCCGTTGGGTCTGGATTTCCATGTCGGTCTGGCAGACTCGGAATTTCACCGCGTGGCGCACATCGCTCGTGGCAAGGGCAACATCGGCGATGCCGCAGCCCAGCGCTTGCTGCAAGTGACCATGCGCGAGCCGACGGCCATGACCACCCGAGCCTTCACCAACCCGCCGTCGATCATGACCAGCACCAACAAACCCGAGTGGCGGCGCATGCAGCAGCCGGCGGCCAATGGCCACGGCAACGCCCGCAGCCTGGCCGGGTTCTACGCCGGGCTGCTCGACGGCAGCCTGCTGGAAAGCGAAATGCTCGACGAGCTGACACGTGAACACAGCCTCGGCGAGGACAAGACTTTACTGACCCGGACCCGTTTCGGCCTGGGTTGCATGCTCGATCAACCGGACGTCCCCAACGCCACTTACGGCCTTGGCCCGCGTGCGTTCGGCCATCCGGGCGCCGGCGGTTCCATCGGTTTTGCTGATCCGGAACACGATGTAGCCTTCGGCTTTGTGACAAATACCTTAGGGCCGTACGTCTTGATGGATCCGCGCGCGCAAAAGCTTGTGCGAGTACTGGCCACTTGTCTGTAAATCCCGCTTAAGGGTCCTGGAACCGGAACCCGAAAGCCTTTTCAGTCTCAAAGCGTCTGTTTATGTGGGCCGAACCGGCCGGATTTTTTCATTACTTCATTTTTGTGGATATCCAATGTCAACTAAATCAACCCTCGCCTTGGCACTGTGCTTCGCTATCACCGGTTGCGCGCAAACTCCACAAAATGACTCGGATGGCAGCAGCTGGTGGCCGTTCGGTTCCTCCGACAAAGTCGCCGCTAAAACTCCGGCTCCAGCTCCAGCACCTTTGAAGCCTGCCGCGACCGCGCCGGTGGCCAAGACTGAAAGCGCCAGCCCTTGGTACTGGCCGTTCGGTTCCGACGACGGCGCCGGCAAGACGCCAGCCAAGGCTGAGGTAAAACCTGAAGCCAAACCCGCAGCCAAGCCGGTTGAAGTGGCCAAGGCCGAGGCCGACGCAGGTGGCAAATGGTGGTGGCCGTTCGGCGGCAAAGAGCAGAGCACCGCCAAAGTCGTGCCGATGCCGGATCCGAAAGTCACCCAGGCCTGGCTCGACGACTACGAGCCGCGTCTGCGTGAAGCGATCAAGGACAGCAACCTGCAACTCGAACGCCGTGAAAACGTGTTGGTAGTCACCGCGCCGGTAGAAGGCTCGTTCAACCCTGACCGTCCGGCCATGCTGCTGCCAGTGACCCTCGGTCCCTTCACCCGTGTCGCGAAAATCCTCGAAGTCGATCCAAAGACTGCCGTGCTGGTTCTGGGTCACAGCGATACCTCGGGCGCCGCACCGGCCAACGTGAAACTGAGCCAGGAACGCGCCCAAGCCGTGGCCGCGATCTTCCGCCTCAGCGGCCTGCAACGTGATCGCCTGATGCTGCGCGGCATGGGTGGCGAAGCGCCGCGTGCTGCCAACGACAGCAATGAAGGCCGTGCCTTGAACCGTCGCGTGGAACTGCTGGTGACTCCGCAAAACACCATGGTCGCGCTGCTGAGCAAGTACAACATGCCGGCACCGGCGCCAGTGACATTGATCGCTGCCAAGGACATCAAGCCAGTCGCCACGCCAGTCACCCCTGCGCCGGCCGCGAAGAAAGCCGATGTGCCTGCCGCGAAAAAGGCCCCGGCGAAGAAAGCCGCTGCCAAGAAGGCTCCAGCGAAAACCGCGACTCCGGCGAAAAAGACCGCTCCGGCCAAAGCCGCTGCCGACGCGAAAAAAGTCGACGTTGCCGCCGACGCCACAAAGAAGTGATTCGTTAACCAAAAGGAATGCGCCATGACCCAGGGCCTGGCTGATATGCGTCGCGACTACACCCGTGATGGCCTGACCGAGGCACAAGCCCCGGCCGAGCCGTTCGCGCTGTTCCATCAATGGTTCGCTGACGCGGTGAAAACCGAGCAGGCACCCGTGGAAGCCAACGCCATGACCCTGGCCACGGTCGATCAGGACGGTCGGCCCCATTGCCGCATTCTGCTGCTCAAAGGGTTGGATGAGCAGGGCTTCACCTTCTTCACCAACTACGACAGCGCCAAGGGCCAGCATCTGACCGCGAATCCGTTCGCGGCCATGACGTTTTTCTGGCCTGCGCTGGAGCGTCAGGTGCGCATTGAAGGGCAGGTGGTGAAGGTTTCGCCTGAGGAGTCCGACGCGTACTTTCAGGTCCGGCCCTTGGGCAGCCGCCTCGGAGCCTGGGCTTCGCCGCAAAGCAGGGTGATCGCCGATCGTGCCGAGCTGGAAGCGCTGCTCAAGAACACCGAGCAACGTTTCAGCGACACCCAGCCTCACTGCCCCGAGCATTGGGGCGGTTATCGTCTGCTACCCGAGCGCATCGAGTTCTGGCAAGGCCGTCCGAGCCGCCTGCACGACCGCCTCAACTACCGCTTGCAGGGCGCCGACTGGATTCTTGAACGTCTGGCACCCTAAGCAGTCTACCGACCGGGATAACCTGCCGCAGCGGCCTCCAGCCACTGCGGCAGGGCCCGACGCTTGATCTTCTGCGCTTGAGCGTTCGCCCGTTGCTGGTGCGTGAAGGCTTTTTTCTGCTCATCGGCACCCGCCAGGGCTAACGCCAGATCGCGGTCCATCCAGCGTTTGATCCGTACGTACAGCCACCCGTGGAAGTACAGACCGGCGACAGTGGTGACGACAATGATGAAGTAATCCATGACAATCCTTGGGCCAGTGGGCAAATTGCGCAATTTGTCGCTACTGTGTGTTGAGTTCGTGGAGGCGCCTGTACCGGGCCTGAATCAAAACAATTTTATCCGGGCGATGCCGTGACACGCGTCAAGCCGCGGAGTTTAATGAATACCTGTCCTTTGGAGTTGATGCTATGCGTAAGTCTGTTCTGTTGGTTGCTTCCTTTTCCACGATGGCGATGTTGCTCACTGGCTGCCAATCGAGCCTGACCGGTGACTCTTACTCCCGTGACGAAGCGCGTCGTGTGCAGACCGTTCGCATGGGCACCATCGAATCCCTGCGTCCGGTCAAAATCGAAGGCACCAAGACCCCAATCGGCGGCGCAGCGGGTGCAGTCGTGGGCGGTGTTGGCGGTAGCGCCATCGGCGGCGGTCGCGGCAGCATCGTTGCAGCGGTCATCGGCGCAGGCGCCGGCGGCCTGCTCGGTTCGGCCACCGAAGAAGGCCTGACCCGCGCCCAAGGCGTGGAAATCACCGTTCGCGAAGACGACGGCAGCATGCGCGCCTACGTGCAACAGGTTCAGGAAAACGAAGTGTTCCGTGTTGGCGAACGTGTGCGGATTGCCACGGTGGATGGTACGAGCCGCGTTTCGCACTAAGCGCAAACGGGTAGAAAAAAACCCCGATCAGGTGACTGGTCGGGGTTTTTTTTCATCACGAGGGGGCGCTCAGATCAAAAGCTACAGGCTAACGCTCGACCTGTAAGAGCTGGCTTGCCAGCGAAAGCGGCCTGACAACCAACCAATCTCTCGCAGGCGTACACAGTCCAAATATGGGAGCGGGCCTGCTCGCGAAGGTCGTTAACGATGACGCGTTTTAACAGGATAAACGCGGCGCGTTTGAGTGCTTCGCTGGCAAGCCAGCTCCTACAGGGGATGGTGGTTTTCAGATGTCGCGTTCGCTGGAGAACTCCCCTTTCGACTCGCCACTGCCGTCACCGCATAACCAATCAACGCCGCCAATATCGAACCGGTCAAAATCCCCATCCGGTCCATCCCGGCGTACTCGCTGGCACCCGGCACAAACGCCAGGGAACCGACAAACAAACTCATGGTGAAGCCGATCCCGCAGAGGACCGCCACGCCCAGCACCTGGCCCCATGAGGTTCCCTACCTATCAGTTCTGATAGTGGCTAGAACCAGTTGGATGTACGAGAGTAAAAGCCTACTTCAACGGTCCGGTCAGGAGGTCGCTCATGCAGGCGCAAAATCAAAGGTTGCTCAGTCGCTATCGGTACGACCCTCTGGATCGTCTATCCGCATGCACGGTAGCAGCGCAGGGAAACACACAATGGTTTTACACAAGAGATCGTTTAGCTACTGAGATTGAGGCAGCGATGCAACGTTCGATCGTTCAACATAAGGATCACTTGTTAGCGCAACACGTACGCCTCAACAACACAGTAGGGACGTTCTTGCTCGCCACCGATCTACAGCGGTCAGTATTGAACTTGCTTGATGCGGAGCGGCGCGCTAACCCGTTTGCTTATTCGCCTTATGGTTATCGCCCACTGGAAGGCGGGTTACTCAGCCTGCTCGGTTTCAACGGTGAACGACCGGATCCAGTGACCGGGCACTACGTTTTGGGCAATGGCTATCGGGCGTTTAATCCGGTGTTGATGCGGTTCAATAGTCCGGACAGTTGGAGTCCATTTGGTAAGGGTGGGGTAAATGCATATGCATATTGCGGGGGCGATCCGTTTAATCGTGGGGATGAAACAGGCCATGCCTGGTGGATTTTCAGACCTGTTGTAAAATTGTTTCGTACGATATTTCAATCGAAGAAAACAACGAATCCCGTTTCAAAACCTTCACATGATGCGAGTATTCAGACAGCTAAACCTCTGCCCAAACAACCTACCCAGTTACCATCGACGAACGAGTCGGGATCGGCGCCAGATTTTTCTTCTTTTTTTCCAAGTCAAGCCCCAGGTACAAAGGGTTTCACCGCGCTCTCTAGGATTAATAAATCTTCGCTTTTGGTTTTCAATGGGGACAACTATGTTGGGAGTTACCCGATAGATAGAAAAAGTATGCTCATTGCCCGATTAGCCGTTACAGCCGAAACCGATATAGCGATCACACCGATGCAAAAGTCAGAAGTTATCAGGAAAACTCTCGGTCTCGGTGTGAGGAACGAGGGATCAATGTACATTCTTCCTGAACGACCATAACTTGGAATGGTGGAATCAGTTAGCGGGGCATCCTAATTGCCAGCAGCCAACTATCCTTGTCTTTTCGTCCCAAAGCAGCCCTGTTAAAGGGCTGCACGACGCTAACAAACGGGACGAGCCGTGACTGTATGACGAGCTTTTGATGAGACCAAAAGATGTCTTTGATTATCAGGATGACAAAACAGGGTTCTTACGACTAGCCACCGCCACCACCGCATAACCAATCAACGCCGCCAATATCGAACCGGTCAAAATCCCCATCCGGTCCATCCCGGCGTACTCGCTGGCACCCGGCACAAACGCCAGGGAACCCACAAACAAACTCATGGTGAAGCCGATCCCGCAGAGGATCGCCACGCCCAGCACCTGGCCCCAATTAGCGCCTTGGGGCAGGGCGGCGATGCCGATTTTCACCGCCAGCCAGGTCAGGCCGAACACGCCCAGGGTCTTGCCCAGCAACAGGCCGACCGCGATGCCCATCGGCACATGATGGGTGAAGCTTTCGACGGTCACGCCGCTCAGCGACAGCCCGGCGTTGGCAAAGGCGAACAGCGGCAGAATGCCGTAGGCCACCCACGGATGCAGGGCGTGTTCCAGGGTCATCAACGGCGAAGGTTCGGCGTTTTTCGTGCGTAGCGGGATGCAGAAGGCCAGGGTCACACCGGCCAATGTCGCGTGGACACCGCTTTTGAGCACGCAAACCCACAGGATCAAACCGATGATCATGTACGGCCCGAGCTTGACCACCCCGAGCCGGTTCATCGCGATCAGCGCCACGATGCAGGCCCCGGCCAGTGCCAGGGACAGGGTCGAGAGTGCGCCCGAATAAAAGATCGCGATGACAATGATGGCGCCAAGGTCATCAATAATCGCCAGGGTCATCAGGAACAACTTCAACGACACCGGCACGCGTTTGCCGAGCAGGGCCAGTACGCCGAGGGCGAAGGCAATGTCGGTGGCCATCGGGATGGCCCAGCCGCCCAGGGCTGCCGGGTTGTCGCGGTTCAAAAACCAGTAGAGCAGCGCTGGTACGACCATGCCGCCAATGGCAGCCGCGCCGGGCAGGACGATCTGCGAAGGTTTGGACAACTGTCCGTCAAGGACCTCGCGTTTCACTTCAAGGCCAATCAGCAGGAAGAACAGGGCCATCAAGCCGTCGTTGATCCACAGCAACAACGGCTTGGCGATTTTCAGCGCGCCGATCTGGGCCACCACGGGGGTGTCCAGCAGGCCGTTATAAAGCCACGACAGCGACGAGTTGTTGATGATCAGAGCCAGGGCGGCAGCGGCGATCAGTAACAGACCGCTGGCCGCTTCCAACTGGAAGAAACGCGTGAACGTGCTACGCAGAGGCAAGGTCGCTCTCCATCGATGAATTCAAAAGGTGGCACACCCTAACCCGTACCGTTAGTTGTTAAAACAAAAGTTATATTCTTTTTTGTTATATGCCGTTACAGCTCGAACGTTCGGCACGGACCTGAGCCTAGCAGTTGCCCGGCGTATTGGATCTCAGCTGTATCTGTGCGGGATGTAGGTTTTTTCCTAAGCTTATGGGCTGAGCCTTGCAACAAGGCCGACTCGACGAGAAAACCACCATGAGCGACAACCGACAGTGGGCCCGCGAAGCCATCCGGATCATCGAAGCGGACTTCCAGCGCAGCGCCGACACCCACCTGATCCCCTTGCCGCTGCCGGGTTTGCCGGGCATCGAGTTGTATTTCAAGGATGAATCCAGCCATCCCACCGGCAGCCTGAAACACCGGTTGGCCCGCTCATTGTTCCTCTATGCGTTGTGTAATGGCTGGCTCAAACCGGGCGCGCCGGTGATCGAGGCGTCCAGCGGTTCGACGGCGATTTCCGAGGCGTATTTCGCCCGTTTGCTGGGTTTGCCGTTTATTGCGGTGATGCCGGCCAGCACCTCCAAAGAGAAGATTGCGCAGATCGCGTTCTACGGTGGCAAGAGCCATCTGGTCGATGATCCGACGCAGATCTACGCCGAATCCGAGCGCCTGGCCCGGGAAAACGATGGCCACTTCATCGACCAATTCACTTACGCCGAACGCGCCACCGACTGGCGGGCGAACAACAACATTGCCGAGTCGATCTTCCAGCAAATGCGTTTCGAGCAACATCCCGAGCCGAGCTGGCTGATTTCCAGCCCCGGCACCGGCGGCACCACCGCGACGCTGGGCCGATACGTGCGTTATCGCCAGCATTGCACCCGCGTGCTGTGTGCCGATGCCGAGCGTTCGGTGTTTTTCGATTACTACCAGACCGGCGACGCCACCCTGCGACTGGATCATGGTTCACGGATTGAAGGCATTGGTCGGCCTCGTGTCGAGGCTTCGTTTTTGCCCAAGGTGATCGATGCGATGGTCAAAGTGCCGGACGCGTTGTCGCTGGCGGCCATGCATTACCTGGCGCAGCGTTTGGGACGACGGGTGGGCGGTTCGAGCGGGACCAACCTGATCGGCGCCTTGATGGCGGCCCAACAGATGGTGGCGGCGGGGGAGTCGGGGTCGATCGTGGCGATTTTGTGTGATGGCGGCGAGCGCTATGAAACCAGCTATTACGATCAAGCCTGGCTCAAGGCCCAAGGGTATGAGTTGAGTGGTTTGATCGATGCCGTTGCGGCGAGTGTCGAGCGCGGCGAGCCGCTGCCGGACACCGTGCTCCGCGCCAATATCTGACACACCTGAGTTTAAATGTGGGAGCGGGCTTGCCCGCGATGACGGATTCACATTCAACAGAGATGTTGACTGACCCATCGCTATCGCGGGCAAGCCCGCTCCCACAGGGTTTGTGTGGTGTCAGGCTTCGAGGCCGAGGATGTCTCGGGCCACGGCTTCGGCAATCCGAATCCCGTCCACACCCGCCGACAGAATCCCGCCCGCATAACCCGCACCTTCACCGGCCGGGAACAAGCCTTTCACGTTCAGGCTCTGCATCGACTCATTACGAGTAATCCGCAGCGGCGACGACGTGCGCGTCTCGATCCCGGTCAACACCGCGTCGTGCAGCGAGTAACCGCGAATCTGCTTCTCGAACGCTGGCAAGGCTTCGCGAATGGCTTCGATGGCGAACGCCGGCAAGGCCAGCGCCAAGTCGCCCAAGGCAACGCCCGGCTTGTAGGACGGTTCAACGCTGCCCAATTCAGTGGACGGCTTGCCGGCAATGAAATCACCGACCAGTTGCGCCGGCGCTTCGTAATTGCTGCCGCCCAGCACATAGGCGTGGGATTCCAGGCGTTCCTGCACCTCGATACCCGCCAGCGGGCCGCCCGGAAAATCGACTTCCGGGGTAATCCCGACGACGATCCCGGAGTTGGCGTTGCGCTCGTTGCGCGAGTACTGGCTCATGCCGTTGGTGACCACGCGGCCCGGCTCGGACGTCGCCGCCACCACGGTGCCGCCCGGGCACATGCAGAAGCTGTAGACCGAACGGCCGTTGCTGGCGTGGTGCACCAGTTTGTAATCGGCGGCGCCCAGTTTCGGGCGGCCGGCGTACTTGCCCAGGCGCGCACGGTCGATCAGCGACTGCGGGTGTTCGATGCGGAAACCCACCGAGAACGGCTTGGCTTCCATGAACACACCTCGGCCGTGAAGCATGCGGAAGGTGTCGCGGGCGCTGTGGCCGAGGGCCAGGATCACATGTTTGGAATGGATCTGTTCGCCGCCATTGAGCTCGACGCCGACCAGTTGGCCGTCCTCGATCAACACATCGGTAACGCGCTGCTGGAAGCGCACCTCGCCGCCCATCGCGCGAATCTGCTCACGCATGTTTTCCACCACACCGGTCAGACGGAACGTACCGATGTGCGGTTTGCTGACGTAGAGGATTTCTTCCGGCGCACCGGCCTTGACGAACTCGTGCAGGACTTTGCGCCCGATGAATTTCGGGTCCTTGATCTGGCTGTAGAGCTTGCCGTCGGAGAACGTCCCCGCGCCGCCTTCACCGAATTGCACGTTGGACTCGGGGTTGAGCACGCTTTTACGCCACAGGCCCCAAGTGTCCTTGGTGCGCTGGCGCACTTCGGTGCCGCGCTCGAGGATGATCGGCTTGAAGCCCATTTGCGCCAGCAGCAGGCCGGCGAAAACCCCGCACGGGCCGAAACCGACGACGATCGGGCGCTGCTGCAGATCGGCCGGCGCCTGGCCAACCACTTTGTAGCTGACATCCGGCGCGACGTTGACGTTACGGTCATCGGCGAATTTGTGCAGCACCGCGGCCTCATCGCGAACGTTGAGGTCGATGGTGTAGATGAAGCACAGTTCGGAAGATTTTTTGCGCGCATCGTAGCTGCGCTTGAACAAGGTGAAGTCGAGCAGGTCATCGCTGGCGATGCCCAGGCGCTGCACGATGGCAGGGCGCAGGTCTTCATCGGGATGGTCGATCGGCAACTTGAGTTCGGTGATTCGTAACATGACGGGATCCGGTTCGCGGGGCGCACAACTGCGCCAAGGCGTTTGAAACCGGAGATTATAAGCCCCAAAGGATGATTCCCGTGAGGCTAAAACGATCAGTCGTCGCGGGACCCGCCGAAATACCCGCAGCCGCGCTGAACCTTGCCATCGATGCGCAGTTCGGCGCTCATGTGCTGGACGCTGCCGGTGCTGCTGTCGACGCAACGTTGCGGCGCTACCCACAGTTCGATGTGCTGGTTATTGGCTTCGGTGCTGAGGTTGAAGCGGCCATCGCCCAGTTGCTCTTCAACGTACGGCACGGCCAATGGCGGCTGCCCGGCGCGCTCGATGACCATGCCTTTGCCGCTGACTTTCACATTCCACTCAGGCCCATGGCCGGCGGCGCGCAGGATCAGCAGTTTGAAGTTGGGATCGTTGCACGCGGCCCCCGAACGCTCGACGCGGTACAGCTGCTCCAGATCGAGGCGGCTGTCGGCGCCATTGGCGACGATGCGCCCGCGCACATCGGCAAACAGCTTGCCCTTGGCATCGGCCAGGGTCGCGGCCTCTTGCAGGACACTGGTGCCGCCGGTGTCGTTCACCACGTAGCTGCGTTGTTCGTTGCACGGCTGGAACAACAGCTTGCCGTCGGCGGCGGTCAACTGGCCCTGCATGCGGGTCTGGCCCACATGAGAGGCGCTTTCACGCGAACCATCGAGCAACTGGCAGGCAGCGAACAACGGAAGCAGGGCAACAAGGACTAGGGAACGGGCAACACGCATCTTTGGGTCTCCTGACAAGTGCCGCCACGTTACTCAGCCTGACCGTTCATCACAACCCCGACAGACCTACGTCGATCAACCTGTAGGAGCGAAGCTTGCTCGCGAAGGGGCCAGACCATCCAACATATCATTTGAATGACACACCGCTTTCGCGAGCAAGCATCGCTCCTACAGGGGGGCTGTGTATCAGCCGACGTGGAACGTCTGGCCGGTCTGCAAGCCTTCGACACTTTTGGCGTAGGCCAATGCCACATCCGCTGCCGGAACCGGTTTGTAGCCACGGAAATACGGCGCGTAGCTGCCCATGGCTTCGACCAGCACATTCGGGCTCACCGAGTTGACGCGCAGGCCGCGCGGCAGTTCGATCGCCGCCGAGCGAACGAAGCTGTCGAGGGCGCCGTTGACCAGCGCAGCCGAGGCGCCGCTGCGAATCGGGTCGTGGCTGAGCACGCCGGTGGTGAAGGTGAACGACGCACCGTCGTTGGCGAATTCGCGGCCGATCAGCAGCAGGTTGACCTGGCCCATCAGTTTGTCTTTGAGGCCAAGGGCAAAGCTGTCTTCAGTCATTTCGTCCAGCGGCGCGAAGGTCACGTTACCGGCGGCGCAGACCAGTGCATCGAACTTGCCGGTTTGCTCAAACAGTTTGCGAATCGAGGCGCTGTCGCTGATGTCCACGTGGAAATCACCGCTGTTGCGACCGATGCGGATGATGTCGTGACGCTCGGCCAGTTCCTTGTCGACCGCTGAACCGATGGTGCCGCTTGCGCCGATCAAAAGAATTTTCATGGGCTGATCCTTGTGTGAGTGGAAAGAGATCTCAGTCTAGAGTGGTTTTTTCCATTGATAAGCGCGCTAATAGGCAACCTTTGGTTTTCAAATGGAAACAGTCCATGAGCGAGATGGATGATCTGGCGGCGTTTGCGGTGTTGATCGAAGCGGGGAGTTTTACCTTGGCGGCGCAGCAATTGGGTTGCAGCAAAGGCCAACTCTCCAAGCGCATCAGCCTGTTGGAGACGCGGTTCAGCGTGGTGTTGCTGCAACGCACCACTCGCCGCTTGAGCCTGACCGCGGCGGGCGCGGCGCTATTGCCACAAGCCCAGGCGTTGGTCGTCCAGGTCGAGAGGGCGCGTCAGGCATTGGCGCGGTTGAAGGACGACATGGCCGGGCCGGTGCGTATGACGGTTCCGGTGTCGCTGGGGGAAACGTTCTTCGATGGCTTGTTGCTGGAGTTTTCCGGCAAGTACCCCGAGGTGCAGATCGAACTGGACCTGAGCAACAGCTATCGTGATTTGTCCCGGGACGGTTTCGATCTGGCGGTCCGTTCCGAAGTGGCCAACGATCAACGGTTGGTCGCGCGGCCGCTGTTGGCGTGGCACGAAATGACCTGCGCCAGCCCGGCCTATCTCGAACAGTACAGTGAACCGCAAACGCCTCAGGCACTGGCGGAACACCGCTGCCTGCTCAACAGTCATTACAGCGGTCGCGAAGAATGGCTCTATCACCAGCAACATGAGTTGTTGCGGGTGCGGGTGTCAGGGCCGTTCGCCAGCAACCATTACAGCCTGTTGAAAAAAGCCGCATTGGCTGGCGCCGGTATTGCGCGATTGCCGTCCTACTTGCTGCAAGCGGAATTGGCTGACGGGCGATTGCGCTGGCTCCTGCGCGATTATCAGACGCGGAGCATGCCGATGTACCTGGTGCATCCGTATCAGGGTGGATTGCCGAAACGCACGCAGGTGCTGGCGGATTATCTGATTGGCTGGTTTAAACGCAGTGGTGAGGCGCTGGACAGGCTTCAAACCATCACACGCCCCCTGTAGGAGCTGGCTTGCCAGCGAAGGCAATTTCACCTTCAGCGCAGGTGTTGGCTGATCCGACGCTTTCGCTGGCAAGCCAGCTCCTACAGGGGGATGTGGTGGGTATAAAAAAACGGCCCGAAGGCCGTTTTTTGTTTACCGCAATCGCTTAGCCACCGAGGTACGCTTCGCGCACTTTCGGGTCGGTCAGCAGGGCTTCACCGGTGCCTTGCATCACCACGCGGCCGTTTTCCAGCACGTACGCGCGGTCAGCGATTTTCAACGCCTGGTTGGCGTTCTGCTCCACCAGGAACACCGTCACACCGTCCTTGCGCAGCTGTTCGATGATGTCGAAGATCTGCTGGATGATGATCGGTGCCAGACCCAGCGACGGTTCGTCGAGCAGCAGCAGCTTGGGTTTGCTCATCAGCGCACGGCCGATGGCGAGCATTTGCTGTTCGCCGCCAGACATGGTGCCGCCACGCTGGGCGAAGCGTTCTTTCAGGCGTGGGAAAAGTCCGAGAACCTTGTCCATCTGTTCCTGATAATCGCCCTTGTCGGTGAAGAAACCACCCATGGCGAGGTTTTCTTCCACGGTCAGGCGGGCAAACACCCGACGACCTTCCGGCACCACCGCAATGCTCTTGCGCATGATCTGCGCCGAGGTCTGCCCCACGAGTTCTTCACCCATGTACTTGATGCTGCCGCTGTGGGCTTGTGGCGAACCGCAAAGCGTCATCAGCAGGGTGGATTTGCCCGCGCCGTTGGCGCCGATCAGGGTGACGATTTCGCCCTGACGGATTTCCACGTTGACGCTGTGCAGGGCCTGGATCTTGCCGTAGAAGGTGGAAACGTTTTCGAATTGCAGCATTTACGCTTCCCCCAGGTAGGCTTTGATCACTTCAGGATTGTCGCGGATCTGTTCCGGCGTGCCGTCGGCCAGGGGCGTGCCCTGGTTGATCACGACGATGTGGTCGGAAATGCTCATGACCAGTTTCATGTCGTGTTCGATCAGCAGCACGGTGACATCGTGCTCTTCACGCAGCACGCTGATCAACGCCTTGAGGTCTTCGGTTTCCTTCGGGTTCAGGCCGGCAGCCGGTTCGTCGAGCATGAGGATCCGCGGACGGGTCATCATGCAGCGAGCGATTTCCAGGCGACGTTGCTGACCGTAGGCCAGGGTGCCGGCCGGACGGTTGGCGAACGCCTTGAGGTTGACCTTTTCCAGCCAGTACTCGGCGAATTCCATGGCCTCGCGCTCGCTTCTGCGGAACGCCGGGGTCTTGAACAGGCCCGCCAGGAAGTTGGTGTTCAGGTGACGGTGCTGGGCGATCAAGAGGTTCTCGACCGCAGTCATGTCCTTGAACAGCCGCACGTTCTGGAAGGTGCGCACCACGCCTTTGCGGGCGATCTCGTGGCCGGGCAGGCCTTCGATCGATTGACCGTCAAGCAGGATGCTGCCGCCGCTCGGCTTATAGAAACCGGTCAGGCAGTTGAACACGGTGGTCTTGCCCGCGCCGTTGGGACCGATCAGCGCCACGACCTGTTTTTCTTTGACGGTCAGGGCCACGCCGTTGACCGCGAGCAAACCGCCGAAGCGCATGCTCAGATTTTCGACTTTCAGGATCTCGCGGCTCATTTGCGCAGCTCCATGTGAGGACGTTGCATGGGCAGCAGACCTTGAGGGCGCCAGATCATCATCAGCACCATCAAGGCGCCGAACATCAACATGCGGTATTCACTGAACTCACGCATCATTTCCGGCAACAGGATCATCACCGTGGCCGCCAGCACGACGCCCAGTTGCGAGCCCATGCCACCCAACACCACGATGGCGAGGATGGTCGCCGACTCGATAAAGGTGAACGACTCCGGTGTCACCAGCCCTTGGCGCGCGGCGAAGAAGCTGCCGGCGAAACCGGCGAAGCAGGCACCCAGGGTAAACGCCGAAAGCTTGATGATCGTCGGGTTAAGACCCAACGCACGGCAGGCGATTTCGTCTTCACGCAGCGCTTCCCAGGCACGACCCAGGGGCATGCGCAGCAAACGGTTGATCACGAACAACGCGAACAGGGCAAGGAACAAGGCGACCAGGTAAAGGAAGATCACCTTGTTGATCGAGTTGTATTCCAGGCCGAAGTATTCGTGGAACGTCTGCAGACCTTCAGCGGCTTTACGTTCGAAGGTCAGGCCGAAGAACGTTGGTTTTTCGATGTTGCTGATGCCGTTCGGGCCGCCGGTGATGTCGGTCAGGTTACGCAGGAACAGACGGATGATTTCACCGAAGCCCAGGGTCACGATCGCCAGGTAGTCACCACGCAAACGCAATACCGGGAAGCCGAGCAGGAAGCCGAAGGTGGCTGCCATCAGACCGGCAATCGGCAAGCAGATCCAGAAGCTCAGCCCGTAGTAGTGCGACAGCAGCGCGTAGCTGTAGGCGCCGACGGCATAGAAACCGACATAACCGAGGTCGAGCAGGCCGGCCAGGCCGACCACGATGTTCAGGCCGAGGCCGAGCATGACGTAGATCAGCACCAGGGTGGCGATGTCCACCGCGCCGCGAGAGCCGAAGAACGGCCAGATCAGCGCACCGATAATCAGCGCGATGATGATCCAGCGCTGAGTGGTCGGCAGGGTCAGGAACGTACTGGCCTTGGCCGGCATGACCGGCAGGTTCGGCGAGGATTTCCAGGCCGAGCTGATCTGCTGGTCGAACAGCACCCGCAGGAACATCAGCACCGAGCACACCGCGATAGTGATCAGGGTGGCCGTACTGGTGCCATGCACTTCGAGGTTGATGCCGACGATGGTCAGTTTCAGACCGAGTACCGGGTAGGCCACGGCCCACACCAGCAAGGCGCTGAACAACGCCTGTTTAAGATTCCTAGTCATACTTTCTCAACCTCCGGACGGCCCAACAGGCCGGTTGGCCGGAACAACAACACCAGAACCAATAGACCGAACGCGACGACGTCCTTGTACTGGTCGCCGAAGATATCGGCACCAAACGCTTCTGCCACCCCCAGCACGATCCCGCCGAGCATGGCGCCGGGGATGCTGCCGATACCGCCCAGTACCGCTGCGGTGAAGGCCTTGAGGCCGACGAGGAAACCGGCGTTCGGGTTGATCACGCCGTATTGCATGCTCAGCAGCACGGCCGCGATGGCCGCCAGTGCGGCACCAATGACGAAGGTCAGGGCGATGATGTTGTTGGTGTTGATACCCAGCAGGTTGGCCATCTTGATGTCTTCGGCACAGGCGCGGCAGGCGCGACCCAGGCGAGAGCGGGAGATGAACAGCGTCAGGCCGAGCATGGCGACCAGAGTCACCACGAACACCACGATTTGCATGTAGGAAATCAGCACTTCATGTGCGCCACCTGGCCCGATGGAGAAGTTGCCGGGGATCAGGTTGGGGATGGATTTGTCCTTGGAGTCTTGCGCCAGCAGAACCGTGTTCTGCAGGAAGATCGACATGCCGATGGCGGAAATCAGCGGGATCAGACGGTTGCTGCCGCGCAGGGGGCGGTAGGCGATCCGTTCGATGCTGTAGCCGTAGGCACTGGTCACGACGATGGTTGCGAGAAAAGCGGCGGTCATCAACAGCGGAACACTGTCGAGTCCCATCATGGACAGGCCCGCGATGGCGATGAACGCCACGTAGGAACCGATCATGTACACCTCGCCGTGGGCGAAGTTGATCATTCCAATGATGCCGTAAACCATCGTATAGCCGATGGCGATCAGGGCATACGTGCTGCCAATGGTCAGACCATTAACCAGCTGTTGGAAGAAGTGATAGATGTCAGGCATTACAGCGCTCCTAAAAACCTGATACGCATTTCACTGGTGGAGTCATTTTCCCGCTCGAGCCCCGTGGATCTGCATCCACTTCGAACGCGAGGTTTGCCAGCGAACCGCTGATGACGGTTTTGAGATTTTCAGGTGGGGAGACTGGCGGATCACGCCAGCGCGGCCCAATACGTTCGTAAAACAAAGCCCACGGCACGCCGTGGGCTTTATTGGCAGTCAGTCAGGCAACGCCTTACTGAGGCTTGGCTTCAGTTTTAGGTTTGCCGAAGTGCCACTCGTAAACCACAAATTTGAAGTCTTTCAGGTCGCCCTTGTCGTCGAAGCTCAGGTCGCCGGTCGGAGTTTTGAAGGTGCCCGCGTGGATGGCAGCAGCCACTTTGGCGGTGTCTTCGCTCTTGGCAGCCTTGATGCCGTCGGCGATCACTTCCACAGCCGAGTAGGCCGGGAATACGAACGGACCGCTTGGGTCTTCTTTCTTGGCTTTGAACGCGTCAGCCAGGGCGATGTTGGCCGGATCCTGGTCGAAGGATTTCGGCAGGGTCACCAGCAGGCCTTCGGAAGCGTCCTTGGCGATCTGCGAAATCGAGTCGTTACCCACGCCTTCCGGACCCATGAACTTGGCTTTCAGGCCTTTTTCCTGGGATTGACGCAGGATCAGACCCAGCTCCGGGTGGTAGCCGCCGTAGTAGACGAAGTCGACGTTGGCTTGCTTGAGCTTGGAGATCATCGAAGAGAAGTCTTTGTCGCCGGCGTTGATGCCTTCGAACACGGCAACCTTGACGCCTTTGCCTTCCAGGGTTTTCTTCACGGCGGTGGCAATGCCTTCACCGTATTGCTGTTTGTCGTGCAGAACAGCAACGATTTTCGGTTTTACGTAATCGGCGATGTAGTTACCGGCGGCAGGGCCTTGAGCGCTGTCCAGACCGATGGTACGGAACACCATTTTGTAACCACGGGACGTGATGTCCGGGCTGGTGGCAGCCGGGGTAATCATGATCACGCCTTCGTCTTCGTAGATGTCCGAAGCCGGTTGAGTGGAGCTGGAGCACAGGTGACCGACCACGAACTTGACGCCGTCGTTGACGACTTTGTTCGCGACCGCTACCGCTTGTTTTGGATCGCAGGCGTCATCGTATTCAACGGCTTCGAGTTTCTTGCCGTCTACGCCGCCTTTGGCGTTGATCTGTTCGATGGCCATTTTGGCGCCACTGAACTGCATGTCGCCGTATTGGGCTACAGGACCGGTCTTAGGGCCGGCGATGCCGATCTTGATGGTGTCAGCTGCGAACGAATGGCTGGCAACCCCGGCCAGAACCATAGCGGCAAACAGTTTGCAAATCTGCTTAGTAGCCTTAGTCATAGTGCTCCACTCTTACTGTTGTAGTTTTTATAGTCCTGGCGCCGTAGCAGCAGAACCGGGTCAGATATCTTCGATATCCTCCGGAAAATGCCCCCGGCAACTGTACCGGTACAGTGTAGAGCGCCGATTGTTAGCCTGGGAAGGCGGCGCCAGGGGGCAAATCCTGAGGGTGTCGCTTTTTTGAAAGAAAAAGACAGAATTGCGGCGGGGGGTCAGGCTGAATTAACAGCAATCCTTGGCTTTCCTGCACTTTTCGATCGATGACTCAATTGCATCCGGGGTTTTCTGCCAGACCACCAACGTTATGATTGCGTCGATTTCTTTTCCGGACAGGACCCATGACTCAAGAACCTAGCACCCTCTATGCCAAGCTGCTTGGTGAAACCGCATCTATTACCTGGAAAGAGCTGGAGCCGTTCTTCGCCAGGGGTGCCCTATTGTGGGTCGACCCGGGTCTGGATTTGATCGCCGCGGCCGAGGCGGTGGCGACCGATGAAGGCGAGAAAGTGGCTGCCTGGCTGGCTGCCGACAAGGTCGCCAAGCTGTCTGAAACGCGGGCGCTGGATCTTTTCGAACGTGCCCCGGAACTGTGGGCCGTGGTCGTTTCGCCGTGGATTTTGATCCAGGAAAGGGCGACGAGCTGACATGCCGCACTAAAACAGTGCGCTGCCAGAACGGCTAAAAGTGTGTAGGCGAGTAGCGTGATGGCATGTTGCCGTAGAGAAAGGCCACAGAAGGGTCTTGGCGAGGGTGACGTAAACGTAACGGGAACAGTTTATTGAGCAGCCGATGGGCTGCTTAATTGTTTCTGAATGTTGGGATTTGCGGCGAATGTGCTGCCGCCATCGCGGGCAAGCCCGCTCCCACAGGTTCAGTGGCGTTCATGGATGTTGTGCTCGACACGGACACTGTGGGAGCGGGCTTGCCCGCGATGAGGTCGACGCAGATTAGAAGGTCTTGCCGGTATGGTTATTCAACGAAATAACCTTGGTCTTGCCAATCCGGTGACGATAGATCTCGCGCAGGTACTTGATCGCCTTCTTCACGCAATCGCGCGACAAACGAATGTCATTGATCGAGACGAACTTGTCCTTGTCGTTGATCAGCTCGCGGTACTTCTTCTCGTACATCGGTTTGATCGCGTACCAGTTGGTGTCGAGGATCTTCGCCGGGTTCTCGAACTCGTTGAGCAAGTCGTCGATCAGGCCCTCGTCAAACTCTTCGTTGATGATGAAGTCGAGGATCGAGTTGTCCAGGGTCTCGTCGAAGCGGTACGGGGTTTTCGCAAAGCAGCGTTTGATAAACGCCACAATCAGCGTCAGGAAGTCGTCCGACAGGCACGGGCTCTTGGCGATCAAGGTGGTCAGCGACAAGTTGGCCGAGGCGCCGATCACCAGCGCATAACGCTTGAGCGTGGTGTTGGGGAACAGGCTGTTGAGGTGGGTCTTCAACCGGTTCAGGTCCATGTAGGACAGCTTGTAGTCCTTCGGCAAGGACACGATCGACACCACCGATGAGCAGTTCTTGAAGAAGTGCAGGTCGTGCAACGCGGCGGCGTCATAACCCGAGTTCTTGTACTGCTCCAGCGACGCACGATAACGCTTGGACTCGATCGGCAACAAGCTGATGCCTTCAATCGCCTGGGTCACTTTGTTGAAGTGCGGCAGGTCGATGGAACGGAAGAACAGGTCGTCAATGTTCAGGCGCTGCGGCTCTTTCTCGAACACCTTGAACTTGTCGCTGCTCGGCGGCGGGGTTTCCGGCACCACGGATTCGGCATAGGCAATCGCCACCGGGCCGGCCAGGCTCATGAACAGGTCGTTGGCGTCGAGGCGAATGGTTTCGCCGATGTCGATGCCGGCGCGACGGAAATAGTTCTGGTCGTAGTCAGTCGTGACCGCCTGCGCCGTCAGGATGTTGAAGATCTGCTGCGAGATGTACTGGTTCGCGTGCTTCTCCATCGCATTGACGTCGATGTTCTGGATGTTGCCGTCATCGCTTTCTTCGGCATACCGCATGATGTCGTTGGAGATCAGCATCATCGCGTTCCATGGGCGAATACGCCCCATGACACTGGCTTCGCTGCTGTCTTCGTTGGCGAAGTTGTAGGAGAAGTCCCACTCTTCCGACAGGTATTTACACAGCAGTCGACCGGCGTTGATGTGCAGCGCTTCGGACATTTCACTGCGGTGATCGGAAATGTTCGGCAACACGCAGATGCCGCTGGTGAAGATCGGCTCGAACACGAACGAGTGGCCGCTCTTGCCGTCGTGCTCGTCCATTGGCTTGGTGTCGAACGTCTTGTTCATGTACGAGTGCTGCTGGGCCAGGCCGAATTCCGAGGCCATGCCCGAACCGGTGCCGCCGCCGGCACTGAAGATCGAGAAATACAGGCGCGACTGGTTGGCCTTGATGCCACAGCTGTCGATCAGGTACGAGTGAATCATCTTCCAGTCGGGGCTGGAGAAACGCTGGGTATCCTTGTTCAGGATGATCTTGGCCAGGTACTGACCGAGGATCGGCGCGTTACCGGCGCCCCCGGCGTGGACTTCCGACAAGTCCATTATTTTCATTTTGCTGTAGTCGCGCAGGAAGCCGCTTTTTTCGCCCTTGCGCGAGAAACGGATGCGGCCGGCGATGTCTTTGTCCAGGTCGCCGAGCATCACCAGCGGTTCCACCAGGAACACCGGTTTGGTGGCCTTGTTCGGCCCCAGGCGCAGATTGTTACGGATCCATTGTGCCGGGCTGTAGCCCTTTTCAGCGAAGCGCTTGTCCGGCGAGAGACGGTCTTCGTTGTTGAATTCGTTGAGGTAGAACTTGCGGGCGTTGTACACCAGTTCCGCGACGTCCAGCGCGATGTTCGAACCGCAACGACCGAGGCCGATCAGGCACACCGACGGGAATTCCTGATCGTTGTGCTGTTCGTTGTCGCCTTCCAGGTGCGGTGGGCGCGGGAACACCATGTCGCGCAGGCCGTCGAGGTTATCGAGGATGCGGTCGGTGTTGGTTTCGGTGAAGTACAGATATTGCTGAGTGGCCAGCGGGCGCGATGGCGTCAATGGCTTCGAGGGCGCAGGGCTGTTCGCCGCGGGGCTCAGCGTCAGATCGGATATCGCAGTGGCCGGATTGTTTTTAGAAGTCATTGTGCGCCATATACCTGGGCTGGTTGGTTGGGCGACAGCCTGTCGTCAAACCATCACGGGATGGGAACTCGCGTCTTTTTTCAGCGCGTATTGGGTCCAAGCGTCAGGGCTTTTACCTGGGCATCGCTCGGGGGAATCCTTTCCCAAGTCATGATGAATCGGCCAATATTCGGCGATCTTTAATCAAAAGGAGGCCAGATGATGGCAACGTTACCTTCGCTCGGGTTTGCCGGGATCGGCCTGATGGGCTTGCCAATGTGTCGGCGCCTGCTGGCGGCGGGCTATCCGCTGACGGTATGGAACCGCAATCCGGCCAAATGCGCGCCGCTGGTCGAGGCCGGCGCACGACAGGTCGCCACACCTGCCGAGCTTTGCCAGCATGCTGACGTGGTGATGCTGTGCCTGGCGGACACGTCGGTGGTGCGCGAGGTGGTATTCGGCGCGTCAGGGATTGCGCAAGGTGCGAAAAGCGCTCAATTGCTGGTGGATTTTTCCAGCCTGGAACCTACCGCCACGCGGGAAATGGCGACAACGCTGGTCAGCAAAACCGGCATGAAATGGCTGGATGCGCCGGTGTCCGGCGGAGTGATCGGTGCCGAGGCCGGCAGCCTGGCGATCATGGTGGGTGGCGACGCGGCGGACCTGGAGCGCGTCAGGCCGGTGCTGTCGAGCCTCGGCCAGCGCGTGACCCACATGGGCGCCGTCGGGGCAGGGCAGGTGACCAAGGCTTGCAACCAAATGATTGTGGCCTGCAATGCACTGGTGATCGCCGAAGTGGTGGCGTTGGCCGAGCGCTCCGGCGTCGACGCCAGCCTGATCGCCGAGGCGTTGGCCGGCGGTTTCGCTGACTCGAAACCCTTGCAGTTCCTCGCTCCGCAAATGGCCGAAAGCCGCTTCGAACCGGTGAAATGGCACGTGCGCACGTTGCTCAAGGATCTGGATGGCGCGGTGAAGTTTTCCCGCGAGCAGGGTTCGGCGACACCGATCAGTGGATTGGCCGCACAATTGATGCGACTGCATGGGAGCCAGGGATTCCTGGAAAAAGATCCGTCGACGTTAGTGCAGTTGTACCGCGAGCCAGACTCAAAGGACTGAAATTGCGCGACTGCTTGCGCTGGTTGATTTCGTTCAGCACTGGACGCAACTCGGCCAGCGGCATCGCCACCAGCACATTCTCGGTCACTTCCAGCTCAATCCGGTGTTGCGCCACGCCGGCTGCGCGCAGGGCGTGTTTGACTTCATCGGCGAACGCGATGCGTGTCAGGTTCAACGGTGAGCACTTGACGATGATCTTGAGTCCTTCGCTACCGTGGCTGGACAGCTCGCCAAGGTCTTCACAGGCCTTGCGCAGCACCCAGTTGTCCAGTTCGGCGATCAGGCCGTTGGCCTCGGCGATGGCGATGAACCGATCCGGTGCCAGCAAGCCGAGCTCCGGATGTTGCCAGTGCACCAGCGCTTCAAGCTTGCTGACCTGGCCGGTTTTCAGGTCGAGGATCGGCTGGTAATAGAGCATCAAACCGATGTTTGCGTGCAGGGCCTGGCGCAGTTCTTCCTCCAGTGGATGCTCGCGCGTGGCGCGGGCCTTCATGTCTTGACGGAAAAAATGCAGCCCGTTGCGACCGTTGCCCTTCGACTGGTACAGCGCCAGGTCGGCGTTTTTCAGCAGCTCTTCGCAGGTCTTGCCGTCTTCTGGAAACAGGCTGATGCCGATGCTGGTGGTCATGACCATGTGCTGTCCGGAGAACTCTATGGGCTCTTGCATTTTCAGCATGATGAGCTGGGCCATGTGCCGTGCCTCTTCACGGTCGTGCAGGCCGATGAGGATGCAGAACTCATCACCGCCGAAACGTGCCACCACGTCCTCGTGGCTGCGTACCGAAGCCTTGATGTGGTTGGCCAGGATTCTGAGCAACTCATCGCCCGCGTCATGCCCAAGACTGTCGTTGACTCGCTTGAAGTGGTCGATGTCGAGGAACATGACCGCCAGCATGCCACCTTCATTGGTTTTCTCGATCAGCCTCTCGGCGAAGATCTGGTTGAAGCCACGACGGTTGATCAGGTTGGTCAGCGCGTCGTAGTGCGCCATCTGTTGCAATGACAGGCGCGCCTGATCCAGTTGGCCGACCAGAGTGTTGACCCGCTGCAGGTCGCGCTCCTTGTGTTGCAGTTTCTTGTCCGCCAGTGCCGCGCTAATGCTGCTGCCGATGACAAGCAGTGTCATCACCGCCACCGTCAGTCCCAATTGCAGGTGATTGTTATCGCCGGGCAGCGGCAGGAGGCTGTTGTCGGGTAGCACCAGATCGAGCGCCGCCATGCCGGTGAAGTGCATGCTGACGATGCCGGCCCCGAGCACCAGGCTGGCGGTGTATTTGAGCAGTTGATGAAACACACCGCTGCCATGGCGCAGATAACTGGAAATCAACAGCGCAGCCAGGCTGGCGCCGATGGCGATCACGATTGAGAGGGCAAACAGGTCGGGATGGTAATAGGCCGTCGCATTCGAACGCATCGCGGCCATGCCCACGTAGTGCATGGTCGCGATGCCCAGGCCAATACATACCGCGGCGCGCAGGTATTGCCAGAAATTCAAATGAGGACGCCTGAGGGTGTGCATCGCCAGCCACGAGGCCGTCAGTGCGAACAGCAGCGAGGTCAGGGTGATGGGCATCTGGTATTGAATTTCGATCGGCGCCTGGAACGCCAGCATGCTGATGAAATGCATCGCCCAGATACCGCCCGCCAGACACCCGGCACCGACCCAACACCAGAGTCGTTGGGCTGCGGGTTTTTCTGCATGGCGGATCCGTTCGGTCATGTCCAGCGTGGCGAAGCTTGCTGCACACGCCACCACATAGGCCAGCATCACCAGAAAAGGGTTATGTGCGCAATTGAGAATGACCTGACCGCTCGCTGGCAGTTGGGTTGTGAAATGCACACCAAGCCATTCCATCGCACGCCCCGTTTTTGTTATCTGGCCAACACCATGCCTCTGGCGAATGTGTTGGAGTATAGAGGTCATGTTAAGAGTGCAACGGGTGGTGGCACATTGCTGTCAATGATTTTGGCATTAGCCTTATAGCGATGGGCGCTATGCGTTAAGCGATTTGCTCATAAGGCATTTCGAACTCGGGTTGCAGGGCCGGCAGCCCGAACGCTGCCCTGGCAGCATCGCAATCCACATTTGCCTCGCCATTGGCCCAGGAAGCGTCGAACTCTCGGCAAGTGCTGGAGCGCTGGTCGTAGATCGAGCACTGCACGGTGCTGCCCACTTCACCGACCAGCCCGACACAGCGGGTGGGTTTGCAGTCTGTGCCGAGCATGGCCACCCGACTGGGGCTGATGGGCGCGACAAGCTCGTCGGGCACCGTTCCCCCGGCCGAGGTGCATTCACCCCAGAAAAAAGACACGCGAAAATGAGAACAGCAGGCACCGCAATTCAGACACGGACTGGCTTCGGACATGGGCGATAATCAAAGGAGGGATGGGGGACACGGTGGGGCAGACAAGGCCGCTATTCTAGGCTTCGCATCGGGCTTGGGAAGGGGGGGCGAGAGGTATTTTTCAAGGGCCTGAATGGCTGTGAAACTTCTACCCTGCCATCACCACAATCCCTTGTAGGAGCGAGCTTGCTCGCGAAGAGGCCAGCACATTCAATTCAAATGGCGGCTGCTCCACCGCTTTCGCGAGCAAGCTCGCTCCTACAGGTTTGAGGTGTGGCGCCATGGGCTGATATCACACTTACGAATAATTACAGACAGCTTTGGCGAGCCTGACTAGATTGCAGGTTCCGGGGACAGTGAGGCCCCAATAACAATAAAAGAGACGGACCCATGCAGAACTCGACGCAAGCGGCGAATGCCTGGCGCATTCTGTTCCTGTTGTTCCTGGCCAACCTGTTCAATTTTTTCGACCGCACCATTCCCGCCATCATCATCGAGCCGATCCGCATGGAGTGGCACCTCAGCGACTTTCAGCTGGGGATCATCGGTACTGCCTTCACGATTGTCTACGCCATTGCCGGCCTGCCTTTGGGGCGCCTGGCCGATACCGGTTCGCGCAGCAAGTTGATGGGCTGGGGCCTCGCGGCGTGGAGCGGCCTGACGGCGGTCAACGGCCTGGTGGGCAGTTTCTGGGGGTTTCTGATCGTGCGCATGGGCATCGGCATCGGTGAAGCCAGTTACGCACCGGCCGCCAACTCGCTGATCGGCGACCTGTTCCCGGCCCATCGCCGTGCGCGGGCGATGGGTATTTTCATGCTGGGGCTGCCGTTGGGTCTGTTGCTGGCGTTCTTCACCATTGGCGCGATGGTCAAGGCGTTCGACAGCTGGCGTGCGCCATTCTTCATCGCGGCGGTGCCGGGGCTGATCCTGGCGATCTTCATGTTCTTCATCAAGGAACCAAAACGCGGCGCCGCGGAAAGCGTGCAAGTCTCGCAGGAACGTGTGGACCGGCCGATCCGTCGGGTGCTGGCGGTGCCGACCTTTCTATGGCTGGTGATGGCGGGGCTGTGTTTCAACTTCGCGACCTATGCTTGCAACTCGTTTCTGGTGCCGATGCTGCAGCGTTATTTCCTGATGCCATTGCAGGAAGCGGCGGTGGCGACCGGGGTGATCGTCGGTGTGACCGGTCTGTTCGGCCTGACGCTGGGTGGCTGGGTCGCCGACAAGATTCACCAGCGGGTGGCCAACGGTCGTCTGCTGTTTGCCGCGTTCAGCCTGATCATCTCGACCGTGTGCACCGCCTGGGCGCTGCATTCGGGGCGGATCGAGATCGGGGTGTTTGTCGCGGTGTTCAGCGTCGGCTGGTTGTTTGCCTACAACTTCTACACCTGCGTTTACACGGCGATTCAGGACGTGGTCGAGCCGCGGTTGCGGGCCACGGCGATGGCGCTGTTCTTTGCCGGGCTGTATCTGTTGGGGGGTGGTTTGGGGCCTGTCGTCGTCGGTGGTCTGTCCGATCACTTCGCGCACACGGCCATGCTGGCGGCCGGTGCCGAGCAGATGACCGAGGCGTTCAAGGCGGTCGGCCTGCATGACGCCATGTACCTGATCCCGGTGGCGCTATTTTTCACCATGGTGTTTCTGTTTTTGGCGTCGCGGTGTTTTGTGAGGGATGCCAAGCGGATGAAGGATGGGTTGGTGGCGGTGGTTGAACCTGGGGGTATTGTGGCGACCGCATGATCGCCATCGCGGGCAAGCCCGCTCCCACAGTGTTTGTGTCGAGCACAATATCGGTGAACGCCACTGAACCTGTGGGAGCGGGCTTGCCCGCGATAGGACCATCAACAACACCAAAACAATCAAGCAGAAAAAAGGCCCGCATCGCTGCGGGCCTTCTTGTTTCTGGCAATGGAGCCGGGGGAAGTTAACCCGCCACCAACACCCGAATCGCTTCCAGTCGCAACGCAGCCTTGTCGAGCATGGCCAAGCCTTGCTCGCGCTGTTTACGCAGGGCAATCAGTTCGCTGTCGCGGACGGTCGGGTTGACCGCTTGCAACGCGGTCAGGCGCGCCAATTCTTCGTCGGTATCGGCCGCCAGGCGACGTTGCGCCTCGGCAACGCGCTCGGCATGACGCGGGAAGATTTTCTCTTCGCCAGCATTGATCCGTGGCGTCAGCTGATCGCGCTGGGCCTGGATGAACTTGTTGGCGCTGGCGCGAGGCACGCTTTCGAGTTGATCGTTCAGTGTTTCGAACGACACCCGCGCCGACAAATCATTGCCATTGGCATCCAGCAGGCAGCGCAGGGCGGCCGGCGGCAGGTAACGGCCCAGTTGCAGCGAGCGTGGCGCAACCACTTCGCTGACGTAGAGCAGTTCCAGCAACACGGTGCCAGGTTTCAGCGCCTTGTTCTTGATCAGCGCCACGGCGGTGTTGCCCATCGAACCGGACAGCACCAGGTCCATGCCACCCTGAACCATCGGGTGTTCCCAGGTGATGAACTGCATGTCTTCGCGAGACAGCGCCTGGTTGCGGTCGTAAGTGATGGTCACGCCTTCGTCGTCGCCCAGCGGGAAACTGGCGTCGAGCATTTTTTCGCTCGGCTTGAGGATCAGTGCGTTTTCCGAATGGTCTTCGCTGTCGATGCCGAAGGCGTCGAACAGGGTTTCCATGTAGATCGGCAAGGTGAACTGATCGTCTTGCTCAAGGATGTCCTCGACCAGTGCATCGCCTTCACCGGCGCCGCCGGAGTTGAGTTCCAGCAAGCGGTCACGGCCGGTGTGCAGCTCGGCTTCCAGACGCTCGCGTTCGCTGCGGGCTTCGTCGATCAGCGCTTGCCACTCGCCGTCATCAGCGTTTTCCAGCAACGGCAGCAGGCGCGGGCCGAATTGATGCTGCAAGGCGTTGCCGGTCGGGCAGGTGTTGAGGAATGCGTTCAGCGCTTCGTGATACCACTGGAACAGCCGTTCTTGCGGGCTGGTTTCGAGGTACGGTACGTGCAGTTCGATGATGTGCTTCTGGCCGATCCGGTCCAGACGACCGATACGCTGTTCCAGCAGGTCCGGGTGCGATGGCAGATCGAACAGCACCAGGTGGTGGGAGAACTGGAAGTTGCGACCTTCACTGCCGATTTCCGAGCAGATCAGCACTTGCGCACCAAATTCTTCGTCGGCGAAGTAGGCGGCGGCGCGGTCACGCTCAAGGATGTTCATGCCCTCGTGGAACACCGTGGCCGGGATGCCGGAACGCACGCGCAGGGCGTCTTCCAGGTCCATGGCGGTTTCGGCATGGGCGCAGATCACCAGCACTTTGGTGCGCTTGAGCATCTTCAGTGTGTCGATCAGCCACTCGACGCGCGGGTCGAATTTCCACCAGCGTTCTTCTTCGTTGGCGTCCGGCTGGGCCTGGAAGCTGACTTCCGGGTACAGCTCGGCGTGATCACCCAGCGGCAGTTCGAGGTATTCATCCGGGCACGGCAGCGGGTACGGGTGCAGTTTGCGCTCCGGGAAACCCTGCACGGCGGCGCGGGTGTTGCGGAACAGCACGCGGCCGGTGCCGTGGCGGTCGAGCAATTCGCGGACCAGGCGGGCGCTGGCTTCGGTGTCGCCATCGTTGACGGCGGTGAGCAGCGCTTCGCCTTCGTTGCCGAGGAAACCGTGAATGGTCTTGTGCGCTTCAGGCGACAAGCGCCCTTTGTCCAGCAGTTCCTGAACGGCTTCGGCCACCGGGCGATAGTTTTCGCTCTCGGCGCGGAAGGCGTGCAGGTCATGGAAGCGGTTCGGATCGAGCAGGCGCAGGCGCGCGAAGTGGCTGTCCTGACCCAGTTGTTCCGGGGTCGCGGTCAGCAGCAGCACGCCAGGAATGACTTCCGCCAGTTGTTCGACCAGCGAGTATTCAGGGCTGGCCTTTTCTTCGTGCCACACCAGGTGGTGCGCTTCGTCGACGACCATCAGGTCCCAACCGGCGGCGAACAGCGCGTCCTGAGCCTTCTCGTCTTCCACCAGCCATTCCAGTGCAACCAGTGCAAGCTGGGTGTCTTCGAACGGGTTGGCGGCATCGCTTTCGATGAAGCGTTCTTCGTCGAACAGCGCAACCTGCAGGTTAAAGCGGCGGCGCATCTCGACCAGCCACTGGTGCTGCAGGTTCTCCGGCACCAGGATCAGCACGCGGTTGGCGCGGCCCGAGAGCAGTTGGCGATGGATCACCAGACCGGCTTCGATGGTCTTGCCCAGACCCACTTCGTCGGCCAGCAGAACCCGCGGCGCGATACGGTCGGCGACTTCACGGGCAATGTGCAACTGGTGCGCGATCGGTTGCGCACGCACGCCGCCCAAGCCCCAAAGGGCCGACTGCAACTGGCGGCTGGTGTGTTCCAGGGTGTGATAACGCAAGGAGAACCAGGCGAGCGGGTCGATCTGCCCGGCGAAC
The DNA here is from genome assembly GCF_001297125.1 of Pseudomonas sp. RIT-PI-q. GTDB lineage: Bacteria > Pseudomonadota > Gammaproteobacteria > Pseudomonadales > Pseudomonadaceae > Aquipseudomonas. Next base: position 205,308 of record NZ_LHPC01000077.1, read on the forward strand.
AGACGGTCGCTGGCCAGACGGAACTGAATGAAGTTCGACAGTTGGGTTTCCGGCAGGGTGACCACTTCGTTCTGCGCGTTGAGGCCGTGGTAGACCAACAGGCCGTCGACGTCGTCGACTTCGCGTACGGTCAGTTTCCAGCCTTCGAAGTGAGTGATCGAGTCACCCGGTGAAAAGCGCACACGCGTGAGGGGCGCATTCCGTAGCGCGTACTGGCGAGTGTCGCCAGTGGCCGGATAGAGCACGGTCAGCAAGCGACCGTCCTGTGCCAGAACGGTGCCTAAACCCAGCTCGGCTTCGCTGTCACTAATCCAGCGTTGCCCCGGTTGATACTGCTGCGCCATGCTGCCTGACTCCCACCTTGAAAAAGCGGGCTATCTTAACGGAATGAGGCCTTCAGGGCCAAAGGACTCTCACAAAAACTAACGCTAATACGTTAGTTCACCGATGCAAGGGGCGCAGGCCAGGGCACCAATGAGTGCCAACCGGGTCACAGTTTGCGACCGATGGCTCAAGTCGCCATCCCCGCAGCCGACAGCCTGCTGACAGGAGACTGATAATTATGCTGCCACCGATGCTCCCCTTGAGTGCCGTGCCGATCACCTCGCAACATGACCCGGTCCGTCAGCGACCGGACATTGCGCCCGTGGTGCCGGTGCAGGAAAGCTCCAACCAAAGCACCATCGACCTGAAAAATCGCGACCCCGAAGAGGCCGCCTTGCAACTGCGCGAGGAACAGCGCCGGCAGCAGGAGCGGGACAAGCGTCGCCGTGAAGCCAATGAAGATCCTGAAGAACACCTGGCGATTCCTGGTGACGAGCTCAACGCCGACAACACCGTGCCGGTGGCGCCGCTGATGGACGACCAGCCGCGTCAGGGCCTTTGGGTGGATATCCAAATCTAGAATCACACGCCCCCCGTGTAGGAGCTGCCGAAGGCTGCGATCTCGTCAGGCGCCATCATTGCTCACTGACCCACCGCAGCTAACTCTCCCAGCAACACTTCAATCTCCTCCTCGGTGTTCAAGTAACTCACCGCAATCCGCGCGATGCTTTCCAGCCCTCGGGCCTGCATGTCCAGCGGCGTATACGCCACGCCATTGGCGCCGATATTGATCCCTCTCCGTGCCAGTCGTAGCTTCAGCTCAACACTGTCCCAACCCTTGAGCGTAAAGGCGATCAGCCCGGATTGATGGTCTGTCGGACCGAGGTTGTGCAACGTCAGGCCGGGGATCGAGCCAAGCCTTGTACGCAGGCCCCGGCTCAGCGAGTCGATCCGTTGACGAATCCGCGTTGCACCCAACCGGTTGAATTCCTCCAGCGCATTGGCCAGTCCGGCCAGCAAGGCCACCGACACTTCACTGGTTTCAAAGCGCCGCGCATCGTTGCGCAGAGCGAACCCTTGGCCATCCCAGGGGGCTGACAGTACGTCCCGTTGATGGGGAACGAGCCGTTCGAGAAAGCCCGGCTTTATATAGAGCAGCGCCGTCCCGCGCGGTCCTCGGAGAAACTTGCGTCCGGCACCTTTAAGCACGTCACAGTTCAACGCTTGCACATCGCAGGGCAATTGCCCCAGCGCCTGGCCGGCGTCAATGAAGTAAGGAATACCGTGTTGCATGGCCACGGTGCCGATGGCCTCGGCCGGGTTGATCAGGCCACCGTTGGCCGGTAGCCAGGTCAGTGCGATCAACCTCACCCTTGGCGTAATCATTTGCTTGAGGGCAGCTACCGATACTGCGCCAGTTTCGTCGCAGGGGATCACCTCCAGTTGTGCCCCGGCACTGACCGCCTGGGCGATACAGGCCAGATTGCCGCCCCATTCGTGGCGTCCGACCAGAATGCGATCACCGGCCTGCCACGGCCCCAAGGCATTGAACGCCATGCCCCAGGCCGCTGATCCGCTACTGGCGAAAGCGATGGCTTCGGCTGTGGCGTTGAACAGCGTGGCGGCCGCGTTTCGAGCGCGGGCCTGCACGCTCTGATCGGCGGCTTCCATCGGGCCGGTGGTGGCTTCGCACTGCAACTGCTCGATCATCGCGTCGAGGGTGGCCTGGCTGGGCAGCGAAGCACCGGCATGGTTGAAGTGAATCACGCTGGCACAACCCGGTGTTGCCGCCCGCAAACGCTCCACTTCGGCGATGTTCATGGCCGCAGCTCGAAAATCGCGTCGATCTCCACCGCCACGCCACTGGGCAGGCTGGACACGCCGACGGCGGTGCGCACGTGCCTGCCTTTGTCGCCGAGGGCGTTGACCAGCAAATTAGATGCACCGTTGGCGACTGCACCTTGGCGTTGGAAGTCTGGGGCGCTGGCGATGAACACGCCGAGACGGATGATGCGCACCAGTTTCGACAGGTCATCGCCGAGAGCATCACTGAGTTGTGCCAGCAGCCCGAGGGCGGCGAGTTCGGCGGCGTTAGCGCCTTCTTCCTCGGAGATCGACTCGCCCAAGCGGCCGATGAAAGCAGGTTTGCCGTCCTGCAACGGGATCTGACCGGAAATGAACAGTTGGTTTTGGCTGACGACGTGGTTCACGTAGTTGGCGATCGGCTGGCTGGGCGTCGGCAGGGCCAGGCCAAGTTCCTGGACGCGAAGGGCGATTGAGTCGGTCATGGTGAATCCTCCTGAATGAAGGCTCAGCATGTTGATCTCTCGTTAGCGCGACAAACGGATAGATTTAATCCGACGTATTCATAAAGCTCATGTGTCGGCGATTTCATTCAGCCATTGGCTGAAACATGTGGCTGCATGGCTGGGAGGACGGTCGGGGGTCACCAGCCAATAACCGATCTCGCCAGTGAATGGCGGGGTGTCGAAGGCGTCCACCAGTGCGCCTTCCTTGAGCCGGCGTTCGATCAAATGATGACGGCCCATGGCAATGCCTTGCCCGGCCACGGCTGCTTCGACGACGATGTTGTAATCGTGGAGCATCACGCTCGGGTAGTGAGCGAGGTCGATGGCGTTATGCGTGCTCCAGTCGATCCACTCGAACGGTTGATGGGACTTGGCCATGAGCAGCGGGCCTTTGCCGACGCCTTGCGCCTTGAATGCCGGGCTGCAAACGGGCGTCAGTGTTTCGCCCATGAAGCGCCGGGCCCGGACCTTGGGCCAGCCGCCCTTGCCGTAACGGATCGCCAGGTCGACTTCGCCACCGCCGACGTCGGCCAGTTGCACCGACGGCAGTAGTTCGACATGGATGTGCGGGTGACGCGCATTGAAACTGGCCAGGCGCGGCGCCAGCCACAGGGTCGCGAATGAGGCGAGGAGGCCGATGCGCAGGGTGGTTTCCTGTTGGTCGTCGCCGCGCAGTTCGCGGGGAGCCAAGGCGATGGACGCAAGGGCAGGTTGAATCTGCCGGTAGTACGTTTCGCCGGCAGGGGTCAGATCAATGGCCCGGGTGCGGCGGATGAACAGCCGCTGGTTGAGGAACTGCTCGAGTTTGTGCACTTGATGGCTGATTGCACTTTGGGTCACTGACAACTCATCGGCGGCCTTGATGAAACTCAAATGTCGCGCCACGGCCTCAAAGGCGCGCAGGGCCATCAAGGGCGGCAGGTCCTGGTGCAATTCCACGGCGCGGGTCCTTTGTGGCCATCGTAAAGTGGCGATTGTGCGGTGAAAAACCGCCTTGAGCACATATTTTGTTAAGCCACTGTTGCGCGGGTGACTGGTCAGCGCCGGCGCCAGACCGCATTATTGGCGCAATCCTGCCGAGCGATGCGGCAACTGAATTTCATTTCAAGCGATGCACTGAACGCCATGAGCCAAGACGACAAACTGATCGACCTCAACACCGAACGCGCCAAGCGGGTTCATGACCTCAACGACAAACGCCTGAATGAAGTGCGCCAGGCATTTGAGCAGGCTATGCCGTTGGGCAAAGCGAAGAAAAAGCCGAAGAACAAACCGAAAAAGCGTTGAAACACCCTGCATCGGTTGATGCAGGTCAGTTATTTCCCCTCCTTTACGTCCAGTCTCGGGCGACATTGATCCCGGTCAATATATTCTCCTGCCTGATTGGTTAACTTAGCCCCATCGCAACAGGGCAAGTGCAGGAGAGCCGTCATGTTTTTCGACAACGTGGTGATCGCCGGAGTGCTGACAGTCGGCCTCATGGTTCTGTTTTTTGCAGGGTTTGGATTTTTTATCTGGAAGGATTCGCACAAGCGCAAACCGTAGGTCTTTCTGGAAGCAATGAGCACGCAAGGCATTTTGGGCAACTTCGGTTGCCTTTTTTTTTGCCCACGAAAAACTGTCGGTTACATAAATTCCCCCGTAGGAGCTGGCTTGCCAGCGAAGGCGTCGTGTCCTTTAACATTTACGTCGACTGGCACTGCGCATTCGCTGGCAAGCCAGCTCCTACAGGGGATTTGTGGTGTCTGGAAAAACGCAGGCATGAAAAAGGCGCGGCTCTTACGAGGCGCGCCTTTTTCGTTGCAGCGATGTATCAGCTGCCGAGTGCCTTGGAGGCCAGCCAGAACAGGCCGGCCGACAGGCCCACTGTCGCTGGCAGGGTCAAGACCCAGGCCAGCAGGATGGTTTTGACGGTGCCGCCTTGCAGGCCGCTTTTGTTGGCGACCATGGTGCCGGCCACGCCCGAGGACAAGACGTGGGTGGTGGACACCGGCAGGCTGAAGATATTGGCCAGACCGATCATGCACGCGGTGGTGATCTGCGCCGACATGCCTTGTGCGTAAGTCATGCCTTGCTTGCCGATTTTCTCGCCGATGGTCAGTACCACGCGTTTCCAGCCGACCATGGTGCCCAGGCCGAGTGCCAGGGCAACCGCCAGAATCACCCAGAACGGGGCGTATTCGGTAGTGGTAGTCAGGTCTTTACGCAGCTTGTCCAGGTCAGCCTTTTCACGGGCATTGAGGGTCGGCAGCTTGCCGACTTTCTTCGCCGTGTCGTCCAGGCAGAGTAGATAACGACGTACTTCGATGCGGCTTTCCGCTGACAGCGAATGGTAGTCGGCTACACCCTTGAGGGTGCCGAGCAGGGCGTCGATGGTCGGTTCGGTCTGTTGCGGGTTGCAACGGAATTTCTCCGGCAGATCGCCTTCCACGCTTTTGCCCAGGGCCAGGTATTCACCCAGCGTATCGGCATTGCGCTTGTAGAACTGGCTCAGGTGCAAGGTCGCATCGCGGGTGCGTTCGATCTGATAGGTGGTGCTGCTCAGGTCGAGTACGAACTGCGCCGGCACGATACCGATCAATACCAGCATGATCAGGCCGATGCCTTTCTGGCCATCGTTGGAACCGTGTACGAAGCTCACGGCCATGGCCGAGATCACCAATACCAGGCGGTTCCAGAACGGCGGATGCTTCTTGTCGTCGAGCTTGCGGCGCTGGTCCGGCGTCTTGTGCATCTTCGACAGCGGGCGCCACCATTTCAGGCCGATCAGCACGAGGGCTGCGACCAGGAAGCCGGCCATCGGCGAGAACACCAGGGACGCGCCGATATCGATCGCTTTCTGCCAGTTCACGCCATCGGCCAACGGAATGTCGTTGATCAACGCGTTGGCCAGGCCGACACCGAGGATCGAACCGATCAGCGTGTGCGAACTGGAAGCCGGGATACCGAAGTACCAGGTGCCCAGGTTCCAGGTGATGGCGGCGGCGAGCAGCGAGAACACCATGGCCAGTCCGTGACCGGTGTTCACATTGATCAGCAGTTCTACAGGCAGGAGGTGGACGATGGCATACGCCACGCCAACACCGCCCAGCAGCACGCCGAGAAAGTTGAACACACCGGAAAAAAACACCGCCAGATGGGGCGGCATGGCTTTGGTGTAGATGACAGTGGCCACCGCGTTTGCGGTGTCATGAAAGCCGTTGATGAACTCGAAGGCGAGGACAAAGGCCAGGGCGAGCAAGAGGCTCACAAGCACCCAAGCATCCAGTCCGCTGAATAAATCGATCATGAAGGTTTTCTGACCCGGTCGTAAGGGGGCGCGATTATGCCAGAAAAGACTGCTAATCGATGCACTTGCTGCTCATCGGCAACATTCTTCAACGATTTTTTTTGCAGAAGCGCCACGCGCACCGGGTTTTTACCGGGCTTTGCAAGTCATTGAATTTCTTTGAGAAGGCCGCAGCCACAAGGGTTTCTCTCGTAGGAGCGAGCGGCTTGAACGCTTGTGTGAAATTTCTGAAAAGAGGGTCAGAAACGAGCCATTTGCCTCATCCAGCAGGGGAGGCGGCGCTGCCCGCTCGTAGCGGGCGCGAAAGGCATCATCCGTACATCCCGCTTTTAACGGGGTGCAGACGCAGACCCTTGAAAGGATTCAGGCCGAGTCGGTCATGGCTCTTCGGCTTTGAGTTCCTTTTCCATCTTCTGCAATTCTTGAGTGAATGCCTGATCCTGAACGGTGGCGCGTTTACGCCAGGGTTTGCGTTCCGGTTCGGGCTGAGCGGCGTAGGTGGTGACTTCCCCGCCGTAAACTTCCTTGTAACGTTGTTCCTGGCGCTCAAGTTCCGCGCGCAGTTCGTCTTTCGTCACAGTGCTACCTGATTGAGTTGAGATAAATTCTGGTGAAACGCGCTGCACAAATCTATTAATCACGCTCGTCGAAAGGACAAAACCCGCGAAGGCGTCGTTTTTCGGCGTTGCGATCAAGACTTCCATGTTGCAGGCGGCCACGGCACCAGAGAAAAACAGCTGACGTAGCATCAGTTTCCTGTTTCAGCGAGCGCATTGGCGAAGCATATGAAATGAGCGTCAGGCACTTGCTGCGGGTAGCAGCGATGGATCATCGCGCTACCGGGTGACGGTTTCGGCAAGTAAAAACCGAGTCGCCACTGAATTGTATTATAGCGGTCGATTCGAAGAACACTATCTCCAAAGAATTTAAAGTAGGTTGTTGCCTGTGTTGTTTTGTTACTCGCAACTTCTGCGGGTAACTACGGTACTGAGTGGCGCCACTTTGCACTGATGTCTTTCTGGCGTCATTAAGCCGAACAAAGTTAGTACATCGGCCTCCATTAAGTCATGACCAAAAATAACATGGAGTCGGCTGACGAAAGTCGCTGGGCTAAAAACGCCCGCGTTGGCTGCGTCGATTGCGATTATCGGTCGCAGGTTCGATAATCGCCCAGTGTTGGCTGTCCGGGCTTGTATACAGGACTGGTAGCCGCTTGTAATAGCCGCTGATCCGTGTGGAAAAGGACCTGTTATGAACGATCAAATGCGCAATTCCTTCGCTTCGGTGGCGCCGCCGATCGTCGCATCGCCCGCCAAACGGATCCAGGCGCTGACCGGTGATCCGGATTTCATGACGTCCCTGGCTCGTGGCCTGGCCGTGGTGCAAGCGTTCCAGGAACGCAAGCGGCACCTGACCATCGCCCAGATCAGCCACCGTACGGAAATACCCCGCGCCGCCGTGCGACGTTGCCTACACACGCTGATCAAGCTCGGCTATGCCACCACCGATGGCCGCACGTATTCGCTGCTGCCCAAAGTGCTGACCCTCGGCCATGCCTATGTGTCATCGACGCCGCTGGCGGTTTCCGCCCAGCCGTACCTGGACCGCATGAGCGAGCAACTGCATGAGGCCTGCAACATGGCCACCCTGGAAGGCGATGACATTTTATACATCGCCCGCTCGGCGACCACCCAGCGACTGATTTCCGTCGACCTGTCGGTGGGCGGACGCCTGCCGGCCTATTGCACTTCGATGGGCAGGATTCTTCTCGCCGCCCTGGACGACACGTCCCTGGGCGAATACCTCGATCATGCCGAGCTGCAAGCCAAGACCAGTCGCACCTTGCACACTCCCGAGGCCTTGCTCGAATGCCTGCAAGAGGTGCGGCAACAAGGCTGGTGCATTGTCGATCAGGAACTGGAGCAGGGCCTGCGCTCGATTGCTGTCCCGGTGTACGACGCTTCCGGTCAGGTAGTCGCGGCACTCAACGTCAGCACTCACGCGGGTCGGGTCAGTCGCAACGAACTGGAGCAGCGTTTTCTGCCGGGGCTTCTGTCCGCCAGCCGCGACCTCAGCGCACAACTCTTTGCCTGAGCTTTCACCTAAGCTGTTCGATAAACGCACAGAGTCGCGTTTATCGAATTGACGCTCTTTCCACAAGATCACTAATGTCGCGGCAGCGCCAGCACTGGCTGGCACCTGTCCGACTGCGTTCTTGCGTGGAATAAAAATAATGAACCAGCCTCAGTCTGCTGTAGGAAACTGCCTCGACGTGCAGTCCTTCATCAACGCTCAACCCATTTCGCGCTACCAATGGCGGGTGGTGATCCTGTGTTTCCTGATTGTTTTCCTCGATGGCCTCGACACCGCGGCCATGGGTTTCATTGCGCCGGCCCTGTCTCAGGATTGGGGCATAGACCGCGCCAGTCTCGGCCCGGTGATGAGTGCGGCGTTGATCGGCATGGTCTTCGGCGCATTGGGTTCCGGCCCATTGGCTGACCGCTTCGGGCGAAAAGTCGTCCTGGTGGGCGCGGTGCTGTTGTTCGGCGCTTTCAGCCTGGCCTCGGCTTACAGCAGCAACGTCGATCAGTTGCTGGTGCTGCGCTTTCTCACGGGCCTGGGTCTTGGTGCCGGCATGCCAAACGCCACCACGCTGTTGTCCGAATACACCCCGGAGCGCAAGAAGTCGCTGCTGGTGACCAGCATGTTCTGCGGTTTTAACCTCGGCATGGCCGGCGGCGGTTTCATTTCCGCCAAGCTGATCCCGGCCTTCGGCTGGCACAGCTTGCTGATGATCGGCGGGATTCTGCCGCTGATCCTGGCCGTCGTTCTGCTGTTTTGGCTGCCGGAATCGGCGCGCTTCCTTGTCGTCCGCAATCGCGGCACCGACAAAGTGCGCAAGACCCTGGCACCGATTGATCCGACCGTCGTGGCCCAGGCTTCCAGCTTCAGCGTGCCGGAACAGAAAACCGTGAAGGCGCGCAACGTGTTCGCGGTGATCTTTTCCGGCACCTACAGCACCGGCACGTTATTGCTGTGGCTGACTTACTTCATGGGCCTGGTAATTGTTTACCTGCTGACCAGTTGGCTGCCGACCCTGATGCGCGACAGTGGCGCGAGCATGGAGCAGGCGGCGTTCATTGGCGCACTGTTCCAGTTTGGCGGGGTATTGAGCGCAGTGGGCGTAGGTTGGGCGATGGACCGGTTCAATCCGCACAAGGTCATTGGCACTTTCTATCTGTTGGCCGGGGTATTTGCCTACGCGGTCGGGCAGAGCCTGGGCAACATTACGCTGTTGGCGACTTTGGTGTTGGTGGCGGGGATGTGTGTCAACGGCGCGCAATCGGCGATGCCGTCGTTGGCTGCGCGGTTTTATCCGACCCAGGGCCGGGCGACCGGGGTGTCGTGGATGCTCGGGATTGGCCGCTTCGGCGCGATCCTCGGGGCCTGGATGGGCGCGACGCTGCTGGGTCTGGGCTGGAATTTCGAGCAGGTGCTGACGGCGTTGGTGATCCCGGCGGCATTGGCGACCACGGCGGTGGTGATCAAGGGCATGGTCAGTCATGCGGATGCGACCTGAGCATTTGATCCGGCATTTCGGGTGGGGTTGATGGCCTCTTCGCGGGCAAGCCTCGCTCCTACAAGGTACTCGTTCCCTGTAGGAGCGAGGCTTGCCCGCGAAGCTTTTAGCGATCGATAGCGAGACAACAATGTGTTCGATAAACGAACACTCAGTCGATTATCGGATTGTTTGGGGTTTTTCTGGGGCTTACTCTTCAATCACTCCGGCGCTGAACCTCGCGCCTTTTTCTTCCACTGTCGGTTCACAACAAAACGGGAGCCTGCCCCATGGCTGAAATCCTTTCGCTGCACGACGCGGTGAAGCAATTCGTTAATGACGGCGATACCGTCGCGCTCGAAGGCTTCACCCACCTGATCCCGACAGCAGCGGGTCATGAAATCATTCGTCAGGGCAAGAAAGACCTGACGCTGGTGCGGATGACCCCTGACCTGATCTACGACCAGTTGATCGGTGCCGGTTGCGCTCGCAAGCTGATTTTCTCCTGGGGCGGCAATCCCGGCGTCGGTTCCCTGCACCGTCTGCGTGATGCCGTCGAGAAGCAGTGGCCGCACGCGCTGGAAATCGAAGAACACAGCCACGCCGACCTGGCCAATGCCTACGTCGCTGGCGCTTCCGGCCTACCGTTCGCGGTGCTGCGTGCCTACGCCGGCTCTGACCTGCCGAAGGTCAACCCGCTGATCAAAACCGTCACCTGCCCATTCACTGGCGAAGTGCTGGCCGCCGTGCCTTCAGTGCGCCCGGACATCACCGTGATTCACGCGCAGAAAGCCGACCGTAAAGGCAACGTGCTGCTCTGGGGCATTCTCGGCGTGCAGAAAGAAGCCGCGTTGGCGGCCAAGCGCTGCATCGTCACCGTCGAAGAAATCGTCGACGACCTCAATGCCCCGATGAATTCCTGTGTGCTGCCGACCTGGGCCTTGAGCGCGGTCTGCCACGTTCCTGGCGGCGCGCATCCGTCTTACGCTCACGGTTACAACGAGCGCGACAACCGTTTCTACCAGGCGTGGGACCCGATTGCCCGCGACCGTGACACCTTCACCGCGTGGATCAACGAGTACATCCATGGCTGCGCTGACTTCAGCGAGTTCCAGGCCAAGCTGGCCGCTGCTTCGGAGGCGAAGTAATGACTTACACCACCAATGAAATGATGACCGTCGCCGCTGCCCGCCGTCTGAAGAACGGTTCGGTGTGCTTCGTCGGTATCGGCCTGCCGTCGAAAGCCGCCAACCTGGCGCGGCTGACGTCCTCGCCGGATGTCGTCCTGATCTACGAATCGGGTCCGATCGGTGCCAAGCCGAGCGTCCTGCCGCTGTCGATTGGTGCCGGTGAGCTGGCGGAAACCGCCGACACTGTGGTCCCGACCGGTGAGATTTTTCGCTACTGGCTGCAGGGCGGGCGCATTGACGTCGGCTTCCTCGGCGCCGCGCAAGTCGACCGCTTCGGCAACATCAACACCACCGTGGTCGGCGACTACCATGCGCCGAAAGTCCGTCTGCCGGGTGCCGGTGGCGCGCCGGAGATCGCTGGCTCGGCCAAAAGCGTGTTGATCATCCTTAAACAGTCGGCACGTTCCTTTGTCGACAAACTCGACTTCATTACCTCGGTCGGCCATGGCGAGGGCGGAGATTCACGCAAGCGTCTCGGCCTGCCGGGTGCCGGTCCGGTCGGCATCATCACCGACCTGTGCATCATGGAACCGGAAACCGGCACCCATGAATTCGTGGTCCCCGCGCTGCACCCTGGCGTCACCCGCGAACAAGTGACCGCCGCCACCGGTTGGGCGATTCGTTTTGCCGAACAGGTTGAAAACCCCGCCGAGCCGACTGAAGTCGAACTCACAGCCCTGAGGGATCTGGAAGCCCGCACCGCCGCGGCCCACGGCCAAGCACCCGGAGAAGCGTGATGCGTGACGTTTATATCTGCGACGCGATTCGCACCCCCATCGGCCGCTTCGGCGGTGGCCTGTCGGCGGTTCGCGCCGACGATTTGGCCGCCGTGCCAATCAAGGCGCTGATGGAACGCAACCCTTCGGTAGACTGGAACGCCGTGGATGAGGTGTTCCTCGGTTGCGCCAACCAGGCCGGTGAAGACAACCGCAACGTGGCGCGCATGGCGTTGCTGCTGGCCGGGCTGCCGGAAACCATTCCTGGCGTCACCCTCAATCGCCTCTGCGCCTCGGGCATGGATGCCATCGGCACCGCGTTCCGCGCCATCGCCAGCGGCGAGATGGAGCTGGCGATTGCCGGCGGCGTCGAGTCGATGTCGCGCGCCCCGTTCGTGATGGGCAAGGCGGATGCTGCGTTTTCGCGCAACATGAAACTTGAAGACACCACCATTGGCTGGCGCTTCATTAACCCGCTGATGAAAGCCCAGTACGGTGTCGATGCGATGCCGCAGACCGGCGATAACGTGGCTGACGATTACGAGATTTCCCGCGAGTCGCAGGACGCTTTCGCCCTGCGCAGTCAGCAGCGGGCAGCCGCCGCGCAGGCCGCAGGATTTTTCGCCGAAGAAATCGTTGAAGTGCGCATTGCCCACAAGAAGGGCGAAAGTATCGTCAGCCAGGATGAACATCCGCGCGGCGACACGTCCCTGGAAGTGCTGGCCAAACTCAAGCCGGTCAATGGTCCGGACAAGACCGTCACCGCCGGCAACTCCTCCGGTGTGAACGACGGTTCGGCAGCGTTGATTCTCGCGTCCGCCGAAGCAGTGAAGAAACACGGCCTCACCGCCCGCGCGAAAGTGCTGGGCATGGCGAGCGCCGGCGTTGCCCCTCGGGTGATGGGCATCGGCCCGGTGCCGGCCGTGCGCAAGTTGACCGAACGCCTCGGCCTGGCGGTCAGCGATTTCGACGTGATCGAACTCAACGAAGCCTTCGCCAGTCAGGGTTTGGCCGTGCTGCGTGAATTGGGGTTGGCGGACGATGCACCTCAGGTCAACCCGAACGGTGGCGCGATTGCCTTGGGCCATCCGCTGGGCATGAGTGGCGCGCGTTTGGTGCTGACGGCGCTGCATCAGCTGGAAAAGACCGGCGGCAAGAAAGGTCTGGCGACCATGTGCGTCGGCGTCGGTCAGGGGCTGGCCCTGGCGATCGAACGCGTCTGACACGCCGCGTGACTAATAAGAACTGAGGAATGCTTCATGACTGACAAGCCTGGTTACCGTCGCCCGCAGGAGGGCACTCAGCCGGAATACCTGCACCCGACCTATCAATCCACCAACCGGCGCGCGCCGTCCAAGCCGTTGGTGTTTTTGCCCCATTCGCTGTCGGAAATTACCGGCCCGACCATCGGCGCCGAGCGTATCAACGCGCAGGACAACGACCTGACCGCCCAGCACAAGGCCGAGCCATTGGGCGAGCGCATCATCATTCACGGCCGCGTGCTGGATGAAGATGGCTTGCCGGTGCCGGGGATTCTGGTGGAGATCTGGCAGGCCAACGCCGCCGGCCGCTACAACCATGATCGCGACCTGCATGACGCACCGCTGGACCCGAATTTCACCGGCACCGGCCGCACCGTGACCGACGCCGATGGCTGGTATCAGTTCCAGACCATCAAGCCTGGCGCCTATCCGTGGGGCAACCACCACAACGCCTGGCGCCCGGCGCACATCCATTTCTCGCTGTTCGGGCCGAGCATCCTGACGCGCCTGGTCACCCAGATGTATTTCCCGGGCGACCCGCTGCTGGCTTACGACCCGATCTACAACTGCGTGCCCGATACCCGCGCCAAAGAGCGTTTGATCGCCAGTTTCGACCTGGAAAAAACCATTCCTTCCTACGCCCTCGGTTATCGCTGGGACATCGTCTTGCGCGGCCGCGAAGCCACGCCGATGGAGAAATAAGATGACGCTGAACGCGACCACGTCCCACACCGTCGGGCCGTACTACCACATCGGCCTGACCTGGCTGAACCGCGAAAACCTGACCGTCGAACAAACCCTCGGCGAGCGCGTGGCGATCACCGGGCAAGTCATCGATGGCAACGGCGACGTCGTCAACGACGCCATGCTGGAAGTCTGGCAGGCCAACGCCGCCGGCAAGTACGACCATCCTGAAGACGATCAGGACAAACCCCTGGACCCGAATTTCGAAGGGTTTGGCCGGGTGCCGGTGGATGCGCAAGGGCGCTTTCGTTTCACCACCATCAAACCGGGCACGGTGGAAGGCCTGAAAGGCACGACCCAGGCGCCGCATCTGGTGGTGCTGGTGTTTGCTCGCGGGCTGGTGAAGCACCTGCTGACGCGGATTTATTTTGATGGCGAGCCGGCCAACGTGGCGGATCCGTTACTGGAGTGCGTGCCTGCGGATCGCCGCAGTACCTTGCTGGCTAAGCAGGATGCGTCGGGCGTTTATCAGTGGAACGTGATTCTGCAGGGGACTGATGCGGAGACCGTGTTCTTCGATTATTGATTGAACACCACAAAACCTGTGGGAGCGGGCTTGCCCGCGAAAGCGGTGGGCCAGTCAACATTGATATCGACTGACACACCGCTTTCGCCAGCAAGCCGGCTCCTACAGGGGAATTGCGTTGCCTTATGCATCTGCGGAACGGGACTGTTGCAAAGTATGTCTAGACTCTCACTGTCCCCAAAGAGTGAATACCAATGACAACCTCTACAGCTCACTACACCGGTGAAGAGCGCAGCAAAAGGATCTTTGCGATCGTTGGCGCCTCGTCCGGCAACCTCGTCGAATGGTTCGACTTCTACGTCTACGCATTTTCCGCGATCTATTTTGCCCCGGCCTTTTTTCCCTCCGACAACCCCACGGTGCAGTTGGTCAACACCGCCGGTGTGTTTGCCGCCGGGTTCCTGATGCGGCCCATCGGTGGCTGGATCTTCGGCCGGGTCGCGGACAAGCACGGACGCAAGAATTCGATGATGATTTCGGTGCTGATGATGTGCTTCGGTTCGTTGCTCATCGCCTGCCTGCCGACCTACAACAGCATCGGGGTCTGGGCGCCGATCATGCTGTTGTTCGCGCGCTTGCTTCAGGGCTTGTCGGTGGGCGGGGAGTACGGCACCACCGCGACCTATATGAGTGAAATCGCCCTCAAGGGCCAACGCGGGTTCTTCGCCTCGTTCCAGTACGTGACGCTGATTGGTGGCCAGTTGCTGGCGGTGTTGCTGGTGGTGATCCTGCAACAATTCCTCAACGAAGATGAATTGCGTGCCTATGGCTGGCGGATCCCGTTTGTGGTCGGCGCGGCGGCGGCGGTGATTTCGTTGTTCCTGCGTCGTTCGCTCAAGGAAACCACCAGCAAGGAAATGCGCGAAAACAAAGACGCCGGCAGCATCCGCGCGCTGTTCCGCGACCACAAAGCTGCGTTCATTACCGTGCTCGGTTACACCGCCGGTGGTTCGCTGATTTTCTACACCTTCACCACGTACATGCAGAAGTACCTGGTGAACACCGCCGGTATGCACGCCAAAACCGCCAGTTACATCATGACCGGCGCGCTGTTCCTTTATATGTGCATGCAGCCGCTGTTTGGCATGCTCGCGGACAAGATCGGCCGACGTAACTCGATGCTGTGGTTCGGTGCTTTGGGTACGTTGTGCACCGTGCCAATCCTGTTGAGCCTGAAAAGCGTCAGCAGTCCGTTCCTGGCCTTTGTGCTGATTACCGTGGCGCTGGCGATCGTCAGTTTCTACACCTCCATCAGCGGCCTGGTGAAAGCCGAAATGTTCCCGCCGGAAGTGCGTGCGTTGGGCGTCGGCCTGGCTTACGCGGTGGCGAATGCGATCTTCGGCGGTTCAGCGGAATATGTCGCGCTGAGCCTCAAAGCCGTGGGCATGGAAAACTCCTTCTACTGGTACGTGACGGTGATGATGGCGGTGGCATTCCTGTTCAGCCTGCGCCTGCCAAAACAGGCGAAGTATTTGCATCACGACCTTTGATCTTTACCCGTGGGCCGAACCGGCCCACGCCTTCAGGGATTGTTTATGAACGAGCGACCGGGCAATCAATTGTTCGATGCCTATTTCACTGCCCGCGATATGCGTGACGTGTTCTGCGATCAGGGCCGGGTGCAGGCCATGCTCGATTTCGAAGCGGCACTGGCCCGGGCCGAGGCGCGGGTTGGCTTGATCCCACAGACAGCCGTCGCTTCTATCGAAGCGGCGTGTCGTGCAGACCATTACGATTTCGCCGCCCTTGGTGAGGCGATTGCCACGGCGGGCAATTCGGCGATTCCGTTGGTCAAGGCATTGGGCAAACAGATCGCAACACACGACACCGAGGCCGAGCGCCATGTGCATCTGGGCGCGACCAGTCAGGACGTGATGGACACTGGCCTGGTGTTGCAACTGCGCCGCGCGCTGGAATTGATCGAAGCGGATCTGGCGCAACTGGCGGAAACCCTCGCGACCCAGGCCTGGCGTTACGTTGCTACGCCACTGGCCGGACGCACCTGGCTGCAACACGCGACGCCGGTCACCCTCGGCATGAAAATCGCCGGTTGGCTGGGCGCGGTGACGCGCAGTCGCCAGCGTCTGCAGGAACTCAAACCGCGACTGCTGGTGCTGCAATTCGGTGGTGCCTCCGGAACCCTCGCGGCGCTTGGCGAGCAGGCGCTGCCGATTGCCGAAGCGCTGGCCGAGGAATTGCAACTGACGTTGCCGGAACAACCCTGGCACACCCAGCGTGATCGCCTGGTGGAGTTCGGCGCGGTGCTGGGCTTGATCGCCGGCAGCCTCGGCAAATTCGGCCGCGACATCAGCCTGTTGATGCAGACCGAAGCCGCCGAAGTGTTCGAACCGTCGGCACCGGGCAAGGGCGGATCATCGACCATGCCGCACAAGCGCAACCCGGTGGGGGCGGCGGTGCTGATCGGCGCGGCAACACGGGTGCCAGGTTTGCTCTCGACGCTGTTCAGCGCCATGCCGCAGGAACATGAGCGCAGCCTGGGCCTGTGGCATGCCGAATGGGAAACCCTGCCGGAGATTTGCTGCCTGGTCTCTGGCAGTTTGAAGCAAGCGCTGTTGCTGGCGGATGGGCTGGAGGTCGATGCCGATCGCATGGTCCGTAACCTCGACCTGACTCAAGGCCTGGTGCTGGCAGAAGCGGTGAGCATCGTGCTTGCCCAGCGAGTCGGGCGCGACACGGCGCATCATTTATTGGAGCAATGCTGCAAACGTGCCGTGGCCGAACACCGTCATCTGCGCGCTGTCCTCGGCGACGAGCCGCAAGTGACCGCCGAGCTTTCGCCCGCTGAACTGGATCGTCTGCTGGACCCTGCCCATTACCTCGGTCAGGCCCATACCTGGGTCGAACGAGCGGTGGCTGAACATTTCGCGTTGACTGCCTGAAGGAGATTGCTGTGGCTTTCGTACAACTCGCCGAGGGCGAACTGCATTACCAACTTGATGGGCCTGCCGAGGCGCCGGTGCTGGTGCTGTCCAACTCACTGGGCACCGATCTGCACATGTGGGACGCGCAGATTGCGGCGTTTACCGAGCACTTGCGCGTGTTGCGTTTCGACACCCGTGGTCACGGCCAATCGCTGGTGACACCGGGACCGTACAGCATCGAGCAACTGGGGCACGACGTGCTGGCGCTGCTGGATGCGTTGCACATCGAACGGGCGCATTTCTGTGGCTTGTCCATGGGCGGGTTGATCGGCCAATGGCTGGGGATCAACGCCGGTCAGCGTCTGAACAAACTGGTGGTGTGCAACACCGCAGCGAAAATCGGTGACCCGTCGGTGTGGAACCCGCGCATTGAAACGGTGCTGCGTGACGGTTCGGCGGCCATGGTTGCCCTGCGTGATGCGTCGATTGCGCGCTGGTTTACGCCGGACTTTGCCGAAACCAATCCGGCGGCGGCGAAGAAGATTACCGACATGCTGGCGGCGACTTCG
This sequence comes from Pseudomonas sp. RIT-PI-q, assembly GCF_001297125.1. GTDB lineage: Bacteria > Pseudomonadota > Gammaproteobacteria > Pseudomonadales > Pseudomonadaceae > Aquipseudomonas. The sequence continues at coordinate 222,678 of NZ_LHPC01000077.1, forward strand.
CCTGAAGGTTACGCGGCCAACTGCGCGGCGGTGCGCGATGCCGATTTCCGCGATCAACTGTCGTCGATCAAGGTGCCGCTGCTGGTCATCGCCGGCACCGAAGACGCGGTCACGCCACCGTCCGGCGGGCACTTCATTCAGGAGCACGTGCAGGGCGCCGAGTACGCCGAGTTCTACGCGGCGCATTTGTCCAATGTCCAGGCCGGCGCCGCATTCAGCGAACGCGTCCTGGCATTTCTGTCAGCTGATTAAGGGGATTGTCGTGGACGAGAAACAACGTTACGACGAGGGCCTGAACGTCCGTCGCGCGGTACTCGGCGACGCCCACGTCGACCGCAGCCTGAACGCCCTGACCGAGTTCAACTCGGAGTTTCAGGAAATGATCACCCGCCACGCCTGGGGTGACATCTGGACGCGCCCGGGCCTGGCGCGGCATACCCGCAGCCTGATCACCATCGCCATGCTGATCGGCATGAACCGCAACGATGAACTCAAACTGCACCTGCGCGCCGCCGCCAACAACGGCGTGACCCGTGGGGAGATCAAGGAAGTGATCATGCAGAGCGCGATTTACTGCGGCATTCCGGCGGCCAACGCGACCTTCCATCTGGCCGAGTCGGTGTGGGATGAGTTGGGGGTTGAATCGCGGGAGTGATCCTGGAGATTTTCGGCGCCTGAACTGACGCCATCGCGGGCAAGCCCGCTCCCACAGGTTTTGTGTTGTGCCGCCGATTGTGGACACACCATAAATCCCTGTGGGAGCCGGGCTTGCCCGCGATGGCGGCGGTACATTCAATATTGATGTGACTGAAAGCATGCCATCGCTAGCAGGCCAGCTCCCACATGGGGCCGGTGTGAACACAGAATTCGCGCTCACCAAAGATCCCCTGTAGGAGCGAGGCTTGCCCGCGAAGGCGTCCCCAAGCCTTACAACAAACTGATCGGATAGCTGACGATCAGCCGATTCTCGTCAAACTCGTTATTGCTGAAGTCCCGGCGGATGGTCGAGTTGCGCCATTTCAGGTTCAGGTCCTTCAGCGCACCGCTTTGCACGGTGTAGCCCAATTCGCTTTCGCGACCCCATTCCTTGCCGTCGGTGATGCTGCCGGTGTGCACGTTATCGCCGCTGATGTAGCGGTTCATCATCGTCAGGCCGGGCACGCCGAGGGCGACGAAGTTGTAGTCGTGGCGCACCTGCCAGGATTTTTCCTTGGCATTGTCATAACTGGCGTTATAGCTGTCGTTGGCCAGGGTCCCGCCGCTGGTGCCGTTGACCCGCATCCACGCGCTGTCGCCGGTGAGTTTTTGCAGGCCGACGTAGAAGGTGTTGCCGCCGTATTTGGCCGAGAACATGCCCGACCAGGTCTTGTTGTCCAACTCGCCGGCCCGGGCGCTGCCGTCATCCTTGCCGTAGAAGAAACCGAGGTTGGCGCCCAGGGTCCAGTCGCCGATGGGCTGGCTGTGGATCAGATTGACGTATTGCTGGCTGTAGATGTCCTTGAGTTCAGCGTTCCACAAACCGACCTGGGTGCGTTTTTCATTGAACACGTATTCGCCACCCTGGAAGTTGAAGCGGTCGGAGGTGAACGCGGCTTTGCCGGTCATCGACATGTCGCTCATGCTGCTGTCATCGCGCGGGCTGTTGGCGCGGAACTGGCCGCCGTAGAGCGTCAGTCCGTTGATTTCCTTCGAAGTGATCTGGCCGCCACGGAAGGTTTGCGGCAACGAGCGACCGTCGTCCGAACGCAGGATCGGCAGCACCGGCATCCACTCGCCGACCTTCACTTCTGTTTGCGAAAGCTTGGCTTTGAACGCCACGTTGGTGCGCCCAAAGTTGTCCGCCGGGCGACCGTCGCTGTCCAGCGGCAACAACTGCGTACCACCGGTGCCTTTGCCGCCATCGAGCTTCACCGAGTACAGCCCCAGCACATCCATGCCGAACCCGACGGTGCCCTGGGTGAACCCGGACTTGGCGTCGAGAATGAAACTTTGCGTCCACTCTTCAGCCTTACCCTGAGCTTTGGTCGGGTTGGTGAAGTTGCGGTTGATGTAAAAGTTGCGCAGGTTCAGGTTGACCTTGGCGCCGTCGACAAAACCTGACTCCTCGGCCTGGGCGGGCAGGGCCGCGCTGGTCAGGGCGACAGCGATCAGGCCGGGAACGAAATACTGCGCGGTGGAAGGCGTCATGAGCTCGGGTCTCTCTAATTCTTGGGGATGAAACGGGGCGATGCCGCAACCTTTGGGGTTGCAGACAAACATCTGAAATCAGGACAAAAACGAACGGGATCAGCCGGACAGGGCGGGGCGCGGGGGCATGGTGTCGAACCTGTTGTTATTGGTCTTGTGAGGCGAATGGTGCGGGGAATGTACTGAATGGTTCAATCGGTGAAAGCGGGTTTTGGGCGATTATCGAACGTAAGATTGGCCGATGTATTGTGGTGAATGTGCGGGCGCCATCGCGGGCAAGCCCGCTCCCACAGTGGACTTTCTGCATCTATGAGATCTGTGGCAAACCCAAAAACCTGTGGGAGTGGGCTTGCCCGCGATGAGGCCATCACCCGCACCAAAGCTTTCCCCCGCAGACAACAAAAAGCCCACCAAAAGGTGGGCTTCTCATGTTTCAACGCGCTATCAGAACATCCTCATCTTCGGCGCATCTTCTTTCAACGGCTCATTCTTCGCCGTCTGCTCGTTCCAGCCACCACCCATTGCCTTGTACAGATTCACCTGGCTCACCAGCTGCGCCAGACGATCAGTGATCAGCACCTGTTGGGCACTGAACAGCTGACGCTGGGCATCGAGGAAGGTCAGGTTGCTGTCGACACCGATCCGGTAACGACGCTCGGCCAGGCGGTAGTAGTCCTGGTTGGCGCTGACGAAGTCACGCTGCGCCTTTAACTGATCGGTGTAGGTCTGGCGGGCGGCCAGGCCATCGGCGACTTCCTGGAAGGCTGTTTGAATGGACTTCTCGTAGTTCGCCACACCGATGTCTTTCTGGATTTTCGAGTAATCCAGGCTGGCGCGCAGGCTGCCGGCGTTGAAAATCGGCAGGTTGATCTGCGGTTGGAACAGCCAGGTGCCCGAACCGCCCTTGAACAGGCCGGACAGGTCCGGGCTGAGGGAGCCGGCGTTGGCCGTCAGGCTGATGCTCGGGAAGAACGCAGCCCGCGCCGCGCCGATGTTGGCATTGGCGGCCTTCAGGTTGTACTCGGCCTGGAGGATGTCCGGACGACGTTGCAGCAAGTCCGATGGCAGGCCGGCCGGCACGTCGCTCAGCAGGTCGTCAGCCAACGGCTTGGCGGCTTGCAGGTTGGCCGGCACACCGGTGCCGAGCAGCAGCACCAGGCTGTTTTCATCCTGGGCCACCTGACGGGTGTACTTGGCCAGTTGCGCACGGGCGTTTTCCACCGACGTGCGCGACTGCGCCAGGTCCAGCGCCGAGGCGACACCCACTTCGTTGCTGCGTGCGGTGAGCTTGTAGCTCTCCTCGAACGCACCGAGGGTGTCCTGGGTCAGTTTCAGCAGCTCCTTGTCGGCCTGCCAGGTCAGATAGGCATTGGCCACGCTGGCCACCAGGCTGATCTGGGTACTGCGGCGCCCTTCTTCAGTGGCGAAGTATTTCTGCAGCGCTTCTTCACTGAGGCTACGAACCCGACCGAACAGGTCGAGTTCATAAGCGCTGATGCCAACGGTAGCCGAGTACGAGCTGGTGATGCCTGCCTGACCGGTCTGCGAAGCATCTGCCGGGATTCGTTGACGGCTGCCGGTGCCATTGGCCGACACGGCCGGGAACAGATCGGCACGCTGGATGCGGTATTGAGCCGCGAACGCGTCGATGTTCAGGGCCGCGACGCGCAAGTCACGGTTGTTTTCCAGCGCGACCTGAATCAGCTGTTGCAGCGCCGGGTCATGGAAAAACTGCTTCCAGCCTTGTTCCGCAGCTGCCTGATTCGGCGCCTGGGCCGCCGAGTACGCCGGGCCTTGCGGGTATTGACCTGCCACCGGTGCTTCAGGCTGCTGATAATCGGGAATCAGCGAGCAGCCACCGAGTACAAATGCGGCGACGGCTAGGGAGAGTAGCGACTTGCTCATTGGCCAGCCTCTTTAGGAGTTTCAGTTGCATCATCCTGATCGACGTTTTTACGCTGACCGATGGACGACACGGTGACGAAGAACAGCGGGACCCAGAAGATCGCCAGGACCGTAGCCGTGAGCATACCGCCAATCACCCCAGTACCGATCGCATGTTGGCTACCCGAACCTGCACCCGTGGAAATGGCCAGTGGTACGACACCGAGGACGAAGGCGAGCGAGGTCATGATGATCGGTCGCAAACGCATCCGGCAGGCTTCGATCGCTGCATCGCGCAGGCTACGCCCTTGTTCATGCAGTTCCTTGGCAAATTCGACAATCAGAATGGCGTTTTTCGCCGCCAGGCCGATGGTCGTCAACAGGCCCACCTGGAAATACACGTCGTTGGACAGGCCCCTCAGGCTGGTCGCCATCAGCGCACCGATGATCCCCAGCGGCACCACCAACATCACCGCAATCGGGATCGACCAGCTTTCGTACAACGCCGCCAGACACAGGAACACCATCAGCAGCGACAGCGCATACAACGCTGGCGCTTGCGAACCGGACAGGCGTTCCTCGTAAGACAGACCGGTCCAGGAAATACCGACACCGGCCGGCAGTTTCTTGGCCAGGGCTTCGACTTCGGCCATGGCTTCACCGGTGGAGTAGCCGGGCGCCGGGGCACCGAGGATTTCCATCGCTTCTACGCCGTTGTAACGCGACAGCTTCGGCGCACCGTAGATCCACTCACCCTTGGCGAAGGCCGAGAAGGGCACCATGGTGCCGGCGCTGTTGCGTACATACCATTTCTTGATGTCTTCCGGGCTCATGCGCGAGCCGGGTTGGCCTTGCACGTAAACCTTCTTCACCCGACCGCGGTCGATGAAGTCGTTGACGTAGCTACTGCCCAGCGCAATCGACAGGGTGCTGTTGATGTCGGTGAGGGTAATGCCCAGGGCACTGGCCTTCTCGTCGTCGATTTCCAGCTGATATTGCGGTTCATCGTTCAGGCCGTTCGGACGCACCTGATAGAGCACTTTGCTCTGCGCGGCCATGCCGAGGAACTGGTTACGCGCCTCCATCAACTTGTCGTGACCGATACCGGCACGGTCTTGCAGGAACACGTCGAAACCGGTGGCGTTACCCAATTCCAATACTGCCGGCGGTGCGAAGGCGAAGACCATGGCATCGCGGAAGGTGAAGAAGTGCTGCTGGGCGCGGGCAGCGAGTTTGAACACGCTGTTTTCCGCATCGCGCTGGTCCCACGGCTTGAGCATGATGAACGCCAGACCGGAACTTTGCCCGCGACCGGCGAAGTTGAAGCCGTTAACGGTGAACACCGAAGCCACGGCGCTGGACTCTTTATCCAGCAGGTAGGAACGCATTTCGTCGATCACCACCTGGGTCCGTTGGGCGCTGGAGCCAGCCGGGGTCTGCACCTGGGCAAACAGTACGCCCTGGTCTTCTTCCGGCAGGAACGCCGTTGGGATGCGGGTGAACAGCCAGACCATGCCGACCAGAATGATCACGTAAGCCAGCAGGTACGGCGCCTTGTTGGTGAGCATGTTGCCCACACCACGCTCGTAGCTTTTGACGCCACGGTCGAAGCTGCGGTTGAACCAGCCGAAGAAGCCGCGTTTCGGCGTACCGTGCTCGCCTTTCGGAATCGCCTTGAGCATGGTGGCGCAGAGTGCCGGGGTGAAGATCAGTGCAACCAATACCGACAGGGCCATGGCCGAGACGATGGTGATCGAGAACTGCTTGTAGATCACACCGGTGGAGCCGCTGAAGAACGCCATCGGCAACAGTACCGCCGAGAGCACCAGGGCAATACCGACCAGCGCACCCTGGATCTGCCCCATGGATTTCTTGGTGGCCTCCTTGGGTGACAGGCCTTCTTCACTCATGACCCGTTCGACGTTTTCCACCACGACGATGGCATCGTCCACCAGCAAGCCGATGGCCAACACCATGCCGAACATGGTCAGGGTGTTGATGCTGAAACCGAAGGCCGCGAGGATCCCGAACGTACCGAGCAATACCACTGGCACCGTCATCGTGGTGATCACGGTGGCGCGGAAGTTCTGCAGGAACAGGAACATCACCAGGAACACCAGCACGATCGCTTCGACCAGGGTTTCAACTACGCCCTTGATCGACTCGGTCACCACCGGGGTGGTGTCGTACGGGAACACCACTTCCATCCCTTGCGGGAAGAACGGCTTGAGCGTGTCGATGGTCTTGCGCAAGGCTTTTGCAGTGTCGAGGGCGTTGGCACCGTTGGCCAGTTTTACCGCCAGACCGGAAGCCGGTGCGCCGTTGAACTGGGCGTTGATGCTGTAGTTCTCGCCACCCAGGCCAACGTCGGCGACGTCGGACAGGCGCACTTGCGAGCCGTCCTTGTTGACCTTGAGCAGGATCTTGTTGAACTGCTCGGCGGTCTGCAGGCGGGTCTTGCCGATGATCGTGGCGTTCAATTGCTGGCCGGGCGCCGCTGGCAAACCGCCCAGTTGGCCGGAAGAGACCTGGATGTTTTGAGCGGCGATGGCGGCCTTTACATCCACCGGAGTCAGGCTGAAGTTGTTCAGCTTGGCCGGGTCGAGCCAGACGCGCATGGCGTACTGCGAACCGAAGACCTGGAAGTCACCGACACCGGCGGTCCGCGAGATCGGGTCCTGCATGTTCGACACGATGTAGTTGGACAGGTCGTCCTTGGTCATGCTGCCGTCACGCGACACCACGCCGATCACCAGCAGGAAGTTTTTCACTGCCTTGGTCACGCGGATGCCCTGTTGCTGCACTTCTTGCGGCAGCAGCGGGGTGGCCAGGTTCAGTTTGTTCTGGACCTGAACCTGCGCGGTATCGGAGTTGGTGCCTTGCTCGAAGGTCGCGGTAATGGTCATGCTGCCGTCGGAGTTACTTTCCGAGGACACATAACGCAGGTTATCGATACCGTTGAGCTGTTGCTCGATCACTTGCACCACGGTGTCCTGCACGGTTTGTGCGGACGCGCCTGGGTAAGTCACCTGGATCGCAATGGCCGGCGGCGCAATACTCGGGTATTGGTTGATCGGCAGCTTGAGAATCGATAGTGCCCCGACCAGCATGATCACCAAGGCAATTACCCAGGCGAAAATCGGACGGTCGATAAAAAATCTAGACATGGGTTACTCCCCTTTGCCGCTGGAAGCCTTGTCAGCTGCCTGTGCGGGGGCCGGGTTCTTTGCGCCAACGTTAGTCGCTTCACTGGCGTTGACTTCGACGCCAGGTTTGACGAATTGCAGCCCTTCGGTGATCAGGCGATCGCCGGCCTTCAGACCGTCTTCGATCAGCCATTGGTTGCCGACGGTGCGGCTGGCCTTGAGCTGACGCAGTTCGACCTTGTTGTCCGGGCCGACGACCAGTGCGGTCGGCGCGCCTTTGAGGTCGCGGGTCACGCCTTGTTGCGGGGCCAGGATCGCTGCGGCGTTCACACCAGCCTGCAATTGCGCGTGAACGAACATGCCCGGCAGCAGCGTGTGGTCAGGGTTCGGGAACACGGCGCGCAGGGTCACGGAACCGGTGGTCTGGTCAACCGAGACTTCGGAGAACTCGAGCTTGCCTTCCTGCTTGTACTGGCTGCCGTCTTCGAGGGTCAGCTTGACCGCCGCCGCGTTTTCGCCGGATTTTTGCAGACGGCCGCTTTCCAGTTCGCGGCGCAACTGCAGCAGTTCCACAGAAGACTGGGTGACGTCGACGTAGATCGGGTCAAGTTGTTGAATGACTGCCATCGCATCGAGCTGGCCGCTGGTCACCAGCGCACCTTCGGTCACGTTCGAACGGCCGATGCGGCCGGTCAGCGGCGAGTAGACTTTGGTGTAGCGCACGTTGATCTGGGCGCTTTGCAGCGCGGCTTCCGATTGCAAACGGTTAGCCAACGCCGTGTCGTATTCCTGGCGGCTCACAGCCTGTTCGTTGACCAGTTGCTTGTAGCGATCCGAAATCGACTTGGTCTGTTGCAGGTTGGCTTCGGCGCTTTTCAGGGTGGCTTCATAAACGGCTGGATCGATCTGATACAGCTGCTGGCCCGCCTTGACGTCACCGCCTTCCTTGAACAGACGCTTGAGAATGATGCCGTTGACCTGAGGGCGAACTTCGGCGATGCGGTACGCACTGGTACGGCCCGGAAGCTCGGAAGTCAGGGTGAACGCTTGAGGTTGCAGAGTAACAACGCCGACCTGAGGGGGTGGTGCGGCAGGCGCCGCCTCTTCCTTTTTACATCCGCTGAGCAGCGATGCCAGGGCAAGGGCAGTGACCAGAGCGGTAACAGCTGGCTTGAATTGCATGAAAATCCTCGGGTCAGGCGCGCAAATTGCGCACTAGAAATGTGGAAGGGTAAAAAAATGTGCGCTGAGTGGATAAGTAGCTTGCTAAGCAATATACTTACGTTCATGGTTGTTTGTAAACACCCTGGCTGCGTACCCACTCCGTTACAAAAGCCGTTCAAAGGTTGGAATTGTATGCCGGTGACGACGCCCAAGAGCGTTCGCTCCACTTTTATTCAGCGGATGTTCAGACACCGCTGAAGCACCCTGATTGAGGTTTTACTGCCATGGTCCGTCGTACCAAAGAGGAAGCTCAAGAAACCCGTAGCCAGATACTCGAAGCGGCAGAAAAAGCCTTTTACGAGCGGGGCGTGGCGCGCACGACATTGGCCGACATCGCTACCCTGGCCGGCGTCACGCGCGGGGCCATCTACTGGCATTTCAGCAACAAGGCGGATCTGGTCCAGGCCATGCTCGATACGTTGCAGGAGCCGCTGGATGAAATGGCCAAGGCCAGTGAAAGCGAAGATGAACTCGACCCGCTGGGCTGCATGCGCAAACTGCTGATTCATTTGTTTCATCAAGTTGCCCTGGACCCGAAAACCCGACGCATCAATGAGATTCTGTTTCATAAGTGCGAATTCACCGATGAAATGTGCGACCTGCGCCAGCAACGCCGAGAGGTCAGCCTAGAGTGCAATGTGCGAATCGCCCTGGCCCTGACTAATGCGGTGAATCGCGGTCAGTTGCCGGAAAACCTCGACACGGCACGCGCGGCCATTGCCATCCATGCGTATATCGATGGCACCCTGTATCAGTGGCTGTTAGCCCCCGACAGCTTTGAGCTGCACACCGAAGCCGAGCGTTTGGTCGATACAGGGCTGGACATGCTGCGTTTGAGCCCCAGCCTGCGTAAGTGAAACAAAATGCTTAATCGGTTCCGCGTGTGTCAATCGCTGGCGCCGTAAATGAACAGGTTTTCACGCGTCATGCGGTAATGGGGTGCTTTTATATACTTACACTCGACCGGTTGACAGGTAGCAAGCTCAGTATTTTGTAGGAATTTTGTGTCGAGTAACCTACGGATCGCTGCACGGCCTCTGTAGGAGCTGCCGGAGGCTGCGATCTTTTGATCTTGTTTTTAAAAAGCAAAAATAAAAGATCGCAGCCTCCGGCAGCTCCTACAGGGGCCGTGCCAAACTGCGATATTCAGGTACAAAAAAGCCGCGTTCATCCGCGGCTTTTTTACGTGCATGGGTTATCGCTATTGCTTGGCTTTCTTGCTCTCGCGATCTGGCCCTCGCTCCAGCACCTTCGTCACATCATCGACCAAGGCTTTGCTCATGGCTGTCAGGTAATGCGCGGCCCAGATATGTCGGTCGGTATCACGGTTAAAGGCAGCCTCTCGGGTTAGGTCCTTGGCCAGGAACAGAAAGTCGGAGGCCATGGATAACGCGTCAACTAGGGGCACGTTGCGATTGACCTGGAACAGCGCCTGGTTTGAGCAGTAGATGAAGGGGGTGAGGCCGATGGTTTTTAGTTCTGAAATTGCGAACGAATCTGTTTTGTTCATGATTGAACTCCTAGTTGAGGAGCTGTCACATTCGTTTCCAAGCGAATGGGTGACAGCTATGCGCGGGTTGGAAAACCGGGAAACTAGGAACCGGCATGCCCGAAGGCATCCCACGCACAGCCGCCATAAATCATGATCACAAAACGTATGCAATCTTGATGGGGACGCTGTTACGGCTAGTATTCGACGGGTTTCCAAGCCCGATCGCTGAATGGTCAGCGACGTCTGGAGAGTATCCCGTCGAAGAAAAGCGCAACAAGGCATCAAAGTGCCCAAACAGCACGATTCGGAGTTTGCCTACAAGGTCTGCAGACGTCATCCTATATTCCGACACTGGAAGTAAACGGGACTAAACATCAGGTCCAAAAAACACGCATAAATTCGTTGGTTGAACCGGGTTTTTCCAAGCGAACGCGACCTCTGAAACCACCGCCACCCTGTAGGAGCGAGCTTGCTCGCGATGGACCCACAGGCACCGCGTTTACCTTGGTGAAACGCGTCATCGTTGACGACCTTCGCGAGCAAGCTCGCTCCTACAGGGATGCATACTCCCCGCTGGCCGCCGTGCTTTTGATCTTGATGCACCTATATCGTGAGGCCGAGTGCAGGTTCTGCACCCACAAAAAAGCCCCAACTCTCTCGAGTCGGGGCTTTTGCGTTTCAACGGGTGACGATTACAACGTCGGGTAGTCGATGTAGCCAACCGGGCCCTTGGCGTAGAACAGCTCCGGACGTGCCTCGTTCAGCGGCGCATCGGCTTTCAAACGTGCTGGCAAATCCGGGTTGGCAATGAACGGCACGCCGAAGGCGACCGCGTCGGCCTTGCCGCTGGCCAGCCAGGCGTTGGCGCTGTCCTTGGTGAAGCGTTCGTTGATGATGTACGGACCGCCGAAAGCTTCTTTGATTTGTGGGCCGAGGCTGTCGGCGCCTTCTTTCTCGCGGGAGCAGATGAAGGCGATGCCACGTTTGCCCAGTTCACGAGCAACGTAGGTGAAGGTTTCTCCCAGGTTGTCGTCGCCCATGTCATGGGAATCGGCACGCGGTGACAAGTGCACACCGACGCGGCCAGCGCCCCAGATTTCGATCGCGGCGTCGGTCACTTCCAGCAACAGGCGTGCACGGTTTTCCAGCGAGCCACCGTAGTGGTCGGTGCGCTGGTTGGTGCTGCTTTGCAGGAACTGGTCGAGCAGGTAACCGTTGGCGCCGTGGATTTCCACGCCGTCGAAACCGGCTGCCTTGGCGTTCTCGGCACCGACGCGGTAAGCGTCGACGATGTCGGCGATTTCAGCGGTTTCCAGCGCGCGTGGCGTCGGGTAGTCGGACAGTGGGCGAACCAGGCTGACGTGACCTTTCGGCTGGATGGCGCTCGGTGCGACCGGCGCTTCGCCGTTCAGGTACGACTCATGGGAAACCCGGCCGACGTGCCACAGTTGCAGGAAGATCTTGCCGCCCGCGCCGTGGATCGCTTTGGTCACGTTGCTCCAGCCCCGCACCTGGTCGTTGGACCAAATGCCCGGGGTGTCCGGGTAACCGACGCCCATCGGCGTGACCGAGGTGGCCTCGCTGAGGATCAGGCCGGCCGAGGCGCGCTGTACGTAGTATTCAGCCATCAGCGCGTTCGGCACGCGGCCTTCGTCGGCGCGGCAGCGGGTCAGCGGAGCCATGATGATGCGGTTGGCCAACTCGAGGTCGCCCAGTTTGATCGGATCAAAAATAGTCGTCATGCAATACAACCCTCGTGAGGTTAGTGGGTAGCAGGGGCCAGTTCGGGGTTACCGCTCTGACGGAAAGTAATCAGGGTCACCAGCAGGGCGAGTACCGCCAGTGCCGCTGCGGCGAGTGGCACGCTGGTCAGGCCGAAGCCGTGGGCGATGACGCTGCCGCCGACCCAGGCACCGAGTGCGTTGCCGACGTTGAACGCGCCGATGTTCAGGGTCGACACCAGGTTCGGTGCGGCTTGGCCGTAGGTCACGACGTTCACTTGCAGGGCGGGTACGGCGGCGAAGCACGCGGTGGCCCAGAGGAACAGGGTGATTTCGGTCGGGATCAGGGCAACGCTGGTCCAGGTCAGGACCGTGGAGACCACCGCCATGGTGATGAACACGCCGATCAGCGTCGCCGCCATGCCTTTGTCCGCCAGCTTGCCGCCGATGATGTTGCCGACGGTCAGGCCCAGGCCGATGAGCATCAGGGTCCAGGTCACGCCGCGTGGCGAGACGCCGGTGACTTCGCCCAGCAGCGGGGCAACGTAGGTGAACAAGGTGAAGACAGACGCGGCGAACAAGGCGGTCATGCTCAGCGACAGCCAGATACCGGCGCCTTTAAGGGCGCGCAGTTCGGCGCGCATGTCGAGTTTTTCTTCATCACGCTTGGCGGGCAGGAAACGGATCAGGCCGATCAGCGCAATCACACCGATCACGGTCACCGCCCAGAACGTCGAGCGCCAGCCGGCTTGCTGACCGAGTGCAGTGCCCAGCGGAACGCCGAGGACGTTGGCCAGGGTCAGGCCGGTGAACATCAGGGCTACGGCCGATGCGCGCTTGTTGGCGGGCACCAGGCCTGCCGCGACCACCGAACCGATGCCGAAGAACGCGCCGTGACACAGGGCCGTGACCACACGGGCAAACATCAGCACGTTGTAGTCACTGGCGACTGCGCAGAGCAGGTTGCCGACAATGAAAATTCCCATCAGCGCTACTAATGCAGCCTTGCGCGGCAGTTTGGCCGTAGCCAGTGCCATGAACGGCGCGCCGATGGCCACGCCCAGGGCGTAACCGGTCACCAGCCAGCCGGCACCGGGGATTGACACACCAAGGTCGGCCGCCACATCAGGCAGCAAGCCCATGATGACGAACTCCGTGGTGCCGATGGCGAAGGCGCTCAAGGCCAGGATGAGTAGCGAGAGGGGCATTGTTCAGTTCCTTGTCGGAGCGCTGAGCTCCTTGACGATGGCGTCGAGGAACGCCTGGATCACGTCCTCGTTGCGTTTGAAAAAGTGCCATTGACCGGCTTTCTGGCTGCTGATCAGTCCCGCACGTTGCAAGTTCGCCAGGTGGGCGGACACGGTCGACTGCGACAGGCCGCAGCGTTGGTCGATCTGTCCGGCGCAAATGCCGTACTCGTGGTTGTGGATCTGTTCCGGGAACTGCGACTTGGGGTCTTTCAGCCAGGTGAGGATGTCTCGGCGTACTGGGTGTGCCAGGGCTTTTATTATTTCGTCGAGGTCGATGGTCATGGGTATGGGCTCGTGATGAATAAAACGCTATATCGCGATGAGGCGAACTTTAAATCGGTACTTCGCGATATACCAATATGATTTTGGTCTGACGACCGTATAAATCGGTATATCGGGTTATAACGATACGTAGGTTGTAAAGAGATAAGGCCGCAATGCTAAGCTGCGCCCATGAACTATCTCGCACATCTTCACCTCGGTGGCCAGCGTCCCGGTCAATTGCTCGGCAGTCTGTACGGCGATTTCGTCAAAGGGCGGCTGCAAGGGCAGTTCGAGCCGGAGGTAGAGGCCGCTATCCAGCTGCACCGCAGCATTGACGTGTTTACCGACCGACATCCGTTGGTGGATGTCGCGTTGTCACGGTTTTCCCTGACGCGGCGGCGTTACGCCGGGATCGTGCTCGACGTGTTTTTCGATCACTGCCTGGCGCGGGACTGGATGCTTTACTCGGAGCAGCCGCTGGATCAGTTCACTTCGGACGTGTACCGGGTGCTGTCCACGGAACCGCAGTTGCCGGAACGCCTGGCGCGGATCGCCCCGCACATGGTGGCTAATGACTGGTTGGGTTCCTACCGGGAATTCGCGGTGCTGGAGCAGGTGCTGCGGGGGATCTCGCGACGGTTGACCCGGCCGGAGGAGTTGGCGGCTGCGATGCAGGAATTGCGGGTGTTGTATGAACCGTTGAGCGAGGATTTTCGGGTGTTCTATCCGCAGTTGCAGACATTCGCTGCAACGCCGCGAATCTAATGTGGGAGCGGGCTTGCCCGCGATTGCGGTATGTCATTCAGCATCATTGTTGAATGTTAAGCCGCTATCGCGGTGTAGAAACGGATACATCCTTTACAAACGAAACCGGGGACATCCTTTACGTTTCTGTTGGCTTGAAAGGCGGCTTTCGCCGCTTTTCAACCTGCCTAAAAGGTAGTTGCAGAGGTAAATATCCCAC
>NZ_LHPC01000079.1 GCF_001297125.1 Pseudomonas sp. RIT-PI-q
TTACGCGCAGCGGTAGTTCAGTCGGTTAGAATACCGGCCTGTCACGCCGGGGGTCGCGGGTTCGAGTCCCGTCCGCTGCGCCATATTCGGTAACCTGGAACGCTGAACGCCAGGTCACCACGGAAAAGCCCGCTGATGCGGGTTTTTTTCTGTCCGTTGTTCCTGCAGGGTGCGTTGTTTTTCAGGGTTTCGGATTTTTTGAAAAATATTTCAATTAAATCAACACTTTACGAAAACCTGTGGCATAATGTGCCCCGCAACGAAGGTAAAGGGTGATTAGCTCAGCTGGGAGAGCGTCTGCCTTACAAGCAGAATGTCGGCGGTTCGATCCCGTCATCACCCACCATTACTTTCAATGTTACGCGCAGCGGTAGTTCAGTCGGTTAGAATACCGG
>NZ_LHPC01000082.1 GCF_001297125.1 Pseudomonas sp. RIT-PI-q
CCCTGTAGGAGCCGGCTTGCCGGCGAAAGCGCTGTATCAGGCGACATTGATGTTGACTGTGCAGCCGCCTTCGCGGGCAAGCCTCGCTCCTACAGGTCTGTGATGTGCTAGCGAACTCTGAAACCACCATAACCCCCTGTAGGAGCCGGCTTGCCGGCGAAAGCGCTGTATCAGGCGACGTTGATGTTGACTGTGCAGCCGCCTTCGCGGGCAAGCCTCGCTCCTACAGGTATGTGGTGTGCTCGCGAACTCTGAAACCACAATGCCCTGTAGGAGCCGGCTTGCCGGCGAAAGCGCTGTATCAGGCGACGTTGATGTTGACTGTGCAGCCGCCTTCGCGGGCAAGCCTCGCTCCTACAGGTCTGTGATGTGCTAGCGAACTCTGAAACCAC
>NZ_LHPC01000040.1 GCF_001297125.1 Pseudomonas sp. RIT-PI-q
GTTGGTTACATCTTTGATTTCTCGCGGAGTAACTTGTGATGCTGATAATCTTGTTGACTATCAGTCTGACTCCACAAGCACCCACACGAATTGCTTGATTCAGTTGTTAAAGAGCGGTTGGTTAAGATCTTTCGTCTCAACCGAGGCGCGCACTTTACAGCACACATCCTCAATTTGCAACCCTTAAAAGCTACTGATTTAACTATCAAAATCAATCACTTAGGCCAGAACAAGCAGCAAACTGCTCGTCAGCGGGAGGCGAATACTACAGCATTAAAATACGTGGTCAACCCCCGCCTGAAAATTCTTTAAATTCGATAGCCCCTCACCGAGCTTGACCCTACGACAGATGCCGCCCCGACAAACGTCCGTCAGGGGCTTCTGGTTAACATCTGGAAACAGCCGATTAATTGCCAAGCCATAAGGCGTCTGTTTGCATGCCCGATCAGTCAAGGAGACAGACAATGAAAACCATGGTGGTAGGCGCAAGCAAAGGTTTGGGCAGAGCGTTGATCGAAGGGCTGGGAGAGGCTGACGATACCCTGATAGGTGTCTCCCGCATCCGCCCCGAACACCTGATACCCAAACCAGGTGTTCATGTGCGGTGGATAGAAGCCAATCTTGGTGAACCCGCAATGGCTACCCAGATCATCGAACAGGCTGTGGCAGATGGCGGGTTGGATACGCTGATCTACAACCTGGGGATATGGGAGGAGTTTGCCTTTGATCCGGTGTACGACTTTCTGGCTGACCACGACGACCAGTTGGAGGCAATCGTCAACTGCAACATCACCTCGACCATTGTGCTGATTAAACGACTGCTTCCGGTGCTGCTCAAAAGCGCTAACCCAAGAATCATATTAACCGGTTCGACTTCAGGCTTGCCGCAAAGTGGACGACCAGAAGTCGCCTTTGGTGCCTCCAAGTTCGCTCTGCGCGGGATAGCCGATGCCCTGCGCGAAGGGTACAGGCAGCAACGCCTTGGAGTGACCTGCCTGAACCTGGGCTACCTGAATACCAAGGATCCACTGAGCACCCCGCGAGCCCTAGCCGAGCAGCGCGGTGAAGGCTATTCGATTCCCGTGCACGACGTCGTACAGGTAGTACGCATGGCCTTGAGTTTGTCTTCAGCAAGCTTCGTCAAGGAACTTACCTTGCCTGCGATACTTGATGAGCGCTTCTGACGGCCGGGGCGGATATCCGAGCCTGACTCACTGACTCGGAGCAAACAAACTGATCGTCCGTTCTGGCTTCTGGGCGACACGTCGAGGTGACGCATGAGCAGGGTCAAAAACGACGTCATGCATCTGTAATCCCACGTTAGAACGTTGCGAGTTTCTGGCAACACACTCATGGTCCATGCCTTTTTTTATCCCCTGGCAGCGCCCATCCCGACCACCGGCATTGCAGAGCCGCCGACCTTGAACCATATATAAAGCAATACGCCATCATCGTTACAGCTCGTTCCGCCAAGGCGGCAGGTCAACTCAACATGGTGATTCAAGTACACGAACAGCAGCTGTACGACGAACTCATCGACCTGTGCTATGAGTGTGCGCTGGATACAACAACTTGGCAGCCCTTGCTGGAGCGACTGGTCGAGGCCAGCGGTCATCAGAAGATTTTTTTGTTCCACGCCAATCACCACAAGAGCGACGCTCAAGCCACTACGACTATCAACCTGTGCTCCCCCGCTGGATTGAATGGCTACAACAATCAGCATTGGCGGCTTATCCCGGGTCTTGATTTCAGTGGCTCCCACACCCTGGGCTCCTGGCACACGGAGCTTATCGATTTCGGTACTGAACACGCCCTGCAAGATCCGAATGATCAGGCGCTCAACCTTCCTCATGGCTTGCATAATGTCGCCAGCGTGAGACTCGATGAACAGACCGACTCGGGCATCTACCTGACCGCACTCCACCAGGTCGGTGCGCCCTCGCCTTCTGCCCGACACTTTGCTCTGCTGGAGCGAATCACCCCGCACTTGCTCAAGGCAGTCAAACTGTCAGCCAGGATCAAGTGCCTGGAATTGGATCTGGCCAAACGAGACCTGCTGCTGGACCATCACACGGCTCCGCTCTGGCTGCTCGATGGCGAGGGGCAAGTGTTGCACTGCAATCAGGCTGCGCGGCACATGAGCCTGAGTGGTTCACCGCTGTTTGAAAAATTCGCCCACCTGCACAGCACCACTCAAGACACTCGTCTACGGACACTTATTCGCCGTGCCGCGGGCAAAGACGGCAAACGCCAGGCCGGCTGGCTACGCTTCGACACCAGCGAATCGCAGGAGCTGCTGGTCACTCCGGTTCCCGCAGACGCGGACCACAACCGTTACTTCAACACACCATTGGTGTTGCTGGCACTGCTGGAAAACTGCTTGCCAAGTCCATTGCTGGCCGAGCTTTTCCAGCTTAGCCCGGCCGAGCATCGGCTGGCGGAACTGCTGGCTCAGGGGCTTACACTGGAAGGCTGCGCCACGCGCCTGAACGTCTCCATCAACACCGTAAAGACCCAACTGCGAGCACTGTTTCGCAAAACCGGCACCACCCGCCAGGCGCAACTGATCAACCTCTTTACCCGGTTGATCGGGGGTTGAGGACGGGTTTGTCCTGCAACCCCCGGTACCTTAAACGTAGAGATGCACATCGCTTGCCGTCAGAGTCGTCACACCGGTCAAGGTCACCACTGCGACCGCGTTGCCGTTGGCGGCGCCGTCAGCATCGTAATAGAGCGTGTGGTCATTCTGGTTGAACACCAGATGCGCGCCCGCCACCTCGTTCTGCGCACCGTTAACGTTGGCCAGTGTATCGGCGACGGTCTGGCCCTGCAGATTGAATAGCCCACTGTTGAGCGCCAGCACGTCGCTGCCCTGGGTGAAGTCGGTGATCAGATCGGCACGATCGCCCGGCAACTGGGCGAACTGGAAGGTATCGGCCCCGGTGCCACCGCTGAACCAGTCGGTTTCGAGGGTACTGCGGATGACGTTGGCCGAGGCGTCGCCGGTCCATTCGAGGTGGTCAAGGACGGGGTTGCCGTTGGAGTCGTAGCGTTGGGTGTAAATATTGAAGCCGCTATCGTCCTGGTCGACGGACATCCAGCTCACCACAAAACCGTCGTCGCTGAACGCGCCGATCACCGGTCGCAGCGCCTGGTGGGAAGTGCTGCTGTCAATCTGCACCTCGCCGCCCACCGCCAAGCCATTGGCATCGTAGCGCTGAAATTGGATGCCAGAGCCGTTGACGTCTGACATCCAACTCACCACATAACCACCGTCGCTGAGCGCGGCGATCGCCGGTTGCTGCTCGTGGTGAGAAGAGGTGTTGTTAAGCAGCACCTCGCCGCCCACCGCTGAGCCGCTGGCATCGTAGCGCTGCGCGTAGAAGGTCGTATCGTTTTGCCGATTGGACGAGGCCCAACTGATCACATAGCCGCCGTCACTGAGCCCACTGATCGCCGGGGCCATCTGATTGTCGAGCGTGGTACTGTTGACTTGCACCTCGCCTCCCACAACTGCGCCGCTGGCATCGTAGTGCTGCGCGTACACGCCATAGCCGTTACCGTCCTGGTTACTCGACATCCAGCTCACCACGTAACCACCACCGCTGAGTCCGCTGATCACCGGCCCTAGCTGATTGTCGAGTGTGGTGCTGTTAACCTGCACCTCGCCGCCCACCGCTGCGCCGCTGGCATCGTAGCGTTGCGCGTAGATCCCATAGCCGCTGCCGTCCTGGCCAATAGACACCCAACTCACCACATAGCCGCCATCGCTGAGCGCGGCGATCGTCGGGTCTTGCTGACTGTCGAGCGTGGTACTGTTGACCCGCACCTCACCACCCACAGCGCCACCACTGGCATCGTAGCGTTGCGCGTACACGTCATAGTCGTTGCCGTCCTGGCCACCAGACATCCAGCTCACCACATAACCGCCGTCACTGAGCGTGCTGATCACCGGTGCCAACTGATCGTCGAGCGTGGTGCTGTTGACACGTACCTCGCCCCCCACAGCTGCACCAAGAGCATCGTAGCGTTGCAGGTACACGCCATAGCCGCTGCCATCCTGGCCGTAAGACGCCCAACTCACTGCATAACCACCGTCACCGAGCACGGCAATCGCCGGGTCTTGCTGTTGATCAAAAGTGGTGCTATTGACCCGGACATCGACGCGCAGCGCTTGCAGCCGCACCCCATCACTAAACTGTAGCGTTTCGAAGTCATGCAAGGTATCGATGCCTTCGTTACCGTCAACAGTGTTCAAATCGGCAACGCTGATCTGGCCAAGCCCCTGCACACCGATGGCAAAGTCGTGCTGACTGCCCAGGTACATAGCCGTGTCGTGACCCGACCCGCCGAATAAGGTGTCGTTGCCAGCGCCCCCGAAAATGCGCTCGTCGCCGCTGCCTAGCTGGACCAGGTTGTTGCTGGCATCGCCCGTCAGCGTCGCCATATTGATGACTGCATGACCACTGGCATCGAAGCGCTGCGCATAGATGCCCCAGCCGCTGCCGTCCTGCTCGCTAGTCCAGCTCACCACATAACCGCCACCGGCAAGCGCCGCCACGCTTGGGGTGAGCTGACCATTCCCGTTTTCAGTGTTGACGCGCACCTCGCCGCCAACAGCTGCACCATTGGCATCGAAGCGCCGTGCACAGATGCCGTAGCCGCTGCCGTCCTCGTCGTACGTCCAGCTCACCACATAACCACCGTCGCTGAGCGCATCGATCACAGGTTGCTGCTGATAACTGTCGAGCGTGGAGCTACTAACCCGCGCCTCACCGCCCACCGCTGCGCCGCTGGCATCGTAGCGCTGCGAGTAAATGCCAAAGCTGCTGCCGTCCTGCTCCTGGGAGAACCAGATCACCACATAGCCGCCACCAGCCAGTGCTGTCACGCTCGGGTAGGACTGATTATTCAAGGTGACGGTGTTGACACGTACCTCGCCACCCACCGCTACGCCGCCAGAATCGTAGCGCTGCGAGTAGATGCCAAAACCGCTACCATCCTGACCGTTGGACATCCAACTCACCACATAGCCGCCGTCGCTGAGCCCGCTAATCGCCGGTTGCTCCTGACTGCCTGGAGTGGTGCTGTTGACCCGCACTTCACTACCCACCGCTGTGCCACTGGCATCGTAGCGCTGGGCGTAGATACCATAGCCACTGCCATCCTGGCCGCTGGACATCCAACTCACCACATAGCCGCCGTCGCTGAGCCCGCTAATCACCGGTTGTTCCTGACTGCCGAGAGTCGTGCTGTTTACCCGCACTTCGCTACCGACAGCGGTGCCACCGACATCGTAGCGTTGCGCGTAAATACCATAGCCGTTGCCATCCTGACCGTTGGACATCCAAGTCACCACATAACCGCCATCGCCGAGCGCACCAATCGCCGGTTGTTCCTGATTATCGAAAGTGCTGCTGTTGACTCGCACCTCGCCGGTCACCGCTGCACCGCTGGCATCGAAGATCTGTGCGTAAATGCCATTACCACTACCGTCCTGGCTGTAGGACACCCAACTCACCACGTAACCGCCACCCGCCAGCGCTGCCACACTCGGGCTTAACTGGTCACCGGTCGTATTTGTATTGACCTGCACCTCCCCTCCCAAGGAGTCATTCACCATGATCGTACCGTCGGCAAAGCTCAGTTGTTCGACAGCGTTGATCTGGTCCAGTCCTGCCACGCCGCTCCCGGCACCCGCCTCGACCACCAGATCGCCATGCGGATCGACGGTGAAGATGTACTGGTTGATGCTGGCGCTGTAACGCACGCTGTCAATGCCCGCTCCACCGTCAAGCCGATCATTGCCGACACCACCGTCGAGTTCGTCGTTGCCGGCGAGGCCAACCAATGTGTCATTGCCGTCGTGGCCGAGCAGGCGGTCAGCCGATGCTGTACCGGTCAGCAAATCATCACCGGCACCGCCTTCGATCAGATTGATCACGCCGCCTGCTGGCGACGTGGCTGGCGAGAAATTGTCGGAGGTCAGTGTTGCCGCATTGGTATTCTGCAGCGTAATAACGGTTTGCCAACTGTTCGTGGCGACACCCGCACCGTCCCGATCCCACTGCAGTAGCGTATCGGCACCTTGCTGCACCAGGCGCAGGAAACCCATCGCCGGATCGAACGGGTTGCCACCGCTATAGCTGCTGCCGATCAGCAGGTTGTTGATGTAGAGGATGTCACCCGCGCTGCCGGGGGTGAAGTCGCTGACAAGCAACTGACCGATGGAACCGGGCACCGGGAAGTAGGTATCGCGTCCACTGCCGCCGATGACTGTGGTGATGGAGTCAGGATTGATCTGAGAGACAATGATCTGGTCATTACCCGCGCCTCCGTCGATGCTGTTGATGGCGACCAGCCCGGAGGCGTCACCATCCTCCAAGGTGTCATTGCCGTCTCCGCCAATGATCACATTGCTACCACTCCCGCCCATCAGCCAGTCGTTACCGGTGCCACCGGAGAGCGTGTCGTCGCCACTGCCCCCTACCAAAACATCGTTGCCGTTGAAACCGTTCAGCGTATCGTTGCCGGCCAGGCCATTTATCGTATCGTTGAACATGCTGCCGTTGAGCACGTCATCGTTGGGCGTGCCATTCAGCGTCAGGCCTGACAAGCTGCCGTCCGGCGATACGGCCGGCGTGAAGTTCTCAATGGTTAGCTCCGCCGCATTCGTATTCTGCAGCGTGATGACGGTCTGCCAACCGTTAGTCGCGACACCCGCGCCATCCCGATCCCACTGCAGCAACGTATCGGCGCCTTGCTGCACCAGCCGCAGATAACCCAGCGCCGGGGCGAACGGGTTGCCGCCGCTGTAGCCGCTACTGTTGGTCAGCAAGTCGTTGATGTCGAGGATGTCGCCCGTGGCGCCGGGACCGAAGTCGCTGACGAGCAACTGGCCGATGGAGTTGGGCTGAAACTGGTAGGTGTCACGTCCACTGCCACCGATGACCCTGGTGACGGAATTGACGTTGCTCTGACTGACTTGAATCGTGTCGTTACCGGCACCCGCATCGATACTGTTGTTGGCGACCTGGCCGGTGCCATCGATATCCCTCAGGAGATCGTTGCCGTCACCGCCCTGGAGCGTATCGCTACCATCACCTGCGGACATACGGTCATCACCACTACCGCCATCGATCATGTCGTTGCCAGTACCACCGACCAAAGTGTCGTTGCCGGCCAAGCCATAAATCGCATCGTCGAACGGGCTGCCGATGAGCAAGTCATCGTCGGGCGTGCCAACCAAAGAGCTGACCAGGTTAAACGTGAAGTCATCGCTCGCCGAGAGACCGCCCGAGTCGGTCGCCGTTACGGTGATGCCAATTCCCCCTGGCTGGGTGCCCGCCGGTGGTGTACCGCTGAAGCTGCGGCTCGGAGCATCGAAGGTCAGCCACGTCGGTAATGGGTCGCCATTAGCCAAACGGGCACTCAGGACCAGGCTGTCGCCGACATCGACATCAGCAAAGGCATTCGCCGGCAAGGTGTAGGCAGCGGGCTGCCCCAGCCCGCTGGTTTGGTCGAACAACGCCACCTGCAATGTCGGCGCGTCGTTGACCGCCACCAGGTTAAAGCCCTGCGTAGCAGGAGCCGAGCCACCATGGCCATCGATGACCTGGTAGTTCAGCGTGACCGCGCCGTTGTAGTTGGCATCCGGCGTAAAGGTCCAGCTGCCGTCGCCGTTGTCGACCAGCGTGCCGTGGTTGGCGCTGAGGTTGGTGACGGACAAGGTGTCACCGTCCGGATCGCTGGCGTTGGCCAGCAACTGCGCGGACGTAATGCTATAGGCCGTGTCTTCCGTGCCTGAAGGCAACATGCTCGGGGCGCTGACAACCGGTGCATCGTTGGTGTTGCCGATGGTCAGGGTGAAACTGCTGCTCGCCGTGGCATTGCTGCCATCGGTAGCCGTCACTCTCACGCTCAGGCTCCCCACATCGCCATTGCCCGGCGTACCACTGAAGCTGCGGCTGACCGAATCAAAGCTCAGCCAGCTCGGCAATGGGTCGCCGTTGGCCAGACTGGCGCTGTAGCCGAGGGTATCGCCGACATCCACATCGGCAAAAGTGTCGAGCGGCACGGTGTAGCTGAAGGGCAAATCCTGGTTGGCGTTTTGCGCGAGCAGTGCAGTAGCCACGGTCGGCGCATCATTCACCGCCACCAGGTTAAAACCCTGGGTAGCGGCAGCCGAACCACCTTGACCATCGATGACTTGGTAGTTCAGCGTGACCGCGCCGTTGTAGTTGGCATCCGGTGTAAAGGTCCAGCTGCCGTCGCCGTTATCGAACAGCGTGCCGTGGTTAGCGCTAAGGTCGGCAACAGACAAGGTGTCACCGTCTGGATCGCTGGCATTAGCCAGCAACTGCGCGGCGGTAATGTTGTAGGCCGTGTCTTCAGTGCCCGAAGGCAAAGCGCTCGGGGCGCTGACAACTGGTGCATCGTTGGAGTTGCCGACATTCAAATTGAAGCTGCTGCTTGCCGTCGCATTGCTGCCATCGGTGGCCGTGACTTTCACACTCAAGCTGCCCACATCACCATTGCCCGGCGTACCACTGAAGCTGCGGCTGACCGAATCAAAGCTCAGCCAGCTCGGCAATGGGTCGCCGTTGGCCAGACTGGCGCTGTAGCCGAGGGTATCGCCGACATCCACGTCGGCAAAAGTGTCGAGCGGCACGGTGTAGCTGAAGGGTGAGTCTTGGTTGGCATTTTGCGCGAGCAGTGCAGTGGCCACGATCGGTGCATCGTTGACTCCGGTCAGGTGCACCTCGTAGGTGCCATTGGCCGAGCCGCCGTGCCCGTCCTGCACGCTATAGGAAATCACATCGACTGACTGTGCTCCCGCACCGAGGCTATCGATGGCCGGCGAGTTGGCACTGTAGAAGAAGGCCCCGGGAGACTCGGCAAATCCTGCAACGCTGCCGCCCAAGGTGCTTTGAGGAGCAAAGGTGTAGGTCAGCGAATCACCGTCCGGGTCCTGGACGCTCGTACTCACATTCGCCGAGATGAACCCGTTCTCGCTGCCTTCGGTCCCCGACACCCCATTCACCACCGGAGCATCATTGACCGCCGCCAGGTTCAACTGCGCCGAGGTACTGACCTGAAGACTGCCGTCACTCACGACCACGGCGAAGTTCACCGGACCATTGAGATTGCTCACTGGGGTAAAGGTCCAACTGCCATTGCCATTGTTGGTCAAGGCTCCGAGGCCCGAGTCGACGCTGACGCTCAGTACACTTAGCGTAGTGCCCGCATCCACGTCGCTGGCATGGGCCAACAACTGTGCCGTGGTGAAGGTATAGGGCGTGTCTTCGACACCATTGGCCAAACTGACCGGGCTGCTGACGGTTGGCGCATCGTTGACCGGCGTGACGTTGACGCTCAGGGTGTTGGCGTTGACGGCGAAGGCTGTGCCGTCGCCGACTTTGAAACCGATGCTGACGTAGTTGCTGCCATTGCCATTGAGGGCCGGCACGAATTGCAGTTTACCGGCGTCGAGGTCGGCCTTGCTGATGACCTGATCCTGAACCACCGCGACCCAGGCACTGCCGTTGTTGTACTGCAGGCTGCCAAGCACTGGCAGACTGGTGATTTTCACCGCGGCCAACGGGGTGTTTTCCGGATCGCTGTAGGTGCCGAAGTCGGCGCTGCCCAAGGTGACTGGCGTGTCCTCCAGGGTGGTCTGACTGTCGTTGGTGGAGCTTGGAGCCGCGTTGACCGGAAGGGTAGCCGCGGCCTTGAGGGTAGCGGTGTTCCAGACCACGTTATTGTCGAAGCGTACCCGGTCAATCTCGTAATCGGCGCCCAGATAAAAGTTTTTCAGGGTCAGGGTTTGCGAGGTCGCCAGCACTACCATCTGCAGGTCATTGCCATTGTGCACGAAGCGTACGTTGCCACTGTTGAGCCCGACCAGTTGCACGGTATCGACGTCGGCGCTGGCACCGCCACTGTTATCGATCACGTCGTTGCCATAGTTAGTGCCGTAAACGTAGGTATCGTTGCCGCGACGGCCAGCCAGAACGTCATCACCGGCGCCGCCATTGAGGAGGTTGTTACCGGTGTTGCCGGTCAGCCGGTTGGCCAAGGCATTGCCGGTGCCATTGATGTTGGCACTGCCGGTGAGTTCGAGATTTTCCAGGTTGGCACCCAGGCTGTAATTGAGCGAGGCGCGGACGGTATCGTTGCCACCACCGGCCAGCTCGGACACGCTGTCGCCACTCTGATCGACGATGTAGATATCGTCGCCGCTGCCGCCCGCCATGCTGTCGTTGCCAGCCCCACCGTCAAGCAGGTCGTTGCCGGCGTCGCCGTTCAGGCTGTCATTGCCCGCGCCACCTTGCAGCGTGTCATTGCCATCGCCGCCCTGGATCAGGTCGTTACCGGCACCGCCGTCGAGCTGGTTATTGCCGGCGTTGCCGATCAGGGTGTTAGCCAGCGCGTTGCCGGTGCCATTGATGTTGGCAGTCCCGGTCAGGGTCAGGCGCTCGACGTTGCTGCCCAAGGTGTAGCTGATACTGGCCTGGACCAGATCATCGCCCGCGTTGCTGGCCTCCACGACCACATCGCCGGCGGCATCAACCACATAAACATCATTCCCCACGCCGCCTTCCATGCGGTCGTTGCCGATGCCGCCGTCGAGCGTGTCATTGCCGCTATTGCCATACAGCGTATCGTTGCCACCCAGGCCCAGGAGAGTGTCATCGGTGGGATTACCATTGATCACGTCGGCGCCATTGGTCGGCACGACTGGCGGGTAATAGAGATTGGCCAGCGCCTCGCTGACACCCCAACGACTGCCGTCAGCAAACTGGATTCGGTCGATCGCATGGTCCGCATCGAGAAAGCACTGGCTCACGGTGATGGTTTCGCCCGTGGCCAGAACGGTGAGCACCAGGTCGTTGCCGATGCGGGTCAAGCGAATCTGGTTGGCGTTGAGGTTGGTCAGCCGGAGGGTGTCGACGTCGTTGCTGGCGCCACCAGAATTGTCGATCACATCGAAGCCATAGCCCTGGCCGAACCGATAGGTATCGCTGCCGCGCCCACCCAGGAGCCGATCATTGCCGGTGCCACCATCCAGCGTGTCGTCACCCGCGTTGCCGATGAGAGTGTCGTTACCGCCCAAGCCATTGATAGTGTCGGCTGCGGTGCCCCCCGTCAGAGTGTTGGCGCTTTCATTACCGTTGATCGTGGCCATGATCTAACCCCTGATGAGAAGGAAGTTTTTCAACCCTAGGACTGTAGACCGCAGCACCTTCCCGGCCATCATCCGTTTGAATGACCGGGTAAACCTTTCGTCTAAAATCAGGATCCAAAGCCCAGTGCCACATCGACTTACCGGGCAGGCTCAGGGAGTGGTGGAGTGCTGTTTGGTGCTGCCGGGGCTCAGCCAGGTATTGACGCTTTCGACACTGTCTGCAGGCGCCCTTCCCGCCCAGCGATTAAGTGTGAAGACATTGGTGACGAAGTCGTATTGCGCCTTGAGCAGTTCACGACGAGCGCGAAACTCATTGCGCACGCTGGTCAGTACATCGACGGCATTGACCATGCCGTAACTGAATGCTTTCTCTGCCGCCACCCTGGACAGCTGTGCCGAGGCCAGGGCATGCCGGTTCGCACTGATTTTTTCCGCGCTCGAATCGGCGGTGAGATAAGCGCTGGTGATTTCCTTGACCACCCGGCGCTGGACCGATTCCAGTTGCTGCTCGGCGACAATCTGATCCTGATAGAGCCCACGCACCCGCGCCGAGGTCGCGCCGCCGCTGTACAACGGCACTTGCACGCCAATGCCGGCCACATAACTGTCGGTACGCGGCGTCAGGGCATTGTTGTAGCCTTCGTTGGTCTGCTGCGCGCTCAGCGTAAGGCTCAAGGTCGGATAGTGCCCGCCTTCGCCGCTGCGCAACGCAGCGCCTGCCGCTTCGACGCCGCTTTGGTTGGCCTTGAGCGCCGGGTTTTGCGCTACACCCTCGCGGACCCAGGTTTCAAGACTTTGTGCCGACACCCCCAATTGCACATCATCGCGAATGCGGCTGAGCCTCTCCTTGACTGGTCGACCGACGATCTCCGCCAACGCCTCCCGACTGACACTGACCCGGTTCCGGGCATCCAGCTCCTGCGCAGCCAACCCATCGACCCTCGCTTTGAGGTCGAGCTGATCGGTAATCAATGCCAGTTGCTTTTCGTATAACGCATTGACTCTATCCAGACTCTTTTGCGTAGTCCGACGCTCGGCCCGTATCAGCTCCAGTTCATCCTCAGCCGCCAACGCGGTGAAGTATCGCAGGGCCAACTCCACCGTGGCTTCGGCCTGAGCCTCCAGCGCTTCGGACTCGGACTGCCTGGCCAGGCTCTTGAATTTTTGGTAGTTCTCCCACGCGGCCTTGTTGTAGAGGTACTGACGTAGCACCAGGCTGTAGTTTTCGCTGTCGTAACTCTGCTGCACCAGATCGTTTTCCTGGTGAATCCGATTCGACCCTGCGTTGATCGAGAGTTGGGGTAACAGCGACCCCATGGCTTCGCGCTGATGTTCCTGGCCCGCCTGCGCTCGTGCGTACGAGGCCAATATTTGCGGATCCTCCAGCCGGGCCTCGCGATACAGCTGCATCAAGTCGGTGGAAAACGCCGAAGCACTGACCCCGGCCGGCGCAGGCACAGTGGTTTGTGCCAAGGCAACATCGGCACACAGTGCAAGCATGAGCAGAACCGCCAGAGCTGCAGGCACTCGCACGGTCATTCCTCGATCATCGATTGCGAGAGAGCATTGCGGGCCGGCTCCATCAGGTATTGCAACAGCGTGCGCTGCCCCGTGATGATCAACACGTCCGCTGGCATCCCCGGCAATAATTTGCGCTCGCCCAAGGCGCGTATCCCGGCATCGGTGACCCGGACCCTGGCCAGGTAATAAGGCGTCCCGGTTTTTTCGTTGGTCAGACGGTCCGCCGACACACTGCTGACCTCGCCTTCGATCACCGGAGTGGTCGAACTGTTGAATGCGCCGAAACGGATATCGGCACGCTTGCCGATGGCGATGCGATCGATATCGACGGGCGCCACCTGGGCCTCTATGACCAGTTCGGAAACCGACGGAACAATGTCCAGCAGCGGTGTCGCCGGGCGCACAACGCCCCCGATCGTATGCACTGTCATGCCAATCACCATGCCATCATCGGGTGCGCGGACAATGATATGGCTGAGCCGGTCCTCCAAGGCGGACGCTTTCTCTTGCAGGTCGTAAATTTTCGTCTGAACTTCGGCCAGTTGTTTGACGACATCCGCGTTAAAGTCTTTATCGATTTGCAGAATCTGCAGCTGGGTTTCGTTGATCTGCAGGCGGGTCCTGATAATAGTGGAGCGGTGGTCGACCACTTCGGACCTAAGCATTTCAAGCTTGCGTTGCTGCTCAAGCAAACGTTGCTTATCAACGAATCCTTGCGACAACAAATCGGTCAATTCAACTATTTCACTGCTGTAGGATTTCTCCAGATGGCTCTTGGCTCCGATCATCGCCTCCATTCCCTTGATCTGTTGATTCAACTGGCCAATGCGTTCTTGCAGCACCGCTATCTGGCCCAACCGTGATCCCCGTCGAGCGTTGAATACCTGGGTCTCGCCCTGATGCGCTTCTGCACCTCGCAAACTGTCGGGATCGGCCGTAATGCCGAAGCCGATCGCTGTTTGATTGTCCCGCTCCGCTCTGAGTCTTGCCTCCATGGCTCTGGCGGCAACGAGCTGACTTCGGGTCATCCCGTATTCGAAACGCAACTGCGCATCATCGAGAATAATCAGCGGGTCATCACGCTTGACGATGTCACCGTCATGGGCCAATACCGCTTTGACGATGCCCCCTTCGAGGTGTTGTACGGTTTTTCGGTAAACCTGCACGGTGACCACACCCGGCGCGTAAGCGGCGCCATCAAGGGGTGCGATTGCCGCCCAGGTTCCGAACAGGCCAAAGGTAACCAATACGACGCCAAAACCCAGGCGACGTATATTGCGGTCGGATGTCGGCAGCTCGGCGAAGCTATCCGTTTGATGGCTGGGAATCGTACGGTTCATCAACGTCTTCCTTACAAGAGTCGTCCGAAACCACTCCAGCACCCGTTTGCGCGGCTTGTTTTTGCGCCGCCTGCTGCTGCGCGTTGAGTTCTGCCAGCACCTGCTCGCGTGGCCCGTAGAGACTGATACCGCCACCGCTCATCACCATGAGCCGGTCAAGCTGGGACACGATGTTAGTTCGGTGCGTAATCACAAAAAGGGTCGCACCTGTCTGCTTGAGTTGCGCAATGGCTGCAGCCAGGGCGCGGTCACCGACTTCGTCGAGATTGGAATTGGGCTCGTCGAGAATGATTAACCGCGGACTTCCATACAGGGCACGGGCCAGTCCTATGCGCTGGCGCTGCCCTCCCGACAGCATGACGCCATCGCCGCCAATGACCGTATCGTAGCCATCGGGCAACAGCAGAATCATTTCGTGAACGCCAGCAGTCCTGGCCGCCAGAATGACTTTCTCGGAATCGACTTCACAGAAGCGGGCAATGTTTTCGCCAATGCTGCCTTCGAACAATTCAATGTCTTGCGGTAAGTAACCGATATGCGGCCCAAGCTCATTTTTGTCCCACGCATTGATGTCAGCGCCATCTAACCGGACCACGCCATGCTGCGGCACCCATACCCCCATCATTGCCCTGGCCAACGTGGATTTGCCCGCCGCACTTGGCCCGATGATTCCCACAGCGCATCCGGCAGGCACGCTAAAACTTATGTTTTTGATGATCGGGATTTTCGAGCCAGGCGCGGCAACGATCAAATTCTCCACCTGCACATACCCCTGAGGCGCGGGCAAAGACATACGCTCGGGCTGAGCCTGTTGCTTGTTCAGAATGTCGTTGAGACGGCTGTATTGTGAGCGGGCCGCGATAAAACCCTTCCAGCTGCCTATGATCAGATCGATGGGGGCCAACGCACGCCCCAGCAGCACGGACCCGGCAAACACCATGCCTGGACCAATCTGATGGTCAACCGTCAAGTACGCACCCAGGCCGAGGATCAGTGATTGCACCAGTATCCGAAAAGACCTGGAAAGCGTGCTGACCATCGCACCGCTATCGCTCGCCCGGGATTGGAGTAGCAGGACGCTTCTTTGCCGGCGCCCCCAGCGCTCCATGAGGGTTTCAAGCATGCCCATGGACTCGATGACTTCGGCATTGCGCAGATTTTTCGTGGTATAGAGCGTTGCGGCAATGTGCTCCTTGTTGGCCTGGGCGAGTGCCGCGCCTGTCAGCTTTTCATTGATAAAAGCCAGTAACAGCAACAAAAGCGCACTGCCCACCGCTACCCAGCCATACCAGGGATGAAACAGGAACATCACGGCAACATAGATTGGCAACCAGGGCGCATCGAAAAAAGCGAACAACCCATTACCGGTGAGAAACTGTCTCAAGCCAGTCAAGTCGTTGAGCGACTGGGCCGATGCGTCCATTCCACCGCTTTCCAGGGCGCGCTTGAAACTTGCTTTATAGACCTGGCGACTCAACAGCACATCCAGCCTGGTACTCACGCGAACCATAATGTGTGAACGAACCCACTCCAAAGCGCCCAGCGTAACCACCAGTACCGTCATGATCAGCGTCAGCATCGCCAAAGTCGACAGGCTTCCGCTGCTCAACACTCGCCCATACACCTGCAGCATATAAAAGGTAGGGACGAGCATTAGGGCATTGACGAACAAGCTGAAAAAACCAACGGAAATGAGGCTGCCTCTACAGGCTTTCAACGCATCTTGCAGGCTGTTTTCAGGTGTGCTTCGCATGGTCTGGGTGCCAAGAGGTTGGAGAAAAACGCGAGCGCGTGTCACCTACATGGAAGACGCTGGATGAACACGCCATCGAAGACTTCTACTTCCCTCTGGCACGTTTTACAGCCAAAAAAAAGAACCGCAGTCAGCACTCGCAGCTCAAGGCATTTCGCTTACTTCGACGCCCGCGCAGTCATCTCCCGCAGGCAGAACCGCTGCCATATTGGAATTACTGCTTAAAAAGCCTTCCTGTGTGGAGCTTAGATCATGCCAAGCATCGGCGTGTAGCAGTTGGCCATATCGCGTCGGAGCAGGCGCTCGAGCTCCGTCCCCACCAACAAGTCGCCCCCTCCCCCAATTCACAATCGACTGCTGGGCACGATATCCAACTGCTCGCTGGTTTATTCACTGATCAAATGCTTGCGGCAACCACAGGCAGTTGTGATCCTTGCCGCGGCCGTTGTCGACGCCTTCGATAAACAACGCGAGCTTTTGCGCAGGTCGGTGACGTCGGCAAACTAGCCGGTCAGGGACTTCCAGCCCGGCCCCCCCCAGTAGTTCCTGTACTTGGCGCCAACGTGCGGTTTAAAAATCAGCTGCATGCCCAGGGCGCGGGAGCGCGGCATATACATTTTCATGTCGGCTCCCTCGCGGCTCATGGTTTGACCACCACTTTAGGGCCGGAGCCATCGCCAGTGCGGAAGGTTGGCAGTGCGGCAGAGTTCACGTAGCGCACGCCATCCCAGCTCGGCAACGGGGTCGGCATCAACTGGAATTGCCCTGGTTTCTCAATGTCCCAGCGCAGCAGCATCGAGTTGTCCTCATGCTGAGTGTTGTGACAGTGCTCCATGTACGTCCCGGCGAATTCGCGGAAGTTGATCGCCATCTCGACGTTGTCCAGGCCGTCCTTTTCCGGGCCGATGCGGTACACGTCCTTGCGTGCCCATTTTTCCCATTCCGGTGGCGCCTTGCCGCCGCGGCTGAGGATGATCCCCTCCTCGAAGTGCACATGCACCGGGTGGCTCCAGCCCTGACCGCCGAGCTTGATGTTCCACACTTCCAGGGTGCCGAAACCGGCGACACCTGCATCGGTCGGCCCACTGGCCAGTTGGGTCGCGGCGTTCAAGCGACGTGGGTCCATGTGGAAGCCGAACCCGCCATCGGTCTTGACCGTCCACGGTGCTTCATCGGTACCGTCGGAACGGCCGAAGGTGTAGGTGCGGTGACGGGCTTTGGCTAGCAGCGCCTTGTCGGTCGCGTTGTCGCGATGAATCTTCAGCGGGATCATCACCAGGCCTTCGGCTTTACCCGGCTTGGCCGGTTCGTACGCTGCCGGGTCCATGGCCAGGTCCTGACCGGTGTAGGCCTTGACGTTGAGTTGCAACACCTTGCCTACCGCCGGATCACCGTCCTCCCACTTCGGCCCCTTGCTGGTTTGCTTGACGATCGCCCGGTATTTCTCGGACAGCACGTCAGCCAGGGAGACGGGCTCTTCCGGGCCCTTGCCGTCTTCGTGCACCAGCAGGTTGACGAAGAACAGCTTGTCGCCCGGTTTGATCCCGTTTTTCGAGAAGTTGACGATGATGTCGAAACGCTCGGCGATGCCCATGGTTGGCAGTATCGCGTTGTGGTTCTGTTTATCGCCGTCGGCATCCAGATCCATGCTGCCGTCGAACGGCACGCTGTGTTCCATGATGTTGCCGTCGTTGGCAATCATGTGGAACGGCACGCGGGCATAGGACACACCGGAGTTTTTAGGGCCGGGGAACTCGCCGCTGGTGCCCTTGATCTCGCGCACGAGCGCCAGTTTGAAGTAGCGCGACACTGAGCCATTGAGCATGCGGAACCGATAGCTGCGGGCGCGCACATCCAGGGTCGGTTTCCACTGCCAGTTGACCAGCACCTGATCACCGAGGAAGCCGTCGGTGTTGAACGGGTTGAACCACAGTTGACCGTTTTTATCCCACGCCTTGTCGGCAAACAGCAGATTGACATCGTAGTCGCGGTTACCCCAGGGCAAGGCGCTGCCGCTGGGAAAGCGCAGGTTGACGCCGTCATTCACCGACTCATTGCCGCGGTCCAGGGCGCTGTAGTAGTTCATCATTGCCGCGTTGCCCTTGTAGACGTTCTGCGCGGTGAAATCGAGCATGTGGTCGTGAAACCAGTGGGTGCTCATGGTTTCGCGCCAGTCGCCGCGGATCTTGATCGTGCCGTGATCGCAGGTCTTGCGGCTGGGGGTGAGGTCGTTGGTCCACAGGGTTTCGCCCGGCGCGCACGGAAACGCTGCACGCGGGTCTTCAGCCTTGGTGTTGATGCTGTCGTAACCGGCCAACTGGATCGGCCAGCGATAGTCGTAAAATTGCCCCGGGAAGAAAAACGCATTGGCATAACCGTCGCTTTCCGCCGGTGCGTGACCGTTGTGCTCGTGGGTGGTGATGGTGTGCAGACCAAAACCCATGTTCGCCGACGGGTCGATGGGCAAGCCGTTGTAATGGCGCATCAACACGGGTTGCCCGTAACGCACCATCAACAATTTTGGCGGCAAAGTGCCGTCGAAGGTCCAGACCGAGTTGTGGTTCTGCACCGGCATTTTCGGGTGGAAACGCGGATCGACGCCCTTGGCGGTGCCATCGGTCACCGGGACTCCAGCCACGTTGTGATAGAGGCCGCCGGGGCCAAACTCGCCCACGGCATAGCCGTGCATCTGACGACTATCACGCCCACCGGTATTCAACCGTGCGCCGGTTTGCACGGTTTTGTAGGCCACTTGCGGGTAGAACTCGTTCCAGCGCTGGTGCGACCAGCCTTTTCCTGGCGGACGGCCTTCAGCCGACGAACCGATACGGCGGTTGAGGAAAAATTCGATCTGCTTCTGCCACGGGTTACGGTCGACCACGTTGGAGTACTGGCTGGGGAACGGCGTCAGCCCCGGTTGGCGCAGGAACGCATCAAGAGCAGCGCTGGGTGGCGCGCTGCGGGCAGCACTGGTGGGGTCCTGCTGTGGCAACGGGCCGATGGCTGCCGGTGGAAACGGCAAGAGCGCCGCCGGTGTGGTGGGGTCGAGTTTTTCCGGGCCGAATTCTTCGAACAGCACCAACTGCTGAGTAAATGGCTGAGCGCCATACAGTGGACTCGGCTTGCCGTTGGTGGGGTAGTTGAAACTGGTTTGCACCGTCGGCGGCAGGATGTTTTCCACCCGCGTGGTGTCTTTGCTGCCTTTGACGCCACCGGGTAAATCGAAGGAGTCTCTGTTGGCCTCGGGCATGGTCAAAATGGCGTTCAACGCCGCCGCTTTGTCAGCGGGTTCGTCGTAATAAGCCGAGGGGTCGGACGGTTCTGGCTGTCGCTCGTCATCGATGGGGCTGGCGCGCAGAGTCCCTGTGCCCAGGGTCATTGTCAGAAGGACGCTCAGAGGCGTCAGGAGGCCAAACCATTGGAAGGGGTACCGCGCTTTTCTGTCCATCACCAGCCGCCTCGAAGTCGTGAAGGGGGTAATGGTGGGCAGTGCAAGGACCTCGCCAGACTTGTCACTTTTTTTACGAAATACTAATACTGAACAAACCAATGGCTTATCAGCATCACAGTGCCATGAGCGGGGAAAACGACTGGGGAATGACACCCGCTAACGGGGAAAGTTCACCCCCGTTTTCAGGGGGCCAATTTGAGGACACTCGGACACCCGCGCCCGGTTGGAGCGTCCACTGCAACTCCCCCGCTTATGACCTGGCCTGCGTCCATGCCGCGACGCAGCACTTCATTAAACAACCAGCGAAACAGATCACTGTCCCGGAAACGGGCCTGTCAATTGTTGGGAAAATTAAAGTGATTGGGTACTTCAACTTCAAGGCCCAACCGGAAGAACCAGCCTCCAATACCAACCTGAAGCTACTTGTAATATGGCTATCCCCACACCAAGAGAAATCCCCCCATAAACGGGTTGTATTACCCGCACCTTATTTCAACTTTTTTGATGGAGAACTGGCCACAGAATCAGGCTGGCCCGCCGGCGGGGATTTATAAGCTGTTGAATTTTTTGGCATAGAGAATGCTGTGTGCTCACTAGCGCATTAATTGAGAGTTTGAAGCCGTTGCCACTGGAAAAACAGCTTTCTTGGGGCACTCTCAGGCGTGCAATGCTTGCTCTTCTGAGGAGTCAATTTCATGCGCATCGAACCGCTAATCCTTACGCTGGCACTCACTCTTTTCATTTTTTCGATAGGGGCAGCCTTAAGTCTTATCAGCTTGTTCAGCAGTTAAGAGTCAGTGGGAAACATTCATCACGCTTGGGTTACAGGTGGCTGTGTCGAAAACCGGAATAATCCCGGTAGCAGACGCGGTGAGCGAAACCAACAAGCGGATCATGGCGAAAACGGCTGAATTGTTCGCGGCCGGGCTCTCCTTTTTCCACTCCCCTGTCAAATGTTGATCGCGCGTTTCCTACGGTCCGACATACCGACCTGCCAGGGTGGTTCACCCAATTTCAGCTTAACAAACGGCCAGTTTTGTAAAAAAAAGGGAGGGCATCCATGCCCTCCCTTCCGCTTTCCAATCAGACCTCAAGTGGCGAGGATGAAGTCCGCGGCAGTGACGGTTGTCGCATCGGCTACACCGACCAGGCGGATGGACTCAGCTCCTGCGGAGCTGATCAAGGTATCCGCACCGACATCGGTGATGATGACGATACTGGCAAAGGTCGCTGCTGTGACGCCGAACGCGGAAATATCGAGCAGGTCCTGGCCTCCCGCCGCGTTGGCATCGAAGCCGATGATCTGATCGGCCCCGAAGCCCGCTGCGAACATGAAGATATCGTTGCCACTGCTGGCAACCATCGTGTCGTTGCCGGCACCGCCAGTGACCGTATCGTTGCCGACACCGCCATCGATAACGTCATTGCCGATGCCACCCAACAATGTGTCGTTACCGACACCGCCGAGCAGCGTGTCGTTGCCATCGCCCCCCTGGAGCAGATCGTTGCCGATACCGCCACCCAGGCTGTCAATTCCCAGCCCGCCGAGCAGCGTGTCGTCGCCAGTGCCACCATTCAATGTATCGTTCCCGTCACCGCCATCGAGGCTGTCATCGCCAGCGTCGCCGTTCAGGGTATCCGTGCCAATGCCACCCAGCAGTTGGTCGTTACCGGCGCCACCATTGAGCGTGTCGTTACCGCCATTGCCGGTGATGATGTCATCGCCGCTGTCACCATTGAGGGTGTCGTTACCTGCCCCGGCGGTGATGACGTTGGCCAGCGCATTACCGGTACCGGTAAAGTTACCGGCGCCGGTATAGGTCAGGTTCTCGACATTACCACCCAGGATGTAGCTGGCCAGCGACGTCTGTACGGGATCCGTACCGCCACCCGCCACCTCGACCACCCCGTCCGCGGCTGCTCGACGACATAGGTGTCGTTGCCGGTCCCCCCACCAGCCGGTCAGCCCCCGCGCCGCCATTGAGGGTGTCGTTACCGGCCCCGCCGGTGATGGTGTTGGCCAGCGCATTACCGGTTCCGGTGAAGTTACCGGCACCGGTATAGGTCAGGTTTTCGACGTTGGCACCGAGCAGGTAGTTGGTCAGACTGGTTTGCACCAGATCGGTACCACCACCCAGCGCCTCGGTGACGGTGTCACCGACGTTGTCGACCACAAAGGTGTCGTTGCCGGCACCGCCATTCATGGCATCCGCGCCAAGCCCACCGTTGAGGGTGTCGTTGCCGTCCCCGCCATTGAGGACGTCGTTGTCGTCTCCGCCGTTGAGAATGTCATTGCCAGTGCCGCCAAACAACTGGTCAGTACCGGCCAGGCCATTGAGCGTATCGTTCCCGCCCAGGCCACTCAGCACATCGGGACCCGCGCCGCCCGTGAGGATGTTCGCCGCAGCGTCACCCGTAAGCACTACGCCAGGCGGTACCACAACCGCCGCCGTCGCCGCAGAGATCACCGACTCCAGCGCGCCGAAGCCATCGGTATAGCGCACGATCACCCGCAGTTGCAGATTGTTCTGCGCCGCACCAGGGGTGAAGGTCGCAGCCGTCGCGCCGTTGATGTCGATGAAGGTGGCGCCGACACGTTGCTGCCATTGGACGCTGAAGGTGCCCAGCCCATCTAGATCGGCAATCCCACCCGTCAGCGCGGTCAGCACCTGTCCTTGTTCCGGTGTCGTATCGCTGATCAGCAACGCGCCTGTTGGTGCATCGTTGACGTTCTCCACCGGCCCCAGGATGTTGGACGAAACGCTTTCGGCCACGCCGAAGGCATCCACGTACCCCAGCCCCACGCGCACTTCCTGGTCGACCTGAGCCTGGCCCAGCGCGAACGGGCTGCGGGTAGCGCCGGCGATGTTGCCGAAGCCAAGCCCGTCGTTCGCCTGCCACTGGTAGGTGAACTGCGGATTGCTGCCCAGGCCATCGAGGTCGATGATGCTCGACGGGTCAGCGGTCAACACCTGGTTCTGCACGGCAAGCCCGGTAACGGTCGGCCCTTGGGTCGGTGTACTGTTCCCGGACGAGTCGACGATCTCCAGCGTCCCCTTGGCGTCCTGGTACACCGCCCGGACGCGGATGTTCAGACCCGCCTCATCGGCCCCCACCCGGAAAGTGGTGCCAGTCGCCCGCGATGCCTCGCCAGCGGCGACAAAGGTGATGTCTTCATAGACACCTGTGCCGGGAATGTTTTCGACCTGCCAGTAGTAAGCCACACCACCGGTCACCGCACCGGTCGGATTGGCCACGCTTTGGTTGTCCGCGTCGTGTACCGCCGAATCACTGACGCGCAGCAACTGGCCGGCGACAGGCGTTTCGTCACGTACACCGGTGGCAGCATCGAGGATTGCCAGATGACCCGATGGGTCGTTGTTTGGGGCGGTGCCAACCCCGGACGACAGTGCAACGTCAGCGAATTGCAGACGCTCGATACCCGTCAGGCGATCGACGCCATCACGCCCCGCCACCGAGTCGGTCACGATGACCGTGTTGCCATCGATCTCGATGCCGTATTCACCCAAATTACCGGAGAACAACGCAGTGTCGAAGCTGTTATCGCCGGTCAGAATCTCCCGCACGATGACCAACTGGCCCGGGTTGTAAGTACCGTTCAGCATAAACGGCACCATCGGTTCCATGCTGTCGAACGAGGCGATTTCCGGGCCAGTGCCATCAGCGTTCGCCCGTACGCTGATGCGTACGTTCAGCCACTTGTCACCATCGATGATGTCGTCACCACCGCGACCTTCGATCAAGTCGCTGCCGCTACCACCGAGGATGATGTTACCGCCATCGAAGAACGTCGCTCCGGCTGGCAGCAGATCAGCCAGACCGTTGATCAGGTTGATGTTGGTCAGCACACTGCCGGTTGCCCCCGCAGTGGGCAGCGATGTGGCATCTTCGTTATCACCGCGCAAGAAGTCACCGTGCGATGAACCCGACAGACCTTCCATGATGTCGAAACGTACCAGCGCCGAAGCACCCGAACCCGGCACCGGCGGAACATCGAAAAAGCGGTCGGGGTAATCGATGGTCACGCCCTGGGCGAGCCCCTTGAAGGTCGCCCAGTCATAGCCGGAGCCGCCGATATAGCGGTCACCCGGGCCGAGACGGCCGCCCATGATGTCGTCGCCGCCTTCGCCGTTGAACTTATCGTTTTCGTGCCCGCCGATGAACACATCGTGGCCGATCACCGGGTCATTGCCAGCCGGGTCGAAGTTGTCGCCAGGTGCACCGTCCGAAGTGCCCTTCTCGATCCAGTCGTCGCCTTCGTTACCCATGTCCTGTTCGTTGGCTTTGCTGCCCAGGATAAAGTCGTTGCCCTGGCCACCAATGGCCTCGGAAGCGTCCTCACCGGTCACGATGAAGTCATTGCCGAACCCGCCAATGATCAGGTTGATGCCGTTGCCACCGTGCAGCACGTCGTTGCCGTCGCCACCCTGGATGTTATCGTCGCCGCCGACGTCAGTGATGATGTCGTCGCCGGCGCCACCGCGCAGTTGGTCGTTGCCGTTACCGCCTTCAATGCGATCGTTGCCGCCGTCACCCCAGACCGTGTCATCACCATCACTCGATATGAGGATGTCTGCGCCGTTGGTGCCGCCCAGCACGATGTGCTCTTCACCCGAGTACCGGATGTAGTTGGTGTCCGGCCCCGCTGTCAGCGGGTTGTCGCGGAACACCACCTGCTCGCCGTGCTCGCCAAGCGGATCGGCGTTGCCCAGGCCTTCGTTGAACTGTTTGCTTTGATCCCTTTCCAGATAGAACCCTGGGTCCGAGAACACCAGGCCTGGCAAGTGCGTGGCCGAAGTGTTGGCCATGATCAGCTTGGCGAACGAGTTGCTTTCCAGTTCGGCGTTCATCGACAGGCCAGCGGTACGCTCCAGGTAGTAGAAGCGGTCACCGTCCTGCAGTTTTTCCAGCTGGTTCTCGAACACGAAGTTGAAGGTCGTGCCGAGCATGCCGCCGAATGGAGTTTTCTCTTCGGCCAGGCCGCCGATCCAGAGGTCGATGGCATCGACGCCCGTGATCGTCACTCCCTTCAGATCATCGGCCGTCCCCAGCACCCCATCCTTGCCGGCCCGCGTTACGTTGGCCCAGTCACCGGAGCCGTTGAGGAAGTCCAAGCGGTCAGACGGCGCACCCGCACCACCGAATACCAGCGCCATGGCTGCAGCGCGTTTGTCTGCCATCGAGGTCGCTTCCGTGATCGTGTCATGCGTGCCATAGGCCGCTATGAAGTTGATCAACGACTCTGGATGTTTGAGGTGCTGCACCAGATCGACCCAGCTGCTGTACGGCTTGAGTTGGGTATCACCGGTTTGGTTGAAGATGTCGCGACGGATCGCATTAAGCGAGGGAATCCCCACGTCGCGGCCACGAGCGAGGTTGAGCGCCGGCAGGTCGAGCGGCAGACCGAGCAGGTTATTGCGCAGCGCCTCTGTGACGAACTCATCGATTTCGTTACCGGCTTGGCGAGTCACCCCACGAATAATCGCACTGGTCGCATCTTCTGGCGTCACACCACTGGCGGCGTACGCCAACGGGTTGAGAAACGCCGCGATCAAGCCCATTTGCTGATCGGGATCAGCGCTGTTCGGATCGCCAACCACGTTGAAATTGACGTCGTAGCGATCGACGGTCTCGGTCAGCATCGAGTGGCCAAACCGGTACACGGTGTGGGCGAACTCGGCGACGATCGAGGCATCGAGGTCAACGTCATAGACTTGGGTCGGTGCGAAGAACAGATCGACCCTGGGCTGGATGGTCCGCGCAAACTCCTCGAATACCAAGTGCTGATACTGCATCTCGGTGCCGAACTTGGCAGCCTGGAACAAGCGCTCGCCATTCCACACCAGCGCATCGATCTCTACCTGGTTGGCTGGCAACGCGCTCACCGGATTGAGCAGCCACTCATTGAGGAAGGCCACGTCACCCGAATCGAGCACGGTGTCCTTGGTTTGCGCGACCAGCCGATTGTGCTCGGCGTGGAAGATCGCATGCACCGCCGTCAGGCCGATGTTCTCGTTGACCCGGCCGTCGCCAGCGATGTAGTGCGCATCCAACAGTTCGTTGTCGTAGGCCAGGTTAGCCCCGGTCTGCGGATTGAACGGCACTGCGTTGCCAACGTCGGTATCCGCGTCAGGCACGAGCACGCCACCGCTGAACACTGGTGCTGCATTGTTGTTAATGTCGACGAGGAACTGGTGACCGGTGCGCACAGCATTGGTCAGGCTAATGGGGGATAGCGGATTACCTTCGACAAGGACGTCATCTGCCGTGCCGCCAAGACCGTCAGCCCCTTTCATCACGACCATCGGGAAGCCGTTCGGCCCCTTGAGGAAGTTGCCATAGGCGTCGGTCGCCAACAGCGGTGCATTATCGACGTCGGCATCGGTCAGGTGGATACCCAGGATGTCGTTGGCCTGCGCCTTGACCACTTTCCAGGTCGCCATGCCACCGATTTCGGTGTCGTCCGCGGAACCATACTTGCCATCCGCTCCCAGGTCCCGGTTAGTGATCAGCCTGCCGGTCGCGATGGGGCCGTCGTCGGTCAGCACATACCCGCGCAGGAACACCTGGTGCGACGGGTGCGAGCTGTAGGTCTGGTTTTGGTCCACGAACGGCGTCGTGGTGTTGGTTTGCTCATGGATGTCGTCGGCCGTGCCGAGAACGCCATCCGCCCCTGGCAGGTTGGTCGCCCGGGTCAGGACCATGAAGTTAGTGTGGCCGCCTGGCACATACAGCGGATCATCCGGTTGCAGCGGGATGTAGACGGTGCCTGAACCGCCTTTGGTGACCAGGTCCAGACCATGATCGAAGAACTGCCCGAAGAAGGTCATCCAGGCATTGAACGGTGCGGACAACCCCGCATCCGCCGTGGTGTTTTCGAACAGGTACACATCGTGGTCGTCGCCAGTACCGAACTGACCATCCATGCCGGGGCTGGCAACTATCCGTACGCCATCCTTGAGCACGTCGTCGTTACCCACCGCACCGAAGTTGAGCACTCCGTCCGCGCCCGGGTCGTAAGCCGTGGCATAGGCCGCCGGGTTGTTCGAGGTCTGGTCGACGATCAGGTTACTGATGGTGCGCGGCTGCGAGTCAAACACAGGGCCGCTGTTCTGCTGGTACGACGATCCCGGGATGGCCGGCGAGCCGGGGCCAAAGAACCCGGCAGGTGCACCTTCCGCCGGATTGAAGACCGGATCGGTCAAGCGCGGGAAGACGTTATCGGCGGCACCATACTCGGTGTGATTGTTGCCGTTGAGGTTCATCAGGTTGTTGTTCGACCCATCGACCGAACGCAGACCCAACGGCGCGCGGATATTCGGGATCAGCGAGAGGATGTCCTGACCGGCCGCATCAGCCTCGGCAATCTTGATCTGATCAAGAATGAAGTTGAGGTCGGAGCGGACCATGTGAAGGCCCTCGCCACCGGCTGTGGCATCGACGACAGGTGTCGGCGCTGTCGGCACAACCGGCGCGCCGGGTTCCACCACGGCCGTCGGCTGCGAGAAGATTATTTCAGTCGTGCCATGACCATCCTGATAGATCGCCTTGACCCGCAGCGATAGCCCGGCAAGATCCGGGGAGACCTTGAACGCGGTGCCGTCGGCACTCTGGAACGCCAGGTCGCCGGCCGGCAACAGGATGATGTCCTCGAACACGCCGCTGCCTGGATCGGCTTCGAACTGCCAGTAGTAGGACACCGAGGAGTTGTTGAGAGTACCCAGCGGATTACCCGCCGCAATGTTGTTGCCATCGAGCACCCCGGCCACGCTGACAGTCAGCGTGTCGCCCACCGTGATCGCACCGCCGTTTCCATCCGTGACCGTCGGACTGCCAGTCGGCTGTAGATTCTGCCCCGGCACCAGCACCCGCTGGGAATCGGCAAACTGCAGGCGTTCGATATGCAGCAGGGTATCGGTGCCGTCGCGAGCAACAACGGTATCTGCCACCGTCCAGACATCGTCCGCCAAATCGGCCGTGCCGCGGGTGTCATGAGTAACCGTATATTCGGCCTGATTCCCGGAGAAAATGGCGGTGTCGAAAGCCGCCCCGCCCGTCGAGGTGCCGGGCATGACTTCCCGCACAGCCTTGAGCTGACCCGGGTTATACGTGCCGTCCAGCATGAACGGGATCATATCGACCATGCTGTCGAAGGTGGCGATCTCGGGGCCGGTATGGTTGACGTCGCCGGCGCTATACACCGCAATTCTGACGTTGATCCATTTGTCGCCGTCGATCAGATCATCGCCACCGCGACCTTCGATCAGGTCACTGCCATTGCCACCGAGGATGATGTTGCCCGTGGCAAAGCCGGTGGTCGGCAATCCGGCATCGGCCAGAAACTGCTCCAGTCCACGGATCAACGCCACATTGGCCAGCGCACTGCCCGTGGCCCCCCCGTGGTTGATGATCGTGTCCGCATCGACATCATCGCCTTTGAGCACATCGGCGAATTTCGAACCGGACACGCCTTCGACCTCGGCAAAACGGTCGAGAATCGAGGCCGGCGAGGCGCCGACCGGATTGAACACCCCGGTGTTCTGGTTTGGCGCGTTGCCGTGTGGCTGCGCCAGCGCGGCCAAGGACAGGTCAACGGTCACGCCGACCCTGTCATTTTTGTAGGTCACCCAGTCGAAACCGGACATACCGTCCATCTTGTCCTGGGCATCGCTGCCGACGAAGATGTCATCGCCACCCTCGCCGATCATTTCGTCGAAGCCGCCACCGCCGACAAAGATGTCGTTACCGATCGTATCGTCAGTGAGCAACGGCGCAGCGTTATCGCCAGGCGCACCGTCCTGGGTGCCCTTCTCGATCCAGTCATCACCTTCGTTGCCGGTAGGTGGCAGGTTGGTCTTGGCGCCGAGAATGAAATCGTCGCCCTGGCCGCCGAAGGTGGTGGTGATGTCTTCCGTGGTGACGATGAAGTCCTGGCCATCGCCACCCAGGATCAGGTTGCCTGCAACCCCCATGCTACCGGCCACGATCACGTCGTTACCGGCATTGCCTTCCAGACGGTTGTCGCCGAACGAGTCGGTGATGATGTCATCGCCTGCGCCGCCGAGTACCGCATCGTTCCCGGCGCCGCCTTCGAGGCGATCGTTGCCGCCGTCGCCGTAAAGGGTGTCATCGCCGTCACCGGAGATGATGATGTCATTACCGGCGGTACCGCCCAGGACGACATGGTCTTCACCGGTGTACTGCAGATAATTACTGTCCAGACCAGGGGTGTCTGGGTTGTCGCGGATCACCAGCGGCACGATTTCTACGCCGTTGATCATGATGCCGCCCGTGGGATCGGCTTTGCCGTCCACGCCAAGGTTAGTGAACTGATTGGCCTGATTCACTTCGAGGGTGAACGTCGGCGTCAGGAACACGGTATTCGCCAAGTGGGTGACATCGGTGTTGAGCATGATCAGCTTGGCAAAGGAGTTGTTTTCCAACTCGGTGCCGAAGTTCAGGCCCGCGGTACGCGACAGGTAGTAGAAGCGGTCGCCATTCTGCAATGCCTCCAGCTGGGTTTCGAACACGAAGTTGAACGTCGAGCCGAGCATGCCGCCGAACGGCATTTTCTCCTCGGCGAGGCCACCGACCCAGAAGTCGATGTCGTCGAGGCCTGTGATCGTCACACCCGTCACGTCGTCGGCAGTACCCATCAGCCCGTCCTTGCCGGCCAGCGTTACGTTGGCATAGGCACCGGTGCTGTTGAGGAAGGCCAGGCGGTCAGCCGGTGAACCCGCACCGCCGAATACCAGCGCCAAGGCTGCAGCGCGTTTGTCTGCCAGTGTGGTCGCCGCCGTAATCGTGTCATGCG
This sequence comes from Pseudomonas sp. RIT-PI-q, assembly GCF_001297125.1. Classification (GTDB taxonomy): domain Bacteria; phylum Pseudomonadota; class Gammaproteobacteria; order Pseudomonadales; family Pseudomonadaceae; genus Aquipseudomonas. The sequence continues at coordinate 29,089 of NZ_LHPC01000040.1, forward strand.
TGCCGAAGGCAGCGATGAAGTTGACCAGCGACTCGGGGTGCTTGAGGTGGTCCGCAAAGTCAGCCCAACTGATGTACGGCTTGAGTTGGCTGTCGCCGGTTGATGCGTACATCTCACGGCGCGCTTCATTCAACGTGGGGATGCCAGTGTCACGACCACGCGCCATGTTCAGGGCCGGCAAATCGAGCGGCAGACCGAGCAGATTGTTGCGCAACGCTTCGGTGACGAACTCGTCGATCTCGTTGCCGAGCTGGCGGGTCACACCGCGAATGATCGCCCCCGCCGCCTCGTCCGCCGTAGCCCCGCTGCCGGCAAACGCCCGCGGGTTGAGGAAGGCCGCGATCCGACCGAGTTGCGGGTCCGGATTGTTCGGATCAGGGAGGAGCGGATTGAATTCGGGGTCGAAGCGATCGACAGTCTCGGTCAACATCGAGTGACCGAAGCGGTACACCACATGGGCGAACTCGGCGAGGATGGCCGGGTTGATCGAGGTGTCATACCCGTTGGGTGCAAGGAATTCGTCGATCTGCGGCTGAACGGTCCGCGCGAACTCCTCGAACACCAGGTGCTGGTACTGCATCTCGGTGCCGAACTTGGCCGCCTGGAACAGGCGTTCACCGTCCCACACCAACGCCGCGATCCCGGCGGGTGTCGTCGGTATCGCGGTCACGTCGTCCACCAGCCACTCATTGAGGAAGGCCAGATCGCCGGCGGCAAGGAGGGTGTCCTTGGTTTGCTGGACCAGGCGGTTGTGTTCGGAGTGGAACACATGGTGCACGGTGGTCAGGCCGATGTTCTCGTTCACCCGGCCGTCGCCGGCAATGTAGTGAGCGTCGAGCAGTTCGTTGTCATAGGTCAGGTTGTTGCCGCCTGCGTCAATCGGCTGCGCATTGCCGATATCGGCGTCAGCATCCGCCTGCAGAACCCCGCCGACGACTACCGGCGCGGCATTGTGGGCGATGTCGTCGAGGAAGCCATGCCCGGCGCTCACGGCGTTGGCCAGGCTGATCGGAGCATCCCGGTTGCCTTCGACCAGTTGCGTGACGTCATCAGCTGTCCCGGCAATCCCGTCAGCACCGTTACTGACGCGCATTACCACCTGCGGCATGCCGCTCGAGCCCCGGATGAAGTTGCCATACGCATCGGTTGCCAGCAGCGGCACGCTGTGCACATCGGCGTCGGTCAGGTTGATACCGAGAATGTCACGGGCCTGAGCCTTGACCACTGCCCAGGTCGCCATGCCGCCATTTGTGCCGTCGCCATCATCGGCAGTGCCGAACTTGCCATCGCCGCCGAGATCGCGGTTGGTAATCAAGCGCCCCGTTGCAACAGGGTCACCTGCCGCGTTGAGGACATACTCGCGCAGGAACACCTGATGCGAGGGGTGCGAGCTGTAAGTTTGGCTTTGGTCCACGAACGGCGAGGTGGTGTTGGGCTGGCCATCATCGGCAGTGCCGAGTATTCCATCCGCGCCGGGGGTATGCACTGCACGTGGCAGCACCATGAAGTTGGTCGGGCTGCCCGGCACGTACAACGGATCGTCCGGCTGCAGCGCAATAAACACGAAGTCGGTACTGCTCTTGGTGACCAGGTCGAGGCCGTGGTCGAAGAACTGGCCAAAGAAGGTCATCCACGAGTTGAAGCCGGCGGTCAGACCAACGTCCGGCGACTGGTTGGGGATGAAGAACACTTCCTTGTCGTCGGCCGTGCCGAACACGCCATCCAGACCGGGGCTGATCACCGGGTCTGCACCACCGTTCGCTGCTACTGCGGCCGGGTTGTGGGCGGTCTGGTCGACAATCAGGTTACTGATAATCCGTGGCTGCGGGTCGACCACATTCCCTGACGCGGCATAGGCCGCTCGATACTGGGCATCAAGCAGGCGCAGGAAGGAATTGTCCGCGGCGCCAAACTCGCTTTGCCCGGCGACCAGGTTGTTGTAGCTGCCATCGACGGTGCGCAGGCCGAATGGCACCTGACTGTTGGGTAGCAAATCACTGAGACTGGCGCCGTCGGCATGCGCTTCTGCGATGAAGATTTGCTTGAGGATGAACTCCAGGTCCGACTTGTTGAAATTGGCCATTTTGATTGCCCTCGATCTCTTTGGGGAGGGGCACAGGACGATAAGAATCTTCCCGCGCCCAGTCCGGTGCTGGCTTGCGCAGTGTGTTGGTTCTTTTTTTTGGGGCGAGCGCTGGCCGGGAAGGCAGAGCCGTTACACGGCCCCTCCGAGATGCGCGCCTGGAATTCGCGAAGAATGGCTCGCTGAGCGATTAGGCAGAGCGAGTCCGAGCCGCTGGCGGGCCGTGGAATCTGGAAGTCGAAGCGAACTTCCTGAACAGCTCCGTCACGGTGCTACAGAACGAAATGATCGACATGTCTTGCTCCTTCAGGAACACCGTGCCTTGCACTTCGAAGCGATGGCAGGTTTCAGACGGGCGCCCTTCAACATGACTAAAGTTCTATAGCAACGCGATGTCAATATTACGACGATAAAAAATACTTACGGTATTTGACATGCCAACTTACTGTTATTAAACGATATATAGATATTTCTAAGAGCAGCTAGAGCGAAATGTTATTTCAAACTGTTTCGCTAGAGAGACAAACGCCACCTACGCTGCTGCATGTGAACATAAAAATTTATGGAACTTTTTCAAGAACGCTATCGCTTGTGCCCACGAGATTCATTCGCAACTACATCTATGGTTTGCCACAACATTTGCTTTGCTGCTTTTTGCCGCTAGCACAACCGGTTTTCCGGTGAGGGACTATCAAATGCACAAGCTCTCGAGTACCCGATCCGAACTAGCCGACGCGATTTTTCGCCTACGCCGCAGTTTTTACTCGCTGGCAGGGTTCAGCGGTGTCATCAACGTCATGATGTTGACGCCAGCCATCTACATGCTGCAGGTCTATGACCGAGCCTTGGTCAGTCGCAACGTCACAACATTGACGATGTTGACCATTCTGGTGATCGGCCTGTTCTTGCTGATGGCCACGTTGGAAATGTTCCGTACCCGCGTGCTAATCCGGGTCGGCAACTGCCTCGACATGGACCTCAATCGACGCATTTTCACCGCAGCATTCGAGCGCAACCTGAGCCGCGCCGGTGGTAATCCGGCCCAGGCCCTGCATGATCTCGCGCAGGTGCGTCAGTTCCTCACCGGCAATGGACTGTTCGCTTTCTTTGATGCGCCATGGACGCCGATCTACCTGCTGGTCGCCTATCTGATCCACCCACTGCTCGGACTGGTCACGCTGATCGGCTCGCTGATTCTGGTGGGCCTGGCGTATCTCACCGAGAAGGCCACGCAAAAACCGCTGGCCGAAGCCAATCAGGCCGCCCTCTCCTCCGCCAGCTACGCCAACAACAACCTACGCAACGCCGAGGTCATCGAGGCCATGGGCATGCTGCCGTCAATCGGCAAGCGCTGGTACCAAAGCCATTTGCGCATACTGGAAATGCAGACCCTGGCTTCCGACCGTGCCGCCCTGATCAGCAGCACCGGGCGCTTCGTGCGTATCACTTTGCAGTCGCTGATCCTCGGCGCCGGCGCGCTGCTGGCGATCGAAGGCAAGATCACCCCCGGGATGATGATTGCTTGCTCGATCCTCACCGGCCGCGCGCTGGGCCCGGTGGAACAAGTCATCGCGTCGTGGAAGCAGCTGCTTGGCTGCCGTTCGGCTTGGGGCCGGTTGAACGAGATGCTGAACGACTATCCGAGCCGACCACCGAGCATGTCGCTGCAGCGGCCGCTGGGCATGTTGGCGGTGGAGAATGTGTATGCCGGCGCCCCCGGCACCGGCAACACGATTCTGCGCGGGGTGAGCTTCAACCTTTCCCCCGGCGAAAGCCTGGGCATTATCGGTCCATCCGCCTCGGGCAAATCCACCCTCGCCCGCCTGTTGGTCGGCGTCTGGCCGGCACAAGCCGGCAAGGTGCGCCTGGACGGCGCGGACATATTCACCTGGAACAAGGGCGAACTGGGCCCCTGGCTCGGCTACCTGCCTCAGGACGTGGAGCTGTTCGAGGGCTCCATCGCCGACAACATTGCGCGCTTTGGCGAAGTGGACAGCGACGCGGTCATCCGCGCTGCCAGGACGACTGGAGTGCACGAGATGATCCTGCGTTTGGCGCAGGGTTATGAGACCCGCCTGGGCACCGATGGCAGCCCGCTTTCCGGAGGCCAGAAGCAACGCATCGCCTTGGCCCGCGCGCTGTATGGAGAACCCAATCTGATTGTGCTGGATGAGCCGAACGCCAACCTCGACGACGTCGGTGAAAAGGCCTTGGTCGATGCGTTGGCCCAACTCAAAAACCGCGGCGCCACCGTCATTCTGATTTCCCACCGTCCCAATGTGCTCTGCGCCGTCGATAAGGTGCTGATGCTGCGCGACGGCGGCGTGCAGATGCTCGGCACTCGCGACGAAGTATTCGCAGCGCTGCGCAAGGCCAGTGTGATGCCTGCAGGTGCGTCAACTCCGCTGGCCTCCGTCAAAGCACGGGAGTAAACGATCATGCAAATGAGCCAACACACCGACATGATTCTCACCGACCCCAGGAACGTGGTGGATCTGGACGTCGGTAAACCCGTGCGCTGGGGCATGTTGCTGATGCTCGCCGGCTTCGGCGGTTTCCTCCTGTGGTCCTGGCTGGCGCCGCTGGATGCCGGCGTGGTAGCGACAGGCACGGTAAAAGTCACCAGCAACCGCAAAGCCGTGCAGCATCTGAGCGGCGGCACCGTGGAGGCCATTCTTGTTCGCGAAGGCGATGCAGTGAAAAAAGGCCAGGAGGTGGTCCGCCTCGACTCGCTGCGTGCCGCTGCCGAACAGGGGGCAGGCAGCGCCCAGTACATCGTCAGCAAGACTGTGGAAAACCGCCTGGAAGCGGAACGTGACGGCCGCGATGTGGTGAACTACGATCCCGAATTGCTCAAGCGCTTCGGGAATGACTACCGCCTGGTGGCCGCCATGGATCTGCAACAACGCCTGCTGGACACCCGGCGTGCCGGCCTCGCTGGCGAAATCAGTATCCTGCAGGAAAACCTCGCGGCGTCGGCGGTGCAGCTCAATGGACTGCAGCAGGTCTATGGCGCCCGCGCCTCGCAGATCAACTTCCTCAACCAGGAACTGAAAGGCACCCGCATGCTGGCGGCCGAAGGCTATGTCCCGCGCAATCGTCTGCTTGAGCTGGAACGCAGCAATGCCGACCTCTCCGCCGGCCAGGCCGAGAACCTCAACAACATCGCTCGCGTGCGTAGCCAAACCACCGAAATCAAGCTGCGCATCCTGCAGCGCCAACACGATTACCTGAAGGAAGTCGAATCGCAGCTCACCGACACCGCCAAGGAAAACACCACCCTGGCCGATCGCTTGCGTGCGCTGGACTATGAAGTGACCCACACGGTGATTCGATCGCCCATCGATGGCATGGTCCAGTCCCTGAGCATTGCCACCATCGGCGGGATCATTCAGCCCGGCTTCAAGATCATGGAAATCGTTCCGGACAACGAACCGCTGCAGGTCGACGCAATGATTCCCGTGCAGGCCATCGACAAGATGGTCCCCGGCCTGGCCGTGGACATCGCCTTCCCGGCCTTCAACCATGCCCGGACGCCCAACATTCCCGGCCGCGTCAAGACCGTCTCCGCCGACCGCTTGCTCGACGAGGAAAGCAAGCAACCATTCTATCTGGCTCAGGTAGAAGTCACGCCCGATGGCATGAGCCTTCTTGGCAGCAATCACATTCGTCCCGGCATGCCCGCCAGCGTCACCATCAAGACTGGCGAGCGCAACATGCTGAGCTATCTTCTCAAACCAATGCTTGAGCGTGTTGACAGCTCCTTCAAGGAACAATGAAATGGATCGTCATTGCCTGTTCTTCTGCCTGCTGGCGTTGTCCCTCCCGACCAGCGCCATGGACCTCAAACAAGCCTGGGATTTGTTGCAGTACCAAGGCCCCGTCTATCGCGCCGCCGTGCATGAAAAGGAGGCCGGTGCGCAAAACCGCGACATCGGCATGGCCGGCCTGCTTCCGCAAATCAATGCCTCGGCCTACGACAACAAGGTCAATGGCACCCAACGCCAGAGCGGCGTCGATAGAGATCTCGACTACACCTCCAAGGGCGCTAACGTGCGCCTGCGCCAGCCGCTGTTCAACAAACAGAAGATGGCCGAGTACCGCCAAGGCAAGCAGCGTGCCGACTACAGCGTCGCGGTGTTCGATGCCAAGAGTCAGGACGCCGCAGTGCGCCTGGCTGAAAGCTATTTCGACGTGCTCCTGGCCAGCGAAACCATCGTCCTCGCCAAGTCCAAACTGAGCGCCTTCGACGAGCAACTCGCTTCGGCGAAACGGCGCATGGAGTTGGGGGCTGGCACCGTCACCGACATCGACGAGTCGGCCGCTCGCCTCGACCTCGCCGCGGTTGAGCTGATCGAAGCGCAGGACAACCTGGTCAACGCGCGCCGCAAGCTTGAGGAATTTATCGGTGAAACGCCCGAATCGCTGACCACCTTGCGTCCGAGCTTCGATACACCCCCGTTGCTACCGGGCAACCTGCAAGACTGGTTGGTCAAAGCCCAGACCGACAGCCCGCTGATCCATGCGCGCCGTCATAGCAGCGACCTCGCCGAAGAAGAAGTGAAGCGCGCCAAGGCCGGCCACTGGCCAACACTGGATTTCGTGGCTGGCTACACCGCGGGTCAGAGCCAATCAATCTCCGAGCTGAATCAACGCAACCGCTACGGCTCAATCGGGCTGGAAGTAAACTTCCCGTTGTACAGCGGTGGCGGCACCAGCGCGTTGACACGCCAAGCCAGTGCCAATAGCTATAAGGCCCTGGACGAACTCGACGCCACGCGCCAGGAAGTCATCACCGGCACCACCCGTGAGTATCGCGGCGTTGAGAGCGGTGCCCAACGTATTCACGCGCTGGAGAAGGCAGTGGAGTCCAACGAACGCTCACTGACTTCGACACGCAAAGGCTTCAAAGAAGGCGGCACCAGCACCAACTCGGACGTCCTCAATGCCGAAGAGCTGCTCTTCGTCGCACGCCACGATCTGTTCGAGGCCAAGTTGCGTTACTTGATGTCGCGCCTGCGCCTGGCCTCTTCGGTGGGCAGTCTGGGCGACGACGATATCGACCACATCAACGACTACCTCGGCCCGGAACTGTTGGTCACCAACTGACGTTCATCTGCACGGCAGTTTGGAAAAAAACGATCTGCCGAGCACCGGATCGAAGTAATGGACAATTTTCCAATTGGGGCGGATCTGAGTGTTTTCAGGGGGGAACGCGGCAAAAGTCAAAGAAAGACTTTTCTTTGGACGAAAAAAATGGACCTCTTTTCAGAGATCCATTTTTTAATGCTTGGAGCGGGAAACGAGACTCGAACTCGCGACCCCGACCTTGGCAAGGTCGTGCTCTACCAACTGAGCTATTCCCGCGTCTTGGTGTGGCGCATTCTATAGAATCCAGAAGCCCCGTCAACCCCTTGATTCAAAAAAGTTTTATTTCTTTTCCACATCGGTCTTCAGATGCGGCCAGGCAGCCCGTAAGTATTGGACCATCGACCACAACGTCAGGCCTGCGGACACCATCAGCAAGGCGTAGCCCACGAGGACCCAGAACGAGAAGTCCGACGGGTTCGCCAGCAGGATCACCAGCGCCAACATTTGCGCGGCGGTTTTCCACTTGCCCAGGTTCGACACGGCGACGTGCGCACGGGCGCCGAGTTCGGCCATCCACTCGCGCAGAGCCGAGACGACAATCTCGCGACCGATGATGACCGCAGCCGGCAGCGTGAGCCACAGGTTGCCGTGTTCTTGCACCAGCAACACCAGCGCAACGGCGACCATCAGCTTGTCAGCCACCGGATCGAGAAAGGCCCCGAACGGCGTGCTTTGTTCCAGACGGCGAGCCAGGTATCCATCCAGCCAGTCTGTGGCGGCGGCAAATGCGAAGACCGAGGCGGACGCCAGGTAGCTCCATTGGTAAGGCAGGTAGAACAGTAAAATGAAGATCGGAATGAGCAGGACGCGTAGAACGGTAATCAGATTAGGGATATTCATCGGCACAACTGGCTACGAGGTGAGGGGGCATTCTACTCGCTGTGCAGATTTGCATAAATCAACTCTGCGAGCTTTTTACTGATCCCGGGGGCTTTGGCGATCTCTTCGATGCTGGCACGAGACAGCTCCTGCAATCCACCAAAATGTTTCAACAAATCGCGACGACGTGTCGGTCCGACGCCAGCCACGCCCTCCAGTGTAGACGTGCGGCGAGTTTTGCCACGACGCGCGCGGTGCCCGGTAATCGCGAAACGGTGAGCTTCGTCACGTATCTGCTGGATCAAATGCAACGCGGGGGAATCGCCGCGCAAGGTGAATTCGTGGGCAGCATCATTCAGGTACAAGGTTTCAAAACCGGCCTTGCGCGTCGCGCCCTTGGCCACGCCCAGCAAAATCAGGTCGGGCACCGCCAGTTCATTGAGCACATCGCGGGCCATGGACAACTGACCTTTACCACCGTCCACCAGCAAAATATCCGGTAGCTTGCCCTCCCCGTCTTTCAGTTTACTGAAGCGTCGGGTCAGGGCCTGGTGCATCGCGGCGTAGTCATCGCCCGGGGTAACGCCTTCAATGTTGTAGCGACGGTAGTCGGACTTGATCGGGCCTTCGGGGCCGAACACCACGCAGGACGCCACGGTCGCTTCGCCGCTGGAGTGACTGATGTCGTAACACTCCAGGCGCTGTGGTGGCTCGTCCAGGTTAAGCACTTCGGCCAGGGCATCGAAACGTGCCGCAACATGTTGACGGTTGGCCAGGCGCGCACCGAGTGCCTGCTCGGCATTGGTGACCGCCAATTGCTGCCAGCGTGCCCGCGTACCACGCACCCGATGACTGATGGTCAGTTCGCGACCGCGCAGCTCATCGATGGCCGCAATCAGGGTCGGGAAGTCTTCGTGAACCACGTTGACGATCAGTTCGCTCGGCAAGTCGCGCTCGGGGCTGCTGATGAAATATTGGCCGAGAAACGCGGCCATGACTTCGGATACGTCTTCTTCGATACCCACCTGCGGGAAGAAGTTCTTGCTCCCCAGCACCCGGCCGCCGCGCACGCTGATCAAGTGCACGCAGGCGCCGCCCGGATTGACGAACGCCGCGATCACGTCGACATCGCCCGTCCCGCCTTCCATGCTCTGCTGATCCTGGACCCGGCGCAGCAACGAGATCTGGTCGCGTAATTCGGCCGCACGCTCGAACTCGAGGTTGATCGCTGCCTCTTCCATGCCAGCGGACAACTCGTCCGTCAGCGCATTGCTGCGCCCCTCAAGGAACATCACCGAGTGCCGCACATCTTCGGCATAGACCTCGGGCTCCACCAGGCCGACACACGGCGCCTTGCAGCGTTTGATCTGGTATTGCAGGCAAGGCCGCGTGCGGTTCTTGTAATAGCTGTCTTCGCACTGCCGAACGAAAAAGGTTTTTTGCAGCAGGCTCAGGCTTTCGCGAATCGCACCGGCACTCGGATAGGGCCCGAAATACTTGCCCTTGGCCTTTTTCGCACCGCGATGGATGCTCAAGCGTGGAAACTGGCCATCCGAGAGAAACACGTAGGGGTAGGATTTATCGTCACGCAGCAGGATGTTGTAGGGCGGACGCCATTCCTTGATCAGCGTCTGCTCAAGCAACAAGGCTTCGGTTTCGTTAGCCGTGATCGTCGTTTCGACCTGAGCGATACGGGCGACCAGCGCCGCCGTCTTGGGCGCAAGACCGGATTTGCGGAAATAGCTCGACAGGCGACTCTTGAGGTTCTTGGCCTTGCCGACGTAGAGCAGGCGTGCCTCGCTGTCGAACATGCGATACACACCGGGGCGCCCGCTGACCGTCGACAGAAAGGCGCTTGGATCGAAGGCGTCAGTCATTTTCAGAGGCTGGCATCGACCATGCCGTGACGAACTGCCAACAGCGTCAGCTCGACATCACTGCTGATCGAAAGCTTCTCGAAAATGCGGTAACGGTAGGTGTTTACGGTTTTGGGCGACAGGCAGAGCTTGTCGGAAATGATCTGGACTTTCTGGCAGCCGACAATCATCAGCGCGATCTGGATCTCCCGCTCCGACAACGCGTCGAAGGGCGAATCATTGGTCGGCTGGAAGGATTTGATCGCCAGTTGCTGCGCAATCTGCGGGCTGATGTAGCGTTGCCCGGCAAACACCAGGCGAATGGCCTGGACCATTTCCGGAAGTCCAGCCCCCTTGGTCAGATAACCTGCGGCCCCCGCCTGCAACAATCGTGTGGGAAACGGATCTTCTTCGCACACGGTGACCGCAACAACCTTGATGTCCGGATGACTGCGCAACAATTTGCGCGTGGCTTCAAGACCGCCGATGCCAGGCATCTTGACGTCCATCAGGACCACATCGGGTTTCAATTCACGCGCCTTGAGCAGGGACTCTTCACCTGACTCGGCCTGGCCGACTACTTGCAGGCCATCGATGTCAGCCAGCATTCTTGTAATGCCTGTACGAACGAGATCATGGTCATCGACCACTAGCACCCTAATCAAGCAGACACCTCGCGATATGGTCATATTCAGTTGCCCGACACCTTAGCAAAAAGCGACTGGCAGACCTAGCGGCAAGCGTCATATAAAAAGTTTCAAAGTTCTTGAAAGGCTTGGCGTATGCGTGTTTCAGGGATGCAAGTCACCGACATCACGCTGCATTCTCAGGAAACACTCGTCCATGCCGACCACCTTCAGTCCCTTTCTCTCATACAACACTTGCGCGGGATTGTTTTCAAAAACCGTCAAACGCAATGCCGGACGCCGCTCCCTGCACGCCATGGCCAATACCTGATCGATCGCCCAGGAACCTGCGCCCTGGCCTCGAAACGCTTCGAGGACATGCAGTTCGCGGATATACAGGGCTTTGGCGTCACGACTCAGACTGAAAAAGCCCAGCACGGTACTGCCACTCACAATCAGCCAGTTCTCGCGCCCGGCCCAGCCGACATCGAACCCTTCGTCCTGCCACAGCAGATCGTGCTGGATGTAATAGCGGAGCATGTTATTGCGAGTCAGCTCGCGAGCGAAGTCGAGGTCCCGGGATGTCGCCGGGCGTAATTCAAATACCATCACCCCTGCGCAACCTCCACTATTTGCCCTTTCCAGCCGTCAGCGTTGCGGCGCGCAACGACCATCAGATTGCCCGTGCCCGGTGCCGCCGCAATCAATGAACCGTCCGACGCCCAGATCGCGCTGCGCCCCGCCGACTCCCAGCCACCCGTTGCACCACCATGGTTAGCCATCAGGACCGCCATGGAGTGAGTACCGGCATAGCCTTGCAACAACGCCGTATCCGCAGCGTAGCCGTTTTCCGTGATCAGTACGCCTGCGGCATAAAGGTCAGCGCCTTGCTGCGCCGCCGCAGATGCATGACTGGCGTGAGAAAAATCCGCACACACCGCCAAAGCGACCGTATCGGCGCCGATTGTCAGCGTCGAACCGCCGGTGCCCGGGGCAAACGCGACCTCCTCGCCTGGGTGCACATGTTGTTTGCTGTAAATCTCCAGCGAACCATCGGCGCCCAACACCAGTGCGCCGATCAATACCGGCGAATCGTCCGACAGGCGAATCGGCATCCCGACGACGGCCGTCACGCCGACTTCCCGCGCAAAATCCCGCAGCGGTTGCAGCACGGATGCATCTGGCGCAATGGCCAACCCGGCCGCGAGCCCGCGTTCGTAGCCAGTCAACGACAGCTCCGGGAACACCAGCAATTGCACGCCTTGCTCAGCGGCCACCTGAATGAAGCGTTGATGCCAGGCGATGTTGGCGGCAAGGTCACCGGCGATGGAAATCGATTGAGCGGCAGCGATGGTCAGTGGCGTCATGATTCGTCCTTGTGACGTTGTACGTAAGCGGAACACAAAGTGTGTCACAACCGAAGACGCACTCAAGCGATAGAAAACATCGTCGATGATCGATAGCATTTTCTGATTGAATCCGTGTACCCGCCTCTAGTAAGCTCGGCGCATCCATCGGAGACAGACCATGTTCAATGCCCTCTCACAGCTTCGTACCGCCAGCGCCCTGCGCTCGGTTGCGGCTGCCCGGGTGAAAGACGTTTGTGCTCCGGTCAGCTTTTATTTTGGGTATTGGTTTAGCCACTGGCGCGCCTGATACCCACACGGCGCCCACATAAAACGGGTCGCCACCAGAGAATTCTCAACCCCCGGTCGGCTTCCCGACCGGGGGTTTTGTTTTTTCAGCCCCAAAAACTTTCAGCAACAACCAGACAATTTGAGGATTCACCCAATGAACTACGCCACTTATTACCGTCACGACAGTTTTACCGCCTGGCGATTTACCAGCCTCCGCTCGGGACAGCCTGCCGCCTCCGATCGGTCACCCACAGGTGGCAAGCACACACACGCAGCCAATCCGGCCAATTGTCGAACACCCCAGTAGGGCCGAGCGCGCGGGAACGAACCCGCCGCCAGCCCAGGAAGCCCGAATATGAACTCGTCCGTCTCTGCTCTGCCGCTGTCCACCCTGAGCCCTGCCAATGAAGCGCTGACCCTGCGTCTGCCCAACTCATTGCAACTCAAGCAGCAACTGCCACTGAGCAACGCCCTCAACCAGCAAGTCGCCGCCCACCGCCAAGCGGTTCGCGCGATCCTCAACGGTGAAGACGCCCGTTTGCTGGTCATCGTCGGCCCGTGCTCGATTCATGACCCACAATCCGCCCTTGAATACGCCGGCAACCTTGCCCGCCTGGCCGCCGAAGTCAGCGATGAAATGCTGCTGGTCATGCGCGCCTACGTCGAAAAACCCCGTACCACCGTCGGCTGGAAAGGCCTGGCCTACGATCCGCACCTGGATGGCAGCGATGACATGGCAGGCGGCCTGACCTTGTCCCGTGAGCTGATGCGCGAAATGCTCCGACTCGGACTGCCGATTGCCACCGAACTGCTGCAACCGATGGCCGCCGGCTACTTCGACGACCTGCTGAGCTGGGTGGCCATCGGCGCCCGCACCACCGAATCGCAAATCCATCGGGAAATGGCCAGCGGCCTGAGCATGCCGGTCGGCTTCAAGAACGGCACCGATGGCGGCGTCGGCGTTGCCAGTGACGCCATGCGCTCGGCGGCCCATCCCCATCGCCACTTCGGTGTCGATAGCCAGGGCCATCCCGCGATCATTCAAACGCCGGGCAATGCAGACACTCACCTGGTACTGCGCGGCGGCCATCGCGGGCCGAACTACGACCGCGATAGCGTCGCCCAGGTGCACAGCGATCTGACCAAATTGAAGATCCCGGCTCGGATCATGGTCGACTGCAGCCACGCCAACAGCGGCAAAGACCCATTGCGTCAACCAGCGGTATTCAATGATGTGCTTGAACAGCGCCTGCAAGGTGATCGATCGTTGATCGGCATGATGATCGAAAGTCATCTGTTCGAAGGTTGCCAACCGCTGAGCGCTTCATTGCGTTACGGCGTGTCGGTCACCGATGGCTGCCTTGGCTGGACCGGAACGGAAGACTTGTTGCGCCAGGCGGCGGAACGGCTGCGCGCACAACATAGCGTTCAACAGCCGGCATGATGCTGGGACTCCTTGCGCTCTGAACAGCGCAAGCTGAGTGCACCATGGCCTAGACAATTAGAAACTTTTTGATGCTGTTTTTTGGAGACATCGGGATGCCGACTGCCACACAAGGGTTTCATCACACCCTCAAGCCTGAAATCATGGCCACTGATTTTTCATGTGCTTGAACAATGATTCGCGAGGACATCTGGCTGATTCTGTACGGACGCAAATCAACTGACTGAAAAGCAAAAAGCGCCAGCTCAATCCAGGCAGGCGCTACACCATCGTCATTCGGTATTAATGAGATCAAGGATGGACAAAAAATACTTAATCAAACACTGGTTAGCAGGTGTCGCGTATCTCATTACAGCCATTGTGGCTTTCTACATCGGCGACGCTTTGTTCTACAAAAATATCGGCCTGGTCATATCCATGGTGCTCAGCACACTGCTATATCCGATTTCCAGGTATTTGATAACAGCGACCGCCTACAAATTGACCGGACCCGAACTCTGGAAGAAAGGTTTTTTCGTCAAGGGCGACGTTTCAGGGGTCAACGCATTATTTGCATTCATTTGCATCGTTCTCGCCATCCCGTTGGGCGGCTGTTACTTGATATACATAACTTGCAAAAAGGGGTGACAACGTCACCCCTGGTCCGCATCAGATACTCATGATGTAGTCGTTTATCTTGCCTACCAGCGCATCATCGATTAGCGCGCTAGTAACAGCCGTTAGCAAAGCGAACCCCAGGATGCCCATAGGTGTCACTGCCGTCAGTCCAAACAAAAAGGCGACCAAAGCTGTTGCAACCTGACCTGCAACAAGAGTTTCGGCCTTGACAAAAAACGGCTTCCAATCTCCGCTCTGAGTCGATTTTGGGGCTTCAGTGAGCAGACTGAAAAGGTCCATGACATTCCCAACGCCTTTGAGCCCTTTACTGAACTTGTTCAGACTTCTAGCCATCATGTCCTTATCAAGCGAGTCGATAGCCTTGGCGATGGCTTCTCTATCCTTGACACTAAATTTCTTGTTCAAAACATCTTTGTATTGATCAAAGGCTCTGATTGCCTCTTCGGCGTTGCGGATTTTTTTCCCTCTGGCGTTTTCAGACAGTTCCTTTGCTAACGCTGAGGCTTTCTCACCAAATTTTTCGGTTACTTCCTTATAGAAATCCGCAGTGAACTTGATCGCGCCCTTGATCTGTTCGGCGTCGTTTGCCCGCTCGGCCAGACCGCCATAAGCATTCGAGGTCGCAGTCAACTGTCGTGCCGATTCGGCCTTCAATAACGCATCATGGTAGCTGAGCCACTTGACCCCTACCGGGGTGTTAATCTGCAAGTAAACCAACTCATTCAGCGCTTCCAGCTCTGGCTTGCTTAGCGGCGCGTTAATTTTCGGGTTTGCCGCTGGAAGGGTTATGGTAATCCCGCCTCTCTTGATTGGAGGGGGCGCGTGAATGGGTTGGATTTGTGCGGTTTTAGACGCGGCTAATCGATCCAGTGTCGCTTTGTAATGAATCAAGGCTTGAGTGGGCGTTAGGCCTGCTACGGATCCTGCTGCTGCAACAAACTCTGTTTGCAGGAATTCCGGGAGTTGCTGGGCATGAATATCCCGTTCCAACGCGATGATGTTAAGCCGTTGATTTTGCGCTGCCAGCCAAACAGCATCATTGGCAGGAACTGTAGATTCCAGCTGGGTTCTTTGTCTGGCAAGGTCTGCGAGTTTGCCAGACAGAACACCCATGGAAAGCGACAGCGCCTTAAGCTCCAATGCGGACTTGTAGACATTGTCGAACAGGGCATATAGCCCCCTTAGAGCATGGGGATCAGCGCTACCGGAGTTCAGGAACTCACGCATCTTCTGACGTGGGAGCACTTCCATCATAAAGAAAGGGCTCTGACCATAAAGACCATAAATGTGCGGCGCGATGGAAATGTATTGATGTTTTTTTGAATCGATCAGGTCCAGCGTGATCTTTTGATCCACGACAGCAGATTCTGCGGGAGTAAGGAGCTGCCCGGCTTTACCGGCCCGTTTTTTTTGCCTCCAGTTCGCGCTCCGTGTCAGCGGGGAGTGAGCTGAATCGTGCGCTATATTCGTTCTCTATTTGCGATTGCCCGTAGATTTGGTCATTCATGAACTCAGCCATGACGCTCGGCAACGCAATGTCATGAATTGTACCGGGGCCTCCTCTTCCTCTCCCTTTATCTGGCCCTTCCTCAAGACCCCAACCGCCGCTATTTCCACTGTAACCACCGCCACCGCCTGGACCGTAGGTCTGCTCGCGTCCACCGATGATTTTTAAGGGTCTGATGTTGTAAGTCTGTCCGGGGACGTATCCTTCGTCTGCCATGTGTAACTCTCCTTGATGTAGCTGAACAAATTTGCTTGCACCTACAGTTGCGCTCGTGACATTCATCTTCGGCGTTATAAGAGCGCGAGATAGAGAGTTCGCGACAAATTACGCGCAGCAGGATTGCCGACCCGAGCTTTGTCGGGCACAAATAAATGTGGTTGGCCGTAATAGATTGCAGATCAATTAGGACTGCACCTGCACCAACGTCACCTCGGATTTCTGACTGACATCGTCAAGCCGTTCCACCGAGTAGGCCACCCGGACGGTCATGTCTCGATGCTCGCGCCAAAACCTGTAGGGGACGATAAACACCAGCGGCTGCCCGGCCATTTCCCTGGTGATGTCGCGATCATCGCGGTGACTGAAATAGTCGCCGTCGCATTTCAGGTAGACCAGTTCTCCTTCTTCCGCCTGGGCATCATTGATTACAACGGTTACACCATCCATCGTGTCTTGCAGATCCAGCCTGCCTTCTTCGGCCTCAAGCACTTCGGGCGCCAACAAGGGGCCTCGCTGCAAAGAACCGATCAACAGCCGCGCGGGCTCCGAGTAACGGGGTTCTTGTCCGTCCTGTACGACGCAATAACTGAGGGTGACAGAGGCTCCAAGGTTGGGTGCAATGCAGTCCGGGCTTACCCAGAGCGACAGCTCCCCGCCTACCGCAAAGGGCTCGACTGCCAACACGTCATTAAAACTCCCCTCGGGCGTCACACCCGCCCAGGACAGCAAAATCCTGTCGCCAATCGCCATGCGAGCGTAGGGCTTAATGGTAACAAGCGCCCCTTCCAATACCCTCTCGGGATCGAGCGTACCGCCCACGGCATCGTTAACGATCGCAGGCAACAAGTCGGGCCTGGCGTCGCCAACGTCAAGTTGCAAACGTCGGGACTGCACAGGTTCAGGCAGTCGCGCACTCTGGAGCGTGTAATAGACCTCCAGAGAACCACCGTCGAGTGCGGCGATATGCACGGCGGGCACGGTGAACACTATCTCTTTGGCAACCTGGCCCTCGCTCACAAAACGCGACACTTCATGCGTGTAAGCAATGCCTTCGACGTCCAGCCCCATCCAGGACAAGAGCAATTTGTCCCCGCAGGCCATGCCCGGATAAGGCCCGACCTTGATGATGGCTTTTCTATCAGAGGGATCCAGCATCGCGTTTTGCGCCTGGTCCAGCACGGGCATTGATTGGCTTACAACAGTGTGGGTATCTGCTTCATGAGTGGTCATTCAAACGCTCCAGTCCTTGGAATAAACGCCACCTCGAACGGCGGCATCGAATGAAGCCTATTGAACCCCACGAGCATGATCCGCGATGTCGGGTAAAGGCTTCAGGGCGCACGGACAAATGCCATTCGCCAAGTAGGTCATTGCTCAAAAACACTTGAATCCCGAAGAAAAGATGTCCGGACATTCCGACCAAAGCCTCATCCACATCCGAATTTTCGTACGTTTTCTATTCCATTTTCATCACGTTACAGCGGCATCTTCAGACATCACCTCACTACCGGAGTGTTTTAGAGTGAGGCCCAAGGCACACACTCCGAACTCCTGAGAAAAGGTATAAACATGCAACGGAATGCAAGCACTCACTATCCAATCCTGCTGGTCCACGGGCTCTTCGGCTTTGATCGCATCGGCAAAGTCGAGCTGTTCCAGAACGTAAAACAAGCCCTGAGAGGTGCCGGTGCCAGGGTGTTCGTTCCACACTTGTCGGCTACCCACAGCAACGAAGCTCGCGGTGACCAACTGCTGGCGCAGATCGAACGGGTACTGGAAGGAACCGGTGCAAAAAAAGTCAACCTGATCGGTCACAGTCAAGGCGCACTCGCTGCACGTTACGCGGCAGCGGATGCGCCAGACGTCGTTGCTTCGGTGACGTCTGTCAGCGGACCGAACCACGGCTCGGAGCTGGCCGATTTCCTGCGCAAGGCGTTAACGCCCGGACGCCTGCCGGAACATGTCGCCGAGACGGTCGCCACCTTGTTTGCCGACTTTCTGTCGTCGCTCAGCGGCAATCAACACCTGCCGCAAAACGCCATCGCGGCGCTGAACGCCCTGACCACCGAAGGCGTAGGCGCGTTCAATGACAAATACCCCCAGGCGCTGCCAAAAAGCTGGGGTGGCAAGGGCCGTGAGCTGGTCAACGGTGTGCGCTACTACTCCTGGAGCGGCACCTTGCCGGGGAACATCGTTGATGAAGGACTCGACGCACTCGATCCGCTGCACGGTTTGTCCCGAGCCTTTTCCCGATACTTCACTACCGAGGCCGAGCAGAACGACGGCATGGTTGGCCGCTACAGCTCCCACCTGGGCAAAGTGATTCGCTCCGACTATCCGATGGATCATCTGGACAGTCTCGGCCAGACAACCGGCCGGGAGCGAAAGGGTGTCGACCCGATTGACCTGTATGTGCAACACGCCGAACGTTTGAAAAAGGCCGGTTTATAAGCAACGCCCTCCTGACCACGCGATGTGGACGGAACTTTGAGGAGAAATAGACCACTGAATCCGGTAGGCTCAGCACTTTAACGAACATTGAAAGGAGTATTTTTCCATGGCTAAAGCCACTGCCCGTCACATCCTTGTTGCCAGCGAAGCCAAATGCAACGAACTGAAGGCCCAAATCGAGGGCGGCGCCGATTTCGCCGAAGTCGCCAAAGCCAACTCGACGTGCCCTTCCAGCCGCCAGGGCGGTGATCTGGGTTCGTTCGGTCCAGGTCAGATGGTCAAGGAATTCGACACCGTGGTCTTCAGCGCACCGCTCAACGTGGTGCAAGGCCCGGTCAAGACCCAGTTCGGTTACCACCTGCTGGAAGTGACCAGCCGTCAGGACTGATCAACGCCTGCACTCTGCATAACGGCCCGCCTTTTGGTGGGCCGTTGTGTTTCTGTTACGTATACGGCTGGCGAGGGACGCGCCGCTAGCGTACAAATTGTGGTTAACGACCACCCGGCTCTAAGGCTGACAATGCGACTGGCTTTCCCTACTTTATTGTTCACTGCCGTGGCGCTGTTGTTGGGCGCCGCTGGTGTGAATGCTGCACCACAACATGCGTTGACCGTGTACGGCGAACCGGCGAAATACCCTGCCGGCTTCAGTCATTTTGCCTACACCAATCCGCAAGCGCCCAAAGGCGGCACGATGCGGCGCTCGGCGATCGAGATCGGTCATTTCGACCATATGCTGCCGTACATCGACAAGGGTATCGGCGTCACACAGATCGACGGCCTGCTCTATTCACCCCTGGCCCAGCGTTCAATGGACGAGCCGTACACCGTGTACGGCCTGGTGGCGCAGCAGATGGAGCGCTCGGACGACGGTCTGTCCCTGCGCTTCTACCTCAATCCCAAGGCGCGTTTTGCCGATGGCAAGCCCATCACCGCCGAAGACGTGCGCTACACCTTCGACTTGCTGATGACCCAGGGCAGCCTGCGTTATCGCACCCAGTTCGCCGACGTCAAAGGCGTCGAAGTGGAGTCGCCACTGACCATTCGTTTCGACTTCAAGAACAACGAAAACCGCACCTTGCCGCTGGACATCGCGACCTTGCCGGTGTTTCCCGAGCATTGGTGGAAGACCCGCGACTTTGCCGGTGGTGGCGGTTACGAGCCACCACTGGGTAGCGGTCCGTACAAAGTGGGCAAGGTCGACTCCGGGCGCAGCATCACCTTCGAACGCAACGCCGACTGGTGGGGCAAAGATCTGCCGGTCAGCCGCGGGCTCTACAATTTCGATCATTTCAGCATTGAATACTTCGGCGACACCGATGTGGCGCGTCAGGTCCTGCGTGGCGGCGCCTACGACTACAACCGGGAATTTTCCGCTACCGGCTACTCCATCGGCTACGAGAGTCCGGCCCTGAGCGACGGTCGCCTGCAAAAGTCCCACCTGGCAAGAGAGGCGCCACAACCGGCCCAGGGCTTTGTCTTCAATTTGCAAAACCCGATGTTCCAGGACCGCCGGGTACGCCAGGCGCTGGTGATGCTCTGGGATTTCGAGTGGAGCAATCGGCAGATGATGCGCGACATGTACATCCGCCAGCAGAGCTTCTTTTCCAATACCGACCTCGCTGCCCGACAACTGCCGGATGCCGCCGAGCTGGCAATTCTTGAACCCTTGCGCGGGCAAATTCCCGATGAAGTTTTTACCAAGGTCTTCGAAGCCCCGAAAACCGATGGCAGCGGCCTGATTCGCGACAAGCAGTTGCAGGCCCTCGACCTGCTTGAACAAGCCGGCTGGAAACCCGACGGAGATCAACTGGTCAACGCCAAAGGTGAACCGCTGAGCTTCACCTTCCTGGTCAGCCAGAACGGCATGGACCGTTTGCTCCTTCCTTATAAGCGCACCCTCAAGCAGATCGGCATCGACCTGAACATCCGCCGCATCGATTCGTCGCAGTACGTCAATCGCCTGATGAGCCGCGACTACGACATGATCGTCACCGGCTACCCGGTCACCACGTCGCCCGGAAACGAGCTACTCAATTACTTCGGCTCGGTCTCGGCGACCGATCCCGGTGCCAACAACTACATGGTGCTGAAAAACCCGGCCGTGGATACCTTGATCGCCGGGCTGATCCGCGCGAACACCCAGGCCGACATGCTGCGCTATGCCCACGCGCTGGACCGGGTGCTGCAATGGAACTACTACTGGATTCCCAACTATTACCCGCCGGGCACCTCCACTGTATGGTGGAATCGCTTCGGCATACCGAACGTGCAAGCGAGCAATGACGAAGCCATCGAAAGCTGGTGGGAAATGAGCACCACGCCATTGACCAATCAGCAGATGACCGCCGAGAAAATCCGCCGTGGCAAACCCGGAGGGCCGCACTGATGTGGGCTTACATACTGCGGCGCCTGCTGCTGATCATTCCGACGCTGGTGATCATTCTGCTGGTCAACTTCATCATCGTCCAGGCCGCACCGGGCGGACCGGTGGAACAGGCCATCGCGCACTTGCAAGGCATCGGCGGCACCAATGTCGGTGGCGGGTCCAGCGAAACCATGTCCAACACCTCGCGGGCCAGTCG
Source organism: Pseudomonas sp. RIT-PI-q (assembly GCF_001297125.1). GTDB lineage: Bacteria > Pseudomonadota > Gammaproteobacteria > Pseudomonadales > Pseudomonadaceae > Aquipseudomonas. The sequence continues at coordinate 50,085 of NZ_LHPC01000040.1, forward strand.
CGGCCTCGATCCGCAACTGATCAAGGAGATTGAAAAACAGTACGGCTTCGACAAACCGGCACCCGAGCGCCTGTGGCTGATGCTCAAGAGTTACGCGCGCCTGGACTTCGGCAAGAGCTTCTTCCGTGGCGCCACCGTCACCGACCTGATCCTGGAAAAAATGCCGGTGACCATTTCCCTCGGGCTCTGGGCGACGTTGATCACCTATCTGGTGTCGATTCCCCTCGGCATCCGCAAAGCCGTGCACCATGGCAGCCACTTCGATATCTGGAGCAGTACCGCGATCATCATTGGCTACGCGATGCCGGCGTTCCTGTTCGCCATGTTCCTGATCGTGGTCTTCGCCGGCGGCACGTCGCTGAACTGGTTCCCGGTGCGCGGGCTGGTCTCGGATAATTTCGAATCGCTGTCGACCGTGGGCAAAATCGCCGATTACTTCTGGCACCTGGTCCTGCCGGTGACGGCGCTGGTGATCGGTGGATTCGCCACGCTGACCATCCTGACCAAAAACTCGTTCCTCAATGAAATCACCCGCCAGTACGTGGTCACTGCCCGCGCCAAAGGCTTGAGCGAGCGCCGCGTGCTGTACGGCCATGTGTTTCGCAACGCCATGCTGCTGGTGGTGTCGGGCATTCCCCAGGCGTTCATCAGCGTGTTTTTCGCCGGTTCGTTGCTGATCGAGGTAATTTTCTCCCTCGACGGTCTGGGTCGCATGAGTTATGAAGCCGCGGTGTCGCGAGACTACCCGGTGGTGTTCGGTTCGCTGTTCATCTTCACGTTGTTCGGCCTCTTGATCAAACTGGTCGGCGACCTTTGCTACACCCTGGTCGACCCGCGTATCGACTTCGCCGCGAGGAACGCCTGATGTTCAAGCTCTCGCCGTTAGGCCGTCGGCGTTTCGAACGCTTCAAGAAAAACCGTCGCGGCTGGTGGTCGCTGTGGTTGTTTGTCGGTCTGTTTCTACTGTCCCTCGGTGGTGAACTGATTGCCAACGACAAGCCGCTGATTGTCAGCTATCAGGGCTCGTTGTACTTCCCGGCTCTCAAGCGCCACACCGAACAGGAGTTCGGCGGGCAACTGCCGTTCCAGGCCGACTACCGCAGCGACTATGTGCAGAAGCTGATCAAACAGGATGGCGGCTGGTTGCTGTTCCCGCCGATTCCTTTCAGCGACGACACACCCAACTATGACCTGAACAAACCGGCGCCGAGCCCACCCTCGAAGGTGAATTGGCTGGGCACGGATGACCAGGCTCGCGACGTGTTGGCCCGGGTGATTTTCGGGGCGCGGGTGTCGATCCTGTTTGCCTTGATGCTGACCTTTGTCAGCGCCCTGATCGGTATTGCGGCCGGTGCCCTGCAAGGCTACTACGGCGGTTGGGTCGACCTGATCGGCCAGCGTTTGCTGGAAGTCTGGTCGGGGCTGCCGGTGCTGTATTTGCTGATCATCCTGTCGGGGTTCGTCGAGCCGAATTTCTGGTGGTTGTTGGGGATCATGGCGCTGTTTTCCTGGCTGGCCCTGGTGGACGTGGTGCGTGCCGAGTTCCTGCGCGGGCGCAACCTGGAATACGTCAAAGCGGCGCGGGCACTGGGCCTGACCGACCGCAAGGTCATCGTGCGGCACATCCTGCCCAACGCGATGAACGCGACCCTGAGTTATTTGCCGTTCATTCTGACCGGCGCCATTTCCACCCTGACTGCACTGGATTTCCTCGGGTTCGGCATGCCGGCCGGCAGTGCGTCGCTGGGCGAATTGATTGGTCAGGGCAAGCAGAACCTGCAAGCACCGTGGCTGGGGCTGACGGCGTTTTTCACCCTGGCGTTGATTCTTTCTTTATTGGTGTTTATCGGCGAGGCGTTGCGTGATGCCTTTGACCCCCGATCATGACGCGGACTGTTGATATGAGTAACCTGATCGAAATCCGTGACCTCAGCGTGGCCTTCAACGGCCAGACGGTAGTGCGCAAGTTGTGCCTGGATATCCGTCCGGGCGAATGCCTGGCGCTGGTGGGCGAGTCGGGGTCCGGCAAATCGGTGACCGCCCACTCGATCCTGCAACTGCTGCCCGAGACCGGCACCGAAACCACCGGCAGCATTCGCTATCGCGGCAAGGAACTGGTGGGCGCCGAGGCCAAGGTGCTGCGCGAGTTACGCGGCAACCGGATCGCAATGATCTTTCAGGAGCCGATGACCTCCCTCAATCCGCTGCACAGTATTGAAAAGCAGATCGGCGAAACCCTGCTGCTGCACAAGGGCCTGGCCGGTAAAGCGGCACAGGCGCGGATTCTCGAGTTGCTGCACCTGGTCGGCATTCAGAAACCCAAGGAGCGCCTCAAGGCCTATCCCCATCAATTGTCCGGTGGTCAACGCCAACGGGTGATGATCGCCATGGCCCTGGCCTGCGAGCCGGAGTTGCTGATCGCCGACGAACCGACCACGGCGCTGGACGTGACGGTGCAACGCAAGATCCTGCTGTTGCTCAAATCCCTGCAACAGCGGCTCGGCATGTCGCTGCTGCTGATCAGCCACGACCTCAATCTGGTGCGCAGCATTGCCCAGCGAGTGTGCGTGATGAAGGCTGGGGAAATCGTCGAGCAGGCGCCTTGCGAGATACTGTTTACCGAGCCGAAACACCCTTACAGTTGCGTGCTGCTGAACGCCGAGCCGGAGGGTGAAGCCCTGCCCCGGGACGAGCGCGAAAACGTGCTGGAAGTAGACAATCTGCGGGTGCAGTTCGCCCTCGGTGGCGGGCTGTTCCAGCGCAAGACCTTCCTGACGGCCGTCGATGGCATCAGCCTGAATATCCAGCGCGGCAAGACGCTGGGCATCGTCGGCGAATCCGGTTCCGGCAAGTCGACGCTGGGTCAGGCAATCCTGCGTTTGCTCGATTCCGAAGGCAGCATTCGCTTCCAGGGTGCAGCGCTGGATGGCTTGACACAGAAGCAGTTGCGGCCGTGGCGCAAGAAAATGCAGGTGGTGTTCCAGGACCCGTTCGGCAGTCTCAGCCCACGGATGTCCGTGGCGCAGATCATCAGTGAAGGCCTTGAGGTGCATAGCCAGTTAACCGCTGACGAATGCAAGGCAGAGGTGATTCGGGCACTCGTAGAAGTCGGTCTCGACCCGCAAAGCCGCCATCGTTACCCTCACGAGTTCTCTGGCGGCCAGCGCCAACGCATCGCCATCGCCCGGGCGCTGGTGTTGAAACCGGCGCTGATTCTGCTGGATGAACCGACCTCGGCGCTGGATCGCACGGTGCAAAAACAAGTGGTCGCCCTGCTCCGCCAGCTTCAGGAAAAACACGGCCTCACTTACCTGTTTATCAGCCACGACCTGGCGGTGGTGCGTGCCCTGGCCCACGACATGATCGTGATCAAGGATGGCAAAGTGGTGGAACGCGGCGCCAGCCACGACGTGTTCGATTCGCCGCAGCATCCGTACACCAAAGAGCTGTTGGCGGCGGCGCATCCAGCGTAGGCCATTATGAACCGAGGCGCGGCCTTCGCGGGCAAGCCTCGCTCCTACAAATCACCTCGACCTGTAGGAGCGAGGCTTGCCCGCGAAGGCGCCCGCACCAGCAACAAATAATCAGGATCAGCCTCCATGAACACCACCGACAGCCTCAAGGACTACCAGCGCGTTCGCCTGCTGGCGATCCGTTCGTTGTTCGAGATCATTGAGCAGTCGAGTGAAGGCACGGTGATTGTCGATCGTGATGCCAATATCGTCTGGATGAACGAACGTTATGCCCGGCGCTTTGGCCTGGAGTCGGCCGAGGTGGCGATTGGCAAAGCCTGCGAAAGCGTGATCCCCGGCAGCCTGCTGCGCGAAGTGGTGCGTACTGGCCGGCCTATTTTGCTCGACATGCAGGACACCCCCAAAGAACCGTTGGTGGTCATGCGCCTGCCGATTCACGACGATGCCGGGGTGGTGATCGGCGCCATTGGTTTTGCGCTGTTCGACGAATTGCGCAGCCTGTCGCCGATGCTCAAGCGCTACATGAGCATGCAGGAAGAACTGGCGTCCACCCGCTCGCTGCTGCGGTCGCGGCAGACCAAGTACAACTTCGCCCACTTCATCGGCACCAGCGCCGCCAGCCTGGAGGTCAAACGCCGCGCCCGACGCAGTGCCAGCGCCGAGTCGCCAGTGTTGCTGCTCGGGGAAACCGGCACCGGCAAGGAGTTGCTCGCCCAAGCAATCCACGGCGCTTCGCCACGCGCGCACAAAGCCTTTGTCAGCATCAACAGCGCAGCGATTCCCGAGTCGCTGCTGGAAGCGGAATTCTTCGGCACCGCCCCGGGCGCGTTTACCGGCGCGGACCGCAAGGGCCGGGTGGGCAAGTTGCAGATTGCCCAGGGCGGCACGTTGTTCCTCGATGAAATCGGCGACATGCCGTTGCCCTTGCAAAGCAAACTGCTGCGGGTATTGCAGGAAAAAGAATTCGAGCCGGTGGGCTCCAATGAAGTGATTCAGAGCGACGTGCGCGTGATTGCCGCGCCCCCGACCGACCTGGGGGGGGCGATCAAACGCGGCGAATTGCGCGCCGACTTGTATTACCGCCTCAACGTGCGGCCGATCCAGGTGCCGCCGCTGCGCGATCGCCTCGACGATCTGCCGGCGCTCAGTGAAGCGATCCTTGAGGAACTGCGCAGCCAGCATGAGCTGAACCGCGAAGCCCTGGACTTGCTGGGTCAACATGCCTGGCCGGGGAATATTCGTGAATTGCGAAACGTGCTGGAACGGGCGGCGCTGCTCAGTGATGACCTGATGTTGAACGCGGGGGATATTCGGGCGGCGATCGGGACGTTTACGCCGGTGGAGCGTGTGGCGCCATTGAGTGTCGAGCCGGTTGCGCATGAAACGTTCAGTGAGGCTCGGGAGCGGTTTGATCGGCAGTTGATTGAATCGGCCCTCGCGCAATGCGGGGGCAAGGTGATTGAAGCGGCGGCGCGATTGGGGCTGGGACGGTCGACGTTGTACAAGAAGATGGTGGCGTTGGGGATTGATGAGTCTCTATAGGGAGACATAGATCTCTATTTGTAGATATGGCCTCTTCGCGGGCAAGCCTCGCTCCTACAGGGTTTGTGTTGCCCACTATTTGACGCCCACCCTAAAACCTGTAGGAGCGAGGCTTGCCCGCGAAAGCGTCAGCCCAACCACAACAAATCTCAAAACAGAGACAAATTATTTAACAACTCTCTCATTTAATAAAAATTTCCTTATATTTCAACATGTTAACAGCATGGCACGAATCTCGCTAAAGCCCTCACCCACAAAAGATTCACCCTACAAAAATAACAATCCAGGAGACACACCATGAGTGTGATCATTGCCTTGGCAGCCCTCACGCTGCTAATGCTCGCGGCTTACCGTGGCTACAGCGTTATCCTTTTCGCCCCGATTGCCGCCCTCGGCGCCGTTCTGCTCACCGACCCTTCCGCCGTTGCCCCTGCCTTCACCGGGGTGTTCATGGAGAAAATGGTCGGCTTCATCAAACTGTATTTCCCGGTGTTCCTGCTCGGTGCGGTGTTCGGCAAGCTGATTGAGCTGTCCGGCTTCTCGCGCTCGATTGTCGCGGCGGCGATTCGCCTGCTCGGCACCCGTCAGGCGATGCTGGTGATCGTGCTGGTCTGCGCCCTGCTCACCTACGGCGGCGTGTCGTTGTTTGTGGTGGTGTTTGCGGTCTACCCGTTTGCCGCGGAAATGTTCCGCCAGAGCAACATCCCCAAACGCCTGATCCCGGCGACCATTGCCCTCGGCGCGTTCTCGTTCACCATGGACGCCCTGCCCGGCACCCCGCAAATCCAGAACATCATCCCCAGCACCTTCTTCAACACCACCGCCTGGGCTGCACCGTGGCTGGGTTTGATCGGGGCGATCTTCGTGTTCTGCGCCGGCATGTTGTTTCTCCAGCGTCAGCGCAACAAGGCTCAGCGCGCCGGCGAAGGGTATGGCACCGAACTGCGCAACGAGCCGGAAACCGCTGCCGACATCAAGCTGCCGAACCCGTGGATTGCGCTGTCGCCACTGCTGGCCGTCGGCATCATGAACCTGCTGTTCACCCAGTGGATTCCACAGTGGTACGGCAAGACCCACAGCCTCGCGCTGCCGGGCATGGCCGCGCCGGTGACCACTGAAATTGCCAAGCTCACGGCGATCTGGGCGGTGCAGGCCGCGTTGCTGGTCGGCATCCTCATGGTGCTGGCGTGCGGCTTCAAGGCGATTCGCGGCAAGCTCGCCGAAGGCAGCCGAAGTGCGGTCAGCGGCGCGTTGCTGGCGGCGATGAACACCGCGTCGGAATACGGCTTTGGTGCGGTGATCGCCTCACTGCCGGGCTTCCTGGTGCTGGCCGACTGGCTCAAGAGCATCCCCAATCCGCTGGTCAACGAAGCCATTACCGTAACCCTGCTGGCCGGCATCACCGGTTCTGCCTCGGGCGGCATGAGCATCGCCCTGGCGGCCATGGCCAATGACTTCATCGCCGCCGCGCAGGCCGCCAACATCCCGCTTGAAGTGCTGCACCGGGTTGCCTCGATGGCCAGTGGCGGCATGGACACCCTGCCGCACAACGGCGCGGTGATTACCTTGCTGGCGGTCACCGGCCTGACTCACCGCGAGGCCTACAAAGACATTTTCTGTATTACGCTGATCAAGACCCTGGCGGTCTTTGTGGTGATCGGTACTTTCTACGCCACTGGCATTGTGTGAGGTATACATGACGACTCTTTCGGGCAAGACCGCACTGGTCACCGGCTCCACCAGCGGCATCGGCCTGGGCATCGCCCTCAGCCTGGCCAAGGCCGGGGCCAATTTGATCCTCAACGGTTTCGGCGATGCGTCCAAGGTGATTGCCGAAGTGGAGCAGTTCGGCGGCAAGGTCGGGCATCATCCGGCCGATGTCAGTGATCCGGCGCAGATCGCCGAGATGATCGCCTACGCCGAGCGCGAGTTCGGCGGCGTGGACATTCTGGTAAACAACGCCGGCATCCAGCATGTGGCACCGGTCGACGAGTTCCCGTTGGAGCGCTGGGACTCGATCATTGCGATCAACCTGTCGTCGGTCTTTCACAGCACCCGCTTGAGCCTGCCGGGCATGCGCGCCAAGGGTTGGGGGCGGATCATCAACATCGCTTCGGTGCATGGTCTGGTGGGATCGACGGGCAAGGCGGCGTACGTCGCCGCCAAGCATGGGGTGATCGGCTTGACCAAGGTGGTCGGGCTGGAAACGGCGGCGACCAACGTCACCTGCAACGCCATTTGTCCGGGCTGGGTGTTGACGCCGCTGGTGCAGAAGCAAATTGATGATCGCATTGCCAAAGGGGTCGATCCGCAGCAGGCGCAGCATGATTTGCTGGCCGAGAAGCAGCCGTCCCTGGAGTTTGTGACGCCGCCGCAATTGGGCGAGTTGGTGCTGTTTTTGTGTAGTGAAGCCGGTAGCCAGGTCAGGGGCGCGGCGTGGAATATTGATGGTGGGTGGTTGGCGCAGTAATCAGCCGTCAGACCGCGTTATCGTTCTTCGCGGGCAAGCCTCGCTCCCACAGGATTTGTGTCGAACACCAATTCGACGCCAACCACAAAACCTGTGGGAGCGTGGCTTGCCCGCGAATGGATCTGAAGATAGAAGAAGAGGCAAGCCATGTCCGACATCCTCTGGCAACCCAGCGCCCAGCGCATCGGCAAGACCCGCATGGAGGCCTTTCGGCGCTTCATCAGTCAGCGGCACCACCTTCACGTCGACGACTACCCTGCCCTGCATCAATGGTCCATCGATCAGCGCCAGGACTTCTGGCAGGCCATCGTCGATTTCTTCGACATCCGCTTTCACGACCAACCCGACGCGGTGCTGGTGGAAGGTGCGCAAATGCCCAGCGCCCAATGGTTCCCCGGTGCGACCCTGAACTTCGCCGAACACCTGCTGCGCCGTCGCGATGATGCCGTGGCCGTGGTCGCCATCGGTGAAAACGGTCAGCGCGAACACTTGACTTGGGCCGAACTGGCCGAGCATGTCGCCGGCTTCCAGAACAGTTTGATCGCCGCCGGCGTCGGTATCGGCGACCGCGTGGCCGCCTGCATGCCGAACACCTGGCAAACCCTGGTGGCGATGCTTGGCACCACCAGTCTTGGCGCAATCTGGTCGTGTTCTTCGCCGGACTTCGGCACCCAAGGGGTGATCGACCGCTTCGGCCAGATCGAACCGAAAGTGCTGATCACCTGCGCCGGCTACCGCTACGCCGGCAAGGAGATCGACCAGACGGCCAAGATCAACGAAATCCTCGAACGGCTGCCGTCCTTGCAGCAGTTGATCGTCGTGCCTTACGCCCGCCCCCACGCGCACATCACAGACTTCCACACCGTGGCCAACGTGACGCTCTGGGATGATTTTTACGAACCGGGCGGCGAGCCGGATTTCGTTCCAGTCCCCTTCGCCCATCCGCTGTACATCCTCTATTCCAGCGGCACCACTGGCGTGCCTAAATGCATCATCCACAGCACCGGCGGCGTGCTGTTGCAACACGTCAAGGAACACGGCCTGCATTCCGGCCTCGGCCCCGGCGACCGTTTGTTCTACTACACCACCTGTGGCTGGATGATGTGGAACTGGCTGGTCTCGGCCCTGGCGGTGGGCAGCGCCGTGGTGCTCTACGACGGCTCACCTTTTCACCCCGGACCCGAGCGCCTGATCGACTTGATCGACGACGAACGCATCAGCGTCTTCGGCACCAGCCCCAAGTACCTCGCGACCCTGGAAAGCAACGGCATAAAGCCTCGTGACAGCCATGACCTGGACAGTCTGCAAGTCCTGCTGTGCACCGGTTCCGCGCTGTCGCCCCAGAGCTACGACTACATCTACCGCGACTTCAAGCGCGACCTGTGCCTGGCGTCGATGTCCGGTGGCACCGACATCGTCTCGTGCTTCGTCAACGGCAATCCGTTGCTGCCGGTTCGTCGAGGGGAAATCCAGGGCAAGAGCCTGGGCATGGCCGTTGAGGTCTGGAACGACGACGGCCGACCGGTCATTGGCGAAAAAGGCGAACTGGTCTGCACCCGGCACTTCCCGGCAATGCCCATCGGCCTGTGGAACGACCCCACTGGAGAAAAACTGCGCGCGTCTTACTTCAGCCAGTTTCCCGGTGTCTGGGCACAGGGTGATTACGCCGAACAGCTGCCCCACGGCGGGATGATGATCCACGGCCGCTCAGACGCCGTGCTCAACCCCGGCGGGGTGCGCATCGGCACGGCGGAAATCTACCGTCAGGTGGAGAAAGTGCCGCAGGTGGTCGACAGCGTGGCCATCGGTCAGCAATGGCAGGATGACGTGCGGGTGGTGCTGTTTGTGCGGTTGGGTGACGGAGTGGAACTGGACGAAGGCCTGGAGCAGCAGATTCGCCAGGTGATTCGCGCCAACACCACGCCACGGCATGTGCCGGCGAAGATTGTCGCGGTGACGGACATTCCCCGGACGATCAGTGGCAAGGTGGTTGAGTTGGCCGTAAGGAATGTGGTGCATGGGCAGAAGGTGAAAAACACCGATGCCCTGGCCAATCCCGAAGCGCTGGAGCAATTTCGCAACCGCCCCGAGCTAAACGACTGAAACGCTATCCCCTGTAGGAGCTGCCGAAGGCTGCGATCTTTTGATCTTTAGCGAATCATCTGACGCCAAGATCAAAAGATCGCAGCCTTCGGCAGCTCCTACAGGGGAGGCATGTCAGTCGACATCGATGTTGACTGACCTGGCGCCTTCGCTGGCAAGCCAGCTCCTACAGGAGGGGTTAGCCCATCCGCGGAAGGGGGTGGTAGTCCATCCGGGGAAGCGGTGTGTATTGTCAGTCCATCAGGCCCCATTCGCCCGGTGGCGCGTGGGGGCCCGGGGATGCTTCGGCGTGCAACTTCAGGCGCAGCCGCAGGTTGTTCGCCGAGTCCGCATGCTTCAACGCCTCTTCCTCGTCAATCGCGCCCTCGATAACCAGCGCGTAAAGCGCGCAGTCGAACGTCTGCATTCCCAGCTCCACCGATTTCTCCATGATTCCCTTCAAGTCGGAAAGCTCATTGCGCCGGATCAGATCACCGATGGTCGGCGTGCCGAGCATCACTTCCACCGCCGCCCGTCGCTGGCCGTCGCGGGTGCGCACCAGGCGTTGCGAGACGAAGGCCTTGAGGTTGTTGCCCAAGTCATGCAGCAGTTGCGTATGACGCTCTTCGGGGAAGAAATTGATGATACGGTCCAGCGCCTGGTTGGCGTTGTGCGCATGCAGGGTGGAAATCACCAGATGACCGGTATCGGCAAATGCCAGCGCGTGCTCCATGGTTTCGCGGTCGCGGATCTCGCCGATCAGCACCACGTCCGGCGCCTGGCGCAGGGTATTTTTCAAGGCAGCATGAAAACTTCGGGTATCGACGCCGACCTCGCGCTGGTTGATGATCGACTTCTTGTGCCGATGGATGTACTCGACCGGGTCTTCAATGGTGATGATGTGGCCGCTGCTGTGTCGATTGCGGTAGTCGATCAAGGCCGCCAGCGAGGTAGACTTGCCCGAGTCGGTGGCACCGACGAACAGCATAAGGCCTTGCTTGAGCATGACCGTTTCGAGCAGTACCGAGGGCAAGTTGAGGTCTTCAAAGCGTGGAATGTCGAGTTTGATGTTGCGCGCCACAATCGACACATCGTTGCGCTGCTTGAAGATATTGACCCGAAAGCGTCCGACACCCGGCAAAGAGATCGCCAGGTTCATCTCCAGTTCCCGATCGAACTCCAGTCGCTGCTCGGCGTCCATGATGGAGTCGGCAATGGCCGCGATTTCCCCCGGTTTGAACCGCTGATCGTCCAGGGGCTTGAGGACGCCGTCGAACCGCGCGCTGGGTGGCGCACCGGTGGAAAGGTAAAGATCGGAGCCATTCTGGCTGGCCAACAGTCTTAACAGTGCATCGATATCCATGGCAAAAAGCACCCGCGAAGCATTCAATGAAAAAATATGACCCGAACGGGCCATCCAGCGTCGACCGCTTGCAAGGATAGTAGACGTCGTCACACCGACTTAAGTGCAGGACATTTTTGATGAACGCATCACCGACCGGCAGCGATGCCCAGGCCTTGATTGCCAGGTTCGACTGGACACGCAGCCCGCTGGGCGCTGCCAGTACCTGGCCGCAGAGCCTGCGAACCGCCGTGGACATCGTGATTCATTCGCCGATGCCGATGCTGTTGCTGTGGGGCCCGCAGCTGACGCAGATCTACAACGACGGCTTCGCCCTGCTGGCCGGCAGCAAGCATCCACACGCTTTCGGACAACCCACTCACCAAATCTGGCCAGAACTCAAAGACTTTACCGACCCGATTTACAGCGCCGTCCTACAAGGACAAGTGCGCAGCTACAGCGAGCAGCGTTTCACTTTACAGCGTGACGGCGTGGATTCCGACTTTTGGCTGGACCTGACCTACAGCCCCATCCGCGATGAAAGCGCGCAGGTCGCCGGGATTCTGGTCACCGCCATCGAAACCAACGAGCGCCGACGCATCGCCCTCGAACTCGAACAGCGCTCGGCCGCCAGCCTCAAGGCCCAGCACGAAACCGAGGAGCGGCTGCAATTGGCCCTCGCCGCCACCGACGCCGTCGGCACCTGGGATTGGGACATCAGCGACGACCGCTTCATCGCCGACACCCACTTCGCCCAATTGCATGGCATCGACCCGCTGTTGGCCAGTCAGTTACCGATCAGCGCCTACCTCCATGGGGTTCACCCGGAAGACCGGGGCATGGTCACCCGCGCCATCAAGCACTGCATCACCCACGGCACCGAATACGCCGAGGAATATCGCTTGCTGCAAGCCGATGGCCAATTGCGCTGGGTGTTTGCCCGTGGGCGTTGCTACAAGGACCATCATGGCCGGCCGATCCGTTTCCTGGGCGCGGCCCTGGACCTGACCGAACGCAAGCTCACCGAGCAGGCGCTGCGCCAGAGTCAGACCGAGCTGCAGCTGATCATCAACGCCATGCCGATCCTGATCAGCTACGTCGACAGCGACGAACGCTTTCGCCTGAACAACGCGGCCTATCTGGACTGGTACGGCCTGACACCCCAGGAACTCTTCGGCCGCACCGTTCGTGAAGTCCTCGGTGAAGAAGCCTATGCCTTGCGTGCCGAGCACATCGCCGAGGCACTGTCCGGTAAGCCTTGCTGTTTCAGCATCAGCACCCCGCACCGGGATGGCAGCATTCGCCATGCCCTGATGAATTACTTGCCGCGCCACGGCGCCGATGGTGCGGTGAATGGTTTCTACATTTTTGTGATCGACGAAACCGAGCGCAAGCAAACCGAAGAAGCCCTGCGCAATCTCAACGAAACCCTTGAGGAGCGGGTCGCCGCCCGCACCCGACAATTGGCCGAGGCCAATGAAAGGCTGCTCAACGAGATGTTCGAGCGCGAGCGCGCCGAAGAGGCGTTGCGGCATGCGCAGAAAATGGAAGCGGTCGGCCAGCTCACGGGCGGCATCGCCCATGACTTCAACAACATGCTTACCGGGATCATTGGCAGCCTCGACCTCATGCAACGCTACATTGCCGACGGGCGCGCCGCCGAAATTGGCCGGTTCACCGAAGCGGCGGTGTCGTCGGCCAACCGCGCCGCCGCCCTGACCCATCGCCTGCTGGCGTTCTCCCGACGTCAGTCGCTGGATCGCAAGCCCTTGAACGCCAACGAGCTGATCCATTCCCTGGAAGACCTGCTAAGCCGGACCAAGGGCGATCACATCGAGCTCAAGTTGCAACTGGCCGATGAAGTGTGGCCGGTCAGCACCGACGTCAGCCAACTGGAAAACGCCCTGCTCAACCTGGTGATCAACGCCCGGGACGCCATGCCCGATGGCGGCGAGTTGCTGATCGAAACCGATAATGTGTATCTCGACGGCACTGACATCACCACTCTGGAGACGGTCAAGGCCGGCGATTACGTGATGATCGCCGTCAGCGACAACGGCACCGGCATGACCCCGTCGGTGCTGGCAAAGGCTTTCGACCCGTTCTTCACCACCAAACCCATCGGCCAGGGCACCGGGCTCGGGCTGTCGATGATCTATGGTTTCGCCCAGCAGTCGGGCGGACACGTGAGCCTGCACAGCGTGCCCGGTCAGGGCACCAGCGTTCGCCTGTATCTGCCACGGTTGCACGTCGCGGTGCCGGAAAACACCTTGTTGCCGGTCACGGGCGAGACGCCAGCGGCGATTGCCGGCGAAACCGTGGTGCTGGTGGAAGACGACCCGGCGGTGCGGATGCTGGTGCTCGACCTGCTCAACGAGCTGGGCTATCACGCCCATGAAGCGGAAGACGCGAAGACCGCCCTGCCCTTGCTGGAATCGGACCTGCGGGTTGACCTGCTGGTGACCGATGTCGGGCTGCCGGGGATGAACGGTCGACAACTGGCGGAAATCGCGCGCCAGCACCGCCCGGAACTCAAGGTGCTGTTCATGACCGGTTATGCGGAGAAAGCCGCCGAACGCCAGGGCTTCCTGGAGGAAGGCATGGACATGGTGTCCAAACCCTTCTCCATCGACTTGCTGGCCAACAAGATTCGCACGATGATCGGCCAATCCGAGTGAGTTAAGGCATAATCGCGCGCCCCGCTGTCACGACCGTTACAAGGTGTCTGCCCCATGAAAGCTCAAGCCCGCCATATTCTGGTGAAAACCTCGGAAGAAGCCGAGCAGCTCAAACAACGCATCGCCAAGGGCGAAGCCTTCGATGTGCTGGCCAAGAAGTTCTCCACCTGCCCGTCCGGCAAGCGCGGCGGCGACCTGGGTGAGGTGCGGCCGGGGCAGATGGTGGGGGTGATTGATGCGGTGATCTTCAAAAAGCCGCTGCGGGTGGTGCATGGGCCGATCAAGAGCAAGTTTGGGTATCACCTGGTGCAGGTGTTTTACCGGGATTGAGGTGTTGGCTTTAAGGCCTCATCGCGGGCAAGCCCGCTCCCACAGGGATTTGTGAGTTGCCATGGATTGCAGCCCCCCCAAAAAACTGTGGGAGCGGGCTTGCCCGCGATCCGATGGCGCAGCCAGCGGCCATTCACCCTTTACTTCGGAATCAGTGCCCCAGGCACCTGAATCACCCGACTCGCCAACCGATGCCCCGCCTCGGCCGCCTCCGCCGGGCTGCCACCTTTCAGCCGACTGGCCAAATACGCCGCACTAAACGAATCCCCCGCCGCCGTGGTATCCACCACTCGCGGAACCACCTGAGCCGGCACTTCAAACAACTCCCCGTCACAGCGAATCAAACACGCCTCGGCGCCGCGCTTGAGCACCACTTCAGGCGTGCCGATCTGCTCGTAAGCGGCAAACACCGCCTCGACATCGGAAAAATGAAACAGCGCCTGCTCGTCATCGACCGTCAGCAACGCCAGGTCGACGTAGGGTAAAACGCTGCGATACGCCGCCCGCGCTTCCTCGATCGAGGCCCACAAACGTGGCCGATAGTTGTTGTCAAAAACGATCCGCGCATCCCGCTGCCGGGCCTCGATCAGGGTTTCCAGCAGCTTCTCTCGTCCCTGCACACCGAGCACCGCCAGGGTAATGCCACTGAAATACAGCACGTCGTAATCCGGCAGCGCCGCCAGAATCGGTGCGGCGGCCGGGGTGGTGAAGCAATCACGGACGGCCGCCTCGTTGCGCCAGTAGAGAAAACGCCGCTCACCAGCGGCGTCGGTCTGGATGCAATACAAGCCAGGCAGTCGGCCGGGCAAGCGCTGGACCATGCCAAGCCCGATGTTTTCCTCAGCCCAGCTCTGGCACATGGCATCGCTGAAACTGTCATCACCCAGTGCGGTGACGTAGTCGACCGTGCCGCCCTCGGCCAACTCCCGGGACAGGTAGACCGCCGTGTTCAGGGTGTCGCCGCCGAAGCTTTGTTGCAGGCTGCCGTCGGCGCGCTGTTGCAGCTCGATCATGCATTCGCCGATCAGGGCGATGCGCGGGGTGTTGGGGCCCAGGGTGTTGATGGTGTGCATTGTTCTTGGGTCTCTGGTGTTGCGATGGTGTCCAGGAGGATGTCTTCGCGGGCGAGCCTCGCTCCTACAGGTGAGCGCGTGCTCTTGTAGGAGCGAGGCTTGCCCGCGAAGGCCGCACCTCGGTCTCAAACCTTAGAAACAGGTTTCCATGGTTTCGATGACGTTCAAATGTTCATCCACCAGGCAGCCGATCCGCCACTTGTCGAACGTCAGGCACGGGTGCGAAGTGCCAAACGAAATGATGTCGCCCACGCGCAACTCAACCCCCGGCGCCACGGTCATGAACGCATGCTGGTCCATCACCGCTGTCACTTTGCAGGCACTCACGTCGTCGCCCGTCGCCGGCACCACGCCGGCCTTGTAACGCAACAACGGCACCGGCAAACCGGCGTCGTAGGCCACGTCGCGTTTACCCAGGGCGATCACCGCAAACCCTGGCTCCGGCAACGATTGCACGTGCGCCCAGACTTCCAGCGCCGGGCGCAGGCCTTCGTGCAGGTCGCTGCGGCGGTCGAGCACGCAACATTGCGCTTCTTTGTAGATGCCATGGTCGTGCGCCACATAACTGCCGGGACGCAGCACGCTGAGGAAACGCCCGGCGGCGTTCTGTGCTTCAAAGGATTCGGCGATCAAGTCGTACCAGGCCGAACCCGACGCGGTGATGATCGGCTTGGCGATTGCGAATGCGCCGCTGTCCTGCAACTGCACCGCCAGACGCACCAGGGACGCGGCGAATTCGCGGATGCCGCTCACGGCATGATCACCGTGGATCACGCCTTCGTAGCCTTCGATCCCGGTCAGCGCCAGGGCCGGTTGCGCGTTGATGGCCTTGGCCAGTGCGACGACTTCCTCTTCCGAACGGCAACCGCAACGGCCGCCGACCACGCCGTACTCGATCATCACGTTCAAGCGCACGCCACGCGAGGCGAAATAGGCGCCGAGGTCAGCGACGTTGTCCGGGTGATCGACCATGCAATGGAAATCGAACGCCGGGTCCGCCAGCAGATCGGCGATCAGCGCCATGTTCGGCGTGCCGACCAACTGGTTGGCCATCAACACCCGATGCACGCCATGGGCATAGGCCGCACGGGTCTGGGTGGCGCTGGCGAGGGTGATGCCCCAGGCACCGGCGTCGAGTTGGCGGCGGAACAGCGCCGGGGTCATGCTGGTTTTGCCGTGGGGCGCGAGTTCCGCGCCGCTGTTGCTGACGAAAGTCTGCATCCAGCGAATGTTGTGTTCCAGCGCTTCGCGATGCAGCACCAGCGCTGGTAGGCTGACGTCGCGCACCAGGTTGGCGCCAGTGTGGGCAAAACCCTTTTCCACGGCGGCAGTATTTTTGGCAGAAGACATGGTCGAACTCCTCACATTCGCGGCCGCAGGCAGCCGCTGTTATTCGTTGATGCGACGGGCCAGGCTGTTGGCGCTGTCGATCAGCACCCGGCGATAGTCGTTGTAGTTTTTCTTCGCATCGGCCCGTGGGGCGACGATGCACAGGGTCGCAATGGCCACGCCGCTCGGGTCTTTGACCGGGGCGGCGAAGCAATGGGTAAAGGTGTCGGCGACGCTATCGAAAGAGAAGAACCCGTCGATACCGGCCTGACGGATTTCCTCGAGAAACTGCTCCAGCGGCAAGCGTTCGCCACCCGGCAGGATGAAGTCGTCGTGGTCAATCAGGTCGATGATTTCCTGGTCGCTCAGGTGCGTCAGCAGCAAGCGTCCGGAGGCGGTCCAGGGGATCGGCGCGTTCTCGCCGATGTCCGAGGAAATGCGGAAATGCCGCTCGCCCTCTTTCATCAACGCCACGGTGTATTTGCGCCCGTTGAGCAGGCACATCTGCGCGGTTTCGTGGGTCTGGCTGACGATCTCCTGCAAGGCGTGATCGGCCTCGCGGGTCAGGTCGAAATGACGCAAATGCGCCTGCCCGAGAAAGTACAGCTGACGGCCGAGGTAGACGTGACCGTCCTTGCCCACGGGTTCGAGAATCCGCCGCTCCAGCAGGGAAGCCACCAGTTCGTAGACCGTGGATTTCGGGCTGCCGATACCGCTGGCGATTTCGTTCGGGCGCAGGGGTTGGCCGATCTCCTTGAGGAAATCGAGGATATCGAACGCCCGGTCCAGACCGCGAGCCCGGCGCTTGATGGTGTCTTCGGTCATGTCAGTGGTTCCCCTTCAAAATGCCGGGAGTTTACCTAGGGTGTTGCAGTGACCGTTAGGCCGTCTTCGCTGGCAAGCCAGCTCCTACAGGTAATCGTCGTCTGTAGGAGCGAGGCTTGCCCGCGAAGAATTCACCGCAAGTCTCAGGCCTTTTTCTTGTACGCGATGCAGTCGATCTCAACCTTGCAGTCGACCATCATGTTCGCCTGCACACAGGCCCGGGCCGGTGCGTGTTCGCTTTTGAAGTACTCGGAAAACACCTTATTGAAACTGGTGAAATCCCGCGGATCGTCCAGCCACACGCCAGCACGCACCACATCTTCCAGGCCATAACCGGCCTCTTGCAGAATCGCGATCAGGTTCTTCATGGTCTGATGGGTCTGTTCGACAATGCCGCCAGCAATAATCTCGCCGTCCACCGCCGGCACCTGCCCGGAAACGTGCAGCCAGCCATCGGCTTCAACGGCGCGGGCGAAAGGACGAGGCGTGCCGCCTGCAGCGGAGCTGCCGGTGCCGTAACGAGTAATGCTCATGAGTGTTTCTCCTGATTTGAAAGTGAAGGGTTAAAAGCGCGTGTTCTTGAGGAATTCCGTCAGACGCGGTGATTGCGGGCGCTCGAACAGTTCCTTGGGAGGCCCCTGCTCTTCGATGCGCCCCTGATTCATGAAAACGATTTTGTCCGAAACCTCGAAGGCGAAACGCATCTCGTGGGTCACCAGCAGCATGGTCATGCCGTCTTCGGCCAGGCCTTTGATCACGTTGAGCACTTCGCCGACCAACTCCGGGTCGAGGGCCGAGGTGACTTCGTCGAACAGCATCAGGCTCGGGTTCATCGCAATCGCCCGGGCAATCGCCACGCGCTGCTGCTGACCGCCGGACAACTGGCCAGGATAGTGATCGCGGCGCTCCAGCAAACCGACGCGCTCCAGCCATTTTTCCGCCAAGGCAACCGCTTCATCCTTGTGCAGCTTCTTGACCTTGAGCAAACCGAGGGTGACGTTCTGCAACGCGGTGAGGTGCGGAAACAGGTTGAACTGCTGGAACGCCATGCCGGTCATGGCGCGGTGGCGGGCGATGACTTTTTCCGCGTGACGCACGCGTTTGCCGTTGACCTCGTCATAACCGATGGACTCACCATCGAGCATGATCTGCCCGCCCTGAAACTCTTCGAGCATGTTCACGCAACGCAGCAGCGTGGTCTTGCCGGAGCCACTGGAGCCGATCAGCGTGACCACGTTGCCGCGCTGCATGGTCAGGTCGACGCCCTTGAGCACTTCGAGCTGGCCGTACTTTTTGTGCAACCCGCGAATGTCCAGCAGCGGTTGGCCGTTTTGTACGTTGGTTTGAGTCTGAGTCATGGCAAGGCCACCCGCTTTTCAATGTGCCGGCCGAGTAATTCGATGGCGTAGTTGATGACGAAAAACAGAAATCCGGCGAACAGGTAAAACTCCAGGGTCATGAAGGTGCGGGCGATGATCTGCTGCGTACTGAGCAGCAGTTCGGCCACACCGATCACCGACAGCAAGGTCGAGGCCTTGACGATCTCGGTGGACGAGTTGACCCACGTCGGCAAAATCTGCCGCAGCGCTTGCGGCAACAACACGTAGCTCAAGGACTGGAAGAACGTCAGGCCGATGGCCTTGCTCGCTTCCATCTGGCCACTGGGCAACGCTTGCAACGCACCGCGCACGATCTCGGCGACGTGGGAGCCGCAAAACAGCGTCAACCCCAACGCACCGGCCTGAAACGCACTGATCTGCCAGCCCAGCGCCGGGGCCATATAGAAGCAGGCCAGGACCAAGACAAACACCGGCGTGCCGCGAATCAGGTCGACGTAAAAGCGAAACGGCGCACGCATCCAGAACTTGCCGTAGGTCAGCACCAGACCGGCGACGATGCCGACCAAAGTGCCCAGCAGAATCGCCAGCGCCGAGACCTGCACACTGGTCAAAAAGCCCTGCCACAGCACTTCCCGGGCGACCCATAATTCATGCAACCAACTGGGGGATTCGTACATGGGGGCCTCCTATCGGCGAATCGCCAGACGCTGCTCGAGGTAACGCAGCAGCATGGCAATGAGGTAACAGGCCGCAACATAGAGCGCCGTGGTGACCAGCCAGGTTTCAATCACCCGGTAGCTCTCGACATTGATCTTGCGCGCGTAATAGGTCAGCTCCGGCACGGCAATCGCCGCCGCCAGCGAGGTGTCCTTGAACAGCGAAATGAAGTTGTTCGACAAGGCCGGCAGCACATTGCGCAGCATCACAGGCACAGTGACGTAGGCCTTGACCTGCCATTCGCCGAGCCCGATGGCCAACCCGGCTTCGCGCTGGCCCTTGGGAATGCTCAACAGCCCGCCACGGAACACTTCGGTCAGATACGCCCCGGCGTACAACGACAGGGTGATGATGAACGACGGGATCTTGTCCAGGCGAATCCCCAGGCTCGGTAACGCAAAGTAGATCAACAGAATCAACACCAGAATCGGCGTATTACGGATAACCGTCACATACACCGACGCCAGCACCCGCAACGCGCGGTGCTTTGAAAGCAAAGCAAACGCCATCAGCAGGCCGATCACGCAACCGATGGCGATCGACACCAAGGCCAGTTCGAGGCCCAGACCGAGCCCCGCCAGCAAGGTGTCGAAATCGCGCCACACGGCGGCAAAATTCAACTGATAGTTCATGGTCAGCAGTACCTTGAGCGGGGCGATTTAAAACCGCCCCACTCTCACGGGATCATTTGAATTCGACGGGAAAGCCAATCGCTGGAGTCGGCAGGTCGACACCGAACCACTGCTTGAACGACGCCGCGTATGTCGGGAACTCAACGCCGGTCATGGCTTCATGCAAGGTGGTGTTGACGAAGTTCAGCCAGTCCTGATCGCCGCGTTTGACGGCGCAGGCGTAAGTCTGCGGGCTCCAGGCGTAGGCCGGGCTGCGGTAGCGACCCTGGTTCTGCACCATCAGGTATTTCACCGAAGACTGGTCAGTGGCGGCGGCATCGGCACGGCCGGAGTTCACCGCCTGATACATCAGGTCGACGCTGTCGTACTGATCGACCTTGGCTTTAGGCAACGCCTGGTGCACCAGTTCTTCGGCGTAGACGTTTTGCAGCACCGCCACGGTGACGCTGTCGCCAGCGGCCTTGAGGTCTTCGATTTCCTTGTACTTGCTGTTGGCTGGCAACAACAGGCCGACGCCTTCGCGGTAGTACGGCAGCGTGAACGCGACCTGCTGCGCGCGGCTGGCGGTCACGGTAATGAACTGGCAGCTCATGTCGACCTTGTCGGTCAGCAGGTTGGGAATCCGCGCATCGGACGACTGCACCACGAACTCGACCTTGCTCGGGTCGTTGAACAACCCTTTGGCCACCATCCGCGCGATATCGATATCAAACCCCTGCAACTTGCCGTCCGCTCCCTGGAAATGCCACGGCGCATTGGTACTGCCCGTGCCCACAATCAATTTCCCACGGGCCAGCACGCTATCGAGCTTACTGTCCGCCGCCTGGGCAACACCCATGGCAGCGGCCGAAGCCGCGAAAAGAAAAACACACGCTTTGAACAAGGAAGGTCGGCGATGCATGGCAAGCACTCCAGGGTGATGTGTATTCCGCTATACCGGAAGTAGGTGTGTAACAACGGAATAGACAGCAGAAAGTGTGCCACAGGATGCGGAGGGAATGTAGGGGAGATTGAAAAGTGTTTTGAATCAGAGGGATGCGCAGAACGGCGCAAGCGGTGTTACGAAAGGCACAGGTGCAGAAGCGCTACCGTTGGCTACGGAGGGCGGGTATCAGGTTCACAGTTGGTGCGGGGATGGCTGAAATGGAACAGAGGTGCAGCCAGGCATTATCGCTCGCCCGCGTCTTTGTAAACGTCGCCCCGCTCTCTTTTCCCGACGGCTATTACAGTCACTACCAGCACTTCATCAATGACGCGATAAACCATTCGATACCCGGCGCTGCGCAGCTTGATCTTGTACGCATTTCCAAGACCGCTAAGTCGATCGGCTGGAACGTGCGGGTTTCCAAGCCGCTCCTGAAGCTTTTTTTTGAACTGCTCCCTCAAATTTGCCCCAAGCTTTTTCCATTCTTTCCAGGCCTTCTCGGAAAACTCCAGCTCATAGGTCATCAATTGAAACCTTTATGGTCGGATCGTTTTCGCGCTCTTTACAAAGGGCTATCAGCTCCAGATCCTCCAGGCGATTCATCATCGCCTCATACTCTTTGGCAGGCACACAATAGAAAGCCGGTTCGTTACGGTTAAGGATCGCAACAGATTGGCCACCACCGGCGGCAACCGTACCCATCGGGTTTTTTTTCAATTCAGAGATACTCGCTACAACATGCGAAAGCACGATATGTGTCATGAAGATGCCCCTTAGAGTGCTTTTAGGAGTGCTAAAAATAGCACTCCGAAGCGAATCTGACTTCAATGCTTTTGACATAGAGGGGCAGTGACCATGAACAGTTAAGGACGTATAGAAGTTACCACTTCACATCCTTCTCAATTTCCGAGTCTCCTATCGGGCGGGTCCTGCAATCGCGTGAGTTCTGTCCAAATTCCCGTGGGAAAATTCCAGGATGGGATGGTGAGCGTAGGAATGTTCTGTCAATCAACGACTACGGCAGCGCTCAACAGGACCTCATCGCGAGCAGGCTCGCTCACATTAGTTCGCGCTCCATCAAACAATGGACATTAATGTGGGAGTGAGCCTGCTCGCGAAGGGGCTTTCAGACTCAGCGCAAAATTACCCGCCAACGCGAGTCAGAAACACCCGCGTCACCCTTCGCTCTTCCACTGACATAACAGTCATCCGCCACCCTTCCCACTCATGGCTGTCGCCGATCATCGGCAAACGATCCAGCAGGCTGACCACCAACCCGGCTAGGGTTTGATAGTCCTCGGTCGGTTCCGCAGCAAACCCGGTGTGGTGGCGCACCCGCGCCAGGTTCAGTGCCCCGCTGACGACAAATCCGCCCTTCTCTTCAACCACATCCGGGCCTTCGATTTCGCTGGCATCCGGCAGCTCACCGGCAATCGATTCAAGGATGTCGGTCATGGTCAGCACGCCGACGAAGTCGCCGAATTCGTTGACCACAAAGGCGATGTGGGTCGACGCCTTGCGCATCTGTTCCAGGGCATTGAGGATCGAATAGCTGTCCAGCAGGTTGATGGCCTGGCGTGCCAGGTGCGCAAGATCGGGCTGATTGCCGGCCAGGTATTCCTTCAGCAGCTCCTTCTTGTGCACGAAGCCCAGCGGTTCATCCACTGCGCCGTCGCGAATCAACGGTAACCGCGAGTAGGACGAATGCATCAGCCGCGTACGAATCGCCTCGGCGTCCTCGGCCAGGTCGATGTAATCGACGTCGGCACGTACGGTCATCAAGCTGCGGATCGGTCGCTCGGCCAGCTGCAGCACGCCGCTGATCATCACGCGCTCGCGACGGTCGAACAGCGCCTCGCTCGGCGCTTCACCGTTGTCCAGCATGTCGGCAATCTCCTCGCCGACTTCTTCCACCGCCAGCGTGCGACCGCCGAGCAAACGCATCACCGCGTGGGCCGTGCGCTCACGCATCGGCCGCATGCCTTGCATGGATTTTTTGCGCCGGGCCCGGGCGATCTGGTTGAACACTTCGATCAGGATCGAGAAACCGATGGCCGCGTACAGATAACCCTTCGGAATATGGAAGCCCAGGCCTTCAGCGGTCAGCGCGAAGCCGATCATCATCAGAAAACCCAGACACAGCATGATTACCGTCGGGTGTTCGTTGACGAAACGCGTCAGCGGTTTGCTGGCGACAATCATCAGGCCAATGGAAATGATCACCGCGATCATCATCACCGCCAATTCGTCGACCATGCCCACGGCGGTAATCACTGCGTCGAGCGAGAACACCGCATCGAGCACCACAATCGGCGCGACGATCGGCCAGAACATCGCGTAAGCCGCATTGGAAGAGCGTTGGCCGACATGGCCCTCGAGCCGTTCGTGCAATTCCATAGTCGCCTTGAACAACAGGAACACACCACCGAACAGCATGATCAGGTCGCGACCGGAGAAGCTTTTGTCGAACACCTCGAACAGCGGCTGGGTCAGCGTGACCAGCCAGGAAATACTCGCCAGCAGGCCCAGGCGCATCAGCAACGCGAGGGAAAGGCCGATGATTCGCGCACGGTCGCGCTGCTCCGGCGGCAATTTGTCCGCCAGGATCGCGATGAACACCAGGTTATCAATGCCGAGCACCAACTCCAGCACGATCAACGTCAACAGGCCCAGCCACGCGGTGGGGTCAGCTATCCATTCCATAAAAACGTCTCGATCTCGTCAGTGAATTCAGAATGCCGGGCACGGCAAGGCGCGGCGCAGAGGCCGTGGAGCTGCAATGTCAAAGGCGTTCGGAAGTCGGAAGACAGGATGTTTCGCGTGCATCAAGGCCGCGTGGTGACGCGAGGAGAAAGGATAACCGGGAGGCTCCGAAAGGGTGTTCATGCAAGTCCTGAAAGGGAAAAGGACTTGGATCGTACAGGTGAAGGTGACAATTCCTACAGACTGAAATCATTACAAAATCTGTAAAGATCAACAGATCGCAGCCTTCGGCAGCTCCTACAAGGGATCGGTGTGTACCTGTAGGAGCTGCCGAAGGCTGCGATCTTTTAGCGGTTCCGGACCTGATCGACATACCGCGACACCGCCGCTGATTTCTCGAACCGCCGATAGATCAACGACAGCCACGAACTCGCTTCACAGCCCTTGATCGACCGGTACAACACACCCGGCAAACCGACATGCCCGACCACCGACTCCGGCACCACTGCCACACCCTGCCCCAACGAGACCAGGGCAATCACCGCCACCAGTCCGCCCGGTTGCGCACCCAGTTTCGGCGCAAAGCCACCCTCGGCGGCGACTTGCAACGTGCCGCTGATTTGTTCCGGCAGGATGAACACCTCGTTTTGCAAATGCTCCGGGTTGATCTCGGGCAAACGACACAGCCAGGACTCACTCGACAGCGCCAGCACAAAGCCTTCGGCGTCCAGCCGAATGGCTTCCAGGCCTTCGGGCAAGGTCATGGGTGAGCGGACATAACCAACATCGAATCGCCCCTCGACCACCATCGCCGGCAATGACGCCATGGGGCTTTCCCGAACATTCAGGCTGACGTCGGGGCACTCGCGACTGAAGGCCTGCACCTGCTTTTGCAGCAGGCCCGAGTACACCGCCGAGGCCACGTAACCCAGTTCGATGTGACCGATATCCCCGCGCCCGGCGCGCTGGGCATTGTGTTGGGCGTATTCGAATTGCCGCACCGTCGCCTCGGCCTCGATCAGCAACGCAGCGCCGGCTTCGGTCAGGCTGACTTCACGTGTCTGGCGCACGAACAAGCGGGTGCCGAGTTCGTTCTCCATGTCCTGGATCTGCCGGGTCAAGGTTGGCGGCGCGATACCCAGTTGCTCGGCGGCGCGGGTGAAGTTGCCTTGCCGGGCAACGGCCAGAAAATAGCGGAAATGCCGTATGTCCATGGGTGTATTAGCTCAAAGGTAATGAAATCCTGATTCCAGGCTAACGAAGGCCGTAATCGGTCGCGATAAGCTCACAGGCATTCACAGTAGAGAGCCGATGCCATGCACGTCAAACCCCTGATTGCCACCGCGACCAACGACCTTGCCCAGAAGGCAATCAGACCATGAGTCAGGTCAGCCCGCGCCTGACGCTGCTGACGGCCTCCGGCGTCTGTTCGCTGATCGTCCTCGACACCAATATTGTCGCCGTGACCCTGCCGACGATTGCCCGGGATCTGGGCGCAAACTTCGCGGATATCGAATGGGTGGTCAGCGCCTACATGCTGGCTTTCGCCGCCCTGCTGTTGCCGGCTGGAAGCATCGCCGACCGCTTCGGCCGGCAGAAAACCCTGCTCTGTGGCCTGGGCATTTTCATCCTCGCGTCCATCGGTTGCGGCGCGGCGCCCAATGCGTTGTTCCTCGATATCGCGCGGGCGATCAAAGGGGTCGGCGCCGCGTTGCTCCTGACCTCGGCCCTGGCCTCCATTGGCCACACCTTTCACGACGAAGTCGAACGGGCCAAGGCCTGGGCGTTCTGGGGTGCGTGCATGGGCGTGGCGATGACCGCCGCGCCGACGGTCGGTGGGCTGATCACTGAATACATGGGCTGGCGCTGGATTTTCTACCTCAACTTGCCTGTCGGATTGTTCTTGATGGCGATGGTCTGGCGCGCAGTGCCCGAGTCCCGAGACCCACAATCGGCACGCCTCGACCCCTGGGGCAGCCTGGCGTTCAGTGCGAGTTTGCTGTGTTTGATCTGGGGGCTGATCGAGGCCAACCGGATCGGCTGGAGCAACCCGCTGACCTACGCCCGACTCATCGGCGGCGGCCTGTTGCTTGGGCTGGTCGAGGTGATTGAACGGATGCAGCAGCGGCCGATGGTCGATCTGCAATTGGTCAAACCCCCGCGTTTCATCGGCGCGCTGTTGGGCATGTTTGCCTACGCTGGTTGCGCCCAGGTGATGATGACGCTGCTGCCGTTCTACCTGCAAAACGGCCTGGGTTTCTCGGCCATCGCGTCGGGCCTGGGGATGTTGCCGTTTGCCCTGACCATGCTGATTTGCCCGCGCATTGGCGTGCGCCTGGCCAACCGATTTGCCCCGGCAACGATCATGGCCACCGGTCTGACCCTGGTCGGCAGCGGCAACCTGCTCAGTGCCTGGGCGGTCAGCAGCGGCGGTTACCTGCCCTTCGCCCTGGCGATTGCCGTGACCGGTGCCGGTGCCGGACTGCTCAATGGCGACACGCAAAAAAACATCATGGCGTGCGTACCACGGGAGCGCACCGGGATGGCGTCGGGCATGAGCACCACCATGCGTTTCAGCGCGATCGTGCTGGCCATCGGTGTGTTCGGCGCGTTGCTGTCCAGCCATACCGAATTACTGTTGCGCACCAGCCTGTCGGCACAAGGCGCGCAATGGCTCGGCCAAACCAAAGGGATCGCCTCACGGGTGGTGGCGGGTGACATGACGGCGGCGATGAGCTTGCTGCCCGAAGCCACTCGCCCATTGGTCGAACCGCTGGCTCGTCAGGCGTTTGTCGGTGGTTTCAGCCTGCTGTTGTGGGTCGCGGGTTTGCTGGCATTACTCGGGGCGCTGGTGGTGGGGACGCTGATGCGTCATCCGATCCCCACCGTGACGAGCGGTTCAGTGAAGGCTGCGAAAGTCACTCATGCTTGAGTGACGCCAGCACCCGCTCGGCGTTCGCATCGCAGGCCATGCCCTCCGGTCGCGCCCGGATGTTCTCGATCACGTTCTGCAACTTCGCCTTGCTCTGAGCGAGGTGAAGTTGCATCACTTCAATCTGTTCGACTTTGCGTTCAAGACCTGCCACCAGTTCATCATGATTGAACGTGCCCGTCGCGGCGTCCGGCAATAGCAACCTCAACTCTTCCAGGCTGAAACCGGCCTGCTGCGCACACCGGATGAGTTCCAGGGTTTGCAACGCTTGCGCCGGGTAACGCCGATAACCGTTGGCCTGACGCTCCACCTGACGGATCAAACCCTGAGCCTCGTAAAACCGAATGCGCGATGCATTCAACCCGCTTAACTGCGCCAATTCACCAATTTTCATCGCCGCCTCATTTGCCTGCTTGACATTAAAGTTAACTTTAAGCTTAGCCTCTGCTCTTCACTGATGAGGAGTCAAGCATGTCGCCCTTCCAAGCGTTGAATTTGCCCAACGGCCAGACCATCGACAATCGTATCGCCAAAGCCGCGATGGAAGAGAACCTTGCCGACACCGGACAAGCGCCTTCCGCCGCGTTGTTTCGCTTGTATCAGGCTTGGGCCGAGGGCGAAGCCGGGCTGTTGTTGACCGGCAATGTGATGATCGACCGCCGCGCCATGACCGGTCCCGGTGGCGTGGTGCTGGAAGACGAGCGCGACCTTGAACGCTTTCGCCAGTGGGCGCGCATTGGCCGTGCCGGTGGCGCGCAGTTCTGGGTGCAGCTCAATCATCCCGGGCGCCAGACCATGGCCAACCTCGGCCAGCAAGCCTGGGCGCCGTCGGCGGTGGCGCTGGATCTCGGTTCGTTTTCAAAGATGTTTGCCGAGCCCAAGCCAATGAGCGAGGACGACATCGATGAGGTGATTCAACGCTTCGCCACCAGCGCCGCTCTCGCGGAAAAAGCCGGTTTTACCGGCGTGCAGATTCATGCCGCGCACGGTTATCTGATCAGTCAATTCCTCTCGCCGCTGACCAATCGCCGGACCGATCGTTGGGGTGGCTCGCTGGAGAATCGTGCGCGTCTGCTACTCGCCGTGGTCAGTGCCGTGCGTGAAGCCGTCTCACCGCAATTCTGCGTGTCGGTGAAGCTCAACTCGGCGGACTTCCAGCGCGGCGGTTTCGATGCCGACGATGCCCGACAAGTCATCCATTGGCTCAACGCGCAACAGATCGATCTGCTGGAACTCTCCGGTGGCAGCTACGAAGCACCGGCCATGCAAGGCGAGGCCCGCGATGGCCGGACGTTGGCGCGTGAAGCGTATTTCCTGGAGATGGCTGGGGAACTGGCCAGCGTAGCGCAGATGCCGGTGATGGTGACGGGCGGAATTCGACGCCTGGCAATCGTCGAACAGGTGCTCGACAGCGGCATCGCCATGGCTGGCATCGGCACGGCGCTGGCGCTTGAACCCGACCTGGTCAAACGTTGGCGTGCAGGTCAGAACAGCCATCCGCAACTGCCGCCGATTCGCTGGAAACGCAAACCCCTGGCGGCGCTGGCGAGCATGGCGGTGGTCAAGTTCCAGCTCAGTCGCCTGAGTCGTGGGCGCAAGACCCGGCCTGAGGTTTCGGCGATATGGGCATTGATTGTTGATCGGCTGTATATCGCCCGGCGGACTCGGCAGTATCGGCAGGCGATGGGTAGGTAAGTCAGTGGCTGCCAGCATTGATGTCGCCTGAAACATCGCTATCGCGGGCAAGCCCGCTCCCACAGGGTTCGTTTGTTTACTCAATATCTGTGTTCGACGAATGACACTGTGGGAGCGGGCTTGCCCGCGATGAGGCCCATACAGACCACACACCACTCAGCCCGGAAGCAGCTCGTCGATATGTCGATAATCTGCCTGCAGCTGCGCGGCCAATACCTTACTGCGCCCAAGACGAATCGGGCCACGCTCGATGTCAATCAGCAGCCCCGGACAATCGAGCGCGGGCAACACCAGCCAGTCCTTCAACCGCCCATCCGTCACCAACAACAACCGCTGCCGCTCCGCCGGAAAACGCTTCTGCCGTGCCGCAAGCCACCGCCCCGCCTCGCCCAGCGCCGCCAGCAACGGCGTGCCGCCACCGGCACCCAGGCCATCGAGCCAATGACGCAAACCCGACGAAGCCTTCAGCCCTTGCACCTGCCATTTCGGCGCGGCCCCGCTGGCCGTCAGCAATGCCAGGCGAGCACGCTGGCGATAGGCATCGTCGAACAGTTGTGCCAGCAATCCCTTGGCGTCACTCAACGCCTGATGACGACGGGTCGAGGCCGAAGCGTCGACGATCACCAGCCACAGTTCGTGGGGCGAACGGGTGCGCAGGTGAAACAGCACGTCAGCGCGTAGACGCGGACGACCGTTGAGCAAGGTGCCGGGCCAATTGATCGAGCCGCTGCGTGCGACGTGACGTTTGCCCTGCTTGCCGTTGTCCAGTCGTCCGGCGCGGGGTCTGGCATTCGCCCCCGCGTCAGATCGAGGGCGAATGCCTAAGGCTTTTTTGGCCAGCTCGGCACTTCACGACGGGCACCCACGGGCAACGCTTGCGCGGGCATTTCACCCCATTGGCCCTGGCCTTCGCTCGGGTTGGACGGCTGGGCCGAAGGGGCGTGGGATTGTTGCGGCGCCGGTGGCGACTGTTCGCGGCGACGATGACGCAAGGCGAACTCCGCAACGGCGTCGATATCCTCCTCGGAGATTGCACTTGCCCCTCGCCACGCCGCGTGGGCTCGGGCCGCGCGCAGCCAGACCAGGTCGGCGCGCAAGCCATCGACGCCGGCGGCAAAGCAGCGCTCGGTAATCTGTGCCAGCGCTTGATCGTCGAGGGGGATGTTCGCCAGTGCGGCGCGCGCCTTCTGGCAACGTTCACGCAGCGACTGCTGCTGACTTTCCCATTCGGCGCAGAAGCGCTGGGGATCGCTGTCGAAATCCAGTCGCCGACGGATAATCTGGCCGCGCTCGGTTGGCTGGGTGTGACCACTGAGGGCGACGTTCAGGCCGAAGCGGTCGAGCAGTTGCGGGCGCAATTCGCCCTCTTCCGGGTTCATGGTGCCGATCAGCACAAACTTCGCCGAATGCCGATGGGAAATGCCGTCGCGCTCGATCAGGTTGGTGCCGCTGGCGGCCACGTCGAGCAACAGGTCGACGAGGTGATCGGGCAGCAGGTTCACTTCATCGACGTAGAGCACGCCGCCGTCAGCCTTGGCCAGCACGCCGGGGGAAAATTGCGCGCGGCCTTCGCTCAGGGCGGCGTCGAGGTCGAGGGTGCCGACCAGGCGTTCTTCGGTGGCGCCCAAGGGTAAGGTGACGAATTGACCGCTGGCCAGCAGGTCCGCGAGGCCGCGTGCGAGGGTCGACTTGGCCATGCCCCGTGGGCCTTCGATCAGCACGCCGCCGATTTTCGGGTCGATGGCGGTCAGGTACAGGGCGAGCTTCAAGTCGTCGGCGCCGACCACGGCGGAGAGCGGGAAATGCGGGGTGTCGGTCATTGTTTAGTCTCGGTCATGGTCGGTGGAGCCTGTCAGTACGTCATCGCGGGCAAGCCACGCTCCCACAAAGTACGCAGACACCTGTGGGAGCGTGGCTTGCCCGCGATCGAGGACGAAGTCCTCGCAAAAGTGCCGAGGCCTAACCATCTTCTTCTATATCGAGCAACAGATTTTCCAGCGCCTCGCGGTATTCACCCGGTTCCTTCCACATCCCTCGCTGCTGCGCTTCGAGCATCCGCTCGGTCATGTCGCGCAACGCGTGAGGGTTGTGTTCACGGACGAAATCACGGGTCGCCGGGTCGAGCAAATAGGCATCCGCCAGCAACGCGTACTGGTGATCGTCGATCAGCTGCGTGGTCGCATCAAAGGCAAACAGATTATCCACCGTGGCAGCCAGTTCGAACGCGCCTTTGTAGCCATGTCGCTTCACGCCGTCGATCCACTTCGGATTGGCTGCCCGGGAACGGATCACCCGGTTCAACTCTTCCTTCAACGTGCGGATCTTCGGCAAATCCGGCTGACTGTGATCGCCATGGTAACTGGCTGCCGCTTCGCCGCTGAGGCTTTCCACGGCGGCGAGCATGCCGCCCTGGAACTGGTAATAATCGTTGGAATCGAGCAAGTCATGCTCGCGGTTGTCCTGGTTTTGCAGCACCGCTTGCACCTGGCTCAGACGCTGGGCGAACTGTTCACGGGCAGCAGTGCCTTCGTCGGAACCGCCGTAAGCGTAGCCGCCCCAGTTCAGGTAAACCTCGGCCAGGTCCTCGCGGCTCTGCCACAAGCGACCGTCGATGGCGCCCTGCACGCCCGCGCCGTACGCACCGGGTTTGGCGCCGAAGATGCGCCAACCGGCCTGACGCCGGGCGGCGTCTTCATCCAGACCGCTTGCCAATAAAGCCTCACGCTCAGCGCGGACCTTGGCCGCCAACGGGTTGAGATCGTCCGGCTCATCAAGCGCCGCGACCGCTTGCACGGCGGCGTCGAACAGGCGGATCAGGTTGGCAAAGGCATCACGGAAGAATCCGGAGACGCGCAAGGTCACGTCCACGCGCGGGCGGTCGAGCAAGCTCAGCGGCAGGATTTCGAAATCGTCGACCCGCTGACTGCCCGTGGCCCACACCGGGCGCACGCCCATCAGCGCCATGGCCTGGGCGATGTCGTCGCCGCCGGTGCGCATGGTCGCGGTGCCCCAAACGGACAGGCCGAGTTGGCGCAGGTGGTCGCCGTGGTCCTGTAAATGCCGCTCAAGAATCAGGGTTGCCGACTGGAAACCGATGCGCCATGCGGTGGTGGTCGGCAGGTTGCGCACGTCCACCGAATAGAAGTTGCGCCCGGTCGGCAGCACGTCCAGGCGACCGCGACTGGGCGCACCGCTGGGGCCGGCGGGGGCGAAACGGCCGCTCAGGGCGTCGAGCAAGCCGCGCATTTCGGCCGGGCCGCAGGCGTCCAGGCGTGGGGCGACGACTTCGCGCAAATTGTCGAGAATGGCGTTCACTTCCGACCCGCCGGGTTCCTGTGGGAGCGAAAGCGGCGTGTCAGTTGCCATTAATTCGACTGACACACCATCGCGAGCGAGCTCGCTCCTACAGGGGTTACTCACCGTTTGGGAAATCAGTTGGGCGGCGAACAATTCCAGACGTTCACGGGTATCGCCGGCGGTGCGCCAGAGTTCATCGTTAACGTCTTGCAATTCAATCGGACGTGGCCCGGTCCAAGGATCAGCCAGCGCACAATCCAGCGGATCGAAGCCCAACGCGAATGCCTTCGCCAGCGCCCGCAGCAAACTCGACTGCGCGCCCCGCCCGTCGCCACGGGGAATCCGCAGCAGGGCCAACAACGTATCAATGCGCAAACGCCCGGTCGGCGACTCCCCGAAGATGTGCAGGCCATCGCGGATTTGCGACTCTTTCAAGTCACACAAGTACGTGTCCAGGCGCGGCAGCCAAATCGCCGCGTCAGCGTCGCTGTCGAGCTTCTCGTCCAGTTGCAATTCGCGGTCGATGTGCGTGTCGCGCACCAGTTGCAGGATGTCGCGCTGCAACTCCCGGGCACGGCGCGGATCGAGCAATTGCGCTTCGTAATATTCGTCGGCCAACAGCTCAAGGTTGCGCAGCGGACCGTAGGTTTCGGCGCGGGTCAGCGGCGGCATCAGGTGATCGATAATCACCGCCTGAGTGCGGCGCTTGGCCTGGGCGCCCTCGCCCGGATCGTTGACAATGAACGGGTAGATATTCGGCAACGGCCCGAGCAGCGCGTCCGGCCAACAGTTTTCGGACAGCCCGACACCCTTGCCCGGCAGCCATTCGAGGTTGCCGTGCTTGCCGACGTGAATCACGCCGTGGGCACCGTAGGTGTTGCGCAACCAGAAGTAGAACGCCAGGTAGCCGTGTGGCGGCACCAGGTCCGGGTCGTGATACACCGCGCTCGGGTCGACTTGATAACCGCGCGCCGGTTGAATACCGACAAAGGTCAGGCCGAAACGCAGTCCGGCGATCATCATGCGTCCGCCACGGCACATCGGGTCGCTCTCAGGCGCGCCCCAGCGTTCCAGCACGGCTTGGCGGTTGGCTTCGGGCAGTGCGTTGAACATCAGCAGATAGTCATCCATCGCCAGGCTTTGCTGGCACGGACGCTGGTCGAGGGTGTCGAGGTCATTGCTGACGCCGCCGAGCAACTGCTGGATCAACGCGGTGCCGCTGTCCGGCAATTCGGCGCGCAGCGGATAACCTTCTTGATGCAGCGCACGCAGGATATTCAGCGCAGCAGCTGGCGTGTCGAGGCCGACGCCATTGCCGATGCGACCATCGCGCGTCGGGTAGTTGGCGAGGATCAGGGCGATGCGTTTTTCCGCATGCGGCACCCGTGCCAGATCGATCCAGCGCCGCGCCAGTTCGGCGACAAAATCCATGCGCTCCGGTTGTGGCCGGTAGCAGACCACATCGGACTGACTGCGCTCGCTGCGCCAGGCCAAATCCTTGAAGCTGATCGGGCGGCTGATGATCCGCCCGTCGAGTTCCGGCAGCGCAATGTGCATCGCCAGGTCGCGCGGACCGAGGCCCTGCTCGCTGGCGCGCCAACCGGGTTCGTTGTCCTGGGCGCAAATCGCCTGGATCACCGGGATATTGCGGCGAAACGGTCGCAGGTGCGGCGCTTCGGGGCTGGACTGGGCGAAACCGGTGGTGTTGAGAATCACCGCCGTTTCAGTCTCGTCCAGCAGGTCCTCGACCACCGTCAGGCAGCCGGGCTCTTTCAAACTGGCCACGGCGATCGGCAGCGGATTGAGCCCCGCCGCTTGCAGACGCTGGCAAAAAATATCGATAAAACCGGTGTTCGCCGCCTGCAAATGCGAGCGGTAGAACAGCACCGCCGCCACCGGTTGATCGGCCTGCCAGTCGGCTTGCCAATCGCTCAGTTCGGCGGGGCTTTTTTGTGGGGGGTAAATCGCGGTGCGCGGCAGGGTTTGCGGCTCGGCCCAGGCATAGTCGCGGTCCAGCCACCGATTGGCCAGGCAGCGGAAAAAGTCCAGGGCGTTGCCCATGCCACCCTGACGCAAAAACTGCCAAAGGCGGTCGCGGTCTTCGGCGGGCACGGTGCTCAGGTCACTGAGTTCCGGGTCCGGGCGATCGTCGCCCGGCACCAGAATCAGCTGCACTCCGCGCTCCGACAACTGCACCAGTTGCTCGACGCCATAACGCCAATAGGCGATGCCGCCGTGCAGCGAAATCAGGATCACCTTGGCATGGCGCAGCACTTCGTCGACATACAGGTCGACCGAGGCATGGTTCTGCACCTGCATCGGGTTGGCCAGGCGCACGCTCGGGTAATCGTCGGGCAACTGCTGCGCCGCTTCGGCGAGCAGCGCCAGGCTGGAGTCGCCGCTGCACAGGATCACCAGCGCGGCGGGGGTTTGTCCAAGGTCGGCAATGTTGTCATCCGAGACGAAACCGCCGGGCTGGGTCCTGAGCAGGTGCATGGCTTAAACGCTGAGCGCAGCGCGCAATTGCGCTTCGAGCAGAGCGGCGTCCAGCTCCTGGCCGATCAGCACCAGACGCGTGGTGCGCGCTTCTTCGGCGCCCCACTGACGGTCGAAATGCTTGTCGAAACGCGTGCCCACGCCCTGAATCAGCAGACGCATCGGCTTGTTCGGGATCGCCGCGAAACCTTTGACGCGCAGGATGCCGTGTTGCACCACCAGTTGCGTCAGCGCGTCCATCAGCAGACTTTCGTCGGCTTGTGGCAGTTCAATGGAAATGGAATCGAACGCGTCGTGGTCATGATCGTCTTCACCTTCATGGTGGTGATCGTGATGGCTGTGACGGCTGTCGATGTGTTCTTCGGAACCGGCGCCCAAGCCAATCAGCACGTCCAATGGAACACGACCGCTGCTGGCTTCGATGACTTTGACCGCTGGCGGCAGTTCTTCAGCGACTTCGAGGCGCACGCGGGCCAGGTCTTCCGGGCTGATCAGGTCGGCCTTGTTGAGGATCACCAGGTCGGCGCTGGCCAGTTGGTCGGCGAACAGTTCGTGCAGCGGCGATTCGTGGTCCAGGTTCGGGTCGAGCTTGCGCTGGGCGTCGACCTGATCCGGGAACGCGGCGAAGGTGCCGGCGGCCACGGCCGGGCTGTCGACCACGGTGATCACCGCATCAACGGTGCAGGCGCTGCGGATTTCCGGCCACTGGAAGGCTTGAACCAAGGGCTTTGGCAGGGCCAGGCCCGAGGTTTCGATCAGGATGTGGTCGAGGTCGCCGCGACGGGCCACCAGTTCGCGCATCACCGGGAAGAATTCTTCCTGAACGGTACAGCACAGGCAGCCGTTGGCCAGTTCGTAAACGCGGCCGCTGGCTTCTTCTTCAGTGCAGCCGATGGAGCACTGCTTGAGGATCTCGCCGTCGATGCCCAGCTCGCCGAATTCGTTGACGATCACCGCAATACGGCGGCCCTGAGCGTTGTCGAGCATGTGCCGCAGCAAGGTGGTTTTGCCCGAGCCGAGGAAGCCGGTAACGATGGTGACGGGGAGTTTGGCCAGTGTTTTCATCGGATGCCCTTTGGCAAGGTGGCGGGCATACGGGACGACAATCGCTGCGACGTGCGCGCGCGAAAGAGTTCGCCACCGGATCACCCCGCCCGGTTGTAGTGAGAATTCGTTTCGAGGCAGGTCTCCTGGCTGACGGTGTGCCAATCGTTGGACTGGCGTTGGCTGCGCCTTCCCGCGAACCCGTTGGACGGCGTTTGCAGTGGCGTGGCAGCGAACATCACCGTTCACAGTTGCGGGGGCAGCCGCGGCATCGACCGCGTTCCCTTCTTAGCTTCGGCAAAACGCCGAAGAACCTCGAAAGCGCAAGGCTACGCATCGTGTGGGGGCGGGTCAATGTCTTGTAGCGGCCATCAGGACGCCTTCGCGGGCAAGCCTCGCTCCTACAGGACCGCGATGCTTTTGTAGGAGCGAGGCTTGCCCGCGAAGAAGGCACCGCGGTATCAACTGAGAACCCCTGCCAATTGACGCCCAACCCCTGCCCATGCTCTCCTACTCACCTTGTTACGGGTGCCCTTCACAGGGTGAAACGGGAAACCGGTGAATCATGTGCTTTACTCAAGGCCATGTCAGTCCGGTGCTGCCCCCGCAACGGTAAGCGAGCGAAGCGTCAAATCCACTGTGCCAGCAGTTCGGCATGGGAAGGTGATGCTTGCAGGTTCAGGCGCAAGCCTTGGCCCCTCGCGAGCCCGGAGACCGGCCCGCAACACACAGTGACCGATACGTTCACTGAATAACAAACCCGCGGTGGGCGGGCGCTGTTTGAACCTCTGCGTGCCCGACTCGCAGGGGTCTTCCATGCGCTCTATTCACCCACTGACAGACCAGAGGGAAGCGCCATGTCGATCATCAGCAGCACCGGCAGCAACACCGATAAGAGCACCGCCAGCACCACCACGACCCTGACTCAACGCCTGACCGCTGCCGTTTGCGCATCGATCCTCGGCGCGTGCCTTGTGTATTTCGCCGGTTTCTCGCACATCGAAGCGGTACACAACGCCGCGCACGATACCCGTCACAGCTCTGCCTTCCCGTGCCATTGAGACCTGCCGACATGATCAAGCGTATTGCGCAAACCGCAGGTTTCACCGGGCTGCTGGCCGCCCTGCTGCTGACCCTGCTGCAAAGCTTCTGGGTGGCTCCGTTGATTTTGCAGGCCGAGACCTACGAAAAATCCGAGCCAGCCGCTGTTGTCGCCCACGAACACGACACGGGTGCTGTTGCCGCTCATACCCACGATGCCGAAGCCTGGGAGCCTGAAGACGGCTGGCAGCGCGTGCTGTCGACGACCGGCGGCAATCTGGTGGTGGCCGTCGGTTTCGCCCTGATGCTCGCCGGTCTCTACACCTTGCGCGCACCGACCAAAACCTCACAGGGCCTGCTCTGGGGCCTGGCCGGTTACGCGACGTTCGTGCTGGCGCCGACCCTCGGCCTGCCGCCTGAGTTGCCGGGTACTGCTGCTGCCGATCTGGCACAACGGCAAATCTGGTGGATCGGCACTGCCGCTTCCACCGCTGTCGGTATCGCGCTGATCGTGTTCAGTCGCCACTGGCTGATGAAAATCCTTGGCGTGGCCATCCTGGCCGTGCCGCACGTGATCGGCGCGCCGCAACCGGAAGTGCACTCGATGCTCGCGCCGGAAGCCCTGGAAGCCCAGTTCAAAATCGCTTCGCAGTTGACCAACATGGGATTATGGCTGGCCCTGGGCCTGATCAGCGCCTGGTTGTTCCGCCGCAAAAGCGATGGCCAATACCACGCATGACTGACGCCAGCGCAGCGCCGACCCTGGCGGTCGGCCTGGGCTGCCAGCGCGGCTGCCCTGTCAGCACGCTGCGGGCGTTGCTCGATCAGGCGTTACAGGCTCATCAAATCGGACTTCACCAGATCAGGGCCCTGGCCAGCATCGACATGAAGCGCGACGAGCCTGGCCTGATCGAACTGGCCGAGCAACTGGCGCTGCCGCTGATGTATTTCAGCAGCGAGCAATTGGCCGGTTACCAGCCACAACTCAGCCATCATTCGGATATCGCGTTCGAACGCACCGGCTGCTACGGCGTGGCAGAAAGCGCCGCCTTGGCCCTCGCCGAACAACTGTCCCAGGCGCCAGCAAAACTACTGATTTCGCGACAAAAATATGCCCAGGCAACTCTGGCATTGGCCTGCACTGCATACAATCCCCGATAATCCCCGTCTTCGATCATGAGCAATCTTCATCTGAAGCCTTGCCCAGCCCCTTTTTTCTCACAGGAACCGACGATGACCGTCTACTTCATTGGCGCTGGTCCCGGCGACCCGGAACTGATCACCGTCAAAGGCCAACGGCTGATTCGCAGCTGCCCGGTCATCATCTATGCCGGCTCCCTGGTGCCCGCCGCCGTGCTCGAAGGCCATCAGGCCGGACAGGTGGTCAACAGCGCCGAATTGCATCTGGAACAAATCATCGAGCTGATCAAGACCGCGCATGCCAACGGCCAGGATGTGGCGCGAGTGCATTCCGGCGATCCGAGCCTGTACGGCGCGATTGGCGAGCAGATTCGTTACCTGCGCGAACTCGACATCCCGTTTGAAATCATTCCAGGCGTGACCGCGACGGCGGCCTGCGCGGCGTTGCTCGGTGCGGAACTGACGCTGCCGGACGTGTCACAGAGCGTGATTCTGACCCGCTACGCCGACAAGACCGCCATGCCACCTGGCGAAGAACTGGGCAGCCTGGCGCAACACGGCGCGACGATGGCGATTCATTTGGGGGTCAACCATCTGGAGAAGATTCTCGTTGAGTTGCTGCCGCATTACGGCGCGGACTGCCCGATCGCGGTGATTCACCGGGCGACCTGGCCGGATCAGGATTGGGTGGTGGGAACACTTGAGGATATTGCCGGGAAGGTAGCGGCGAAGGGGTTTCGGCGTACGGCGTTGATTCTGGTGGGTCGGGTGTTGGGCAGCGATCATTTTAGTGAGTCGTCGCTGTACCGTGCGGGGCATGCGCATTTGTATCGTCCATAGGGCCCCTTCGCTGGCAAGCCAGCTCCTACAACCGCATTCCAATAAAAAACGGCGCTCACGGGGCGCCGTTTTTTATGTTTGCAGCGAACACCTTACTCAGTAGTAGGCGTTTTCTTTCTGCGTGTGGTCGGTCACGTCGCGAACGCCCTTGAGCTCGGGAATGCGCTCGAGCAAGGTGCGCTCGATGCCTTCACGCAAGGTCACGTCTGCCTGGCCGCAGCCCTGGCAACCGCCGCCGAACTTCAGCACGGCGATGCCGTCCTCGACCACATCGATCAGGCTGACCTGACCGCCGTGGCTCGCGAGCCCCGGGTTGATCTCGGTTTGCAGGTAGTAGTTGATGCGCTCGTTCACCGGGCTGTCGGCGTTGACCATCGGGACTTTGGCGTTTGGCGCCTTGATGGTCAGCTGGCCGCCCATGCGGTCGGTGGCATAGTCGACTACCGCATCGTCCAGGAACGCTTCGCTGAACGAGTCGATGTAAGCAGTGAAGCTTTTCAGCCCCAGCGCCGTGTCTTCAGGTTTTTCTTCGCCCGGCTTGCAATAAGCAATGCAGGTTTCGGCGTACTGGGTGCCAGGCTGGGTGATAAAGACGCGGATGCCGATGCCTGGGGTGTTCTGCTTGGAGAGCAGATCAGCCAGATAATCGTGGGCGGCGTCGGTGATGGTAATAGCGGTCATGGAAACTCCTCGCAGGCTTGGGCGCAGTTTACGCCAATCATCGCGCCGGACAAAGTCCTAGTATTTTTGTCGGGAAAGAGCCGGAGCCATCTCGACCGGCGGTTCACCGTCGATCCAGGCTTTAAGCCACCGATAGCTGCATTTTTCCACCCATTCGTAGCTTGCCCATGAACCCAGGCCAATCGTCGCTGCGCAGACAATGAACATCACGTAGGGATTTATGCCATAGCGCTGTGCGACAAAACCGCCGGCAGACAGCACCAACACGTGCATCAGGTACACCGAGTAGGAACAATCACCGAGCAGCTTGAACAACCGTTTGTTCTCGAAAAAGCGTTCCAGAGACATGCACGCCATGACCAGCACCGCGCTCGGCACGCCCCAGGTCAAAAAACGTGGTTGCGGCGCCAAGTGATAAATCGCCATCAATGCGCCAGCAATGCCCAGCAAGGGCAGGCACAATCCGGGTTTGATCCAGCCACGGCGGTAGATCATGCCGATGGCGATCCCCAGCAAGAACTCATAAACGATGCCCGAGCGGTAGAACTCGCTGACCCAGCCATAACCGGTCCACGCCTGGCACACCGCAAACAGGAGCGCGGCAACGACCAGCAAACGGACCTGCAAGCGAAACAGCAGCGCCCAGGCAAACAGCAGGTAGAACAGCATTTCGTAGTTAAGGGTCCAGCCAACGTTAAGCGTCGGATAAATCCCGTAACCACCCGGGTTTTCAGTAGGAATGAACAACAGCGACAGCAGGAAATGCGACCAGTCGACCGTCTGGTCCGGCAACAAGGGCTTGGCGAAAACCACCAGCAGCGCCATCAGCACCGTATACAGCCAATACGCCGGGACGATGCGGAAGAGTCGATACAGCAGAAAGCGCCCCGGCGGCAGCGACTTGCCCTCGGTAGACAGGAAAATCACCAGGCCACTGATGACAAAAAATACGTCGACGCCCACCGCGCCCTTGTCGATGAACATCTGCCCCACCGGCCCACGGGCCTGGAAGTCGAAGAAAATCTGCATGAAATGGTGGCAGACCACTGCCCAGGCGGCGATGGCGCGCAGTGCCTGCACTGAAATCAACATCGACAAGCCCTCCCGATCCCGAATCGCCAAACCACCGAAATCCCGAAATCTCCGAAATCTCGGAAATTACCCAAATCACCGAAATCCTGTAGGAGCGAAGCTTGCTCGCGAAGGTGTGTCAGCTACGGAGGTGTCGACTGACACACCTTCGCGGGCAAGCCTCGCTCCTACAGGGGATTGGTGGTGCCTGATAGATCCGACACCGGCCAGCAGACAAAAGTCGATCAAAGATTCTCGTAGCGGTTCATGTCCAGTACGCCCTCTTCCACCGGGTCGGTCTCGTGCACGTACCGGCTCAGGTCATGGAAGTAGAACCAGAATTGCGGATGGCTACGCCGAATCCCCCACCGTTCGACGATTTTCTCGAAGCGGTTGGCGTCCTTGGCGTTTTCCATCGCGTCGACGAACTCGGGCACCTGCTCGGCTGGAATGTTGAACATGAAGTTCGGATAGCTGCTGAGTACACCGGGGAAAATGGTCAGCGTGTCGAGCCCCGGTTGATAGCGCAGCGACTCACCGAGCAGGAACGCCACGTTGCTGTGTGCGCGGTTGCGCAGCAGGCTGTAAACCTCACGCTTGCCGCTGGTGGTCTCGATGCGCAGCATCGTTGCTTCCGGCAACTGATCGATGACCTTAAGCCCCGCCGCAGGCCGCGACGTCAGGCGACTCAAGGCCTGCTCGGCACTCTGCAATTGCAGGTCGATGTTCGGTCGTGAGCAATAAGCGCCGTCACAGCGATTGATCGGATCGGGCTTGGCATCGAGGTCGCCGTAGCGGGCCAGCAACTGCTGGGCGAAATCACGCTTGGGGTCTTTTTCGTCCAGTACGAGCGCCGTCTCCTTGTCGTTATCAATGGCCTCATAATCCAGCCACATCTTGATCTTGCCGCTGTTCTGATACCAATCGTCGAGGTAAGCGTCCCGCGAATCCGCCGGCATCAGGCGCAGGAAGTTCTGCTCGGCGCCGTTACGGATCAGATCGAAATACAGCCGCGTCTGCGCCTGATGGGAGACGTTGCCGAACACGTCGAAGTTGACCGCCAACTGATAGTAGGTGCGTTCCAGCAGCGGGAAGTCGAACAGCCACATCGTTTGCGGCACGTCACCGATCAGGCCTTTGTTCACCGAAGCGCTGTCGAAGTGGCGGAAGATGGTCAGCAAGGCATTATCGTTGCCAGCCCACAAGGTCGACCAGCTCGGTGCCGGCGCTTCGGCGTAACTGTCCCGGCGCAGTGCCTCGTATTCATTCCGTTTGTCGCGGTAGTCGTGCCACAGGCTCAGGACGCTGCCGACGTCGTCGTTCTGCCCGGGCATCGCCAGCAACGGCGTGGCCTGGCCCCGGTAGTTCGGGTCAATGATGTAGAGGTCGTGTTCCGGCGCCTGGAACAGCGCCCAGAAATTATCGCGAATAACATCCGTGGCAATCTGACCGCGACAGACCGGGCCGCGAATGAAGGTGCGCACGAAGTATTCGGCGTTATCGAGCATGAACTGGTAGCGCGCCTGGGCCGGGATTGCCTCGAAGGTGGTGAACGGATTGGCCCGGCGCTCCGGCCCGTAACCCGGCAAGGCGTTGACCTGCCAGTTGCCGTTATAGAAGAGGGTTTTGACCCGCGCCATCTTCGCCGCGCTCAGCGGATAGGTGATGTGAGTCTTTTGCACGATCACCCCTTGCACCGGCCACAGTCGGTAATACACCTGGGTGCCGGGGTCGTCATTCGGACGCCGGGTGTTGATCAGATCGATGGGCTGGCCGGTCGGCGTACGCGAACGCACCCACTGGAAGAAGTGCCCCGGTTCGCCGTCCTTGAAGTAGATATGGGCGAGGAACCAGTGCTCGAACAACCAGCGCCCGACCAGGCTTTGCCGCGCGCCCGGCGCGTTGAGCAGATTTTCCCATTGCACCACCTGCAAGGCTTCCTTCGCGCTCGGGACCAACCCTTGCTCATCGATCGGCGCACCGGAGGCCAGCCAGCGCTGCAACGTCTGGTATTGCTGATCGGTCAGGCCGGTGACCGCCAACGGCATGCCTTCTTTCGGATGAGCGCTGGCATAACCCTCGACCTCTGCCGGCATGGCGCAACTGTTTTCCCGGTTCAGGCCCAGGACAATGTCTTCCGGCAGCTTGGCGTTGGGCTGCAACGGCGTGGTGTGTCCCAGCTCCAGCATCCGCGCCATCAGTGCGGCCTGACTGCCCTGGGCGTCGAGTACCGAATAGAAGCCTTTTTGCTGCCAGGCGCGCTTGCCGAAGGCGTCATAAAACAGCCGGGTCGGTGCAGCGGCCTGACTGCGTTCGCCGTCATAAACCGGAATCTTGGTCGCACCGCGCGCGGCCCCTTCGCCACTGCCCAGATTGAGCTGACAAGCGGCGTCGTAGCAGGCATGGCAGGCCACGCACTTTTCGGTGAAGATCGGTTGGATATCGCGGCTGTAGGAAATAGCGGCGGAAATGGCCGGTTCCTGCGCGGCGGCGCCCCAGCTTAAAAACAGCAAAACAATGCTGATGACGCGAAAAGACATGTCCCTGGTCCCAATCATGAAAAAACGCCGCGATTCTAACGCTCGGACACCCGTACCAACATGAGCGATATTCATGCAAAAACCGGACATGCTCTAAAAGCGCGCAGGTTTGCTATTATCCCGCCCCTTCGTCATGGCCTTACCGAGTAGTCCAAATGTCCGATCGCAGCGTTCGCCTTCAAGCTCTCAAGCACGCCCTCAAAGAGCGCATCCTGATTCTCGATGGCGGCATGGGCACGATGATCCAGAGCTACAAGCTCGAAGAGCAGGATTACCGTGGCAAACGCTTCGCTGACTGGCCGAGCGATGTCAAAGGCAACAATGACCTGTTGATACTGACGCGCCCGGACGTGATTGGCGGCATCGAGAAAGCCTATCTGGACGCCGGCGCCGACATTCTGGAAACCAATACCTTCAACGCCACCCGGATTTCCATGGCCGATTACGGCATGGAAGAACTGGCCTACGAACTGAACGTAGAAGGCGCTCGCCTGGCGCGCAAGATCGCCGACGCAAAAACCCTCGAGAACCCGGACAAGCCGCGCTTCGTCGCTGGCGTGCTCGGCCCGACCAGCCGTACCTGCTCGCTGTCGCCAGACGTGAACAACCCTGGCTATCGCAACGTGACCTTTGATGAACTGGTGGAGAACTACACCGAGGCCACCAAAGGCTTGATCGAAGGCGGCGCCGACCTGATCCTGATCGAAACCATTTTCGACACCCTGAACGCCAAAGCCGCGATCTTCGCCGTGCAAGGGGTTTTCGAAGAACTGTGCGTCGAGCTGCCGATCATGATCTCCGGCACCATCACCGATGCCTCCGGCCGTACCCTGTCGGGCCAGACCACCGAAGCGTTCTGGAACTCCGTGGCCCACGCCAAGCCGATCTCGGTCGGCCTGAACTGCGCCCTCGGCGCCAGCGAATTGCGTCCGTACCTCGAAGAGCTGTCGAACAAGGCCGGCACC
The DNA here is from genome assembly GCF_001297125.1 of Pseudomonas sp. RIT-PI-q. Taxonomy (GTDB): domain Bacteria; phylum Pseudomonadota; class Gammaproteobacteria; order Pseudomonadales; family Pseudomonadaceae; genus Aquipseudomonas. Next base: position 93,288 of record NZ_LHPC01000040.1, read on the forward strand.
CACGTTTCCGCGCACCCGAACGCCGGCCTGCCAAACGAATTCGGCGAGTACGACGAACTGCCGGCGGAAACCGCCAAGGTCATCGAAGAATTTGCTCAAAGCGGCTTCCTCAACATTGTCGGCGGTTGCTGCGGCACCACGCCGGGCCACATCGAAGCCATCGCCAAAGCCGTGGCCGGTTACGCGCCGCGCCAGATTCCAGAGATTCCAAAGGCTTGCCGCCTGTCGGGCCTGGAACCGTTCACCATCGATCGCAACTCGTTGTTCATCAACGTCGGCGAGCGCACCAACATCACCGGTTCTGCCAAATTCGCCCGGCTGATCCGTGAGGACAACTACACCGAAGCCCTGGAAGTCGCCCTGCAACAGGTCGAAGCCGGCGCGCAGGTGATCGACATCAACATGGACGAAGGGATGCTCGATTCGAAGAAGGCCATGGTGACCTTCCTCAATCTGATTGCCGGTGAACCGGACATCTCCCGCGTCCCGATCATGATTGACTCCTCCAAATGGGAAGTGATCGAAGCCGGCCTGAAATGCATCCAGGGCAAGGGCATCGTCAACTCGATCAGCATGAAAGAAGGCGTCGAGCAGTTCATTCATCACGCCAAACTGTGCAAGCGCTACGGCGCTGCCGTGGTGGTGATGGCGTTCGATGAGGCCGGTCAGGCCGACACCGAAAAGCGCAAGAAAGAAATCTGCAAACGCTCCTACGACATTCTGGTCAACGAAGTCGGCTTCCCGCCGGAAGACATCATCTTCGACCCGAACATCTTCGCCATCGCCACCGGTATCGAAGAACACAACAACTACGCTGTGGACTTCATCAACGCCTGTGCCTACATCCGTGACGAACTGCCGTACGCCCTGACGTCGGGCGGCGTGTCCAACGTGTCGTTCTCGTTCCGGGGCAACAACCCGGTGCGTGAAGCAATTCACTCGGTGTTCCTGCTGTATGCGATCCGCAACGGCCTGACCATGGGCATCGTCAACGCCGGTCAGCTGGAGATCTACGACCAGATCCCGGCCGAACTGCGCGACGCCGTCGAAGACGTGGTGCTCAACCGCACCCCGAACGGCACCGACGCCCTCCTCGCCATTGCCGACAAGTACAAGGGCGATGGCAGCGTCAAGGAAGCCGAGACCGAAGAGTGGCGCAACTGGGATGTCAACAAGCGGCTGGAACATGCGCTGGTCAAAGGCATCACCACGCACATCGTGGAAGACACCGAAGAATCGCGTCAGTCGTTTGCCCGGCCGATCGAGGTCATCGAAGGCCCGTTGATGTCAGGCATGAACATCGTTGGCGACCTGTTCGGTGCCGGCAAAATGTTCCTGCCGCAGGTGGTCAAATCTGCCCGTGTGATGAAGCAGGCCGTGGCCCACTTGATCCCGTTCATCGAACTGGAAAAAGGCGACAAGCCGGAGGCCAAGGGCAAGATCCTCATGGCCACGGTCAAGGGCGACGTGCACGACATCGGCAAGAATATCGTGGGCGTAGTGCTGGGCTGTAACGGCTACGACATCGTCGACCTCGGCGTGATGGTGCCGGCAGAGAAAATCCTGCAAGTGGCCAAGGAGCAGAAGTGCGACATCATCGGCCTGTCCGGTCTGATCACGCCTTCGCTGGATGAAATGGTTCACGTCGCTCGCGAGATGCAGCGTCAGGACTTTCACCTGCCGCTGATGATCGGTGGCGCGACCACCTCCAAGGCGCACACGGCGGTGAAGATCGAGCCGAAGTACAGCAACGACGCGGTGATCTACGTCACCGACGCCTCCCGCGCCGTCGGCGTGGCGACGCAGTTGCTGTCCAAGGAGTTGAAGCCGGCGTTCGTCGAGAAAACCCGCCTGGAATACATCGACGTCCGCGAGCGCACGGCGAATCGCAGCGCCCGCACCGAGCGCCTGAGCTACCCGGCGGCGATCGCCAAGAAGCCGCAGTTCGACTGGAGCACCTACGAGCCGGTCAAACCGACGTTCACCGGCGCCAAGGTGCTGGACAATATCGACCTGAAGGTTCTGGCCGAGTACATCGACTGGACGCCGTTCTTTATCTCCTGGGACCTGGCCGGCAAGTACCCGCGCATCCTCACCGACGAAGTGGTCGGTGAAGCTGCCACCGCGCTGTTTGCCGATGCCCAGGAAATGCTCGCCAAGTTGATCGACGAGAAACTCATCAGCGCCCGTGCGGTGTTCGGTTTCTGGCCGGCCAACCAGGTGCGTGACGACGATATCGAAGTCTATGGCGATGACGGCAAGCCATTGGCCAAGCTGCATCACCTGCGCCAGCAGATCATCAAGACCGACGGCAAACCGAACTTCTCCCTGGCCGATTTTGTGGCACCGAAGGACAGCGAAGTGACCGACTACGTGGGTGGTTTCATCACCACCGCCGGCATCGGCGCGGAAGAAGTGGCGAAGGCGTACCAGGATGCCGGCGACGATTACAACTCGATCATGGTCAAGGCCCTGGCCGACCGCCTGGCCGAGGCCTGCGCCGAGTGGCTGCACCAGCAGGTGCGTAAAGAGCACTGGGGTTACGCCAAGGATGAAACCCTGGACAACGAGGCGCTGATCAAAGAGCAATACACCGGCATCCGCCCTGCCCCGGGCTACCCGGCGTGCCCGGATCACACCGAGAAATCGACGTTGTTTGCCTTGCTCGATCCGCAAGCCAGCGAAATGAAAGCGGGCCGCAGCGGCGTGTTCCTCACCGAGCACTACGCGATGTTCCCGGCGGCAGCGGTCAGCGGCTGGTACTTCGCGCACCCGCAGGCGCAATATTTCGCCGTGGGCAAGATCGACAAGGACCAGGTGCAGAGCTATACGTCGCGCAAAGGCCAGGAGTTGAGCGTGACCGAGCGTTGGTTGGCGCCGAACCTCGGGTACGACAACTAAGCCCCTAGTGGATTTCCTATAGGAGCATGGCTTGCCTGCGATGGCGTGCTTGAAATCGCCTTCGCGGGCAAGCCTCGCTCCTACAGTCGTTCCGGTCGTTCACCCAATTTTGTACCCAGCCCACGTCCCTGTGGGAGCGGGCTTGCCCGCGAAGACGGCATCACATTCAACCTCGCTGGCGACAGACACGTCGCCGTCCTGTAGGAGCGAGGCTTGCCCGCGAAGGCGTACTTGAGATCGCCTTCGCGGGCAAGCCTCGCTCCTACAGTCGTTCCGGTCGTTCACCCAATTTTGTACCCAGCCCACGTCCCTGTGGGAGCGGGCTTGCCCGCGAAGACGGCATCACATTCAACATCGCTGGCGACAGACAGATCGCCGTCCTGTAGGAGCGAGGCTTGCCTACGATGGCGTACTTGAGATCGCCTTCGCGGGCAAGCCTCGCTCCTACAGTCGTTCCGGTCGCTCACCCGATTTTGTACCGAGCCCACGTCCCTGTGGGAGCGGGCTTGCCCGCGAAGGCGGCATCACAGTCAACATCGCTGGCAACAGACAGATCGCCGTCCTGTAGGAGCGAGGCTTGCCCGCGAAGGCGTACTTGAGATCGCCTTCGCGGGCAAGCCTCGCTCCTACAGTCGTTCCTGTCATTTGCCCAATTTTGTACCCAGCCCTCGTCCCTGTGGGAGCGTCAGATGCTTGGGTTATTCGGGGCGTCGACCTCTTTGCGTGACAGTTCGATCATCTTGCTGTTGCGCGCCGCCGCCAGGTCAAAAAGCTTGATCATCAACGTTGCGTCGTCGGTATCGGCAGTCTCCTCGGATGTCTCCGCCTCATCGAGTGTGCGGAATTCTTCCGGGTATTTTTCCTTGAGGTACTCAACCCAGTAATCACGCTGGATCAAGTCTTCAAAGAAGCTGTCGGACTGTTCCGCGTTGCTCACTTCGATCCGGGCTTCTGCCAGTTGCCGAGGCGTTACGCCCGAGGCATAGGTCATGTGTTTCGGTTGCCCAGGCAGTTCCAGTCCGTCGCTCCAGCCCTCCGTCAGGCCGATGCGATAACCGAGGCGCACTTCCGCTTCATCCCGACCGTTGCGCGCAGCGGCTTTCGTTGCCAGATCGTCGACCTTGTCCAGGCGGAAAAGCTGCCGAGACAGTTTCAACAGCGCCTCACCCCTTTCGGCCAGACGCCCTGCGGGTATTTCGAGCAAGGCGTTGTGGGTGAAGACTTTGCTTTCCAGCCCGCTGAAGGTGAGGATTCGACCGTCAACGCAGGTGCCATGCGTGTTGGCGCTGGCGAACAGAATTTCCCTGAGTTCGCTATTGCTGGCAGCGGCATCCATCACCGTCCACACCCGACGCGTCAGGTCGGCATTTGCCACCCGGAACTCCTGCGTATCCTGCAATCGCGAGAGCAAATGAAAGAACGCCGCGTTGTCCGGCTCGGCCGCCAGTTGCCTCCAGGTCTGCGTTTTGCCAGCCAGCTCCTCGGGAGCCGCGTTGGCTAACCAAGGTGCACTTTGCTGGAAATCGGGCGGCACCTCGGGCAGGGTTTCATCGGATTCGACGCTTTCACTTTCACCGTCACCCTCGCCGCTGGCATCGGCAAGCATTTCGTCAAGATCAGTGCGCGACAGTCCCATCACCGTTTCACGTGCCCCGGCCTCGCGGTAATCCCTGAGCTGCTCAAGACTCTCAAGCTCCAGACTGTAGTTTTCGCTCAGGTCTGTACCGGCAACCAGCGTCTCGTGGCTGCCATCCAGAATCTCGGAAGGCATTGCGGTGAGGTAGTTACCGCTCAGGTTCAGTGTGCCGAGATGATTGGCGTCCAGCACGCCTTGCGGCCAATCGGTCAAATTATTGTTGCGCAGGTCGAGCGTCTCCAGTCGCACAAACACCTCGACATCAAATTCGTCGAGCCCGTTGTAGCCCAGATCCAGCCATTTCAGGTGCGCCAGTCGGTTCAACGAGGCGTACAGGTGCTCGGTATCATTCAATCGATTGGCGGAGAGTTCCAGCCGTTCGAGGCTGACCATGGACTGGATGTGCTCCGGCAGCGCTCGCAGCTCATTGCCGTTGAGCTTCAATGATTTCACGTGGGTGAAGGCCTTGAGAAAACCCTCGGAGCCTTGCGCGGTGAGCCTTACCCCGGTCAGGTCCAGCGTGTCCACGTGAGCGAACACTGCCGGCAATTCGGGGAGATCGCCCAGTTGCAGACCGTTGAGGTTCAACACCTCGCCCATCGCACCTGCCGCGCCCGTCAAACGTTCGCGCCAGCAATCGAGGATTCGCATCGCACCCAGTCGGCGACTCTCCGACGACACTGCCCAACCTGCGCCGTGAGTTTCTCGGGTATACAGCCAACCATTCAATCGGCGCGTCAGGTCTTCAAAAGTCTGATCCCATTCCCCGAGCTGCTCGATGATTTGAACCTCGGTTGCACCCCGGTTGCGCATCTGCTCGACGGCTTGCAGCGCCTCATCATCGGCAAGTGCCGGATTCAGTCGTTGCAGGCGTGTGGCAAAATGCGCGTTGCCCTCGCCCACCGGCACTGGCGGCAACGGCAGCAATTGCCGGGCGATGGAAAGGCCCCTTCCTGTCGGCGGGAAGGCCGCCGCCCCCTCCTCCAGATCGACCCTTTCCAGCGTGCCCGCCGGCAGGACTTTGGCAATTTCGATGCGCTGCCGGGCCGTTTCCAGCGCCTCCATGGCTTGAGCGGTCAACGGTATACCGGTCAGCTGGCTCTTGAGCAGCACGTCATCCACAAGGTCGGCCGGTAGCTCGGATATCTGGCTGCCACGCACATCCAGCCAGGCCAGATGCGGCAGATCTTGCGTCCCCGTTGGCCATTCATGCAGATTGGTGCCCCGCACATTCAACACTTTCAGGCGAGTCATCCGGCTGATGTCCAGCGTGTTCAGCGGGTTGTCGCTCAAGTCCAGGGATTCAACCGCACCCAAGCCATCGAGTGCTTGCTGCACCCCGGGATCGACGACGAGCCGGTTGCCGGAGAGATCGAGACGGGTCAACTTCGCCAGATCGCCCGGTGCAATCGGGACTTCGGTCAAACCATTAGCGCTCAGGTCTAGGGTGTGCAGTTCGCTAAACCCTCGAACAAAACCACGGAACTGTTCGGCCGGCGCTTGCACCCCTCTCAAGTACAGGGTTTGTACATGATCGAAGGCACCGGCAGGCAGTTGCGGAAACTCAGTGAATTGCACTTTCGGCAGATCAAGCGCGGAGGCATCGACCGTCGCGCCGTAGCGTTTGAGTACACCGTTACGCCAACACGTCCTGATAAAAGCCGCCGCCCAGGACCGTCCCATCACTTCCTTCAAATCCATCTTCTGTTGCATCGCACGACCGGCCCAGTCGGTCAGCTGCCAGTCCAGCACTTGGAACTGCTCGCTCAAGGCCTCGACAGCGTCGAACCTCGCCTGCGCACCCTGCCATTGCTCGATAAAATGGTTGAACAGGCCCAAGGAAGGCTCATCCATGCCATCAGCCAGACGTTTCAGCTCACTTTTGCAGTAGTCCCTGACCATCTCTTCCCGGTCGATAAGGTGTTGCGGGTGATTCTTGACGTACTCATAGGCCGGTTTGAATTTTTCACGGCTGAATTTCGACCAGTCCAGCGACAATCCGGACCACAACCGTTCATGCCCCTCGAACAGGCCGTCCGGTAACGTACTGATCCCGGTGCTTTTCAGATCCAGGCGTTGAAGGTGCGGTAGTTCAAGCACACCGGTGGGCCATTGATCCAGCGAGGGTGCAAGGACCTTGAGTGCGCGCAAGTTGCGCATGCCGCTGACATCCAGTGCCAGCGGTGCATAACCCGAGGAAAACACACTGAGTTCTTCAAGTGTGGTCAACACACTCAGCCTCGATGGCATGTCCACGGCGTAGGGCACTGCCGAAGACAGGCTCAAGCCGGTGAGGTCCGGCATTGAGCTCAACGCCGCAGGAACGTTACTGAACTCATCGCTGGTTGAATTGATCCGCAGGCTTTTCAGCTTGGGAAACGCGCCCAGCAGCGCATCGATGCTGGCGTCCGTGACACACCGCCCCCAGAGCAGCAAATCATTCACGTGTGAAAAATCCGCCGACAGAGGCGGAATCGGGTCGTCACACACCACTTCAAGTGACCGAAGAGGCGCCTGTTCCTCGGCCAGCGGTGCATTGCGCCAGGCTTGCTTGATGTTTCGCGCCGAGGCCGCCTTGCCCCCCAACATGGACTGCAAGGTCGTCTCCGAAACCGAGTCGCCCACCCATTGATCGAGCGTGGACTCAAGCTGCTGCCACTCACGCAGGCGCATCTGCAAATGGCTGAACATCTGCGCGTCGGTCTTTCCCTCTCGCAGTTGCTTGAGGATGAAACCGTTGGCCTGCTGATCGGTGAGCTGCGGATAGACATCCCGTACGCGACTCACCAACGACGGATTGACCCCTTGGCCGCGTCCGCTGGCGTAGTAGCCCACGGTGCGCTCTGTCACCCGTACGGGCGGTTTGAATGTCGTGTTCCTGCCCGAGCGTTCCTCCAGTCGTTGCGCCAATTCGGCTCGATGCTTGATGGCCGAGTCGACAATGGCCCGCTGTAAATCAGCGCCTTGGCTGACGTGGGGAACACCCAGCGCCTGGCGCACCTCATCAGGCAAGGCGTGCATGATCGAGGCGAAAAAGTTGTCGCCCATCGAGGGCACGCTATTGAGTGCCTCGCCATGTTCATCAAACGCCTGGTAGGCTGGCCCCTTTTTGACCACATACTTGCGACTCGCGGCGGTCTCGCGGCCGATGCCATCGATCAGCGGGCCGTTGGTGTGGCCGTCGCGAATCTCCAGGCGCACCTCGCCGGACCAGCCCGGCAGTTTTTCCAGTGCGTGCAAGGCAAGCCATTGGCTGTCAGCCGAAACCATGCGCCCAAGGTGCAGACCGGCAAAGGCCTGACCCACGCGCCCCTGCTGCGCGTACCAGCGGGCTTCTTCCAGCAGGTTCAACGGGACTCGACGCGTTGTTTTCAGGCGGGTGAGTTCCTCGGTACTGGCATCCAGCAGAATCCGTTGCGCAGCAGATTCGCCCAGGCCCGGACACGCTCGCTGCAGCAGGGTGATGAATGGATCACGGGCTTCAACCTCGCCGACATCAAGCGCAAACAGCCGCAAGGCGTCAGCCAACTCGGGGGGCGGCGGCAGATGATCCAGGTGCATTTTGCGCAAGGCATTGTCATCGACACCCACGGCGTCCGCGACCTTGAGCAGTTGCTCGTCGCTCAACGCCTCGGTCACCCGCCCCATGCGCCGCAGCAGCGTCAAGCGGTCCCACTGCAGCGGGCGCTCAAGCGTATGTCGCCAGGCGCCATGCCCGTTGTGTTCGAGGATCGGCTGATAGGCATGAGCGTCGGTCGGATGCTTGATGCGCCATTTTTTCAGCGGCTCATCGTAGGTGACTTCATAGACCTTGCCGCTCTGCCGGAGGTACGTTTTGCGGTTTACCCGGTGCAGTCCCCAGGCGTCGGGAACGGCATTTCGACCCAGCGCAAGATCACTTTCATACGCCCCCAGGTCCGGTTTCCACAAACGGCTTTTCCCATCAGCTCGCGTGACCTGATCGAGCCTCTCGATCACCGGCTCGGGTTTCACCGCTGCCAGTTTGCCCAGCACTTTGCCCCCGCCAGCCATCACGCCGATCAGCGCCAGGTTCTGCGCGACGTCGACCAGATGCGCCTTGGCGGCTTGACGATCGCCCTCACTCCACTCGATGGCCCCCTCGAAGGACTCGTACAGCAATTGCCCGGCCATCACCGTAATCATGATCTCGCCCAGCACCGGCACGAACATCGACACCATGTTCAACCCCAGCATGCCGATTTCCAGCAGGTGATTGAGCTTTTCCGCGCGCACTTTCGCATCGACGTCCGCTGTGGGAACCGCATGGGTGCGCGCGTCGGCGATGACCTTGGTGCGGTTCTGTTCGTAGAGATAAGTCCAGAGATCGCTGTTGGCGGACCAGATGCCATCAGCTCCTTTGCGAGTGATAGCGAACGGATTGAGATAAGGGTCCTCGACCGGCTCGCGCTTGGCCTGGGGCTCGGGCGGGAGCTCTTTGATACGGGCGATGGTCGAAATCGGTGGCACCAGCTGGGCGACTTTTACCCAGATGGATCGCCATGGATCAGAAGGTGAGTCCGCTGAGGGTCGGGTGAACTGACTGAAGTAATACGGACGGTCGGCGTAGGCCACGAACTGGCTGAAAAAACGCTGATGAGCTGTCGCGCGCCCCTGATTGGACGGCGATGCATCACCGGCGGTGAACTGGCGTTTGAACTCATCACGCCACTGCGAAGGGGTGTAGCGCTTGAGCGGGTGCTCCGGGTCATGGGGTATGTAAACGATGAAGTCATCGGTATAGCGGTATTGTTCGCAGATGCTGAACACGACGCAGCCGGTCATTCTTCGCTTCATCAAACTCAGGTCGCGAAACCACACCGGCCTGTTACCCAGAACGGGGTGGATTTCACCGCCGACCACCGACAGGATCATGGTGTAGTCTTCGGGCTCGATATCTTTTTTTAACAGGGCCAGTTCGGCAGCGGCGCTCAACGCTGTTTTCTGACTGGTCATGAATTGCTGGCGAAGCGTCGCCTCCCTCTGCGCATCCGCAGGCTGGAAAAAGCCCTTCACGTAGGTTTGATACTGGGCGCCGATATCCAGCGTGCGACAGAGTGACAAGAACTGCCTGACCGTCATCGCGACGGTGGCGACTTCGAACGTGCCGGGGGTCGAGGTTTCTACAACGAACCCGGATTTTTCATGAAAGGCGCCCTCCTCACACTCGGACGCTTGGAAGTTATGCAGCGCAGCCTGCAACAACGAGAGTTTCAGCACTTCGAACGAGGTGATTTCGATTTCAAAGACGCCCACTTCCAGCGGTCGCCTCAGGCACAGCAGGGTTTTGTTGACGTCCAGGTCGATCCCGAACTGATCCTTCAGGGCTTTGCCGAGTAACGGGGCGGCGAATGTGTCGATGTCCTGGAGCGCTGACATCGTCTTGTCCAGCGCTGTCTGGGCGGTAAAACTGGCGTTGAACCTGTTGCTCAATGCCTGCCGTTGCTCGATGGACGCGTCTTGATACCAGGCCGGCAGGTGCGCCCGGGAATCTTTTATCGCCGCACGTCTGGCCGGCGTGGCGTCAATCAGCCAGTTGGGGCTGACCTGTTCAAGGAAGTCGCTATGGACGCTGGTTTTTTCTCGGTGAATGCGGGGCATGGTGTCGCTCCTGACAAGTGGAACGACAGGACACCATTTGAAGAACGCGCCTCTGCGGTAGATAGTTATGGCGCGAATGCCGGTTTGTTACTAACGGCTTCGGCGGCACGAATGGCCGGATTGGCTATGCTCTTGGGACATTCTTTCAGGCGAGGAATTTATGGACGACCCAGTCGACAACAAACCGCCAACGTTCTGGCAGATGCTGCACAGCGTGATGGCGGCGGCGTTCGGGGTGCAAAGCGGGAAAAACCGCGCGCGAGACTTCACGCACGGCAAGCCGAGTCATTTCGTGATCCTGGGGATTCTGTTCACGGCGGTGTTCGCCCTGACACTGTTTGGCATCGTGAAGCTGGTGCTGCTCCTGGCGGGCGTTTGAATCCGGCTCAGTGCATCAACGTTTGCAGGCTGAACGGGTAGCGATAGGTCGTGGGCTTGCCCTTGGCCGAGAGCTTGTGGAAATCCACGCCGAAATTGTGCGCCGCGTCCATCGCCAACAATTGCCGAGCTTGTGCCCGATCAATCAGTTGCAACAAGGGGATCTGCCGGTCGCGACCGCCGTACTGGCTGACGTCCACGCCCTGATCGTAATCATGCAACTGCACCAGCGCCCAGCCCCCGAGACTGAAGTGCCCGCCCAGCAACACGCTCAATCGATTGTCCAGCAACGCCTGCAACGCCGCCGGTGAATTGTTGATGGCGCCGAACAACGCATCCTTCCCGGGTTTGCCGCCCGTTTCGGAATACGCCTGCATGGCGCCGAAGGCCATTTCGTCATTGGCCGACCAGACCAGCGAGGCCTGCGGGTAGCGTTTGAACAACAATTTGGCCTGTTCATAAGCCCGCTGACGAGTCCAGCCGCCATACACCAACTGGCGCAACCGCACTTCGGGATGTTCGGCCAGGGCCCGCATCATACCCTTCTCGCGCAACTGCGCCGCCGGAGTGATCTTCAAACCGGAAAACGCCAGCAGGTCGATGAACTGACCGGGAGCCACCGGGCCGTGCAGGCGGATCAATTCCTTGAGCATCAGGTAGCCGCCCTCCTCATCGTTGGGCACCAGGCTTCCCAGCCAATCGGGATATTTGTCCGGCTGCGAGCCGAGCAGGCTCATCTGGCTCGCGGTCAGGGCGTTGTTGACCATGAACAGTTTCACCCCGCTGCCTCGCGACAGGCGCAGGATTTCGGGCGCGACGTACTGCTCGTTGACGAACACCAGGTAGTCCGGACGAACCGGCCCTTGCAGGGCTTCGCGCGCCTGTTTAAGGGTGATTTCGGCCACCCGGTCGGAATACTGGATGCGCAAATCCATGTTCAGGTCCGTGGCTGCGGCCTGCATGAACTGCGAGTAGCTGACCCAAAAAGCTTCCTTGGTGGTTCCCGGATTCAGGAACAACACCGACGCCGCTTGAGCACACGGTCCCACGACCGTACACAGCGTCAGCAATACACCACACAGAAACTTCAACATTGATCGTTCGAGCCCCGGAAATTCGCCGCGCATTATAGCCAGCGAACTGCCGTACAACGGTGTTTATTCCGGTTTTGTCCGACAATCGTCAGTAGCAACTGGCGAAGCCTGCGTCCGGCTCTGTAGCAGCTGTCGAGCTTGCGAGGCTGCGTTCGGCTCTGTAGCAGCTGTCGAGCTTGCGAGGCTGCGTTCGGCTGCGCAGCAGTCGTGAAATCAGGCGATGCGGTGTTTCAGACAGACCGCGCGTTCAGGGTTTACGACTGCTGCGCAGCCGAACGCAGCCTCGCAAGCTCGACAGCTGCTACAGGTGCCACAGTGCTACAAGTGCGGTCGATTATTGATGACTGACCCAGAATACCGCTGTGCCCACGACCAGAATGATCAGAAACAGAATCGCCCAGGCATCTACTGTGCTATCGGGTTTAGTCGCTTTGGTAGGGTTGCTCATTGCATCGCCTCTTGTCGGTTTTATCGGTGATTGCATAAAGACTCGACCACAGTAAAGACGACGATTGCCCGCACCACAAATGTGGGTTTTATCCCATTGCATCTCATTAGTCGTTTTGGTTCTTTGCATATACTCAAACATCACTTTTGCGCATAACTGCAAACTGGTATCTTGCCCCGGCTCCGTTGGGAGTGCGCGGCCGTGCGCGCAGAATTGCCGAGGCAGTATCGAGACTTCAGCAAGCCAAAAACGCAGCTGGATCCGACCGGCCCAAGCCTGAGAACAGGACTTATATGTACGTATACGACGAGTACGATCAGCGGATCATCGAGGACCGCGTCAAGCAGTTCCGTGATCAGACCCGACGCTATCTGGCAGGCGAGCTGAGCGAAGAAGAATTCCGCCCCCTGCGCTTGCAAAACGGGCTTTATATCCAGCGTTTCGCGCCGATGTTGCGTGTGGCGGTGCCTTACGGCCAACTGACTTCGCGCCAGACGCGAATGATGGCCAAGATTGCCCGCGACTATGACAAGGGCTATGCCCACATCAGCACCCGGCAGAACGTGCAGTTCAACTGGCCGGCCCTGGAAGACATTCCGGACATCCTGGCTGAACTGGCGACCGTGCAGATGCACGCGATCCAGACCAGTGGCAACTGCCTGCGCAACGTCACCACCGACCAGTTCGCCGGTGTCGCTTTCGACGAGTTGATCGACCCGCGTCCGTGGTGCGAGATCGTCCGTCAGTGGACGACATTCCACCCGGAATTCGCCTACCTGCCGCGTAAATTCAAGATCGCCATCAACGGTTCGACCTCCGACCGTGCCGCCATCGAAGTCCATGACATCGGCCTTGAGCCGGTGCACAACGCCGCTGGCGAACTGGGTTTCCGTGTGCTGGTCGGTGGCGGCCTCGGTCGTACCCCGGTGGTGGGCGCGTTCATCAATGAATTCCTGCCGTGGAAAGACCTGTTGAGCTACCTCGACGCCATCCTGCGGGTTTACAACCGCTATGGCCGTCGTGACAACAAGTACAAGGCGCGGATCAAGATCCTCGTCAAAGCCTTGACCCCTGAAGTCTTCGCCCAGAAAGTCGACGCGGAAATGGAACACCTTCGCGGTGGCCAGACCACGCTGACCGACGCCGAAGTGCATCGCGTCGCCAAACACTTCGTCGACCCGGACTACAAGGCGCTGGACAACCAGGTCGCCGAACTGGCCGCACTCGACAAAGAACACCCAGGCTTCGCCCGCTGGCGCACCCGCAATACCCTGGCGCACAAGAAGCCGGGTTATGTCGCGGTGACGCTGTCCCTGAAGCCGACCGGTGTTGCACCGGGCGACATCACCGACAAGCAGCTCGATGCCGTTGCCGACCTGGCCGATCGTTACAGCTTCGGTCAGCTACGTACCTCCCACGAGCAGAACATCATTCTCGCCGACGTTGAACAGAGTCAGTTGTTCGCGATGTGGGGCGAGTTGCGCGAGCAAGGTTTCGCCACGCCGAACATCGGTTTGCTGACCGACATCATCTGCTGCCCGGGCGGTGACTTCTGCTCCCTGGCCAACGCCAAGTCGATCCCGATCGCCGAATCGATCCAGCGTCGTTTCGAAGACCTGGACTACCTGTTCGACATCGGCGAACTGGACCTGAACATCTCCGGATGCATGAACGCCTGTGGTCACCACCACGTCGGTCACATCGGCATTCTCGGGGTGGACAAGAAAGGCGAAGAGTTCTACCAGGTTTCCCTCGGTGGCAGTGGCAGCCGCGACGCCAGCCTGGGAAAAATCCTCGGCCCGTCCTTTGCCCAGGACGCCATGCCTGACGTGATCGAAAAGCTGATCGACGTGTACATCGAACAACGTACCGAAGACGAGCGTTTCATCGACACCTATCAGCGTATTGGCATCGACCTCTTCAAGGAACGCGTCTATGCAGCGAATAATTAAGAACAACGAAGTCGTCGACGAAACCTGGCACTTGTTGCCCAAGGACTTCAACATCGACGAGATCAGCAACTGCGACGACCTGATCGTCCCGCTGCAGCTGTGGCGCGAGCACAGTCGTATGCTCAAGGCCCGCGATGGCGGTTTGGGCGTATGGCTGGATGCTGATGAAGAAGCCGAAGAAATCGGTGACGACGTGGATCAGTTCAAGGTGATCGCCTTGAACTTCCCGGCCTTCACCGATGGCCGCAATTACTCCAACGCCCGCCTGCTGCGTGACCGTTATGGTTTCAAAGGCGAATTGCGGGCGATTGGCGATGTGCTGCGCGACCAGCTGTTCTATATGCACCGCTGCGGGTTTGACGCGTTTGCGATTCGCCCTGATAAAGATCCGTACGAAGCCCTGGACGGTCTCAAGGACTTCTCGGTGACCTATCAGGCCGCCACCGACGAACCGCTGCCGCTGTTCCGTCGCCGCTAAGTACGCGTACAACAAAAAGCCCTGAATCGGAAATTCGCTTCAGGGCTTTTTTGTTTCCGGTGTCCGCCCCTGTAGGAGCTGGCAAGCCAGCTCCTACAGAAATTTTGGTGATCTTCAGATGTAAAAAAGCCGCAACCATGGTTGCGGCTTTTCTATGTCAGCGTAATCCGTTACCAGAAGCGTTGTTGGGTCAAACGGCTCCACCAGCTCAGCAACACCCGGTCGACCGAACCGCTGGCCGCCATGCCGATGCGTTCCTGCAGGCTTTTGCGTTCGGCGTAGTGCAAGTGATAAAGCTCGGACTGTTTGGCGCGTTCGGCGAGGTATTCATCGCTGGTCTTGAGTTCGTCCACCAGTTGCTTGTCCAGCGCCGCGATGCCGAGCCAGATTTCACCGGTGGCCACTTCGTCGATGGCCAGTTGCGGGCGATAGCGGGAAACGAAGTTCTTGAACAACTGGTGGGTGATGTCCAGGTCTTCCTGGAACTTCTCCCGGCCCTTCTCGGTGTTTTCGCCAAACACCGTCAGGGTGCGTTTGTATTCGCCGGCGGTCAGCACTTCGAAGTCGATATCGTGTTTTTTCAGCAGGCGATTGACGTTGGGCAGCTGTGCGACCACGCCGATCGAGCCGAGAATCGCGAACGGCGCGCTGATGATCTTCTCGCCGATGCACGCCATCATGTAGCCGCCGCTGGCCGCGACCTTGTCGATGCACACGGTCAACGGCACGCCAGCCTCACGGATACGTGCCAGTTGCGAGGACGCCAGGCCGTAGCTGTGGACCATGCCGCCGCCGCTTTCCAGGCGCAGCACCACTTCATCCTTGGGCGTGGCGAGGGTCAGCAGCGCGGTGATTTCATGGCGCAGGCTTTCAGTGGCCGAAGCCTTGATGTCGCCGTCGAAATCGAGCACGAACACTCGCGGTTTTGCCTCGGTTTTTTTCTTCTGTTTTTTCTCGGTTTTAACCTGGGACTTGCGCAGGGCCTTGAGCTGGTCCTTGTCGAGCAGGGTTTGCTCCAGGCGCTCGCGCAGCCCTTTGTAGAAATCATTGAGCTTGCTGACTTGCAACTGGCCGGCCGTCTTGCGTCGACCTTTGCTGCGCAAGGCCGCAAAACTGGCCAGGACCACCAGAATGGCGATCACCAGTGTCACGGTCTTGGCCAGAAAAACGGCGTATTCGGCAAAAAACTCCACAGGGACTCCTTCAATACGATGCGCTGCAAATAACGCGCGCGGGATGACCACCAGCATACCCATGCACCGGCCCGGCGGCCAGCCGTGAAACCTCTGGCAACAGGCCTGTAACGGGCATTTCAAACAAGCGTATGTTTTTTCATTGACAGCTCACCGCCATCCTCATAACCTCGCCGAACCTTCAACGTACCGGGATGACGCGGACGTGGGCAGTATCTATTTGATTCGACATGGCCAGGCCTCCTTTGGTGCAGACGACTATGACGTCCTGTCGCCGACCGGTATTCGCCAGGCAGAAATACTCGGCCAACACCTGGCCGGGCTCGGTATCAGTTTCGACCGCTGCCTCTCCGGCGACCTGCGCCGCCAGCAGCACACGGCCAACAGCGCACTGGAACAGTTCGCTGCCGTGGGCCTGCCGATTCCGGTATTGGAAATCGATTCCGCCTTCAACGAATTCGACGCCGATGCGGTGATTCGCGCGCTGCTCCCGGCCATGTTGGCGGACGAGCCCGAAGCGCTGGAGATCCTGCGCAACGCAGCGCAAAACCGCGCTGAGTTCCAGCGTATCTTCGCCCTGATCATCGAACGCTGGCTCGCCGGCACCTATGACACACCGGGCCTGGAAAGCTGGCTGGGGTTTGTCGAGCGCGTGCAGGCCGGTCTGCAGCGGATCCTCGAACAGGCCGACAATACCCAGAAAATCGCCGTGTTCACCTCCGGCGGCACTATCACTGCCCTGCTCCACCTCATTACGCAAATGCCTGCCCGGCAGGCGTTTGAACTGAACTGGCAAATCGTCAACACCTCGCTCAACCAACTGAAGTTTCGTGGTCGCGAGGTGGCGTTGGCTTCCTTCAACAGTCATGCGCATCTGCAACTGTTGAAGGCCCCGGAACTCATCACGTTTCGCTGAGTCCGGACTATTGTGACCCTGGCTGTAATCACCCAGCTCTAATTACCCAAGAAAGGATCGAACCATGACCTCCGTAGCTGATGCCGTACAAGCAATGAAAGCCAAGTTCAACCCAGCCGCTGCTGCCGGTCTGGACCTGGTCTTCGGTTTCCGCATCGACGACACCAAGAACTTCTCGCTGATCGTCAAGGACAGCACCTGCGAGCTGCAAGAAGGCGAAAACCCGGACGCCCAGGTGACCCTGGTGATGGACGGCGAAACCCTGGAAGGCATCGTTGACGGTTCGACCGACGGCATGCAAGCGTTCATGGGCGGCAAACTGCGCGCTGAAGGCGACATGATGCTGGCGATGAAACTGTCCGAGCTGTTCCCAAGTTAAGACGGCGGCTCCCTGCTTCGGGGAGCCTCTCTGGCTGCACACGAATCCCGCCCCTTGTGGCGGGATTTGTCGTTTTTCACCCCCGGAAAACGGCCCTCC
Source organism: Pseudomonas sp. RIT-PI-q (assembly GCF_001297125.1). Lineage (GTDB taxonomy): Bacteria > Pseudomonadota > Gammaproteobacteria > Pseudomonadales > Pseudomonadaceae > Aquipseudomonas. The sequence continues at coordinate 110,381 of NZ_LHPC01000040.1, forward strand.
ACGGATTTGCCGTCTATATTCTTTCTGGCCGCCTGCGTCAGACACCGGCTGTTTGCCCTCGCTTTTTCATGAAAAACCTTTGCGCGGAGCACTGCCATGAGCCCACCTGACGAACACGACGGTTTCAATCGCCGACGTGTACTGCAAGGCCTTTCGGCAGGTGCCGTCGGCGCCTGGATCAGCCCGCTATTAGCAGGGAGTAAAACCATGCCCGATGCCCCGGCCGACCTCATTCTTTACAACGGACGCCTGCACACCGTCGATCGCAAGAAACCCCAAGCCAGCGCCGTCGCGATCAAGGACGGACGCTTCGTGGTGGTCGGCAGCGATGCCCAGGCCATGGCCCTGCAAGGTCCCGGCACGAAAATCGTCGACCTGCACGGACGCACGGTGATTCCCGGTCTCAATGACTCGCACCTGCACCTGATACGTGGTGGCCTCAATTACAACCTCGAACTGCGCTGGGAAGGCGTGCCGTCACTGGTCGATGCCTTGCGGATGCTCAAGGATCAGGCGGATCGCACCCCCACGCCGCAATGGGTGCGCGTGGTCGGCGGCTGGAACGAGTTCCAGTTCGCCGAGAAGCGCCTGCCCACGCTTGATGAACTGAACAAGGCTGCGCCGGACACTCCGGTGTTCGTCCTGCACCTCTACGACCGCGCCCTGCTCAACCGCGCCGCGCTGAAAGTGGTCGGTTATACCCGCGACACACCGAACCCGCCGGGTGGTGAAATCCAGCGCGATGCCAATGGCGACCCGACCGGCATGCTGATCGCGCGGCCCAACGCGATGATCCTCTACTCGACCCTGGCCAAAGGGCCGAAACTGCCACTGGAATACCAGGTCAACTCGACCCGCCAGTTCATGCGCGAGCTCAATCGCCTGGGTGTCACCAGCGCCATCGATGCCGGCGGCGGTTATCAGAACTACCCGGACGACTACCACGTCATCCAGCAACTGGCCAAAGACCAACAGCTCACGGTGCGCATCGCCTATAACCTGTTCACCCAGAAGCCCAAGGAAGAACTGACCGATTTCAAAAACTGGACCAGCACCTCGCACTACGGTCAGGGCGACGACTTCCTGCGACACAACGGTGCCGGGGAAATGCTGGTGTTCTCGGCGGCGGACTTCGAAGACTTCCTCGAACCACGCCCGGACCTGCCGCAAACCATGGAACAGGAACTGGAACCGGTGGTTCGGCATCTGGTGGAACAGCGCTGGCCGTTCCGCCTGCACGCCACGTACAACGAATCCATCAGCCGCATGCTCGACGTGTTCGAGAAGGTCAATCGCGACATTCCGTTCGATGGTTTGCCGTGGTTTTTCGACCATGCCGAAACCATCACGCCACAGAACATCGAACGGGTGAAAGCCCTTGGCGGCGGCATTGCGATTCAGGACCGCATGGCGTTCCAGGGTGAATACTTCGTCGACCGTTACGGCGCCAAGGCTGCCGAGCACACGCCACCGATTGCCCGCATGCTGGCCGAAGGAATTCCCGTTGGCGCCGGCACCGATGCCACGCGGGTCTCCAGTTACAACCCGTGGACGTCGATGTATTGGCTGGTCAGCGGCCGCACCGTGGGCGGCCTGGAGCTGTACCCACAAGGCTTGAGCCGCGACACCGCGCTGGAATTGTTCACTCACGGCAGCGCCTGGTTTTCCTCGGAGCAAGGCAAGAAAGGCCAGATCAAGGTCGGGCAACTGGCGGATTTGATTGCGCTGTCGGCGGACTATTTCCACATCGAGGACGAAGCGATCAAATGGATCGAGTCGGTGCTGACCATTGTCGATGGCAAGATCGTTTACGGCGCCGTCGAATTCGAAAAACTCGGGCCGCCTCCGATTCCCGTGGTGCCGGAATGGTCGCCTGTCACCACCGTACCGGGGCATTGGAAACCTTTGGCGCCGATGACGGCGCAGGTGCATCAGTGTGTCGGGGCGTGTGCGGTGCATGCGCACAGTCATGAACGAGCGCGATTGTCCTCGGCACCGGTCAGCGATTTCGCTGGTTTCTGGGGGGCGTTTGGTTGTTCGTGTTTCGCATTCTGAACGACGTTCCCATTAACACAGGTAATCCAATGTGGGAGCGGGCTTGCTCGCGAAGGCGTCGTGTCAGCCGACATCAACGGTAACTGACACACCGCCTTCGCGAGCAAGCCCGCTCCCACATTTGATCATCGTTGGACGCACGATCAAGGTTGTAACAACAGCGCCACCAACGCGCTCCACCCGGTCTGGTGACTGGCCCCCAACCCGCGCCCGGTTTCCCCGTGAAAATACTCATGGAACAACACCAGGCCGCGGCTGGCAGGGTCGGCCTGTAATTGCGCATACGCCGCCATCGACGGTCGATTGCCCGCTTCATCTCGCAGAAACAACCTTGTCAGGCGCTGGCTCAGGCTGTCGGCAACCTCCTCCAGCGAGGCCAGAAAACCCGACCCCGTTGGGTACTCCACCGAGAAGTTCTGATCGTAGTAACGGTGAAACTCGCGCAACGATTCGATCAGCAGGTAGTTGATCGGCATCCACACCGGCCCACGCCAGTTGGAGTTGCCGCCGTACAGCCGCGACCCCGCGTCCGCCGGCTCGTAACGGGCGCAGAGCCGATCGCCGTTGATCTGCATGCCAAACGGCAGCTCGGCGAAGGCTTTGGACAGCGAACGAATACCAAATTCGGAGAGAAACTCGCCCTCGTCGAGCATGCGTTTGAGCAAGTCCTTGGTGCGCTCGCCGCGCAACAGTGCCAGCAACATCCGGTTGCCTTCACCCGGCTCGGTCCAGCGCGAAACCAGGCTGGCCAGGTCCGGTCGATGACGCATGAAGCCAAGCAGGCGCTCACGCAATCCCGGCAAACCTTCGTGCTCGTGCTGCTCCAATACCTGCACGGCGAACAGCGGCATCAGGCCGACGATAGAACGCAGGCGCAGCGGCTCGTTGATGCCGTCCGGCCGGTGCAGCACGTCGTAGAAAAACCGGTCCTGTTCGTCCCATAAACCCTCGGCTTCAGAGTCGACCCGATTGATCGCCCCGGCGATGTAGAGAAAATGCTCGAAGAACTTCACCGCGATGTCGACGTACACGCTGTTGCGCTTGGCCAGTTCCAGGGCGATGCGCATCAGGTCCAATGCATATGCGGCGACCCACGCCGTGCCATCGGCCTGATCGAGTTGGTAGCCGGGTGGCAACGCCGCCGAGCGATCGAACAGTGCGATGTTGTCCAGCCCGAGGAAGCCACCTTGAAACAGGTTGCGACCTTCGGCGTCCTTGCGATTGACCCACCAGGAAAAATTCAACAGCAACTTATGGAAAATCCGTTCGAGGAAATCCATGTCCCCGGCCCCGGTCAGCGCCTTGTCCTGCTGATACACCCGCCAGCAGGCCCACGCGTGGACCGGCGGGTTGGCGTCGTCGAAGCGCCATTCATAGGCCGGCAACTGGCCGTTGGGGTGCATGAAGCGGTCTTTGACCAGCAGCAACAATTGATGCTTGGCGAACCCCGGATCGATCAACGCGAAGGCCACGGCCTGAAAGCCCAGGTCCCAGGAGGCGTACCACGGGTATTCCCAGGTGTCGGGCATGGAGACGATGTCGAAATTCGACAGGTGCCGCCAATGCGTATTGCGAATGTGCGAGCGCCCGGGCGGGGGCGAAGGTTGCGCCGGATCGCCGTCGAGCCACTGATTGACGTCGAAGTAATACAGTTGCTTGGACCACAGCAAACCGGCCAGGGCCTGGCGTTGCACGTTGCGCGCATCCGCGTCGTTGATCGCGTTTTGCAGCGCCGCGTAAAAGCCGTCAGCCTCGGCGCGTCGACGTTCGAACAACGCCTTGGCATTCACCCGAGCGGCACCTGACCGGGCGAAGCGCAGATAGACGCTACGACTCTGGCCGCCCTCGAAGGCCAACACGAAATGCGCCGCCACCCTTGTTCCCGAGTCACGGCGGATCGCGTCGTTGACGCCATCGACCAGGAAATCGTTGATCCCGTCCTTGAACGGACCGTTCGCCGCCACACCGTCAAGCTTGGGGAAATTGCTCTGATTTTCGCAGAACAGCCATTCGCAGTCTTCCTCGCCCCAGGCACTGGCTTGCCGATCAGACAAGTGCGGGTGCCGAGCCAGCACCTGATCACCCTCCAGCATCAGGCTTGGTTTCTGCCCGTCAGCCACCCAGCTCCAGGTGTTGCGCGCCCAGAGTTGAGGCAACACGTGCAAGCGCGCTGGCTGATCGGCGCGGTTGTGCACCGTGACGCACATGAAGATGTCGTCGGCCGCGTGTTTGGCGTATTCCACCGTCACGTCGAAATAGCGGTCGTCCTCGAACACCCCGGTGTCGAGGATTTCATACTCGGTATCCGCCAGGCCTCGGCGGGCGTTTTCGGCGATCAGGTCAGCGTAGGGAAATTCGGCTTGAGGGTATTTGTAGAGCATGCGCATGTAGGCGTGGCTCGGCACGCCATCGACGTAGAAATACAGTTCCTTGACGTCTTCGCCGTGATTGCCTTCGGCATTGTTCAGGCCGAACAGGCGTTCCTTGAGAATCGGGTCGCGCTCGTTCCATAAACCCAAGCCCAGGCACCAGTGCTGGGCCTTGTCGGAAAACCCCGCCAGCCCGTCTTCGCCCCAACGATAGGCGCGACTGCGGGCATGGTCGTGGGGGAAATAGCGCCAGGCGTCGCCATCGGCGCTGTAGTCCTCGCGCACCGTGCCCCACTGGCGCTCGCTTAAATAAGGCCCCCATTCGCGCCAGGCATCAGCCTCGTCACCGACCAGGCGCTGACCTTCGACAGTGCCCAGGATGTTCGCAGCGGGTTTGGCCGTCATGGATAAGTCCGTTGGACGAGAGACGGTTGCAGTGTAGTGCCTGGTGACTGAACACCACCTGTAGCAGCTGGCGAAGCCAACTCGAAACCTGTAGCAGCTGGCGAAACCCACGCGAAACCTGTAGCAGCTGGCGAAACCCACGCGAAACCTGTAGCAGCTGGCGAAGCCTGCGTTCGGCTGCGCAGCAGTCGCAAATCCGGCTATCTTGGTCTACCTGACACACCGCAGTGTCTGATTTTACGACTGCTGCGCAGCCGAACGCAGGCTTCGCCAGCTGCTACATGTGCCGCGTAAGCTTCGCCAGCTGCTACAGGTGCCGCGTGAGCTTCGCCAGCTGCTACAGGTGCCGCGTGGGCTGCGCCAGCTGCTACATAAACGGGTCCGACCGTATCCGTTTACAATGCCTGCACTTCCCACACCGGCCGCCCCATGGACATCGAACTCGCCCGCACCTTCCTGGAAATCGTTCGCCACGGCAGCCTCGCCGCTGCCGCCGAAAAACTCCACGTCACCCAGACTGCAATCACCGCGCGCGTGCAAAAGCTTGAGAGCCAATTGGGCAGTACGCTGTTCGTGCGTAACCGCGCCGGCGCCCGCCTGACCCCCCAACGGTGAGGCCTTTGTGGTCTACGCCAATCAACTGGTACAAACCTGGGAAGCCGCACGCCGCGACTTGCCGCTCCCCGAGGGTTACCACGACGTGCTGCACATCGGTGGCGAGGTCAGTCTGTGTAACCCGTTGATGCTCAGCTGGGCTGGCGAATTGCGCGAGAAAATCCCCAGCCACGCCCTGCGCATGGAAATCCGTGACGGCGAAAACCTCCTGCGCCAACTGGAACTGGGGGTGCTGGATGCGGCGCTGGTTTATCAGCCGGAATACTGGCCGGGCCTGCAAGTCGAACAGGTACTGGAAGAAAAACTGGTCCAGGTCCAATTGGCCGGACGACCCGATCCTTACGTGTACATCGACTGGGGCCAGGATTTCCGCCGCCAGCACGATGCTGCATTGCCGGAAAAAGCCAAGGCGGCGTTGAGCTTCAACCTCGGCCCACTGGGCTTGCAATACATTCTGGAAAACGGCGGCAGCGGCTACTTCCGCACCCGAGTCGTCCAGAGTTATCTGGAAAGTGGCCTGCTGGAGCCGGTGCCCAAGGCCCCGGAATTCAGTTACCCCACCTACCTGGTTTACTCGCGCGACCGCGACTCGGCGACCCTGCAGCGGGCCTTCGACCTGCTGCGCGAAGTCATCCAGTCCGACGATGACTGGTCACAGCGCTGGAACCCTCTGACCTGAGTCCGGTTTGCACCGGAGCATGGCGTTTGTGTCCTCAAGGTTCGGCCAGCCAAAACGGCGGGATCGGCTACTCTGCTGGTTATAACAATAATCACAGGTGAACGCAGTGAGGCAGACCACCGAATCATTTCGCGCCCGCTATCGCGCCGACATTCATCCGCTCTACAACCCCTGGCTGCACGGTGCCTTTGTGCTGCTGTTCGGGCTGCTGGCCATCGGCGTGTTCTGGAGCACTGTGCATCAGGTCAAGCCGCTGGAGTGGCTGGCGCTGCCGCTGACGTTGCTGCTTTTCAACTTCGGCGTGTACAGGGTGCACCGGGACCTGGGGCATCACAAAAAAAACTTCGCGCGGATGTTCTATGCGCGGCATGCCGGCGACCATCACAGTTTTTTTGTCCCCGGCCACATGACCTACGACAGCGCCCGCGACTGGCGAGTGATTTTGTTTCCAGCCTGGCTGATCGTGCTGCACACGCTGGTCGTCACCCTGCCCCTCTGGTGGCTGCTGGAGCAGTTCGACGCCAATGTCGCCGGGTTGTTCGGTGGGTGCCTGGTCCTCGGCTACCTGACCTACGAAGTGTTTCACGCCTGCGAGCACCTGCCCCCTGGCAACCCGCTCACGCGCCTACCGTGGATCCGCCAGATGCGTCGCCTGCATGAGTTGCATCACCGTCGCGAGCTGATGCAGGAGCGCAACTTCAACATCGTATTTCCGCTGATGGATTATCTGTTCGGCACCCTCTATTGGGAGCCGGAGCAAATTTCCCCGCACTCGCTGAGTACATCCATGACCCGCATGCAGCATCAGATCGACATCGCTGGAAATCCGATTGACGTGCTCGCCTACGCCAGCACCGTGACCCGTTGGCCGGAATGGCATCCATCGTCACTCAAGGTCGAGGGTCAGCGGGGGCCGTTGCATGCCGGGGTGCGCTTCGAAGAGGACATTCGGGCCGGCGGACGTGAGGGGCACTTGAGCTGGATCGTCGACGAGTATTTGCCAGGGCGGCGCTGGAGCGCTCGGGCGCGGGGCGATCATGGCCTGTCGCTGGTGGTGACTTACGAGTGCGAGGCCGAGGGTGACGGTACGCGGTTTGTCCGCACCCTGGAGTATCAATTCAGCGGACTGGCGATGCGCATCGCCAATCGCCTGCTGCTCAAGCGACGCATTGACCATGAATCGGCAGCGTCGATGCAGGCCTTGCGTGAAATGGCGCTCAGACACCTGGCATCGACAGGAGCCACGGCGTGAGTCGAACCGTCAAGTTTCGCCATGTCGTGTTGCTGGTGATCGTCGCCGTCGTCGCCTTCCTGTTGCTGATGCCGACCAAGGTGCAACCGGTGGCCTGGACGCCGCCACCGGCGCCCTCCCTCACAAGCGGACTCTACGCCGACAATCAGCGGCTCAAAGGTGTCGAACGCGTCGGGATCGCCGGTATTGAGGGGCCGGAGGCGTTGCTGCTGGAAGACAGCGCTCTGATCACCGGCTTGCATGACGGCCGGCTGATTCGCACCAGTCTGGACGGCAAGGTGACCAAGGTCCTGGCCGATACCGGTGGCAGGCCGTTGGGCCTGGCCCGCCATCCCAATGGGTTGCTGGTGATTGCCGACGGGGTCAAGGGCTTACTGTCGCTGGATGCCCAGGGCCGGCTGATTCCATTGACCACCGCCGCCAACGGCGTGCCCTTCGGTTTCACCGACGACGTGGCCATCGACAAGCCCGGGCACTATGCCTATTTCAGCGATGCGTCCAGCCGCTTCGGCTATGGCCGGGACGGCGAAGCGATCATGGAACACGGTGGCGACGGCCGGTTGCTGCGTTATGACTTCCAGACCGGCAAAACGACGGTGCTGCTGGATAAGCTGGAATTCGCCAACGGCGTGACGCTGGGCCCGGACGACAGCTTTGTGCTGGTCAATGAAACCGGCGCCTACCGCATCAGTCGGTACTGGCTGAGCGGCCCGAAGGCCGGCACCCACGACCTGTTCATCGACAACTTGCCGGGGTTGCCGGACAACCTGGCATTCAACGGCCGGGACCGCTTCTGGGTGGCGCTTTATGCTCCACGCAATGCACTGCTCGATGCCACGGCGCCGCATCCCTTCGTACGCAAGATGATTGTGCGAGCGCTGATCGTTTTGCCGAAACCGGTGGAAAAACGCGCGTTTGCGTTGGGGCTGGATCTTGAAGGCAAGGTGATTGCCAATCTGCAGGATGGGAGTAGCGACAATTATTCGCCGATTACCACCGCGCGCGAATACGGGGACTGGTTGTATTTCGGCTCGTTGAAGGCCGATCACATGGCGCGGTTGCCGCTGAGCACCGCGTTGCAATAAACCTGTGGGAGCGGGCCTGCCCGCGATAGCAATCTATCTGGCACATCAATGTTGATCATACCGCAGTCATCGCGGGCAAGCCCGCTCCCACAGGATGTGTGAAAGACTCGGCTAACGGGGATCCATCTCGTTATCGCGTACCGCGTTATCCGTTTCTTCTCGCACGCGCTCCGGGTCCATCACCGTGGTGTCATCGTCGTCCAGCGGGATGGCACCTTCGTTATTCGGCAGTTCGTCGATACCGGGTTCATCCTCGGGGTTGATCGTGGTGCGGCCCGGACTCAAAGGTTCGGGGTGCGTCGGAATCGGGTCGTAGCCGCCCTGTTCTTCGCTGGGGTACTTTGGTTTTCCGGGAAAGGCTGGATCAGGCATGAGGCACCTCGCATGGAGCCGTAAATTCGGACTCTGATCATTCGAGGTGCCGGTATTAATCGCCGTTCAAATTATCGCGTCACCGATCGTCGGTGGCTGGATACGGCCCGTCAGGATGGGGTCTGAAGTCGGTCTACGATCTGGTTCTTGACCTGCACGCGCTTCTCCTTGAGCTTCTTCAGGGCGTCATCGCTCGGCGCATCCGATTTGGCGGACTCAGCCTTTACCACCTCGGCGTCCGCTTGCGAATACTTGTTGATCAGTGAATCCAGTAACGGATCCTTGGTGCGTTTTTGCTGGACATCTTCCTTTGACAGTTTCAAGTCCTGATAAAGATCGTGTGGCACCGGCATGGAACACCTCCGTTTGTTGATCGGTGGCAAACGCGATCGATTGCGTTCACCAACTATCAGAATGGCCTCGGTTAGCCGGTTCTGTCGACCGCCTATCAGACCAGCGGTGTCCGTTCGTCGTCCTGCCGAAAATGCGATAAAACCTTTGTCCGCCCGTCGGCCTCCACAGCTTAACGATCACCCGATCGCCCATGAAAACCTGTGTGGAGAATAACCAATGGACGGATTTACCCTGCGCCACCTGACTCTGGCCATCGCCTTGAGCACCAGCATGGGCATGGCCTGCGCTGCCACTTCCAATGACTTCGTCGATAACGCGGCGGCGGGCGGCATCGCAGAAATCGAAGCCAGCCGGCTGGCCCTGGAAAAAAGCTCATCGGCGGACATCAAGGAATTCGCCAACATGATGATCACCGATCATTCCAAGGCCAATGATGAACTGGCGGCGATCGCGAAGAAAAATGACATCGAGGTGCCGGACAGCACGACGCTGGTCAAGCAGGCGAAAGAGAAAATCCTCGACATGCGCGATGAATCCTTCGATGCGGCCTACGCCAATAATCAGGTGAAGGCTCACGAAGAAACCATCGCGCTGTTCAAGAAAGAAGCCAACACCGTGACGGACGACAAAGTCAAAGGCGCCACGGAGCTCAAGGGGTTCGCGCAAAAAATGTTGCCGGGGCTGGAGAAGCATCTGGACATGGCGAAAAAACTCCAGGCCGCTCATCCGAGCAAATAACGTCCGCATAAAAGGCCGCATTGATGGAGTTTCATTTGAATGCGCGACGTTTACCCGGAGGAAACGCGTCATCGTTAACGACCTTCGCGAGCAAGCTCGCTCCTACACGAACACCCCGCTCAACTGTAGGAGCTGGCTTGCCAGCGAAGCATTCGAAGGCGCCACGTTTACCCGGTTTAAACGCGTCATCGTTAACGACCATCGCGAGCAGGCTCGCTCCCACAGTTGACCGTGCCCGTCCGAACACCCCGCTCAACTGTAGGAGCTGGCTTGCCAGCGAAGCATTTGAACGCGCCACGTTTACCTGGATTAAACGCGTCATCGTTAACGTCCTTCGCTGGCAAGCCAGCTCCTACAGGGGATTAGACCGGAGCGAGGGCATGCCTAGCCCCCGTCGGTATCAATGTCGGCATCGGTCTCATCCCCAGGCTTCGGCCGATCCGGGTGCGGCTTGAAACCCGGGCTGAACTCATTGTCGTTGTCGCTGTGGACGTTCTTCTGGTCGACCGCTTTATCGGCGCTTTCCGGTTCGGCGGTTTTCGCGTCCTCAAGACTCCTTTCGTCTTTCATACGTACCTCGTTCAGTGCAATGGCGCGGCTGAAACAGTCGGGCCTTGTAGATTCGAAGCCATCCCGTGGGCAGGGTTCCATTCAAAGCCGGTTAAAAAATCGCATCCTTCGACAGCGCCAACTAAAGTGCATAAGCACCGGATGAAAAAAAACCTGGCCTGACGACCAACTATTTCATACGGCAAATGTCACTGATTTTACGTCGATCGAATTCTGGGGAATCGGCAAACACTTCCAAGGAGTCAAGGCACATGGCGGCACTGCAAACCAGCACACTCGATGCGATGAAAACTAACCAGGCGCAACTGCTCGCCGAATGGAAGAGCGGCCTGGAAGCCAGCGGTGCCTCGCGCAACCTCAAAGAGCAGGATTTGCAGCAACAGACGTCGGAGTTCCTGCACCTGATCATTTCCGGGCTTGAACGCGGCAACGGGCAAAACGTTGCGACACCCGGCTGGGACGAGATTCGCCAGTTTCTCGAAAAGCTCTCCCACAGCCGCGCCCAGCTCGGCCAGGACTCGCATCAGACCGCCAGCTTCATCTTCGCCCTGAAAGGCCCGCTGTTTTCCCTGCTGCAGAACCATTACCAGGACAATCCGGCGCTGCTCGCCGAACAACTCTGGGAAGTCTCCGAACTGCTCGACGCCCTGGGCATGCACACCATCCGCACCTTCCAGAAATCCCGCGAAGCGGTGATCAAGCGTCAGCAGGAAGAATTGCTGGAACTGTCGACCCCGGTGGTCAAGCTCTGGGACGGCGTACTGGCGCTGCCGATGATTGGCACCCTCGATTCACAACGCACCCAGGTGGTGATGGAATCGCTGTTGCAGCGGATCGTCGACACCGGTTCGGAAATCGCCATCATCGACATCACCGGCGTGCCGACCGTCGACACCCTGGTGGCGCAGCACCTGCTGAAAACCGTGACCGCGATTCGCCTGATGGGCGCCGATTGCATCATCAGCGGCGTGCGTCCGCAGATCGCCCAGACCATCGTGCATCTAGGCCTGGACCTGCAAGGCGTGGTGACCAAGGCCAATCTGGCCGATGCCCTGAAACTGGCCCTGACCCGGCTGGGATTGTCCGTCAGCAAGGCGGACTGAGCCGATGGAGCGCATTCCGATTTTGCAAATGGGCGACTTCCTGCTGGTGACCATTCAGGTCGACATGCATGACCAGTTGGCCCTGACCCTGCAGGACGATTTGTCCGAGCGCATCAGCCGGACTTCGGCCCGTGGGGTGCTGATCGACATCTCTGCCCTGGACATGGTCGATTCTTTCATTGGCCGCATGATCGGGACCATTTCCGGCCTGTCGAAAATCATGGACGCCCAGACCGTGCTCGTGGGCATGCAGCCCGCCGTGGCCATCACCCTGGTGGAACTCGGCCTGACCCTGCCCGGCGTCAGCACCGCGCTGAACGTCGAGCGCGGGATGAAACTGTTGCAGGCCCGAGTACGCGAACAATGACCGTGCGCAGCAGCGGCACTCACCCGATTCACATCGAGCAGGACGTGGTGCTGGCCCGGCAACTGGCGCGCAAGCTCGCCCAGGAATGCGGTATGCGCCTGATCGACCTGACCAAACTGGTGACCGCCGTCAGCGAGCTGGCGCGCAACACCATGGTGTATGGCGGTGGTGGCGACATGGACTGGCAGATCCTCGACGAGAACGCGCGCACCGGTTTGCGCCTGATCTTCCGCGACGAAGGCCCCGGCATCCCCGACATCAAACTGGCGATGACCGATGGCTGGACCTCCGGCAGCGGCCTGGGGCTGGGCCTGACCGGCGCCAAGCGGCTGGTCGAAGAGTTCGAACTCGACACCGCGCCCGGCAAAGGCACTCGCATAACGATCACACGATGGACATGAACATTGGCGGCTCAGTGACGCAGGTGCTGCCGATCGAAGACATCAGCCAGATCGGCCATGCACGGCGCACGGCGCAGAAACTCGCGGAACAACATGGCTTTGACGCTACCGATGCCGGTCGTGTGGCGCTGGTGGCCACCGAACTGGCCAGCAACATTCTCAAGCACGCGACCCGGGGCGAACTGCACCTGAGGGTCTTGCCGCGCCCGTCTGGCTTCGGCATCGAAATGCTTGCCGTCGACCGGGCCAAGGGCTTTGATTTGCAGGCGTGCCTGACCGATGGTTTTTCCACCGGCGGCACCCAGGGCATCGGGCTCGGGGCGGTTGCGCGGCAGACCGAAGTGTTCGATGTGTACGCCGACTCGCGGGGCGCGGTGCTGTTGACGCGGTTGTATCCGCGCAATGACAAGGCGGCGGATCGACGGATCGGCGTCAGCCAACATTCGTTGCGCGACGACCCGGCCTGCGGCGATGTCTGGCACCTGGCGTTTGACGGCCCGCGCATCAGCGCCCTGGTGATCGACGGCCTGGGTCATGGCGAAGAAGCCGAGCGTGCCGCCCGCGCCGGTGAGAAAACCTTTGCCCTGTCGCCATTCGACTCTCCGTTGCTGCTGCTGGAGGACATTCATCAAGCGATGACCGGCACCCGCGGCGGTGCCCTGGCGATCGCGCAGTTCGACGGCGACCGCGATGCACTGCGATTCGTCGGTATCGGCAACATTGGCGCCTGCCTGATCGCCGCGGACAAATCCCGTGGCCTGGCTTCTCACCCCGGCATCGTCGGCGGCCAATATAGAAAGGCCCAACCCTTTGACTATGCTCAAGTGAACGGACAGCTACTGATCATGTACAGCGACGGCCTGCAGTCCCGTTGGAACCTGCACGATTACCCCGGCCTGGTGCACCGCCATCCCGCGGTGATTGCCGCCATACTGCACCGCGACTTCTGCCGTGGACGGGACGATGTCACGGTGTTGGTCATTGCTCTGGAGGCCCACCCATGAGTCAGGTGGACGAACAAGCCGCACTGATCGCGCAATTACAGGGCGAAGCCAATGCCCTGCGCGAAGAGCTGGATGAAACCAATCAGGGCGTCCTGGCGTTGTACGCCGAGCTCGACACCCAGGCCGAACAGTTGCGCCAGGCCTCGGACCTGAAAAGCCGTTTCCTGTCGTACATGAGCCATGAGTTTCGCACGCCGCTGGGCTCGATCCTGAGTATCACCGGGCTGCTGACCGATGAACTCGACGGCCCCTTGAGCCCCGAGCAACATAAGCAGGTGGCCTTCGTCAGCGGTGCCGCGCGCGAGTTGAGCGACATGGTCGACGACTTGCTGGACCTGGCGAAAATCGAAGCCGGGCGCATCACCATTTCGCCGGCCTGGTTCGACATGTTCGACCTGTTCTCCGCCCTACGCGGCATGTTTCGCCCGATTGTCGATGCCAGCGCCGTGGACCTGATTTTCGAAGAGCCGGTGGGCCTGCCAAGGCTGTACACCGACGACAAGAAACTCGCGCAGATCCTGCGCAACTTCATTTCCAACTCACTGAAGTTCACCACCCGTGGCGAAGTCCGCGTGTCGGCACGCCTGGAAAACAGCACCCACGTGCGCTTCGCCGTCAGCGACACCGGAATAGGTATCGCCCCGGAGCTACATGGCGCATTGTTTGAGGACTTCTCTCAGGTCGACTCGCCGCTGCAAAAACGCCTGCGCGGCACCGGACTCGGACTGTCCCTGTGCAAACGCTTCGCCGAATTGCTGGGCGGCGAAGTCGGGGTCCGGAGTACGCCGGGCTCGGGCTCGACCTTCTTCGTGATCATCCCGCTGGCCATTGCCATGGAGCCCGCCGATGAAACGTGACATTCGTTTGCTGATCGTCGACGACAACGTCGCCACGCGCTACGCCCTGCGCCGGCGCCTGGAACGCCATGGCTATGAAGTGCTCGAAGCCGGCACCGGCACCGAAGGCCTGGAGCTGATCGACAGCGTCACGATCGATGCGCTGATCCTCGACGTCAACCTGCCGGACATGAGCGGCTTCGACATAGTGCGCAAACTGCGTTCCGAAAGCGCCACCGCCCTGCTGCCGGTGATTCACGTGTCGGCGGCCTCGATCCAGACCGGCGACATCATCACTGGCCTGGATGCCGGTGCCGATGCGTATCTGATCCACCCGGTCGACCCGGATGTGCTGCTGGCCACCCTGCGCACCTTATTGCGGGTACGCGAAACCGAAAACGCACTGCGTGAAAGCGAGGCGCGTTTCCGGGAGATTTTCGTCAACGTGTCGGCGCCGATTGCGGTGCTGGATGCCGAGCTCAAGGTTCATGAATGCAACCATGCCTTCGCCCAGCTGATCCAGGACAATCGCGACCCGGACGCCCTGCGCGAGTGCTTTGCCGAAGACCAGAGCGCAATCATCGAGGAACTGCGCCTGCGCCTGGCTTACGGTGAGCGCTGGAAAGGCACCCTGAGCATGAAGGTCCAGGGTGAGGCTCGTGAAACCGAATGGCAGCTTTCGCCCTATCGCACCCCGGAATTGAGCCTGGTGTTCGTCGAGGATGTCACCGAACACCGTCACCGCGAACGCTCGCACCTGGCCCGCCTGGACGACGCCACCACGCAGTTGGCCAAGGAAGTCGCCGAACGTGTGCGCACCGAGGCGCAGCTGTTGCAAGTGCAGAAGATGGATGCGCTGGGCAAACTCACCGGCGGCATCGCCCATGACTTCAACAACTTGCTGACCGGCATCATCACCAGCCTGGAACTGATCCAGAAACGCATCGCCGATTCACGCACCGACAAGGTTCAGTTTTACGCCGAAGCGGCCTTGAACTCGGCCATGAGCGCCGCGTCCCTGACCCATCGCCTGCTGGCGTTCGCCCGTCAGCAGCCGCTCGACACCCGCCCCGTGGACATCAACGAGCACGTGCGTTCCCTTGAGGAATTGCTGGTGCGCACCATTGGCGAACGCATTGCCCTGAAACTGGAATTGACCTCCAAAGCCGCAATCGCCCTGGTCGACCCGATCCAGCTCGAAAGTGCCGTGCTCAATCTGGTGATCAACGCGCGCGATGCCTTGCCCCAGGGCGGCAACATCTGGGTCAGCACCTACGCCGCCTATTCTCACGGCGACCCCAATCTGGCCGATGGCGCGTATGTGGCGTTGTCGGTACGCGACGACGGCACCGGCATCGACCACAGCGTGATCGACAAGGTGTTCGACCCGTTCTTCACCACCAAACCCTTGGGGCAAGGCACTGGGTTGGGGTTGTCGACCATCTACGGCTTCGCCCGGCAATCGGGGGGTGATGCGCACATCCGCAGCATTGCCCGGCGCGGCACTGAAGTCACGATCATGCTGCCAGCCAGTTCCGACCTTACGGCCAGTGACGTCGAACCGGCCACCGTGGATTCCCAGGGGGCCGGCGAGCATGTGTTGATCGTCGAGGACATGCCGTCGGTGCGCATGTTCGTCGCCGAGGTGTTGGTGGATGCCGGTTATCGCTGCACGCAGGTGGGCGACATCGAAACGGCCCTTGAGCGTTTGCAGAACGACGAGTCCATCGACCTGTTGCTGACGGATGTCGGACTGCCCCGCATGAGCGGCCGCGAGTTGGCCGATGTGGCGCGAGGCTGGCGCGATAAGTTGCCGATCCTGTTCATGACCGGCTACGCCGAAACCGCGATCAACCGCCAGGTGTTTCTGGGTGACGGGATGGAGATGCTGATCAAGCCGTTTCAGATCAATGAACTGCTGGACAAGGTTCGGCGCACGATTGATGGCGCCTGACCCATCGCCATCGCGGGCAAGCCCGCTCCCACAGGATCTGCGGTGTTCACACATCCTGTGGGAGCGGGCTTGCCCGCGATGAGGTCCGTAAGAACACCCTGCATTCAAACCGGACCAAGCACCCTGGCCAAAAACGCTGCCGTCCGGCTTTTTTTGCTTTTCGCGACTTTCTGCGGCGTGCCACTCACCACAATCCTGCCACCCTGATCCCCCGCTCCCGGTCCGATATCAATCACCCAGTCACTCTGCGCCACCACGCGCATTTCATGCTCGACGACGATCACCGTGTGCCCCGCCGTGACCAGCGTATTCAACTGTTCGAGCAAACGATCAACGTCCCGTGGATGCAATCCGGTCGTTGGTTCGTCCAACACGTACAGCGTCGCCCCACGCTGGTTGCGTTGCAGTTCGGTGGCCAGTTTGATCCGCTGGGCTTCGCCGCCCGACAGTTCAGTCGCCGGCTGACCGAGGCGCAAGTAGCCCAAACCGATGTCGCGCAGCACCTCCAGCGAGCGGCGTATCCCCGGTTGCTCGGCGAATACCTCGACCGCTTCATCCACCGTCAGCTGCAACACCTGGGCGATGTTCAAACCTTGCCAGGTGATCGCCAGCGTCTCGGGGTTGTAGCGGGCGCCGTGACACGTCGGGCATGGCGCATAGACGCTGGGCATGAACAGCAACTCGACGCTGACAAAACCCTCGCCTTCGCACGTCGGGCAACGGCCCTTGGCGACGTTGAAGGAGAACTGCCCGGCGTCGTAACCCTCGGCCTGCGCCTGAGGTGTGGCGGCGTAGAGTTTGCGCACGTTGTCGAACAGGCCGGTGTAGGTCGCCAGGTTCGAGCGCGGTGTGCGGCCGATGGGTTTCTGATCGACTTGCACCAGGCGCTTGATCGACGCCAGTCCCGCTGTGACCTGACCGCCGCTGACTTGCGGCGCATCGTCTTCAAGGCTCAATTCTTCAGCCTCGCTGTCACTCGCCGACCGCCCCAGATGCGCGCCGACCAGTTCCAGCAATGCCTGGCTGACCAGGCTCGATTTACCCGAACCCGAAACCCCCTTCACCGCAGTAAAACAACCCAGCGGAAACTCGACGCTAAGGTTGTTCAGGTTATTGCGGGTGATGCCTTCCAGCCGCAACCAGTCCGACGCCTTGCGGCTGGCGCGGGGCTGGATGACTTGCTCGGCGAACAGATAGGCGCGCGTCTGCGAATCGCTGACCTGCGCCAAACCTGGCGGCGGCCCGCTGTAGAGGATCCGCCCGCCATGCTCGCCCGCTGCCGGCCCGACGTCGATCAGCCAGTCGGCGCGGCGCATGGTTTCCAGATCATGCTCGACCACGAACAGCGTATTGCCAGCCGCCTTCAGCCGTTGCAAGGCTTCGAACAGCGCTTCGCCATCCGCCGGGTGCAGACCGGCCGAGGGTTCGTCCAGTACGTAGATCACACCGAACAATTGCGAACCCAATTGCGTCGCCAGGCGCAGACGCTGCAACTCACCGGACGACAGGGTCGGCGTGCTGCGTTCCAGCGCCAGGTAACCCAGGCCCAGATCGGGCAGGGTGCTGACCCGCTCCAATAAATCCTGGGCGATGCGTTGCGCGGCCAGGCGTTTTTCCACCGACAGGTTTGGCGTGTGGCGCACATCCGGCGCGTTGGCGTGGCCACTGGCGCCGTGGGCCACACGCTGTTCGCGGGCCTCGCGGGTCTGGCTGTGCGTCAACACTTCGCCGGCCTCATCGGCCTGTTCGAGGTAACGGTGGGCCGCCACTGGCTTCAGCACTTGCGCCACTTGCAGCAAGGGCATCTGCGACAGTTCGCCGATGTCGTAACCGGCAAAGGTCACCGACAACGCCTCGCGCTTCAGCCGTTTGCCGTCGCACAACGGGCATGGGCTGCCGAGCATGAACTGCGAAACGCGCTTCTTCATCAGCGCGCTTTGCGAGTGTGTGAACGTGTGCAGGATGTAGCGCCGGGCGCCGGTGAAGGTGCCCTGGTAACTCGGTTCCATTTTGCGCTTGAGCGCGACTTTGGTTTCTTCCGGCGTGAGCCCGGCATACACCGGAACCGTCGGGGTTTCTTCGGGGAAGGGAATCCCGGCACGCTGCTTTTTCGGCAGATCGCGCCAGGGTTTGTCGGCGCCGTGCCCCATGGTCGCCAGAATGGCGCGCAGGTTCTGCCCCTGCCACGCCGTGGGCCAGGAAGCGACGGCGCGCTGGCGGATGGTCAGGCTCGGGTCGGGGACCATCAATGCTTCGGTGACTTCATAGACCCGGCCCAAGCCATGGCAGTCGGGGCACGCGCCTTGGGGCGTGTTGGGCGAGAAGTCTTCGGCGTACAGCATCGGCTGCCCCGGCGGGTAACTGCCGGCCCGGGAGTAGAGCATGCGGATCAGGCTCGACAACGTCGTCACGCTGCCCACCGAAGAACGTGTGCTTGGCGTGCCCCGTTGTTGTTGCAAGGCCACGGCGGGCGGCAAGCCTTCGATGGAGTCGACGTCCGGCACGCCAACCTGATCGATCAGGCGCCGCGCATAAGGCGCCACGGATTCGAAATAGCGACGTTGCGCTTCGGCGTAGAGGGTCGAGAACGCCAGCGACGACTTCCCCGAACCCGACACGCCGGTGAACACCACCAGGGCATCCCGGGGAATGTCGACATCGATGTTCTTGAGGTTGTGTTCCCGGGCGCCGCGCACCCTGACCATGCCGGAGGGAGGGTTGGAAGTCATGGGCCAGCCTTGATTCGAGGGTTCAAAAGAATGACGTATCGGTTCACGCAAAACACCTGTAGGAGCTGGCTTGCCAGCGAAAGCGTCCTGCCAGTCGATAAAGATGTCGCCTGATACACCGCATTCGCTGGCAAGCCAGCTCCTACAGGGTTTTGTGTCCAACCGTTCGATTTGCGTTCAGCCGTCGGGTTTTGCGTCCAACCGTTCGATTTGCGTTCAGCCGTCGGGTTTTGTGTCCGCCGTTCGATTTGCGTTCAGTCCGTCGGGTTTTGTGTTCAGCCATTGAGCACGGTGCGAACCATTTGGGTCAGCGCCTCCGGGCCATAGGGTTTGCTCAGCAAATAAGTGTCAGGGCTGAGCTGGTGGTTGCGCGAGATGATGTCACGGGTGTGGCCCGAGGTGAACAGCACGGCCACCGGCGGCGTCTGCACCTTGGCCCAGGCCGCCAGGTCCGAACTCTTGATCAGGCCGGGCATGACCACGTCGGTGAAAATCAGGTCCACCGTCACACCGTCCAGCAACATCTGCATCGCCACGTCAGCGTTGCCGGCGGTCAGGACCTGATACCCCTCTTCACTGAGTAATTCCACCGCCGAAACCCGCACCGCCTCGTTGTCCTCGACCACCAGAATGGTTTCGTGTCCGCCCCGCTGCTGCGCATCCGGATTCGGCGTTTCGCTCGGCATCGCTCGCAGGCTCCGGGGGAAATACAGCTGCACTCGCGTGCCTTCCCCGACCACGCTGGACATCTCGATATGCCCCCCGCTTTGCTTGACGAAACCGAACACCATGCTCAAGCCCAGCCCCGTGCCCTGGCCGTCGGCCTTGGTGGTGAAGAACGGTTCGAACGCCTGAGCCAGCACCTGCGGCGACATACCGACACCCGTGTCGGTCACCGACACGCGGATATAGTCGCCCGCCGTAATGCCCTTGCCTGCACAAAACTTGCGATCCAGGACAATGTTCTCGGCACTGAGGCCAATGGTCCCCTCACCTTGCATAGCGTCGCGGGCATTGATCGCGAGGTTGAGGATGGCGTTTTCCAGTTGATTGCGGTCCACGTAGAGGCGCCAGGAATCATCCGGCGCACTGACGTTGATCTGGATGGTTTCCCCCAGCGCCCGTTGCAGCAATTCCCCCAGACCGTCGAAGATCTGCCGTGGATCGCACACCGCGGGCGAGAGCGGCTGGCGGCGGGCGAACGCGAGTAATTGTGAAGAAAGCTTCGCGCCACGCTCGACGGCGGCAATCGAGGCACTGACACGGCGTTGCACATTAGCGTTGTCCGGCTCATGCCGTGCCAGCAAGTGCAGGTTGCCGGCAATCACCTGCAACAGGTTATTGAAGTCATGGGCGACGCCACCGGTGAGGCCGCCGATGGCTTCGAGTTTCTGTGATTGACGCAGTTGCTCTTCCGCCGCCAGCCGCGCTTCGACTTCGTCGGCAACGCGCTGCTCCAGGTTACGGGTGAACTTGAGCAAGGATTCTTCGGCGGTCTTGCGTTCGTGGATGTCGATCAATACGCCGGGGAAACGGAATGGTTCGCCCTGTTCGTTGAACTCGCAGCAGCCGCTCGCCTGCACCCACAGATAACTGCCATCAGGGCGCAGGACCCGGTACTCGGCGTTGAACGGATCGCCGGTTTCCACTGATTGATTGACCTGCTCTTGAACCCAACTGCGGTCGTCGGGATGGATCTGTGCTTCGGCGATGTCCGTCGGCAGGTCGGCCAGGTTTTGTTCGGGCGGATAGGAAAAGGTCCGGGCGAAGCGTTCGTCGCCGGAGAGCACATTGCCCTTGATGTCCCAGACGAACGAGCCGAGCAAGGCACCGGCGTTGAGTGCCAGGCGGACTCGCTCATTGTCGGCGCGATAGGCGTCTTCGGCTGCCTGGCGGCGGCGTTCGGAAATCACATGTTCAGTGGTCTCGACCACCATCGCCATGACCCCGGCCGGCTTCCCGTCATCATTCGCCACAGGGCTGTAATAGAGGTCCAGCCAGACGTCTTCGGGGACGCCATCGCGCAGCAACTCCAGGACTTTATTGCGATAGGACAAGGTGCCGCCGGCCAGGCAGGTATCGACTACATGTCGATTGAATTCGGCGACTTCCGGCCAACCCATCTCCACCGGGGCGCCCAGCAGATACGGATGGCGGCCACCGGCGAAGATCGAGTAAGCGTCGTTGTAAATCATGTAACCGGACCGGCCCCAGAGCATCACCATCGGCAGTGGCGACGCGAGCATCAATTGCACAGTGCTGCACAGGCTTGCGGGCCAGGTGTCGAGGGGCCCCAATTCGGTCTGGCTCCAGTCGAACGCACGGATACGCCCGGCCATTTCACCGTTCCAGCCGGCACACCCGTGGCTATCGTCTAGAAACTGCATCGACTGGCTCTGTGTCCCTGTAAATGACATGGCTTAAGGGATCGCCTCGGCATGACCAACGAGCGCGCCCGTTTGTTTCGAGCATCACCGTCGTCAATGGTTTCATAGAGGTTAGCTGATTCCGGTATTCCCCTGTAGGAGCGAGCTTGCTCGCGATGGACGTTAACGAAAAACGGGGCGGCCTGGAGGAACGCGGTGTTCTGACGTTCTTCGCGAGCAAGCTCGCTCCTACACCAATACCTACACCTCGATCAGGTGCTTGAGCGGGTGGTAGCCGGTTTTGAGGGTGGCGGCGACGTCGAGGATGGCTTTCTCGATGCCGTTCAAATGCATGCAGGTCAGTTCGATCGCGGCGCTTTGATTGCCGGCTTCGATGTACTCGATCAGCCGCAGGTGCTCGTTGTCGCGACAGGCTTCGTGGCTGTCGTCATCCAGCGCGGCGGCGTACAGCGAGGCGCGGGAGATCAGTTTGCGGAACCAGTCCAGCAACACCGGGTTGTTCAGGCTTTGCGCGAGTTTGATGTGGAACTCGCCGAGCAGATGAATCAGCCGTTCATGGTCGCCGCTCTTCGCTGCTTCATCTTCCAGCAACAGGTGATCGCGCAGGTCCTGGGTCACCGCCGTATCTCGGCGACGACACAGTTCACTGACGATGCCGATCTCGATCAGGCGCCGGGTTTCGAACAGCGAGCGGATCTCCTCGTCACTCGGCAGCGACACCGACGCCCCTTTGTTGGGCTCGGTGGTGACCAGGCCGTCGGCCTCCAATTGCTTGAGCGCGGCACGAACCGACGTTCGGCTGACATTAAAAAGCTCGGCCAGCGAGGCCTCGCCGAGCTTCATCCCCGGACGCAACGTGTGTTTGCTGATCGCCTCGTAAACCCCTTGGTAGACGCGATCGACCGTGGTTTCCAGTTTCTTTTCCGCCATTCGAACACTCCTTTCGCGCTAAGCAACCAACCCCTGGCGGATGAACAGCCATTGAAAAAGGGGGTTGCACAAGCAGATTAATCCGGCTATTTCTAGATTGCATCCAGATATTGCATACAATAATTAGAGGAATGCACCATTATGGGTCATCCAGTAGCGATTGAAGTGCGTAACGTCTCCAAGCGGTATTCCGACGATCCGGGGCTGGCTCCAGCCCTCGACAACGTTTCAGTCGACATTGCCGACAACGAATTCTTCACCCTGCTCGGCCCCTCCGGCTGCGGCAAAACCACTTTACTGCGCACCATCGCCGGCTTCGAGCATGTCAGCGAGGGCGAGATCCGTCTCGCCGGCGAAGCGGTCAACGACCTGCCGCCGTTCAAGCGGCGGGTCAACACGGTGTTCCAGAGTTACGCGCTGTTTCCGCACATGAGTGTCGCGCAGAATATCGCCTTCGGCCTCGAGATGCAGGGTCTTGATCGCGAGCAGATTGCGCAGCGTGTGGATGAGATGCTCGCGCTGGTGCAAATGCAACACCTGGCCCAGCGCAAACCCGCCGAGTTGTCCGGCGGCCAACAGCAGCGCGTGGCGCTGGCACGGGCCTTGGCGCCGAAACCCAAAGTCTTGTTACTGGATGAACCGCTGTCGGCACTCGACCTCAAGCTGCGTAAGGAAATGCAGGTCGAACTCAAGCGCGTGCAGAAGGAAGCCGGGATCACCTTCATTTTCGTCACCCACGATCAGGAAGAAGCGCTGACCCTGTCTGATCGCATCGCGGTGATATCCGCCGGCAAGATTCTGCAGATCGGCACGCCCAACGAAATCTACGAACGGCCCAAGCATCAGTTTGTCGCGCAGTTCATCGGCGACATCAACTTTCTCCCCGGCCACCTCAAGCGCGGCCAGCAAAATGAAAAACTCTTCGTGCCGAGCGGCATGCCGGTGGAAATCCCCTGCCCGGCCCAAGGCTTCGACGGCGCCAAGGTGCAGCTGGCGTTCCGTCCGGAGCGTTCGCAACTGGTCGACCTTGAGCAACCGCATCACCTGCGCGGTGTGATCGAAGCGGTGTTGTACGTCGGCACCGCCACCCTCTATCAATGCCGCTTGAACAACGACATCAAAGTCATGCTGCGCGAAAACAATGAAGGCCTGAACCGTGGCCGGGTGGTCGGTGATCGCGTTGCGGTCAATTTGCCGCCCCACGCCTGCCTGTTGATGGAGGCCTGAGATGAGCGTCAGCAGCACTTCTCCCGCCCTCAACCGCGCGCTGTTGCTCAGCCCGGTGGTTCTGACCCTGCTGGCCCTGATCGCCATTCCGCTGGGCATCATGGGCTACATCAGCCTGTTGCCGCGCAACGTCTATGGCGGCGTCGACTGGCAAGCCAACTGGCAATTGCAAAGCTACGTGCAACTGTTTTTCCAGGAAGGTTTCGACGGTGAACTGGAGCTGAACTGGGTCTACGCCCAGGCGCTGTTGCGCTCGGTGTTCCAGGCCGGGGGCACCACGGTGTTGTGTTTCCTGTTCGGTTTTCCGGTGGCGCTGTGGATGTCGAGCCTGACGCCACGGCGGCGCAACCTCATGGTGTTGCTGATCACCATCCCGTTCTGGACCAACCTGCTGATCCGCAACTACGCCTGGCTGATCATCCTGCGCGAGCACGGTTGGGTCGCCCAGAGCCTCAACGCGCTGTTCCCCCAGGCCGGTGGCATCACCCTCCTCTACAACGACTTCGCGGTCAGCGTCGGGCTGGTCTACAGCTTCCTGCCGTTCATGATTCTGCCGATTTATTCGACCCTGGAAAAACTCGACTGGCGTCTGGTGGAAGCGGCCTACGACCTGGGCGCCAATCGCTGGCATGCGTTGCGGCGGATCATCCTGCCGCTGTCGATGCCGGGCGTCATTGCCGGTGCGCTGCTGGTGTTCGTGCCGAGCCTCGGCGCGTTCATCACGCCGGCGATTCTCGGCGGCGGCAAGACGTTGATGATCGGCAACCTGATCCAGCAACAGTTCGGCACCGCGCGCAACTGGCCGCTGGGCAGCTCGCTGTCGTTCCTGCTGCTGGGGATTCTGCTGCTGTCCCTGGTGCTTTACGCGCTCTATAGCCGCAACGCCGCCAAAACACTTCGCCGGGGAGCCACCGCATGATCGCCCTGCACCTGAAAAAACTGCCGATGACCCGGGAAGTCAGCCTGCTGATCCTGGCCTATCTGTACCTGCCGATTTTCGTGCTGATTGCCTACAGCTTCAACGCCAACCGCTCGGCGACGGTGTGGACCGAGTTCTCGTTCGCCTGGTACGGACGGATTCTGGCCAACCCGTCGATCCAGACGGCGGCGCTGAATTCGATCATCGTCGCCAGCATCGCCACGGTCTGCGCCACGGCCATTGCCTTGCTCGCGGCGCTGGCAACGTACCGGCCGTTCTACGGACAGAAGATGGTCGAGGGCGGGATCAACCTGCCGCTGATCCTGCCGGAGATCGTCACCGCCGTGGCCACCCTGCTGCTGTTCATGGCGCTGGGGATCAAGCTCGGTTTGCTGACGGTGATCGTCGCGCACATCGGCTTCTGCATTCCCTTCGCTTACTTGCCGATCCGTGCGCGGCTCAATGATCTGGACAAGAGCCTGCTGGAGGCGGCCAACGATCTGTACGCAAATCCGTGGCAGGTGTTCCGCCGGGTGACGTTGCCGCTGTTGTGGCCGGCGGTGTTGTCCGGGTCGGTGCTGGCGTTCGTGGTCAGCCTCGACGATTTCATCATGACCTTCTTCGTTGCCGGCCCCGGCTCGACGACGTTGCCGGTGTACATCTTCTCGGCGATCAAGGCCGGCGTGACGCCGGAGATCAACGCGATCTCGACCCTGATGCTGGTGATTTCCATCGTGCTGGTGGTGCTGGCCTTCTGGCTGGGACAGCGCGGCAAACAACAATGAGCCTGGAGTGTTCTTCTATGAAATTGAAAAGCATGTGTTACGGCGTCGCCGGTCTGGCCCTCAGTTGCTTCACCGTTTTAACCGCACAGGCCGCCGAGCCCAAGGAACTGTTTTTCTACAACTGGACCGATTACTACCCGGTCGACTTGCTGGCCAAGTTCGAAAAGGAGACCGGGATCAAGGTCACCATGGACGGCTACGACAGCAACGAAACCCTGCTGGCCAAATTGCAGGCCGGTGGCGCCGCGTATGACGTGATCGTGCCGTCGCAGTCGATCATGCGCACCTTGATCAACCAGAATTTGCTGCTGCAAATCGACGCCTCGACCCTGCCGAACTTCCAGTACGTCAAACCGGCGTTCCGCGACCCGAGCTTCGACCCTGGCCGCAAGTTCTCGGCGCCCTACCTGTGGGGCAGCACCGGGTTTTCCTATGACAGCGCGCGAGTGCCGGGCGGCAAGCTCGACGACTCATGGAAAGAGTTCTTCGAACCGCGCAAGGAACTGCAAGGCCAACTCGCCGCCCTCGACACCTCCAGCAGCGTAATCAACGCGGCCAGCCATTACCTGAACGTCGACGAATGCAGCGAAAACCCGCAGGACGCCAAGCGCATTCTGGAGCTGCTGCAAAAACAGAAGCCGTTCCTGAAGATGTACAGCTCGGACAACACCGTCGACCGCATGGCCTCCGGTGAAGTGATCATGATGCAGAACTGGAACGGCTCCACCGCGCGGGCCACGTTGCAGAAGAGCACGATCAAATACGTGTACCCGAAGGAAGGCCTGGCGATGTTCCAGGACAACTTTGCCGTACCGAAAAGTGCACCGCACCCCGGTAACGCGAAGATTTTCATCGACTGGATGATGAAGCCGGAAAACGCCGCCGCCGTGTCCAACGCCATCGCCTACGCCAACGGCATCCAGAGCGACACGTTGATCGACGCCAAATGGCGGGTGATGGATGCGATCAACATGCCCGACGAATTCGCCTCGCGCCTGCGCCCGGAAAAAGAATGCAGCAACAAGGCGCGGGAACTGCAGGACCGGATCTGGGCGAAGCTCAAGGGCTGATTGCCTGGCTTGAGACCGAGGCGCAGCCATCGCGGGCAAGCCCGGCTCCCACAGGGTTATGGGTTGTTCACAAATTCCATGATCGACACAAATCCTGTGGGAGCGGGCTTGCCCGCGATGAGGCCCTCCCACCCAACACAGAACTTGAGGTACGCAATGATTCAACCCCACTGGCTGCGCAACGTGCGGCCCTACGGTTCCGCCGCCGAAGACCTTTTAATCGAAAACGGCCTGTTCAAACAACGCCGCGCCGCATCAAGCGCCGCACTGGCCGCCACCGACATCGACGGCCAAAACCAGCTCCTCACCCCAGCCCTGGTGGAAAGCCACGTCCACCTCGACAAAACCCTCTGGGGCCAACCCTGGCGCCCTAACAGCGCGGGCCCGACGCTCAAGGATTACATCGCCAACGAGCGTCGCGTGCTGCGTGAAGTCGAAACGCCGATCGCCCAGCGCGCCGGCACCCTGCTGGAAAACTGCATCGCCCGTGGCTCTCTGACCCTGCGCTGTCACGTCGACATCGACCCGGACTTCGGCCTGCGCCATGTCGAAGCCATGCAGCAGCTGCGCGAAAACTACCGCGACTTGATCGACCTGCAACTGGTGGTGTTCC
Organism: Pseudomonas sp. RIT-PI-q; assembly: GCF_001297125.1. Taxonomy (GTDB): domain Bacteria; phylum Pseudomonadota; class Gammaproteobacteria; order Pseudomonadales; family Pseudomonadaceae; genus Aquipseudomonas. The sequence goes on from NZ_LHPC01000040.1 coordinate 137,200, forward strand.
CGCAAACCGGCCTGATCAGCCGCCCCGGCACCGCCGAACTGATGCGCGAAGCCATGGGCCTGGGCGTGGAAAACGTTGGCGGACTCGACCCGTGCGGCATCGACAACGACCCCATCGCGCAGCTCGATGTGGTGTTCAAACTGGCCAGCGAATTCGACCGTGGCGTGGACATTCACCTGCACGACAAGGGTGAATTGGGCCTGTGGCAGATCGCGCTGATTGCCGACTACACCGAGCGTTTCGGGCGTCACGGTCGGGTGATGATCAGCCATGCGTATTGCCTGGGCATGCTGCCGTGGAGCCAGGTCAAACCGGTGGCCGAACGTCTGGCGACGCTGGGTATTTCGCTGATGAGTTCAGCGCCGGCCGATTGCGCGGTGCCGCCGTTCCTCGCCCTACGCGAAGCCGGGGTCAATGTCTGCCTCGGTTCCGACGGCATTCGCGATGCCTGGTCGCCCATGGGCAACGGCGACATGCTCGAACGGGCCATGCTGCTGGCGTTCCGGTTTGACTTGAACAAGGACGACGAACTGGCGGCGGCGTTTGAGGCGGCGACGGTCAATGGTGCCCGGGCGTTGGGTTGTGAGGGTTATGGTCTGGAGATCGGCCGGCCAGCGGATTTCCTGTTGATGCCGGTGCAAACCTTGGGTGAGGCCATCGTCTCGCGGCCGGTGCGACAGGTGTATCGCGCTGGTGAGTTGATCGCCGCCGATGGCCGACTGTTGGAAAGCCGTTTGTGAAGCGCATCGGCCTGAAAAGCAGCTGCGTGGTCGGCTTCGACGGCACGCAACATGTGCTGTGGCGTGACGGCGAAGTGGTGTTCGAAGGCTCGCGCATTGTGTTTGTCGGGCGTGGTTTTCCGGGGCCGGTGGATCAGTGGGTCGATTATGGCAATGCGCTGATCGGGCCGGGTTTCATCGATCTGGATGCGCTCGGCGATCTTGATTCCACGGTGCTGACGCTGGACAACGGCGACGAGCGCAACATGGGCCGGATGTGGTCGGAGGACTATCTGGCAGCCGGTCCACGGGAGAGTTACACCGCGCAAGAGGAGGTTTTCAAATACCGCTACGCCTTCACGCAGCTGATCCGCAATGGCATCACCACAACCATGCCGATCACCTCGATGTACTACCGCGAGTGGGCCGAAACTTACGACGAATTTGCGGCGGTGGCCGGTGTGGCGGGCGAGTTGGGACTGCGCACTTACCTCGGCCCCTGCTACATGAGCGGCATGAGTTACTGGCGCGCCGATGGCAGCCTCGGGCATCACTGGAATGAAGCGCGGGGATTGGCCGGGCTCGATGCGGCGGAACGGTTTTTCCAGGATTTCGACGGTTCACAGGGCGGGCTGATTCGCGGCGCGCTGCTGCCCGACCGCATCCAGACCTGCACCCCGGCGCTGCTGCAACGCACCGCCGCGCTGAGTCGCGAGCTCAACGCGCCGATGCGTTTGCATTGCTGCCAGGGGCTGGGTGAAGTGGCGATGGTTGAACAACTTCGCGGGTGTTCGCCGCTGGGCTGGTTGGAGGAATTGGACCTGCTGACCCCGCGCAGTCTGCTGCCCCACGGCCTCTATACCCACGGCGATGACGACCTGCAACGCGTGGTGGATGGCGGCGCCAGTCTGGTGCATTGCCCGGTGGTGTTTGCCCGGGATGGCGAGGCATTGAATTCGTTCGGGCGTTACCGCGCCAAGGGCATCAACTTCGCCCTGGGCACCGACACCTGGCCGGCGGACTTGCTGGAGAACATGCGTCAGGGCCTGAACATCGCTCGCCTGATGGAGGGCGGCAGTTCTTTGACCAGTACGCTGGACTTTTACAACGCCGCCACCCTCGGCGGCGCCAAGGCCCTCGGGCGCGACGACATCGGCCGTTTGGCGCCGGGGGCCAAGGCCGACATCACGGTGTTCAGCCTGCGTGGCCTGCACCTGGGGCCCTTGTTCGATCCACTGAAAAACCTGGTGCTGGCCGGGCGCGGCGACGATTGCATCGCCAGCTACATCGATGGCCGCTGCGTGATGCAGGACGGTCAGGTTCAAGGCGTCGATTACCCCGATTTGCAACGCCAGGCCCAACAGCAATTCGAAAAACTGATGCGCAGCCACAGCGACCGGGCCTTCGGTCAACCGGACTGGAAAGACCTGTTCAAACCGGCCATCCCGTTCGCCGACGACTACAGCGCACACGCGCCGCTGAGCGCGATTGACCCACTTCTCTAGAGATGCCTGCCCATGCAAAGCTTCGACTTCAGTCAACTGAGCCCACGGGACAAGTACAAGATTCTGATCGGCAGCGTGGTGCCACGGCCGATTGCGCTGGTCACCACCATCGACGGCGAAGGCCGCATCAATGCGGCGCCATTCAGTTTTTTCAATGCGCTGTCGGCTGATCCGCCGATCCTCGCGCTGGGCGTGGAGAACTACGGCGACCAGAGCCCCAAGGACACCACCCGCAACATCCAGCTCAATCAGGAATTCACCGTGAACATCGTCAGCGATGCGCTCGTGGAAGCGATGAACGTCTGCGCCGTGCCCTTCGCCCCCGGCTTCGACGAACTGACCGCCGCCGGCCTCACCGCCATTCCCGGCACCACGGTCAAATGCCCGCGCATCGGCGAAGCACCGGTGGCCCTGGAATGCCGGCGAATGATGGCGCTGTCCATCGGGCAGTCGCGGGAGATTATCTTTGGCGAAGTGCTGATGGCGCATGTGCGGGATGAACTGATCGACCCGAAAACCCTGTACATCGATCAACTGGGGCTCGATGCGATCGGGCGGATGGGCGGGCATGGGTACGCGCGCACGCGGGATTATTTTGATTTGCCGACACGGTCGTTGCAGGCGTGGACCGATGCGCCGGGGGGCGGGGAGCGGTTTTGGCCTATAACCAAGTAATCAGCGTTGCACAAATCCTGTGGGAGCGGGCTCGCCCGCGAAGAGGCCGGCACATCCAGCATCTGCTTGGACTGATACTCCGCCTTCGCGGGCAAGCCAGCTCCTACAGGGGGTTGTGGATATGGCGTTAGTTTTCTGGATGACATCAAACCTGTAGGAGCCGGCTTGCTGGCGAAGCGGTAGTGGCCGTGATGCCGCCTTCGCTGGCAAGCCAGCTCCTACAGGGGGTTGTGGATATGGCGTTAGTTTTCTGAATGACATCAAACCTGTAGGAGCCGGCTTGCTGGCGAAGCGGTAGTGGCCATGATGCCGCCTTCGCGGGCAAGCCCGCTCCTACAGGGTTATTGGGTGACCCCGGATTCCGTGATCAACCGCAATCAGGTCGAGGTCAGCGGAAATCCCGGCTGCGCACGCTGATGCCGTCGAGCAACGGGCTCAGGTCACTCAAGCGGCCGGCGATCAGGTGTCGCACCTCGCCTTCCTTTTCCCAGCGCCCGTCGACCTTGAGCAATTGCGAGCCGACCAGGACCTGGCGCTGCCGGTCGGCCAGGTCGCGCCAGACGATGACGTTGACGTTGCCGAACTCGTCTTCCAGGGTGACGAAGGTCACGCCACTGGCGGTGCCCGGGCGTTGTCGGCCGGTCACCAGCCCGGCGACGCTGACGGGACGGCCATGCTCGACGTCGAGCAGTTCCTTCGAACTGCGACAACGCCGGGCTTTCAATTCACCCCGCAGCAAGGCCAGCGGATGCGGACCGAGGGTGGTGCCGACGCTGTTGTAATCGGCCAGCAGGTCCTCGCCCACGGTGGGTTTGGGTAATGCCACCGCGCCCTCCTCCTGACTCGGCAACCCCGCGAACAACCCCAGCTGCTTCTGCACCCCCGCCACTTCCCAGCGCGCCCGATGACGGTGACCGGCCAGCCCGCGCAACGCCCCGGCATCGGCCAGTTGCTCCTGAGCACGGGCATCAAGCCGCGCCCGCTCGCCGAGGTCGGCTACGTCGACAAACGTCCCCTTCGCCCGTGCCGCCTCAATGCGCCGGGCATCGTCCTCGCGAAAGCCCTTGATCATCCGCAACCCCATGCGAATCGCCGGTTGCGCGCCGGTGATCGGTTCGAGACTGCAATCCCAGTCGCTGGCGCGCACGTCTACCGGGCGAATCTGCAAGTGATGGCGACGCGCGTCCTGCAGAATCTGGTCCGGGCTGTAGAAACCCATGGGCCAACTGTTGATCAGCGCACAGGCGAACGCCGCCGGTTCGTGGCATTTGAGCCAGCAACTGGCGTAGGTCAGCAAGGCGAAACTGGCGGCGTGGGACTCGGGAAAACCGTAACTGCCGAAGCCTTTGATCTGCTCGAATATCTGCGCGGCGAACTCGGCCGTGTAGCCGTTTTTCTTCATCCCGGCAGCCAGGCGATCCTTGTGCGGTTCGAGCCCGCCGTGGCGTTTCCACGCGGCCATGGAGCGGCGCAACTGATCGGCCTCGCCGGGGCTGTAGTCGGCGGCGACGATGGCGATCTGCATCACCTGTTCCTGAAACAGCGGCACGCCCAGGGTGCGCTTGAGCACGGCTTCCAGTGCCGGAGACGGATAGACCTCGGGTTCTTCCTTGTTTCGCCGCCGCAGGTACGGATGCACCATGCCGCCCTGAATCGGTCCCGGACGGACGATCGCCACCTCGATCACCAGGTCATAGAAGGTCCGCGGCTTGAGCCTCGGCAGCATCGACATCTGCGCCCGGGACTCGATCTGAAACACGCCGATGGTATCTGCACGGCCAATCATGTCGTAGGTGTGCGAGTCTTCGGACGGGATCGTCGCCAGGCTCAGGTCGAGGTCGCGGTGTCGACGCAGCAGGTCGAAACAGCGGCGGATGGCGCTGAGCATGCCCAACGCCAGAATATCCACCTTGAGCAGCCCCACCGCGTCCAGATCGTCCTTGTCCCACTGGATGATGGTGCGCTCGGCCATGGCGGCGTTTTCCACCGGCACCAGACTGTCCAGGGGCTGCTCGGAAATCACGAAGCCGCCAGGGTGCTGGGACAGGTGACGAGGAAAACCGATCAGCTGCCCGGTCAGGCTCAGCACCCGGCGCAGCACCGGACTCTCGGGATCAAAACCGCCTTCAAGCAGGCGCTCCACGGGCGGTGTTGCATCACTCCAGTGGCCGCAGCAATCGGCCAGGGCATTGATCTGATCCGGCGGCAAACCCAAGGCCTTGGCCACGTCGCGCACCGCGCCAGCCGCGTGATAAGTGCTGACCACCGCTGTCAGCGCGGCGCGGGTCCGCCCGTAACGCTGGAACACATACTGCAAGACTTCTTCACGCCGCTCGTGTTCGAAATCGACGTCGATGTCCGGCGGTTCATTACGTTCTTTGGAGAGAAAGCGCTCAAACAACAGCGTAGTGAGATCCGGATCGATCTCCGTGATGCCCAGGGCAAAGCACACCGCCGAGTTGGCCGCCGAACCGCGCCCCTGACAGAGAATGTGCTGATCACGGGCGAATCGCACAATGTCGTGGACCGTCAGGAAGTAGCTTTCGTAGCCCAGTTCGGCGATCAGCTCCAGTTCCTTGTCGATCTGCACCAGCACCTTGCCTTGCGGACCTTTTGGCCAGCGCCACTTGATACCCTTTGCAGTCAGCACACGCAGCCATGAGGTGGCCGTGTGACCGGCCGGCACCAGCTCGCGCGGGTATTGATAACGCAACTGGCCGAGGTCGAACGTACAGCGCCGGGCAATGGTCAGCGTCTCGTCGAGCAAGGCCTTGGGATAAAGACCGGACACCATGTCGAGGCTGCGCAAATGCCGTTCGCCATTGGGGTGCAGGCGCAACCCGGCATCGGCCACCGGCAGGTGATGACGGATCGCGGTCATGGTGTCCTGCAAGGCGCGCCGACCACGGGCGTGCATGTGCACATCGCCGCTGGCCACCGCCGGGATTCGCAGTTCGCCCGCCAGGGTCAGCAGCGCGGCCAGTCGCCGGGTATCGTCCTGGCCACGGTGCAACTGGACCGCCAGCCACAGGCGTTCGGCGAAGACCTGTTTCAGCCAGTGGCCCTGTTCGAAGGCATCGACAGCGTCCGGCACCCACAACGCCAACAGCCCCGGCAACGCTTCGTTGAAATCTTCCCGGAGCACTTGGTACTGGCCTTTCTGCGTTCGGCGGCGGGCTCGGGTAACCAGTCGGCAGAGGTTTTGGTAGCCCTCGAGGTTTTCCACCAGCAGCACCAGTTTCGGGCCGTTCTCGATGCGTATTTCGCTGCCGATGATCAGCGGCAGCTCCACGGATTTGGCCGCTTGCCAGGCGCGAACAATGCCGGCCAAGGTGCATTCGTCGGTGATCGCCAGGGCTTGATAGCCCTGCTTTTTCGCCCGCTGAAAAAGTTCGAGCGCACTGGAAGCACCGCGCTGGAAACTGAAGTTCGACAGGCAGTGCAGTTCGGCGTATTCGACGCTCATGCGAACCAGCCTTGCAGCCACAACGGGCCGTCCTCGCCCACCGCACGATAGGCCCAGCCCTGCTGGCCGGAACGGGTTTCAATCAGGTAGTAATCGCGGCGCACGTCGGCGCCGTCCCCCCAGCCGGACTCGATGCGCTCCGGTCCCATGAGGATGCGCGTCGAACCTTCGTGTACCGCCAACGGTTCAGTCAGCAGCCAGCCCGGCCGTTGCACGCCCGCCAGCCCGCTACATGCCTGATGGTCGGCGCTGGCCTGCCACGCGCACTCGGGGCGGTGATCGGCCTGGAACCGCAAGCCATGCACCGCGTCATCCCCCAGCCGTGCGCGCAGGCGTTCGCGCAGTTGCTCCCAGGGCAAGGACTGCTGCGGGCGGTCGTCGAACAGCTCCTGATACTGGGGAACGAAGGCTGGCAGGTCTTCGGCGCGCAGGCGAAAACCGCGCACCGGGGCCGCGACCTGGACCTGTTCCAGCCGCCCCCGCGCCAGTTCGAAGAGCATCGCCGGATCACGCTCGGCGCTGAGCAGCCCGACCTTGATTACAGAATCCGGCAACCCGGCGTGTTCCAGGTGCAGGTCAAAGCGCTGCACGCCGCTGTCGCGACCGCAGAGAAAGGCCGACAGATCGCCGGTCAGCCGGCGCAACGGAAACAGCAGCGCCTGATGGGACTGCACATCGAAGTTGAGTTCGATGCGCACATCGAAGCGGTCCGGCGGCAGGTAGAACGCCAGCGCCAGCCGCCGCGTACCGAGCAGGGTGTCGAGGTGCTTGAGCACGTGCGCTTCGAACCGCCGCGCGAGGCTATGCCGGGGCAGCGCCTGCACCTGACTCAAGGTGCGCAAGCCCATTCGCGACAACGCCGTGGCCACGCTGGCCTCCAGCCCGATCCGGTCGATGGGCAACTGCCCGAGGTGATGCTGCAAGGCTTGATCGTCGGGCACCACCAGGCCGTCATAGGCATTGGCCAGTACCCGCGCCGCCACCGGGTTGGGCGCGGCAACGATCCGATGGCGAAACCCCAGTTCGCCAAGCTCCGCCCGCAACCGCGCTTCGAACTGTGGCCAGGCGCCGAACAAGCCCAGGCTGGATTCGATTTCAAACACCACCGCACGCGGGTAATGGACGCTGACCTGAGCACTGAACCGATAGGCCCAGGCGGCCAGGAACTGCTGCCAGTGCTCGATCTCGGCAGCGTCGTATTCGGCCGTGACAAAGCTTTTGCTCAGGGCCTGGGCGGCGGTCATCGACTGGCCGGGCCGCAAGCCCAGCGCCCGCGCCGACGCATTGACCGCCTGCAACACCCGACGCTGGGCCGGGCCGGTCAGCAGCGCCAGCGGCGTATCGGGGTCGCAGCGCTGACGCAGTACCGCGTCCAGCGCCAATTGCGGGAAGAGAATGCAGACCCAGCGCATGGCAACCTCAATGCCCCATGGCAAAGGCAATCGGTGCCGAACGCGCCAACCCGCCCCGGCACTTGAGCACGCGCAATTGCGCAGGTTTGGCATCGATGGCAATGCGCAACGCCGCGGGCGAAGGGTTGATCGCCTCATTGATCGAGCGGTAGGCAAACGCCAGGGTCGAGCCTGTTTCCGCCGCCACCTGCAAGCGCCGCAACGCACGGTCATCGGCCTTATGCGGCCAGCACAACACCGCGCCGCAACTGCCCGAACGCAGGCATTGTTCCGCCGCCCACAGCGCATCGCGCTCGCTGGCCTGGATGATCGACAACTGGCGCAGATCAACCCCGGCGTTCTGCCACGCCTGGGGATACGGCACGTAAGGCGGCGCCACCAGCACGATGCGCTCGCCCGCCGCCGACAACCGCGCCAGCGCCGGCCACACCAGTTGCAACTCGCCCACGCCCTGCCCGGCCAGGAGGATTTCGGTCAGCGCCGCTTCCGGCCAGCCACCGGTCGGCAACGCCGCATCCAGCGCGGCATGCCCGGTGGGTTGCGGGCTGACAGCCGGTGGCGCAGGCCGGCCCTTCCAGACCTGGCCGCCATTGAACAGCGTATCCAGCGCAACGACGGCGCCCATCACCCTTGCCTCACCAGGCCGCAGAACACCCCTTCGATCGCCAGGTCCTGATCGGCGCGAACGATGATCGGCTTGTAGGCCGGGTTACGTGGCAACAGGCGCACAGCGTTGCCGACCCGTTCGAAGCGCTTGATGGTGACTTCCCCGTCGAGGCGCGCCACGACGATCTGGCCGTTGACCGCCTCGGGGTTGCGGTGCACACCCACCAGGTCGCCGTCGAGAATGCCGTCTTCGATCATCGAGTCGCCCTGGACCCGCAGCATGTAGTCCGGCACCCGCGAGAAGATCGCCGGATCGAGCATCAAGCGGCTGTGGACCTCGGCATCGGCCCCGATCGGCGCACCGGCCGCCACTCGACCCAGCACCGGAATGTCCAACAGTTCGGGGCGCGCCGGTTGCCCGAGCAAACGAATGCCCCGGGCCTGATGCGGGTTGACCTCGATGAAACCGGCGTCGGTCAGCGCCAGCACATGCTTGCGCGCCACGCTGCGGGAGGCGAAACCGAACGCCTCGCTGATTTCAGCAAGGCTCGGAGACTGACCGTGCTCGGCGATGCGATCGCGGATAAAGGTCAGGATGGCGGTACGGCGGGGAGTGAGAGTCGTCATGGAGTACATTTGTACTCTTTTGACCCTTTCCTGGCAAGAACTTGTAGGAGCTGTCGAGAGAAACGAGGCTGCGATCTTTTGATCTTGATCCTTGGGCGGCTTTGAATTTGCTGAAGATCAAAAGATCGCAGCCTCGTTTCTCTCGACAGCTCCTACAGGGGAGGTCAGTCGTGTTGGGAGTCAGCTGTTTTGGGGGGTGAGTTGTGCAAGGTAAGGCCAGGGGTAGATGCCGCGTTCGTGGCCGTCGCTGAAGATCAGTTGCAGGCCGTAGCCCTGCTGATTGAGTTCGATCACGCGCACGCGGGCGTCAACCTTCGGCACCCGCCCTTGCAGGCGAAACGCCCGGCATTGGGAACATGGGCATTGGCGGCGTAATTCAGCGTGATCAAGCAACTGTTCGCGGCCGTCCGGCCAGTTCAGCCGCAGTTGCTGTTTGCTCTGGGAATTGCCGATCGCCAGCGGGTTCATTGCAGTTGGCTCAAGGCGATGCGCACGGCTTTGCGCACTTCCGGGTCGCCGTCATCCTGCGCGGCCTGCAACGGCGCGATGGCCCCTTTGTCGTTCAATTCGCCGAGGGCCAGGGCCGCTTCCTTGCGCAAATTGCTGATGCGGTGGCCGAGGGTCTCGATCAGCGCGTCGAGGGCCGGCACGTAACGCAAGCGGCCGAGGCTGCGGGTGGCGCGCAGGCGCACTTGCCAGTAATCGTCGCTCAAGGCTTCGACCAGGGCCGGGCCTGCGTCGCGGTGACCGACCTTGCCCAGCGTCGTCGCGGCTTCTTCGCGCACTTGCCAGGCGTGGTCCTGCAACGCCTGGCGCAATGCCGGCAGCACTTGATCGTCAGACGCCAGACCGAGAGCGCCGGTGGCGGCGCGGCGAACTTCGGTGTCCGGGTCGTCACTGGCCAACCGCGCCAAGGCCGGCAAGGCATCCAGTTGCTTGAGCCAGCCGAGTACGCCGACCGCCTCGCGGCGAACACCGGCGTCTGCATCGGTCAACGCCACGATGGCCACCTCGGCAGCATCGGGAAAACGCAGTTCGCGCAAGGCCCGGAACGCAGCGATGCGCACGTTGATGTCGGCATGCCCGGTCCACGGCAGAATCACCCGGCCCGCCGCTTCACTCTTGAGCAGGCTCAGGCTCTGCGCGGCGGCGGTTTGCACGGCCAATGACGGATCGGTCAGCGCCTGGCACAGCGCCGCCACCACCGGTTCATCCTCCCAGGCTTCCAGCAGGCGCGCGGCTTCGGCACGCACTTCTTCGGTCGGGTCCCGGGCCAGTCGGTCGACCAGCCAAAGCAGGCCGTCCGGCTCTTCGAGGTCGGCCAGTTCGATCAGCGCGATGCGGCGCACGCCGGGGTCTTCATCGGTCAGGCGCGGTTGCAGGGCAAGAATGTCGTCGTTATCGGTTACATCGAATAGAGAGGTCATAGGGCAAATCGCGGCAGTTTGTTTTCAGGGGGAAGTCCGAGAGGGTTCAGGCGGGGTAATTGCCGACCGTCTTCGTGACGCAGCAGCTCGAGGCAGTGACGCTTCAAGCGGGAGAACTCATGGCTAGTAACCAGTTCGGTGGTGCGTGGCCGGGGGAAGTCGAGGCGCAGGTCTTCGATGATCCGGCCGGGGCGTGTGCTCATGACCAGCAGCCGGTCGGCGAGGAACAGCGCCTCGTCGATGTCATGGGTGACGAACACCACGGTGGTGCGAATCCGCGTCCAGATGTCCAGCAGCAGTTCCTGCATGTTCAAGCGAGTCAGGGCATCGAGGGCACCGAAGGGTTCGTCCATCAGCAACAGGCGCGGACGGTTGATCAGCACCCGGGCGATTTCCACCCGTTGCTGCATGCCGCCGGATAGCTGATCGGGCCAGCGATCGGCAAAGCCATCGAGGCCCACCAGGGCGAGGATTTCGTCGGCGGCCTGGTGCCGTTCGGTTTTGCCGATGCCACGCATCTTCAGGCCGAACGCGACGTTGTCGCGCACCGTGCGCCAGGGGAACAGCGTGTGCTGCTGGAACACCATGCCGCGTTGGGGTGATGGACCGGAAACCTGCGTGCCATCGACGTTCAGGCTGCCGGTGCTGGCTTGCAGGTGGCCGGCCAGCGCGCCGAGCAAGGTCGACTTGCCGCAACCGGACGGCCCGAGAATGCACACGAATTGCCCCGGCTCGATCTGGCAGTCGAGCCCCTGGACGGCCTCGAACGCCTGCGGACCTTCACCGAGGACGATGGACAATTGGCGGATGTCGATCCGCCCTTCAGGGGTTTGCATCACGCTCATCAGGCTTTTCCTCGTGGTCGATGCCAAGGCGTGAACAGCCCGCCGAGGCGTTTGATCAGCAGGCTGCTGCCCATCCCGAGGACGCCGATCAGCAACATGCCGACCACGATGTCGGCGTAGTTCTGGATGGTGTAGGACTCCCAGGTGTAATAGCCGATGCCGTACTGGCCGGAGATCATTTCGGCGGTCACCAGGCAGAACCATGAAGTGCCCATGCCGATGGCCAGGCCGGTGATGATGCTCGGCGCGGCGCCCGGGAAAATCACTTCCAGCAAAATCGCCCGGCGCCCTGCCCCGAGACTTTTCGCCGAGGCGATCAGCCGTGGGTCGACGCCTTCGACGCCGTGCACGGTGTTGAGCAGGATCGGGAACAGCGCGCCGGTGAAAGTGATGAAGACCATCGACAGTTCTGACGAGGGGAACATCAGGATGGCCAAGGGAATCCAGGCCACTGCGGGGATCGGGCGCAGGACCTCCAGAGGTGGCAGCAATAAATCTTCGGCCCATTTCGAGCGGCCGATCGCCAGGCCCAACGCGATGCCGACCACCAGCGCCGCGAGGTAACCGGCGAAGACCCGGCTGAGGCTGCTGCTCAGGTGCTGGGCGAGCTTGCCGGAGTCGCCGAGGCCCAGAGCTGCTTCAATGACCGCCAGTGGCGTCGGGACGTTGGCGAAGGTGACCAGGCCGAGGTTCCAGTGGTGGCTGGCGGCGAGTTGCCAGAACAGGAGGCAGAACAGCAGCGAAGCCGTTCTTGGGAGCCAGCGTAAATATGATCCGTACACAATAAATCCTCTCAACCCAATCCCGTAGGAGCCGGCTTGCTGGCGATGGCGGTTTGACATTCAACATTGATGCTGGCTAGTCAAACGTCTTCGCTGGCAAGCCAGCTCCTACAGTTGATCTTGGTGAACGTGATATTTGCATTTGCCCCCCATCCCTGTGGGAGCGGGCTTGCCCGCGATAGCGGTGTGTCAGCGACATCAATGTCGACTGGTCTGGCCTCATCGCGGGCAAGCTCGCTCCCACAGGGAATTGCGGTGTTCTAGGGGTTAACGAGTTGCGACGGCCTGGGTGGTGGCGTCGGTGAAGTCGAAGACTTTTCCGCCCTGGGCCGTGGCGAACTGCTGGGCCTGGCCTTTGAGCAGGAACGCGCTGAGGCGGCCTTGCGCATCGCTGGCAAACCACGCTTGATCGGCCAGCAACTTGATCCCGCTGTCGGACGCCTGGGCATACACCGCGCGGATGTTTTTGCCTTCCTGTTTCAGGCTGGCCAACGCGCTGAACGCCGATTCCGCCGAGGCGTACCGACGAACTTTCGGCTCGCCGCGCACCCAGATTTCGGCCACATGGCTGACGTCGGTGATGGCTTTACCGCTGACCGCATCCACCGCTGTGAGCGGCGTCTGTGCGTAGTTGGCCAGTTGCGCGGTGTAGTCCAGGTTCGAGGCCTTGAAGGCGGCGCGGATGTACTGGTCGTCGATGAAGGTGTTGAGGTCGAGACCGCGATCAGCCTTCTTCAACAGCTTGAGCGTATCGATGGCCGTGCCGACGGCCTGACGGTATTCCGGTTTCCAGCTCAGGTCGCGGGTCTGCACGCCCAGAGGACCATGGAACAGGTAATTGACCTCGGCATCGACACCCGTGACCTTGGCGATCAGCTCGCTGTACTTCTCCGGCTCAGCCGCCAGCAACTGGTTGGCTTCGATACTGGCGCGCAGGTAAGCGACGACAATTTCCGGGTACTTTTTCGCATAGCTCTGATCCACCAGCGCGCCATGGAAGGTCGGTGCACCGGCCTGGGAACCATCGTAAATCTTGCGCGCGAAACCACGGCTCGGGAACAGTTCGGCGAACGGCACGAAGTCGGCGTGTGCATCGATTTTCCCGGCCTGCAACGCCGAACCGGCGACTTCCGGTGGCTGGGCGATGATGTTCACGTCTTTGAGCGGGTCCCAGCCCTGGGCCGCCACCGCCCGCAGCAACATGCCGTGGGCCGTGGAGGCGAACGGCACGGAAATGGTCTTGCCCTTCAATTCCGCCAGGGACTGCACGCCCGAGGCACTCGGCACCACGATGCCATTGCCACTGCCCTTGATGCTGCCCGAAAGTACGCTAATGAACAGGCTGTGCTTGCCCGCCGTTTCGAACGCCACACCGTTGAACGAACCGGGGAAATCGGCCATGGCGCCAAAGTCGAGTTTGCCGGCGACCATCTCGTTGGTCAGCGGCGCGCCGCTGGTGAAGTTCTTCCACTCCACCTCGTATTTCGCGTCTTTGTATTGGCCATCGTGTGGCAAGTATTTGTCGAGCAAACCGAGCTCGCGAATCAACAGACCGCCCGCGGCGCAGTTGATCGTGGTGTCCTGGGTGCCGATGGCAATGCGGATGGTTTCGGCCGAGGCCGACAAGGTGAATGAGGCCAGTACCAGACCGGCAAATGCTGCACGCAATAACATGGGTGTATCCCCTCGAATCATTTATTGGATGTTCGTCTCCGCCACGATCAGGGCGTGGTGGGAAACGAGGGGTGTTTGAATCAGGCGTCCGGTGTTGCCGGATAGCTTTTTAGTTCTCTGGGCCGGCCTCGTCGCGGGCAAGCCCGCTCCCACAGGTTTCACTGGTGTCTGCAAAATCAAGGTTCACCACAAATCCCTGTGGGGGCGGGCTTGCCCGCGAAGGCGCCCTGTCATTCAGCGCAATAGGTACGGGATTTCCACTTTCACCGCCCCGGTCGGGCAGTCCTTTTCACACGGCATGCAGTACCAGCATTCGTCGAAGGCCATGTAGGCCTTTTGCGTGGCCGGGTTGATCGCCAGCAAATCCATCGGGCAGACGTCGACGCACACGGTGCAGCCCTTGTGGGCGATACACAGGTCCTCGTCGACCGTGACGGGGGCGTTGGAACGGAAGAAGATTTCCTGGGGTTGATAGGCCATTTCGCGGTCTCTCTCTTGTGTGTTGCTCAGGCCGCAAAGGCACCGACCCGCAGCCGGTCGTAGGCCTGCATTTCATCGGCATCCAGCGGGATGATGTAAGGCTCGACGGCTTTCTTGAAACTGCTCATCTGGCCGTTTTCGTCCTTCTTCAGGTGGCAATGGCAGAACCAGTCGCTGTCGTTGCGTTGCGGGTGATCAACCCGATAGTGATAAAGGCCCCAGCGACTTTCGGCGCGGAACAACGAAGCGCGGGCGGCCATTTCGGCGCAGTCGCGGATCATGCTGACTTCCATGGCGCGCATCAGTTCGTGGGCGTTGTGGGCCTTGATCTGATCGAGATCACGCTGGATATCGCTGAAGCGTTGCAAGCCGATTTGCATCTTCTTCGTCACTTTCGGCGGTTGCAGGTAGTCGTTCACGAAGCGGCGCAGCTTGTACTCGACCTGGGCCGGTGGCAGACCGTGTTCGCGATCCAGCGGCGCGTAGACCCGTTGTTTTTCCGTTTCGATCTGCTGGGCATCGACTTCCGAGAACTCACGTCCCGCGACAAAATCCGCCGCGTTGGTGCCGGCAAACCAGCCATAGGTGAACGCGCCGAGCATGTAGTTGTGCGGCACGGCGGCCATGTCACCCGCCGAGTACAAGCCCTTGACCGAGGTTTCAGCCTTTTCGTTGACCCACACCCCCGACGCCGAATGGCCGCTGCAAAAACCGATCTCCGAGATGTGCATCTCGACCATCTGCGTGCGGTAATCGGTGCCGCGATTGGCGTGGAACTGGCCACGACTTGGGCGTTCATTGCTGTGCAAAATCTCCTCGATGTTCTGGATGGTTTCCTCGGCCAGGTGATCGAGCTTGAGGAACACCGGGCCATTGCCGCTTTCGAGTTCCTGGTGGAACTCCCACATCATCTGCCCGCTCCAGTAGTCGCACTCGATGAAGCGTTCACCCTTGTTGTTGGCGGTGTAGCCACCCAATGGACCGGTGACATAGGCACAAGCCGGGCCGTTGTAGTCCTTGATCAGCGGGTTGATCTGGAAGCATTCGAGGTTCGCCAGCTCGGCCCCGGCGTGATAGGCCATGGCGTAACCGTCGCCGGCATTGGTCGGGTTTTCGTAGGTGCCCATCAGGTAACCCGAGGAAGGCAAACCCAGGCGTCCGGCCGCACCGCAGCAGAGGATCACCGCTTTAGCCTTGATCACGTGGAAGTCGGCGGTGCGGCAATCGAAACCCATCACGCCGTTGACCGCGCCCTCTTCGTCCGTCAGCAAGCGCGTGCACACCAAGCGATTGGTGATGCTCACCCGCGCCCGCTTCAACTGGCGGTACAGGACTTTCTTGATGTCGTGTCCTTCCGGCATCGGCAACACGTAGGCGCCCATGTGGTGGACCTTTTTCACCGCGTAGTCGCCGGTTTCGTCCTTCTCGAACTTCACGCCCCAGCGGTCCAGTTGCTCGATGGTTTCGAAGCTGTGGGTCGCATAGGCGTAGACCGCCGCCTGATTGACGATGCCGTCGTTGGCGATGGTGATTTCCTTGGTGTACTGCTCCGGCGTCGAGTGGCCGGGAATGATCGCGTTGTTCAGGCCGTCCATGCCCATGCTGATCGCGCCGCTGCGCTTGACGTTGGCCTTGTCGATCAGCAACACGCGCAAATTGCGGTTGCGTTCCTTGGCCTTGATCGCTGCCATGGGACCTGCGGTGCCGCCGCCGATCACGACGATGTCGTATTCCTGTTCGAGCGTCTGTCTATTCATGGAGCTGTGGGTCATGCCTGATCCCCTTTTTGCCGGTCGATCCGCAAGCGGTACTGGAACGCATCGCCGCGGTAGTAAAGGTGTTCGAAGTCCACGGGCTGGCCGCTGGCATCGTGGGTCAGACGCTCGATGCGCATGATCGGCGAGCCGGCTTCGACGTTCAGGGCCTGGGTCAGGTCGCTGTCGGCCAGCACCGCGTCGATGGCCAGGTCGGCATGACCGAGGGTCAGGCCGCAGTCGTTTTCCAGGATCAGGAAGATGTCGCGGGTGACCAGGTCGGCCTTCTCCAGACGCTCACCGATGTCTTTGGGCAGGTAGGTGATTTCCAGCGAGATCGGCTCGCGATTGATCAGCCGTACGCGTTTGATCTGCGCCACGGCGTCACCTTCGGCGACCTGCAAACGCTCGGCGACGAGTTTGTCGGCGGCGATGAATTTGAAGCTGCGCAGGCGGTTGATCACCTCGTAGCCGCGACCGGTCATGGACTCGGCCAGGCCTTGCAGGGTGCTGACGTTCTGGAAGGTTTTCGGCTTGGCGACGAAGGTGCCTTTGCCGTGGATCTTGAAAATCAGCCCTTCCTTTTGCAGGTCGCCGAGGGCCTGGCGCACGGTGATGCGGCTGACTTTGAACAGCGCACCGAGCTCACTTTCCGAGGGCATCTGGCTGCCTTGCGGGTATTCACCGTCGAGGATACGGGTGCGCAACACATCCCGCAGTTGGGTGTACAGCGGGACGCTGCCAAGGGATAGAACGTTATCGGTCATGGAAGATCACTTGTTATAACGAGTTATGACGTGATCTTAGAGAGACGGTGCGGGGGTTGAGAAATATTGTTTAAGCATAAGGTTAGATTCACACGCAGCCGTGTAGCAGCCGTGTAGGAGCTGTCGAGCCTGCGAGGCTGCGTTCGGCGGCGAAGCCGTCGTAAACCCTGCATGCAAGGTTTGCCTGACACACCGCGATATCTGATTTCACGACGGCTTCGTCCGAACGCGGCCCGCACCGAACGCAGCCTCGCAGGCTCGACAGCTGCTACAAGGGCTGCGTTAGCGCTTGAGGATCTGGTCCATTATCCGATCGGTATTCAACGCCGGATGCTTGGTTAACCAACGCGCAATGCGCGCAGGTCCAGATGACCGTCCTTGAGTGGCGGGCACCAGTAATAGCCGCCAGTGATCGGGCGGCTGATGCGGTACAAACCGTCGGTGATGCCGTCTTCCAGACCGCTCATGCGCCGCAGCTGGGCTTCGAAGGCATCGAGGGAAAAACCGAAGGCCAGGAACATCAGGCCAGCGCGGTCGCCTTCGATCCACGGCATCGAGCGACGGACCACGAACGCTTCGGGGGCGAAGCTTTCCTGGGCGGTGCGTTTGACGTGGGCCGAGATCGGCGCGTCGTCGAGTTCCTCGTTATCACTCAAGCGGCGGCCCATGATGTTGTCCTTCTCATGGGGCGGCATCGCGTGGAAGCCCTTCAGGTCATGCTGCCATTGCTGGATCGCGGCGAAGCTGCCACCGACGGTTCCGTCAGCACCCTCGCCCACCAGCGCGGCAGCCACGGCGGCTTCGTCGTGCGGGTTTTCGGTGCCGTCTTCGTAGCCGGTCAGGTCGTGGCCGGTGCGGTGGCGGAAGGTTTCGTTCATCTGCACCAGGCGCAGGGCCGGCGCCAGAGCGGCTTCGATGGCGTTGCTGCGATTGAGCAATTCGCCACGGTCGACACCGTGCAACCAGCACCACAGCGCGTGTTGGGTCGACGGGTTGTCGACGCCGACACCGGTCAGCGCCGGAAAGGCACGCAGGCCTTCGATGTGCCCCTGAAGGGCTTTTACCAGGGATTCACCGAAACCGACCACCGCCGACTTCCCGTCCACCAGCCCCTGCAATTTGTCGAGCGCAGCTGGCAATGCGGCGGCGGATTCAAGGGCGAAGAACATATGACGGGCTTGAGGCGGAACGGGGGTGGCGAGAATGCCCGGCTGGTAGTAACTCATATGAACTCCTTTAGAAAGAGCGCGAAGTTTAACCGCAGCGTCGGCCGTTGTGTGTTCCCAAGTCAAAAGATCGGTTTTCAACAAGCGGGCAAAGCAGTCTACGCTTGAGGCACAAGATCCAGACCATCACCCCTCTGTTCTGCCCATCACAGCTCAATGCCAGTTAAAAAGTCGAGCCATTAAGGCGTATAACCTTTGAAGTGAAATTCGCAACTGCAAGCCGCCAACGCATGGCTGACATCACACATGGGGTAACGACATGACCACAGCACATATCCTTGGCAACCTGTTTCCCGACGCCAGTAGCATCCCGGAAAAATACCGCCTCGACGGCCAGACCGAACAGCGTGAATACCTGGTCGACGGCGAACTGAGAACCTGGAACGGCCCCCTCGCCCAGGTCCGTAGCCCGGTGTACCTGACCGGCGAAAAGGGCGACGAACAAGTGATCCTCGGCAGCACGCCGCTGCTCGATGCCGATACCGCATTGACCGCCCTCGACGCCGCCGTCCGCGCCTATGACCGGGGCCAGGGCCTATGGCCAACCATGCGCGTGGCCGAGCGCATCCAGCACGTCGAAGCGTTCCTGCGGCGCATGCGCGAACAGCGCGAAGCCGTGGTCAAGCTGCTGATGTGGGAAATCGGCAAGAACCTCAAGGACTCGGAAAAAGAGTTCGACCGCACCTGCGACTACATCGTCGATACCATCAACGCCCTCAAGGAACTCGACCGCCGCTCCAGCCGCTTCGAACTGGAACAAGACACCCTCGGCCAGATCCGTCGCGTACCGCTGGGCGTTTCGTTGTGCATGGGGCCTTACAACTACCCGTTGAACGAAACCTTCACCACGCTGATTCCGGCGTTGATCATGGGCAACACCGTGGTGTTCAAGCCGGCCAAGCTTGGCGTGTTGTTGATTCGCCCGCTCCTGGAAGCCTTCCGCGACAGCTTCCCGGCCGGGGTGATCAACGTCAGTTACGGCAGCGGCCGCGAGACCGTCAGCGCGCTGATGGCCAGCGGCAAGATTGATATTTTTGCCTTCATCGGCACCAACAAGGCCGCCAGCGACCTGAAAAAACTCCATCCAAAACCGCATCGCTTGCGCGCGGCACTGGGGCTGGACGCGAAGAACCCTGGCATCGTGCTGCCGGAGGTCGATCTGGACAACGCAGTCAGCGAAGCACTCACCGGCTCGTTATCGTTCAACGGCCAGCGTTGCACCGCGCTGAAAATCCTCTTCGTCCATGAAGACGTGGTCGAGGCATTCATCGAGAAGTTCAACGCCAACCTCGCCAGTCTCAAACCCGGAATGCCGTGGGACAGCGGCGTAGCCCTGACGCCGTTGCCGGAAGCGAGCAAGGTCGACTACCTGCACTCGTTGGTGGCGGACGCGGTCAGCAAAGGCGCCACCGTGGTCAACCCCAATGGCGGTGAAGCCCGCGCGTCGTTCTTCTACCCTGCCGTGCTGTACCCGGTGACCCCGCAAATGCGCGTTTATCAGGAAGAACAGTTCGGCCCGGTGATCCCGATCGTGCCGTACCGTCATCTGGACACGGTGATCGACTACGTCCTGGAATCGGACTTCGGCCAGCAGTTGAGTATCTTCGGCACCAACCCGGTGGCCGTCGGCCGGCTGGTGGACACTTTCGCCAACCAGGTCGGCCGGATCAACCTCAACGCGCAGTGCCAGCGCGGCCCGGACACCTTCCCGTTCAACGGCCGCAAGAATTCCGCCGAAGGCACGTTGTCGGTGCATGATGCGCTGCGGGTGTTTTCGATCCGCACGCTGGTGGCGACCAAGTTCCTGGAGACCAACAAAGAGCTGATCAGCGAGATCATCAGCGGCCGCAGTTCGAGTTTCCTGACCACCGATTACATCTTCTGAGGAGACCCAGCCTGAGTACATTCAGAGCCAACCGACTGCCACCGCTGATGCGCCGACTGCTGCGTCCGTTGCTGGACCCGTATCGGCGTTATCGCCACGCCCGAGTGATCCATGCGGTCAGAGTGTCGCTGGGGTTGCTGGCGACGATTCTGCTGACCACCGGGATCAACCTGCCCCACGGTGAGTGGGCGTCGGTGACGATGCTGGTGGTGATCGGCGGCTTGCAGCACCACGGCAACATCGGTAAAAAAGCCGCCGAGCGTGCGATCGGCACCTTGATCGGCGCGGGCGTCGGCTTGCTGCTGGTGGCGCAACAGGCCTGGCTCGGGTTGCCGTGGCTGACCTATTTCGCGATGGCGGTGGTGTGCGGGTTCTTCAGCTACCACGCCATCGGCAAGGGCGGTTACACCGCGCTGCTGTCGGCGATTACCGTGTTTATTGTCGCGGGGCATGGCGACAATCCGATCACCGACGGGTTATGGCGCGGGGTCGACATCCTGATCGGCATCGCCCTGGCCCTGGCGTTTTCCTTCGCCCTGCCGCTCTACGCGGTTTATTCGTGGCGCTACAACCTGGCCGATGCCTTGCGCGATTGCGCGACGATTTATGGACGCATCATCAATGGCCAATCGGTCAGCGATGACGAACACCACAAACTCATGAGTCGCTTGAACACCGTGATGGTGCAACTGCGCTCGCTGATGCCGTCGGTGTCCAAGGAGGTGCGGATTTCCATGACTGAACTTGATGCCATCCAGCGCCATTTGCGGATGTGCGTCAGCACCCTGGAAATCCTCGGCAACACCCGACCGGATGCCAACGACCCTCATGCCATGGCTAATCTGCAATCGGCATTGAAAGCGGAACATCGGCTGATTCGGGTGCAACTGATTGGTATGGCCCGAGCGCTGAAATCCGGGGTGACCCAGCGCCTCAATCGGCCCGTTGAATTACCGTCGGACTCAAGCCTGGACACTCCGGTGTACAACCCTCTGGACGGCTACCGATTATTGGTCCGACAGTTGGCAACCAACATTGGCGAGATGCGCCAGCGGCTGGCCAAGACTGCGCCGCGCTGGAACATCTGACCTACACCTCGCAACCTGTAGCAGCTGGCGAAGCCTGCGTTCGGCTGCGCAGCAGTCGTCAAACCGGAATGTAGGGTCTACCTGATACACCGCGAACTCCGATTTCACGACTGCTGCGCAGCCGAACGCAGGCTTCGCCAGCTGCTACAGGGTTCACGCCGTGTCGGTGGGTATTAAATACCGACAGTAATGAGCCTTTCTTTATAGACAGAACACCGCCCCTAAATAGAATGATGCGCTCATTAGACAGGCCAAAAAAGTAACTAATAATGCCAACAAACAGCGTTTGCGCCTTACAACCCTCGCCCCAATCCTATCAGTACATGGAAGTACAAACCAACCAGGGAAACAAGCGGCTTATATATGACAACACCTATAAACTAACATATCAACTAAACGAAACACGCAATACTGCAGAACCTGCTCTCAAGCCGATCACACAAACAGAGCTTCAAAATCTGAAAATAACCTTTATCGATAAAATAATCACCTGCACGCCAGCGGCGATGCTAAAAGAACCCAGCCTATTCAATACCATTCTGGGGCAATTCAATACGAGCAGTTCAATCCCCAATCGCTTTCAAGCCATCATGAACTTGAGTCAAACAGAACGCCTCAACTACAAACAGCTGTCCAATCTGGAACAAACAGAGACCCTCCGCTGCAACCTTATAGCGCTGATAGATGAAGACTTGAAAGCAGAATTTTTACCAATGCTAAAAGAGTGGGAAACCTTCGGTGTATCTGCAAGCGAAGTTGACCTACCAGCCTACACAAACTTCGAGGCATTCTATGATGAAACAATGGAAAGCCACTCCATTGTAAAAGAAGACTATTCAAAAGTTGACTTCTCCTCCCAGAATATAAAGCCAAAAATCACTGACGCCCGTTGCCTCAATGCAAAATTAACGCCACTGCAACTTTTTAAAGCAGCGTTCCAATTGGGTGACATTCCCGCTGTATCTAATTTTAGATTTATGGACAACCCCGCCAGCAAAGACGACGGCAAGTACAGGGAATGGATGTTTCACCTTGACAACAGCAATTATGCTGCCGAATTCAAAATCATAACCACCCGTAAAACAGGAACACTAGACGCTAATAAAGAGCAGTATCTGGCAGCCTTCCCTTACGACACCAAACAATCCATTCGTTTCACACGCTCCGAAGCAGCCACAAAGTTTCCAACATTGGAAAGCCTGGAAAATGAATTTCACGATGTTCCCGGTGCACGGTATGTTGTCATAAAAAATCCACATAACGATGTGCCAATAGAGGCTGGAATTCGCACTGAAATGATTGCCCACCATCGTTCGGCCAGTAACAAAAATGGGCTGGATCACGGAGAGTCCAGAAGTGCCGAGTTAATGACATTTCATGGTGTGGACCGATGCCAGCCATTTCTTTCTCATCAGGAATTAGCGCAAGCCGTCAATCTGACGCCCTTGCAAAATTTCGTGTTAGGTGGGTTTAAAAATAGCGCCCCAGAAAAATTCATAGAGCACATGGCCGATCAAAAGCCGTTTCTTAATTCTCAAATACGAAAACTGATTGAAGAAAATGGGATCAAGCCTCTAGAAAGCATCACTGTCGCAAAATTCAGTAGTAGCGGCATCGAGGTAACAGACGCCTCCCTCTTTAAAAAACAAATTGATACGTACGACAGCCTTCCAGAAGTAATTGAAAAAATCCCTCGTTTGATACAAGGAGGTGATGTACTGAAAAAAACAGTAATCGAAATGGTTCCGATGCTTATGAACTATGACCAAAACGCAGAACTCAAACCTGACTGTTCAGAAAACAAGGCCTTTCCCGCGCGTACTCAGCTCAGAGAACGAACAAATGAAGCTTTTGGCGAGCCGCTGACGCGCGATCTGGAAAAAATCGAATTTACTATTGATCCTCGACGCCTGCTTCCCATGGACGAAATCATTGGTATTGCAAAAAGTCTCACTGAATTTTACACACAGCACAATTCGAAATTAAAAGATGTACAACCGAACAACAGACTCTTAAGTCTCTTTGAAAGCCGAGCAGAACTCGCCTATGAATATGTAAGCCAACTGCCACTCAGAGCAACGCACCCTGAAACCCATCAAACAATCTGTCTCTTCCTGTACTACATGATTGATGATCTTGGCACTACCCACCAGACATTTCTCGATAACGGCGTTACGGTAGATGAGACTCGCCTTAATACTATCAAAGAGCAAAAATTACGACTCTTTCAACACTTTATCACTGCCCGCCTAATGAATGACAGCCTTTCAAACTGAAGCCTCCCACCCAACCGTATAAGACGCTTTAACAAACAAGACAGGAGTGATTACATCTCACTCCTATCTTAATAACATACTGCGCGACTCACACACTTAAGAATCAACCAAATGACAATTACCAATTATAGAACGACTGTAGAGCGGTTCACTCCACCTTCCTCAAGCAAGGAACCGCAAATCGCTGAATTGACAACAAAGAAAAAGGTGGGCACCTATGTTCAGTTGAGCAATGTGCGAGGAGAGAGCATAAGTCATATTGAAAAAATGACCCACCCTCTGACGGAACCCAGTGGCACAGATTATTTTTCACCGTACATGATATCCCTGCTAGGCGAATCAACTTTATTAGCCTTTGCCGAAAAAGCCCTTCAAGCGCCAAGAAAACGACTGTTGGATAGTTTGGGCATTGATGATTCACAACAAAATCAACGCCAGCATAAATTGCGCTCGGACTATACGGCTATTTCCAGATTTTATAGTACGCCGCCTGCACCTATCACATTAAACGGATCGCCATTTGTTGAACAAGAGCCAACAACCCCCTACTTTAGCCATCAAAAAATCATCACGCCGGATTTTGGTATATATCGAAACAGCCCAGGCAGCCATAAACCAAACCTGTTTAACTGCGGGTTCCGTGATGATAGTGAAATATTTTATGACGATGCCCCAATCAAGCAACTGCAAAAACACAACTACGACATACACTCAAGAGAAACTGACTTACGCGCTGACGGGAAGGCACTCAACAAAGCACACTACTTTATTGAAATGATGGAGTATTTAACTAACCGAGGACACCCCAAAGACTTCGTTGTGCAAAACTCATTAGAGAGCAGCAGCGATAAAAACACTCCTCACTTCCAATATATCCCAAACGACACCCCCCTCCCCGTCTTTGCCCATACGCCCGGGCGCACTGACAACTTAGAAGCTTGCCTACTTGACTGGCACCTACCGTCCGTATGGAAGCGTATAGACCTACAACAACCTGACTGGCAGGAAAGCGCCAAATATCTACAATATAAATGTCAAGAGTTACTTGATCAGCATCACATCAGTACAACCCCGGTTTTCAGAAAAATGGAGGATAGCAAAATGGATATCTATCTGATTTTCAAAAAAAACTGCTCAGACATATGGAATATGACTCAAGAAGATATCCAGCTTGTTCCTGGGTGGCTGGAGTCCTGCGGCATCTTTATTGCCAATAGCCCCAAGGCTGAAGCATTCAACAATAAAGGTGCGCAGGATTACTACGCTACTTACCGAGTAACTGCGGAGCACATTGAAATCATTAACGGGATTTTTGAGATCTGACCTCTCATGGCTGCCTACTGAGCAACCGTCCGCCGAAACTTCAGGCTCCAGCCCTGTTGCATCCCGGCAGCGGCCAGCAGAATCGCGGCGACGCCGATCCATTGCAGCGGCTCCAGGCGATGACCAAAGGCAAACCAGTCAACGAAAATCGCTGCAATCGGGTAGATGAAGGACAGCGCACCGGTGAGTGCCGTCGGCAGTTTTTGAATCGCGCCGTAGAGCAGCACATACATCACACCCGTGTGCACAATGCCCAGGGTCACCAGGCTGGCCCAGGCGCTCGGCGCTTGCGGCAGTGCGGAAAAGTGCGCGAAGGGCGCGAGCAGCAGCACCCCGGTGGTGACCTGGATCAGCGCAATCAAATGCGGTGGCGTACCGGTCAGGCGCTTGATGATCAACGCGGCAATCGCATAGAGGAACGCGGCACCCAGCGCCAGCGCGATGCCCATCAGGTAATCATTGCCGCTTTCGCCCTGCCCGCCATGCGCGCTGACAATCGCCAACATCCCCAGAAACGAGATGCCCAGCCAGAACAGCTTCTGCAGGGTGATTTTCTCGTTGAGGAACAGCGCGGCCAACCCCACCAACATGAACGGCTGCACGTTGTACACGGCTGTGCCGATGGCAATCGAGGCGCGGGAATACGACGCGAACAACAGCACCCAGTTGCCGACAATCGCCACGCCGCTGAGCACGGCCAGTAAAAAGGTGGTGCGAGTCAAAATGCCGGGGCGCAGGAAGCCGAATGCTGCGCAAATCAGCAACAAGGTGCCGGCGCCAAATACGCATCGCCAGAACACCACGTCCAGCACCGGTTGCCCGGACACCAGCACGAACCAGCCGATAGTCCCGGAGATCAGCATGGCGGCGGTCATTTCGAATGACCCGTGACGCATTGATTTGTCCATCATCAGACTCCTGTGTGTGAGGCCAAAGTATGCCAATCCGCCGAGGGCCTTCTCCAGCGCAAAAATCAGGCTAAACTCGATTTCTGCCTTTTTTATCAAGGCCGTTTCGATTAACTGCCTAATAGGGGATTCGCCATGACCGACGACATCGACCAAGTGCTGATCAGCGCATTGATGGAAGACTCGCGGCGCTCGCTCAAGACGCTGGCGAACATTAGCGGCCTGTCCTCGCCCAGCGTTGCCGAGCGTTTGCGCCGTCTGGAAGAGCGCGGCGTGCTCAAGGGTTATACCGTCGAGATTGATCCCAAGTGCTTCGGCTATCAACTGCAGGCCATCGTCCGCATCCGCCCGCTGCCGGGCCAGTTGCAGGAAGTGGAACGGCAGATCCAGGCCATCCCTGAATTCACCGAGTGTGACAAGGTAACCGGCGACGACTGCTTCATCGCTCGCCTGCATGTGCGCTCGATGGAACAACTGGACACCCTGCTCGACCGCCTCAATACCCACGCTGAAACCAACACGGCGATCGTCAAGAAAACCCCGGTCAAACGCCGTTTGCCACCGATGGCGTAACCCGCCAGCCAAATCGCAGGCAATAAAAAACCCGCCGTAGCGGGTTTTTTACTCAAGGCCGTCGATTAATCATCGCGGCTCATGATGCCGAACAGCTGCAACAAGCTGATGAACAGGTTGTAGATCGATACATACAGGCTGATGGTCGCCATGATGTAGTTGCGC
The DNA here is from genome assembly GCF_001297125.1 of Pseudomonas sp. RIT-PI-q. Lineage (GTDB taxonomy): Bacteria > Pseudomonadota > Gammaproteobacteria > Pseudomonadales > Pseudomonadaceae > Aquipseudomonas. The sequence continues at coordinate 163,383 of NZ_LHPC01000040.1, forward strand.
TCGCCGCCGTGAATGATGGCGCTGGTCTGGAACAGAATGCAGACCGAGGAGAACAGCACGAAACCTGCGCTGATCGCCAGTTGCAGACCACTGATCTGGAAGAAGAAGCTCGCCAGCGTCGCACCCAGCAGCACGAAGAAGCCTGCGGTGATGAAACCACCCAGGAAGCTCATGTCCTTGCGAGTGATCAGCACATAGGCCGACAGGCCGCCGAACACCAGCGCAGTCATCGCGAAGGCCGAACTCACGACTTCAGCACCGCCCTGCATGCCCAGGTAACGGTTAAGAATCGGGCCGAGCAGGAACCCCATGAAACCGGTCAGGGCAAATGCCGACACCAGGCCCCAAGCCGAATCACGGAATTTGTTGGTGAGAAAGAAAAGGCCGTAGAAGCCGATCAGCACCACGAAAACGTTCGGGTAGCCGACACGCATCTGCTGAGCGACGAACGCCATCACGCCGCTGAATGCGAGGGTGAGGGCGAGTAAGCCGTAAGTGTTGCGCAGGACGCGGCTAACCTCTAGCTGCTCAGCCTGCACGCTGTTATTAACTGCGTAATCCTGTTCGCGCATGGCGACACTCCTGTTGGTTTGAAACGTTCAGTCGCAAAGATCATAACAGACGCCCTGTAACAAGCTATGCAGAGAGTTTGACAGTGTGTTTCATTCAGGTATTATGGCGCCCGCAACGCAAACGGAGGTGTGGCCGAGTGGTTTAAGGCAACGGTCTTGAAAACCGTCGACTGTAACAGGTCCATGAGTTCGAATCCCATCGCCTCCGCCATCTTTATACGACAAAGCCCTGATTATTCAGGGCTTTGTCGTTTCTGGGGTTTGGCGACATTCTCGCCTCTGGGTATGCGTTCCATAACTGAGCAGCTAACCCCCCCTTCTCCGGCGTCCTGCCAATCGTAAAACATCCTTCATCAAATGCGATGCTACGCAGTCCTCAAAACCGAGGATTTGCGATGTCCCATCCAGACCCTCTCCCCTCCCTGCTGTACAAGATCAACAAAGCGATCTAATTGTCGAAGGACGAGGAAACAAGTGAATTGGGTGGAAATGTCACGAATACCGCGACCACTCCCACCCTGACGGAAACCTGTTCGTCAGAACGCGCTCATACAGGCTGTCGCCGGCCGTGCAACCGCTGTTTACCCACCTTTTGCTCATGCCCCTGACGCAAACGCAATGCGGCAATCGCCGCGAGCACCAGGATAATTGCTACGATTTTCATGCCATTCATTGCATTGCCGGTACTTTGCTCGATCACCCCCATCACAGAGGGTCCGACAAAACCGCCGAGCAGACCGCATGAGTTGACGAACCCCAGGCCCCCTGCGAGCGCTGCGCCCTTAAGTCGCGAAGCCGGGTAGAGAAAAATGATCGACTGCACGACGAAGAACATCACCGCCGAAAGGCAGAAACCCAGCAGACTGATCACCGGTCCCGCCAATGAGGCGATTCCCAGTCCTGCGGCCATGGTCAGCAAACCCGCTACCAGCATTTGCCGGGCGCGCGCCGGCGTAGTGGCAAATCGCGGCAGTGCAATAGCGCCTGCCGCTGCCGCCAGCCAAGGCAAGGAGGTCAGCAAGCCGATCTGCAAGGTGCTCAGATCGCCGTATTTACCAATGATGCCGGGCAGGAAAAAGATCACCGTGTAGACCGTGATCTGGTGGCAGAAGTAGACAAGGATCGCCAACAGAATCTGCGGGGTCAGGCATTGTTTGAACGAGTGACCACCGGGGCCGGCACCCTCCTCCGATTCAGCGGCCAGCCTCTGCTCGATCTGCTCGGCTTCAGCGGCGCTCAGCCAAGGCGCCTTGTTTGGGCGGTCTGGCAATTTTTTCCAGACCACCATGGCGAAGAACACGGCCGGCAGGCCTTCAAGCATGAACATCCACTGCCAGCCACGCCAACCCCAGACGCCGTCCAGTTGCATGAGCGCGGCGCCCAGCGGCCCGCCAATGATGTTGGCAAAGCACACGCCTAACAGAAAATACCCGGTAGCTCGGGCCCGCTGTTCCCGGCCGAACCAGTACGTCAGGTACAGCATGACGCCGGGGAACAGGCCCGCTTCGGCGATGCCCAGCAGTAAGCGCAGCACGTAGAACGACGTTTCGCCCTGAACAAAAGCCATCGCCGCAGAGATCAAACCCCAGGTAACCATGATCCGCGCAATCCAGAACCGCGCGCCGACCTTGTGCATGATCAAGTTGCTGGGCACTTCTGACAGTGCATAGGTGAGAAAGAACAACCCGGCTCCGAGCCCGTAAGCAGCGGCGGAAATGCCCAGATCGACATCCAGATGATGCTTGGCCAGCGCGATGTTGGTCCGGTCAAGAAAACTCAGCACGTAAGCGGCAATCAGCAACGGCATGAGTTTGACGAACATCAGTTTATTCAGCGTCGCTGAATCCCGGGGGGTATCAGGTACGATTTCGACACGCATGTTTCACCTCAGTCTTGTTGTTATGGAGATGACACGTTTCGCGGTTGACAGCAGGTGCGGGACGGCGCCCGCACCCGTGCGAAAAACGATGGGTTATTAAAAATCGACCTTGTCCTGGCCTTTGAGGTCGAGCATTTCCCGGGCTTCGTCCGGTGTCGCCACGCGCGCACCCAAGGCTTCGATCACCGTACGGATGCGCTTGACCTGATCGGCGTTGGACGCTGCCAGTTGGCCCGGCCCGTCCCACAGCGAATCCTCAAGGCCGACGCGCACATGACTGCCCATCGACAGGCCCATGGTGCCCAGTGGAATCTGATTGCGACCGGCACCGAGAATCGACCATTGGTAAGCGTCGCCGAACAGACGGTCAGCCGTACGGCGCATGTGCGCCAGGTCTTCCGGGTGACCACCGATGCCTCCGCGTAGACCGAACACCGACTGAATGAAAATCGGCGCCTTGAGCAACCCGCGCTGCAGGAAATGCGCAGCGGTGTAGAGGTGGCCAATGTCGTAGCATTCGATTTCAAAGCGGGTGCGGTTTTCGGCACAGGCGTTGAGGATGTGGGCGATGTCGCGGAAGGTATTGCGGAAAATCCGGTCGTCGCTCTCGGCGAGGTACGGCCGTTCCCAATCGTGCTTGAACTCGGTGAAACGATCGAGCATTTCGTACAGCCCGAAGTTCATCGAGCCCATGTTCAGCGAAGCCAGTTCAGGCTTGAGTTGCGCCACCGGCTGCAAGCGCTCTTCCACGCCCATGGTCGGCGCACCGCCGGTGGTGATGTTGATCACCACGTCACTCTTGGCCTTGATCTGCGGCAAGAACTGACGGAACAGGTCGACATCCTGGCTCGGCCGACCGTCAATTGGATCGCGAGCATGCAGGTGAACAATCGATGCGCCCGCCTCGGCGGCACCGATAGCAGCGTCGGCGATTTCCTGCGGCGTGATCGGCAAATGGGGCGACATCGAAGGTGTATGGATGGCGCCAGTGACGGCGCAGGTGATGATGATCGGGCGTTTTTTGGACATGAGTGTTCTCCGTTCTTGTTCTTGGCGAGAAAGTTGGGGGTCACTCGACGCGGATTACTTCCGGCCGATGTTGCGATTGAAGTCGAGACGCTTAGAGGTACTCGACGTTGCCATCCACACTGATGGCCTGGCCGGTCACGTTGCGTGCGGCGGGTGAGCACAGGAACAGCGCCATGGCGGCAACGTCCTCAGCCGTGACCATGCGTTTGAGCGAAATCTTTTTCAGGTACTCCTCACGCATCTCGGCTTCTGGCACGTTCATCTGTTCAGCGCGGGCGCGAATCACACCGTCCATGCGCGGGCCTTCGACGATGCCGGGCAGCAAGGCGTTGACGCGGATGTCGCTGTCGCCCAACTCGCACGCCAGGGATTTCATCAGGCCGATGATGGCCCATTTGGTCGCGGCGTACGGTGTGCGCCAGGCGTAACCCAAGCGGCCGGCGACTGACGCGATGTGGATCAGATGTGCGTTAGGTGACGCTTTGAGCAGCGGCACCGCGTGATGAGCAAAGCGGTATTGCCCCGTGAGGTTGATGTCGATGGTGCGCTGCCATTCCTCATCGGTAATTTCGTCGATGCCCGCCGTCGGCCCGGCGATCCCGGCGTTGTTGATCAGCACATCGAGGCCGCCGAACTGTTCGCGCTGAACCTTGAACACCGCTTCGATCTGCGCCGGGTCACCCACGTCCGCACGGGTGGCCACGCTGTTCGGATAACGGTCGCGAAACGCGGCAAGGGCAGATTCGCTGACGTCACACACATGCACTTTGGCGCCTGCTTCCATGTAAGCCGCCGCCAGCACTTCGCCGATCCCGGCGGCGCCGCCAGAAATCAGCACCCGCAGGCCGGTGTAGGGAATCAGTCGGTTGAGAACGCTCATGCTTTTTTTACTCCAGAGACAGACGACCGCGAACGGTCGCTCTTGACGATCAGGCGCGCCAGGGAATCGGCGGCCTGCATGATGTCGTCGGTGACTGCCGCTCGGGCCGCTGCCCCATCACGCGCGGCAAGGGCCTCGACGATGCGGTTGTGCGCTTCCATCGAGCGCTGAAGGTGCGCTTTGTCAGGTGCTACAAGCGCAAAACAGGGGCCCATGTGCAGCCAGAAATTCTCCACTGCCGCGACGGTCAGTTCAGCCTTGGCAACGGCATAGATGCGCCGATGGAAGGCAAAGTTGGTCCACAGATAACGAGCCACATCGACGCTGTCGGCGGCTTGCTGCATCTGGTCGCACAGATCGCTGATGTCTTTAAGGTCGGTATCGTTGAGCAGGATGACCGCTTTCTCGGCCAGCAGACCTTCGAGCGCCACCCGAGCGTCGCGGATCTCGCGCAGTCGTTCGGGGGTCATCATGCGGACACGCAGACGGGAGGTTTCGGTAACTTCGAAAGCGTTCTCTGCACTGAGGCGATTCAGTGCTTCGCGCACCGGCATCGGACTGGAACCCAGCGCCTCGGCAAGACCGCGAATGGTCAGTTTCTGGCCTGGCTGGAAGCGGCCGCTCATCAGTGCTTCACGAATCTGCCGGTACACCTGATCTTGCAAGGTATCGCGGGAGACTTGACGCATGGTGGGCAGGAGGATCGGACGATCTGTCATGAGTAATGGCTCACATTGGACGTTCTTATGGGGCCCAATATGTGATCACAAATAACATATGTCAAATTATTTTGCGGGACGTAGGCGATCAATCCCAAGTCTGCGGGGGTGTTTGGTCAGCAGGTCCGCCCTCCCTATCCAGCAAGCAAATTATTACCCCATGGTAATCATAAAAAACCCCTACAGGGGATTTACCTTTTGGTAACAGGAAGGGATGATTTGCCGATGGAAATTTCAGATATTCGCCGCGAAAACCTGCGGTCGCTCATGAAGCAGCACTTCGAAGGAAAGCAGGCTCGCCTGGCTGACGCCCTTGGCAAGAGCGCAAATTACATCTCGCGATGTCTTTCGACCTCGATGCCCGCATCGAGCAGGAAAAACATCGGGGAGGATTTCGCCCGGGACATTGAGCAGGCCCTCGGTCTGGATCGATATCGGCTCGACAAGGCGGGAATGGCTGCGGATGTCGACGGATCAAATCCGACCTTTCGACTTTCCGATATCGAGACTTGGGATGACGAAACCCCGCTCGATGACGATGAGGTCTACGTGCCGTTTCTCCAGGAAGTGGAGTTGGCAGCGGGTTCCGGGCGGTTTGCTATCGCGCAAAGTGACAGTTCGCGGCTACGCTTCTTCAAGAAAGACTTGCGCCATAACAACGTGCAATTCAGCAACGCGAAATGCGTGGCGGTGAGCGGCAACAGCATGCTGCCAGTGTTGCGTGATGGCGCCACAGTCGGTGTGAACGTCGGCAAGAACTCGCTGGGTGATATCATCGATGGCGATATGTACGCGATCAACCATAACGGCCAACTCCGCGTGAAGCAGGTTTACCGCCTGCCCACCGGCATTCGACTGCGTAGCTTCAATCGTGACGAGCACCCGGACGAGGACTACACCTTCGCCCAGATCCAGGAGCAGCAACTATTGATCATCGGGCACGTGTTCTGGTGGGCGATGTATTCACGCTGATCTGGAACGAGGGTTAATGGCATGGCGCACTCACTTCAATACCAGATAACCGAATCCGTCCGCGTCGTGGAGATCGAGATTGGCAAGCTGCTCGACTTGGCTGGCATGCTCAGAGATGCAGGAAATGATGTCTTGGCGACGACTGTCTCGAACCAGGCAAACAAGCTGCTCGAGGCGGCGGTAGCACTGAGAATTGCGATGGCAGGCTGAAGGTGTAAGCCCATTCAGTACGACATATTGCCGCTCGTCAGGCGCCCGGCACGCTCGCTCTCCCCCACCTTCCAATGCAGTACCCCCCTCGCGCGGAAGGCTCAAAAATGAACATCCATATCGCAGCGCTTACGCTTGCCGGGCTCTTGTCGACCTGCTCGTTTGGCGCGCTTGCTGCCGAGAAGACGACGCCAGGAGCTGCCGTTCCGCCTGCTGCGCTTCCCGGGATTAACCAGGCGCAGGGTTCTGAATCCAACGAGGACAAGGCCAGTAAAAAAGGCGAGGAAGCTTCGGGCTCAAACTCCGGCGCCGATTCGCAAACCCTGGAGAAAGACGCAGACTCTGCGGACAGCTCGAAGGACGATGAAAAAAAACAGGGCGGCAATGGCTCCGGTAGCTAGGTGTCAGTGATACCCGTCATCTCGTTGCTAGCCGGGCCCACCCATGCACTCCGAGGTATTGGCAAGTGCAACGCCCGCCTGCTGGACGAGCTTTCGCCACTCGTCGCTGGTTATGAGGTTGGAGCGTTCCATATCATCGGCCGCCCTCAATAGCCTGAAGTACCTGTCCTCTGCATCTATGCTGCTTGCGGGCAGAGTGAACAGCTTGCGCCAAGCTGTCATGGCCAATCTTCTTTGCGCCTCTCTCATTGAACCCCCTAATGGTCAACCAGGCGGTAGAGGCCAGGCGCGTGAAAGCGTTCAGCGCAATGACGCACTGCTCCGACCAATGGTGGCAGTGCGCCACAAATGCGAAAGGGTGAACTCTGCAAACCAATCCATCTGTGTCTGAAGCCTGCCTTGAGTGAAATGCTGTTCACTTAAGAAAAGCCTCCTTAACGCGGTGCTCCCTGCGTAACGCCTGCGTTCGGCCTCTGGGAAAGGGGCACAGATCAACGGCAAGATAAAAAGCGAACGCAACATCTAAAAACCACCGCCACACCGACTCTGTAGGAGCTGGCTTGCCAGCGAAGGATTCGAATGCGCGGTGTTTACCCTGTTACAACGCGTCATCGTTAACGTCCTTCGCTGGCAAGCCAGCTCCTACAGGGGGACGTGTGTGTTTGAAATCAGGCCGGCCCGCAGGCCGCCGTGCTTTTGATGTTGACGCACCGCCCCCCTGAGGGCATGCCGAGCCTAGGCGAGGCACCGAACGAAAGGGGCAAGAGCCCTTGGTTACTTGGGGCTCTTCCAAATGACTCGCCGTAAGGGCGAAACCAATAGCCGCCACAACCCAAAAAACGGATACACCCCCAAATCAAGTCCCCAGCTCCTCCACTATGCCTTGAACCGGCATTATTTTGCACAAATGCAATTTTAATTACCTAAAGGTATTGCATAAAAGATTACCTAAAGGCTATGTTGATTCCATCGCAACCCAACCCCACATCGGGACCGCCGCGCAAAGCATCGCCTCTGCCCATTCACCGAGTGGGCAGCGGGATGTAGGCCTGCATCAAACGAAGGGCTCAACTGAGCAAAGACGACATCAATGGAATGAGGCACACACCATGACTGTAGACATCACTAACTTCACAATCGCCACCCCGCTTCCAATCTCCGACACCAACCCGATTGCGCTTGAGCTCATCGGTTGGCGGGCGCTGGTCGAATGCCCCGATATCGTATCGATGCTGCCTGACGGTTCGCTGCAGATGACGGCGCCAACCCTCGGAGCGTCGAGCAAGAGTACGAAACGCACCCGTTGCGAATGGAAGGAGCCGGGTTACTGGCTGTTCTCCAGCGCTGCAGACCACTGGAACCGGCAGGAAATGCGACTGACGAAAGTCAACTCGCTGCAGAAGGTGGTGATCGCGCAGATTCATGTGAAGGATTCAGAACGACCTCCGGTCAAGGTGTTCTGGAACAAAGGCAAAATCATCATGGGGTTCCGATCGAGTTACCTGCAAGACGATCCGGTCAACTCGACGGTGCTGGAAAACGTGCCGCTCGGCGCGCTGTTCAAGATCAACATTCACGCCAATTCGAGCGGTGCGGTTTCCGTAGCGGCGAGTTGTAACGGTGTTCAATCCACCTCCGCAATCATGCGGCTCGACAACACCTGGGACACCAAGACCCTCGCCTTCCACGGCGGCGTGTACAACCAGATTGATTACTCCGAAACCACCGACCCGCAAGACGGCTCAGCCTGCGTCATCAGCGAGCTGTCCATCACTCACGGTTGATATTGTCGGGATTAAGGCAGAAAACGAAGGGGATCAATGAGCCCGATGCAAGTGCGCGAGCAGTTGGCCAAAGTCGCAATTACCAGTCCCTGTATCGGCAATCAGGCTCATTGATCGTTGCCCAGCTCAATGTTGGGCGATTTCCATTCAACGAATGGGGATGCATTGGCGTGCTGAACGCAGCTATGCACTTATTTTTTAACAAAGTAGGCCCGGCAAGTCTAATAACCTTTTGCCCCGGCTTTATAGGCTTGGGAAATACCGCTTTTTCCAACCGTGCTCAGAGGTCCAATGGACCCGGCTCGACGCCGGTTCGCAAATTAAGAAAGGCATGCCATGCCTCAACGGCATCATGATGCCGGAGTGTAGCGTCATCCCAAAAAGGCCCCGAGACCTCTTTAGCGGACACCAGCATCATCATTTTGGTGGTCGCAGCATCCAGCTCTATCAGAAGCTTGTGCGATGTAGTCCTGAACTCTTCGAATGACGTCATTGCATTTGCCCCGAGGCGGATGGCACCGCTATCGAGAGACAGCTGTCCCTCGGGTAGTGGAGTACCGCCAACACCAGTAATTCCAAATGGCCGACCACCGGCAAACTCATTTAACATTTCCGCCAAAATCTGCCCCCACGCACAAACCAAAACGCCGCTCAAATGAGCGGCGCTTTTGCGTTGGAGCGGGCGATGAGGTTCACATTGATTGAGCGAGCCTCAGGCGTTTCAGCTCCAGGGACGATCTCCATTCTCGTCCTTGATGCGGGTCGGCAGGCCCATCACGTCCAGCGCCTTGAGGAACGGCTCAGCCGGCAGCTCCTCGACGTTGACCATGCGTTGTACGTCCCACTCGCCTCGGGCGACCAGCAGGGCCGCCGCTACGGGCGGCACGCCTGCAGTGTAGGAAATGCCCTGGCTGTCGGTTTCTGCGTAGGCTTCTTCGTGGTCGGCCACGTTGTAGATGAAGACTTCGCGCGGCTGGCCATCCTTGGTGCCCTTGACCAGGTCGCCGATGCAGGTCTTGCCGGTGTAGCCGGGTGCCAGCGAACCTGGATCAGGCAGCACGGCCTTGACCACTTTCAGCGGCACGACTTCCAGGCCTTCGGCAGTCTTGACCGGTTGCTCGGAGAGCAGGCCGAGGTTCTTGAGTACGGTGAACACATTGATGTAGTGCTCGCCGAAGCTCATCCAGAAACGCACGTTGGGCACGCCGAGGTTCTTCGACAGGGAGTGCACTTCATCGTGGCCGGTCAGGTACAGGTTCTGCGAACCGACAACCGGCAGGTCGTCGGTGCGTTTGACTTCGAACATGGTGTTGCTGGTCCACTGACTGTTCTGCCAGCTCCACACCTGTCCGGTGAACTCGCGGAAATTGATTTCCGGGTCGAAATTGGTGGCGAAATACTTGCCATGGGAACCGGCATTGACGTCGAGAATGTCGATCGAATCAATGCTGTCGAAATATTCTTGCTTCGCCAGTGCTGCATAGGCATTGACCACGCCGGGATCGAAGCCCACGCCAAGAATGGCGGTGATGTTCTTCTGCTGGCATTCCTCGAGGTGATTCCACTCGTAGTTGCCGTACCAGGGCGGCGTCTCGCAGATTTTGCCCGGTTCTTCGTGAATCGCGGTGTCCAGGTAGGCCGCACCGGTATCGATGCAGGCACGCAGCACCGACATGTTGAGGAAGGCGGAGCCGACGTTGATGACGATCTGCGATTCGGTTTCGCGGATCAGGGCTTTGGTCGCCTCGACGTCCAGAGCATTCAGCGAGAAGGCTTTGATCTCAGCGGGCTGCTTGAGGCTGCCCTTGGCCTTGACGCTGTCGATGATGGCCTGGCATTTGGAGATGTTGCGCGACGCGATAGCAATACGACCGAGTTCGTCGTTGTGCTGCGCGCACTTGTGGGCCACCACCTTGGCGACACCTCCTGCACCAATGATAAGTACGTTCTTCTTCAATTTTTCTCTCTCTCCTTCTTAGCCAGCTTACGAAAGGCTGGTCATGTAGTCGTTGTAACCGAACTCGCGAACCACCTCGACACTACCATCGAGTTGTTTCACTACGATGGACGGCATTTTCAAGCCATTGAACCAATTCTTCTTGACCATGGTGTAACCCGCCGCGTCGACGAACGACAACCGGTCGCCGATGGCCAGTGGACGGCTGAATTGATACTCACCGAAAATGTCACCGGCCAGGCAGGATTTGCCGCAGACCATGTAGGTGTGCTCGCCTTCACTAGGCGCCAGCTTGGCGTTCAGGCGATAGATCAGCAGATCGAGCATGTGCGCTTCGATGGAGCTGTCGACGACGGCCAGGTGTTTGCCGTTGTAGAGGGTATCGAGCACGGTGACTTCCAGCGACGCGCTCTGAGTGATGGCCGCTTCGCCCGGTTCCAGGTAGACCTGCACGCCGTACTTCTGCGAGAAAGCCTTGAGCCGCGCGCAGAAGGCGTCGAGCGCGTAGCCTTCACCGGTGAAGTGAATGCCGCCGCCGAGGCTGACCCACTCGACCTTGTGCAGCAGATGACCGAAACGCTCTTCGATGGTGCACAGCATCTGGTCGAACAGGCCGAAGTCGTCGTTCTCGCAGTTGTTGTGGAACATGAAGCCAGAGATCTGCTCGATGACCTGCTCGATCTTCTCCGGGTCCCACTCGCCCAGACGGCTGAACGGCCGCGCCGGGTCGGCCAGCAGGTAATCCGAGCTGCTGACTTGCGGATTGACCCGCAGACCGCGCACCTTGCCTGCTGAAGCCTCGGTGTAGCGCTGCAACTGGCCGATGGAGTTGAAGATGATCTTGTCGCAGTTGGCGAGCATCTCTTCGATTTCATCGTCGGCCCAGGCCACGCTGTAGGCGTGAGTTTCACCAGCGAACTTCTGTCGACCGAGTTTGAGCTCATAGAGCGACGACGACGTGGTGCCGTCCATGTATTGCTGCATCAGGTCGAACACCGACCAGGTGGCGAAGCACTTGAGTGCCAGCAGGGCCTTGGCCCCGGACTGTTCGCGCACATAGGCAATCTTTTTCAGATTGACCAGCAGCTTCTGTTTATCGATGAGGTAGTACGGCGTTTTGATCATTTCGAGGCGCCTCCGGCAAGGCCAGCCAAAAAAGGATGCGCATTGTGCCTTCACTTGCTCCATATCGAAAGAGCAGAACGCACAGTTTGCCGAGTCTACGCCTTGTGTTGTTTCAAGTTTGAGTGCGATGCGCCTGATGGCGTGGATGCCAAGGCATCGCGGGGGCAGAAAGCAGAATGCTTTCAGCCGGAAAGATTACACCGCCATTAATAGAAGCCGGGTGCCCACCCTGACCAGTTGCTGGCCATTCAGAATCCATCTGAAACACACCTGGCCGGGCAAGCGATACTGACTTTACCCAGAGCCGCGCCGAGTGTCCTGAACACAACGCTGAACAAAACTAACATCGAGCCTGCCGATAGGCCTGTCACCGGACGGACACGAAAGTGTTTTATTGTTCTTCAAGCATCCGCTTATCACCATTCGTCGCCTACCAAAACCTGGCGCCCAATACCCGCGTATGTCTGGCTTAAGGATTGCACAGGACGCTCCTGCCAGCCCCGGAACGACGTAATTCTGACGCGGCGGCATTCTAATTAACGCTTAAGGACTCCAGCGATAAGCTTGGTCAGTCACCGGGAGATGTAACGTGTCAACGCTCAATGAAATCGCAGCGAATCACGCGAGAATGGTTATGGCAAAGGCAGAAGAGTCGGCCGAACTGAGGGAGCGACAGCTGCAAATTGTGGGCAGTCTGGAAGTCCCCTCCATTGATGCGCAACACATGCCACTGCACCTCATCGCCGGCGCGCAGGACAACCATCTTGGTCAAGCGACTGCCTACCTGATCTGACTGCGTTTGAGTTGAGCGTCAATACATCGCGCAAGGTCGGATTCGTCGGAGTTGATTGGTCAACGGGGAGTCGACTCTGGCGCTTTTGGGACTGGATGATGGGTGAAGTGTCGCTGCGGGCATGCGTCGCTACATCATCCACTTCAAGAGAACATGAGAGGCAATCCATGGCGATGCCTGGGCCACACCCCATCCAATCAGGCAGCAAATGAAAAGGTAAGCCGCAACAAATCTGATCATCGTCCGCCTCCCCATCACATTCACCCCGCCCTGCACACTTTTAGAAAATTGAAGATTTCGAGCAAATTTTCGCGAAACGACCGCCCTGTCGGACGGTCGATGGCCCGTAGTGCTTGGACGTATTTCGCTGTCCACAGTTCAATGTCCCGAAGGGCCAGGCTTTCCAGCCCTTCAAACAGGCGCCTGATGATCTACGCTGAAAATTCAACGTGAGGATCTGGCCATGTGCGGAAGGCTTTCACAGTACCGAGGCATTCACGATTTCGTGGCAGTGCTGAGCATTCCCGACGCGCTGATCAATAACGCCGGTGATCAGCCATTCGAGCGCTACAACGCGGCGCCGACGACGCAACTCGCCCTCTTCCACCAGGAAGGCAACGTGTTGCACGCCGACAATGTGCGCTGGGGATGGCGGCCGCACTGGGCCAAGGACCGAGCCGCGCCGATCAATGCCAGGGTCGAGAAAGTCGCCCACGGCCCATTCTTCAACGCGATCTGGCCGAACCGGGCGATCATTGCGATCGACAACTGGTTTGAATGGGTGGATGAAGGCGGACCGAAGAAACAGCCCTACCTGATTCGCCGGCGGGATCGCGCACCGATCCTTTGCGCGGCGATCGGCCAATACCCCACCGCCGGGCATGGACCGGGTGAGCATGATGGTTTCGTCATCATTACCGCCGACAGTGCGGGCGGCATGGTGGACATCCATGACCGTCGGCCGGTGGCGCTTGCCTCCGAGTTGGGCCGCGAATGGCTGGACCCGGCGACACCCGGGCAGCGTGCCGAACAGCTGGTACTGTTCCAGGGAGAGCCGAGCGAGGCATTCGAGTGGTTCAAGGTCGATCGGGCCGTGGGCAACGTGCGCAACCAGGGGGTCGAACTGATTGAGCCGATCAGTGAAGTCGTGGTCGCGGGCGCAGGCTTCGTGAACAACGGATAATCAGCGTCGGCGCTGACAGCGATATCGTCATGAACAAGGGCCACTCTGGTCTGACGGGTTATGCGCGACGGGATGAAGCACGAGGTGACGCCATGCTCCTGAAAGGTATTTTTCTCTACTGGCCACTGCTGTCGATCATGATCGTCGCCGTGCTGTGTCGACTCGTTCACAACGCCAAACTCGCCGACCGGGCAGTTGAAAAAACAGTGATGATTCAGGATGCTTTTTATGCCTGAAATCCGATCAGCAAAACACCGAAGCCCCTGTGGGTGGTAATACACAAATCTGACACGACACCGAACCTGTAGCAGCTGGCGAAGCCTGCGTTCGGCTGCGAAGCAGTCGTGAAATCAGACCATACGGTGTGTCAGACCCACCCGACACTCAGGGTTTACGACTGCTGCGCAGCCGAACGCAGGCTTCGCCAGCTGCTACATGGGGTGTGCTGCTTCCGAGGTCCGCCCTTCACACCAGCAGTGATTTCGCCAACTCCCGCACATGACTGCCCACCACCCGGGCCGCTTTCGACAGCGGATGTTGACGAGTAAACGCCATGGCAATGGTGCGCTTGATATCCGGGTTGATGATGCGCACGGCGTCCAGCCAGCCACGCTCCTTATCGTCCTGCACCGCAAGCAGCGGCAGTATGGTAAACGCACCGCCGGACGTGGCGACGTCCTTCATGGCATTGAGCGTATCCACTTCAATCGCCACTTTCAGCTCGATCTGGTGCTTGCGGGCGAGTTGATCCAGGGTGGTCCTCAGGCCATTGGGTCGCGACGGCAAAATCAGCGGAAAACCCGACAACGCCTCGAAATCGATGCCGTCGCCATACGCCCCCAGACTGCCCGCCTTGCCCACCAGGTAGGTGTCGACAAGCCCCAGGGTTTCCTCGTCCCGACTATTGGAGACGCCATAGCGGTTGACCACGATAAGGTCCAGGCGCCCGGCCGCCAGTTGCTCGTCCAGATCGCCACTGAACCCTTCGACCACATGCAGGCGCACGGCCGGCGCATGGGTTTGCAGCTCGGTGAACAGCAACGGCAGCAGCCGACGTGACATCGATGGCAACACGCCGATGTGCACGACGCCTGCCGGTATCCCCGACGACTCCTTGACCAACGTCTCCAGGCGTTCGGCCTGTTCCAGCAGCAAGCGGATTTCCGGCAGCACCAGCCGACCGAAGTCCGACAGCACCAGCCCCCGCCCGGTACGCACAAACAGTTGATCCCCCCATTCCAGTTCCAGTTGCGCCAGTTGCCGGCTGACCAGCGACTGCGCGGTGCCCAAGGCAATGGCCGTGCGGGAAATCGAGCCCAGTTCGTCCATCAACACCACGCTTTGCAGTTGTTTGAGGTTCATGGAAGGGCCAGTACCTGAAGCGGAATGAGCATGAAACATAAGCCATCCAGCACGCTCAAGCCATCACTTTTTCGTCTACCTGATATCGCCCCTATGACACTTCCGCATGACTCCCGCGCTCCCTAGACTCGAATCAGACCTGAAGCCAAACCTCCTGAAACGAGCGCCCCATGGCCCATAACAATAAAACCAGCCCGGCAGCGTCAACGCTGCTCAACCCGTCGAGTGTCGCCGTCATCGGCGCATCGGACGATCCCAATAAAGTGGGCGGACGCCCCATTCACTACATGCTCAAGTTCGGCTACCAGGGTCGCATCCTGCCGATCAATCCCAAGCGCGACACGGTGCAAGGGCTGGCGTGCTACTCCAGTCTGAGCGCGCTGGAGGTTGTCCCCGAGGCCGCCATCATCGCGGTGTCCGGCGCCAGTGCGGTCGAAGCTATCAAGGAGTGCGCCCGAGCCGGCGTCGCCACGGCGGTGGTGATGGCTTCCGGATTTGCCGAGACCGGCGAAAGCGGTCGCCAGTTGCAGCAAGAGGTGGTGGATTACGCCCGCTTGCATGGCATGCGCCTGATCGGCCCGAACGCCCAGGGCTTCGCCAACTTCGCCACTGGCGCGGTGTTGAATTTCAGCACCATGTTCATGGAAGTGCTGCCGCAGGACGGCCCGATTGCCATCGTCAGCCAGAGCGGCGCGGCCAGCGTCATGCCCTATGCCATGTTGCGTGAGCAGGGTTATGGCGTGCGCTATCTGGTAGCCACCGGCAATGACGCTGATCTGGGCGTTTCCGAACTGGTTCGCCATTGCATCGAAGACCCGCAGATCCGCCTGATCCTAGTGTACGTGGAGAGTGTTTCCAACCCGCAAATGCTCGCGGAAGCGGCGCACCTGGCGCGGCAGAACGGTAGCCATCTCGTCCTGGTCAAGGGCGGCGTCAGCCACAAAGGCGCAGCGGCAGCGGCGTCCCACACTGGCGCGATGATCGGGCAGGACGGCGCATTGGATGCCTTTCTCGCCCGCCACGGCATCTGCCGCGCCCACGACGTGCATCAACTGGTCAACGCCGCGTCGCTTTACCTCAATGGTTATGCGCCGGGTGCCGGGCGCACCGTGATCATGAGCCACAGCGGCGCCGTCGGCGTGTTGTGCGCAGATGCCGCCGAGCGCGTCGGGTTGCCCTTGAGCGAACTGGCAGAACAAACCCGCGAGCGCCTGAAATCGCTTATTCCCGATTTCGCCACCGCCGCCAACCCGCTGGACCTGACCGCGGCTTTGCTGGGCAACGGCGAGATGTTCCCTCGGGTGCTGGAAGCGCTGGGTGAAGATCCGCAGGCCGACATGTTCCTGATCGGCATGCCGGTCGCCGGCCCCGGTTACGACGGGCCGGGATTAGCGCAAACCACCGCAGGTTTCATGCGGCGTACCGGCAAAACAGTGGTCATGACGGCACCGCAAGCCGAGGTCAGGGCCCAATTCCAGAAAGAAGGTGTGCCGGTTTTTCGTCATGAAAGTGATGCCGTGGCGGCGCTCCAGCAATACGCCAGTAGCTGCCAATGGCGCGGCGAACCGCAAACGCCACAACCGGCCGCCGCCCCATGCACCTACACCGGGCTTTTGGATGAAGCCGACAGTCTCACCCTGCTGGCCAGCGCCGGTGTGCCCGTGGTTGAACATGCGGTGTGCCACGACCCGGAAGCCGCCGCCCAAATCGCCGCCGAATTCGGTGCGCGGGTGGTGCTCAAAGGCTGCGCCGCGCAGATCCCGCATAAAAGCGAACACGCGCTGGTGCACCTCAACCTCGCCGATCCGCAGGCGGTCGCGGACGCCGCGCGACTGTGCCTTGGCACTCTGGATCGGCTCGGTGTGCCCCACGGCCGGCTGATCGTCGCCCGCTCGGTGAAAGGGCTGCATGAATTCATGCTCGGCGTCGTCGTCGACCCGCTGTTCGGCCCGCTGGTGGCCATCGGCGAAGGCGGAACCCTGGTGGAAGTTCGCAACGACACCGTGTCCTTGCTGGCGCCGTTCAGCGTGGCCGAAGCGCTGACCGCTATCGGCAAATTGCGCATCGCTCCGGTACTCAAAGGCGTTCGCGGACAGCCTCCACTCGATGCTCTGGCACTGGCGAATGCCGCCGTTGCCCTCGGCAATTTCGCATTGCAGCAGCGCGACCACCTGCTGAGCATCGACATCAACCCGGTCATGGTCCTGGCCGACGGCGTGGTGGCAGTGGATGCCGTCATTGAATACCGGGAGGCCTCATGAGTATTACCCAGAGCGTATGGGTGGAGATCCAGGAGGGTGGCATTGCACTGGTCACCCTCAATCGCCCCGCCAGCCTGAACGCGGTCAATCAGACCTTGCGCAGCGCATTGATCGCGGCGCTGCAGCAGCTCAATCACCACCCCGAAGTGCGCGCCATCGTCCTGACCGGCGCCGGCGACCGGGCTTTTTGCGCCGGGCAGGATCTGGAAGAAGCCAGTGCCATCGAGTGGACGCAGATCGCGTCCTGGCTGACCGCGCAACGCGCCATGTATCAGGCCGTACGCGACCTGGACAAGCCCTGCGTCGCAGCAATTAACGGCGTGGCGGCCGGGGCTGGCATGCAACTGGCGCTGTGTGCTGACTGGCGAATTGCATCGCCCGAAGCACGGATCGGTCAGCCCGAGGTCAAGGCCGGCTTGGCCAGCATCGTCGGTTCCTACCTGATGTCGCTGCACACCAGCCTGACGCACAACACCCAGTTGTCGTTGTCCGGGGAATTGATCAGCGGCCAGCGCGCTCACGAAATCGGGCTGATCACCGAACTGGCGCACGTCGACGTGCTCGGCACCGCCCTCACCCGCGCCCGTTCCCTGGCGCAGCATCCGGCGACGGCCATCCGCCAATCCAAACAGCGCTTCCGGGCGCTCACGCAACCGGGCTTTGACGACGCCTGCACCGCAGGCATCCGCGCCCAACTCGAGTGTTACGCCAGCGGCGAACCCCAGACCACGATGCGCGCGTTTCTCGACGCCCGTGCACGCAAAGGAAACACCCCATGACTGACTATCGACATCACTTGATCGACGGCGCCTGGATGGCCGCGCAATCAGCGCAGCACACCACGGTTTATGACTCGGCTACCGAAGCGCAACTGGCAAACGTTGCTCATGGCACGAACGAGGAAATCCATCTCGCCGTTCGCGCCGCAAAAAACGCCTTCGCGGCATGGTCGACGCTGCCAGTGAACGTCCGCGCGGACTACGTACGCGCCATCGCCGATCAGCTTGAAGAACACGTGGAACACTTGGCGGCGGGCATCGCCGCGGAAGTCGGCATGCCGCTGAAATTGTCGCAACGGATACAGGTGCAAGCGCCGCTGCTGGCATGGCGCGCAACAGCCGATCTCGCCGCGCAGTGCCTGGCGGATAGCAGCGTCGGCCACTCGACCATCACCCACGTCCCGGTCGGTGTGGTCGGCGCCATCACGCCGTGGAATTACCCGTTGAATCAGATCACCGGCAAAGTTGCGGCGGCGCTGGTTGCAGGTTGTACGGTGGTGCTCAAACCCTCAGAGTTGGCGCCCTGCACCGCTCAAGCCCTGGGTGAAGCGGCACTGGCGGCCGGTCTGCCCAAAGGCGTGCTGAACATCGTCCTGGGCGACGCCGCCACCGGCCAGGCCTTGGTCGACCACGCGGAGGTCGACATGCTGTCGTTCACCGGGTCCACCGCCGTGGGTCGGCGTATCGCCGCGTCAGCCGGCCAGGCCTTGAAGCGCGTGGCGCTGGAGCTGGGCGGTAAATCAGCGTGCATTGCCACGGCGGACGCCCCTATCGACAACGTGGTGCGTCAGGGCATCGGCTCGCGCCTCCCCAACTCGGGTCAGTCGTGCAACTCGCTGACCCGGTTACTGGTGCCGGCTGCGCTGTATGACCAGTACCGCGATTTGCTGGCGCAGGCGGTCACGCGCCTGACCCTCGGCGATCCGCGCGATGCCGCCACGCGCATGGGGCCGCTGGTGTCGGCAGCGCATCGGGACCGCGTGCAGGCGTTCATCGTCGACAGCGAAGCCCGGGGCTACGACCTGATTGCCGGCGGCAGCAACGCCGCCCTGCCCGTCCATGGTTACTTCATCGCGCCGACAATTTTTGGACGCGTGCCGGCGCAGTCGACGCTGGCGCAACAGGAAGTGTTCGGCCCGGTCCTCAGCGTCATCACCTATGACGATGAGCAGCAAGCGATCGATATCGCCAATGGCACCGCCTACGGGCTGGCCGCTGCAGTCTGGGCGGGTAGCACCGAACATGCCCTTCACATTGCCCGGCAGTTGCGCGCCGGCCAGGTGGACGTCAACGGCGCGCCCTATAACGCCGCAGCCCCGTTCGGCGGTTTCGGTGACTCAGGGTTGGGTCGTGAAGGCGGCACCTTCGGCATTGAAGAGTTCGTTGAGCTGCGCGCGATTCAGTTGCCCGTCGCCCGTACGCAGGAGAACGCATGATGTTCAAGCAGATCGAAATCACCCGCGCCGGCGCCCAGCAGCACGTCGCCCTCGTCACGCTGATGCGTCCCGAGAAAATGAACGCCCTGACCAAAGTGATGGAACAGGAGCTGCGCGAGGCTTTCGCCCGCCTCGACCGCGACGACAGCGTGCGCGCCATCGTGCTGACCGGTAGCGGTCGCGCATTTTGCGCCGGCATGGACATCGATGAACTCGAGGTGCTGCCACCCGATGACATCAGCGAAATGGCCTGGATGCGTGCCTATGACATGAACCGTCGAGCCGATTACCAGAGCCGCTACTCGTACTTTCCGGCGGTGCGTAAACCGATTATCAGCGCAATCAACGGCGCCGCTGCCGGCCTGGGCCTGGTCCTGGCGCTGTACAGCGACATGCGCTTTGCCAGCGAATCAGCGGTGTTTTCCACCGCGTTCGCCAAGCGCGGGCTGATCGCCGAACACGGCATCGCCTACCTGCTGCCGCGCATCGTCGGTCCGGGCCATGCAGCGGACCTGCTGCTGTCATCGCGCAAGGTGACGGCGCCAGAAGCCTTGAGCATGAACCTGGTGCAACGTCTGTACCCGGCCGATCAACTGCTGGAACAAACCCTGGCCTACGCCGAAGACATCGCCCTCAACGTCTCGCCACGCTCGGTGAAGGTGATCAAGCATCAACTGGGCGAGTCACCGTTCCAGACCCTCACCGAATCGATCGCGATGGCCAACCGCGAAATGTTCCTGAGCATTCAAAGCGAAGACTTCAAGGAAGGGGTCGCGCACTTCATCGAACGACGACCGGCACGTTTCAGCGGCCGCTGAGCCTCACAAGCGCCGGCCGAACTGCGACAATCGCCAGTGGAACCTGCAATCAACGTCCGCTGGCGATGAGGCCGTACTGATACCTCGAGCACTCAATAAAAATAACAAGGAGTCAGCGATGACTAGTCTCAACACCGTGGAACAAACGGCCAGCGCCCGCCACCTGGACCTGGCTGAATCGACGTTCAAGAAAATCATGTGGCGGTTCATGCCGCTGCTGTTTCTTTGCTACGTCGTCAGCTATCTGGACCGCATCAACGTCGGCTTCGCCAAGCTGACCATGCTCAACGATCTGTCGTTCAGCAATGCCGTGTATGGCCTCGGTGCCGGCATCTTCTTCATCGGCTACTTCTTCGCCGAAGTGCCGAGCAACATGATCCTGCACCGGGTCGGCGCGCGGCGCTGGATCGCCCGCATCATGATCACCTGGTCGTTGATTTCGGCGGCCACGGCGCTGGTGCAGACGCCCATGCAGTTTTATGTGCTGCGCTTTTTGCTGGGTATAGCCGAGGCGGGTTTCTTTCCCGGCATCGTGCTCTACCTCACCCTGTGGTTCCCGGCCCATCGTCGGGGCAAGATGGTCGCGCTGTTGATGGCGGGCAATCCGGTCTCGGGGATTCTCAGCGGCCTGGTGTCGGGCTACATCCTGCACACCATGAACGCCGTCCACGGGCTGGCGGGATGGCAATGGCTGTTCATTATCGAAGCGGCGCCGGCGCTGATACTGGGCGTGGTGGTGCTGTTCTTTCTGACCGACAAGGTCGACGACGCGCAGTGGCTGAACACGGCTGAAAAGACCTTGGTGGCTGAGGAGATCAAACAGGACAACAGCAACAAAACCCACAGCTCAGTGCGCCAGGGTTTGCTCGGTGGCCGGGTGTGGCTGATGTGCGGGATTCTGTTTTTACTGGTCATGGGCACCAGCACTATCGGCTTCTGGCAACCGAGCATCATCAGTAATTCGGGGATCACCGACCCGCGCATGATCGGATTGATTTCGGCTGTGCCTTACGTAGCCGCATTGCTCGGCATGTACCTGGCCGGCCGTAGCTCCGACCGCCGCCGTGAACGCCGCTGGCATGCGGTGATTCCTTTGTTGGTGGCTGTGCCGGGTTTTCTGATCTGCGCGTTTTTCCCGTCGACACCGTGGCTGGCGATCCTCGGTCTGATCATCGCCACCGCCGGGATCATCACCTCGCTGCCGATGTTCTGGGCCTTGCCGACCTCATTTCTCGGTGGCGCAGGTGCGGCGGCGGGCATTGCCCTGATCAACTCCACCGGCAACCTGGCCAGCTTCGCCGGCCCGGCCCTGCTCGGCTGGTTGAAAGACCTGACGCAATCGATGACCAGCGGACTGGTCATCGTGTCGATCTGCGTATTTGTCTCGGCGATGATTATCGTGCTGTTCGTACCGGCGAAAATGGTCAACCGCTAAGCTTGATCTTCACTGGGCAGGTTTGGCGGGTGTGATGCGCCAAACCTTGTTCCCGACATCATCGGCCACCAGCAACGCGCCGCGCTGATCCAGCGTTACCCCCACCGGACGGCCTTGCGCTTCGCCGTCGGCATTGAGGAAACCGGTGAGGAAATCCACCGGCAAACCTGAAGGCTTGCCGTCGTTGAACGGAATGAACACCACCTTGTAGCCCGCCTGCGGGTTACGGTTCCAGGAGCCGTGCTCACCGACGAACACGCCATTGGCGAAGTTGGCCGGCATGGCGCGGGCATCAGAGAACGTCAGGCCCAACGGTGCAACGTGGGTGCCCAGTGCGTAGTCCGGCGAGATGGCTTTGGCAACCATGTCCGGGCGCGGCGGCTCAACACGGGTGTCGACGTGAGAGCCGTAATAGCTCCACGGCCAGCCGTAGAATGCGCCGTCCTGCACGGATGTCAGGTAATCCGGCACCAGGTCGCTGCCGATTTCGTCGCGTTCATTGACCACGGTCCACAACTGCGTCGAACCCGGTTTCCAGGCCAGCCCGTTGGGGTTGCGAAGGCCGCTGGCAAACAGGCGCTTGTTGCCGCTTTTGACGTCAACCTCCCAAATCGCCGCACGCCCTTCTTCCGCCTCCAGGCCGTTTTCACCGACGTTGCTGTTGGAGCCCACCGTGACGTACAGCTTGCTCCCTTCCTGGTTGGCGATAACGTTCTTGGTCCAGTGGTGATTAATGCCGGCGGGCAGATCAGTCACTTTGACCGGCGTCGCGCTGATCTCGGTTTGGTTCTCGACGTAAGGCACTTTGACCACGGCGTCGGCATTGCCGATAAACAACTCATTGCCCACCAGGGCCATGCCAAACGGCGACGCCAGGCCGGTCATGAAGACCTTCTGCACTTCAGCGCGGCCGTCACCGTCAACGTCGCGCAACAAGGTAATGCGATTGGCGCTGGGTGCGTCCGCGCCGACACGGCCCATCACGAAACCCATGGCGGTGCGTTTTGCCCAGGCAATCGGTCCGGTGCCACCGTCAGTCGCGCCTTCCGGCATCGGCGGGTGATTGCTCTCGGCGACGAGTACATCGCCATTGGGCAGGGTGTAGACCCAACGCGGGTGGTCGAGATTCTCGGCCAGCGCGGTGACTTTGAAACCGGCGGGTGCCTTGGGCATGTCACTGCCCGACCAGCCGACGGCCTTGGACACCTTTAACGTGGGGATCAACGATGTGGTGGGTTCGGGCAACTGCGGGGTCGGGCCGACGCTGGCCTGAGGCGGCAGTTTAGAGGACTCACCACACGCAGTGAGCAGCGCGGCAGTCGTCATCAAGAGCGCAAGTCGGTTGGATACAGTCATTGTTTAACCTCGCGATGGCCATCCGTGGGCCAGTTATTGGGCAGGCAAAATCACTGCGAAGTATCGCGGCGTCGATTCCGTTCAAACACCGCGTCTGGCACAAATCAAATTTGCCTGAATCGCACGAATGCAGATTGCCGATGCCAGGCACTATCCCACGTACCTGTAGGAGCCGGCTTGCTGGCGAAGGCATCCTTGAGATTTGCATCGCCTATGCGGGCGTCTTCGCTGGCAAGCCAGCTCCTACAAGGGTCAGGTGGCGGGCACGAGGAACCGGCGGCGGGCGCGAAAATTGGGGACGACCGCGATTCCCTGTAGGAGCCGGCTTGCCGGCGAAGAGGCCCTTGAGATTTGCATCGCTCATGCGGCCGCCTTCGCTGGCAAGCCAGCTCCTACAAAGGTCAGGTGGGCGCCTTCGCTGGCAAGCCAGCGCCTATAAGGTCAGGTGGCGGGCACGAGGAACCGGCGGCGGGCGCGAAAACTGGGGACGACCGCGATTCCCTGTAGGAGCCGGCTTGCCGGCGAATAGGCCCTTGAATCTTGCATCGTTCATACGGCCGTCTTCGCTGGCAAGCCAGCTCCTACAAAGGTCAGATGGGCGTCTTCGCTGGCAAGCCAGCGCCTATAAGGCCAGGTGGCGGGCATGAGGAGCCGGTGGCGGGCGCGAAAATTGGGGACGACCGCGATTCCCTGTAGGAGCCGGCTTGCCGGCGAAGAGGCCCTTGAGATTTGCATCGCTCATGCGGCCGCCTTCGCTGGCAAGCCAGCTCCTACAAAGGTCAGATGGGCGTCTTCGCTGGCAAGCCAGCGCCTATAAGGTCAGGTGGCGGGCATGAGGAGCCGGCGGCGGGCGCGAAAATTGGGGCCGACCGCGATTCCCTGTAGGAGCCGGCTTGCCGGCGAAGAGGCCCTTGAAATTTGCATCGCTCATGCGGCCGCCTTCGCTGGCAAGCCAGCTCCTACAAAGGTCAGATGGGCGTCTTCGCTGGCAAGCCAGCGCCTATAAGGCCAGGTGGCGGGCATGAGGAGCCGGCGGCGGGCGCGAAAATTGGGGACGACCGCGATTCCCTGTAGGAGCCGGCTTGCCGGCGAAGAGGCCCTTGAATCTTGCATCGTTCATGCGGCCGCCTTCGCTGGCAAGCCAGCTCCTACAAGGGGTTCAGCAAGGCTTCTCGTAGCAGCCTGGCCGCTGGGGAGTCCGGCACGCCTTTGCGTGAAACCAGCTCGTACGGTTCGCTGCGCGAGGTGATGGGCAGCGGCAGCGTGGTGGTGAAGCCGTAACCGGAGCAGAACTTCGCCACATCGGTCGACACCAGTGCGACAAGGGTCGGGTTTTCCTGGAGCAACGAGAGGGTGGCGAAGGCCGACGTGGTTTCCAGCAGGTGCACCGGGAACCGCAGGTCAGCCTCATGAAATTCCCGCTCCAACAGCAGACGCATAGGCATGTTGGCGCGATAGACCACCCAGCGGTAATCCACCAGGTCTTTCAGTGACAACTGCCGGGCATAGGCGAACGGATGCTGGGTGCTGGCGATCACCGCCAGGGTTTCTTCGACGAAGGTCGAGCTTTCGTACAGGTAAGGCGTGGTGCTGATGGTGGTCCGGCAGATCGCCAGGTCCAGGCGCCCGGCGTCGAGTTGGCTGAGCAGCGCGGCGCTGGTGTCTTCGACGATCTCGATGGACAACTTCGGGTGGTCGGCAATCACGCGGCTGATGGCGGTGGTCAGTAACGGTACGGCGCCCATGATGGTGCCAACCGACACGCGCCCGCCCTCTCCGCTCATGATGCCGATGATCTCTTCGCGCAGGTGCGCAAGGTCGGTCTGGATCAGTCTGGCGTAGCGAATGACCGAGCGTCCGGCATCGTTTGGCTCAAGCCCCCGGTTAGTACGGGTGAACAACGAGGTGCCGAAGGTGGTTTCAATTTCTTGCAGGGCTTTACTGGCGCCCGGCTGTGTCAGCGCCACCTGTTTGGCCGCGCCCAGCAAGGAGCCGTGCTCATCAAGGGCTATCAGCAAACGCAGCTGCTTGATGTGCAGGCGGGACATGATCGAATTGAGTGAGGGCGTCATCAGGGTTAACTAAAAGTTATAGAGGTATCGAAAGTTGTCAGTATCGAGGCTCACCACGACGGCCCTATAGTCCACCCCACAACCAGGCAATGCAACGGGTTTGACCAGAGAGCGAATGCCCTCCTGCCGCAGACCGATTGCAACAATAACAATCCTGTATAACTTGTGGTGAATCATGTCCATCATCAATTACGTCACCAAGATCCAGTTCGGCTACGACAGCCTCCAGCACCTGGCCGCCGAGGCCGAGCGCGCGGGCATTACCCGTCCGCTGATCGTCACCGACATCGGCGTGCGCAATGCCGGTATCGTCGACAAAGTCATCGCCGCCCTCGGTGGTAGCCGCACCCCGGCGATTTTCGACGCCACTCCGTCCAACCCCAACGAACACGCCGTCCGTGAAGCCGTCGCGCAATACCGCAGCGGCGAGTGTGACGGCATCATCGCCGTCGGCGGTGGTTCTTCGATCGATTTGGCCAAAGGCGTGGCGGTCTGCGCCACCCATGACGGCCCGCTGCAAAGCTTTGCGGTGATCGAAGGCGGACTGGACCGCATCACTTCTGCCACCGCGCCGCTGATTGCGATTCCGACCACGGCCGGCACCGGCAGCGAAGTCGGTCGCGGCGCCGTCCTGATCCTCGACGATGGTCGCAAGGTGGGCGTAATCTCACCATATGTGGTGCCTCGCGTGGCCATCTGCGACCCGGAACTGACCCTGGGTCTGCCACCGATGCTCACCGCTGCCACCGGCATGGACGCGATCGCCCATTGCATCGAAACGTTCCTGGCCCCGGCCTTCAACCCCGCCGCCGACGGCATTGCCCTCGACGGCCTGTGGCGCGCCTGGGAACACATCGAACGTGCGACCGCCGAACCCGGTGATCGCGAAGCCCGAATGAACATGATGAGCGCGTCGATGCAGGGCGCGCTGGCCTTCCAGAAAGGACTCGGCTGTGTGCACAGCTTGTCCCACGCCCTGGGCGGGATTAATCCGAAACTGCACCACGGCACGTTGAACGCCATCTTCCTGCCTGCGGTCGTCGACTTTAACGCCAACGCCCCAACCGTCAGAGACGAACGCAAGCTTGAGCGTCTGCGTCACGCCATGGGCCTTGAGGCCGGCGCGAACATCGGCACGGCCATCGAGGACATGACTCGCCGCCTGGGCCTGCCGACCCGCCTGAGCGAAATCGGCGTCGACGAGAGCCTGTTTGCCGGCATCGTCGAGGGCGCGCTGCACGATCACAGCCACAAGACCAACCCCCGCGAAGCATCGTCCGCGGACTACCTGTCGATGCTTGAACAGTCGTTGTAAACAGCCGCTATCCAACAACAATAAATCAGGAGGCAGCCGCGGCGTCGAACGTGATTCGACGCCAGCGGAACAATCATGAAGCCCACCGTCCTTATCGAACGGCAAGAATCCATTGCCATCGTCACCCTCAGTCACCCAGGGAAAATGAACGCCCTGACCCTGTCCATGTGGCAGGACCTGGGGGATGTCATGACTGAACTGTCCGCCGACGCCAGCGTGCGCTGCGTGGTGTTGCGCGGTGCTGGCGAACAAGCCTTTGCCGCCGGCGCCGATGTCAGTGAGTTCCCGAGCGTGCGCGCCAACCAGGCGCAAGCCCGCGTGTATGCCGAGGTCACGTCAGCCGCCATGCGTGCGGTCGTCGAATGCCCGCACCCGGTCATCGCCATGATCCACGGCGTGTGTGTCGGCGGTGGCCTGGAAATCGCCGCACTGTGCGACCTGCGCATCTGCGGCACCTCCAGCCGCTTCGGTGCGCCGGTCGGCAAACTTGGCCTGGTCATGTCCTATGACGAAATGGCCGGTCTGGTGGCATTGGCCGGACGCTCGACGACCCTGGAGATTCTCCTCGAAGGTCGCATCCTCGACGCCCAGGACGCCTACGTGAAAAACCTCGTGACCCGCGTCGTCGCCGATGCCGAAGTCGAATCTGAAACCCTCGCCACCGCCCAGCGCATCGTCAACGGCGCGCCCCTCGTCGCCCGCTGGCATCGCCAGGCCGCCCTTCAACTTGAAGCCGGCGTTGCCCCCACGATCGATCAGATCGACGCCAGTTATTCCTGCTACGACACCGAAGATTTTCAGATCGGTCTGAACGCTTTCATCGCGAAAGCCAAACCACAATTCAAGGGGAAATAACATGGGACCGCTGACAGGAATGCGCGTGGTAGAACTGGCTCACATCATGTCCGGCCCGGTGTGCGGGATGATGTTGGCCGACATGGGTGCCGACGTGGTGAAGGTCGAGAAAGTCCCGGACGGTGATGATTCGCGCCGCTTCTCGCCGATCATGGCCAGCGGTGAGTCCGCCTCGTTCATGGTGGTCAACCGCAACAAGCGCGGCATTGGCCTGAACCTGAAAACCGAGGGCGGGCGCGACGTGTTGCGCCGCCTGTTGATGGACGCAGACGTGGTCACGGAAAACTACCGTGCCGGCACCATGGAAAAATTCGGCCTGGGTTATGACACCCTGAAAACCCTCAACCCAGGGCTGATTTACTGCGCGATCTCCGGTTACGGGCGCAGCGGGCCATTCGGCGAGAAAGGGGGTTTCGACCTGATCGCCCAAGGCATGAGCGGCATGATGAGCATGACCGGTGAAGCCGGCCGTGAACCGGTCAAGGCCGGCTCGCCAGTGGCCGACATCAACTCCGGCATCCTTGCCGCCCTCGGTATCTGCGCAGCCTATGCCGCCAAACAGAAAACCGGTCTCGGCCAGATGGTCGACACCTCGTTGTTCGAAGCCGGCCTGCAACAGATGTACTGGCCAGCGGCGGCGTACTTCGCCGATGGCACCATCCTGCCGAAAATGGGTTCGGCCAACTCCACCAGCGCACCGTATCAGGTGTTCCGCACCGCGGACGGCTGGATCAACATTGGCGCCGCCAACCAGGCCAACTACGAGCGACTGGTCGAAGCCCTGGCGCTGCCGCAACTGAAAGCCGATCCACGTTTCGCCAGCAACGCGCTGCGCATGGAGCACCGCCTGGCCCTGGTGGACATCCTCAACGAAGTGCTGGTCGCACGCACCACCGATGAGTGGATGGTGTTGTTCGACGGTCTCGGCCTGCCTGCCGGACCGGTCCTCGACATCGCCGCCGCGCTGGCCCACCCACAAACCAAAGCCCGAGGCATGGTGGTTGAAACCGAACACCCGACCGAAGGCCGGGTGCGCGGCATGGGCCTGCCGATTCACTTTTCCGACATGGACAACGCGGCGCCGCCGACCAGTCGACACGCCCCGCTGCTCGGCGAACACACCCGCGAAGTGCTGAAAGAAAGCGGCTACTCGGAAAGCGAAATCGATGAGCTGATCAAAACCAAAGCCGTGGTGGCCCTGGCGTCCTGAACCTGTAGGAGCGAGCTCGCTCGCGATGGGCGTGAACGATGACACGTGCGTCCTGGATGAACGCGACGCCCTCAGGTTTTTCGCGA
Source organism: Pseudomonas sp. RIT-PI-q (assembly GCF_001297125.1). Classification (GTDB taxonomy): domain Bacteria; phylum Pseudomonadota; class Gammaproteobacteria; order Pseudomonadales; family Pseudomonadaceae; genus Aquipseudomonas. The sequence continues at coordinate 191,872 of NZ_LHPC01000040.1, forward strand.
GCAAGCTCGCTCCCACAGACCGATTTTTAGAACAACTACAAAAACAATAAGGTGAACATCATGAGCCGTATCTTGACCGAGGCCGTAAGCCGCCGATCATTTCTAGTATCTGCCGGCGTCACCGTCGGCGGCGCATTCGCCGCCAACCTGCTGCCGTCCAGTGTCTTCGCCGCGACCAAACCGATTGTGTTGCGCTACACCAGCAGCCTGCCCGACACCCATCCGTTGAACAAACAGATGAAGGCCGCTTCGGAAGCGATCAAGGCCGAAACCAACGGCGCCGTGGACCTGCAGGTGTACGCCAACGGCGCCATGGGCGGCGACACCGACATGCTGTCCCAGGTGCGCGCCGGGGCGATCGATTTCATTCCATTGCCAGGCGCGATTCTCTCCACGCTGGTGCCGGCCATGTCGATCGAAAGCATGCCGTTCGCGTTCAAGGACTACGAGAGTGTCTGGGCCGCGCTCGACGGCAAGCTGGGCGAACACGTGCGCGCCAAGACCGAGAAGGTCGGCCTGATTCCGATGGAGAAAGTCTGGAACAACGGCTTCCGCCAGATCACCAGCTCGACACGCCCGATCTACACGCCGCAAGACCTCGCCGGTTTCAAACTGCGCGTGCTGGTCAGCCCGCTGTGGACTTCCATGTTCAGCGCCCTGGGTGCCTCCCCGACCGGTATCAGCATCAACGAAACCTACTCGGCGCTGCAAACCAAAGTCGTCGATGGCCAGGAAAACCCGCTGGTGGTGGTCGAGTCCGCGCGCTTCTACGAAGTGCAGAAATACTGCTCGATGACCGACCACATCTGGGGCGGTTTCTGGATCGTCGCCTCGGGCAAGACCTTTCCAAAACTGCCTGCCGATGTGCAGGAAATCGTCTCCCGACAGATCAACGCCGCTGCGCTGGTCCAGCGTCAACAGGTGATCGACCTCAACTCCAGCCTGGAACCGTCCCTGACCGCCCACGGCATCACGTTCAACAAAGTCGACCGTGCATTGTTCAGGACCGATCTGCAGTCCAAAGGCTTCTACACCCAATGGAAAGACAAGTACGGCCCGGAAGCCTGGAGCTTGCTCGAGCAGTACGCGGGTCAACTGTCCTAAGCCGGAGACAAGGTCATGAAAAACGAACTACCAATGACGGATGTTTCTCCCGCTGAACGACTCAGCCCGCACCACACCACCTTTCGTCTTGGCCGCGCACTCGACACTGGCCTGCGCTGGCTGACCGAGGGCAGCGCGGCGTTGCTGGTGGTCGTTGAAGTCACGCTGCTGTTCTGCAATGTGTTCTCCCGTTACGTGCTCAACCAGCCCATCGTCTGGGGCGACGAACTGGCCTCGCTGCTGTTTCTGTGGCTGGCGATGCTCGGTTCGGTGGTGGCAATGCGTCGGGGCGAGCACATGCGGCTCACCTCGTTCATCGGGCGCTTGCCTGCGGAAAAACGCGCCTTTGTCGACACCTTGGGCGCGGTGATCGTCATCACCTTCATTGCGCTGCTGTTCACACCGGCCTGGGAGTACGTCAGCGACGAGTGGATCATCACCACCGCCGCTCTGGAAATCCCCAACGCCTTTCGCGTGTCCGCCATCGCGGTCGGCCTGAGCCTGATGCTGATGACCTGTGTCGCACGGCTGTTGACAAGCGCGCGGCTGATCGACTTCTCCGTGTCGGTGGCGATGCTGGCCTCACTGGCCGGTTTGCTGTGGGCGGCTGAAGGCACGTTGCTGCTGATGGGCAACTGGAACCTGGTGCTGTTTTTCATGATCGGGGTGATGGCGATGATCGTCATCGGCGTGCCGATCATGGTCGCGTTCGGTCTGGCCACCGTGGCGTATCTGTCGACCATGACCAGCACACCGCTGACGCTGGTCGTGGGTCGCATGGACGAAGGCATGGCGAGCCTGATCCTGCTGGCCATTCCGTTGTTTGTGTTCCTGGGTGCACTGATCGAGGCCATGGGCATGGCGCGGGCGATGATCCGCTTCCTCTGCTCGTTGATCGGCCATGTGCGTGGCGGCCTGTCTTATGTGCTGATCGGCGCCATCTATCTGATCTCCGGCATCTCCGGCTCCAAGGCTGCCGACATGGCGGCTATCGCGCCGGCGCTGTTTCCGGAAATGAAGAAACGCGGTGAGGATGAAAACGAACTGGTGGCGATGCTCAATGCTTCCGGTGCGATGTCGGAAACCATTCCGCCAAGCCTGGTGCTGATCACCATCGGCTCGGTGACGGGCGTGTCGATTTCCGCACTGTTCACCGGCGGCTTCATGCCCGCCGTCGTCGGTGCGATTGCCATGGCGGCGGTGATCTGGTGGAAGAACCGCAAAGGCGAGGCCTCCACCGGCAAACGCGCCTCGGGCAAGGAAATCTTCCACTCGCTGCTGGTCGCATTACCGGCGCTGGCCCTGCCCTTCGTGATCCGCACGGCGGTGGTTGAAGGGGTCGCCACCGCCACTGAAGTCGCCGCCATCGGCGTGGCTTACACCTTTATCGTCGGTCTGCTGTGCTATCGCTGCTTCGATTGGCGCCGTCTGTATCCGATTCTGGTCAGCACCGCGTCGTTGTCCGGCGCAATCTTGATCATCATCGGCAGCGCGGCCGCCATGGCCTGGGCGCTGACCCAGTCGGGCTTCTCGCACCAGTTGGCGCAGGTGATGTCGACCGTGCCGGGCGGTGCGATGGGCTTCCTGATCATCTCTGCGGTGGCGTTCATCCTCCTCGGCAGTTTTCTGGAAGGCATTCCGGCCATCGTCTTGTTCGGGCCGCTGCTGTTTCCAATTGCCAAGGCCATGGGCATCAACGACGTGCATTACGCCATGGTCGCGATCTTCGCCATGGGCCTGGGCCTGTTCGCGCCCCCGTTTGGCGTGGGTTTTTATGCCGCGTGCGCGATCGCCAAGGTCGATCCGAGTGGCGCCATGCGCCGGGTCTGGCCGTACCTCGGAGCACTCGTGGTGGCTCTCGGCGTGCTGATCGCTGTGCCCTGGATTTCTATCGGTTTCCTGCCGACCAAATGACCCCCCTTTGCCACCCCGCCGATGGTCGCAGCCCCGACTGTCGGCACTCAAACTCGAGGTCGCTTATGAATTTCTCCACGCTTCAAGCAGGCACCGCCACCGAGCGCCGACTGATCGTCGACCGCGAACGCACCATCTCGTTTCTCGGCGAGGACTTGCGCATCTACGCCACGCCCCGGCTGGTGGATGACATCGAACAGACCTGCCTCGACTACCTGCTCGGCTTCCTCGGTGAAGGCGAAAACACGGTCGGCGCGGCGGTCGACATTCGCCATGTCGGAGCCACGCTGCTGGGCATGTCGGTGAGCATCGTCGCCACGGTCACCCGCATCGAGGGGCGCAGCGTCACCTTCAATATCGAGGTGCGCGATGACGTCGAACTGGTCGCCACGGCGGCGCATACCCGGGTGATGGTCAACGTCGCCAAACTGCGCAGCCGCGTCCAGGCCAAGGCCGAAGCGGCTGCCGCCGGAGAAGTCGAAGACGGCGTGCTCAGCCCCTCCCAATTTGCGTCGCGCTGAGTCAAGGGACGACGTCATGATCACCCTCCATGAACGCAATGGCTTACCGAACCTCGCGGCCGAGGATGCGCTACCGATTGTCGACGCTCACCATCATTTGTGGGACCTCGGCAACGGGCGTTATCCGTGGCTGCAGGATGAGTATCACGAGGAGTTTTTTCTTGGTGACTATCACAGCCTGTGCCGTGATTTCTTGCCTGAGCACTTCCTCGCCCTGACCGAAAAACAACGGTTGGTCGGCACGGTGCACGTCGAGGCCGAGCGTGCCCGCGATGAGCAGGTCGCCGAGACCCGCTGGCTGGAACAGGTGAATGAACGCTACGGTTTCCCGAACGCCATTGTCGCCCACGCCTGGTTCGATCGCGAAGACAGCGCCGAGATTCTCGCCGCCCAGGCTGCCCGGCCACTGGTGCGGGGCATCCGCTCCAAACCGGTGACCTCGGCGTCACCGGATGTCTCGATTGCCGGCGCCAGCGGCACCATGCAGGACCCGAAATGGCTGGAAGGGTTTTCGCGACTGGCTCATCACGGACTGTCATGGGATCTGCGGGTGCCGCCGTGGCATCTGGCCGAGGCCGCTGAAGTGGCGGCAATGTTCCCGCAGATCCGGATTGCCCTGAATCACACCGGTTTCGCCTGGGATCGCAGCCCGGAAGGCATGGCGCGCTGGCGCAAGGGCCTGGAAGCCCTGGCCTTGCAATCGAACGTGCACATCAAGCTCTCGGAGTTCGGCCTGAAGGATTCGCCCTGGATCTACGATGACAACCGCGTGGTGGTGTTGACCGCACTGGAAATCTTCGGCCCCGAGCGTTGCATGTTCGCCAGCAATTTCCCGGTCGCCGGTTTGCGTGCGTCCTACGACACGATTGCCGATGGCATGGCCGCGATGCTCGCGCCCATGGGTCGCGCCGTGCAGGAAGCGGTGTTCGCCGGCAATGCCCGGCGCTTTTATCGACTGGAGGAACAGCATGGATAACGTATCGGCCATCGACTGGCGTGCGCGCTTTTTGGCCAGCGGCGAAGATGCCGACTTGCCCATCGTCGATGCTCACCAACACTATTTCGACATCGAAGCCCATTACTACCCGTGGCTGAACGATCGCCCGTTGCGGCCGTTTCGTTATGGCGATTACTCGTCGATCTGTCGCAATTTTCTGCCCGAAGACTATCGCCCACTCACAGGCAGTCATCGCATCGTGCAGACGGTGGTCATCGAGGGCGAATGGGACCCGGCGACGCCGGCCGATGAGGTGGATTTTGTCGCGTCGCTGGCGAAAACCGAGCCGACGCTGGGCGCCATGGTCGGTCAGGCTTGGCTGGATCGTGAAGATGCCCCGCAGCTGTTGCGTCAGTACGGCGAGCACCCGCTGGTTCGCGGTGTGCGGCACAAGCCGACGGTGACCAGCCGTGAGGCATGGCGTGACGATTTTGCCGCGCCGGGCTCGATGCGCGATTGCCGTTGGCGCGAAGGTTACGCACAACTGGCTGAAAACGGCCTGCACTTCGAGTTGCAGGCGCCGTGGTGGCATTTGCCGGAGGCCGCCGAACTGGCCAGGGATTTTCCCGACGTGACCATCGTGGTCAATCACACCGCGCTGCCGTCCGATCGTTCCGACGAAGGTCTGGCCGGATGGCGCGAGAACCTTGCCCTGTTGGCCCGCGAGCCAAACGTCGCCTTGAAGATTTCCGGCATTTGCATTCCCGGCGAGGCGTGGCCCGTCGAGTCGAACCGCGTGGTGGTCAACGATGCGATTTCGATTTTCGGTGTCAGCCGCTGTGCGTTTGCCACCAATTACCCGGTCGATGGCGTCGTGAACGGCATGAGCGAAATTCTCGACGGTTTCAAAACCATCGTCCGGGACCGCTCCCGCGCCGATCGGCTGGCCCTGTTTCATGACAACGCCCGGCGTATTTACCGGCTGACTTGACCCTCATTTGAACAGCTCATCAGGAGTTCCCATGTTTGAAGTTTCAGGCCACAACTACATCGCTGGCACTCGCTCGGCAAACGGTTCGACCACGCTGCAAAGCCACGACGCCAGCACCGGCGAAGCACTGCCCTATCGTTTCCATCAGGCAACCGTCGATGAAGTGAATGCGGCGGCACAAGCCGCGGCCAGCGCGTTCCCGACCTTCCGTAACCTGTCGGCCGCGCGCCGCGCCCAGTTTCTCGATGCCATCGCCACGGAACTCGAGGCGCTGGATGATTCGTTCATCGCCCTGGTGTGCCGGGAAACCGCCCTGCCCGCCGGGCGCATTCAAGGTGAACGAGCGCGCACCAGCGGCCAGATGCGCCTGTTTGCCACGACGCTGCGACGCGGCGATTTCTATGGTGCGCGTATCGACCGTGCGTTGCCGGATCGCCAACCGTTGCCCCGCGCCGACCTGCGTCAATACCGCACCGGGTTGGGCCCGGTCGCGGTGTTCGGTGCCAGCAACTTTCCACTGGCCTTCTCCACCGCTGGCGGCGATACCGCAGCGGCACTCGCGGCCGGTTGCCCGGTGGTGTTCAAGGCCCACAGCGGGCACATGGCGACCGCCGATTACGTCGCCGATGCGATCACTCGCGCGGCGAAAAAAACCGGCATGCCTGATGGCGTGTTCAGCATGCTCTACGGCAGCGTCGGTGAGGCGCTGGTCAAACATCCGGCTATTCAGGCGGTCGGTTTCACCGGTTCGTTGCGCGGCGGTCGAGCGTTGTGCGACATGGCGGCGGCGCGGCCGCAACCGATCCCGGTGTTTGCCGAGATGAGCAGCATCAACCCGGTGCTGCTGATGCCGGAAGCCCTGAAGGCACGCGGCGACAAAATCGCCAGCGAACTGGCTGCCTCCGTGGTGCTCGGCGCCGGTCAGTTCTGCACCAACCCCGGTCTGGTGCTGGGCATTCGCTCGCCAGAGTTCAGCGCATTCCTTGAACGTTTCGCGGCATTGATGGGCGAGCAACCTTCGCAAACGATGCTCAACGCCGGCGCGCTGAAAAGCTATTGCCATGGCCTGGATAACCTCCGTGCTCACAGCGGCATGACGCATTTGGCCGGTGCCGAGCAACAAGGCAATCAGGCGCGACCACAATTGTTCAAGGCCGATGTCAGCCTGTTGATCAGCGGTGACGAGCTTTTGCAGGAAGAAGTGTTCGGCCCTACCACCATCGTGGTGGAAGTTGCTGATCAGGCCGAGTTGCTCCAGGCATTGCACGGCTTGCGAGGCCAGTTGACCGCAACCCTGATCGTCGAGAACGCGGAGCTGAACACCTTGCACGAGGTGCTGGCGCTACTGGAACAGAAAGTCGGGCGCGTGCTGTTCAACGGTTACCCCACCGGCGTCGAAGTCAGCGATGCGATGGTTCACGGCGGGCCGTATCCGGCGACCTCGGATGTGCGTGGCACGTCGGTCGGGACGCTGGCGATCGATCGTTTTCTGCGCCCGGTGTGTTTCCAGAATTGCCCCGACAGCTTGCTTCCCGAAGCGCTGCAGAACGCCAATCCGCTGGGCATTAACCGATTGGTCGACGGTGTCAGCGGACGCGATGCGCTGTAATCCACCCAAGTTGCGCTGTCACTAACGCCCACTGCTAACAACAACTCCCGCGCCTGTTGAAAAACAGGCGCCGGGCTCTTTCGTCTCAAAAAACGCTGCATCCACACAACAACAAAAACAGAGGAAGTCTCATGCAAGTTCAACGTCACCCGACACTGCGTTTATCCAAAATGATGTTGGCGGTCACCGCTGCCGTTCTGCTCAATTCAAGTATTTCCCAACTAGCGGTTGCAGAAACCGCACCAACCGCGACGCCAGCGCCTATGCAATGTGCAACTGAAGCGACACCGCGTTACACCAAAACCCCGACCGGTTACCTCATGGTGCTGCGCATGGGCGACAACGCCTTTAAAGAGCTGACCAAACTGGCCATCGCCGAAAAGATCCCGAGCGCCTCCATCAGCGGTATCGGCTTTGGCAACGTGAAGTTCGGTTTCTGGAACAAGGATAAAAAGGACTTCGACGCCAAGACCTTGAACAGCGTCGAGATGGCCAGCATCACCGGCTCCGTGGCGTGGAAGAACGACCAGCCTTCGATCCACATGCACGGCGTTGCCGGTGACGCCACATTCCAGGCCTATGGCGGCCACATCCTCGACTTTGAAGTCACCACCGGCTCGATGGAAATCACTGTCATCGTCCATCAGCGTCGTCTGGAACGCGGGATCGATCCGTGCATCGGGGCAAACGTGTTGGGTATTTAACCCAAGACCCTTTAACCCAAGAGCATCGCTCCCGCAGGCATCGAACGTTGCCGAGTTTCGCGCTGGCGGGAGCCATCCATACATAGCATTCGCGGACCAGTCCGCTCCCAACTTCAAATTACAAAAATAAGAGGGGCGATACACATGAGCGGTAAGAAGACGGCGGTAACTTTTGCACTGGGTGCCCTTGCACTCAGCACCCAGGCACAAGCGGACTTCCTGAGTGACAGCAAAGCCACCCTGGGGATGAGAAATTTCTATTTCAATAACGACAACCGCGACGGCACGGCCACCCCTTCGAAAACCGAAGAGTGGGCGCAGGGTTTCATGCTGGACTTCAAGTCCGGCTACACCGACGGCACGGTTGGTTTTGGTGTCGATGCACTGGGGTTGATGGGGATTACCCTGGACAGCGGCAAAGGACGGCACGTCGGCAGCAGCATGATTCCTTCGGACAGCGATAACAGCGCTGTCGACGAGTGGAGCCGGTTGGGGTTGACCGGCAAGGTCAAAGTCTCGAAGACCGAACTTCGCCTGGGCACACTGATGCCGAAGCTGCCGATCCTGGTGTCCAACGACGGTCGCCTGCTGCCACAGACCTTCGAAGGCGGGCAAATCACCTCGGGCGAATTCAAGGACCTGACCCTGACAGGCGGACGCATCGAACATGCGACAGGCCGGGGTTCAAGCGATCAAACGGGCCTGGCCGCTACGGGCGGCACCCGTGAAAGCAACGAATTCGACTTCGCCGGCGCCGACTGGAAGGTCACCAAAGACCTGACCGCCCAGTATTACTTCGCCAACCTCGACAACTACTACACCCAGCAGTTTTTCGGCCTGATCCACACCTTGGCCATCTCGGACAACCAATCCCTGAAAACCGACCTGCGTTACTTCAACACAGACTCGTCCGGTGAAAACAGCTCAGGCACGACAGGCTACAGAATCAGTGGTTTCACCAAAAACGGTGATGGCGAGATCGACAACCGCACCTGGAGTGCCGCGCTGATTTACACCGTGGGCGCCCATGCCATCACGGCGGGTTACCAAAGCGTGTCGAGCGACAGCGGCTTCACTCAACTCAGCCAAGGCAACCTGCCAAACAAGGGGGCCGGCGGCGCCAGTCTTTATCTGTACACCGACCGCCTGATTCAAACCTTCACTCGCGCAGGCGAACGCACGTCTTTCGGTCAGTATGCTTATGACTTTGCGGGCTTGGGTGTGCCCGGCTTGAAGGCGTCGGTCATCTACCTCAGCGGCGACAACATCAAGACCACCACGGGCGACACGCAAAAGGAATGGGAGCGGGATATCGCCCTGGACTACACGATTCAATCCGGAGCACTCAAGGGTGTCGGGTTTGGCTGGCGTAACGGCAAGTCCAACAGTGAAGCGAGCCGTGACCAGGACCAGAATCGCTTGATCGTCAGCTACAGCATTCCGCTGCTTTAACACCGCCACACCCCCGCTATTGCGCGCACTTCGAGGATGCTGGCCTGGCCTCTTACCTCAGCGCTGACCTTGCGTCAGCGCTTTGTTTTTTCTGGCCGAATAAAATCACTGCACGCGATTGCGCCCGTTGCGCTTGGCCAGGTAGAGCGCATCGTCCGCACGGGTCACGAGCGTTTCCAGGGTATCGCCGGCCTTGGACAGCGCCACACCAAAGGACGCCGTGATCGTATCGAGCACCGTGTCCGTTACGCGCGCCTTGATCCGCAATGACTGAATTTTCAGGCGCAGCTGTTCAGCAAACGCGCGCGCACTGTCGAGATCGGTGCAGCCTTGCAGGATCACGCAGAACTCTTCACCGCCATAACGCGCCGCCACGCCTTCGGGTGGCAGCGATTTACGCAGCACCAAGCCGACGTGCTCGAGTACCCGATCGCCCAACGGATGACCGTACTGGTCGTTGAATTGCTTGAAGTGATCGATATCCAGCATGACCAGCGCGACTGTTTCAGGCGATTTGCGCATGGCCTTTTCCAGCACGCGGTTGAAGGCATTTCTGTTCAGCACCTGGGTCAGCCCATCCAGCGTGGCAGCCCGGCTGGTACTCTCGAGCTTGTCACGCAGGGCCTTGATCTCGTTTTGCGCGGCGCGCAGCTGGAAGAGAAAAAGCGCTTGCTGATCCTGCATCAACTGAGTGCTTTGTTGCAGCTCGTTGAGGATGTTCGGCAGGTTTGTGTCCAGCGGCGCCTCAAGCATTTCCAGGCAATGGCCCAAACTGTCCTGATAATCGCGACTGCCGCTGACGCTGCGCGAGACGTCCCGCTCCATGCCATCGACCAGATTGATCGCTTGCTGCTGCCCGGCCCGGGCGTCTTCCAGTTCGTCACGAATGATGTATTCGCGAAACAGCTTTGAAGCGGATTCAGGCGGGAAACTATCGAAGTCCTTCACCACACGATCCAGGTGGCGATTAAGTTCGGGCTCGACACCTTTGCTGTAGGTATACCAGAGGGCGTAGTGCACCGGATTGGGCGGAATGTTGTGACGCACCATCAGCGGCACGGCCTGCTTGAGCAACGCAGCCGCTTCGCGGGAATCCTCGGGATATAACGCTAGAGCATTTGCACGTGTCTCTGATTGGTTCATGCCGTCACTGTTGTTTATTAAAGGAAAACGGAAAGTAGCCGGAGCATAACCGCACGCAGGGCAAACAGCCATGTCCCTGCGGACTGCGTTGCAGGAAAAAAACAGGGGGACGTTCGAAATAAACTGAACTGGCATTGAGCCACTAGTGTCGTAGCGGCATACCAGGAGAATCGGATGAACCGCCCTCGGCATTTTCAAATCACCTATTGCTTCAACAAGCAGCGGCACATTTTTGTCCAGCCAGACTCGCACATGACCGATGAAGACGCCTGGTACTACGCGTGCCTGCACGCGGGCGTGGATCTTGTGTATGGGGAAATCCACTCTGAACATAACGACGCGCAACTGCGTGAACACGCTGAAAAGTCCGGTTTGACGCAGGTCAAATGGGAAGAACTGCCATAAAGCCCCTGTAACCGCTGGCGAAGCCTGCTTCCGGCTCCTGTAGGAGCTGGCTTGCCAGCGAAGGCTGCCTTATGAGCAACGTAGAATTTGAGGTTCTCTTCGCTGGCAAGCCAGCTCCTACAGGTCGCGGCCCTAAAACACGCGCAAACGAAAACGCCGCTCATTGAGCGGCGTTTGCGTTTTAAGCGGGCTCAGCGAAGTCGACGATCAACAACACTTCGGCCCGGCCTTGCTTCCGTAGCGGGCTTCCTGACGTTCGCGGAAGAACATCTCGTAGTCCATCACCGGCTTGTCCGGGTGTTTGCTTTGCATGTGCTCGACGTAGTTGTCGTAGTCGGGCATGCCGACCATCAGGCGCGCGGCCTGACCGAGGTATTTACCGAGGCGACTCAGGTCATTGAACATGGTTGCAATCCTCGATCACGCGTCCGGAATGGCCTGGAATGGCGCTTCTTTATCGGTACGTTCTTTAGTACCCCAGGCGGCAACACCGACCTTGAGCGCAAAGAACAGGATGCTGAAGACCACGAACAGGAACAGCGCCGTCAGCGTTGCGTTGGTGTACGCGTTGTAGATCACGTGCTGCATCTGCTCAATGCTTTTGGCCGGGGCCAGCACCTGACCGTTGGCCAGGGCATCGCTGTACTTCTTGGCCAGGGCCAGGAAACCGATCGCCGGGTTGGCGTCGAACAGCTTGATGAAGCCTGCGGTAACGGTGCAGATCAGCAGCCAAACGGCGGGCAGCATGGTCACCCAGACGTAGCGTTGGCGTTTCATTTTGATCAGTACGACGGTCGCCAACATCAGCGCGATACCGGCCAGCATCTGGTTGGAGATACCGAACAGCGGCCACAAGGTGTTGATGCCACCCAGCGGGTCGATCACGCCTTGGTACAGCAGGTAACCCCACATCGCCACACAACCGGCGGTGGCGATCAGGTTGGCGGTCCAGGAATCAGTGCGTTTCAGCGCTGGCACGAAGGAACCGAGCAAGTCCTGCAGCATGAAGCGCCCGGCACGAGTACCGGCGTCTACCGCGGTGAGGATGAACAGCGCTTCGAACAGGATCGCGAAGTGATACCAGAACGCCATGGTGTTTTCACCCGGCAGAACGTGGTGCAGGATCTGCGCGATACCGACCGCCAGGGTCGGCGCACCGCCGGCGCGAGCCAGGACAGTGGTTTCACCGATGTCCTTGGCCACCGCTTGCAGCGCTTCCGGGGTGATTGCAAAGCCCCAACTGCTGACGGTTTGTGCAACCGAAACAGCATCGGCGCCGACAATCGCCGCCGGGCTGTTCATGGCAAAGTACACGCCCGGGTCAATCACCGAAGCCGCGACCATGGCCATGATGGCGACGAACGATTCCATCAGCATGCCGCCATAACCGATGTAGCGGGCATGCCCTTCGCTGGCCAGCAACTTCGGCGTGGTGCCGGAAGCAATCAGCGCGTGGAAACCGGAGACCGCACCACAGGCAATGGTGATGAACAGGAACGGGAACATCCCGCCCTTCCACACCGGCCCGGTGCCATCGATGAACTGGGTCAGCGCCGGCATTTTCAGCTCGGGCATGGTGATCAGGATGCCGATCGCCAAGGCGACTATGGTGCCGATTTTGAGGAACGTGGACAGGTAGTCACGTGGCGCCAGAATCAGCCACACCGGCAGTACCGCAGCGACGAAACCGTAGCCAATCAGCATCCAGGTGATCTGGATTCCGGTGAAGGTGAAGGCTTTGGCCCAAACAGGGTCGGCGGCAATCTGCCCGCCCAGCCAGATCGAACCCAGCAGCAACAGCACGCCGACCACGGAGATTTCACCAATGCGGCCCGGGCGGATGTAGCGCATGTAAATGCCCATGAACATCGCGATCGGGATGGTCGCTATCACCGTGAAAATGCCCCACGGGCTTTCGGCCAGGGCCTTGACCACGATCAGCGCGAGCACCGCGAGGATGATGATCATGATCAGGAAGCAGCCAAACAGCGCGATGGTGCCGGGGATGCGGCCCATTTCTTCACGAACCATGTCGCCCAGGGAGCGGCCGTTGCGGCGGGTGGACATGAACAGGACCATGAAGTCCTGAACCGCACCGGCCAGCACCACACCGGCGATCAGCCACAGCGTGCCGGGCAAATAGCCCATCTGCGCCGCCAGGACCGGACCGACCAGCGGCCCCGCGCCAGCGATGGCGGCGAAGTGGTGACCGAAGAGCACGTGTTTATTGGTCGGCACGTAGTCCAGACCATCGTTGTTGAGTACGGCGGGCGTCGCGCGATTGGGGTCGAGTTGCATCACCTTGGTGGCGATGAACAGGCTGTAATAGCGATAGGCGACGAGGTAGATAGCAACGGCTGCGACTACGATCCAGAGGGCGTTGATCGCTTCGCCGCGGCGCAGGGCCACGACACTCAGCGCAAACGCTCCAAGGACAGCCACGGCAAACCAGGCGAGGTGTTTAGCCAGACGGGGCATAGCGTGTCTCCTGCCGACAGCCAGTGGACTGCGGCGGTAATTTTTATAATTGTGTCCGCTGTGCGGAGCTGGCCCAATATCCCCGCATGCCGTCTACAAATAAATCCGCGTTACTACGTACGCAGCGTCTACGTAGTTCTACGTAGACCACCCCAATCCCCCTGTAGGAGCGAGCTTGCTCGCGATAAACGCCGGAACACCGCGCGCCTCCCGGTAACACGCGTTTTCGTTGACGCCCCTCGCGAGCAAGCTCGCTCCTACAGGCTGCCCACCGGTCATTCCGTCCAGCAGCGCTACAGGGCGGGCGTATCTTTGGCATATGATGCCGGGCCCCGCCTTCCCTCGGTCCGGTCAGGAGCACCGATGCAGCTCAAACACAAAATTGTCGCGCTCGGGATTCTGCCGCTGGTGTTGGCGATCGCCGTCATCTGCGCGCTGGTGATTTCCCTGAACCGCCAATTGGGCGATCAACAGGCGCAGCTGATCGAAGACAGCATTCTGGCCAGCAAACGCGCCGAACTGAAAAACTACGTCGAAATGGCGCAAAGCCTGATCGCCCCGCTGTACGACGACGGCCACGGTGACGCGCGCGCCCAGCAACAAGTGCTCGAAGAACTGCGCAAACTCAGCTTTGGCATCAACGGCTACTTCTTCGTCTACGACCGCGAGGGCCGCAGCCTGATGCACGCGCGGCAGTCGGATCTGGTGGGCCAATACCTGTGGGACATGAAAGACCCGCACGGCCTGCCCGTGATCCAGGCGCTGCTGAAAAGTGCGCAATCGGGCGAAGGCTTTCAACGCTACGCCTGGAACAAGCCCTCTTCCGGCCAGGTGACCGACAAGCTCGCCTACGTGGTGATGCTGGATCGCTGGGGCTGGATGCTCGGGACCGGCATCTACCTCGAAGACGTCGAGCGCGCCACGCAGCAAGCGCGGGCCGAGGTCGCGCAGGGCATCCGCAAAACCATGATGGCGATTGCCGTCGTCGCCCTGGTGGCGGTGCTGTTCGTCTTCGCCAGCGGCATGACGCTGAACGTCAGCGAACATCGCCTGGCGGACAAAAAACTTCAGCGTTTGACCCAGCGTATCGTCAGCTTGCAGGAGGAGGAACGATCCCGGGTTTCCCGCGAACTGCACGACGGCATCAGCCAGGTGCTGGTCTCGATCAAGTTTCAATTCGAGCTTGCCAGCCTTGTGCTGGAGAGCGGACAAGACAAGGGTTTGAGCATTCTAAAAGAGGCCACCGAGCGCCTGGGAGACGCGATTGGCGAAGTTCGCAGCCTCTCCCACGACTTGCGCTCGTCGCTGCTCGACACCCTCGGCCTGCCAGCGGCCATCGGTCAACTCGCCGCCGAATTCGAGCAACGCAGCGGGCTGGTAGTGACCTACGACGACAACGAGTTCGACTGTGATTTGGTCGATGGCGCCGCGGTCTCGCTGTTTCGCATTGTGCAAGAAGGCCTGACCAACATCGAACGCCATGCACAGGCCAAAAACGTCTCCATTACCCTGCACGGGTGCGAAGAATCCGTGCGATTGACCGTGGTCGACGACGGCATCGGTTTCAACGTTGCCCAGGTCGAGCGTCGACACGCGGGCATCGGCCTGCGCAATATCCGTGAACGCGTCGAGCATTTTGGTGGCCGCTTCGACCTGATCTCGATGCCGGGTAGAAGTGAACTGGACGTTTGGCTGCCGATGAAAATGCCCGGCACAAAACGCTGACGCGCCCCCCAACAACAAGAGTGAATGCCTGCGATGAACCTGCCCTACCCGATCCGCGTCGCCCTGGTCGACGATCACTCCCTGGTCCGCGACGGCATCAAAGCCTTGCTCGCGGTGATGGCGCCGCTGGAAGTGGTGGGCGAAGCCGAGAACGGCGCGGACGCGATCGAGATGGTCGGACGCTGCAAGCCGGACCTGTTGCTGGTCGACATCAGCCTCAAAGACATGAACGGCCTTGAACTGACCCGCGTGCTACGCAGCCAGTACCCGTCGCTCAAGGTGCTGATGCTGAGCATGTACGACAACAATGAGTACGTCAGTGAATCGGTGCGCGCGGGTGCGAGTGGCTACGTCCTGAAAAACTCGCCATCGCGGGAAATCATCGCGGCCATCGAAGCCATCGCCAGTGGCGGCACGTTCTACAGCGCCGAAATTGCCCAGAGGCTCATCGCCGATAAAAGCACCGACAACGAGCTGACACCGCGCGAAAGTCAGGTGCTGTACAAAATGGCGCAAGGGCTGAACAACAAGGAAATGGCCCGGGAGCTGGACATCAGCGTCCGCACAGTCGAAACCCATCGCCTGAGCATCCGCCGCAAACTCAACATCGACAAACCGGCGGCGCTGGTCAAATACGCTATCGATCACGGGATCATTTCGCGGTAACCCATAACGCAACCTGTAGCAGCTGGCGAAGCCTGCGTTCGGCTGCGCAGCAGTCGTAAACCCTGCGCACGCGGTATCCCTGACACACCGCATTGCCTGATTTCACGACTGCTTCGCAGCCGAAGTCGTACTTGATTTCGCCGCGCAACTTATCGAGGGTGCGGGTCAGTTCGCCGGCCAGGTCGTACTGGAGGCGGCGGTGGATCGGGTTGTAGGCGTGCTCCACCAGCAGCTCGGGCTGGATGCCGGGGTTGTGCAGTTGCGAGAGTTTTTCCGCCGGCAGGGTCGAAGCGAACTGCCAGGCTTTGCGGCCCATGGCGTCGTAGCCGAAACAGCTGGTGAGCTGCCCTTGGGTGCGCAGGACTTCGCGGTGCAGGTCGTCGCGTTCCATATCGCTGATGAGCTGGCCGTCGAGGTTGAGCTGGTGCAGGTGGCCACTGCCGTAATACAGGTGATTCAGGTGCTGGCCGGTGGGCAGGGTCAGCGTCGTCAGGTTGCTCAGCGGATCGTAGTCGTAGGACAAGGCGCCTTGCGGCGTGGTCTCTTTGATCAGGCGGCCCAGCAGGTCGTAGGTGAAGTCGAGTTTCTCTTCACTGACACCGAGTTTTTTGCCGTGGGCGGTGGGCAGGCGTTCGATAGACAGCAGGCGATCGCCGTCGTCGTAGGTGTAATCCTGACGCGCATCGGCGTTGAGCTTGGCCAACAGTCGGCCGATGGTGTCGCGCTCGAATTCGGTGTGGCGCTGTGGTCGTTCGGCGCGTTCGCCGTAGCCGATTTCGTCGACACGCGTCAGGTGCCCGCCGAGGTTGTAGCTGAATCGACGGGTCAGGTTGTCGATGCGTTTTTCTTCGATCAGGCGATCGGATGCGTCGTAGGCAAACTGGTACGCCGCGTTGTTTTCATTGACCAGCGCGGTGAGGCGGATGGCCTGGTCATATTCGTAGCGGATGCGCTGGCCTTTGGCGTCCTGACGACTGCTCGGCAGGCCGCGAGCGGTGCGCAGCAAGCGCGTGGTCTGGCCTTTGCCGTCGGTGTGCGTCAGCACCTGGCCGAGGGCGTTGTAGGTAAACGACTCGGCGCTGCCGTCCGGGTGCTGGATACGCAGCACTTCGCCGTCGGGTTTGCGTTCCAGGGTGGTGGTTTGGTTCAGGGCATCGGTGACGGCGATCAGGTGATGGCGCTCGTCGAAGCGGTAAAGGGTGTTTTTACCCGAGCAATCCTGGAAGCGTTCGACCTGGGCCAGGGTGTTCCACCACAGGTATTATTTAATTGTTCAAATTATTAAAGAGCACATTAGACACCACTATAAAATCAAAAAATATTAATTGCTGGCAAAGATCAGAACACCCTACACTTCCCAGACTCAAATAACGACCAACTTATTTTTACAAAAGCCAACGGGCCAATGGCCTTTATAATACACACCCACTATCTTTGCCCACCTATCGCCTAAACCATAATACTCTTCAGACACATATTGCCTAAAGGCGAAACACACACCATTTCTTGCCGCAAGGCTAAAATCATGCGGAACACATATAAATTTATTTTTATCAAGATTTTTGGTAGCGGCCATTACCGCCTTATTTACCTTCATTCGCATAGCGACAAGATCGGAAGCCGGCTTTGGTAAATTATAAAAAGGATCTGGCTGGGTTGGAGAGGTAGGCAGCCATTCGACATCATCATAGTACCCCTCGAACTCAGACACCGACGGTTCCACGAAAACCTTTCGGACGTCTCCTATATATATTAACGCGCTATCCTTTGACTCGTCAGCTCCCATATTTGAGAAAAAATCACATCTTTCGATTCTTATGAGTTCTTCATCAATATCAATCATACTAAAATCTCATATCAGTTATTGTTCCAGGTGGCAGAGCCTTTCTTCCTTGTTGAATCGTACTCCGAAGAACGCCGCCGGCCGCGTGTGGACCTGGGATTCCTGGCAAAGAATGATTAGGTAGCGCACCGTGTGTCGACATCAGGTTCCACCACTTGTTCGCTCCACCACTTTCTAAAGGAATGATGTGGTGAGGAGTTGCACCCGATGGCCAAACTCTACCGGTATTTGCCTCCCATTGCTTCATCAAATAATTCTGACTCCCTACAAATTCTTTTCTCGCCATCTGGTTCTGAAACACATTGCGCCGTTGAACGACAGGTAGATTCCCTTTCAGTATCTGCGCCTGTTTGGCCGTTATTTCCCCTCCCGTAGAGGCAACCTTGTTTGCATCATGAACTACCCGTTCATGGAGTGATGTACATGCTAATCCTAATGGATCTATCCAACCTAACGGATTACTACCATATTGATAGAGGTTATCCCCTCCATTCAATCCAATCGGATCCTGCGTAACAAACCGCCCCACCTCCGGATCGTAATACCGAAACGTGTTGTAGTGCAGTCCCGTCTCGTCGTCGAAATACTGCCCCTGAAACCGCAGATTCTGCTCGACTTCATTGACGTCCAATCGCTCCAGCGAGCCCCACGCCTTGTACGTCGCCTGCCAGACGATCTGCCCTTCCCGGTCAGTCATCTCCAGCGGCGTACCAATCTGATCGGTGTGAAAGTAGTAGAGCTTCTGCTCCCCGCCCTCGGCCTGATCCATCCGCGCCAACGGCGCATAACTACCCGGCTCGTAAATGTACAGGCTGCTCTGCCCCGGACTTTCCTCGCGCAACATGCGCAAACCTTGCCACAGGAAATTCTTCTGTTCGGTGACGCCGTTGACTGCTGACACCTTGGCCACGCGACGCCCCAGGCTGTCGTAACGATAAGCGCCGGTACTTTCCAGCTTGCCGTTGACCAGCGTTTCAGCCTTAACCAGCCGATTCTCAAAGTCATAACTGAACGTTTGCAGCCGGCTCATGCCACTGCGCTTTTCAATCAGGTTGCCCCAAGCATCGTAGGTGTATTCCTGATCCCGCCACTGCTTGAGCCGGTTGTCTTTGACGTGATCGAACTGGCTGGTGTTGAAGTTCAGCCGGTTCGCCGCCGCGTCGTAGCGGAACTCTTCACTGTCCACCAACTTGCCGGTGTCACGGCTGTGCAGTTGGCCGTTGGCTTCGTAGTCGTACTTGATCTCGCCGCGCAACTTGTCGAGGGTGCGGGTCAGTTCGCCGGCCGGGTCGTATTGGTGGCGGCGGTGGATCGGGTTGTAGGCGTGCTCCACTAACAAGTCGGGCTGGATGCCGGGGTTGTGCAGTTGCGAGAGTTTTTCCGCCGGCAGGGTCGAGGCGAACTGCCAGGCCTTGCGGCCCATGGCGTCGTAGCCGAAACAACTGGTGAGCTGGCCCTGGGTGCGCAGGACTTCGCGGTGCAGGTCGTCGCGCTCCAGGTCGCTGATGAGCTGGCCGTCGAGGTTGAGTTGGTGCAGGTGGCCGCTGCCGTAATACAGGTGGTTGAGGTGTTGGCCGGTCGGCAGGGTCAGCGTGGTCAGCAGGCGCGTGTTCTGACCGTGTGCGTCAGGACCTGACTGGGGCATGCTCTGACGTCAAACCGTTAGGACGTTTGCCGCCCAAATTAACCTATATTTTTAAAGAACCGAATAGCAAGCCAACTTAAAAAATCTTAAATGCGTCATTTTCCCAAACCAGCGAAAAATAAGATTGCAGGTGGCTGAGCAAGATTGGCAGCCACTCTGCTGTTCAATTTAAAAACCGTGTCATCTATAAAAATTTCAGACAATCACCTCCTAAAAATACCGTCAACTTATAACTACCCAAGAGATCACTCACAACTAAAAGTCATCCCATGGAGCATATTGATAGTCATCATCTAACTTCCTAAAGGTAATGCCATAAATTTTTTTATTAACGCATTCAGCCAAGAAACGAGCAGAGCAGACAACCTCGTGGATTTCTTCAAAGTAAAACAAGTCTGAATTTATGTTTTTCGAGACCACAAGTTTATCAATACGCTCATAATTTGGACTTTTTGAGCCGTGCACTTCTAATTTCGCATTACTATCCAGTACGAAAGATGAATTATCCAAATCCATAGCTCTCAACCTTTCGATAACAGCAAAGAAAAAATATCTTTTATCTTGCCGAATCTTTCCTTGAATAAGAAGTTCAACTGGCCGACTAACATACTTACATTCAAAAGTATCACAGATGGCCAAAAACTCCTTGGATGCCAAGAAGTGATCTGGCAACCAATCTGCGCTTAGTTGCGGAACATCAGCCACAGCTTGGTAGTCGGCACTTAATGTGCCGCTCCCTGGATTTTCCGTGGGATAGTGAAAAGTCGGCAAATCGGGAATCCAACTCAAATCAAAAAAATAGGGTGCTCCTTCACCATCTGGCTCGTAATTAATTATATATAGATCTTTCATTATTCCACCTCAAAGCAGCCGACCAGTTATGGAGTCAAGTTTGAATAGCCCGCCTTCGAGCCCCTGTGCAGCCCACGCTTGGACATTTTTCACGCCAAGCGCAAGATCCATATCAGTCAAACTGCTTAAGTTATTGTTAAGTTTCACTAGCTTGTTTTTTACAGCTTCAGTGTACTGACCGTGATTCGACCAGTGCCCCGGCATGCCAGTAGTTTGGGCTAGATCTTTGGAGCCCGGCAAGAAAATGCCATTGGATGCCCCATCCGGATCCCAACCTATTTTTTTCAACCTACCAAACATACTTTTGAATTGAGTACTTTTTATCAGTTCTTCAGGTAGCAAATGGTGATTCGCCATTCCATCGCCGGATCTCGCACCCATATTGTTACCTAACTTCGTTGAGCACCAGCCTAATGGATCGACCCAGTTATTAGGGCTTGGTGTGTACGAGTAAAAATTCATACCTCCTGATAAAGCAATCGGATCCTGCGTAATAAACCGCCCCACCTCCGGATCGTAATACCGAAACGTGTTGTAGTGCAGTCCCGTCTCGTCGTCGAAATACTGCCCCTGAAACCGCAGATTCTGCTCTACTTCATTGACGTCCAATCGCTCCAGCGAGCCCCACGCCTTGTACGTCGCCTGCCAGACAATCTGCCCTTCCCGGTCAGTCATCTCCAGCGGCGTACC
This sequence comes from Pseudomonas sp. RIT-PI-q, assembly GCF_001297125.1. GTDB lineage: Bacteria > Pseudomonadota > Gammaproteobacteria > Pseudomonadales > Pseudomonadaceae > Aquipseudomonas. Next base: position 212,551 of record NZ_LHPC01000040.1, read on the forward strand.
AATCTGGTCGGTGTGTAAGAAGTAGAGCTTCTGCTCCCCGCCCTCGGCCTGATCCACCCGCGCCAACGGCGCATAACTACCCGGCTCGTAAATGTACAGGCTGCTCTGCCCCGGACTTTCCTCGCGCAACATGCGCAAACCTTGCCACAGGAAATTCTTCTGTTCGGTGACGCCGTTGACCGCTGACACCTTGGCCACACGACGCCCCAGGCTGTCGTAACGATAAGCGCCGGTACTTTCCAGCTTGCCGTTGACCAACGTCTCGGCCTTAACCAGCCGATTCTCACCGTCATAACTGAACGTTTGCAGCTTGTTCATACCACTGCGCTTTTCAATCAGGTTGCCCCACGCATCGTAGGTGTATTCCTGATCCCGCCACTGCTTGATTCGATTGTCTTTGACGTGATCAAACTGGCTGGTGTTGAAGTTCAACCGGTTCGCCGCCGCGTCGTAGCGGAACTCTTCACTGTCCACCAACTTGCCGGTGTCACGGCTGTGCAGTTGGCCGTTGGCTTCGTAGTCGTACTTGATCTCGCCGCGCAACTTGTCGAGGGTGCGGGTCAGTTCGCCGGCCGGGTCGTATTGGTGGCGGCGGTGGATCGGGTTGTAGGCGTGCTCCACCAGCAGTTCGGGCTGGATGCCGGGGTTGTGCAGTTGTGAGAGCTTTTCCGCCGGCAGGGTCGAGGCGAACTGCCAGGCCTTGCGGCCCATGGCGTCGTAGCCGAAACAACTGGTGAGCTGGCCCTGGGTGCGCAGGACTTCGCGGTGCAGGTCGTCGCGTTCCATATCGCTGATGAGCTGGCCGTCGAGGTTGAGTTGGTGCAGGTGGCCGCTGCCGTAATACAGGTGGTTCAGGTGCTGGCCGGTCGGCAGGGTCAGCGTCGTCAGGTTGCTCGGCGGATCGTAGTCGTAGGACAAGGCGCCTTGCGGCGTGGTCTCTTTGATCAGGCGGCCCAGCAGGTCGTAAGCGAAATCGAGTTTCTCTTCGCTGACGCCGAGTTTTTTGCCGTGGGCGGTGGGCAGGCGTTCGATGGACAGCAAGCGATCGCCGTCGTCGTAGGTGTAATCCTGACGCGCATCGGCGTTGAGCTTGGCCAACAGTCGGCCGATGGTGTCGCGCTCGAATTCGGTGTGGCGCTGTGGCCGTTCAGCGCGTTCGCCGTAGCCGATTTCGTCGACCCGCGTCAGGTGCCCGCCGAGGTTGTAGCTGAATCGACGGGTCAGGTTGTCGATGCGTTTTTCTTCGACCAAGCGGTCGGACGCGTCGTAGGCAAACTGGTACGCCGCGTTGTTTTCATTGACCAGCGCGGTCAGGCGAATAGCCTGGTCATATTCGTAGCGGATGCGTTGGCCTTTGGCGTCCTGGCGGCTGCTCGGCAGGCCGCGAGCGGTGCGCAGCAGGCGCGTCGTCTGGCCTTTGCCGTCGGTGTGCGTCAGGACCTGGCCGAGGGCGTTGTAGGTAAACGACTCGGCGCTGCCGTCCGGATGCTGGATGCGCAGCACTTCGCCGTCGGGTTTGCGTTCCAGGGTGGTGGTCTGGTTCAGGGCATCGGTGACGGCGATCAGGTGATGGCGCTCGTCGAAGCGGTAAAGGGTGTTTTTACCCGAGCAATCCTGGAAACGCTCGACTTGGGCCAGGGTGTTCCACCACAGGTATTTGGAATTTTGGGGTGACGTCGCTTAGTTTAGATAGCGGCTACAATAAAACTTAATTCATGGAGTAATGACTGACAAAAAATCAGTCACCTCCACAATTCAATTTTTAAAGAATACATAATTATCCGAAACAAACACCACAACCAACCAGCGACTCCCGACAAGTAGCATTAATCAATAACACATTACAATCAAGACATCTCACCCCAGGGGTCAAAAGAAAATTCGATATCTATCGGCTTGAAACTTAATCCAACTAGATTGTTTTCCGCACGCTTCTTGAAACCTTCACTACAAACCCATTTCATCAACTCAATACAGACAAAGAAATCTTGTTGAACATTCTTTTTGGTTGCAAAAATCTTAATCCAGCTATAGACAGGCACCTCTGGATGATATCGATTAAATACGGGTTCGCCACTGCTTAGATCCGACTCCAACGCGTACTCAGAACCAGACTGTTCTAATAGCGCCACTGAGTCAAGAGGGATAAAAATAAAATAATCACCTCTAGGTGGATTGTTTTGTGTAAGGTTTAGCTCGACAGGGACCGCTCGATAGCTAACATTCAAACCATCGCAAACCTCTAAAAAGCGCTTTGAAACTATATTGTGCGGAGACCCAAGAAAGTCAACACAGAGAGACTTAATTGAACGATCTAAAATATTGAACTTATACTCTCTATTAATCATGACCTGTTCCGCACTCGGATCAAATTCATCCCACTCCCAATCATCATAATTAAACACACCAGATATGAACTCTGGCTGCTCGCAAGAGCTGCCATCATAATCCACCAAGTAAAATAACTCTGTATTCATAAAAGCCGTCCTGTGATTTGGTCAACTGCATATTTCCCGCTCTCTAATCCTTCACGCGCCACTTGCTGCACTTTACCTATACCTAATGCAAGCTGCGTATCGCTCAATCTGTTTGCTTTAAAAGCGGCATTCAGGTTACTGAGCTCAGCATTAACTGCTTTTGTATATGCTGAGTGGCTTGACCAATGACCTGGCAAATCTATTTGTTTCGCAAGTTCAGATTTCCCTGGTAGAAAAATCCCGTTGGATGCACCATCGCCATTGAATCCCATAGATTTTAATTTCTTGAACATCTGGGAGTATGCAGGAGCTTTCATAAGTTCTTCTGGTATCAAGTGGTGGTTAGCCATCCCGTCACCGGTCTTCGCTCCCATACTCTTACCCAAAACGCTGGAACACCATCCCAGCGGGTCTATCCAACTCGTTGAGTTTGTTGCATAGCCATAAAGGTTGAATCCACCCAACAACCCAATCGGATCCTGCGTAACAAACCGCCCCACCTCCGGATCGTAATACCGAAACGTGTTGTAGTGCAGCCCCGTCTCGTCGTCAAAATACTGTCCCTGAAACCGCAGGTTCTGTTCGACCTCGTTCACTTCAAGCTTTTCTAACGAGCCCCACGCCTTATACGTCGCCTGCCAGACGATCTGCCCTTCCCGGTCGGTCATCTCCAGCGGCGTACCAATCTGGTCGGTATGAAAGTAATAGAGCTTCTGTTCTTCTCCTTCGCTCTGATCAACTCTGGCTAAAGGTGCATAGCTCCCCGGCTCGTAAATGTAGAGGCTGCTCTGCCCCGGACTTTCCTCGCGCAGCATGCGCAAACCTTGCCACAGGAAATTCTTCTGTTCGGTGACGCCGTTGACCGCTGACACCTTGGCCACACGACGCCCCAGGCTGTCGTAACGATAAGCGCCGGTACTTTCCAGCTTGCCGTTGACC
>NZ_LHPC01000004.1 GCF_001297125.1 Pseudomonas sp. RIT-PI-q
GTTGGCACCGAGCAGGTAGTTGGTCAGACTGGTTTGCACCAGATCGGTACCACCACCCAGCGCCTCGGTGACGGTGTCACCGACGTTGTCGACCACAAAGGTGTCGTTGCCGGCACCGCCATTCATGACATCCGCGCCAAGCCCACCGTTGAGGGTGTCGTTGCCGTCCCCGCCATTGAGGACGTCGTTACCGACCCCGCCAGTGATGATGTTGGCCAGCGCATTACCGGTCCCGGTAAAGTTACCGGCGCCGGTATAGGTCAGGTTCTCGACATTACCACCCAGGGTGTAGCTGGCCAGCGACGTCTGTACGGTATCCGTACCGCCACCCGCCACCTCGACCACCACGTCCGCGGCTG
>NZ_LHPC01000003.1 GCF_001297125.1 Pseudomonas sp. RIT-PI-q
TAGGAGCCGGCTTGCCGGCGAAGGCGTCGGCATTTTCGATGCAAGGCTCAAAGCCGCCTTCGCTGGCAAGCCAGCTCCTACAAAAACAGCAGCGCATACCTGCTGCTTTTCACCACTCAACAGGTCGAGCGTTAGCTCGCCTTCAGCTCTTGACCTTGATCCACCCGCCCCTTCGCTGGCAAGCGCCTACAGTGACGTATTGAATGAATGCCCAGCGCGTCGGCGCACCGAAACCCTGTAGGAGCCGGCTTGCCGGCGAAGGCGTCGGCATTTTCGATGCAAGGCTCAAAGCCGCCTTCGCTGGCAAGCCAGCTCCTACAAAAACAGCAGCGCATACTTCA
>NZ_LHPC01000002.1 GCF_001297125.1 Pseudomonas sp. RIT-PI-q
CCTACGACCTGCTGGGCCGCCTGATCAAAGAGACCACGCCGCAAGGCGCCTTGTCTTACGACTACGATCCGCTGAGCAACCTGACCACGCTGACCCTGCCCACCGGCCAGCACCTGAACCACCTGTATTACGGCAGCGGCCACCTGCACCAACTCAACCTCGACGGCCAGCTCATCAGCGATATGGAACGCGACGACCTGCACCGCGAAGTCCTGCGCACCCAAGGGCAGCTCACCAGCTGCTTCGGCTACGACGCCATGGGCCGCAAGGCCTGGCAGTTCGCCTCGACCCTGCCGGCGGAAAAACTCTCGCAACTGCACAACCCCGGCATCCAGCCCGA
>NZ_LHPC01000051.1 GCF_001297125.1 Pseudomonas sp. RIT-PI-q
TATTTACCTCTGCAACTACCTTTTAGGCAGGTTGAAAAGCGGCGAAAGCCGCCTTTCAAGCCAACAGAAACGTAAAGGATGTCCCCGGTTTCGTTTGTAAAGGATGTATCCGTTTCTACACCGCGATGGCGAAGTATCAGTCAACATCGTTGGCGACTGATACACCGCCATCGCGGGCAAGCCCGCTCCCACAGGGAATGATGGTGATAGTTGACCCATATCAAGAGTCGATTCCCTGCGTAGCGGCACAATAATGGCACCTTGCCAAAACTGTTTCCGCTATCAGAGAAGACCTCCATGGGTGCCTGGCTTAGCAACATCTCGCTGAAATACAAATTCTGGGCGGTCAACGCCGTCGCCTTCGTCACCACCCTGATGCTCGTGCTGTACGCCGTGCAGCTTGAACAACAGGCTCGCAGCCACGCCTCCCAGGTGTCGGCCCAGGCCCAGGCGCGCTTGCTCGGCGCCTGGCCTGCCGGGCAACCGCTGCCGAAGGCCGATAACCTGCTGACGTTCAGTCACGGACAGGCACCGTTGCTCAACGGCCAACCGGTGCTTGAACTGACCGATAGCAACGGTTGGGTCGAGATCAATGCCATGCCGCTGTTCGGTGACAACCTGTTGATGGGGGCCGAAGTATTCACTCGCACCGACGGCCAGCAGGTTGCTGTGGTTGCGTACAACCCGAGCCTGGCCCAAGTGTTCGGCGAGCGATTCGGCAATTATGCCGTGGCGGTGGCGATCCTCATGCTGGCGGTGCTGGGTGCTTCGCAACTGTTGATCCGCTTCCTGCTCCGCCCGCTCAATACTTTGAAAGACGTGATGCTTCACGTCGAGAAAACCGGCGACCTCTCGGCCCGTGTCCCGCTGGCCTGCTCCGATGAAGTCGGGCAGATGGCCACCGCCTTCAACGCGATGCAGACCGGTTATCAACGGGTGGTGAACACCGTGGCCAGCACCGCCCGGCAACTGGATGTCGGCGCGGCGCGGCTGGCGTCGAGCATGAACGAGGTGCGCCACGGCATGCTCGGCCAGCAAAGCGAAACCGATCAGGCGGCCACAGCGATCAATGAGATGACCGCCACCGTCTACCACATCGCCCAACACGCTGGCGCCACCCGCGATCTTTCGCAAACCGCCGACACCCTGGCCGGCAGCGGGCAGGAAGTGGTCAGTCGGGTGCAAAAGTCGATTGCCGGGTTGTCCTCCGGCGTGCAGCAGACCGCCGAGATGATTCAGCGCCTGGCCGAAGACAGTCAGAAGATCAACGGCGTGGTCAGCGTGATTCACAGCATCGCCGAGCAGACCAATCTGCTGGCACTGAACGCAGCGATTGAAGCGGCCCGCGCGGGTGAAATGGGTCGTGGGTTTGCGGTGGTCGCCGATGAGGTGCGCAACCTGGCCAAGCGTGTACAAACGTCTACCGATGAGATCACGATCATGGTGTCCGCGTTGCAGGCCGGGACTCGGGATGCCGTGGACTTTATGCAAGAGAGCTCGATCAAGGCTGACGATTGCGTGCAGCAGGCGCAAGAGGCCGGCGCAGCGCTGGCGGAAATCACCAGCGCAGTGGCGCAGATGCGCGAAAGCAATACGCAGATCGCGGTGGCGGCCGAGCAGCAGAGCCATGTCGCGGAAGAGATGAATCGGGCGGTGGTGAGCATTCGCGACGTCACCGAGAATACCGTGCAGCAGACCGTGGATTCGGCGACCACCAGCAATGAGTTGGCGGCGTTGGCTGGGGAATTGAGCAAGGCCATCGGGCAGCTCAAGCTGTGACGGCCCCTTCGCGGGCAAGCCCGCTCCCACAGGATTAGCGCTGTTTCAAAATTTGCGCATTACCTGTGGGAGCGGGCTTGCCCGCGAAGGCGTCAGCCCGGTCGACATCAATATTGACCATGACCCCTATCGCGCCAATAGCCAACCTTGATTCGCCCCCCGCATTGTCCGCGCCTATTCTTCAATCATGTGTTCAACATGGATCGAGGATTAGCATCATGGGCAAACGTCACCCCAACCTTCCCGCCTGGCAATGGCGTGCCTACCCGAACAATCACCAGCACCCGACCAACCTGGTGTTGCACCTGATTGCCGTGCCGCTGTTCATCGTGGCGTTTCTGCTGATTGTTTCCGGGGTGTTTGGCCTGAGCTTTGCGAATATCGCCATCGGCGTCATCGGCCTGCTCGCGGCGCTGGGCCTGCAGCGCCACGGTCACAGCCTGGAGGCGCAAGCCTCCGAGCCGTTCAGTGATCGCAAAGATGCCGTGTCGCGCCTGCTGGTCGAGCAGTTCCTGACCTTCCCACGGTTTTTCCTGAGTGGTGGTTGGTGGCGCGCCTGGCGTGAGCGCCACCGTCGGCACTGATCAGGCGAAAATCGTCACCGTCTGCCGGCTCATGGCAATCAATCGACCGTCCGCGTCCCACAACTTCGCGGCCGCATGACCATAGCCGTCGGCAGCATGGTCGATGTCGACGAGGTATTTACACCAGTCCAGCGTACTCAGTTGCAGTAACGGCTGGACGAATTCGATGGTCCAGGTCAGCGTGCTGCCCATTGCCGGTTTGTTCAGGTGTGGCAACAGGGCCGGCGGCCACGCGTCCACCAGCGCCAGAATGTGCGATTCGCTGACGGCCTCCTCCTTCACATCCCCACGCAAGCGCACCCAACCGCCCATCTCTCGGGATTTGTTGCCAGTAAACGGCAGGCCGCCGACACTCCAGCGCATCGCCAGGTGGCGCATGAATTCCGGGGTTACGCCTTTGATGTAAGGCAGTTCCTGGCAGTCATCCCAGTGCTTCATCTCGGGGGCTGGCTCGGCGGTGACCGCCACTTCGGACGGACGCGAAGCACCGAAGCTGCCCTGGATCAATGTCACCACTTGGCCCTTCTGCACCGCCCGGCCCAGTACCTGGCTGACGGCCTTGCCTTCACGCAACACATCGACTTCAAAGCTGACCGGGACTTCGGGCTCGACCGGCCCGACAAAGGTGATCGCCAGCGAACGCACCGGCCGATCCGCCGGAACCTTCGCGCGCATGGCTTCGTATTGCAACGCGGCCACCAGGCCACCAAAACTGGCCCGCCCCTGCGCCCATTCGGCCGGGATAGACAGCTCCAGCGGCTGGCTGCGGACGGCGTCGAGCAGATCGGAAAAGCGCATGGGAACCTCAAAAGCAGGAAAAGAATGAAGGGATCTTAACCAGCCTGTAATGACAGCACAGTGCCTATTTCGGCCAAATTGACTGACAGAAGGGCCGCGTTCGGTTCGAACACTCATTCTCTATCCAACACAAAACCAATGTGGGAGCGGGCTTGCCCGCGAAGAGGCCTGTACATTCAACATTGATGTCGACTGTCAGACCGCTATCGCGGGCAAGCCCGCTCCCACAGGGATATGCGGTGTTCTCAGGATTTGAAGCAAGTGTCGCTGAGTTTGTCGAGGACGCGATCGGCGCGGGCTTCGGCCTTGGCCATGGTGGTTTTCCAGACCGCGACACAGGGCTGCAAATCCGCTTCCTCTTCGGCCCTGGCCAGCCATTGCCAGCTGTCATGCCAATCGCCCAAAGCGCCCTGGGCCGATTTGAGTCTGGGCAGCGCCGGCTTGGGTAAACGATCGAGTTCAGGGTAGGCCTCGATGCCATAACGCACTCGCTTGATTAACAAGCGCAAGCGATGACGATCATGGGCAGGGTCGTGCAAGGCCTCATCGAGTTTCTTCCATTGTTTGCCCAGGCGCTTTTCGATGCGTTTACGCAGTCCTTTGAGTAAACCCTGACGCTGGGAGGCGCGCAGAAAACGCGGAAAGGCGTCGAGGATCATCAGCAACTGCGCCAGCTCCGGACTCGCCGCTACCGCCGGGTACGCCTCAGCCATCTGCACCATGCGCCGGTGCGCCGCCTCGGGTTGACCGTGCTGGAGCAAGTACGCCGCCAGCACTTCACGATCGCGCAGCGGCGTGGTCAGGTCGCCGACCCGGGACGCCGCCACTTCCAGCTGTTCGACGCCCGGCAAGCCGCGCAAGGGCCGCAACAGACTGCGCATACGGCGAACCGTCGTACGCAAATCATGCAAGGCTTCAGGGTCGGTGCGGGCACTCAAGCGTGCCTGACAGGCCAGCAGACGAACTTCCAGGCCCAGGACATGAGCCACCAACCGATCAACCAAGGCAGTCATTGCTTGCTCCCTGAATCGAGTTTCCCCTATTCCCTACATCATGCCTCAACGGCCGGCGCGCGACTCACGAATATAGAAGCGTGCCTTCTCGGCTTTCTTGGTGCAGCCTTCGAAGCCTTCGAATTGCTGCTGGGTCTTGGCCGCAGTCAACAGCGACAGGGCCTTGGAGTAGCTGACGGTCCCGGCGAAACCCTCGGCCTTGGCCAGGTCCAGCTCATGCCACGCGGCATCGAGCCCGCTACCGCAGCTGTCACGATAAGCGGTTTTGCCGGCACAACCGGCAAGTGCCAGGGCAATCAATGGCACACAGATCCAGGCTTTCATCACTCACACCTCAAAAATAGGACAACAGTCGTGCAGGTAAGACGGTCCGCCACGTGAAAAGTGCCTTGGCCCCGACTCGGAAACTATAGCGCTCGCGAGAATACCCATCTGCCGCCATGGAGTGTCGAAAAAACGACGCCCTCCCCCCACCGAGCGACCTTAGCGATTGAAGCGCGCCCCTTGATGGGTGCATTGTTGAACCTTGTCAGACGAGGGCGATTCATGAAAAAGCGTGTCGCACTGGTACTGGGCTCTGGCGGGGCCCGGGGCTATGCCCATATCGGGGTCATTGAAGAGATCGAGCGGCGTGGCTACGACATTGCCTGCATTGCCGGTTGTTCCATGGGCGCGGTGGTCGGCGGGATCTACGCCGCCGGTAAACTCGATGATTATCGCGACTGGATCGAGAGCCTGGACTACCTCGACGTCCTGCGCCTGGTGGACGTCAGTTTTCGTCTGGGCGCGATTCGCGGGGAGAAGGTCTTCGGGCAGATCCGCAAGATCGTCGGCGAGATCAATATCGAAGACCTGCGCATCCCCTACACGGCGGTGGCCACCGACCTGACCAACCAGCAGGAAATCTGGTTCCAGGAAGGCTGCCTGCACCAGGCCATGCGCGCCTCGGCGGCGATCCCCAGCCTGTTTACCCCGGTGATGCAGGGCAATCGCATGCTGGTCGACGGCGGCATCCTCAACCCTTTACCGATCGTGCCCGTGGTGTCGAGTCACTGCGACCTGATCATCGCAGTCAACCTCAACTCCACCAACCAGCGTCACTATCAATTGCCAGTGATCCAGCGCCCGGCGGCGTTCAAGAGCCGCTTTGACAGCCTGATCAATTCGCTGGGTTCGAAATTGCCGTTCCGCCGTAAACAGGCGGAACAATTGCTACTGCTGGAAAAGGAAGCGTTGATGGCCGAGGCAGCCGACATCAACCCCTGGGTCGAATCCGCCGAACCCGAAGCCCAGCAACCGGCAGCCGCGCCTGAACGCGACGGCGCGCCGAAGTCCGCCACGGGTTCGTTCATCATCGACAACGTCGGGCCGGCATCTTTACTGGACTTGATCAACCAGAGTTTCGAGGTGATGCAGACGTCGTTGGCGCAGTACAAGATTGCCGGGTATCCGCCGGATATCCTGATCAACGTGCCGAAGCGGGTGTGCCGGTTTTTCGAGTTCTACAAGGCGCCGGAGCTGATCGCGCTGGGGCGGGAGATTGCGCGGGATACCTTGGATCGCTATGAAAATGAACGGGATTCCTGAAGGTCTCGGGTGAATTCGAGGGCCCCATCGCGGGCAAGCCTCGCTCCCACAGGATTAGTGTCGTTCATAAATGTTGTGATCACCTCAAAACCTGTGGGAGCCGGGCTTGCCCGCGATGGGGCCCGATCACTCACCACAAAACCTAAAGACCACCCTCACTCAACAACCGATACCCAACCCCCGCTTCAGTCACGATAAACCGCGGCTGGGTCGGATCATCCACCAGTTTCTGGCGCAAATGCCCAACCACAATCCGCAGATAATGACTGTCTTCGGTATGAGTCGGCCCCCAGATGTCCTTGAGCAGTTGCTGCTGGGTAATGACCCTTCCCGGATGCCGCGCCAGTTGCGCCAGCACCGCGTACTCCTTGCGGGTCAACGCGACTTCAGCGCCATCGAGCAGCACCCGGCGATAGGCCAGGTCCACCGTCAATGGCCCGAACGTCAGCGCCGCTTGCTGGGCTTCACCGGCCGGGGCCTGACGCAGCAACGCTCGTACCCGGGCGAGAAATTCCTGAATGCCGAACGGCTTGGTCACGTAGTCGTTGGCGCCGCCGTCCAGTGCTTCGACTTTCTGTCCTTCACTGGCACGCACCGAAAGCACCAGCACCGGCACCGTCGACCATTCGCGAAACTCGCGCAGCACTTGTTGGCCGTCCATGTCCGGCAGGCCAAGATCGAGCACCAGCAGGTCCGGTTTGTTCAGCGCGGCCTGCGCCAGGCCTTCGGTGCCGGTGCCGGCCTCCAGCACTTTGTAGCCCTGGGAAACGAGGCTGATGCGCAGGAACTTGCGGATCTGCGGTTCGTCGTCGATGACCAAAATGGTCGCGGTCTGGCTCATGAATTCACATCAACAAAATGAGTGGCAAGAGAGTAGCGCAAGTGCGTTCAGGCTTCACTTTCGGCTTTTAATTTTCAAAGGCCGGTTGTTCCTGCAACGGCAAGTGCAACGTGATGCAGGTGCCGCGCCCTTCGATGCCATCGGCAACGCTGATCCGCCCGCCATGGGCGCCGACCATGCCCTGACAAATCGCCAACCCCAACCCCGTGCCCTGCCCGCCACGATCACCGCGCGCGGCGGTGTAGAACATATCAAAAATCTTCGCCCGCTCCTCCTCCGGAATCCCCGGCCCTTCATCGCTCACCGAGAAAAACAGCTCAGTGTCATCAGCCCCGGCACGCAATTGCAGACGACCGTGAGTCGGTGAAAATCGCGCCGCGTTCTCCAGCACGTTGACCAGCGCCTGCTCAATCAGAGCGGCATGGACGTAAAGCAGCGGCAACTCGGGCGGCACTTCGGTGCTCACCTGCAACGGCGCCAGCACGGCGCGCAGGCGATTGAGCGAACTGCCGACAATGTCGGCCGGCGACACCCAGTCCCGCGCCAGCTTCAGGGCACCGTGACCGAGGCGGGTCATGTCCAGCAGGGTCTGAATGTAGCGATCGAGGCGCTCGGCTTCATCGCGCGTGCCCTCGAGCAGCTCACGACGATCCTCCCGCGGAATGGCTTCGCCGCGGGCCAACAGGCTGTCGATGCTGGCGCGCATGGACGTCAGCGGCGCGCGCAAATCGTGGGACACCGAAGCCAGCAAGGCGCTGCGCAGTTGCTCGGTTTCGCCGTGCAGCCGCGCTGCTTCAAGGTCTTCGGCCAATTGCGCGCGGGCCAGCGCCTGGGCCAGCGGCTGGCTCAACGCGGTCAGCAAACGGCGGCGCTGGCCGCTCAAGGTCTGACCCTCTTTGGCCCACCCGCCGCGCAACGCCAGCGGCCCGTCTTCCACCGACAACGGCCACCACCACCAGCGCCCGAACGGCAACGTGCCGGTGCCCGCGCCCGCCGGTTGATCGTGTTGCCAAGCCCAATCGGCGGCGGCGCGTTCGGCTTCGGAGAACTCCAGCGGGCCACCGGTTTCGACTTTCCAGCCGCCCTGATTATCGCGATTGAGCAGGCACAGTTGCAGATCGCTCCAGCCGTTGAGGTGCTGGGCGGCGGCGCTGACCACGGCCTGACGGTCAGTGGCGGCGGTGAGTTTGCGCGACAGGTCGAGCAGTTCGGGGGTTTCTTCCTGGGTGTCGCGCAACGCCTGCAATTGCCGCCGTTGCCGCGCCGCGAGGTTGCCGGTGAGGGCTGCCATCAGCAGGAAGAACAGCAAGGTCAGCACGTCTTCTTCACGCTGGATGCTGAAGGAGAAATTCGGCGGAATGAACAGAAAGTCATAGGTCAAAAACGACAGCGCCGCACAGGCCAGCGCCGGGCCGAGGCTGCTGCGCACCGCCACCAGCAACACGGCGGCGAGGAACACCAGCGAGATGTTCGGCAACGGCAAGACACTCGCCACCGCCCAGGCCAGCGCACTGGCGAGCACCGTCGCGACCAGCGCCAGTGCGTAGTCGAACCAGACCAACGAATGCGCCGCGCGTTGCCGTGGCGGTTGCTGTTCGTGGTCGCTGTCGATGACGTTGATTTCCAGCCCGCGCGCATTACGCAGCAAGCGTGACGCCAGTCCGCCACCAAACAATCGCCGACGCAAACGCTGCCGTGACTGACCGACCAACACCAGGCTGGCACGGCGTTCGGCGGCGTGCTGGATCAGGGTTTTCGCCACTTCGCCGGCCCGCAGCAACACCACTTCGCCGCCCAGACGCTCGGCCAGTTGCTGGGCACTTTGCAGGCGCAGGCGCGATTGCTCGTCGCGCACGCTGCCGTTGTCGACATGCACCAGGCTCCACGGCAGATGCCGACGCTGGGCGACGCGGCTGGCATGCCGCACCAGCCGCTCGGCCTGCGCATCGCCGTCGACACCGACCAGCAAGCGACCGCGCACGGCCGGCGCATCCTGGCCGAGCTGGCGATAACCCTGGGCCAAATCGTTATCGACCTGGGCTGCGGCGGTTTGCATCGCCAGTTCGCGCAGCGCGGTGAGGTTGGTCTGGGTGAAGAACGCGTCGATGGCCGCCCGCGCCTGCTCCGGCACGTAGACCTTGCCGTCACGCAGACGCTCAAGCAGTTCACGCGGTGGCAGGTCGACCAGCAGCAGTTCATAGGCCTCTTGCAGCACCCAGTCCGGCAGGGTTTCACGGACCTGCACGCCGGTGATGCCGCGCACTTGGTCGTTGAGGCTTTCCAGGTGCTGGACGTTGACCGTGGTGAAAACGTCGATGCCGGCGGAGAGCAGTTCCTGAATGTCTTGCCAGCGTTTGGCGTGACGGCTGCCGGGGGCGTTAGTGTGGGCCAGTTCGTCTACCAGCACCAGTTTCGGCTTGGCCGCGAGCAGGCCGTCGAGGTCCATTTCTTCGAGCATCACGCCACGGTATTCCGAGCGCACCAACGGTTGCTGCGGCAAGCCGCCGAGCAGCGCTTCGGTTTCGGCGCGGCCGTGGGTCTCGACCACACCGGCAATGATTTTCACGCCCTGGCGCAGTTGGGTGTGGGCCGCTTGCAGCATGGCGTAGGTCTTGCCGACACCGGGCGCCGCGCCGAGGAAAACCTTGAGCCGGCCACGGCCATCGCGGGGCAGGTCTGCTAACAGCGCGTCGGCGCGGCCGGAGTCACTCATGCTTGAAGCTCTCTTTTATTCAGGTCGTGATGAGGTGTCTGTTCTGCCGTCATCGCGGGCAAGCCCGCTCCCACAGTAGGCGGTGTCGGACACACAATGGTTGACCACCCTGGAACGCTGTGGGAGCGGGCTTGCCCGCGATTGGCGGCGCCACCGATCTACAGGTTTTCCAGCGCGATGTTCAGCGCCAGCACGTTCACCACCGGTGGCCCCACCAGCGGTTGCTCGATGTGCGCGTCCAGCAACTGCTGAAGCGTAGACACCGGCAGATTGCGCGCCGCCGCAACTCGCGCCAGTTGATAGGCAATCGCGGCCGGTGGCAAGTGTGGATCGAGGCCGCTGCCGGAGGTGGTCAGCATTGCCAACGGCACGGCCCCCTGACCTGGCACCAACAGTTTGTTGGCATCGTCGATCACCCGAGTGGCCAAGGCCGGGTTGCTGGGCGAGAGGTTGCTGGCGCTGCTCGACACGGTGGCGAAAGCGCCGGCCGATGGCCGTGGGTGGAACCAGGCGTCACCGACGAAATCCTGGGCAATCAGCGACGAGCCACGGACCTTGCCGTCAGCGTCGTGTACGAGGCTGCCATTGGCCTGGTCCGGGAAGGCGACTTGGGCCACACCGGTGACCACCAAGGGGTAGGCGACGCCGGTGATGAGGGTCATCAGCACTAACAGGCTCAGGGCCGGACGTATCATTGTGGACATTTCAAACTCCTCGAATTCGGATAAAGACCTGTAGGAGCGAGCTTGCTCGCGATGGACTTGAAAGCGCCGCGTTGTGTCAGAGAGGGCGCGTTATCGTTAACCACCATCGCGAGCAAGCTCGCTCCTACAGGGGGATTGGCTTACACCAGGTGCAACGCCGTCAGCAGCATGTCGATCGCCTTGATCCCCACGAACGGCACCACAATCCCGCCCAGCCCATCGATCAGCAGATTGCGTCGCAGCACCGCCGCCGCGCTCGCCGCTTGCACCCGAACGCCACGCAATGCCAACGGAATCAGCACCACAATGATCAACGCGTTGAACACGATCGCCGAGAGAATCGCGCTCTGCGGACTGTTCAGGTGCATAACGTTGAGCACGCCCAGTTGCGGGTAGATCGAGGCGAATAGCGCCGGCAGAATCGCGAAGTATTTGGCCACGTCGTTGGCGATGGAAAACGTCGTCAGCGCACCGCGAGTCACCAGCAATTCCTTGCCGATCTGCACCACGTCCAGCAGCTTGGTCGGGTCGCTGTCGAGGTCGACCATGTTCGCCGCCTCGCGCGCCGCTTGCGTGCCGTCGTTCATCGCCATGCCGACGTCGGCCTGGGCCAGAGCCGGGGCGTCGTTGGCGCCGTCGCCGCACATGGCGACCAGGCGACCGTCGTTCTGCTCGTGACGAATGCGCGCCAGTTTTTTCTCCGGCGTGGCTTCGGCCAGCACGTCATCAACGCCCGCCTCGGCAGCAATCGCCGCAGCGGTCAGCGGGTTGTCGCCGGTGACCATGACCGTGCGAATCCCCAGTTTGCGCAGCTCGGCGAAACGCTCGCGGATGCCAGGCTTGACCACGTCCTTGAGGTGGATCGCGCCGAGCAATTTACCGTCGACGCAGACCAGCAACGGTGTGCCGCCGCTCTGGGCAATCTTGTCGATTTCACGGGACAGAGAAGCGGCCAGATCAGCGCGTTTCAGGCCGACGAAACCCAGCAACGAATCCACCGCGCCCTTGCGATACACACGGCCCTGATAGTCGACACCGGACAAACGAGTCTCGGCGCTGAACGGCACGGCAGTCAGCAGCTCGGTGGCTGGCTCAGGTTGTGGGTGAATCCCGCGCAGGTATTCAACAAGGGACTTGCCTTCAGCCGTGTCATCCGCCAGCGAGGCGAACAATGCGCCCTCGGCCAGTTCCTTGGCAGTGACGCCAGGTGCCGCATGAACTGCGGTGCAACGACGGTTACCGAAGGTGATGGTGCCGGTCTTGTCCAGCAGCAGGACGTGTACGTCGCCTGCGGCTTCCACGGCGCGGCCGGATTTGGCGATCACATTCAGGCGCACCAGACGGGCCATCCCGGCGATACCGATGGCCGACAACAAGCCGCAGATGGTGGGCGGAATCAACGTGACCAATAACGCCACCAGGAACACCAGCGGCAGGCTGCCGTTGGCGAAGTGGGCGAACGGTTGCAGGGTGACGACCACCAGCAGGAAGATCAGCGTCAGACCGATCAGCAAGATGTCGAGCGCCACTTCGTTCGGGGTTTTCTGGCGTTTGGCGCCTTCAACCAGGGCGATCATACGGTCCAGTGTCGATTCGCCAGGGTTGGCGGTAATGCGCACCAGCAACCAGTCGGACACCAGGCGGGTGTTGCCGGTGACGGCCGAACGATCGCCGCCGGACTCACGAATCACCGGCGCGGATTCACCGGTAATCGCCGCTTCGTTGACCGCCGCGATGCCTTCGATCACTTCGCCGTCACCGGGGATCATTTCCCCGGCTTCAACGCGCACCACGTCACCCTTGCGCAGGCTGGTGGCGGGCACCACTTGAAAGACGCCGTTGCTGGTTTTGCGTCGGGCGCTCAAGCCTTCGCTGCCGGCCTTGAGGCTGTCGGCGCGGGCCTTGCCGCGACCTTCAGCCAGCGCTTCGGCGAAGTTGGCGAACAACACGGTGAACCACAGCCACAGGGCGATTTGCGCCGCGACGAAGGTCGGCACTGCGGTGTCGGGAATGAAGCACAGCACGGTGGTCAGGATCGCGGTCAGTTCGACCACCAGCATCACCGGCGCACGCTGCAATTGCCGTGGGTCGAGCTTGACGAAGGCTTGCACCAGCGCCGGCCGCCACAGGGCCGAGATCGCGGTTTTCGGTTGCTCCGGCGCCTTGACGGCGGCGGTTTTAGTAACGGGCATATTCATCATTGACTCCTTAGAAGCCCATGCTCAGGTGTTCAGCGATTGGGCCCAAAGCCAGGGTCGGCAGGAAGGTCAAACCACCCACCAGCAAAATGGTCACGGTCAGCAAGGTCACGAACAGCGGACCGTGGGTCGGGAAGCTGTTCTGGCCAATCGGTGCGGTCTTCTTCATCGCCAGGCTGCCGGCCAATGCCAGTACCGGGAGGATGTAACCAAAGCGCCCGATCAACATGCCCAAGCCCAGCATCAGGTTATGGAACGCGGTGTTGGCACCGAAGCCGCCGAACGCCGAGCCGTTGTTGGCACTGGCCGAGGTGTAGGCAGAGGGCAACTGGCTGAAACCGGGGGCGCCGGGGTTGCTCACCGCCGCTACCGGGCCGGGCAGGCTCGCGGCAATTGCGCCGAGCACCAGTACGCCGACCGGCATCACCAGCAAGGTCACCCCCAACAACTGCACTTCCTTGGCCTGCAATTTCTTGCCGAGGTCTTCCGGGGTGCGGCCGCTCATCAGGCCGGCGAGGAACACCGCGATCAACACGTTGAGCAACATGCCGTAGAGCCCGGCACCGACGCCGCCGAAGATCACTTCGCCGACCATCATGTTGACCAGCGCGACCATGCCGGTCAGCGGGTTGAGGCTGTCGTGCATGGCGTTGACCGAACCGTTGGACGCCGCCGTGGTAGTCACCGACCACAGCACAGTGGCGGTGGTGCCGAAACGCGCTTCCTTGCCTTCCAGCGGCGCGGTCTGTTCGACGGCGACGTTGTTCAGGGTCGGGTTCGGTTGGTATTCAGCCCACAGCGAGGTGGCGCCGCCGATCAGGAACAGCGCGAACATGCAGGCGACAATCGCGCGGCTCTGACGCAGGTCTTTCACG
Source organism: Pseudomonas sp. RIT-PI-q (assembly GCF_001297125.1). Taxonomy (GTDB): domain Bacteria; phylum Pseudomonadota; class Gammaproteobacteria; order Pseudomonadales; family Pseudomonadaceae; genus Aquipseudomonas. Next base: position 13,093 of record NZ_LHPC01000051.1, read on the forward strand.
TAGTGGCCGAAGGTGAATACCAGCGCGACCGGGATCAGGATGATCGAAGCCATCTCGAACAGGTTGCTCCAGGCGGTCGGGGTCTCGAACGGGTGCGCCGAGTTGACGCCGAAGAAGCCACCACCGTTGGTGCCCAGTTGCTTGATCGCTATCTGGCTGGCGGCCGGGCCGAGCGGGATCACCTGATCGACGCCTTGCATGGTCACGGCATTCACGTACTGCGCGAAGGTTTGCGGCACGCCCTGCCAGACCAGGTACAGCGCCAGCAACAGGCACAGTGGCAGCAAGCCGTAGAGGGTCGCGCGGGTCATGTCGACCCAGAAGTTGCCAAGGGTCTTGGTCGATTTGCGACCGATACCGCGGCACAAAGCAACCAGCACGGCGAGGCCGGTGGCGGCGCTGACGAAGTTCTGCACGGTGAGGCCGACCATCTGACTGAGGTAGCTCAGCGATGCTTCACCGCTATAGGCCTGCCAGTTGGTGTTGGTCATGAAACTGATGGCGGTGTTGAACGCCAGCGTCCACTCCTGACCCGGCAGGTTTTGCGGGTTCAAAGGCAAGTGGTCCTGGAACAACAGGATCGCGAACAACAGCAGGAAGCCTGCGAGGTTGAAGGCGAGCAAGGCCAGGGTGTATTTCTGCCAGCTCTGTTCGACCTGCGGATCAACGCCGGCCACTCGATAACACCCGCGCTCCACCGGTCCGAGGATCGGTGTCAGCCAGGTGCGTTGCCCCTCCATGACCTTGTAGTAGAAACGCCCCAGAAACGGTGCCGGTATCAGCACCACGGCGAAGAAGGCCAGGATCAGCCAATAGTCATAACTGTGCATAGCCGCTCCTAGTTCCGGTCCGCGCGCAACAGCGCAACCAACAGATAAATGAACAGCCCCACTGCCAGCAGCAGTGACACCCCGTCCAGAACGCTCATGGAAGTTCTCCGTATTACGGCGTATTGCCGCGTGTGGAGTCATTGTCGTCAGGGAGGCTGTAAAGGAACGAGACCGAGGGTGTTGGCTGTGCATAAAGAAAGCGTAAAGAGTGGGTTTATGCTGGCGTTACAGCGGTGTCTCCGACAAGCTACAAAGCAGTAGCGCTACTTACAGGAAAAAGGCTGGCCAACATGCGTAACCCCGTTCAGCGGTACTCAAGCAACCTGCAATGGTGCCGTCGTGGCCAGGATGGCCGCGACCCCGGCGCCATCCACTCCCAGGAGCTGCTCGCATGATCAAAGGCATCGTTTTGGCGGGAGGCTCGGGCACACGCCTGCATCCGATCACGCTCGGGGTGTCCAAACAGCTGTTGCCGGTCTACGACAAACCGATGATTTACTATCCGATATCGGTCCTGATGCAGGCCGGCATCAAGGACATTCTGCTGATCTCTACTCCGCAGGATTTGCCTCAGTACCGCAATCTGCTAAGTGATGGCAGCCAGTTCGGGGTGAATTTCAGCTATGCCGAGCAGGCGTCCCCGGATGGCCTGGCCCAGGCTTTTCTGATTGGCGAGACGTTCATTGGCAATGATCCTGTGTGCCTGATTCTCGGCGATAACATCTTCCATGGTCAGCACTTTGACGAACAGTTGCAGAAAGCGGCAAAACGCTCGTCTGGCGCTACGGTGTTCGGCTACTGGGTCAAAGAACCCGAGCGCTTCGGCGTGATTGAATTCGACAGCGATGGCCGCACCCTGTCGATCGAAGAAAAGCCTGAAAAACCGAAATCCAGTTACGTCGTCACCGGCCTGTATTTCTACGACAACGATGTGGTCGAGATCGCCAAGGCGGTAAAGCCTTCGGCCCGTGGCGAACTGGAAATCACCGACGTCAACAACGCGTACCTCAAACGCGGCGATCTGCAGGTCGAGCGCTTCGGCCGCGGTTTCGCCTGGCTCGATACCGGCACCCACGACAGCTTGCTCGAAGCCTCCCAGTACGTGCAGACCATCGAACACCGCCAAGGCTTGAAAGTCGCCTGCCTTGAAGAGATCGCATATGAAAATGACTGGATCAACCGCGAACAACTGTTGGAGCGTGCCCGCTACTTCGGCAAGACCGGTTACGGCCAGTACCTCGCCAAGTTGGCCGGGGAAGAACAATGAACGGGATTGAAACCGGTAAAGCCAAAGTGGCTGACCTGTTCCCATGAGAATTCTCATCAGCGGCCAGCAGGGTCAGGTCTCACGTGAGTTGCAGCGTCGGCTGGGCGTTGTCGGCGAATTAATCGTACTGGGCCGTGATCAGCTTGATCTGATGCAGCCGGATCAGATTCGCCAACACGTACAAGACATCCGTCCCGATTTGATCATCAACGCCGCGGCCTATACCGCGGTCGATCTGGCTGAAAGCGAGCCGCGAACAGCGTTTGCCATTAACGCTGTGGCCCCAGGTATCTTTGCCGAGGAAGCGCTGGCACTCGGCATCCCGCTGATTCATTACTCCACCGATTATGTATTCGACGGTATGAAGGTCGGCCCCTACGACGAAGACGACACGCCAAACCCGCTCGGGGTTTACGGCAAGAGCAAACTGGCGGGTGAACGGGCCATCACTGATGTGCAAGGCAAACATCTTATCCTGCGTACCAGCTGGGTCTATTCGACCCATGGCCGCAATTTTCTGCTGACGATGCAACGCTTGCTGCAAGAGAAACCAGAGTTACGTGTTGTCGCCGATCAGATCGGGGCGCCTACCTGGGCAGGCACCATCGCCAACAGTACCCTGGCCCTGATCGAACGCTGGCATTCGAGTGATACCCTCACCTGGGGGACTTATCACCTGACCACTCAAGGCAAAACCTCCTGGTTTGGCTTCGCCCAGGCCATCGGCGAAGCGTTACGGCTACAGGGAAAGCCTTGCGCGAATCTGCTGCCTATCCCTTCCAGCGACTATCCAACCCCCGCCGCCCGACCACTCAATTCATGCCTGGATTGCAGTCGCCTGCAACGTGATTGGGGTGTCAGCCAACCGGACTGGCAAACCGCGCTTCGCGAGTGTCTCGCCGAACAAACCTGACCATAAACGGCGATTCCTTGTAGGAGCGCGGCTTGCCCGCGAAGACGGCAGAACAGTCACCCACGCCCCCAACTGGCGCACAAAAAGCGCACATCCAGCAGCGATCATCCCCGATACGACAGCTTTCAGCGCTTTACGACGCGCATTCCCAAAATGGCACGCCCGCTGCACACGCCCTCCCCCGAGCTTTCCAAACCGTTCAGGGAGCAAACGCATGAACACACAACTCAAACCCACGCTGGGTACGCTGCACCTGTGGGGCATTGCGGTCGGGCTGGTGATTTCCGGTGAATACTTCGGCTGGAGTTACGGCTGGGGCGTGGCCGGCACGCTCGGTTTTCTGGTGACGTCGTTTATGGTCGCCACGATGTACACCTGCTTCATCTTCAGTTTCACCGAGCTGACCACCGCGATTCCCCATGCCGGCGGTCCCTTTGCCTACAGCCGCCGCGCCTTTGGCGAGAAAGGCGGCTTGATCGCAGGTCTGGCGACCCTGATCGAATTCGTCTTCGCCCCACCAGCGATTGCACTGGCCATCGGTGCCTACCTGAACGTGCAGTTTCCAGCGCTCGACCCCAAACACGCAGCGGTCGGCGCGTACATCGTGTTCATGGGCCTGAACATCCTCGGGGTGAAACTGGCGGCGACCTTCGAACTGGTGGTCTGTGTGCTGGCGGTTGCCGAGTTGTTGGTATTCATGGGGGTGGTCGCCCCGGCGTTCAGCTTCAGCAACTTTGCCCTCAATGGCTGGGCCGGTTCCGACGTGTTCGGCGCGCCGGCGATTGCCGGGATGTTCGCGGCGATCCCGTTTGCCATCTGGTTCTTCCTGGCCATCGAAGGTGCAGCCATGGCGGCCGAAGAAGCCAAGGACCCGAAACGCACGATTCCCAAGGCCTACATCAGCGGCATCCTGACCCTGGTGGTGCTGGCGATGGGCGTGATGTTCTTTGCCGGTGGCGTCGGCGATTGGCGCACCCTGTCGAACATCAACGATCCGCTGCCGCAAGCCATGAAAACCGTGGTCGGCGAAAGCTCCGGCTGGTTGCACATGTTGGTGTGGATCGGTCTGTTCGGCCTGGTTGCGAGTTTCCACGGGATCATCCTCGGCTACTCGCGGCAGTTCTTCGCCCTCGCGCGGGCCGGTTACCTGCCGGCATCCCTGGCCAAACTGTCGCGCTTCCAGACGCCGCACCGGGCAATCATCGCCGGCGGAGTGATCGGCATCGCCGCCATCTACAGCGACGGCTTGATCAATCTGGGCGGGATGACGCTGACCGCGGCGATGATCACCATGGCGGTGTTCGGCGCGATCGTGATGTACATCATGAGCATGCTCAGCCTGTTCAAACTGCGTAAAACCGAACCGAACCTGGAACGCACCTTCCGCGCGCCGTGCTATCCGTTGGTGCCGCTGATTGCGCTGGTGCTGGCGGTGGTCTGCCTGGTAGCCATGGCCTGGTTCAACACGTTGATCGGGGTGATCTTCCTCGGTTTCATGGCCGTCGGTTTCGTGTACTTCATGCTGACCGCGCAATTGCGTGCCGATGCGCCGGCGGATGCGATGTTGACCGGGCTCTGACAATAACCGCGAGAGCACATCCCCTGTAGGAGCTGGCGAAGGCTGCGATCTTTTGATCTTTAACGATGCGACTTACGCCAAAGTCAAAAGATCGCAGCCTTCGGCAGCTCCTACAGGGAATGTGCGAGGCAGGGGGGCGTAACAGGCATAGAATGGAACCACTGCGAAATCCAATCGCTCAAAGTGGTATGCACGATCGATTGGCGAAACCCGCCAATCGGCCTGCCCTCAAGGAGAGCCTTATGCCCTGGTATGCCTGGTTGATTCTGGTCGTTGCAATCGGCTCGATCGTTGGCGGTTTGATGATGTTGCGTGACACCGCCACCAAGGTCGATCTGACCGAAGAGCAACGTAAACGCGTCGCCGAACGCAATGCGGAAATGGATGCCAAGGAAGCTCAGGACCGCTAAAACAACGCCGTTTGAACGGTGCCGAACGTCAATTTGTAGCAGCTGGCGAAGCCTGCGTTCGGCTGCGCAGCAGTCGTAAAGTCAGCGAATGCGGTGAATCAGGTAAACCGCGTTAACTGGATTTACGACTGCTGCGCAGCCGAACGCAGGCTTCGCCAGCTGCTACAGGTTGTGGGTGTTTCGAGGTCTTCTTGTCGTTATTCCCAATCCGCCTTGGCGATGTGCAAGCCATGCAGCCCTTTGTACGCTGCACGCTCAGGCTGGCTCCAGCCTTGGAGCAATGAATCCTCCAACCGATAAATCTCCACCCCGAGCGGTCGACACACGCTCAGCGGATCCTGCGCATCCGGCCCCCACATCGCCAGCGACAGATCGCCACCCGGGCAAGTGGACAGCGCGCACAACAAGTCGATCTCGGCAAAAAACTCCAGGTAGTCACCCTTCTGTGCCGGACAGGCTTTCATGAAGTACATATCGTCGTGGTTCAAGCCGGTGCACTGGAAAATGTTCAACACATCGTGCACGTCGAACTCGGTCAGGCCATGAGGCAACACTGCACGCGTCAGGTTCGAGTGACAGTGATGATGGAAATCTTCGCCGGTGAGCATTTTGTTCACATAGGGATCACAGCGCGTACCCAGCAAATCGTGCAACCGGCCGCCATGTTCGTCGATGCCGTAACCGGCCAGGCTGTCGTCGGTGATGGTCACCAGCGGCCGCAGAAAAGGCAGGTTCGACCACAGCCGGTCATGGGTGCTGACATGCGCGCCCTGTAGCTGCCGGGTCCGCGCCGCCCATAAGCGTTCGCGCGGATCGTTGGCGTTCCAGACGTTGAAATCGCCGACTTGCGGGCCAACAGGCGTCGTGACCCTGAACACATGTCCGGCCGGCACTTTCCAGGCGCGACCGGTGCGGATCGGAACCTCGAAGGATTCGATCAGCGTACGCCCGTCCTTGGTGTCGCGGATCCGCTCATAGAACGCTTTGTCCACCTGCAAGGCCGAGCCTTTGCTGACTTGATAGGCCGCCGGATAGTCTTTGTACATGGCACGAATCCTCGATCAGTGATGGGAAATCGGAGCAAGCAACTGCAACAGGAGTTGTTCGGAATCGTCGAGATACAGGCTCATGGCGTCTTCGGCCGCGGGTTTGTCGCCCTCGGCCAGCAAGTCGTGTATCTGCCGGTCGCGCGCAAGCCAGGGCGCCTGAAAGCTCGATTCGTCGGGCGCGCTGCAAAACACCAGGCGCAATTGCGCGACGACGTTGGTGAAGAACTCGTCGAACAGTGGGCTGCGCAGCAACCCGACGATGTGTTGATGAAATGCCAGGCTGTGGGTGCCGACGGCGCGCCAGTCTTCGCGCTCCCGGGCCAGCTCCGTGGCCTCCAGGGATTCAAGCATTCGGTCGGACTGATAGTCGCGCAGCGGCTGACTCGCGCTGATGGCCTGCAATTCAAGGGTGCGACGAACCTTGAATAGGTCCCGCACATCATCGACGCCCAGCCTGCGCACCATCACGCCTTTGTTGCGCACATAACGTGTCAGTCCTTCCTGCCCCAAACGATGCAGCGCTTCGCGAATAGTGTTGCGGGAGGCGTTGTAGGCAGACACCAGATCGTTTTCCACCAGCGCCATGCCGGGCAGCAAACGGCCGCCGATGATGTCAGCGCGCAACTCCAGTGTGATGTGGTCGGCCAGGGACAGTCCGCTGCTCATGCTTATTGCCTCGTGATTGTTCAACAATCGTTAGTCAACGAGTAATCACTATTCGTGCCACCTTACTGAATCGTTTACGACGGAGTTGGACGCATCTGCATGCTTTTTAGAAGTAGAAGTACAGTCACCATCTTACTTTCATTGGTTAAGATGGCGCATTGTTGCGGAGATTCGACATGCGTTACTCGCAGGACCATAAAGCCCAGACTCACGAACGCATTATCAAGGAAGCTTCAGCGCGTTTTCGCCGCGATGGCATTGGCGCGACGGGCCTGCAACCGCTGATGAAAGCACTGGGCTTGACGCACGGCGGCTTTTACTCGCATTTCAAATCCAAGGACGAACTGGTGGAAAAGGCCTTGCAAGCCGCCGGCGATGAAGTGGACGTGGTGTGTGCCGATCTGTTCGCCCAGGAACGTCCGCTCGAAGCGTTCATCGATACCTATTTGTCCGAATGGCACCAGACTTCACCGCATGAAGGTTGCCCATTGCTGACCATGTCATCGGAACTCGGTATGCGCGGGCAGCCGAGCCCGACCACTGACGTGGTGCTCAACGCACGGCTCGAACAGGTGCGAGGCACCCTTGAAGGCGAGGACGCCGCCGACCGCAGCATCGTCATCATGTCGACGCTGGTCGGGGCGTTGCTGCTATCGCGCAGTGTCGAGAATCCTGAGCTGGCTCAGCGGATTCTCGATGTCACTCGCGAGTATCTCAAACAACCCCGCGATTAACCCTCCCAGCGCTTGAACAGCACGCTGGCGTTCACCCCGCCAAACCCGAAGCCGTTGGATAACGCATACTCGATGGCCATCGGCCGCGCCTGACCGTGAACGATGTCCACGCCTTCGGCGGCAGGGTCCGGGTTATCGAAATTGAGGGTTGCCGGCACGATCTGGTCGCGAATGGCCAACAACGTAAAGATCGCCTCGATCCCGCCTGCTGCACCAAGCAAATGCCCGGTAGCCGACTTGGTCGACGTCACCGCAATCTTGTTATCTGCGCCGAACAACGCCTTGATCGCCGCCAGTTCGCCCAGATCCCCAACCGGGGTCGACGTGGCATGAGCATTAAGATGCTGCACCTGCGCCGGCGAAACACCCGCCTGCGCCAAGGCCTGCGACATCGCCCGCCGCGCCCCGCTGCCATCCTCGGGACCCGCCGTCAGGTGATAGGCATCAGCGCTGGTGCCGTAGCCGACCAGTTCCGCCAAGGGTTGAGCGCCGCGAGCCAAGGCATGCTCCAGGGATTCAATCACCAGAAGCCCGGCGCCTTCGCCCATGACAAAACCACCGCGGCCACTGTCGACCGGCCGTGAAGCCCGTTCCGGAGTTTCGTGGTACCCGCTGGACAAGGCCCGTGCTGCGGCAACCCCGGCGAGGCTGACGCGATCGATCGCCGCTTCTGCGCCGCCGCCCACTGCAATGGCCGCCTCACCACAACGAATCAGTCGCGCCGCGTCGCCAATCGCCTGCACGCCGGCCGCGCACGCCGTGACCGGCGCGCCCAATGGGCCTTTGAAACCGTGCTGGATCGACACATGACCCGCGGCGAGGTTGACCAGAAACGACGGAATAGTGAACGGTGACAAGCGTCGCGGCCCACGGCTGTCCGTGGTGCGCACCGCATCCGCAATCGCGCCGAAACCACCCACGCCAGAACCGATAATGGTTGCCGTGCGCTCTTGGGCATTGGCGTCCTGCGCCTGCCACCCGGCTTGCGCCAGCGCCTGCCGCGCCGCTTCCATGGCGAACATAATGAAACGGTCCATCCTCTTCTGCTCTTTGGGCGGCGGTGCCCGGTCCGGGTCAAAACCCGCCTCGGCATCGTCAGCCAGGGTTGGCACTGCGCCGCCGACTTTCGCCGGCAGATCGGCAACCACCTCGTCCGGCAAATTGCGCAACCCGGAACGTCCGGCCAACAGGCGCTCCCAAACGGCTTCGACACCGCTACCCAGCGGAGACACCAGGCCCATGCCCGTTACAACCACTCGACGATCACTCATACCGCAACTACCTCAAGCCGATTGATGACACCTCACTTGTAACGCGAGGCGGCCTTGCTTTTGGAAAGATTCGGCGCCATCACATGACGCGCCGCAACGAAAGCATCCCAGTCGGCGGCATCCGGCAACGAAGGAATGGTGACCAATTCCCCCTGGTCCAGACCGGCCAACGCCGCATCGACCATCTCCTCCGCTTCCATGACCATATCCGCCGGGATCTGGGTCGCATCGATACCGGAGCGTTCCCAGATTTCGGTGCGTGTTACGCCTGGCAACACCGCTTGGACCTTGACCCCTGTGCCATCCAGCTCAGCGTTCAACGATTGGGTCAGACTTAACACATAAGCCTTGCTCGCGGTGTACGTTGCATTGAAACGCTCAGGAAACAACGCCACCACCGAAGCGATATTGATGATCGTACCCCGACCGGCCTTGGCGAAGCTGGCAGCCGCTGCCGAAGCCAACCGCGTGACCGTAGTGACGTTCAGTTGAATCAAGCGTTCCAGCTGATCCATGTCGGCATTGGCCAGCAAACCATCCGCCGCGACACCGGCGTTGTTCAGCAACAGGCTGATACTCGAATCACTGCGAAGGCGCTGCTCAAGCTTGAGCACATCATCCTTTTGCGTCAGGTCCGCCTTGAGCACTTCCACCTGAACACCATGCTCGGCGCGCAACTTGGTCGCCGCCGCTTCCAGTCGCTGCTCGTCGCGAGCAACCAGCAACACATCAAAACCACGCGCCGCCAACCGCTCAGCATAGATTGCGCCAATACCGGAAGAAGCACCGGTGACGAGGGCTGTACCTTGGGACTGAGTAGACGTCATGACTGTGCTCCTGGAAGTGCTTGAAGGAAAGACAAGCGCCTGAATCTCAGGACGCTTTGGCGGATGCTTGTTTTATTATAGGCATAATCAAAGGCTCATATGATAGTCGTAATTTTTCTAGTGGCGACGGAAGGCACAACCTCGCAGCGTGCTCCAGAATGAAAAAAGGCCGGTCAATGACCGGCCCCTTGGCGTTGATCTACAAGCTTAGTTCACCTCTAGCTTCTCGCGATTCTTATCCAGAATGGCTTTACCGATCCCTTTCACTTCGAGCAGTTCGTCGAGGGACGCAAACGGCCCATTACTCTCACGATAGGCAACAATCGCCTTGGCTTTGGCCTCTCCCACACCCGACAACTCGCGCTGCAGGGTTGGCGCGTCGGCCTGATTCAGATCGACCTTGCCGGACTCTGTCTTGGGGGAAACTTCTTGCACGAGAGGGGCATTGCCAGTATCAGGCTTCGCTGCCGGTGCGGCGATTGCGCCGATAGAGGCGCTGGTGAGCAGGGCAAAAACCAGAGAGTAGAAATAGCCAGTACGCATAAATGACGCTCCATGAGATCAATTGAGAAAGCAGCTTTTCCGAAGCTGCCTCCCAAACTTAGGCGATGTATGGAGCCTGTCAAAAATGTGTCCGTTACAGGATGTGAAACAATCAGGGCTCTAGGCGACGTTGCTGGTAAATCCAGTCAACGATATCGCCGTCGGGGGTGTAGCCGCTGACGGTTTCGCGCAGCAGTTGACGGACGCGTGTGTAGTCATCCTGTTCAACAGCACTGAGCAGTTCTGTCAGCTTCACCTTGAGCATATCCCAAGGCAAGTGATCCTCATTGGCACTCATTATCATCGGGTGCTGGGTGGCGGCTACGTTGTCACCGATCAACAGTTCTTCGTAGAGCTTTTCACCAGGACGCAGACCCGTGAACTCAATGGAGATATCGCCTTGCTTGTTTTTTTCCGACCGAACACTCAAGCCGGACAGATGAATCATCTTTTCGGCAAGCTCGACAATTTTTACGGGTTCTCCCATGTCCAGCACAAATACATCACCGCCTTGCCCCATCGAACCTGCCTGAATCACCAACTGCGCCGCTTCAGGAATTGTCATGAAGTAACGAGTGATCTTTGGATGTGTGACAGTCAATGGTCCGCCGGATTTGATCTGCTTATGAAACAACGGAATGACCGAGCCGGACGAACCCAGGACATTACCGAAACGAACCATAGTGAAGCGTGTCTTGTTGACGCGGGAGACGTTGGTCGTGTCGCCAAACAACACCGGCGCCAACTCTCGACTGAGCGCCTGCAGCGTCAATTCGGCGAGTCTTTTAGTGCTGCCCATTACGTTTGTAGGCCGAACCGCCTTGTCTGTGGAGATCAACACAAAGTTGGCAACACCCGCTTTCAGCGCTGCCTGAGCGGTATTAAGAGTGCCAATAACATTATTGAGCACGCCTTCCGCTATATTGTGTTCAACCATTGGCACATGCTTATAGGCCGCGGCGTGATACACCGTGTCCACATGCCAGGTTTTCATGACATCCAGCAGTTTTTCCGGATTACGTACTGAACCCAGAATCGGCAAAATACGAACCGATAAGGACTCTCGGGCGATCCGCTGCTCAAGCTCGGAGAAGATACTGTAAAGATTGAACTCGCCATGTTCAAACAACAAAAGCGTGGTGGGATGCAACGCTAGAATCTGACGGCACAGTTCGGAGCCGATAGAACCACCAGCCCCCGTGACCAGCACTGACTTACCCTTGATGCAATGTTCAAGTAAATCACCCTGGGCCGGAACAGCATCACGCCCAAGCAGGTCAGCAATATCCACTTCCTGAATATCGTCGACTTTAACCCGGCCACTGGCCAGATCCATGAAGCCAGGGACGCTTCGAACATGGAGCGGAAAATCTTCCAGGAAACCTAGAATTTCCCGGCGACGGCCGCGAGTGGCAGAAGGGATTGCCAGCAAAATTTCCTGCGCGCCTGTCTCATCGATCATCTGTTGGATATGTTTGGGCTTGTAAACCTGCAGCCCGGAAATGACCCGATTGGCGATACTGCTGTCATCGTCTATAAAAGCAACTGGGCGCATGATCCGCCCCATGCGCAACGCAGCAACCAATTGGTTTCCTGCTGCACCAGCACCAAAAATTGCAACTTTTGGCAACCCGTCATCCCGGTTGGTGAAAGGCACATGCTGCGCCGCAGCAAACCAGTCACCCAGGAAGTACTGACGCATGGCCAGGCGCAGCCCACCTACCATGATCAAGCTTAACCACCAGTAATTGAAAATGATTGAACGGGGGACGACAAACTGGTGGTTGCTATACCAATACACTGCGACACCAAGAATCAGTGCCGACAAACTAACGGCTTTAATGATTGCGATCAGCGCGTCATTACCAAAGTAGCGCATCACCGCCCGGTACAGTCCAAAGCGCACAAATAAAGGAATGGCAATGGCCGGTGCTGTCAGGAATAACCAAAAATGCTGAGTGAGAGGATTGATCATTTCGTCCAGGCCTAGACGGACGACAAAGGACATCCACAACGCTACCCAGACCAGTACAATATCAGCGATTACTTGCAGGACGCGCTTGCGATGCCGAGGAAGGCTCAGCAAATATGTTCTTATCTTATCCATAACCCTCAATCACCTTTTGCAACATTTAAACAGCACGCGCTTGAATGTAATAGTTGTACTCGCTAATTTTTTTCCTGTTCCGTTGCCTGGAAATCTGAAAGCAAGAATCAGTAGTGGAATATAGGCCAGGATCACACGATTCATGCCCTAGAGACCGAGCCCCTCCCACAAAAATACCCGGGGCGGCCTAGGCTGCCTGAAGCGAAAATACGCCGGATATCATACCTAGAAAACCGCTTCCTGCGCCTCCCAAAACATGCCTATTCAACCAAGATCAAAGTGAATGCGAAATAGTTTGAGGGCGGTGACACGATGAGAAAGCTGAGCACAATGTGATCTTCGTGCGAGGGGAATATTCATCGGGCTGCGAGCATGAGGCTCGCGACAAGGGTCATCAGAAAGCACCCAGGGAAACGCACGCAAGCTGCAGGGGTGAGCAAATAACACCCCCGCGATTTGCAGATGGCCGAGAGCAAACGACCTTATGCTTTAAGTGCCTGGCGCATAACGCTTCCGATCACTTCACAGGTCTTGTCAATTTCAGCCTCGGTCAGCGTCGGGTGTACAAGGAACATCAGGCTCGTCTCACCCAATTCCTTCGCGACAGGCATTCGAGCCTCAGGTCGCCAGCCTGTATCGTCAAAAGCCTTCTCGAGGTACACCTCAGAGCAAGAACCAGAGAAACATGGAACACCAAGCGCTGCGATTTCGTTGAGGATGCGATCGCGACTCCAGTCAGTCTTCAACAACTGCGGCTCGACAAACACATAGCACTTATAAGCGGCGTGAGTGCAATGGGTAGGAACGACAGGAACACGCAGCCCCTTGAGCTCACGAGCGCATGACCAAATGCGTTCTGCAAAAGAGATACGTCGTGCTTGCCACTCGGGCATGCGACGCAACTGGATCCGGCCTATAACTGCCTGCATCTCAAGCATGCGCCAGTTCGTCCCGAAACTTTCATGCAACCAACGGAAACCTGGTGGGTGCTCACGCTCATAGATCGCCTCCCAACTCTTGCCATGGTCCTTGAACGACCACATTTTCAGCCAAAGGCTTCGATCATTGGTTGTGACCATGCCACCTTCGCCACCTGTAGTCATGATCTTGTCCTGGCAGAACGACCATGCCCCTATATGACCGATAGAGCCTACTGGACGGCCTTTGTATTTCGCTCCGTGCGCCTGGGCGCAATCCTCGATCACCTTGAAGCCATGCGAGGCAGCCAGCTCCATGATTGGGTCCATGTCACATGGCCATCCTGCGAGATGTACACAGATCACAGCACGAGTGCGAGGCGTTAGCACCGACTGGATGGTTTGTGCGGTGAAATTCTGAGTATCGCGGTCCACCTCGGCAAATACCGGAGTAGCCCCCGCATTGACAATACTGGAAACCGAGGCGAGGAAAGTGCGAGGTGTGACGACAACTTCGTCTCCCGGTCCGATTCCCAAGGCAACTAGCGCTAGATCGAGTGCAACCGTGCCATTTGCCACCGCAACGGCATATTCAGTGCCTGTCCATGCAGCGAACTCTTTCTCAAACTCACGACATTCCTGTCCCGTCCAATAGTTGACTTTATTGGAAAGCACTACATCGCGAACAGCATTGGCCTCTTCCTCAGTGAACGAAGGCCAAGGAGAAAACGGGGTATTCAGCACGGTTTTTACCTGTCATCCAAAATTAAAAAGAAGCGCCGATTATTCAACTAAACATCCGGCCACCTAATCCCTACCGTTAGAAACTCAGGATCTGTCAATCACTCGAGCAGGCACCCCAGTCACCGTCATATTATCAGAGATATCGCAGACCACTGCGGCACCTGCCCCAACGATCACGTTGGAACCAATCTTAAGCACCTGCCGAATACTGGCGCCGATACCAATCCAACTTTCGTCGCCTACGCTAATGGCTCCTGCCAGCCTGGCCCCTGGACTGATATGCACACAAGCGCCAACTATGCAGTCGTGATCGACACTACAGCCAGTGTTCAAGATTGATCCTTCGCCAACCGAGGCGTACGCATTAACCACTGCAGACCCAAAAATCACCGTTCCGGGTCCAATCGTAGCGTACCGGCTCACGATCGAAGCCGGATGTACGAGGACAGGCAGTTGGGCACCAACAGCTTTCAGCTGATCAATTTTGGTTCGACGGACACTATTGTTGCCAATAGCAACCAGGACACCATCGAATTCCCGCGCACGCTTGAGCAAATCGTTAGTGGTGCCCACCACCGGCCATACTCCGTTGGATGCCACTTGAGGCCAGGCATCATCAAAAAACTCGATTGTCTGCCAGCCGCAACACTCAGCTGTATCCGCCACTACCTTGCCATGACCGCTGGCACCGAGAATCGCGAGCCTCTTCATTTTTTCGTCCCGGTGAACTTACTCATCGTTACTTCACCTTCGGCACTGATACCGTCCCTGATCAAAACCTTTTTGATAGTGAGGAAGATGATCTTCAGGTCGAGCCACAGAGATTGGTGGTCTACATACCAGACATCGAGCTTGAATTTTTCTTCCCAGGACAACGCGTTCCGACCATTGATCTGGGCCCACCCCGTGACACCGGGTCGCGCCTGGTGCCGGCGCATCTGCGTTTCATCATACAAAGGCAGATATTCCATCAACAGGGGACGAGGCCCCACCAAGCTCATATCACCTTTGATTACGTTCCACAATTCAGGTAACTCATCCAGGCTGCTGGAGCGAAGGAAATGGCCAAATGGTGTCATTCGCTCGGAGTCGGGTAACGGGCTACCATTGGCGTCCAATGCATCACGCATAGTACGAAACTTGATCATCTCGAAGGGTTTGCCATCCAGACCCGGCCTGGTCTGACGGAACAAAACCGGTGATCCCAAGCGCTTGCGTATCAGGAAGGCGACTACCGCGATCACAGGAGACAAGACGATCAATCCTGCTGCGGCGGCAACAATATCGAAAAGGCGTTTTGACATCAGACGTCCTTGAAAAGTTAGATTATCGTCGAGACATAAAACAGAGCATCGAAGATTATTTGGACAACCGCTTAAAATGCTCGCCAAATCGCGCGGCACCAACAGACAGGGAGAGCTTTTGGCGATAGTAGGCCTGCCCACTGTCCGCCATTCGATTACGCTCCTCCACCGGGATCTGCATTAATGCCAAGATGGCATCCGCAAGCGCCCGCGGATTGTCTGACTCACTGACGACACCGCAACCTGCGTCGCGCACAAGGTCTGCGGCATCGCCGTCTACCGCCATCAAGATCGGCTTTCCCGCGGCCATGTAAGCCTGAGTTTTAGAGGGGATCGTGATGGTGAACAACGGATCTTTTTTCAAATGCACCAGTAGGGCGTCGGCGCTCGATAGGTAAACACCTACTTCCCCCATAGGAACGGCAGGAAGAAAAAACACATTGTCCAACTGGGTACTTTTTGCCAATGCCTGCAGCCTTGAAACCTCCACTCCCCCACCGAGGAAAATCAACGCTACCTGATTTGTTTGTTCCTGAAGCAACTGCGCAGCCTCAATGACGGTCTCCAGCGACTGCGCCTTGCCCATGTTTCCGGCAAACAAAATTCGAAACTTCGATGCGTCTGGAAAATGTGCAGGCAGGTGGGTAGACGTGGCACGAACCATATCTTCGGCGCACCAGTTGTATATCACATCGATTTTATTCGACGGCACCCCACGCTCAATCAATAGGCGCTTGAACCCAGGCGACAGCACCACCAACTGATCAACATGACGGTATACCCAATTGCAGACACTTGAGACAACTTTCAAGAGTTTCTGGTTGGAAAACATCCCTGTCGCCTGAAGTGTGTCAGGCCACATATCCTGGATGTCGTAAACAACCGGAACTCGCCGAAAAAAACGTATAAACGCGGCGGCGATGCCCACAGTCAAAGGCGGATGATAGGCATAAATCACATCCGGTTTTTTTGCACCGAAAAGACCATAAAACAAAGTACTGGCCGCGAAGCTGGCGTAGTTGATCAATCGTCCAACACCACTCTGTCCATGACTTGGATAGAGTGGGAGACGCGTAATCTTCACACCGTCGATGACCTCACGCTGCAAAGGCCTGATTTTATAGCCCGCATACACCTTCCCGCCCGGGTAATTGGGAAACCCTGTAACGACCTCGACCTCAAACCCTTGCGCAACCAACTCTCGCGCAAAAACCAGGCCTTTAAAAGTAGGTTCGGGATCAAACCACTGTGTCAGCAATAGCACACGTATAGCCATTCGTGTCAGTACCTTCTCCAGACGGTACGCATGACATAATCACGATAGCTATGGATGATCCTGACAACTTTTTCAGAAACGTTAGGCATGCTGTAGTCCGCTACAAGACGCAGGCTGCGAACATCATCTCGCCCTTGGCTCTCAAGCAATTGAAGCGCTTGCAAGACCCGTTCAACTTCCAAGCCAACCATCATGACAGCTGCCTCCTCCATACCTTCCGGACGCTCATGAGCTTCTCGCAAGTTCAAAGCAGGGAAGTTAAGGATTGAAGACTCTTCATTGATAGTGCCGCTATCGGACAACGCTGCCTTCGAAGACAGCTGCAACTTGTTATAGTCCTTAAAGCCCAGCGGTTTGAGCAACCGAACATTGGGGTGGAAAATGATACCTAATGCATCTACTCGCTTTTGGGTGCGCGGGTGAGTAGAAACAATCACCGGGAGGTCATAGTTTTTTGCTACAGCGTTGAGCACATCTACTAATTTTAGAAAGTTGTCATCCGAATCAATGTTTTCTTCCCGATGCGCACTTACAATGAAAAATTGACCAACTTGTAAACCCAAACGATCTAATACATCCGAAGCATCAATGCCTTCACGATAGTAGTTAAGCACTTCAAACATCGGGCTACCCGTCTTAACAACCATGTCCGGTGCGAGCCCTTCACGCAGCAGATAGTCGCGGGCTATAGTGCTGTAGGTCAAATTGATATCCGCTGTATGGTCTACAATACGACGGTTTATTTCCTCGGGCACCCGCATATCAAAGCATCGGTTACCGGCTTCCATGTGAAATGTTGGTATCTTGCGTCGCTTCGCGGGAATAACCGCCATGCAGCTGTTCGTATCACCCAAGACCAGCAACGCTTCCGGTGCCACTTCAGCAAGCACCCGATCAACCGAAATTATGACGTTACCGATGGTTTCCGCTCCCGATGCACCGGCAGCGTTCAAGAAATGATCAGGCTTACGAATGCCTAGATCCTGAAAAAAGATCTCATTCAGTTCATAATCGTAATTCTGCCCCGTATGCACCAGGATATGGTCGCAATGCTTGTCCAGCGCGGCCATCACGCGTGATAAACGTATGATTTCCGGACGGGTTCCTACTACGGTTACGACTTTCAGTTTTTTCATTTTTAAACGTCACATTTTAATAAGTGATAAAAACGATCGACAATTCTAATCTGCAACCGCCCCCAACGCTATCGATCAGCAGACTCAGGGTCAGATCCAAGTCATCAGTCGACGAGTGGCCTCTGTAGCTACACCACGACCACGTTGGGCTGCCAGGTTGCTGGCCGCTAGGCACATGACCCTGTCCAGGGTCCTGATTTCACCCAATTTGCCTGGTCGCGCCCTCATCCCAACGTACTAAAAATACAAATCTACCCCCAAAGCAGCGAAACTATCCACGTGCTCGGGGAGCCGCCGATTACTTGAATAAAAATAGTAGCCAAATGCTGGTAAAGCACTAAACCACATTCCATATCAACAACTAGAATGATATGGAGTTTAGATTTTGGACAGCGGATACAAACATAACGAAGCTCTGCCCCACTAGAAAGTTGAGCAGAGCATTCGATTTTTACGCTTCTGTACCCACCGGTCGCGCATAGGTATCAGGGGCTTCACGATCAAAAATCTCATTAGCCCAAAGCATAACGATCATTTCTTCCGTGCCAGTATTTGTGATGTCGTGAGTCCAACCTGGGACAGTTTCGACAATCTCTGGTTTTTCTCCAGACGTAAATAACTCGTAAAATTCTCCTGAAACAATATGACGGAATCTAAAGCATGCAACTCCTTTGATCACAAGGAATTTTTCCGTCTTCGAGTGGTGATAATGCCCCCCTCGAGTAATACCAGGGTGAGCCGTGAAATATGAGAACTGACCGGAATCCCGGGTCTTCAGCATCTCCACGAAAACACCACGCGGATCACCATACTTCGGAACATCATAAGTGAAACTTTCAGGCGGCAGATAACTCAGGTAGGTGGAATACAGAGCCCTGACCAAACCCGTACCCACCGGCTCGGTGATCATAGTCTTGCGGCTTTCACGGAAAGCGCAAAGCTGGTCAGCGAGTTCGCCCACCGCGATGCTGTACTGAGGCTCGACGCTGACAAACGGCTCGCCCGAAATTTTCCCATCCATAACAGCGATGAAGTGAGCAACCACATCGTCGATGTAAACGAGATTAATACGCGCCTGCGGATCGTTGATCTGGATCGGAAGATCCCGGGCAATGTTGTTGCAAAAGGTCGCCACCGCCGAGTTGTAGTTCGGCCGTGCCCACTTACCGAAAACATTGGGTAAGCGGAACAAGTGAACGGCAGATCCATTAGCGGACTTTAGATCAAGCAACAGTTGTTCGGCGCCACGCTTGCTGCTGCCGTAAGGATTTTCCAACTCGGCCTGAGTAGAGGACGTATACAACACGGGCACTTGCCGTCCGCTCTCGCTGATTGCTTCGCACAGCGCGCGGGTCAGGTCGGTATTACCGGTATGGAATTCCTGTGGATCCTGAGGGCGATTGACGCCCGCCAAATGGAAAATGAAATCCACCTGCGCAACCAGCCCAGACAAGCTCTTCAGCGAATGCTCTCGGGTAAACCGCAACACTTCGACATCGGCTCTCTCGTCCAAATGTGCGATGAGATTCTGGCCGACAAAGCCATTGGCACCTGTAATCAGAACCTTCATGTTTTATTCCTCGGGCGTTGCGTGCTCGCCACGCTGGATAGCGCGCATGAAGTCCAGCTTCAACAGCAATCGCTGCATACCCTCGACATCAAGACGTTCAGTATTGTGCGAGTTGTAGTCTTCAGTACGCGAGATTTTAGTTTCGCCCTGCTCGACAAACTTGGCGTAATTGAGGTCACGCAGATCCGGTGGAATGCGGAAGTAATCACCCATATCTTCGGCGCACGCCATTTCTTCCCGGCTGAGCAGCGCTTCATAAAGTTTCTCGCCATGACGAGTACCGATCACCTGGATCGGGTGCTCGGGTTTGCCGACCATATCAGTCAACGCCCGCGCCAAGACTTCCACTGTTGCCGCCGGAGCTTTCTGCACGAACAGATCTCCGTTATTGCCATGCTTGAAGGCATACAACACCAAGTCTACTGCATCGGCCAGCGTCATCATGAAGCGCGTCATGTTCGGATCAGTCAGGGTCAATTCCTTGCCCGCGCGGATCTGCTCGATGAAGAGCGGGATCACCGATCCACGTGACGCCATAACGTTGCCATAACGAGTACCGCAAATGACAGTCTTGGTGTCATCTACGTTGCGCGACTTGGCCACCATGACTTTTTCCATCATCGCCTTGGAAATCCCCATGGCGTTGATCGGGTAAACCGCTTTATCGGTGCTCAGACAAACGACACGCTTCACCTCGTTCTGAATGGCTGCCTCAAGGAGGTTCTCGGTACCAAGCACGTTAGTCTTGACCGCCTCCATAGGGTGGAACTCGCACGAAGGCACTTGCTTCAAGGCGGCAGCGTGGAAGATGTAATCCACACCACGGGTCGCGTTCAGTACGCTTTGGTAGTCCCTAACATCGCCGATGTAAAATTTCAGCTTGGAACTGGCATAGCGCTTACGCATGTCATCCTGCTTCTTCTCATCGCGGCTGAAGATACGGACTTCGGCGATATCGGTGTCGAGGAAGCGCTTAAGAACGGCATTGCCAAAAGAACCAGTACCACCAGTAATCAATAACTTCTTGCCTTTAAACATGATCTTTTCCTTTAATAGCGTCCAACAGCTTACCGACCTGCATATCAGGCATTTTATTTTCGACAATGAATTGTTTAGCAGACTTACCCTTACTAATAAATTCACTATCAGCGAGCTTGGAAAGCTCCAACAACTTCATCTTCAATCCATCCCCACCTGGGGGTATCAGGTAACAAAAATCATAATACTCCTCCGGTATACCATCAAGCTTGTACATCAGCACCGGCACACCAGAAGACATATATTCAATTATTTTTGAGGGAAACGAATACTTTGTATACACCGAGTCATTATCCCTGGGGTTTATTAGCAATGCGGCATCGCGCTGCAACCCAAGAACCGAATCCCTGTCCAACTGCCCAAAATACTTGACATTGGGATTAGAAGCAGAGACCCCCTCTACATACTTACGGTCATCTCCGTCACCGCAAATGTACAGTTCGTAACTATCAATGCCGGAACTTACATAAGAGTCAACTAAATTTCTTATTCCGTAGCGACGATCCAGTGTCCCGGTATACAAGTAATAATTTTTTCTTTGCCCCACTTCGGCAATGGAAATATAACGTTTGTCAGCAATCCCTTCTATAACAACTTTCTGGATATCTGCGTCAAATTTCTCCAGCATTTCCCGAGTGATCGCGACAATACTGTCAGATTTGCTTACGATAAAATAGGAAACACGGGAAAGCATATGGAAAAAGAATTTAGCAACACCTTTCCTCACCGCCATGTACTCCGGCAGGTCGGGAACGATAACACAAAGGTGTGTTTCCTTCCTCAAAAGCTTGACAAAATAACAAGCCACTAAAAAAGGAAAGTGCATGGAGTAGCAAACTAAGACTTGACGCTGATCTGGATGAGACTTCATCTCCGACAAAATCGTCTTAATAGCCAGGATGACCTTATGGATATTCTTCACAATGGTTAAATTGAAGAACCCGATGTTCAGAATAGTTGCCTGGTTCAGCGATTCACGCTCCGTGACCGGCCGGTAAAAAAGCTGGCGGTATCGGTTCGGGTAAGCACCAATGAAAGGCAAGTTTATTACAGAGACAGCTTGCACAGATTTGCTTTGAGAAAAACCATTGATATAGTTTTTTTGGAGAGTATCCGCTGCATATTGCACCCCGCCCTTAGAATTCCGAATGATATCGCTTTTGTCACGATCACTGAAAATCCCACCTAAGAACAAAACCTTCATGAGAATCTCACCTGAATCACAGCGAAAAGAGGGAGCCATGCGTGACACCACCTACGAAAATAGCCCACAGCATACCTTATTCGCCGCGTCAATTCAAAAGCAGATTATTGTTTAGAAGCGGAACAATAGAAAACCCCGCAACTGGAATGATGAAAAAAAACACCAGGTATCCAGAAAAAATCAGAATATAAAGAATTAGAAATGAGTAGGTTTTCCGCTGCAAGAACAAAGAGTTCACGCAATGCAACAAATTAAAGAACAAGATAGACCTGAACAGCCTGATAAATATCTCTGCCTCGAAATACAGCACGACAAAAAACAACGAGAACAAATTCACGTTCAATATGAATGCGAGTTCTTTATTCCTGCCTGACGAACAGTAAATCTTACGCAAGCTTTTCTTTTCCGCG
Source organism: Pseudomonas sp. RIT-PI-q (assembly GCF_001297125.1). Classification (GTDB taxonomy): domain Bacteria; phylum Pseudomonadota; class Gammaproteobacteria; order Pseudomonadales; family Pseudomonadaceae; genus Aquipseudomonas. The sequence goes on from NZ_LHPC01000051.1 coordinate 34,888, forward strand.
ATCACAACCAAGGCCATGAGTATAACTGAGACCATGTGAACAAATACGTTGGCGAACGAGCTTTTCATCGACGTATTATAATAACTAAAGTGAGTTGCTATACTTTCAGGCAAAGGCACAACAAACCGCAATACTACATATGAAAAAACAAACGACAAAAACACCAGGAAGAATCTGCCGAACGGAACCACTCTGTCCAGTGGCATAAACATGAATACAAGAAAGAGCAGCGATGACTTGTGAAATGTAGCGGCCAACAAAATCAGCGCCACATACTTAACCTTGCAATAGGGTTTAGCCTCGAACAGAACCAGCATAGCTTGTAAAAAAATAGCGAAAGAAAGAAAGTTTCGCATCAAAACAAAGTCGAGAGAAAAAAAACAAATCAAATACAAGAGCAAAGAAACAAACGGTGACACCGCTCTTTTCGCGACATACCTAAACACCAAAAAAAGCGTTACAAGAGAAACCAGAATCTGAAAACCTTGAAAAGACAAGCCAGACTCATTTGACAGTATATTAATATAGCCATAGCCGACCTCCCCTCCCCAACTGGCAAGTGTGTCGCGGGTATAATAATACAACTCATATCCGTCTCTGTCGCCGTTCCAGTAGTTCCAACCATACAGAACCCACATCACTAGAAAAACCAGCAACGCAGCCAACATAGACAGATATCTTCTTTTATACATATCTACTTCCCTTTGGAAAACTTATTCTTAAGGAAACCAGCTATGCTTTCAGTCTTTTTAACACCAAGAAAACTTCTGATCATTCGAGAGGCAATAGATCGTGGAGAAAAAAACTTGGGGTGCAATATAATCTTCGCTACAGCCACTTCAAAAGGCCTATCAATAAGCAGGGCGTCAGGGTGCTTCAGCGGAAAGTCCATCATCTTTGTTTCTATACCGCAAAATCTTTCTACCATGATATCTTGCATCGAATGCCCACCATGAGTGGAGTCACTATCAACGCCGATATTCTTGATTTGGTTATACTTGGGAACGATTGCGTACACATTATGCGCACGCATACTGAAGCTCATTTGATAATCCCAAGAGTAGAACCGGCCCAGGTTCTCTTTGGCATCCAGTTCATATTCAAGATTGTATTTATCCTGATAATATAAATTTTTATACTGATACTCGTCCTTTATTCTTTCCTTTATGTAACTGTTCCGCCAAAGGGTCAACTCACCATCATAAAACCTGGTGAACTTATTCGCCCAAGACGCCCAACCACATGGCATCATGTTTTTGGTAAACACGTAACTCGAGCCATCCTCGGGAGCATATTCTTTCAGATAGTTAGTTCCACACACCCAAAGAACGCGACTATCATCCCGATATTTTGCCAGCACTTCTTCACAAAATTTGAAGAATGAAGTCTCTGGGAGATTGTCATCCTCAAGAAAAATAGCGCACTCCTCGCGCTCAAATACCCATTTCGCCCCTTCGGCTATGTTTGAATAAACCCCAATATTGTTTTCTTCATACTTCCGAATAACTTCACAATCCCACGTGATCGCCTCTTCAATGGCTTGCCTGCACTTCTCTACGAGCGCTTTCTCCTCTTTATTTCTACCGCCATCCGATAATAAGTACAGCCGTGCAGGTGCCACTTTTGAGATTTGTTTAAGCACTTCCAACGGTTTATCTATGCGCTTGAACAAAAAAAGAACAACCGGGATATTGAAGTTTTCCATTGTATTTTACACACCCTACATAATCTATAAGATCAGCCTATCAAGCCCATCGCACTTTCAACCTTCAATTCAGCCATCTACTTACCAAAGAGACGAACATCAAAAAGAAAGCCTGGACCAAATAAACTAATAGCCCTTCACCTTATTAACCAAAGAGTAACTGTAAAGTATCTCCAACAATGCAGAACTCACCAAAGCCAGGACCACCGAATAAACACTCCAGCTTATTGACAGGTACGCTATACAAAAAACATAAAATGAAACAACGGAGACGACCTGATTCCTCAACACGAAATCATAACGCTGGTGAGGAACGAATATAAAATAAATATGGCTCCCCACAATCAGGAAAGTCATAATATTGATACTTAGCAGAACGGATAGGTAATAGGCTTCTTGCATGTCATGTACTGACACTAACTTGACAACCCAATATCCGCCCACCACTACTGACAGCATGCAAAGTAGCCCTATAAAAACTTCAATTTTAATTATTTTATTGATAGTGTTTTTATGTGCTTTCTTTACCATCACAGGAAACAGTGCTGCATTTATATTTGAGGCTAACAAGCTTGGCACCGAAAATATTTTGTTCGCCAAGTCGTAAATGGCTACTTCTTTCATTCCAAACAACGAACCGATGATAATTTCTATACTTTTTTGCTTAAGTGTATTCGTGGCACTGGACCAAAAAAACGGCTGCACTTCAAACAACAGATCTTTCACCTTCACTATGGAAGGCCACTTAAGTGTCAAGCGAGAAATCTTTATTGCCATTCCGAACGCCAATACCGCCGAAAGCACATTGGTGGCGACGACGATAGCAGTATATATACCGACATCATCAACACTATTAATACAGAAATAAATAACCGGCAGCGACAACAACTTAGAAGAAAGTTGTATTATTGTAAGGATTTTCATTTTCTGCATACCGTGAAAATACCAAACCGGTAGAAAGATACAGGAAAGCGTATTAGCAAAGCACAGAACAAACAGCAGCCAGTTGCTTCTCATGAACGGTATATTCATGATCAGAACGAAAAACACTAGAACTGCGAACAACTCTAAATAAATTTTCGCCACTGTCACCGAAGACAGCAGCGAAGAATGTAGCTTATTATCATCCGGGCTTAACGATATTAATTTTGCAGCATGCATATCAAACCCAAAGTTAATAAACACTATGAAGTATGCAGCTATACTGGTGGCAAAAACATAAAGCCCGTAGTTTTCGACCCCTACCGTATTGATAACAAATGGGTAGATTAAGATATAAAAGAAAGAATTCACCACCTGCAAGATTGTCATGTGGGAATAATTACTTATAACCTTAACATTATCCTTGCAAATCTTTTTGAGCTGAGCCAAATTCAACAAACACCTCACAAAAGCTAAGAACCTATGCGTCACAGGTCCATCCCTGAGACCTTCAGCAATGGCTACAACTTTAAAACGCCCCTCCTAGAGGGAGCGTTGAGGTGCAAACTTCTCAAATAATAGAAAGCGAGCAAATGCCAAGAAAACTCCAATGGCAAAGCCAAATACCAAACCCAGCGCCAAAATCAGCATTTTTCGCGGCTTAATCGGTTGATCAGGCATTGCTACCACCCCATCCTGACGAAAAACAGCCACGCTAGCAGGATCGATATCTAGCGTACGATAAAACGACAAGCTCTCCTGCTTCGCACGCAGTTTTTCGATGAACGGATCATCTGTTTGCCTCTTTTGCAGGTTGTCGAGCTCAGCCTCAAGTGCTTTGCTACCGCGCATGTAAGTCAGGGAGCCGTCCATACCGGAAGAAACTTCAGCTGAAAGCTTGCCCGTTATTATCGGAGGCTTCTCTAACCCGATGGACCTGGCGACTAACAGCGCCTCATTGAGTCGAACCATCTGATCATCTCGGTCTTTACGCGAACTTGCCCGCAACATATCAATCTCGCGCTGCAGGTTGTTGGCTTTGACCGTAGCATCGGCTTTGTCATTATTGATCACCTCTTCCTTAGCCCTTTCACCTGCTTTGTGCGCATACTCGGTCACCCACTCAACTGCAGCTTTTGGATCCGCTACCATCGCGGTAATAGCGAAACGCGTCGGGTCGTCCTTGTTGGGCAGAGAAACAACCAATGACCGACTAAACCAATTAAATAAAGAGTTCTGCGGCCCTTTGCGCTGTTCCTCAGTCAAGGTTGGCAGAAACACAGTTTGAAAGAGTTCTAAGCGCAACGATTCAGATTGCAAATGTTTGCGGTAGACATCATAGACATCTTTAACGGTGAGTTCTGGCAGTTTGCTATCGCCTCCTCGCCCATAGTTAAAATTGGCAACATCATTCTGCGTGGGGGGCTGTACCAGGAATGTCGCTTCATAGATAGGTGTCGCTTTCCAAGCGTAGACGGCCGCTGCGAGGAAAACGATGGATGTGCAAAGCAAAATGAATAGCTTCTGCTTCCACACCCCTTTGAACAATTCAGTCAGATCAATCTCATCGCTCTCGATAAGATGTTCGCGCTCGTTAACCATTTATACCTTATTCCTTGAATCCAGCTTATTTTGCTCGTGACACTAACTCGACTACAGAGAATCAGGTATGGGTCCGCGCAAAAAAATGGACGAAACATTTTTGCCTGAGACCAAAAATCGCCAGAATACCAATGAATGCGCTAGTGCAGATCACCTCCCTGCACAGACGATATCGCGAGCTGTTAATGCCTAGAATATCTGATACTTACGTGCTGGCAAACCAGCTTTTATGATCTCTCGTCGACATTTGGGATCACTGGCAATCCATTGCACCTGTCGCGCACTTGATAAAAGCGCCAATGAGAATCAACCTCGAACAGGACACCGTGGAGGGATGAGTGGATACAGGTACGCTCGCGCACACCTGAAAATAGAGCAATACGCAAAAAAAAAATCTTTTGCATGCTATTTGGTGGTGTCGTTCAATCTCAACCGGAGCTTGTGACGGCTACGCGAAACGACCAATAACCCCATAGCTGGCCCGATAAGAAGACCGAGCAATAGTGCCCCTACCATCAACGCCGAAACCGGTAGTGCCGGGAAGGCAAACCCCAAGAACACCAAGCCAACGACCTGCTGATTCTCCAGGAAAAACACCAGAATGGCCGCCACCAGCAGTAGCAGCACAAGTATCAGCAACAGGCGATTGAACCTACGCACGCTCTTCCCCATGATGCTCGTTACCAAACTCGTCCTCATCCTCATTCACCCGATCTCGAAGTTCTTTACCCGGCTTGAAATGCGGTACGAACTTCCCGTCGAGGCTCACGGACTGACCGGTTTTAGGATTGCGGCCCACGCGCGGTGCGCGATAGTGCAGTGAGAAGCTGCCAAAACCACGGATCTCGATGCGATCACCGGTGGCCAGGCATTGGGACATTTGCTCGAGCATGGTCTTGATGGCCAGCTCCACATCCTTGGATGAGAGCAGCCCTTGATGGGTGACAATTCGTTCGATCAACTCCGACTTCGTCATATTTTTCCCTTCTTTTTCAAGCAGCTAGATCAGCGCTTCAAAGGTTTTAGCACGCCCGGATGAATTTGAACAGCCCGAGTTTCGACATATCTTTACCAGCCATGAGGCGCCCAATTCCAGCGCACGACAACACCGAACCTGCCCTTCGCACTCATCTACAGATAACCAACATGGTGCGTGTAAAATAGCCCGCAGGATTGAAGCCAAAGGGGAATTCATCCTCTTCTTTGGCATCATCGGACCTTGCCACGACCTTGTAACCTGCCGCCTTACACTCTTTTGCCGCTCGCTTGATACACCTGTCCCACCCCGATCCCAACCCCGAACAATCGACCTCTATGCCGCTGACACCACGCACCGCGTGAGTCTTCGCATTAGTGGTACACCCCGCCAGTGTCAGAATTGCTATTGCGACAATGAGCTTGTTCATTCACTTCCTTGGGTCGTGCGACCCGCTCGACGATCGTTCGTTTCAGACTAAAGACTAGCTGCAATTAAACGATTGATACGATTAAAGAAAGAGACAGCTCGCGGCGCCTATTGTTTCACCGGCATCCGTCGTAGCACTGGGCGATCGATAGAATCACCAAATCCCAGGCACAAAAAAGGGCGACCGAAGTCGCCCTTTTTCTATGGTCTGACAGAACTTAGTTCTGTTTTTCCATTTGTGCACGCAACAGGTCGCCCAGAGTGGTAGGACCAGCAGCTGGTTCCGAAGTCGCTGGCTTGTCGCGCAGGCTTTGGATTGCTTCTTTCTCGTCTTCAACGTCTTTCGACTTGATCGAGAGCTGGATTACGCGGCTCTTACGGTCAACGCTGATGATCTTGGCTTCTACTTCTTCGCCTTCTTTCAGAACGTTGCGCGCGTCTTCAACGCGGTCACGGCTGATTTCGGAGGCTTTCAGAGTCGCTTCGATATCGTCGGCCAGAGTGATGATGGCGCCTTTAGCGTCAACTTCTTTCACGATGCCTTTAACGATTGCGCCTTTGTCGTTCTCTTGAACGTACTCGGAGAACGGATCGCTTTCCAGTTGCTTGATACCCAGGGAGATACGCTCGCGCTCTGGGTCAACCGACAGGATAACGGTGTCCAGCTCGTCGCCCTTCTTGAAGCGGCGAACGGCTTCTTCGCCCACTTCGTTCCAGGAGATGTCGGACAGGTGAACCAGACCGTCGATGCCGCCGTCCAGACCAATGAAGATACCGAAATCGGTGATCGACTTGATGGTGCCGGAGATTTTATCGCCCTTGTTGAACTGGCCAGAGAAATCTTCCCATGGGTTAGATTTGCACTGCTTGATGCCGAGGGAGATACGACGACGCTCTTCGTCGATGTCCAGAACCATAACTTCCACTTCGTCGCCGACTTGTACGACTTTCGAAGGGTGGATGTTCTTGTTGGTCCAGTCCATTTCGGAAACGTGTACCAGGCCTTCAACGCCTTCTTCCAGCTCAGCGAAGCAGCCGTAGTCGGTCAGGTTGGTTACACGAGCGGTAACGCGAGTGCTTTCTGGGTAACGGGCTTTGATAGCAACCCATGGATCTTCGCCCAGTTGCTTGAGGCCCAGGGAAACACGATTGCGTTCGCGATCGTACTTCAGAACCTTGACATCGATCTCGTCGCCAACGTTGACGATTTCGGAAGGATGCTTGATACGCTTCCAAGCCATGTCGGTAATGTGCAGCAGGCCATCGACGCCACCCAGATCGACGAATGCGCCGTAATCGGTGAGGTTCTTGACGATACCTTTGACTTGTTGGCCTTCCTGCAGGGATTCCAGCAGAGCTTCACGCTCGGCGGAGTTCTCGGCTTCGAGGACGCTGCGACGGGAAACGACAACGTTGTTGCGTTTCTGGTCGAGTTTGATGACCTTGAATTCCAGCTCTTTGCCTTCCAGGTGCGTGGTGTCGCGCACTGGACGAACGTCAACCAGAGAACCTGGCAGGAACGCACGGATGCCGTTAACGTCGACTGTGAAGCCGCCTTTAACCTTACCGTTGATAACGCCCTTGACCACTTCTTCGGCTGCGAAGGCTGCTTCCAGAACAATCCAGCATTCAGCGCGCTTGGCTTTTTCACGGGACAGCTTGGTTTCACCAAAGCCGTCTTCAACCGAGTCCAGAGCAACGTGAACTTCGTCACCGACGTTGATAGTCAGTTCGCCAGCATCGTTGTAGAACTGCTCAAGCGGGATGAGTGCTTCAGACTTCAGGCCAGCGTGAACGGTTACCCAGCGAGCTTGGTAATCGATATCAACGATAACACCGGTGATGATGGAGCCTGCCTGAAGGTTCAGGGTTTTTAGGCTTTCTTCAAAGAGTTCCGCAAAGCTTTCGCTCATTTTAATTCCTGTTGAATAAGGGCGAAGGATACGCCCATCTCCACGTCCCAGACGACGTGGGTTATGTTCATTAGAAGAAGCACCGCAAGACTATGACTGGTCCCCTACGGTGTTTCTTGGTCACCCGGCGATATCGCGAATGGCGATCTCGCTCATGATGCGTTCCAGCACCTGGTCGATGGATAATTCCGTGGAATCCAGCTGTATGGCGTCAGCCGCCGGCTTGAGCGGGGCTACCGCTCGCTGGGTGTCACGCTCATCGCGTGCACGTATCTCATCTAGCAGACTCGACAGACTAACACCATCGACTTTGCCCTTCAACTGCAAGTATCGACGGCGCGCACGCTCCTCGGCACTGGCAGTGAGGAATATCTTCAGCGGCGCGTCCGGAAAAACCACCGTGCCCATGTCGCGACCATCGGCCACCAGGCCCGGCGGCTCCTGGAACGCCCGCTGGCGCTGCAGCAGCGCGTCGCGCACCGCCGGCAACGCGGCCACCTGGGAAGCCCAGGCACCCACTTGTTCGTTACGCAGATCGTCGGTGACATCGTCACCTTCGAGGATGATTCGCTGCGGATGACCTTCTGTCGCGCCGACGAACTGCACGTCCAGATGAGCGGCCAGCAGTTTCAACGATTCTTCATTGGTCAGATCGACGCCATGGTTACGCGCCGCGAACGCCAGCAGACGGTACAACGCACCGGAATCCAGCAGGCACCAACCGAGACGCTTGGCCAGAATCCCGGCAATAGTGCCCTTGCCCGACCCGCTTGGGCCGTCGATGGTAATGACCGGTGGCTTGATAATCACGACTGAGCCTCTTGGGCAACACGGATACCGACCTGCGCGCACAACGCGAGGAAGTTCGGGAACGACGTCGCGACGTTGGCGCAATCATGGATGCGGATTGGTGCAGTAGCGCGCAACGAGGCCACGCTGAAGGCCAGGGCAATCCGGTGATCGCCGTGACCGTGCACTTCGCCGCCGCCGATCTGGCCGCCGTCGATGATGATGCCGTCCGGGGTCGGTTCGCATTTGACGCCCAGTGCCAGCAAGCCATCGGCCATGACCTGGATACGGTCCGATTCCTTCCCGCGCAGTTCTTCGGCGCCGCGCAGGATGGTGCGCCCTTCGGCACACGCTGCGGCCACGAACAGCACCGGGAATTCGTCGATAGCCAGTGGAACCAGCGCTTCCGGAATCTCGATACCCTTGAGTTTAGCTGCACGTACGCGCAGGTCCGCTACCGGTTCGCCGCCGACTTCACGCTGGTTTTCCAGGGTAATGTCAGCGCCCATCAGGCGCAGGATGTCGATCACGCCGGTACGGGTCGGGTTGATGCCGACGTGTTCGAGCACCAGCTCCGAGCCTTCGGCGATCGAGGCGGCCACCAGGAAGAAGGCCGAAGACGAGATATCGCCCGGCACTTCAATGTGGGTCGCGGTCAGCTTGTGCCCGGACTCGACCGACGCGGTCGCGCCGTTGACAGTGACCGGGTAGCCGAAGCCTCGCAGCATGCGCTCGGTATGGTCACGGGTCGGAGCAGGCTCGGTGACGGTGGTCTTGCCTTCGGCGTACAGACCCGCCAGCAGCAGGCAGGACTTAACCTGTGCACTGGCCATCGGCATGGTGTAGGTCAGGCCTTTGAGTTTGTTGCCGCCACGAATGGTCATCGGTGGACGACCTTCGGCGGCGGTCTCGATCACAGCGCCCATTTCACGCAGCGGATTGGCCACGCGATTCATCGGACGCTTGGACAACGAAGCGTCGCCCGTCAGGGTGCTGTCGAAGTTCTGCGCAGCCAACAGGCCAGACAGCAGACGCATCGAAGTGCCGGAGTTGCCCAGGTAGATCGGGCCCGGCGCTGGCTTCAGGCCATGCAGGCCGACACCGTGAATGGTCACGCGACCATGGTGCGGGCCTTCGATCACGACGCCCATGTCACGGAACGCTTGCAGCGTCGCCAGGGCGTCTTCGCCCTCGAGGAAACCTTCGACTTCGGTGACGCCTTCGGCCAAAGAGCCAAGCATGATCGAACGGTGGGAAATCGATTTATCGCCCGGTACACGAATCCGCCCAGTCAGGCGGCCACCAGGTTGTGCCAGGAAAATCAGGTCGTTGGAGTTCATAGCGTCCACATAAGCCCGGCGGGCCAGGATTTTACTGAAATGTTCGCGGGCAACCCGGGCGCGAGTGAATACGCCCAACAATTGGTGCCCATCCCCTGCATCGACCGCGTCGCGCAAGGCGTCGAGGTCGCTGCGAAATGTATCGAGAGTGCGCAGGACAGCTTCGCGGGTGGCGAGGAAGATGTCGTGCCACATCACCGGGTCGCTTCCGGCGATTCTTGTGAAATCGCGGAAACCGCCCGCAGCGTAACGGAAGATCTCAAGATTTTCATTGCGCTTGGCCAACGAATCGACCAAACCGAATGCCAGCAAGTGCGGTAAATGGCTGGTCGCCGCCAGCACTTCGTCGTGACGCTCGACCTGCATGTGTTCGACATCGGCGCCCAATTCGCGCCACAACCGATCGACCACTGCCAAGGCTGCCGGATCGGTTTGATCCAGCGGCGTCAGAATCACTTTATGGCGACGGAACAGCTCGGCGTTGGAAGCTTCCACGCCGCTCTGCTCGGAACCGGCAATCGGATGCCCCGGCACGAAACGCGACGGCATACCGCCAAACGCTTCGGTCGCCGCACGCACCACATTGCCCTTGGCGCTGCCGACATCAGTCAGGATCGCTTGCCCCAGATTCATCCCGGCCAAGCGACCGAGCATTTTCTCCATGGCAAGGATCGGCACGGCCAGTTGAATCACGTCGGCGCCCTGGCAAGCAACGGCCAGGTCTTCTTCGCAGCGATCCACCACACCCAGCTCAACCGCCAGCTTGCGCGACTGCGGATCAAGATCGACCCCGACCACTTCGCGGCACAGGCCGCTCTCACGCAACCCCTTGGCAAACGAACCGCCGATCAACCCCAGACCGACCACCACCAGGCGACCGATCATAGGTGCAGCAGATTGCAGTGCAGTGACATCAACCACGAGCCAGGACCTTGGTCAGCGCCTCGAGGAAGCGGCTGTTTTCCGCTGGCAGACCGATGGTGATGCGCAGGTGATTCGGCAGACCGTAGTTGGCCACCGGACGCACGATCACGCCTTCGCGCAGCAAGCCCTGGAAGACCGGTGCCGCAACGCGACCCAGATCGACGCAGATGAAGTTGCCTTTGGACGGAATCCAGCTCAGCCCCAGCTCACGGAAACCCGCTTCCAGTTGCTGCATGCCGGATTCGTTCAGGCGACGGCCTTCTGCCAGGTACTCGGTATCCTGCAGTGCAGCGCAAGCAGCGGCTAGGGCCAGGCTGTTGACGTTGAACGGCTGGCGCACGCGGTTCAGCACATCGGCGCCCACGGCGGTGGACAAGCCGTAACCGACCCGCAACGCCGCCAGGCCATAGGCCTTGGAGAAGGGGCGCGAAACCAGCAGGTTCGGGTACGCCGCGAGATAGTCGAGACCATCCGGCAAGTCGCTGCCTTCGGCGTATTCGATGTAGGCCTCGTCCAGCACCACCAACACGTGCTCCGGGACGTCCTGGAGAAATTCGTCCAGGGCCTCGGCGTCGAACCAGGTGCCGGTCGGGTTGTTCGGGTTGGCAATAAACACCACACGGGTGTCGGCGTCGATCGCGGCCAGCATGGCAGGCAGATCGTGACCGTAGTCTTTGGCCGGGATCACTTTCGCCTGGGCGCCAACAGCCTGGGTCACGATCGGGTAGACCGCGAACGCATGCTCGCTGAACACCGCGTTAAGGCCCGGCGCCAGGTAGGCACGGGCTACCAGCTCCAGAATGTCGTTGGAACCGTTGCCCAACGTCACCTGATTCAGTTCGACGCGGCACCGCTCGGCCAGCAGGCTCTTGAGCGCAAAACCGTTGCCGTCCGGATAACGGGTCAGCTCGGCCAATGCATCACGAATGGCTGCCAGTGCCTTGGGGCTGGCGCCCAACGGGTTTTCGTTGCTCGCCAGCTTGATGATCTTGGCTGGATCGATACCCAGCTCGCGCGCCAGTTCGTCCACGGGTTTGCCCGGGACATAAGGCGAAAGTTGTTGCACGCCCGGCTGTGCCAGAGCGAGGAAGTCACCACTCATTTGCTACCCCTTAGAGAACTGCTTTCGGGTAGGAACCCAGCACTTTGAGTGCTACTGCTTCCTGACTGATCTTTTCCAGCACACCTTTTACCAGCGGATCGCGGTGGTGGCCGACGAAGTCGATGAAGAACACGTAGGTCCATTTGCCGCTGCGCGACGGACGGGTCTCGATCCGTGTCAGATCGATGCCGTTGTCGTGGAACGGCACCAGCAACTCGTGAAGCGCGCCAGGCTTGTTGCTCATGGAGACGATGATCGAAGTCTTGTCGTCGCCGGTCGGCGGCACTTCCTGGCTGCCGATCATCAGGAATCGCGTGGAGTTATCCGGGCGATCCTCGATTTTCTCGGCCAGACGGGTCAGCCCGTACAGGCCTGCAGCCATGTCGCCGGCAATCGCCGCCGAGTTCCACTCACCCTTGACCCGCTTCGCTGCTTCGGCGTTGCTGGACACCGCCACGCGCTCGACATTCGGGTAATGGGCATCCAGCCATTTACGGCACTGGGCCAGGGACTGGGCGTGGGAATAGATGCGGCTGATGCTGTCGGTCTTGGTGTTTTCACCGACCAACAGGTGGTGGTGAATCCGCAGCTCGACTTCGCCACAGATGACCATGTCGTGTTCGAGGAAGCTGTCGAGGGTGTGGTTGACCGCGCCCTCGGTGGAGTTTTCCACCGGGACCACGCCAAAGTTCACCGCACCGGCCGCCACTTCGCGGAACACTTCGTCGATCGCCGCCATCGGCTTGCTGATCACGGCATGGCCGAAGTGTTTCATGGCTGCTGCTTGAGTGAAGGTGCCTTCAGGGCCGAGGTAAGCCACTTTCAGCGGCTGCTCGAGGGCCAGGCACGAGGACATGATTTCGCGGAACAGCCGCGCCATCTCTTCGTTGCCCAGCGGCCCCTGGTTACGCTCCATCACGCGCTTGAGCACCTGAGCTTCACGCTCAGGACGATAGAACACCGGCACTTCGCCTTCGGCCAGCGAGGCCATCTTTACTCGCGCAACTTCCTGGGCGCAGCGTGCGCGCTCACTGATCAGCTCCAGGACTTTCTCGTCCAGGGCATCAATGCGCAGGCGCAGTGCCTTGAGTTCTTGCTCAGACATTAGCCGTGTTCCTTCTCGAACTCTGCCATGTACGAAACCAGTGCGTTGACCGCAACGATATCGACGGCGTTATAGATGGAGGCACGCATGCCGCCCACGGAACGGTGACCCTTGAGGTTCAACAGGCCACGTTCCTCGGCACCGGCCAGGAATGGTTTGTCGAGACGGTCGTCCGCCAGACGGAATGGCACGTTCATCCACGAGCGGTCCGACTTGTTGATCGGATTGGTGTACAGGCTACTGGCATCGATGAATTCGTACAGCGTGCGCTGTTTCACATCGTTGAGCTTGCCGATCGCTTCAACACCACCCTGCTCCTTCATCCACTCGAATACCAGACCCGAGAGATACCAGGCCAGGGTTGGCGGGGTGTTGTACATCGAGCCGTTATCGGCCGCGACCTTGTAGTTGAGCATGGTCGGGCACAGGGAACGGGCGTGGCCCAGCAGGTCTTCGCGAACGATGTTGACGACGATGCCGCTCGGGCCGATGTTTTTCTGGGCACCGGCGTAAATCATGCCGAAACGCGAAACATCCATCGGACGCGAGAGGATGTCCGAGGACATGTCGGCCACCAGCGGAACGTCACCGGTTTCCGGGACCCACTGAAATTCCAGACCGCCAATGGTTTCGTTCGGTGCGTAGTGAACGTAGGCCGCGTCTTTTGACAGGCTCCATTCGTTCTGACCGGGAATAGCGAAATAGTCGTAAGGCTTGGCGGTAGCGGCCACATTGACGTTGCCGTAGCGCGAAGCTTCTTCGATGGCTTTCTGCGACCAGATACCGGTGTCGATATAGTCGGCGGTGCCGCCTTCCGGCAACAGGTTCAGAGGGATCTGAGCAAATTGCTGGCTGGCGCCACCTTGCAGAAACAGCACTTTATAATTCGAGGGGATATCCAGCAGATCACGCAGATCCTGCTCGGCCTTGGTGGCGATGGACACGAACTCATCACTGCGATGGCTCATTTCCATGACCGACAGGCCCTTGCCGTGCCAGTCGAGGAGTTCACCCTGAGCGCGCTTCAGGACAGCTTCGGGAAGCGCCGCAGGACCGGCACAGAAGTTATAGGCTCTCTTGCTCACATCCAATCTCGCTCTGATTTGGTGGATCACGCTATCAATCTGTAGGAGCGAGCTTGCTCGCGAAAAACCCGAGGGCGCAAGGGTGCACCAGACGCCCCGCGTTATCGTTGACGACCATCGCGAGCAAGCTCGCTCCTACAGGGGTGTCATTATTTCCATAGGGACAAACAACAAGGGGGCGAATTTTCATCCGCCCCCTGCTTGCCCGCTTACTCCTGTGGCTCTTCGTCGGCGGCGGCGTCGAGTTGCTGGTCGTCGGCAACGTCGTCGATCACGACTTCACCGTCGAACACTGCACCCTCTTCACCTTCGAGCTCTTCACCTTCCAGCTCTTCGCTCTCGACTTCCGACGGCTCCTGAACCCGCTCCAGACCGACCAGTGTTTCATCGCTGGCGAGCTTGATCAGGGTCACGCCCTGGGTGTTACGACCCAGGCTGGAGACTTCGTCGACCCGTGTACGAACCAGAGTGCCCTGGTCGGAAATCAGCATGATCTCCTCGCCGTCGAGCACCTGGACCGCGCCGACCAGACGGCCGTTACGGTCGTTGCTGACCATGGCGATAACGCCCTGGCCGCCACGCTTGTACTCAGGGAATTCAGTGATCGCCGTCCGCTTGCCGAAACCACGAGCCGAAGCGGTGAGGATCTGGCTGCCTTCTTCCGGGATCAGCATGGAAATCAGCTTCTGGCCTTCCGGCAGACGCATGCCGCGAACACCACGAGCGGTACGGCCCATGGCGCGAACGTCGGTCTCCTTGAAGCGAGTCACCTTGCCACCGTCGGAGAACAGCATGACTTCGCGGCTGCCATCGGTAATGGAAGCAGAAATCAGCACATCGCCTTCATCCAGCTCCAGCGCGATCAGGCCGACGCTGCGTTGACGGCTGAAGGATTCCAGCGGGGTCTTCTTCACGGTGCCTTTGGCAGTCGCCATGAAGATGAAGTGACCTTCGGTGTACTCGTCGACCGGCAGCATGGTGGTGATGTATTCATCACTGTCCAGCGGCAGCAGGTTGACCAGCGGACGACCACGGGCAGCGCGGGACGCTTCCGGGATTTCGTAGGTTTTCAGCCAGTACACTTTGCCTTTGCTGGAGAACAGCAGCAGCGTGGTGTGGCTGTTGGCGACCAGCAGGTGAGCGATGTAGTCCTCATCCTTGACGCCGGTCGCCGATTTGCCTTTACCGCCACGACGCTGAGCCTGGTACGCAGCCAATGGCTGGGTCTTGGCATAGCCACCGTGGGAGATGGTCACGACGCGCTCTTCTTCCGGGATCATGTCACCCAGGGTCAGGTCGAGACGGGCATCGAGAATTTCGGTGCGGCGCACGTCGCCGTATTCGGCGCGGATCACTTCCAGTTCTTCGCGGATCACTTCCATCAGGCGCGTGGCGCTGCTGAGGATGCGGATCAGTTCGCCGATCTGGTTGAGGATCTCTTGATACTCGGCCAGCAGCTTCTCGTGTTCCAGACCGGTCAGGCGGTGCAGGCGCAGTTCCAGAATGGCTTGCGCCTGTTCTGGCGACAGGAAGTACTTGCCTTCGCGCAGGCCGTATTGCGGGTCCAGGGTCTCTGGACGGCACGAGTCGGCACCGGCGCGCTCAACCATCGCTACTACGGCGCTGGATTCCCATGCGGTCTTGATCAGCGCTTCCTTGGCTTCCGACGGGGTCGGCGAAGCCTTGATCAGGGCGATGACCGGGTCGATGTTCGACAGGGCAACCGCTTGACCTTCGAGGATGTGGCCACGCTCGCGCGCTTTACGCAGTTCGAACACGGTACGGCGGGTCACGACTTCGCGACGGTGACGAACGAAGGCTTCCAGCAGGTCCTTGAGGTTCAGGATCCGCGGACGGCCGTCGATCAGCGCAACGATGTTGATACCGAATACCGCTTGCAGCTGGGTCTGGGCGTAGAGGTTGTTGAGGATGACCTCAGGCACTTCGCCGCGACGCAGCTCGATCACGACGCGCATACCGTCCTTGTCGGACTCGTCGCGCAGTTCGGTGATGCCTTCGAGCTTCTTCTCTTTAACCAGCTCGGCGATCTTCTCGATCAGACGGGCCTTGTTCAGCTGGTAAGGGAGTTCGGTGATGACGATCTGCTGGCGGCCACCGACTTTGTCGATGTCCTCGATCATCGAGCGGGCGCGCATGTAAATGCGTCCGCGACCGGTGCGGTAGGCTTCGATGATGCCGGCGCGACCGTTGATGATCGCGGCGGTCGGGAAGTCCGGACCGGGGATGTATTGCATCAGCTCATCGATGGTCAACTCAGGGTTGTCGATGAGGGCCAGGCAACCGTCGATGACTTCACCGAGGGTGTGCGGCGGAATGTTGGTCGCCATGCCCACGGCAATACCGCTTGAGCCGTTGACCAGCAGGTTGGGAATACGGGTCGGCATGACCGCGGGGATCATTTCGGTGCCGTCGTAGTTCGGCACCCAGTCCACGGTTTCTTTGTGCAGGTCGGCCAGCAGCTCGTGCGCCAGCTTGGTCATGCGCACTTCGGTGTATCGCATGGCCGCGGCGTTGTCGCCGTCCACCGAACCGAAGTTGCCCTGACCGTCTACCAGCAGGTAGCGCAGCGAGAATGGCTGCGCCATCCGAACGATGGTGTCGTACACCGCGGTATCACCGTGAGGGTGATACTTACCGATCACGTCACCGACAACACGGGCAGATTTCTTGTACGGCTTGTTGAAGTCGTTGCCCAGCTCGCTCATCGCGAACAGCACACGCCGGTGCACGGGCTTCAAGCCATCGCGCGCATCCGGCAGTGCCCGCCCGACAATTACGCTCATCGCGTAGTCGAGGTAGGACTGCTTCAGCTCGTCTTCGATATTGACCGGGAGGATTTCTTTGGCCAGTTCGCCCATGAGAAGCCTGATTCCTTTTTCTGGTGAAACTTCGTCACATCCATATGGGACGAACGAAGCTCGCCGACGCAGGCTGACTGCCATGCACCGACTTACGACAAATCAACGAGTTATGCCATGGATCTGCGCAGTAAAGACAACCCCGCGGGACTGCCTCGGAAAACGCCGGATGTTATCACAAGAGCCGCCACGCACCTATCCCCCTGATGCGCATGGAGCATAGTTAGTTGACCGGTGACAGGCTGAAAGGGGACGAGAGAGGCTTAGAGCCGTGTTGATGCGGAATTCCGAGCCCATTCTGGCTGATTTGTTGAGCTTGGAGGCCTCATCGCGGGCAAGCCCGCTCCCACAGGGTTCTGTTGCGCTCACAAAAACTGTGGGAGCGGGCTTGCCCGCGATGGCTATTTGGCAGACACGAGAGATTTTTAATGCAGGCGCTTGCGGCACATCAACTGCGCCATTTTCGCGGTATCCGGGCGCTCGACGATGCCTTTCTCGGTGACGATCGCATCGATCAAGTCAGCCGGGGTCACGTCGAACACCGGGTTGAACGCATCAACATCTGCCCCGACCCGCTTGCCGCCGACTTCCAGCAACTCGCGACCATCACGCTCTTCAAGGGGAATGTCGTCGCCACTGGCCAGGTTCATGTCGATGGTCGAGCTCGGCGCCACCACCATGAAGCGCACGCCGTGATGCATGGCGTTCACCGCCAGCTGATAAGTACCGATCTTGTTGGCCACGTCACCATTCGCAGTGATCCGGTCGGCACCCACGATTACCCAGGTCACGCCTTTGGTTTTCATGATGTGCGCCGCGGCGGAGTCGGCATTGACGGTCACGGGAATGCCCTCGTTGGCCAGTTCCCAAGCAGTCAGCCGCGAGCCTTGCAGCCAAGGACGGGTTTCATCGGCGTAGACGCGCTCGACCATGCCCTCGATGAACGCCCCGCGAATCACCCCCAGCGCCGTACCAAAGCCGCCGGTGGCCAGTGCGCCAGTGTTGCAGTGAGTCAGGATCGCCTGGGCATTGCCCTGGTGCTTGCGGATCAGGTCGACGCCCAGCTGCGCCATGGTCAGATTGGCTTCGCGATCACTTTCATGAATGGCGATGGCCTCGGCTTCCAGCACGGCCAGCGGATCGGCGTGATGCTTGAGGCGCTCGAGACGGTCGCGCATGCGACCCAGGGCCCAGAACAGATTGACTGCAGTCGGTCGGGAGTCGGCCAGCAGGGCAAAATCCTCTTCCAGCGCCGCTTGCCAGTCACCGCCCTGGGCAAAGCGGGCGCGGGCAGCCAGCACCACGCCATACGCGGCACTGATGCCAATGGCCGGCGCGCCGCGCACGACCATCGAACGAATGGCTTCGGCCACGCCAGCGGCGCTGGTGTAGGCGATCCAGGTTTCCTCGAATGGCAAAATACGCTGATCCAGCAGGTACAGGGCGCCATCACGCCAATCGATGGCCTTCACTTTCTCCGCAGCCAACAGTCGATCGCGCATCCCTCACCCCGCACTCATGAACAAAAGCCGCCGATTATAGCGATCCCCCCGCGAAGACGCTCGGGTATACTTCGCCATCCTTTACAAAAGCACTGGAACCGACCTTCGATGCCGAACACTGCCGCTGCGCTCGACCTGTTATTGCTGCCGACCTGGCTAGTACCCGTCGAACCTGCTGGCGTTGTCCTCAAGGAGCACGCCCTCGGCATCCGTGACGGGCGCATCGTCTTTATCGGTCCGCGCGCGGCTGCGCTGAAGCTTAACGCAACTGAAGTCCGTGAATTGCCGGACATGCTGCTCAGCCCCGGCCTGATCAATGCCCACGGGCATGCGGCGATGACGCTGTTCCGCGGCTTGGCCGACGATTTGCCGCTGATGACCTGGCTGGAAAACCACATCTGGCCGGCCGAAGCCAAGTGGGTCGACGAAGCGTTTGTACGCGATGGCACCGATCTG
The DNA here is from genome assembly GCF_001297125.1 of Pseudomonas sp. RIT-PI-q. GTDB lineage: Bacteria > Pseudomonadota > Gammaproteobacteria > Pseudomonadales > Pseudomonadaceae > Aquipseudomonas. The sequence goes on from NZ_LHPC01000051.1 coordinate 53,616, forward strand.
GCGATCGCCGAACAGATCAAAGGTGGCATCACCTGCTTCTCTGACATGTATTTCTTCCCGAAGGTTGCCAGCGAGTGCGTGCATAACAGCGGCATTCGCGCGCAAATCGCCATTCCGATCCTCGACTTCCCGATCCCGGGCGCCAGCACGGCGGACGACGCCATTCGTCAGGGCGTCGAATTGTTCGGCGATCTCAAGCACCACGAGCGCATCAAAATCACCTTCGGCCCTCATGCACCCTACACCGTGGGCGACGAAAACCTCGAGAAAATCCGGGTCATCGCCGAGGAACTGGATGCCTCGATTCACATGCACGTGCATGAAACCGCTTTCGAAGTGCAGCAATCGGTCGAACAGCGTGGCGAGCGCCCATTGGCGCGCCTCGGCCGCCTGGGCTTGCTGGGGCCACGCTTTCAGGCCGTGCACATGACGCAGATCAGCGATGAAGACCTGGCACTGCTGGTAGAAAGTAACACCAACGTGATTCATTGCCCGGAGTCGAACCTGAAGCTGGCCAGCGGTTTCTGCCCGGTGGAGCGTCTGTGGCAGGCGGGCGTCAATGTGGCCGTCGGCACCGATGGCGCGGCCAGCAACAATGACCTCGACCTGCTCGGCGAAACCCGCACCGCCGCCCTGCTGGCCAAAGCCGTCGCCGGCTCGGCCACCGCACTGAACGCCCATAGCGCCCTGCGCATGGCCACGCTCAACGGCGCTCGCGCGCTGGGGATCGAGGCGGAAGTTGGTTCGCTGGAAGTCGGCAAAGCCGCAGACATCGTGGCGTTCGACCTTTCTGGCCTGGCGCAGCAACCGATCTACGACCCGGTTTCGCAGCTTATATACGCCACAGGCCGGGACTGCGTAAAACACCTTTGGGTCGCCGGCAAGCAACTGCTCGACGACCGTAGACTGACCCGCCTGGATGAAGAACAACTCTGCGCCACCGCCAAGGCCTGGGGCCAGCGCATCAGCGGCCACACCGAATCGTAAGCACCCTGGATTCAACACCGGGGCAACAGGATTTTTCAAGTTTTAGAGGACTTAAACCATGAGCAACGTCGACTACGCCGAAATCGCCAAATTCGAAGCCCTGGCCCATCGCTGGTGGGACCGCGAAAGCGAATTCAAACCGCTGCACGACATCAACCCGCTGCGGGTCAACTGGCTTGACGAACGGGTCAGTCTGGCCGGCAAGAAAGTCCTAGACGTCGGCTGCGGCGGCGGCATCCCCAGCGAAGCCATGGCCCAGCGCGGCGCGACCGTGATGGGCATCGACATGGGCGAAGCGCCGCTGGCGGTCGCGCAGTTGCATCAGCTGGAATCGGGCGTGAGCGTCGAATACCGGCAGATCACCGCCGAAGCCCTGGCCGAGGAAATGCCTGAGCAGTTCGACGTGGTCACGTGCCTGGAAATGCTCGAACACGTGCCGGACCCGTCCTCGGTGATCCGCGCCTGCTTCCGCATGGTCAAGCCCGGTGGCCAGGTGTTTTTCTCCACTATCAACCGCAATCCGAAGGCGTACCTGTTCGCCATCGTCGGCGCCGAATACATCATGAAGTTGCTGCCGCGCGGCACCCACGACTTCAAGAAATTCATCCGCCCTTCCGAGCTGGGCGCCTGGAGCCGCATGGCCGGCCTGACCGTCAAGGACATCATCGGGCTGACCTACAACCCGCTGACCAAGCACTACAAACTGGCGTCCGATGTCGACGTCAACTACATGATCCAGACCCTGCGCGAGGAGTAAGCCGATGCGTATCAGAGCAGTTCTTTTCGACATGGACGGCACTCTGCTCGACACCGCGCCGGACTTCATTGCGATCTGTCAGGCCATGCGCGCCGACCGTGGCTTGCCGCCGATGAACGACAAGCACATTCGCGACGAGATCTCCGGCGGCGCCAAGGCGATGGTCGCCGTGACGTTTTCCATGGACCCGCAATCCCCGGGCTTCGAGGAGCTGCGCCTGGAGTTCCTGGAGCGCTACCTGGTCGGTTGTGCGGTTCACAGCAAGCTGTTCGACGGCATGGGCGAGTTGTTGGCCGACATCGAGAAAGCCAACCTGATCTGGGGCGTGGTCACCAACAAGCCGCTGCGTTTCGCCGAGCCGATCATGCAGCAACTGGGCCTGGCCGAGCGCTCGGCGCTGTTGATCTGCCCGGATCATGTGAAGAACAGCAAACCGGATCCGGAACCGTTGATTCTGGCGTGCAAGATGCTCGACCTCGATCCGGCCAGCGTGTTGTTCGTGGGCGACGACCTGCGTGATATCGAGTCGGGGCGCGATGCCGGCACCAAGACGGCTGCCGTGACTTACGGGTACATTCACCCGGACGACAATCCTCGGCACTGGGGTGCGGACGTAGTGGTGGATCATCCGCTGGAGTTGCGCAAGGTGCTCGATAGCGCCCTTTGCAGCTGCTGAGTGCCGATTGCGGATTCTGGGAATGTGGCGTGAATGCTGACGCCATCGCGGACAAGCCCGCTCCCACAGGGATCAAAGGTGTTCACATGTTTTGTATCCACCAACAGAACCTGTGGGAGCGGGCTTGCCCGCGATGGCCGCGCCGCGATGTGTCTTCTGTTTTGTGAGGTTTTTTATGTTTGATTATTCCGCCCGCCCTGAATTGCTCAAGGACCGGGTCATCCTGGTCACCGGCGCCGGCCGTGGCATCGGCGCTGCCGCCGCGAAAACCTACGCCGCCCACGGTGCCACGGTTTTGTTGCTGGGCAAGACTGAAGCCAACCTGACTCAGGTCTACGACGAAATCGAAGCCGCCGGCCATCCACAACCGGCGGTGATTCCGTTCAACCTGGAAACTGCCCTGCCCCATCAATACGATGAGCTGGCGGCGATGATCGAAACCGAATTCGGCCACCTCGATGGCTTGCTGCACAACGCATCGATCATTGGGCCGCGCACGCCGATCGAGCAGTTGTCCGGTGAGAATTTCATGCGCGTCATGCACGTCAACGTCAACGCCATGTTCATGCTCACCAGTACCTTGCTGCCGCTGCTCAAGCTGTCTCAGGACGCCTCGGTGGTGTTCACTTCCAGCAGCGTCGGTCGCAAGGGCCGTGCGTATTGGGGCGCTTACGGTGTCTCCAAGTTCGCCACCGAAGGCTTGATGCAAACCCTCGCCGACGAAGTCGACACCGTTGCCCCCGTGCGCTCCAACAGCATCAACCCAGGCGCCACTCGCACCAGCATGCGTGCCCAGGCGTACCCGGGTGAAAACCCGCTGAACAACCCGACGCCCGAAGAGATCATGCCGGTCTACCTCTACCTGATGGGGCCGGACAGCACTGGCATCAACGGCCAGGCTTTCAACGCGCAGTAACGCCCGCGCGTCGCTTTTGTGCCGTGACGAATTCCCGTCGCGGCATGCAAAAAACGTTGTAACTACTGCAGTTCAAGTCAAACAAATGACATCGAATTTTCTGCCATTTCGTCTCAACATATCCACAAGGTTGATTTAGAACGGTTTTTTATCCAATTGAACCGATGGCACGACTTTCGCTCTACATCTGCTCAGACACGCCGTGTGAAAGCAGATGGTGCAGCGCCTGAGTCGATTGGTTACTAATCTTCCGAAAAGCGGATTAGACTTGTACGAAATGTCCTACGGGACTGACGGACCAGTATGACGCGCAGCCCAAAGCCGCTCTCACCCAGCTTGTAAGACAGCCTTACTGCTTAGGGGCGCATGCCATATGAAATCACCTTCCCAGACCAACGCAATTGACTTTGATAGTGCCAAATTGCAACGCCTGGGCTTTGGTCAGCAGCCCGCCCCTCTGGAGAGGCCCATCAGTCTTGCGCAATTGCGTCAGCAACTGAGCCTGCAGCTGCAAACCAGTCTTGAGCCACAACGCATCCTCGGGCTGTTCTTCCGTGAAATTCAGAAACTTGTACCGCTAGACGCCTTGAGCTACCAGCACACGTCCAGTGACTTGCGCCTTGAGCTCGGCCTGCGCGGCCGTCATTCGATCAGCTACAGCCTCAGCCACGAAGGCGAGCATCTGGGTGAGTTGGTGTTCCGCCGCAATCAGCGTTTCAGCGAGAAGGAACAGGGCAACCTCGAGTCGCTGCTGTCCGCCTTGCTGTACCCGATGCGCAATGCCCTGCTCTACCGCGCCGCCACCCAAAGCGCATTACGCGACCCGCTAACGAGCACGGGCAACCGCATCGCCATGGATCAGACCCTGCAACGGGAAATCGACATGTCGCGCCGGCACCTGCAGCCCTTGTCGCTGCTAATGCTGGACATCGATCACTTCAAACACATCAACGACAACCACGGTCACAGCGCCGGCGATGATGTGCTCAAGGCGGTTGCAGCCTCGATCAAAAACCAGTTGCGCAACGTCGACATGGTCTTCCGGTTTGGTGGCGAAGAGTTTCTGATCCTGTTGTCCAACACCAGCCGGGAAGCGGCGGCCATGGTCGGCGAACGCCTGCGGTTTGCGGCGCAGACTGAGGAATATTCGGCCGATGGCCAATCGATCGGCCTGACGGTCAGCCTGGGCTGCTCGACCCTGTTGCCGGGCGAATCTGCAGAAAGCCTGTTGCGCCGGGCGGATAGCGCGCTGTATGTGGCCAAGCGCGAAGGGCGTAACCGGTTGGCGATGGCGGGCTGATCCTTGCGCCACAACTCAAAACAAATGTGGGAGCGAGCCTGCTCGCGAATGTGATCTACCCTTCAACGATGATGTTGACTGATAGTCCGCTTTCGCGAGCAGGCTCGCTCCCACAGTTTTATTGCGTGCTCTTCAGATCAGCTTTCAGCCAGCTCCATCCGCTCACGGGCTACCGGTGTTCTTTCGCCGTGTTCCAGTTGCATGCAGCGCTCCAGGAACAAGAACATGTAGTCGTAGCTCTTGCAGACTGCCTGGCGCAATTCCACTTGCAGGGACTTACTCGGGTTCATACCCGCCAGCGTGCAGATGATTTCCAGGGCTTCCCACGGGTGGGCATCGTCATATTGGGCGTGCATCTTCAACCACTTCATGGCCCGCTTGCGATCTTCTTCCGGGAACGATGCCGCGTAGACGCCACTGGAACAGACCAGCGCCGACCACTCCCCGGTCGCACCTTCAATGGCGTAGTTGGTGGCGGCAATCGCCACGATCAGCGAATCCGCCGAACTGGTGTGCCAGCACCAGTGGCTCAAGGCGTGAAGTTCAGGGGCAACCTGTTGCGCTTGCAGATCGTCCAGGCTGACACCGTGAGCACGGCTCCAGTGCACCCAGTAATCGGCGTGGTTCAATTCGACACGAATGTTGCGCATCAGCCAGCGGCGCGCCATGTCCTCGCCGGGATGGCGGGCAAAGCGGGTCTTGGTCAGGTTTTGTGCCATATATAACGCGAACTGTTCGACCACCGGCCAGCCACCAATCAGGTACTGGCGCATGGTTTTTGCGCTGAGTTTGTTATCACGCATACGCTGATACAGCTCGTGTTCGACAACCCGGCGCTTGCTCTCGCTGCAATCCTGGATCAGGCGCTGAGCCCAGGCGGGATAACTTGCAGCTTCCATGAGTGGTCCGGTTCGGTTGAATGTGTCGATCACTGTCGGGCTCCTTTTGATTGTGATTGTAAGGATCAGCAAGAGATTTCAACGGAACGTGCCAGGCGCCTTGAACAACAAAGGCTGAGGCCGGGCGGGACGACTTTGTAAACTGTCGCAGGTAAACAAATGCGGGCGTTCAATAACATACCCTTGAGCGTAATCGACCCCGATCTCCAGCAATGCCTGCTCGATCTGGGGTGTTTCTACAAACTCGGCAATCGTACGTTTACCCATTACATGGCCGATGTGATTGATCACTTCGACCATGGCGCGGTTAATCGGGTCGTCCAGCATATCCTTTACGAAACTCCCGTCGATCTTCAGGAAGTCTACAGGCAAATGTTTCAGGTAGGCGAACGAGGACATTCCGGCACAAAAATCGTCCAGAGAAAAATGGCATCCCAAGCCTTTGAGTTCATTGATAAATCTGATTGCACTTCCGAGATTTGAAATCGCGCTGGTTTCAGTAATTTCAAAACAAATCATTTCCGGCGGTATGGAATAAGCAACAAATTGTTCACGCAAGAAGTCCAGAAATGCCTCATCGCCGATGGTCGTGCCTGACAGATTTATCGCACACATCGCCAACGGCCCTTTGCGCTTTTCAGCAATACATTGAGCGATGATCTTGAACACGTTCTCGACAACCCAGCGGTCAAGAGACGTCATCAAACCATAACGTTCAGCAGCCGGAATAAAACTGTCGGGCAGAATCATGCGTCCGGCTTCGTCGTGCAGGCGCAAAAGGATTTCGATATGCCCACCGCCCTTCTCGGTATGGCCCAGGGGCGCGATTTCCTGGGAGTACAGACAGAAGCGGTTTTCCTCCAGCGCAATGTGTAAGCGCTGCACCCACGCCATCTCGCCGAAGCGCAGTGACAGTTCCGAATCGTCGGCGTGATAGACCTGAACGCGGTTGCGGCCCTTTTCCTTGGCCATGTAGCACGCCATGTCGGCCGCACGCAGCGAGGCTTCGAGGGTGGTCGGGTTCTGAGTGACATGCACCAGCCCGATACTCACGGTGGTCACGAACGGTCGACCTTTCCACACGAAGTGCAGGTTCTGCACGGTCTGGCGCAGGCTCTCGGCGATCTTCTCCGCCGACTCCGGTGCACAGTTCTCCAGCAGGATGCCGAACTCATCGCCGCCCAGCCGGGCCAGGGTATCGCCTTCGCGCAAACCCGATTGCAGCAACGCGCAGATATGCCGCAGCAACTCGTCACCCGCCGCGTGACCGCAGGTGTCGTTGACCAGTTTGAACTGGTCCAGATCGAGGAACATCAGGGCATGGCGCCCCGAATGTCGCGTCAGGTTATGCAGTGCCTGTTCCAGGCGATATTCGAACTCGCGGCGGTTGGCCAGTCCGGTCAAGGCATCATGGGTTGCCTGCCACGACAGATTGGCGATGTATTGGCGCTCCTGGGTCATGTCGTGCAGCACCAGCACGGTGCCGCTGACTTTGCCGGCATTGCGGATCGGCGCACCGACCAGGGTCACCGACACCGTGCTGCCGTCCAGGCGCTGGATCAACTTGGAATGCTCGCTGCCACCGCTGAGTTGACCACTCAAAATGTGCTCGATCAGCGTAAATCCATCGGCCTGGGCGTTCTCGTCCAGCAGATTGAACAACGCCGCCAACGGCAGCCCCGTGGCCTGTTCAGCCTTCCAGTGGGTCAACGCCTCGGCCGCCGGGTTCATGTAGGCAATCGCGCCGGCGACATCCGTGGTAATCACCCCATCACCAATCGACTGCAAGGTGATCTGCGCCCGGTCTTTCTCCAGTTGCAGGGCTTCGGCGAACGCATGGCGCTGCTTGAGCAATTTGTGCGTGCGCATCAAGGCCAACGCAATCAAGCCCAGCGCGGTGGCGAGGTTGGTCACCAACAGCAGGCGCAGGATGACGCGGGAGCCTTCGCCCAAGGCATCGCTGAACGCTTTGGCCGCCGGACTCACGCCATCGTTGATGGCAAATATCTGCTCCCTCCAGCGCTTGACGTCGGCCTCGGAGGCCTGGCTCGCGGCGATGTGCTGATGCATCTCCTGCGCAACATTGTCGAGTTGCACCAGGTACGCGTCGCCCACTGTCCAGCGGTCGATGGCTTTTTCGAGGTAACTGAAGTGCCGGAAATTGAGGTACAGCCAGATCAGGCTGGAAACGTCATCCGGGTGGTTGCCGCCCTTGAGGATGGCCAGTCGTGCCGCCTCGATATTGGGTGGCTGCTGATCCAGGGCCACGCGCAATTCATGGCCGCCCTGAGGCACGGAAATGGCGTTCTGGTATTTGACAAAAATCGATTCGTCGCGGCTGTCGGCGTACAGATTGAGGTAATAGATGGCGTCTTTCTGGCCCTTGGACCACAGGCTTTCACCGGCGACGTAGCCGCGGACCGCCGACAGAACGTACAGGCTGACGCCGCCCAGCAGGGCCTGAAATAACACAACGGCGATGAATGGCCAGACGATGCCCAACAACCGTGGCGTTCCGAGAGTCCGCGTTTGATTCATGAGGTCCCTTGTTTTAGCACTGCTCGATCGTCGTCCGGACAAGATCGCTACCGCTAGACTAGGTGGCGATTCCGCTCCCGGCAAGCGGCAAACCTCGCCCTGCTGGCAGGGTGTGGCCCGTGTGGCTACAACTGCTGCAAATGCCCATACAGCTTGGCGTACAAACCACCCTCGGCAATCAATTGCTGGTGGTCGCCATCCTCGGCAATTTGCCCGCCGTCGAACACCAGCACACGGTCAGCTTGTTTCACCGCGGAAAGTCGATGGGCAATGATCAGCGTGGTGCGGTTGCTCAGGAAACGCGCCAGCGCCTGGTGCAGGTTGTATTCGGTGGCCGCGTCCAGCGCCGACGTGGCCTCATCGAGAATCACCACCTTGGGCTCGGCCAGGACCATTCGCGCAATCGCCAGCCGTTGACGCTGACCGCCCGACAAGCGCACGCCGGAACGCCCGACGATACTGTCCAGGCCATTGGGCAACTCACGAACCGTGGTGTGCAGCTGGGCAATTTCCAGTGCCTGCCAGCAGGCCTCGTCGCTGCGTTCGCGGCCCATGGTCAGGTTGGCCCGCACGGTGTCGTTGAACAGCGCCGGGTGTTGCAGGACCACGGCGACATTTTCCCGCACGGTGTCCAGGCCGATCTCTTGCTGGGTCGAGCCACCGAAGCGGATGGTCCCGGCCAACGGCGTGTACAAGCCCAGCAGCAATTGCACCAGCGTGCTCTTGCCGCCACCGCTGGCGCCGACGATCGCGACTTTTTCGCCGGGGGCGATGGACAGGTCCATCTGGTTCAACACCAACTCGTCGCCATAACCGAAACTCAAACCCTGGACTTCGATACCCACAGTCTCGCGACCGTTAAACGGGTCGACACCCCCCGGATATTCAGGCTCATCGGCACGGGCCAGCAACTCATTGATTCTCGACAGCGCGCCACCGGCCGCGTAGTAGGCATATTGCAGGTTCAGCAGTTGTTCCACCGGACCGATCATGAACCACAGGTAGCTGAACACCGCCAGCATCTGGCCGATGGACAGGTCGGAAAACAGCACGGTGAGCATCGCCGCCGCGCGGAAAATATCGATACCGAACTGGAACAGCAAACCGCTGGCACGGTTCGATGCATCGGTTTTCCACTGGGAGTTCACCGCGTAATCGCGCACTTCCCGAGCCCGCTGGCCGAGGCGCCCGAGGAAAAAGCCCTGACGGTTGCCGGCGCGCACTTCCTGAATGGCATCGAGGGTTTCAGTCAGCGCCTGGGTGAAGCGCGAAGTGCTGTCGTTCTCGAGTTTCTTCAGGTGCTTGACCCGCTTGCCCAACAGCACTGTGGCGTAGATCACCAACGGGTTGAACAGCAGGATCAACAGTGCCAGTTGCCAATGCATCCACACCAGAATGCCGGCGGTGCCGACCAGCGTGAGCATCGCCACGAGGAAGCGGCTGAGGGTTTCGCCGACGAATTTGTCGAGGGTGTCGAGGTCGGTCACCAGGTGCGTGGTCACCGTGCCGCTGCCCAGGCTTTCGTACTCACCCAGGGAGATACGCTTAAGGCGTTCGATCAGGCGCACGCGAATGCGGTACACGATGTCCTTGGCCAGCGCCGCGAACAACCGCGCCTGCACCACGTTGAACAGCAATGCCGCGCAGCGCAGGGTCAAGGTCACCAGCAGCATCAGGCCAATGTAGCCCGCCGCTTTCTGCCAGCCATCAGGCAGTGCGTGGTTCATGATCTTCAGCGCGGCATCACCGTGTCCCAGCAGGACTTCGTCCACCAGCAACGGCAGAAGCAAGGGGATTGGCACGCTGCAAAGGGTCGCCAGCACGGCCACGCCGTTGGCGATCCACAGGGATTTCTTGTGATGAAGGGCCAGCCGACGGATTTCCGCCCAGCTCAGACGATCGACACGTGGAGCGGTTGCGGCGTTGTCGGGCAGATCATGCACAGGCAGCGCGCTCCAGCCAACGGCCGAGCAGCGGTGACAGTACGCTCAGAGGTTGATAGCCATTGGTCAACAACGCCAATTGACCATCACGCTCTGCGAGCAAAGTAGGGAAACCGGCAATGCCCAGGTCCTGGACCCAGGTGAAATCGGCAGCGGTTGCGGCGTGCATGTCGGCACGGTCGAACGCGGCGGCGAACTCGATACGCGGCAGACCGGCCTGCTCCGCCAACTCCACCAGAACACTGGCGTGGGTGACATCGCGCCCTTCAGCGTAAAACGCGTGCTGAATCAGCCCGAGCAGTTTCCACGCGCAATCCGGCGCCAGGCTGCGCGCCGTCACCAGCGCCCGACAGGCAGGCTCGGTGTCGTAGACAAAGCCGTCCGGCAGCGCGCCTTCGCGCTTGAACGGCTGGCCGGTGGCCTCGGTGACCGCCTGCCAGTGTTCAAGAATATAGCGCCGGGTGGTCGGCTCCAGCGCCGAACCACTGCCGGTGCGCAAACCGCCCACCACCAGATGCACATCCACACCCGCTGCCTGCGCCTGCTCGACCAGCGCATTGGCAACCGGCGCAAAGCCCCAGCACCAGGAACACATTGGGTCCATCACATAGAGCAGGCGGCGCGCAGACATGGTTCAAGCCTCGGAAGGTGTTTGCTTGTAGTTGTAGCCGATCGGGTGAGGCATGTTGCGAGCCTTGGCCAATTCGATCTGCTTTTGCCGGTCGATGGCACTGCGACGGGTTTTCTCGCTCAGCTTATCCCAGCAATGGGGGCAACTGATGCCAGCCACATAGTGCTCGGATGTGCGGTCTTCAACGCTGACGGGGGTACGACAGGCATGGCATTGATCGTAGTCGCCTTCGCTGAGGTCATGGCGAACGGTCACGCGGTTGTCGAACACAAAGCAGTCGCCCTGCCATTTGGTTTCTGCCTGCGGCACCTCTTCGAGGTACTTCAGAATGCCGCCCTTGAGGTGATAGACCTCATCGAAGCCCTGGCTGAGCATGTAGCTCGAGGCCTTTTCGCAACGAATGCCGCCGGTGCAGAACATCGCGACTTTCTTGTGCACGGCCGGGTCGAAATGGGCTTTGATGTAGTCGGGGAATTCGCGAAAGCTTGTTGTCTTCGGATCGATGGCGCCTTCGAAGGTGCCGATCGAGACTTCGTAGTCGTTGCGGGTGTCGATCAACAGCACCTCTGGATCGCTGATCAGTGCGTTCCAGTTCTCTGGATCGACGTAGGTGCCGACCTTCTTGTTCGGGTCCACGCCTTCGACGCCGAGGGTGACGATTTCTTTCTTCAGTTTGACCTTGGTGCGATAGAACGGCTGCTCGTCGCAGTACGACTCTTTGTGGTCGATGTCGTCCATACGCGGATCGTTCTTGAGCCAGGCCATCAGCCCGTCGATGCCTTCGCGACTGCCGGACACGGTGCCGTTGATGCCTTCTTCGGCGATCAGCAACGTGCCTTTGATGCCGTTGTCGACCATTGCTTGCAGCAGTGGCTCGCGCAGGGCGACGTAATCTTCCAGGGTGACGAACTTATACAGTGCCGCCACGACAATCTGTTGTGTCATGGGTGTTTCTCCAGGTGGCTACCCTCGTAAAGGGTGAACCGGATGCGAAAAAAAACGCGCCGGGTAAGCGGCGCGTTGGGCATTCTAACAAAAATAACCCTCCCTGTAGGAGCACGGCTTGCCGGCGATGGCGATTTCAAGGACGCCTTCGCCGGCAAGCCGGCTCCTACAGGGGGTAATTTCAGTGTTTGCTGCCGCCAGCACAGGTTGGCGAGGCCGGAGCCGCGTCGATCTGTGCCCATTCTTCAGGCGTGTAGGTATGCAGCGCCAACGCATGGAACTCGCCCATCAGCTCGCCGAGCGTGCCGTAGACTTTCTGGTGACGCTTGACGCGATTGAGCCCTTCGAACTGCTGGCTGACCACCACCGCCTTGTAATGAGTTTGCAACCCACGGCTGTGCATGTGGCTTTCATCCAGCACTTGCAAATGCAAGGGCTGCAACAGTCCTAGCGTCGATTCGATGCGTTGTTGCATGGTCATACCGAACTCCGGTTAAGGCTTTTTCTTGGCTGGAGCGGCGGCGCCTTTAGGCTCCAGCTCGGCAGTCATGTCAGCCAGCAGTTTGTTGACCACAGGCACCGCGCTTTCCAGCTTGGCTTGAGTCATCTGGGCCGATTGCTGAGTCAGCTGTGGCATTTTTTCCAGGACTTTCTTGCCCAGTGGCGACTGGTAGAAGGCAACCAGGTCTTTGAGCTCGGATTCGCTGAAGTTGGTGGTGTAGAGCTTGACCATGTCCGGCTTCAGCTTGTTCCAGCCAATGGCTGCGTCCAGAGCTGCATTGGCCTTGGCCTGATAGGTTTCCAGCAAGGCTTTTTTCGATTCAGGGGCTTTGGTCTGTTCAAAGCGCTGAGCGAACATTTGCTGCACTTGCATGTACACCGGAGTGCCCAATTTGTCAGCGTGCGCCAGAGTCAGGAAAGCTTCGGCACTGGCGTTGTGGCTGGCGGTATCGGCAAAAACAGGGCCGCTGGCGCAAACCAGTGCAACCGCGGTACAGATGGCACGAAGACGAGTCATCGAGTTTCCTTTTCTAGCAGGCGAGGTCATTACCCCAAGGGCGACCATTCTGCACCTAAAAAAGTGTGTCACTCAACCCCAAGCCTTGTCGGGCCTGATTTAGAGGGGTTGAATGGTCAAAAACCAGACTGATGGAACCACGGCCGGCGATCACGGCCTAAACTGCGCTATCAGACCTACAGGAGTGTGCATGATGAGCCGTATCGAAACCGACAGCCTTGGCCAGGTGGAAGTCCCGGATGAAGCCTACTGGGGCGCTCAGACGCAACGCTCGCTGATCAACTTCGCCATCGGCAACGAAAAAATGCCGCTGGCCGTGCTGCATGCCTTGGCGCTGATCAAGAAAGCCGCGGCACGGGTCAACGACCGCAATGGCGACCTGCCCGCCGACATCGCCCGGCTGATCGAACAAGCCGCCGACGAAGTGCTCGACGGCAGCCACGACGACCAATTCCCGCTGGTGGTCTGGCAGACCGGCAGCGGCACCCAGAGCAACATGAACGTCAACGAAGTGATCGCCGGGCGTGCCAACGAACTGGCCGGCAACCCGCGTGGCGGCAAGTCGCCGGTGCACCCCAACGACCACGTCAATCGCTCGCAAAGTTCCAACGACTGCTTCCCCACCGCCATGCACATCGCTGCGGCGCAGGCCGTGCAACAGCATTTGCTGCCGGCGATCAACGAACTGTCGGGTGGATTGGCGGAGCTGTCTGCGCGGCACATGAAACTGGTCAAGACCGGCCGCACGCACATGATGGACGCGACGCCGATTACCTTTGGTCAAGAAGTCTCGGCGTTCATAGCGCAACTGGATTACGCCGAACGGGCGATCCGCAGCGCATTGCCGGCGGTCTGTGAACTGGCTCAGGGCGGCACCGCCGTCGGCACCGGGCTGAACTCGCCACACGGTTTTGGCGAAGCGATTGCCGCCGAACTGGCCGCCCTCAGCGGTCTGCCATTCGTCACCGCACCGAACAAATTCGCGGCGCTGGCCGGCCATGAGCCGCTGACCACGCTGTCCGGCGCGCTGAAAACCCTTGCCGTAACCCTGATGAAAATCGCCAACGACCTGCGCCTGTTGGGCTCCGGGCCGCGCGCCGGTTTCGCCGAAGTGAAGCTGCCGGCCAACGAACCAGGCAGCTCGATCATGCCCGGCAAGGTCAACCCGACCCAGTGCGAAGCCCTGTCGATGCTCGCTTGCCAGGTTTTGGGCAACGACGTTGCGATTGGTTTTGCCGCGAGTCAGGGGCACTTGCAATTGAACGTGTTCAAGCCGGTGATCATCCACAATTTGCTGCAATCGATCCGCCTGCTGGGCGATGGCTGCAGCAACTTCCAGCAGCATTGCATCGCCGGCCTGGAGCCGGATGCGGCGAAAATGGCGGAACATCTGGAGCGTGGGTTGATGTTGGTGACGGCACTCAATCCGCACATCGGTTATGACAAATCGGCGGAAATTGCCAAGAAGGCGTACAGCGAAGGGCTGACCTTGCGTGAGGCGGCATTGCAGCTAGGGTATCTGACCGATGAACAGTTTGATGCGTGGGTAAGGCCGGAGAATATGCTCGAGGCGGGGGCCAAGGGCTGAGACCTGCAGTGACTGATAGTCAGCCTTCGCGGGCAAGCCTCGCTCCTACAGGATTTGTGTCGTTCATGGAAATTGTGACCGGCACAAATCCTGTAGGAGCGAGGCTTGCCCGCGAAGAACGATGACGCGGTTTAACTGGCCGCCATCCGTACCTTCCGCGCCCGAAGCCCGGCAATCAATGACGGCCCCAACGCCACCAGCGCCGACCCCACGACCACCAGCACCGCCCCGCCATACCCCAGACCATTGATCGTCTCGGCATGCACATACTCCGGCCACAACCACGCCGCGATTGCCACGGCGACGAAGGTCACCAGCGGCGTGATCGCCAGCGTCGCACTCACCCGCGAAGCTTCCCAGTGAGCCAACGCCTCGGCAAACGCGCCATAGGCAACCAGGGTATTCATGCAGCACGCCAGCAGCAGCCAGCCTTGCAGCGGGCTCAGTTGCAGCGCTTCCAGCGGATGCACCCACGGCGTCAGCAACAGCGCACAGAACAGGTAGATCACCATCATCACCTGCAATGAATTCCACACCGTCAGCAACTGTTTTTGCCCTAGCGCGTAAAAGGTCCAGACCGTCGAAGCCAGCAGCACCATCAGCACGCCAGCGGTGTAATCGGTCAGCGAGGTCAGCAACTCGGCCAAGCGCTGATTAAAAAACAACGCGAAGCCGATCAGCAGCACCAGCAGGCCAATCGCCTGCCCCACGCTGAACCGCTCCTTGAACACAAACAGGCTGGCGATCAGCAACATGATCGGGCCCATCTGCACCACCAATTGCGCAGTGCCGGGGCTGAGCAGGTTCAGGCCCATCAAATACAGCACGTAGTTGCCCACTAGACCGAGCACCGCCATCAATACCAGCCAGCCTCCGCGCGGACCAAGCACTTTGCGGCTCGGCAGGCGTTTGGTTGCCGCCAGGTAAATGAACAGGCACCCGCCGGACACGATCAGGCGAAACCAGGTCACTGTCACCGGGTCCATCACCAGCAGCACTTGCTTGAGTTTGATCGGCAGGATTCCCCACAACAACGCGGTCAACAAGGCCAGGCACAGACCGTAAACCCAGCGACCCGATGAAATGTGCATGCGAACCCCAAAGCCAAGTAGCGAGAAGCGTCATTCTAGGCGCAGAGCCGTGCGGCACACAGGGACAGTTGGCCGTTAGCCGCGAATGAAACTGTGCAGGTCGCAACGCTGACCGGGCGACATGCCGTCGATCGGTTGGCCAGGCGTCGCAAAGGGTTCCTGCATAAGCTCATTGAATTCGCCAACCGGAACATCCCTCAGGAGATCGCCATGTACGGCATGCGCGCCCAGGACCACGCCCCCGCCACGCACTTTCGCAGTGACCGGATGTGTCGTGTGAATGGGGAGTTGTACTTCAGCACCCGGGAAAACACCCTGGAGGGGCCGTTTGAAAATCCGCAGAAGGCGGCGCGCGCGATTCAGGCCTACATCGAGCGGATGCTGCTTTTGCGCATGAGCCTATAGACCGCATCGCGGGCAAGCCCGCTCCCACAGATTCTGTGGCGTACACGATAGTTGTGATCGCCGCCATTCACTGTGGGAGCGGGCTTGCCCGCGATAGCCATCCAACAGTCGCTACAAACTCCGAAAGAGTTAACGCACCGCCTCAAACAACCCGGTCGCCCCCATCCCGCCCCCGACACACATGGTCACCACGCCGTAACGCAAGTTGCGCCGCTGCAACTCCCGCACGATATGCCCCACCTGACGCGACCCGGTCATGCCGAACGGGTGACCGATGGAAATCGAGCCGCCATTGACGTTGTACTTGTCGTTATCGATCTCCAACCGGTTGCGGCTGTACAAGCACTGCGAGGCAAACGCTTCATTGAGCTCCCACAGGTCGATATCGGCAATTTGCAAACCTTTGGCCTTGAGCAACTTCGGCACTGAAAACACCGGGCCGATGCCCATTTCATCCGGTTCACAGCCGGCCACCGCAAAGCCACGGAAGAACGCTTTCGGCTTCAGCCCCAGTTCCAGGGCTTTTTCCAAGCTCATCACCAGGGTCATGGAAGCGCCGTCAGACAGTTGCGAAGAGTTGCCGGCCGTGACCGACCCGTCTTCAGCAAACACCGGCTTCAAACCCGCCAGGCTTTCCAGCGTGGTGTCCGGGCGATTGCAGTCGTCGCGATCGACGATGCCGTCGAGGATCTGCACCTGACCGGTGACCTTGTCCTCAACCCGATACTTCACCGCCATCGGCACGATTTCATCGTCGAACAACCCGGCTGCCTGAGCCTGGGCGGTGCGTTGCTGGCTTTGCAGGGCGTACACATCCTGTTCTTCACGGCTGACGTTGTAACGGCGCGCGACGATTTCGGCGGTCTGGCCCATCGGGAAGTAGATGCCTGGCACCTGCTCTTTCAGCAGCGGGTTGATCAGATTGTCAGTGTTGACGCTTTTCATGGTCAGGCTGATGGACTCGACGCCACCGGCGACGATGATGTCGCTGCAACCCGAGGCAATCTGGTTGGCGGCGATGGCGATCGCCTGCAAGCCCGACGAGCAGAAGCGATTGAGGGTCATGCCGGCAGTGCCGATGCCCAAACGCGAGAGCACCGCAACGTTGCGTCCGATGTTAAAACCCTGGGCGCCTTCGTTGGAGCCGGCGCCGACGATGCAATCCTCGACGCTGGCCGGGTCGATGCCCGTGCGCGCCAACAACGCGTTGACGCAGTGCGCCGCCATGTCGTCCGGACGGGTCTGGTTGAACTTGCCGCGAAAGGATTTGGCCAGGCCGGTCCGCACGCTGTCGACGATCACCACTTCACGCATGGCATACCTCATTGTTGTTGTCGGTTGAGAGTGGACCGAGCATAAGTCCACCTCATAACCGACCGCGACAATCATTCACCCCGCGTATGCGTAACCATCGGATCACTTCGTGTGTCGCTTCGCCTTCTTGTCGTGCTTGTCGGACTTTTCGAAGGCTTCTTCCAGCGCATGGTTGATGGTGCGCAGGACCTTGACCCGCGCCCAGCGCTTGTCATTGGCTTCTACCAGGGTCCAGGGCGAAATCTCGGTGCTGGTGCGATCGACCATGTCGCCGACCGCCGCGCGGTAGGCATCCCATTTGTCGCGGTTGCGCCAGTCGTCTTCGGTGATCTTGAAGCGTTTGAAAGGGATCTCTTCTCGCGCCTGGAAACGCTCCAGTTGCGTCTGCTTGTCGATGGCCAGCCAGAACTTGACGACGATGACGCCTGACTCGGCGATCTGCTCTTCGAAATCGTTGATTTCGCTGTAGGCCCGCAGCCAGTCCGCCGGCGGGCAGAAACCTTCAATACGCTCCACCAACACCCGGCCATACCAGGAACGGTCGAACACAGTGAACTTGCCCTTGGCCGGAATGTGCCGCCAGAACCGCCACAAATAAGGTTGAGCCCGTTCTTCTTCGGTGGGTGCGGCAATCGGCACGATGCTGTATTGGCGCGGATCGAGTGCTGCCGCGACCCGGCGAATCGCCCCGCCCTTGCCTGCCGCATCATTACCTTCGAACACCGCCACCAGGGCATGCCGACGCATGCGTTTGTCGCGCATCAACCCGGAAAAACGCGCCTGCTCGGTAATCAGTTGCTCTTCGTAATCGTCCTTTTCCAGGCTTTGGGTCAAATCCAGGCTGTCGAGCAGGTTCAACTGATCAACATGAATGGGTAGCGGCGCGGCATTGACCTTGTCCGGATGGACCTCGGAACGCTTGAGGGCATTTTGCAGGCCTTCGAGCAGGATTTGGCCGACCGCCAGGCTGCGGTAATGAGCGTCGACACCTTCAATCACATGCCAAGGCGCGTAGTCGCGGCTGGTGCGACGCAACACGCGTTCACCGTACTTGACGAACTTGTCGTAGGTTTTCGATTGCTGCCAGTCCAGCGGACTGATGCGCCAGCTGTGCAGCGGGTCATCCGCCAGCGCCTTGAGGCGCGCGTTCATTTGCTTCTTGGAGAGGTGAAACCAGAACTTGAAGATCAGCGCGCCTTCGTCGCAGAGCATTTTTTCAAAACGCTCGGACTGGTTGATCGACTGATCGAGCACCGCGTCCTTGAACAAGCCATGAACCCGGCCTTGCAGCATCTGGCTGTACCAGTTGCCGAAGAAAATCCCCATGCGGCCCTTGGCCGGGAGCATCCGCCAGTAGCGCCAGGCCGGTGGCCGCGCCAGTTCTTCGTCGGTCTGCTGATCAAAGGTGCGGACCTCGATCAGGCGCGGGTCCATCCACTCGTTGAGCAACTTGACTGTCTCGCCTTTACCGGCGCCTTCGATGCCGTTGATCAGCACGATCACCGGAAAACGGCCTTGCTGTTGAAGTTCGAACTGAGCGTCCAGCAAGGCTTCACGCAGGACCGGTACTTCGGCGTCGTAGGTTTCTTTGTCGATGGCGTGACCGATTTCAGCAGATTCGAACATGGGACGGCTCCTTCCAGGATTGAGCAAGACTAGCGGATTGACTCTTTATCCGTGGGAGAAATCCCTTACTTCGTAATAACGAGCACTCATGTAGCAGCTGCCGAAGGCTGCGTTCGGCCGCGCAGCGGTCGTAAATCCTGAATCCGCGTTTTGCCTGAAAAAATACATTGGCTGATTTTACGACCGCTTCGCGGCCGAACGCAGCCTTCGGCAGCTGCTACAGGTTTTTCGGTGAGTCTGCGCACGCGTGCCTTGCCATGGATCAAGCACCCCGCTGGCGATCGGCTAGAATGGCCGCCTTGTCGTTGCCGAGCCTGCCATGAAACCTGTATTGCCCCACGCCCAGCTCGACTGGGATGACCAAGGTCTGCCGCGTTCGCGGGTGTTCGACGATGTGTATTTTTCGGACAAGTCGGGCCTTGAAGAAACCCGCTACGTGTTCCTTGAGCAAAACCATTTGCAGGAACGCTTCGCCGCGTTACCGGTCGGCGGTCGACTAGTGATTGGCGAGACCGGTTTCGGCACCGGACTGAATTTCCTGTGTGCCTGGCAGCTGTTCGAGCAGCACGCGGTGGCCGGCGCGCGAATGCATTTTGTCAGCGTCGAAAAGTACCCGCTAAGCCAACCTGACCTGCAGCGGGCGCTGGCCTTGTGGCCGGAGCTCAAGCCATTGGCCGATCAACTGCTGGCGCAGTACGTGGCGATCCATCAGGGCTTCCAGCGCCTGGTGCTGGACAACGGTCGTGTCACCTTGACCCTGCTGATCGGCGATGCGCTGGAACAGTTGCCACAGCTGGACGCACAGATCGACGCCTGGTTTCTCGACGGTTTCGCCCCGGCGAAAAACCCCGACATGTGGACCGCCGAACTGTTTGCCGAACTGGCGCGTCTGGCCGCGCCCGGCTCGACCATCAGCACCTTCACCAGCACCGGCTGGGTGCGTCGTCTGTTGAATGCGGCGGGCTTCAAGATGAAGCGCACACCGGGCATCGGCCACAAATGGGAAATCCTGCGCGGCGTGTTCCTCGGCTGGCCCGAAACTGCAGCAGCGCCCGCCGCGACAAAACCATGGTTTTCCCGTCCGCAGCCGTTGACCGGTGAACGTCGTGCACTGGTGATCGGAGCCGGCCTGGCCGGTTGCGCCAGCGCGGCGAGCCTGGCCGCGCGCGGTTGGCAAGTGAGTCTGCTGGAGCGTCACGATGCCCTGGCGCAGGAAGCCTCGGGCAATCCTCAGGGTGTGCTGTCCCTCAAGCTTTCGGCGCATGGTACGGCGCTGTCGCAACTGATCGTCAGTGGCTTTGGCTACACCCGCCGTGTGCTCGAACACCTGCAGCGAGGCGTCGATTGGGATGATTGTGGCGTGCTGCAACTGGCGTTCAATGCCAAGGAAGCCGAGCGTCAGGCGCAATTGGCGGCGGCGTTCTCTCCAGAGCTGGTGCACATTCTCGATCAACCTCAGGCTCAGGCGCAGGCCGGGATTGCCCTGGATCACGGTGGCCTGTTCTACCCGGAAGGTGGCTGGGTTCATCCGCCAGCGTTGTGCCACTGGCAGGCGTCCTCGACGAATATTCAGTGGCTGCCGCACCGTGAAGTGCTTGAGCTGCGCAAGGTCGATGATCAGTGGCAAGCGTGGGACGGTGATGCGCTGCTGGCCAGTGCGCCGGTAGTGATTCTGGCCGGCGCCGCCGAGATCAAGCGTTTTGCGCAAAGCGCCGAGCTGCCGCTCAAACGCATCCGTGGGCAAATTACCCGCCTGGCGCAAACCTGCGAAAGCCAGGCGCTGGCGACGGTGGTGTGTGCCGAAGGTTATGTGGCACCCGCTCGCCTGGGTGAACACACCCTCGGCGCCAGCTTCGATTTCAAGAGCGATGACTTGACTCCGACCGTCGCCGAACACCTCGGCAACCTGGCCTTGCTTGAGGAGATTTCCACCGACCTGGCCACCCGTCTGCACGCTCATGACCTCGACCCGCAACACCTTGAAGGACGCGCCGCGTTCCGTTGCACCAGCCCGGATTACTTGCCGATCGTCGGCCCGCTGGCCGAGCAAGCGGCCTTCGCCGATGCCTATGCGGTACTGAGCAAGGACGCCCGGCAAGTCCCCGATGTTCCTTGCCCTTGGCTGGACGGTTTTTACGTCAACAGCGGCCACGGTTCTCGCGGCCTGATCACCGCCCCGCTGTCGGGAGAGCTGCTGGCGGCATGGCTGGATAACGAACCCCTGCCGCTGCCCAAGTCGGTCGCCGAAGCCTGTCATCCCAACCGTTTTGCGGTCCGGCAACTGGTCCGCGGGAAAGTCTGACCCCGCGCCTTATAACTTATCGGTCTAAAACTCCGGGGATTGAGCCGGGTCAGTTTCTGAGTACCTGCCGTTTCTGGCAGGTATCGATTGACCCTCCCCAACGGAAAAACCGGTAAGGACTTTATGTGCGGATTAGCTGGCGAGTTACGCTTTGATCATCAACCTGCGGACCTCGCGGCCGTTGAACGAATCACCCATCACCTGGCGCCTCGCGGCCCCGATGCGTGGGGCTTCCACAGCCAGGGGCCGATTGCCCTGGGCCATCGACGCCTGAAAATCATGGACCTGTCGGACGGCTCGGCGCAGCCGATGATCGACAACCAACTGGGCTTGTCCCTGGCCTTCAACGGCGCGATCTACAACTTCCCGGAACTGCGCACCGAGCTGGAAAGCCTCGGTTACGCCTTCTATTCCGGCGGCGACACCGAAGTGCTGCTCAAGGGCTATCACGCCTGGGGCGAAGCACTGCTGCCGAAACTCAACGGCATGTTCGCCTTCGCCATTTGGGAACGCGACGCCAAACGCCTGTTCATCGCCCGTGACCGTCTCGGCGTGAAGCCGCTGTACCTGTCGCGCACCGGCCAGCGCCTGCGCTTTGCCTCGTCGTTGCCGGCATTGCTCAAGGGCGGCGACATCAACCCGATCCTCGATCCGGTGGCGCTCAATCACTACCTGAATTTCCACGCCGTGGTTCCGGCACCGCGCACCTTGTTGGCCGGCATCGAAAAACTGCCGCCAGCCACCTGGATGCGTATCGAAGCGGATGGCAGCACCGAGCAGAAAACCTGGTGGACCCTGCCCTACGGCCCACACGCCGATGAGATGAATCTGACCCTCGAAGACTGGCGCGACCGCGTGCTCGACAGTACCCGTGACGCCGTGGCGATTCGCCAACGTGCTGCGGTCGATGTCGGCGTGCTGCTTTCCGGCGGTGTCGATTCGAGCATGTTGGTCGGGCTGTTGCGTGAAGTCGGCGTGGAAAACCTCTCGACCTTTTCCATCGGTTTCCACGATGCCGGTGGCGAGCGTGGCGACGAGTTCCAGTACTCGGACCTGATCGCCAAGCACTACAACACCCAGCACCACCAACTGCGCATCGACGAAAAAGAGATCATCGAGCAACTGCCGGCCGCGTTCCGCGCCATGAGCGAGCCGATGGTCAGCCACGATTGCATTGCCTTCTATCTGCTGTCGCGTGAAGTGGCCAAGCACTGCAAGGTGGTGCAAAGCGGCCAAGGCGCCGACGAACTGTTCGCCGGTTACCACTGGTATCCGCAGGTGGATGGCGCCAGCGATCCGTATGCGGCGTACCGCGATGCCTTCTTCGATCGCAGCTACGAGGACTACGCCGCCACGGTGCAGCCGAAATGGCTGACAGCGAATGACGCCGCTGGCGACTTCGTGAAGGAACATTTCGCACAACCTGGTGCCGATGCCGCCGTCGACAAAGCCCTGCGTCTGGACAGCACGGTGATGCTGGTGGACGACCCGGTCAAACGCGTCGACAACATGACCATGGCCTGGGGCCTGGAAGCGCGCACGCCGTTTCTCGACTATCGCCTGGTGGAATTGTCGGCGCGGGTGCCGGGCAAATTCAAACTGCCGGACGGCGGTAAACAGGTCCTGAAAGAAGCGGCGCGGCTGGTGATTCCAAGTGAAGTGATCGACCGTAAGAAAGGTTACTTCCCGGTGCCGGGTCTCAAGCATTTGCAGGGCGACACATTGAACTGGGTGCGTGAATTGTTGCTCGACCCGAGTCAGGATCGCGGCCTATTCAACCCGGCCATGCTCGACCGCCTGCTGACCGACCCGCAAGGTCAACTGACCCCGTTGCGCGGCTCCAAGCTGTGGCAATTGGCGGCGCTGAACCTGTGGCTCAGTGAACAAGGACTCTGATCATGAAACCTCATGCCACGGCTTATAGCCAACGCTTGTTGCGCGGTCAGGCGCCCTCTTACGAACGCTTGCAGGCACGCCTCGCCGAAGACGGCAGCGAACTGGGTGCGGCGCCAATTGCCGTGCATTGCGGTTGGGGCCGGTTGCTGATCGGCCACACCTTTCCCGATGCGGCGAGCCTCGCCCAGGAATTGCTCAACGAACATACCGGCGAACGCGACATTGCCCTGTACGTCGCCGCGCCCCAGCAGGTGTTGGGGCTGGAGCCGGCGCAGCTATTCCTTGATCCGTCCGACACCTTGCGCCTGTGGTTCAGCGATTACCGTCAGTCCACCCGAGTGTTTCGCGGCTTTCGCATTCGTCGCGCGCAAAGCGATGCGGACTGGCAGGCGATCAATCAGCTGTATCAATTGCGCGGGATGCTGCCGATCGACGCGAGCCTGTTAACCCCGCGTCATCAGGGCGGCCCGGTGTATTGGCTGGCCGAAGACGAAGACAGCGGCGCGATCATCGGCAGCGTGATGGGCCTCAATCATCACAAGGCGTTCAACGATCCGGAAAACGGCAGCAGCCTGTGGTGCCTGGCGGTCGATCCGCAATGTTCGCGACCCGGTGTCGGCGAAGTGCTGGTGCGGCATTTGATCGAGCACTTCATGAGTCGTGGCCTGAGTTACCTCGACCTGTCGGTGCTGCACGACAATCGGCAGGCGAAAAGTCTTTACGCCAAGCTCGGCTTCCGCAACCTGTCGACCTTCGCCATCAAGCGCAAGAACTGCATCAATCAGCCGTTGTTCCTGGGCCCGGGCCCGGAAGCCGAGTTCAACCCGTATGCGCGGATCATCGTCGAGGAAGCTCACCGTCGCGGCATCGATGTGCAGGTCGATGACGCCGATGCCGGGATGTTCACCCTCAGCCATGGCGGGCGTCGGGTGCGTTGCCGCGAATCGCTCAGCGACCTGACCAGCGCCATCAGCATGAGCCTGTGCCAGGACAAAAGCCTGACGCACAAAGTGCTCAAGGCGGCCGGCTTGAACCTGCCGTCGCAGCAACTGGCGGGTAACGCCGATGACAATCTGGCGTTTCTCGACGAGCACGAACGGGTGGTGGTCAAACCGCTGGATGGCGAACAGGGTCAAGGGGTGGCGGTGGATCTGCGGACCATCGAAGAGGTTCAGCAAGCCATCGAATCGGCCCGCCAGTTCGACAGCCGCGTGCTGTTGGAAAGCTTTCACGAAGGTCTGGATTTGCGGATTGTGGTGATCGGTTTCGAGGTGGTCGCTGCGGCGATTCGCCGGCCGGCAGAGGTGGTGGGCGATGGTCAGCATTCCATCGGTGCACTGATCGAGGCCCAGAGTCGACGCCGGCAGGCCGCCACCAGCGGTGAAAGCAAAATCCCGCTGGACCATGAGACCGAGCGCACTTTGCAGGCGGCGGGTCACGGCTACGAGAGCATTCTGCCGGCCGGCGAGCATCTGTTCGTACGGCGTACGGCGAATCTTCATACCGGCGGCGTGCTTGAGGACGTCACGGCGATCCTGCATCCGACCCTGGTGGATGCGGCGGTGCGCGCGGCGCGGGCGCTGGATATTCCAATGGTTGGGCTCGACCTGATGGTGCCGGCGGCCGATCAGCCGGAGTATGTGTTTATCGAAGCCAACGAACGTGCCGGACTGGCCAACCATGAACCGCAGCCGACGGCCGAGCGGTTTGTGGATTTGTTGTTTCCGCATAGTCAGCCGGCGGTTTCTTAGTGATGTAGCGCCTGGACGGGCCTCTTCGCGGGCAAGCCTCGCTCCTACAGGTCACCGTTGCCTTTGTAGGAGCGAGGCTTGCCCGCGAAGGCGTCCGTTCAGGCAACCCTTCCTTTCCCCTCATCGAAACCATCGATGCTGTTTACTCATCAGGAGTTTCCATGACCAGCAAAATTCCCGAACCAGACCTCAACTACCTGCAAAAAGTCCTCCTGGAAATGCTCGCCATTCCCAGCCCGACCGGGTTCACCGACACCATCGTGCGCTACGTCGCCGAGCGGCTTGAAGAGCTGGGCATTCCATTTGAAATGACCCGACGCGGAACCATCCGCGCCACCCTCAAGGGCAAGAAGAACAGCCCGGACCGTGCAGTCTCGGCGCACCTGGACACCATCGGCGCGGCGGTTCGCGCGATCAAGGATAACGGTCGCCTGACCTTGGCCCCTGTCGGTTGCTGGTCCAGTCGATTTGCCGAGGGCAGTCGGGTGAGCCTGTTCACCGATAACGGCGTGATCCGTGGCAGCGTGTTGCCGCTGATGGCTTCCGGGCACGCGTTCAATACCGCCGTGGATGAAATGCCGATCAGTTGGGATCATGTCGAATTGCGCCTGGACGCCTATTGCGCCACACGCGCCGATTGCGACTCACTGGGGATCAGCGTCGGCGATTTCGTCGCCTTCGATCCGCTGCCAGAGTTCACCGAAAGCGGCCACATCAGCGCCCGTCACCTCGACGACAAGGCCGGTGTGGCAGCGCTGCTGGCGGCGCTGAAAGCGATCGTCGACAGCGGCGAAGAGCTGATGATCGACTGTCATCCGTTGTTCACCATCACCGAGGAAACCGGCAGCGGCGCTGCGGCGGCATTACCTTGGGATGTCAGTGAATTCGTCGGCATCGACATTGCGCCCGTCGCGCCGGGCCAGCACTCCAGCGAACACGCGGTGAGCGTGGCGATGCAGGATTCTGGCGGGCCGTATGACTATCATCTGTCGCGGCACCTGCTGCGACTGGCCAGTGACAACGAGTTGCCGGTGCGTCGCGACCTGTTCCGGTATTACTTCAGCGATGCTCACTCGGCGGTCACCGCCGGCCACGACATTCGCACCGCCCTGCTCGCCTTCGGCTGCGACGCCACCCACGGCTACGAACGCACCCACATCGACAGCCTGGCAGCGCTCAGCCGTCTGCTCGGCGCCTACATTCTCAGCCCGCCAGTGTTCGCCAGCGATGCGCAACCGGCCAAGGGTTCGCTGGACCGGTTCAGTCATCAGATCGAACATGACACGCAGATGGAAAGTGATACCCGGGTGCCGTCGGTGGACAGTCTGGTGGGGCAGCGGTCGGAGAGCTGATCCAAGGGTTTTCGTTGTTTGAAAGATGGCCATCGCGGGCAAGCCCGCTCCCACATTTGACCGCATTCTCATGAACGAACTCGGTCACCCTGTGGGAGCGGGCTTGCCCGCGAAGGCGTCTAATCAGGCACCGCATCAGGCCCGGGCTAGCCGCAACCGCCCATTCGCCGTAGCATCGCGCCATTGTTTAGCCGAGGTGCCTATGCTGATCCCTTACGACCAACTTGAAGTCGACACCCTGACCCGCCTGATCGAGGATTTCGTGACCCGTGACGGCACGGACAACGGTGATGACACGCCGCTGGAAACCCGCGTTTTGCGTGTTCGTCAGGCATTGACCAAAGGCCAGGCGTTGATTGTCTTCGATCCGGAAAGCGAGCAATGTCAGTTGATGCTCAAGCATGACGTGCCCAAGCACCTGTTCGACTGAGGCCTTAGCGTCCCTTGGTTTTATCCAGTTCGAGCTGGATACGGTCGTAGATTTCTTCACGGTGCACAGGGACGGCCCGTGGCGCTTCGATACCGAAGCGCACGCTGTCTCCGCTGACCGCTACAACGCGCACGGAAATCTCGTCACCGATGGAAATCAATTCGCCCACAACGCGGCTGAGTACAAGCATGGCATTCGTCCTTCAGGGTTATCGAACCCTGAAGATGCCCGGCCCTTGGCAGGTCTTCAATGCGACGGCAGCAAACCAGAACGCCCCTACAGCACCAGCCGAGCGCCTCTTACGGAAACTTCCGACAAATCATGTCAATGAAGGACCGATCCTTCAGGACGCGGAGAAACGCGGCCCGAAAAGGATGACGCTGGCCCCGATTACGCACAGAGCCACACCGATCCAGTCCGAGCCCAGCGGACGAATCCGCTCGACCACCGCCAGCCAGCCAATCGACGCAATGATGTAGATGCCACCGTAAGCGGCATAGGCGCGACCAGCGTAGGTCGCTTCGACTCGGGTCAGCAGCAAGGCAAACAAGGTCAGGCTGAGGAGCGCCGGCACAACCCACCACACGCTTTTGCCCTGGCGCAGCCACATCCAGAACGCAAAGCAGCCGGCGATTTCGAACAGCGCGGCGAGAAAAAACCACAGGTAATTGAGCATGCAAACGTCTCGCAAGGGATGGCCGATGGCGGCCACCCTAACGAGGGGGTTGCCTGCGGGCAAGTTCAGCCTGCGGTTTGTTTGGCCTTGGCGCGCATTTTGTCGGCCATGACGGTCATTTCGTTGTAGAGCAATTGCGGGTTCTTCTGCTTGAGCGCCCAGGCCATGCGGCCCTGCTCGTGCGGCAGGATCATGAACTCGCCGTCGGCGACGTGCTGATAGATATAGTCGGCAATGTCGGACGCGGTGATCGGCGAGCTTTCCAGCAACTTGCCGACCTGGGCTTTCATGGCCGGTGTCGGGCCGCGGAAGGAATCCAGCAGGTTGGTCTGGAAAAACGATGGGCACACCACATGCACGCCGATTTCCTGCTGCGCCAGTTCGACCAACAGGCTTTCGGACAACGCCACCACGCCGGCCTTGGCCACGTTGTAGTTGCTCATGGCCGGGCCTTGCATCAGGGCTGCCATGGACGCGATGTTGATGATCTTGCCTTTGCTTTTCTCCAGCAGCGGCAGGAAGGCCTTGCAACCCTTGACCACGCCCATCAGGTTGATCGCGATCTGCCAGTCCCAGTCTTCCAGGGACAGTTCGTTGAAGAACCCGCCCGAGGCGACGCCGGCATTGTTGACGATGACATCGATGCCACCGAGCTTCTCTTCGCAGGCCTGGGCGAAGGCCGTCAGCTGGCTGTAATCACGTACATCACAACGCTGGATGAAACCGTCGCCGCCGGCTTCGCGAACCAGTTTCAGGGTTTCTTGCAGGCCGGGCTCGCTGACGTCCGACAAGGCCAGCTGCCAGCCCTCGCGCGCCCAGCGTAGCGCGATTTCGCGACCCAGGCCTGAGCCCGCGCCAGTGATCATCATGCGATTTTGCATAGCAAACAGCCTTGTTGTTCTGGGGAAGATGTGCCGAGTGTAGCGAAGGAAATTGCCAGACCCACGCTCCATCAGATTGCTGAATGGCGCAGGCAAAGCCAAAAGATCGCAGCGTTCGGCAGTTCCTACAGGTATAGATGAGTAACTAGCGCAACTAAAACAAACGAAATAACGCTTTCTTCGAAAAACATTAAAAAAACTTGGAATTTTCCTTCATGCGCGACAGTCGGATTTTGTAAGCAGCTCGGATTTACTTGCATTCCAGCTGACAGTTAAAGGTTAGGTCATTCCAGAACACTTCCAACAAGGAAATAGACATGGGCACAATTCTTATCGTTATTCTGATCCTCCTGCTGGTAGGTGGTTTGCCGGTCTTCCCACACTCCAGAAGTTGGGGTTATGGCCCGTCGGGTATCATCGGCGTGGTGTTGGTAGTGCTGTTGATCCTGCTGTTGCTTGGCAAGATATAAAGAATTAACAGGCAAAAAAAGAGGCCCTTTCAAGGGCCTCTTTTTTATTGCGCCAACACTTAGTCCGGCTTGCCGTCAACCACACCGGCGGTGTTGTCGATCAGGCTTTTGGTCGCCGTTTGCAGGAACGCTTCGAGCTTGAGTTTCAGCTCAGCCGTACGCGGTGCATTCGGCACGATCTCGGCGTGAGGCGTGGCGCCGAGTTCGTACTGGTACATCTTCGGCTCCATCTCTTTTTCTTTCGGCAGCACCAGGATCTGGTCAGCGGTGATGATGGCCGTGGTCTGTTCGCTGCCCGACGGCTTGATCACACCAAAACCGGTGTCGCCTTCAGGCAGATTGAGCAGGTCACGTCCCCAGCACTGATGGCGCACTTCGCCACCGATGCGACCCATGATGGTCGGCACGATGTCGATCTGTGTGCCCACGGTGTGGTCACGCTGGCCGAATTTTTCCTGGATGCCCGGTGCGATCATCAGCATCGGTACGTTGAAGCGGCCCAGGTCCATTTCGGTGATCTGACGCTCGTTGCCAAACCCGTGGTCGCCAACGATGACAAACAGGGTTTCCTTGAAATACGGCTCTTTGCGGGCCTTTTCAAAGAACTGGCCCAGCGACCAGTCCGCGTAACGCATGGCGGTCAAATGCTCGTTCAGGCTACCGCGATCGGTCACACGCTCGACCGGCAATGGCGTCGGCAAGGCGTATGGCGTGTGGTTGGACAGGGTTTGCAGCAACGCATAGAACGGCTTGCCGTTTTCCCGTGCCTTGAGCTCTACCAGGCCACGGTCGAACATGTCCTGGTCGGACACGCCCCACGTCGGGTCGGAGAACACCGGGTTGACGAAGTCGTTACGACCAATGAAGTTGGTCATGCCTTGGTTGCTGAAGAAACCCGACTGGTTATCCCAGGCGAAGTCGCCGTTGTAGACGTACACGTCGTCGTACTTACGCGCACTGAGCAACTGCGGCAGGCCGGACAGTTTGTGGCTGCCTTCCGGGGTCTGCATCAGGTATTCGAAACCCGGCAGGTTCGGGAAGCAGGCCATGGTGGCGAACATACCCTGGTGGGTGTGGGTGCCGTTGGAGAAGAAGCGGTCGAACAGCAGGCCTTCTTTCGACAGTTTGTCGAGGTACGGCGTGATGTTGCCCGGCGCACCCAAGGCGCCGACCGAGTGACCGGCCATGCTTTCCATCAGGATCACGACAACGTTCTTGATCGGCAGCGTCTTGTCGCTCGGCGGCGTGTAATCACGGCGCACGGCGGCGGTCTCGGCATCCACCAGTTTGTCGTCCGGCATCACCAGCATGTCACGCACGATTTGCTGCGCTTGCGGCTGCGGCAACGTAGCTTTCCAGATGTTGTCGCGATCTTCGGACATCCGGCTCTTCGCCGCTGCGACCAGCGACAATGTGCCGTTGAGGCCCAACTGGTTGGCGAAGTTCGAGTCGGTGGTGTAGACGTCACCCCAACGCAGCGGCGGACCTTGACGCAGGGTGCCACGAGCGGCAACCACGCAAACCAGCAAGCAAACCACGAACACCGCGATGCGCGCATACCACGGAGCGATCTGGCGCGTGCCGATGCTGCCACCGCTGAACGGGCCACGAGGGCGGGTCGCACGGTCGGCGCCCTTGAACGCCAGGGTCAGGATCACGGTGCCCACGACCCAGGCCAGCAGGTAGCGAACCACCGGAAAACCGTACCAGAGCATGCTCATCACGGTTTTCGGGTCTTCTTTCACATACTGGAAGACCAGGCCGTTGAGGCGCTGGTGGAATTCGCGGTAGAAGTCCATCTCCATAAGGCCGAGGAACAGCGCGATGCTCGAGGCAATGGTCAACCAGAAACGGAAGAACCCGCGTGCGGCCATGGCGCGTGCGCTGAACAGTGCCAGCAGCAAAGGAATGCAGAGGTAGACCACCAGGCGCAGGTCGAAACGCAGGCCGTTGGCGAATGCTTCAAGGAAGGTCGAAGCTGGCGTGTCGAGGATCATCTCGCGGTTGTAGACCAGCAGCGCGACGCGCAGCAGGCTGAACATGACCATCATGACCAGGGCACACAGTAGCGTGTAGGCCAGATGCGATTTGACGGTCGGTTGCAGCAGGCGACTAGAAGCTCGCTGCTGATTCAGGGCGTCCGGGATTGCCATGTCGTTTTAGGACCCATTGGAAGTTTAAGTTTCAAAAATACAGCTGCGCCTTGCCCTCTGTTGGCCAGTTCTCGGCCCCGGGGCTTGCGCGGTGCGCAAATGTTGCACGATCAACCGCCGCAATGCCATTGATTACTGCCCGGATGTTGGCGCGGGCGAATTGTCTTGGACGCTTTGTGAAAATTTCGTACAGGGCGATATCTGGAAACACATTATTGGCGTTGGTTTGTGTGTATATCCGTTGCTGCGGTAGTGGCGGCTTATGGTTTCGCTCTTGCAGCGAGTCACTTGGAAGAGCCCTGTAGGAGCTGGCTTGCCAGCGAAGATCGTCAACGATGGCGCGTTTCATCAGGATAAACGTGGTGTATTCGAATGCTTCGCTGGCAAGCCAGCTCCTACAGGGCTTTCACTCGCTGTAAAAGCAAAACCGCCAGCGGCCGTTACCGAAGAAAACGGATATGCACAAAAACGCCGAAGTTACTTCTCAGCGCGTTCCTTCAAAGCTTTCAAGGTATTAAAAGGCGCATCCACCACAAACTTGTTGGCAACCATCGAAGGAATGCTACCGCCCGGCTCGGTATGCACCTGATAGGTCACTTCAACCTGATCGCCCTTGGGCACAAACTTCCAGAAACCATCAACCTTGGTCACCCGCACAAAGCCCTTCTCTTCAGGAATGTACGTCGGCACACCTTCAAGTTTGCGAGTCAGGCTGCCATCAGCACCCACAGTGGTAGTGACATGCAACACCGAATCACGCGCAGTCACCGGCCAAGGCGTATTGAACTGAGTGTAAGTCCAGCTCTGATCGCCTTCGTGCTTAAGCAACTTCTGGGTCTTGCATTCGTGAATCCAGGCACAGGCGCCCGGCACATCTTCCTGCAGCGCACGCAGCTTAGCCAGGGTGGTTTTCATCATGGTCACGCCCTGGTAGGCCTTGTAATCGGACCCAGCCACTTCACTCAGGGAAACCTTGATGCCATCTTCGTTCTTGGCGACTTTCCAGTCCTCGGCCTGCGCAGCCGTGTTGGCCAGCAAAACCGTCAAACCACACAACACAGCCATACGATGCAGCGAACCCATAGTCTTATTCCTTATTGTTGAAGTTCCGTTCCTCGAACACATCACGCAGCCGTCATTTCCTCCCACCAACCCAGCAATTTGATCGCTTCGTCATTACTGCTGCCGCAAACCTCGACGTCGGCCTCAAATGCCGAACACACCGCCGGGCGCTCCGGCTTACCGAAAATACTGCACAGGTTTTCGATTGAGAGTTGTACGCAGCGTTCTCCCGCAGCTTTGCCATTAGGCATGCCAGGAATCGGTGAACTGATGGAAGGGGCAATGCAACAGGCGCCACAGCCTGCACGGCATTTCATGACGACGAGCTCCTCGCGATAAGCGATGTGTTAAAGGACGGGACACAGAGTAACCGCTAAAACAGTTGTTTAAAATTACTTGGGACCGGGTTTTTTAGCTGAAACGAAGGTGACTGACCAGTCTCCGACAAAGCGTCTGGTTGGCGGGTCACGGACGGGATCAAATTAGCGCTTGAACTCGAATTCCAGCGCAGCGCCTTCGACTTCACGGCGCTCTTCGTTACGCAGTTGCAACTGCATTTCGTTGCTGATCAGCCGTCCATTGAGCTGAAACGGAGTCGCCTTGTCACCGAACATTTGCGGTAACACCGTATCGTGGCGGGGCAACGGGACTGTACCGATCGGCTTCAACTCCTCGGCCATGTCCTTGGGCAGGCTCAAATCCAATGTGGCCGGTGGCAGTTGAGTTTTCACCACCTCGCTCGCCGGTTTCGATTTGGAAGCAATCGGCGCACGTTTTTTCACCACTGCCGTTTTCTTTTTGGCCGGCGCGGCTTTCTTGGCCGGTGCCGGTTTCTTCGACGTGGCGCTTGCGCTTGCTGGCGGTTTTTCCTGAACGGCAGCCGCCATGACGCCTTCGGCGGGAAAGGTCATCAACAGGCAGATCGATAGCCAAACGGCGGGAAGAATAGGTTTCATGACCCAACAGCACTCACGGCAGAGGGCCGTATGCTCGCCTGTTGCACGCAACAAGACAAGCTCGGGCAGGAAGAACCTGCCCATCCTGTCAGATGCCGCCGGCCATTTCCTGGCAAAGCTGGGTGGCGAGCATGCCGAGGGTCATCAAGGCGCGCTCCGCTTCACGGTTCCAGGGTGTACCGCAGTTCAGCCGGATGCAGTGATTGAACTGCTCGGTGTTACTGAAAATCAGCCCCGGCGCGATGCTGATGCCTTGTTGCAAGGCGCGCACGTGCAGTTCCTGGGTGTTGACCCGCCCCGGCAGACTGACCCACAGAATGAAGCCGCCCGTCGGCCGGGTCATCTGCGTGCCTTCCGGGAAATACTGCTGCACCGCCAGCTGGAAGGCGCTGAGGTTCTTGCGGTATTCCTGACGGATGTAGCGCAAATGCCGGTCGTAACCGCCGTTTTCCAGATAGGCGGCAATACCCATCTGCGTGACGCTGCAAGCCGAATGGGTACTGAAGGTCTGTAAACGCTGGATTTCCTGCTGGTATTTACCCGCAATCATCCAGCCGATCCGCACACCCGGTGACAGGGTTTTGGAGAAGCTTGAGCAATAGATCACCCGATCCAGCCGATCATAGGCCTTGAGTGATTTGGTGCGACCTTGCTCGAACATCAGTTCGCCGTAGATATCGTCTTCGACAATCTGGATATCGAAATCCGAGGCCAGACGCAGCAATTGCTTCTGCCGCTCTTCGGGCATCGTGCCGCCCAATGGATTGCTCAGACGAGTGGTCAGCACCAGGGCTTTGATCGACCACTGGTTGGCGGCCAGTTGCAGGGCTTCAAGGCTCATGCCGGTGGCCGGATCGCTGGGAATCTCGATGACTTTGAGGCCCAGCAGGTCAGCCAGTTGCAGCAAACCGTAATAGGTCGGCGACTCGGCAGCGATCAAATCGCCCGGTCGGGTCAGCACGCGCAAGGACATCTGCAAGGCATCGACGCAGCCGTGAGTGATCACCACTTCCGAGGGGTCGACCACCACGCCAGCGTCACGCATACGAATCGCCACTTGCCGGCGCAACGGTTCGAAACCGGGGCTGAACATGTAGCTGAAGGCGCGCGGGCTATGGAAACGGGTGACTTTGGCCAACTGCTGATGCAGCGCCCGCACCGGCAAATAGTCGACGCTGGGCACTGCGGCGCCCAAGGGAAAGACGCCTTCGCGACGGGATTCGACCAACACTTGCTGAATGATGCTGCTGCGGGTGACCAGACCGGGACGCTCGACCCGGGCAATGTCCGGTGTCGGTGCGGTGAGGGCTGGCGTCTGGTGCACGTAATAACCGGACTGCGGCCGGGCACGGATCAGCCCCTGATCTTCGAGGTTGGCGTACGCCTGCAACACCGTCGCATGGCTGACGTTGAGCTGCGAGCTCATCTTGCGCACCGAAGGCACGCGCTCCCCCGGTTGATAGACACCACGGCGGATGTCTTCGGCCAGTTGTTGAGCAATACGTTGGTAGAGCAAGAGATTGGTCATGACGCAGCACTCGATTTCACGGGCATTTTATTCTTGTGTGAAACAATACCGGAACAGTTTAGAAGTGTACGGGGACAGTTGCCACAATAGTCGACCGTACAGTGCGGTGTCAGCAAAATCTGTACTGCTTTTTCTGGCATGCGCCGCGCTAACCAGCAGGCGTAAAAAAACCCGGCGCTGCATGGCAGGCCGGGTTGTTGGAGCTGTGTAGGAGCTGTGTAGGAGCTGTCGAGTGAAACGAGGCTGCGATCTTTTAATTTTGCTTTTTAAAAACAAGATCAAAAGATCGCAGCCTCGTTTCTCTCGACAGCTCCTACGGGACTTTGGTCCCTTAACGGGCAGCGCCGAGCTGGCCTTTTTCGTCGGAAAACACAATTTCCACCCGACGGTTCTGCGCACGTCCCCGTTCGGAGGCGTTCACGTCCACCGGGTATTCATCGCCGTAACCTTCAACCTGAATACGCTTGTCGTCGATGCCCAGGTCCATCAGCACGTCCGCCACCGATTGCGCACGGTCACGGGACAGCTTGAGGTTTTCCTGCTTGCCGCCGGTACTGTCGGCATAGCCTTCGATGCGCACCACGCGCTTGGGGTTGAGCTGCAGGAACTGCACGATCTTCAGCACCACGCGGTTGGCCGAGTTTTTCAACTCTGCCTCGCCGGTATCGAACAGCACATCGCCGAGGGTCATCACCAGGCCACGATCGGTCTGGGTGGTTGCCAGCGCGACAATCTGTTCTTCAAGCCATTTGCCCTGCTGCTGCACGCTGAGCAATTTCGATTCGCGCAAGGCCAATTGCAGGCGCTGACGTTCCAGTTCGAGCTTCGCCGCGCGCTCTTCGTTGAGCACCTGATTGGTGTGCTCCCGAGCGATTTCGCTGTAGCGCTGGCTCAGGTAAGCGTAATGCACCACGTCCGAACCGCTGCCCCAGTAGCTGGACAGACGATCGGCGCGGGCCAGGGATTCACCGGCACGGATCACGTCCTTGGGCGCGATACGCAGCACATTGGAGTCTTCCTTGACCTTCTGGAAGTCGGCGCCGGCCTGCTGCAACGCGGCCTCGCTGTGTTGACCGGCACAGCCATAGAGGCTCGCGCAACCCGCCAGCATCAAGGCGCCGAATGCTTTGGTCTTGAGGCTCATTGGGCATCTCCCAGTTGCTTGCGCAGGCGAGTGATACGGGTATTGAGCACATTCAGCTGTTCCTCGCTCTTGAGGGTCAGCACCTTTGCTTCGGCCAGGCGCGCATCCAGCTCGGCCTGTTCGGCGCGCATGCGTGCATTCTTGAAGGATTGGTCGTTCATGCTGCCCTTGGCACGGTTGAACTTGTCTTCGGCCAATTTCATTTCCGGTACATCATCGGCTGTGGCGCCGACGGCCTTGGCTTGTTCGAGTGCCTGCTCGGTCAGGCGCAATTGTTCATTCGGCGCCGGATCGGCTGCACAACCCGCCAGAGCCAGAACGGCCAGGGCAGCGAAAAGAGGTCGAATACTCACTAAAAATCCCTACTGTTTTGGGGTACTGGCGGGTTGTTGCTGTTGCTGCGCTTTCCAACGCTCGATGTTGCGTTGCAGCACAGCTTCCGTCAGTCCGGACGCGGGCAATTCTGTCATCTTTTTGGCCAGCTGTCCGCGCAACCACGGATCGTTGCAGGCGGAGTTGTGGGAAACCGCGAGGAACAGACCGGGTTTGTCGACTGGTTGTGGTCGAGCGACCAGATCGTTGGCCATGCTCAGTGCCTGCGCGGCGGCCATGCCCGAGTAACGTCCCGCGAGGACAAATTCCACTTCGCCCAAGAGCAATTTCTGCAGGGCCTGGGTCAGGTTGGGCGTACGTACGAGGGTCAATTGCTGCTCGGCGAACATGCCGAATGCCTGCGTCATTCGAGACTTTTCCGACAAAGCGCCGGGATGGCCGTGCAAGTCTTGCACTTGGTTGTAGACCAATGCCGAGTCTTTGCGGGTCCAGACCAGGTAATCGTTTTCCAGCAACGGCGGATGAATGTAATCCAGTGACTCCAGTTCGCTGACGGTCAACGGTGCATCGGCCAGCATGTCCATGCGCCCGCTGCGCACTTCGTCCAGGGCCGGGGAGCGTTTGCCGGCGTAGAGTATTTCGCCCTTGATGCCCACCTCTCCCGCCACTTGCTGCAACAAATCGGCACTGGCGCCGATCAGGTGCTTGGGGTTCTGCGGGTCTTGCCACAGGTACGGCGGCGCATCCGGACTGCCGGTCACCACCAGCCGTTCGCACTTGCCCGCGGCGAAAGACAGCGCCGGCAACAGCAACAATGACCAACCGAACACGCGGCGCAGATCCATGGCAATACACTCCACTCAAACGGTTTACCTGTAGGAGCTGTCGAGTGAAACGAGGCTGCGATCTTTTGATTTCGCTTTGTAAAAACAAGATCAAAAGATCGCAGCCTCGTTTCACTCGACAGCTCCTACAGAAAAGCAAAAAAAAGCCCGACCAAAAGGTCGGGCTCTTTATAAGTCAGGCCGCTGGATTAGACCAGCTTCTCGAACTCAGGGATGGCTTCGAACAAGTCCGCCACCAGGCCGTAATCGGCCACCTGGAAGATCGGCGCTTCTTCGTCCTTGTTGATCGCAACGATCACTTTGGAGTCTTTCATGCCGGCCAGGTGCTGGATCGCGCCGGAGATACCGACCGCGATGTACAGCTGTGGAGCAACGATCTTGCCGGTCTGACCGACCTGCATGTCGTTGGGTACAAAACCTGCGTCGACCGCAGCGCGGGAAGCGCCGACAGCAGCGCCCAGCTTGTCAGCCAGGGCGTACAGGTGTTTGAAGTTGTCGCCGTTCTGCATGCCGCGGCCGCCGGAAACGACGATCTTGGCAGCGGTCAGTTCCGGACGATCGGACTTGGCCAGTTCTTCGCCGACGAAGCTGGAAATCGCAGCATCGTGAGCAGCGGCAACGGCTTCAACCGCAGCCGAACCACCTTCAGCCGCCACCGGGTCGAAACCGGTGGCACGCACGGTGATCACTTTGACCGCAGCGTTCGACTGAACGGTAGCGATGGCGTTACCGGCATAGATCGGACGCTTGAAAGTGTCAGCGCTTTCGACCGAGATGATCTCGGAGATCTGGTCAACGTCCAGCTGCGCGGCAACGCGCGGCAGGATATTTTTGCCGTTGGAAGTAGCGGCAGCCAGGATGTGGCTGTAGCCCTTGCCCAGTTCGGCCACCAGCGGCGCAACGTTTTCCGGCAGCTGATGCGCGTAAGCAGCATTGTCAGCGTTCAGGACTTTGCTCACACCAGCGATTTTCGCTGCGGCTTCAGCCACGGCGCCAGCGCCCTGGCCTGCAACCAGCACGTGGATGTCGCCACCGATTTTGGCGGCAGCAGCCACGGTGTTCAGTGTGGCCGGGGCCAGCACTTTGTTGTCGTGTTCAGCGATTACCAAGATAGTCATGATTAGATTACCTTCGCTTCGTTTTTCAGTTTCTCGACCAGTTCAGCCACCGACTTGACCTTGATACCCGCGCTGCGTGCAGCAGGCGCTTCGACTTTCACGGTCTTGTTGGTGGAGGCGGTGGAAACGCCCAAAGCGTCCGGAGTCAGCACTTCGAGAGGCTTCTTCTTGGCTTTCATGATGTTTGGCAGGGACGCATAACGCGGCTCGTTCAAACGCAGGTCGGTGGTGACGATGGCCGGCAGTTTCAGGGAAACCGTCTGCGCGCCGCCGTCGACTTCGCGAGTCACGGCAACGCTGTCGCCACTGATCTCGACTTTGGAAGCGAACGTGCCCTGACCGTAACCGCTCAGTGCAGCGAGCATCTGGCCAGTCTGGTTGTTGTCACTGTCGATCGCCTGTTTGCCAAGGATCACCAGCTGAGGCTGTTCCTTGTCGACAACAGCTTTCAACAGTTTGGCAACGGCCAGGGAAGTCAGATCTTCAGCGGATTCGACGAGGATGGCGCGGTCGGCACCCAGAGCCAGCGCGGTGCGCAGTTGCTCTTGAGCGGTGGACGGGCCGATCGAGACGACGACGATTTCAGTCGCAACGCCTTTCTCTTTCAGGCGTACGGCTTCTTCCACTGCGATTTCGCAGAATGGGTTCATCGACATCTTCACGTTAGCGAGGTCGACGCCGGAATTGTCCGCCTTGACGCGAACCTTGACGTTGTAATCCACAACGCGTTTGACAGCTACAAGAACCTTCATGGATTCCTCGTTACTCTCCGGTGAAAAGAAAGTCGCCTAGGCGAACCTGGCGGTTGATGCTCATCGGGCGCAAGGGCACCTCCAAAAACGCCGGCAAATGTGTCAAGGGACCATCGCTCACGATGCTCATGACCGTTCGTCAGTGGTGACCAACGAGTCATTCATTATCGCTGCGTGTAAACTGCGCGCCAAACCCGCGCGGCGTCACACCTTGTACTGCCATCGCCCTGTCTTTAGAGGTGCTCTTGAAACCAACAGTCAGCCTACGGCGAGCGCAAAACCGACCGTATCTTGACCGGAACGCCTATTCCGGTCAATACGGCAAAATGGCCAGTCATAAGCCGCGTGACTTTGATTTCTCTGGCTTTGAGCCGATTCAAACAAACGTTTGTATTGGACGCTAGGAGTGGTGTAGATATAATGCGCCACCCAGAGAGAAAGGTGGTTCATCGATTGTCCTCTTCCAGCATTGCGCAGGAATTCATGGATGCGACACCAAACCTCCAATTAGAAAAAAAACTGTTGAGCCTTGAGTAGGAGATAACCTGTGGAACGCGAATACATGGAATTCGACGTCGTCATCGTCGGTGCCGGCCCCGCTGGTCTTTCCGCCGCCTGCCGCTTGAAGCAGAAGGCTGCGCAAGCCGGTAAGGAAATCAGCGTCTGCGTGGTCGAAAAAGGCTCCGAAGTCGGTGCTCACATCTTGTCCGGTGCCGTATTTGAACCACGCGCCCTGAACGAATTGTTCCCGGACTGGAAAGAACTCGGCGCGCCGCTGAACACGCCAGTCACCCGCGACGACATTTTCGTCCTCAAGAATGCCGACAGCGCGCAGAAAATTCCTGACCTCTTTGTGCCCAAGACCATGCACAACGAAGGCAACTACATCATATCCCTGGGCAACCTGTGCCGCTGGCTGGCCCAGCAGGCCGAGAACCTGGGCGTAGAAATCTACCCGGGCTTCGCCGCTCAGGAAGCGCTGTTCGACGAGAACGGCGTAGTTCGCGGGATCATCACCGGCGACCTGGGCGTGGATCGCGAAGGCCATCCGAAAGAAGGCTTGTACACCCCAGGCATGGAACTGCGTGGCAAGTACACACTGTTCGCCGAAGGCTGCCGTGGCCACATCGGCAAGCAGCTGATCAAGCGCTTCAACCTCGACAGCGATGCCGACGCCCAGCACTACGGCATCGGCCTGAAAGAAATCTGGGAAATCGACCCGGCCAAGCATCAGCCGGGCCTGGTAGTCCACACCGCCGGTTGGCCGCTGGACATCATGGGCACCGAGAACACCGGTGGCTCGTTCCTCTATCACCTGGAAAACAACCAGGTGGTGGTCGGCCTGATCGTCGATCTGTCCTACAGCAACACCTACCTGTCGCCATTCGACGAGTTCCAGCGCCTCAAGCATCACCCGGTGCTCAAGCAGTACCTGGAAGGCGGCAAGCGCATCAGCTACGGCGCGCGCGCCATCTGCAAAGGCGGCCTGAATTCGCTGCCGAAAATGGTCTTCAAGGGCGGCGCGCTGATCGGTTGCGACCTTGGCACCCTGAACTTCGCCAAGATCAAAGGCAGCCACACCGCGATGAAGTCCGGCATGCTCGCCGCTGAATCCGTGGCCGAAGCGCTGTTCGCTGAGAAGGACGGCACGGAAGAGCTGACCACTTACGTCGACGCGTTCAAGAAGAGCTGGCTCTACGACGAACTGTTCGCCAGCCGCAACTTCGGCCCGGCGATCCACAAGTTCGGCGCCATCGTCGGCGGCGGTTTCAACTGGCTCGACCAGAACATCTTCGGCGGCAAACTGCCGTTCACCTTGCACGACACCAAGCCGGATTATGCTTGCCTCAAGCTGGCGGCCGACTGCAAGAAGATCGACTACCCGAAACCGGACGGCAAGATCAGCTTCGACAAACTCAGCTCGGTGTTCATCTCCGGGACCAACCATGAAGAAGAACAACCTTGCCACTTGAAGCTGACTGACCCGAGCATTCCGATCGGCAAGAACCTGCCGCTGTACGATGAGCCTGCCCAGCGTTACTGCCCGGCCGGCGTGTACGAAGTGGTGACCAAGGAAGACGGCGAGAAGCGCTTCCAGATCAACGCCCAGAACTGCGTTCACTGCAAGACCTGCGACATCAAGGACCCTGCACAGAACATCACCTGGGTGGCGCCGGAAGGTGCTGGCGGCCCGACTTACCCGAACATGTAAGTCGAACGCCTGAACATCGAGGCTCCCGAAATGGGGGCCTTTTTGTTGCCCGAGATTCAAGCACCCATACATGTAGGAGCCGGCTTGCTGGCGAATGCGCTGTGTCAGTCACATAGAGGCTGGCAGATACACCGTATTCGCCGGCAAGCCGGCTCCTACAAGGGAATTGCGGTGGATCAGGCGGCGCGTTCATCGCCGGGACTGCGCTCGAAGTAGCGCTTGTACTCGCGACTGAACTGCGACGTGCTCTGATACCCCACTCGATGCGCCACCTGCGCCACTCCCAACCCTTCGGCCACCAGCAACGTCTGCGCCTTGAGCAAACGCAAGCGCTTCAAATACTGCACCGGCGACAACAGGGTGCTGCGCTTGAAATGCTCGTGAAAGGTCGATGCACTCATGTTCGCGCAACTGGCCAGTGTCTCGACGTTCAAGGGTTCGGTGTAATGCGCATGCAAATGGCTGAGTGATGCCGCGATCCGCGCAAATTGCCCCTGTTGCTCGACCAGCGCCCGCAACACATCTGCTTGCGGCCCGCGCAAGGCGACGAACAACAACTCGCGCAATCGCGCCTGTCCCATCACCTGGCATTCCAGCGGATCGTGCAGGCACTGCAACAGCCGCTCGACACACCCACGCATCGCATCGTCGAGCACCGCCGAGGTCATGGATTCTGGCGTCTGCGCCGCAATGTAGCGCGCCGGCGCCAGCCTCATGGCCAATACCAACTCACCGAGCAACACCCGGTCAATGGCGATAGACACGCCCAGCATCGGGCCATCGGGCGCCGAAAACGTCTCGCATTCAAACGGCACCGGCAACGCCTGAATCAAATAATGCCCGGCACCGTATTCCAGCGTTCGCGGGCCCAGATACGCCAACTTGCTGCCTTGCGCGATGATTACCAGGCTTGGCTCGTAGATCTGCGGACCACGGGCGACATCGCAACTGGCGCGCAAAACCTGCACACCCGGCAAGGCGGTGGGCGCGAATCCGTCGCGCGTGGTCAGCGGCTCAATCAACGAAACCAGCGTGGCATTGGCGTCAACATGACGGGTCAACAACATGGGAGCTCTTCACAGAAAAAGTCGCGGAAAAAGGGATGAAAGCATCATCGCAGGTCTGATCGCCAATGCGCTCGTTCAAAGACCGATACCGGAGGATTAGGCATGACACCCGGAGGATTCGCCATGGTCGCTGACAGGTACGGCGCCCAGAATTCGCTACCTCACCTGTCACTGCTTTTGCGAGGTTCCTCATGTACACCGCTATCGGATACGCCGCCCAGTCGGCTACCACTCCCCTCGCCCCCGTGAAATTCGAACGCCGCAGCCCTCGGGCCGACGACGTGGCGATCGATATTCTCTACTGTGGTGTCTGCCATTCCGACATCCATCAGGCACGCAACGAGTGGGGCATTGCCGTTTACCCGTTGATGCCCGGTCACGAGATCGTAGGCAAAGTTACCGCTGTCGGTGCGAACGTCACCCGACACAAGGTCGGCGATCTGGTCGGCGTCGGTTGTATGGTCGATTCGTGCCGCAGCTGCGAAGCCTGCCAGTCCAACCTCGAGCAATACTGCCTCGAAGGTCCGACCATGACCTACGCCACCCCGGACCGGGTCGATGGCAGCAACACCATGGGCGGCTACTCCGACAGCATCGTGGTCAGCGAGCACTTCGTGGTGCGCATCCCGGAAAAACTCGACCTGGCCAGTGCCGCGCCGATCCTCTGCGCCGGCATCACCACCTACTCGCCGCTCAAACACTACGGCGTGAAAGCCGGCGACAAGGTCGGGATTCTCGGCATGGGCGGCCTCGGCCACATGGGCATCAAGTTCGCCAAGGCCATGGGCGCGGAAGTGACGTTGTTCACCCGCTCGGC
Organism: Pseudomonas sp. RIT-PI-q; assembly: GCF_001297125.1. GTDB lineage: Bacteria > Pseudomonadota > Gammaproteobacteria > Pseudomonadales > Pseudomonadaceae > Aquipseudomonas. Next base: position 95,995 of record NZ_LHPC01000051.1, read on the forward strand.
GAACAAGGCCGAAGAAGGTCGTCGCCAAGGCGCGGACCACGTAATCGTGTCCACCGATGCCGAGCAGATGAAGGCAGCGGCCGGACATTTCGACTTCCTGCTCGACACGATCCCGGTGCAGCACGACCTCAATCCCTACCTCGACACCCTGCGTTTCGACGGCGTGCACATTTTGGTGGGGTTGATCGAACCGATTGATCCGCCAGTCCACGCGGCCAAACTGGTGTTGGGCCGTCGGGTACTGGCCGGCTCGCTGATCGGCGGCATCGCCGAAACCCAGGAAGTGCTGGATTTTTGCGCCGAGCACAGCATCACCTGCGACATCGAAATGCTCGACATCCGTCAGATCAACGAGGCTTACACCCGCATGATCGCCGGTGACGTGAAGTACCGTTTCGTGATCGACATGGCCACGCTGAAGGTCTGATTTTTCAAGTCAGCTTAGCGCCAAGCTCCGCCGATAGCCGGGCTGTGACCCCTTTGATCAGGGGAATCAGCTCGGCCATTTTTTCCAGCGGCATGTACGGCACGGTGCTGGCGATGCTGATGCCGGCAACGATTCGCTTGCTGGCATCACGAATCGGCGCAGCCACGCAACGGATCGACGGTTCGTTGTCTTCCAGGTCGAAGGCGTAACCGCCCGCCACGTACTCGACCATGCGCTGCTGAAACTGCTCCCAGGACTGTTCCGGGTGCTGCGGCCAGAACTGATTTTTCCCCCCCGCCGGCAGGCTGACTTCGTACAGCCGCTGCCATTCTTCCTGCGTGTCATCGAGCATCAGCGCCTTGCCGATCCCGGTGCGCGCCAACGGCATGCGATGGCCGACCCGCGAACGCATTTCCGGGCCATTGCGCCCCGGATTCTTGTGCAGGTACAGCACCTCGTCGCCTTCGCGAATCGCCAGGTGAATGGTGTCACCGGTCAACGCCGACAACTCATCCAGATACGGCCCGGCCAGTGTCACCAGCGGCAGCTCTTCGCGCGCCTGGAAGCCCAACTCGATCAGCTTCGGCCCCAACAGGTAACCGACTTGCGGCACCACGCGCAGGTAACGCTCGTCTACCAGGCAACTGGCCAGACGATGGGTGGTGCTGCGCGTAGTGCCGATCAGCCGGGCAATTTCCTTGAGATCGCGGGCGCCACTGGCCACGGCCTGAACCACACCCAAACCACGAAGCAGTGTCTGGGTGCCGGTCGGCGCGGCGTCCTTGGCGATTTTTGGGGCGTCTTCCTGCATATCCAGCCTTTACCGTTGAGCGAGTGAACGGGCGGCATTATGGTCGCCCGATGGCTGCGACTACAACTTGATACGCTCGACTTTGCCCACCAGCAAGATGTAGGAAAGTGCACCCAGCAACGCCAGAACCGAGATGTAGGTGATCGCCGGGGCGAACGAATCACCGGTGGCGAGGAAACCAATGACGATGGGCGTGGCAATGGCCGACAGGTTGCCGATGAAATTGAACACCCCGCCGGTCAATCCGAGCAGGCGAGCTGGTGCCAGGGTTGAAACCAGCGACCAAGTGATCGACGCCAGGCCATTGCCGAAGAAGGCCAAGGCGAGGAAGGCAATCACCAGCGGCGTCGACTCAACGAAGTTGGCGCCGATGATCGACGTGGAAATCAGCAAGCCGCCAATGATCGGCAACTTGCGGGCGAAACCCACTGTGTAGCCGCGACGGATCAACCAATCGGAAAAGAACCCCGAACACAGCACGCCGACGAAGGCCGCGAGAAACGGCAGCGACGCCAACAGGCCGGACTTGATGAAGTCCATGCCGCGATATTTCACCAGGTACGTCGGGAACCACGTCAGAAAAAACCACAACGTTGAGTTGAGGCAAAATTGGCCGAGGTAGATGCCCCAGAGTTTACGTTTGCTCAGGACGATGCCGAGGTCGGTCCAGCTGAATTTCGCTTTGACTTTGGCTTGTTCAGCCTGGATATCCACCAGCCCGCCACCTTCGCGAATCAGCTCGATTTCCGCGTCGTTGGCACCTTTGAAATCCCGTGGCTCGCGATACACCGCGTACCAGATCACCGCCCACAGAATGCCCACCGCACCCGTGCTGACGAACACCATGTGCCAGCCATATTGATGCTGCAACCAGGCCAATACCGGCGTGAGGAATGCCAGGCCGACGAACTGCCCGGAGGTGTAGAAACCGATGGCCGTGGCACGTTCGCGCTCCGGAAACCACGTCGTCACCACACGGCTGTTGATTGGATACGCCGGCGCTTCCAGCGCACCGACCGCCATGCGTAAAACGAACAGCGCGATGAAACTGGCGGCGAAGCCGAGCATCACCGTGGCAATCGACCACAGCAGCAGCGCGACGCTGTAGAGGATGCGCGGCGGCACCCGATCCACCAGCCAGCCGCCGGGGATTTGCATGGCGGCGTACGTCCAGCCGAACGCGGAGAAGATCAGCCCGACGTGGATCGGGTCGATCCCCAGTTCGCTGGTCAGCGCCGGCGCGGCAATCGACAGGTTGCTGCGGTCCAGGTAGTTGATCACCACGGTGATGAACAGCAGGACCATGATGAAAAAACGCTTGCGACTGGGCGTCACCAACGACGCCTGCCCGGTGAGGGTTTGCGGTTGCATGGGGAATGCCTCTTCTTATGTTTATCGGGCGATTTGAAGACTTGCGCTGAACCCTGTGGGAGCGGGCTTGCCCGCGATGGCGGCGGCACATTCGATATTGATGTGACTGACAGGACGCTATCGCGGGCAAGCCCGCTCCCACAGGGGTTGTATTGGGTCAGGGAGCACTCACCACTCGGCGAAACTGCCATCGGCATGGCGCCAGATCGGGTTGCGCCAGCGATGGCCGACCTTGGCGCGTTCGATCACGTATTCCTCGTTGATCTCGATGCCCAGGCCCGGGCCGTTGGGGATTTTCACGAAGCCTTTGTCGTAATCGAACACTCGCGGATCCTTGACGTAATCCAGCAGGTCGTTGCTCTCGTTGTAGTGGATGCCCAGGCTCTGCTCCTGGATGAACGCGTTGTAGCAAACCGCGTCCAGTTGCAGGCACGCCGCCAGCGCAATCGGGCCCAACGGACAATGCAGCGCCAGCGCCACGTCGTAGGCTTCAGCCATGTTGGCGATCTTGCGCGTCTCGGTAATGCCGCCCGCGTGAGAGGCATCGGGCTGGATGATGTCGACGTAACCTTCGCTGAGCACACGCTTGAAATCCCAGCGCGAGAACAACCGCTCACCCAAGGCAATCGGCGTACTGGTCAGCGGCGCCAGTTCCTTCAGCGCTTCGTAGTTTTCGCTGAGCACCGGCTCTTCGATGAACATCAATTTGTACGGATCGAGTTCCTTCATCAGCACCTTGGCCATGGGCTTGTGCACCCGGCCATGGAAGTCCACGCCGATGCCAATGTTCGGCCCCACCGCGTCACGCACGGCGGCGACGTTGGCCAGGGCCAGGTCGACTTTCTCGAAGGAATCGAGGAACTGCAGCTCTTCGGTGCCGTTCATTTTCACCGCAGTGAAACCACGCTCGACGGCTTCCTTCGCCGCACGCGCGGTGTCGGCCGGGCGGTCGCCGCCGATCCACGAATAGACGCGGATTTTGTCGCGCACCTGGCCACCGAGCAGATCACTGACCGATACACCCAAGGCCTTGCCCTTGATGTCCCACAACGCCTGATCGATACCGGCCAGGGCACTCATGTGAATCGCGCCGCCACGGTAGAAGCCGCCACGATAAAGCACGGTCCAGATGTCTTCGATGTTGCGTGGGTCTTTGCCGATCAGGTAGTCGGACAATTCTTCAACGGCAGCAGCGACCGTGTGGGCGCGGCCTTCGACCACGGGCTCGCCCCAACCGGTCACGCCCTCGTCGGTTTCGATCTTGAGGAAGCACCAGCGCGGCGGAACGATGAAGGTGGTCAGTTTGGTGATTTTCATCTGTGCTCTCTTTTTGTAGATGCAGCTCTTTTAGATGCAGCGCGCTCGGCGCCAGAAAGTCTTAACGCAGAGAGTTCCATGCAGCGACGTAGGCCTTGGCGTTCACCGCCACTTCCTCGGGCGTCATGCCCGGCTTGAACAACCCGGAACCGAGGCCGAAACCTTTGACGCCAGCGTCGATAAACACCTGCATGTTGTCCGGGGTGATGCCGCCAACCGGCGCCAGGATCGTTCCCGCCGGCAGCACCGCGAGCCAGGCTTTGACGACTGCCGGTCCCATCTGCTCGGCCGGGAACATCTTCAGTACGTCCGCGCCTTCGGCCAGCGCGGCAAACGCTTCGGTCGGCGTGGCAACACCCGGCGACAGGTACAGCCCGGCGGCTTTCCCTGCGCGCAACACCTTGGCATCGCTGTGGGGCATGACGATCACCTGGCCACCCGCCGCTTTCACTTGCTCGACCTGCTCCGGCGTCAACACCGTGCCGGCACCGATCAGGCAATCGGCAGGCAAGGCATTGCGCAGGATGCGGATACTTTCGTACGGCTCAGGGGAATTGAGCGGCACTTCGATGACGCGAAATCCGGCCGAGTACAGGACGTCGCCGATGGCTGCCGCTTCCTTCGGACGCAGGCCGCGCAGGATCGCGATCAGACCGTTTTGTGCCAGTGCTTGTTTGAGCATGTCAGACCTCCAGTCAGGTTTAACGGGATGGGTTCGCGGTGATCAGTCCGGCGGCGAGCGCCAGTTGCCACAACCCGCGTTCGGTGGCTTGTTCGGCCAGCGTCACCCGGGCAAAACCACAGGCATCGAGCGCCCGGCTGTAGCGGGCACAGAGTTGGGTATTGCCGATGAGGATGATCGACGGCAGATGCACGCTGTTGCGTCGACGGCGCTGAACGCTGGCCAACGCCGACAGTTCATGGCCGATCAGCAGGCCGGACAGATAATCCGCTTGGGCGGTGGCGCTGAGTTCGCCAGTCAAGCCGAGGCTGCGGGCACTGAACAACGTCGACAGCGGGCCGATTTCGCCGTCCGCCGACAGGGCCACTTGCACACCGCGATCAAAGGCTTCGCCATCGAACGAAGCAGCCTTTTGCTGGGTGCGCCCCAGAATGCTGTGTTCGCTGAGCACGGCGAAGACTTCGCCGGTCATGAAGGTATCGAAATGCACGATGCAGCCGTCGGCCACTTCCACCCATTTCGAATGACTGCCCGGCAGGCCGATCAACAGATCACCGCCCGCCCCGCTCGGCAGATTCTGCAGCACGCCGAGCACCTGGGTTTCTTCACCGCGCATCACATTCGGCAGGCGCGAACGTTGAATCACGCCCGGCACGATGTGCACATCGACGCCGCGAAGGCTGCGAACCGTTTGTAGGGAAGTTCCGAGATTGGCGACGTTCGCCGGTGTATCGCGGTAAGCCGCTTCGCGCCAACCCTGGGCGCTGCCGACCATGCCACAGGCAATCACCGGCAAGTCGGGCTGCGCGTCGAGCCAGTCGCCGCAGGCCTCGTCGAAGGCCAGTTCAAAACCGTCGGTGCAGGCCTGACCGGCGATGATTCGCGGCGTGCGCGGCAGCTGCATGATCCCCGACGACAGCGACCGCTGTTCGAGCACCTGGCCACCTGCGGCAAGTTTGTAAGCACGTAATGAGGTTGTCCCCCAATCGAGCGCGATCAATTGCGCCAGCATCGCTTCACCTGTTTTGTTTATTGGCAGTGAGTGAGCTGGACTATAAACCCGGACGGACTAAAATCTCAATATATAAATATCACTCCCATATATTGGGATATGTTTTTGACAGGCAAAAAAAATCGCAGCCTTCGATTGCTGCGATGCACCACACACGGAAATCCACCACAGCCCTGTAGGAGCCGGCTTGCTGGCGATCCACGCTCAAGCGTCGCGTTGGTCTTGAGTACGCCATCGCTGGCAAGCCAGCTCCTACAGATTCGGTGCAGGCCGCATCAATTGCCGTCGGCAAACTCGCGCAGCACTTTCCCATCCATCCGATACCGCACCCACTCTTCCTGCGGTTGCGCGCCAAGGGATTTGTAGAACTCGATCGCCGGTTTGTTCCAGTCCAGCACGCTCCACTCGAACCGCCCGCAATCATTGGCACAGGCGATTTTTGCCAAATGACGCAGCAAGGTTTTACCGGCGCCGCCGCCACGCTGTTCGGGCGTGATGTAGAGGTCTTCGAGGTACAGGCAGTTGCTGCCCAGCCACGTGGAATAACTGAAGAAGAACACCGCAAAGCCGATCGGCGAACCATCGCGCAGGCAGATCAGGCCGTGGGCGGTGGCGCCTTCGCTGAACAGGCTGCGCTCGATGTCGGCGACGCTGGCGATGACTTCGTGGCGGGCACGTTCGTAGTCGGCCAATTCCGTGATGAACGAGAGAATTTGCGGTGCATCGCTGGGGGTCGCCGGGCGGATCTCGATCGTCATGGACGTGCCTTCGTCAAAAAGTGGAAAACGCCATACTAAGGCGGCGAGCGGCGCTCGTCACATCGGAAATGAAAACGTCATCAGCGGGCCTGATACCTGTAGCAGCTGCCGAAGGCTGCGTTCGGCTGCGTAGCAGTCGTGAACCCTGAGTACACGGCTTTGCTGATACACCGCGTTGTCTGATTTCACGACTGCTGCGCAGCCGAACGCAGCCTTCGGCAGCTGCTACAAAGAATGAGTTGCGACGCACATCCCGTTACTCCGGCCTGCACTAACCCTGGCATCGCGAACCTCAGACCTAACATCCACGCCCCGCGTGATAGATAGATGACACTCACGTCTATCGGGTCAAGGAACCGCGTCATGTCTACTGCACCACCCCAGGTCTCAAGCAGGTTGTTCGGCCTGTTCTGCCTCGCCAGTTACTTGTTGTCGCTGTCCTACGGCTCGACGTTTTTGCTGTCGCTGTTGATCGGCTCACGCGGCGGCAACGAGCACGATGCCGGCAGTGTGATTTCGGCGGCGATGCTCAGCACTTTTGCGGCGGTGATCGTGTCCGGGCACTTGTCTGATTTGCTCGGCGCGGCGCGTTCGATTGCGCTGTTTGGTGTCTTGCTGGTGACCGCCAGCCTGGGTTTTGCACTGACACCAGGCTTCGGCAATTGGCTGCTGTTTTTCGGGCTGTTGCTGGGGTTGGGCTGGGGCGTGTTTTACACCCTGGGGCCGATCATCGTGGCGAGTCTGGTGTCACCCGCGCAACGGGCCAAATACTTTGCCCTGTTGTCGGGCAGCATGATGACCGGGATTGGCAGTGGCCCGTTGCTGGGGCGCGCCGCCAGCGCCCTCGGCTATCCGGTCACGGCGGCGTTTTACCTGGCGGCGCTGGCCAGTCTGATCGGCGTTTTACTGTTCTGGCGGCTGGACGTGCAGCTGAAAAAAGCGCCCGTCCAATCGACAGCGGTGTCGCGAATTTCCTGGCGCGCCACCGCTCGGGTGCTGTCCTCAAAAGCACTGTTTCCGATCATCATGGTCGGCCTCGGCGGGTGCGTGTTCGGCGGTCTGTCGAGTTTTCAAACCAGCTATGCGGCGGGCCGCTCGCTCGACTATTCGTTGTTCTTCCTTGGCTTCGTGAGCGCCGCGATCAGCAGCCGAATGCTGATTGCCGGTTTCGTCGTCAAGCGCGATCCGCTCCGGGCGTCCTGCCTGCTGTCAGGCTTGATGATGAGTTCGATCCTGATGTTCGGTTTCGTCGTCGATGACGGGTTCAGCTATGTGCTGGCGGCGGTGATGCTCGGGGTCGGTTACGGGCTGACCTACTCGGTGATCAACGGTCTGGCGGCCAACGAAGCGCCAAACGGTACAACCTCGCAAGCCTTGCTGTTGTTCAGCCTGTCTTACTTCATCGGCGTGGTTGGTTTTCCGTTGCTGGCCGGGTAAATCATCGTCGAACACGGGATGGCGACGCTGCTGCTCACGGTGTTGGCGATTGCCGTGCTGAACTGGTTGATCACCGTGGGCCGGCTGATCTGGCGTCGTGTCGTCACCCTTAAAACCGTGCAACAGGCCTGAACCGTTCGTCGTTCATCAGGCACCAACCCAATCGAGGGCGGACCAACATCAGGTAAGGACTCTAATAAATGGAGACGACACCATGATCCTGTCCAAGTTGACTGCCCTCGCTCTCGCCACCCTGCTGTCATCCGCCGCCTTCGCCGCAACCGGCCCGACCGATCCGGTTGAAAAGCCAAAATCCCCCGCCATCCAAAGCGCGCCCGGCATGAACACCAATGGCTCAGGTGTCGACAGCAGTTTGCCTCCGTCCACGGGCACCGACCCACGGACGCAAGGCAACGACGCGGGCCGTCAAGGTGGCATGAACATGCCAGACACCCGGACTCCTGACAACGCCGACACCGGCGTCGGCTCGAAAACCACCACCGGTGGCTCGGGTTCCGAAGGCGGTGCCAGCCAATAGTTCGCCCACGCGAGCGCCAGCAATACCTATCCACAGCCATGAAGAGGTAAGCATGAACGTCGATAAAAACCTGGAAAAAGAAGTCCTGACCCGCCTGCTGCACGCTCATCCGAGCGGTTTGGGCAAGGAGGTCCTGGACAATTACCGGGGGGAGAAAGTCGTGGCCAGCACCCTCGCCACATTGCAGGACCGTGGGCTGATTCAGCACGGTCATGTGGTCTGCAATGAGGCCGGTGAGCATTCGTTGAACCTGCCGATCAAACTCAGCGCTGCGGGGGTTGAAGCGGCGCGCAAGCTGAGCCTTCAGTAGCTCCCATGAGGTCGTGGTCGTGCGCGGCCGCGACCGTTTGCCAGACTCTACAAGCAGCAGGAGAAATCCCATGCCTCGTGGAAGCAAAGACACATACACCGCCGAGCAAAAGCGCAAGGCCGAACACATCGAAGAAAGCTACGAGCACAAAGGTCTCTCGAAAGATGAGGCCGAAGCGCGTGCCTGGGCGACGGTCAATAAACAGTCCGGTGGCGGTGAACGCAGCGGCGGCTCGGGGCGCAAGAAGCCGGCGAGTGCAAAGTCGGAAGATCGTAAGGAATCGGCACGACGCGCGGTGGCCAGCCGTGAAGGTCATTCGCGTAACAGCAAGGCTTCGCGCGATACGCAGACGGTGGACAGTTTGATGAAAGAGGCCAGGGCGAAGCAGATTCCTGGGCGGTCATCAATGCGTAAGCAGGAGTTGATTGAGGCGTTGCGCAAGGCTGGCTAGTCGTCAGGATTGATGTTGCATCTTATGGCCTCATCGCGGGCAAGCCCGCTCCCACAGTTTTTTGGAGTGAACACACAATTTTGTGAACACGCTGATCCCTGTAGGAGCGAGGCTTGCCCGCGAAGGCGGCAGGTCAGCCGCTGAAAGTCTTGCAGATCAATGCATCAACTTCAGCCGCCCCCGGCGATGTCGCCGGCCCCCACCGGGTCACCGCCAACGCCGCCGCCGCATTCGCCCGCCGCGCCGCCTCAACCGCCGACAACCCCTGCGCCACCCCGGCCACAAACCCCCCGGCATGGGCATCCCCGGCGCCGTTGCTGTCCACCGCCTCGACCTTGAACCCCGGCACATGCTGGCAGTCACCGCGCTGACTGATCCAACAGCCCTGCGGGCCATCGCGAACCACCATCAACACGTCGCTCGGCAGATGCTCAGCCAGCCGCTCCAACGCCTCGGCAATCTCCGACGCACCGGTGAACCGCAGCGCCTCGACACCGTTGCTGGTCCACACATCGATGCGCGCCAGCAGGGCCTGCATCAATGGCGTGTCCGGCGAATCCACCAGCGGGCCCGGATCGAACACCACCTTGATCCCGGCCGGTAACTCCAGCACCCAATCCACCAGTGCCTGGGCCTTGCCGACTTGCAGCAAGCTGTAGCCGCTGACGTAGACATAGTCGCCCGCCTCGGCCGGCACACTGGCCAGGTCCTCGGCAGTCACCTCGCCCTCGGCGCCGATGTAGGAAATGAAACTGCGCTCGGCCGAAGCATCCGTCACCGCGACGCACAATCCGGTATCGCGCTCGGCCCGGTGGGCGATGCCGATGCGGATGCCCTCAGCCTGCATCGCCTCCCGGGCCAGGTCGCCGAAACGGCCCGTGCCATGACGACCGAGATAGACCACCGGCAAGCCATTGCGCTGGGCGGCGGCCATCACATTGAAGCCGCCGCCGGCTTCGAAACTGGCGGACTGCGCCAACACGTCGCCGCCCGGCTGGGGCAGTTTATCCACGGCCATGACCAGGTCGATGATGACCTGGCCGGTGTGCAACAGCTTAGGCATGAGCATTCTCGATCAGTGCAGCGCGGCGATCCTTGGCCCCACCGAGTACGAAGTAAATCCCGCCGGCCACCAGGAACGTCACGATCCAGCCCAGGCCGTTATGGCCCAGCCATGAGTCAGACAGGAAACCGCGGAACCACACAGTTTGCTCGGTAGTGCCAATGGTGGTGAAACTGAAACCCAGCACGATCGCTATCGCCCACGCACCAAACGCACGCCACTCGACGCCGCCGCGATACCAGTAGGCGCTGCTCGGGCTGACGGCCAGCAGGTCCTTGGGGCTGTAGTAATGACGGTGAATCAGGTCGACCACGAAGATCCCGACCCACGCCGTGATCGGCACCGCCAGCAGAGAAATGAACGTGATAAAGGGGCCGTAGAAGCTGTCAGCGATCAGCATGAAGTAGATCGAACCGGCGAAAATCGCGACGATGTCGACCACCACCGCGTACACGCGTTTGACCTTGAGGCCGAGGGTCAGCGTGGTCAAACCGGCGGAGTACACCGACAGGTTGTTCGACAGCAGCAGCCCGCCGAACGCGGTGATCAGGTACGGCACGGCCATCCAGGTCGGCAGCATGTCGCGGATCGCGATGATCGGGTCAGTCGCCGAAGCGAGGTCGTTGTTGCCCACCGACAGCAGGCCGCCGAGGGTGATCAGCAGCACCAGCGGAATGCCCGCACCGAATGCCGCCGAGGCCACCAGGCGCACAGCCTTGACGCTGCGGTGCTGATAGCGCGACATGTCCGCACCGGCGTTGGCCCAGCCAATCCCGGTGCCGGCGGCCATGGTGCCGACGCCGATGATCATGGCGCTCAGCGGTGCCGGCGTGGCGTTGAACACGGCGCTCCAGTCGATGGTCGCGCAGAGGAAGCCGCCGACCAGAATGTTCAGCGCACCGAACACGTACGTCGCCCATTTCTGGATGACCAGCAAGGTGGCGTGACCGAGGCCGGACACCGACAACGTCAGCAACACGAAAATCGCAATGAAGACCAACGTCAACACAGGTGCGCTTTTGGCTTCCACCGGCGAGCCGAACAGGATCGAGCACAGCGACAACAACACGAAGGCGGCGGTGGTGGTGTTGACGGTTTCCCAGCCCAGGCGCGACATCAGCGAGACCAGGGTCGGGCCGATATTGCCGCGCACACCAAAGATTGCTCGCGACAGGGTCAGGCTCGGTGCGCGGCCACGACGGCCGGCGATGGAGATGATCCCGACCACCGCGAAGGAACCGGCGGCGCCGAGGATCGCGACGATGATCGCTTGCCAAATGGCCAGGCCGCGAAAGGCTACCAGCGTCGCGCCCAGCGGCAGGCCGAGGATGGAAATGTTGGCGGCGAACCAGACCCAGAACAGTTGCAGCGGATGACCGTTGCACTCGGCTTCCGGCACCGGTTCGATGCCTCGGGTTTCCAGTTGCCCGGCACTTGGCCCGGCGTTTGTTGAACTCATGAAAAATGCTCCTGTTGCCATTGTTGTGGTTGTTGGCAATAAATCAATGTGGCGGCATTCGAAGCCCCTGTAGGAGCTGCCGAAGGCTGCGATCTTTTGATCTTGATTTTTAGCGGCGTCAAGGCCGCCAAGATCAAAAGATCGCAGCCTTCGGCAGCTCCTACAGGGGGGCTGTGTTCCTCAGCGGAGGGTGAGGAGTCCTTTCACAAGGGGTTCAAGCTCCAGGCCATTAACGGCTTTAACCTGTTCAATCATCGCCACTGGCCAACTCTCTAGACCGAGACAGGCCCCCAGCATCGCACCCAGAATCGCCGCGATGGTATCCGTGTCGCCGCCCAGGCTGGCGGCCATGCACAGCGCTTCGAAGGCATTGATTTCGCCAATGGCCACTTGCTGGGCCAGGGCAAACGCCACCACCACCGATTCCTGCGACGCCACCGACGTGCCGATCACGTCGTACATCAAATCGGCGAGCATCCCTTTGTCACTGTCGACGCTGAGGGTCCGCGCCCAGCTGATGCGCGAGGCGATGCGGCCACCCGCAACCCAATGGCCGTGGCTTTCCGCTTGCTGGGCGATGTGCTGGCCGAGGTTCAACGCCTCGCCCAGGTCCACGCCGTTGATCCCGGCCGAGACCACTGCCGCCACCGCCGCCGCGCTGGAAATCCCCAGCGTGGTGTTATGGGTAACCTGGCAGGCTTGCACCACGGCGCTGATGAAGCGTTCAGGATCGGCGACGTCCGCCGCAATCCCCACCGGGGTGATGCGCATCGCCGCCCCATTGGTGGTGCCATAGCGCCCCGCTTCTTCCGGCGAATGACCGGCGAGGATCATCTCGATCGCCCGTTTGGTCGAAGGCCCGAGCAAATCCTGCGAGCCCTTGGCCTGCATCCCGGCTTCCCATTCGATCAGCCGCTGGGCGAGCACCGAAGGTTCGATGAGGCCTTCACCTTCAACCAGCAGCTGACCGACCAGGATCGCCTGTTCGGTGTCGTCGGTGATCGAGCCTTTGGGCATGTTGGCCGCGATCGGTTGATCGGGGCCGGCGTCTTGCAAATCGGTGATCTCGCCGAAGCGCAACTTGATCTCGGCGCGGCTCAGGGATTGAGTCGGCATGCCCAGCGCGTCGCCCAGGGCCAGTCCGTAGAACGCGCCCAGGGCACGATTGAGCGCGGTCATTGTGACGATCCAAATTGCAAATGCAGGCGAAAGTGCACGGGGTCGAGCAGGCTTTCGACCTGTTCCATGAAGCGGTTCTGCCGGTCGTAAGTGGTGCGCAGGGCTTTGAGAAACACCGTGCCGGTCGGACGGCCGAGCAGTTCGGCGTCTTCGGCGCTCAGGGGTTCAGCGCCGATCCATTGATCGCCGCGTTCGCCGATGTAGCCGTAGGCGGCCAGGGTGATGGTCAGGGAGTTGTCGATCAGGCCGACGCGCGGCAGGCTTTCCAGGCCTCCGGTGGCGGGCATCAATGAGCGTTCGAGGGAAACCAGTTTGCCGTCGGTGGAACGGCGGCGCCGATCGAGGGTAATGAATTGGTCGGTGCCGAAACGCGACAGCAGGTCCGGACGGGTTACCGCCTCCAGCCGCAGCACTTCGGTATTGATAAACGCGCCACTGTCCGCCAGGGCCTGGGCCCAGCCACTGCGCTGATCGAGCACCACACCGTCGAACGTGACGATGGACCCGACCCCGCTTTGCGTCGCGATGTAGTGACGCCGTTTCAACTCGGCCAGGGCTTCACGCAGCGTACCTCGGCTGACTTTGAATTCTTGAGCCAACTGATGCTCACCCGGCAACAGAAAGCCGTCCTCCATGAGGCCGGTTTCGATGCGCCGGATGAGCTCGTCGACCACCCGTTGTTTCTTGTCAAATCGTACCTGTCTAATCATGTACAAAGTGATAACCGAAACGGGTTGGGGCGAGCAAGGAATATTTAAGGGAAGTGACAGAAGGATGGGATTGTTCGTGATAGCAGGGGTGAATCAAATACACCGCCATCGCGGGCAAGCCACGCTCCCACAGGTTATGTGTCGTTCACGTATATGCGATTGACATGTAACCTGTGGGAGCGTGGCTTGCCCGCGATGGCGTCCGCGAGATCAGCGAAAATCTTAGCGTTGTTTCAACCGGTCAATCACCACAGCCAGCAACAAGATCGAACCGCGAATCACGTACTGATAAAAGGTATCGATGTTCTTCAGGTTCATCGCATTCTCAATGATCGCCAGAATCAACACCCCGGCAATCACATGCCGAATCATCCCGATCCCGCCGCTCAGCGACACCCCGCCCAGCACGCACGCCGAGATCACTGTCAGTTCGAAACCCTGACCAATCATCGGCTGCCCCGAGGTCATGCGCGACGCCAGGATCACCCCGGCCAACGCGCCAATCACCCCGTGCACGGCGAAGATGATGATCTTGGTCCGGTCAACGTTGACCCCGGCCAGCAGCGCCGCTTCCTGGTTACCGCCGATGGCCATGGTGTTGCGCCCGTAGGTGGTGTAATTCAGCAGCCAGCCGAAAAACAGGAAGCACACGAGGGTGATCAGGATCGGCACCGGCACGCCGAACAACTGGCCGTTGCCGAAGACGAAGAACGACTCCTGAGACACACCGACCGCTTTGCCGTTGGCAAAAATGTAAGCCAGACCGCGAACGATCTGCATGGTCGCCAGCGTGGTAATCAACGCATTGACCCGCAGCTTGGCAATCACGATCCCGTTGATCAGCCCGACAATCAGCCCCATCACCAGCGCCGCACTGACACCGAGAAACACGCTGTCGGTGTCGCGCATCACCACCGCCGCCACCACGCCGGCACAGGCAATCACCGACCCCACCGACAAGTCGAAATGCCCCGACGCCAGGCAATACAACATGGTGCAGGCGGCAATTCCCGTGGTGGAAATCGCCAGGCCCAGCCCACGCATGTTCAGCGGCGAAAGGAAGTTGTCGATCAGCAAGGTGCAGAGGACGAAGATCCCGACAGCCGCCAGCAACATCACCCAGTCATCGAGAAAGCGCCGCAGGTCGAGCGGTTTGCGCTGGGTCGGCAGAGCGTTGTTTTGGATGGTCATAGTCACCTCTCAGTTCGCCACGCCGTCAGCGCGTTGGCGTGGCAAAGCCAGCTGCAGCAGGTTGGATTCATTGGCCTGTTCGCGGGACAGTTCGCCGCGCATCGCGCCTTCGCAGAGCACCAGGATGCGGTCGGAAATGCCCATCACTTCCATCAGGTCGCTGGACACCACAATCACCGCGATACCGCTCTCGGCCAGGTTGTGGATGATCTGGTAGATCTCGGCTTTGGCGCCGATGTCGATGCCGCGAGTGGGCTCGTCGAGCAGCAGGACTTTCATCGGCATCGACAGCCAGCGACCGAGAATGGCCTTCTGCTGATTGCCGCCGGACAGGTACATGATTTTCTGCGCCGCGCTGGGCGTCTTCACTTTCAACGCCTTGATCTGCTTCTCGGCGTTGCCCTTTTCCCATAGGCCACGCAACAGGCAACCGAAGGTGGAATGGGCGCCGCGCGCGCTGATGTTGATGTTCTCGGCGACGCTTGCGAGCGGCAGGATGCCCTCCTTCTTGCGGTCTTCGGGGCACAGCAGAATCCCGGCGGCGATCGCATCGCGAGGTGAATGCAGTTTCAGTTCATGACCACGCAATTCGAGGCGTCCGGCGGTGTTGCGCGTCAGTCCGCTGAGCATGCGCAACAGCTCCGTACGCCCGGCGCCGACCAGACCGAACAGCCCGAGAATCTCGCCTTTGTGCGCGTCGAAACTCACCGGCTCACGCAAGCCCGGCCCGAGCAAACCGTCGACCCTGAGCGCAACCGCACCCCGCTGGCGCGAGCGGTAATCGTAGATGTCCTGGATGTCGCGGCCGACCATGCAGGTGACCAGTTGATCGTGGGTCAGCTCGCTCATGTCCTCGAAGGTACGCACGTAACGGCCGTCCTTGAACACCGTCACCGCGTTGCAGATGCGGAACACTTCTTCCATGCGGTGCGAGACATACAGCACCACTTTGCCCTCATCGCGCAGGCGAGTGATGATCGCCATCAAGCGATCGATCTCCCGCGCCGACAGGCTGCTGGTCGGCTCATCAAAAGCAATCACATGCGCGCCACGAGACAACGCCTTGGCGATTTCCACCAGTTGGCGCTGGCCGAGGGACAGGCGCCCGACTTTCTCTTGCGGATCGATTTCATCGGCCAGGCCCTTGAGGCAGGCCAACGCTTGCTGGCGCAATGCGCCGCGATTGATCAGGCCGAAACTCGCCGGCAGATGACCGAGGAACAGGTTCTCCGCCACGGTCATTTCCGGCACCAGGTGCAGCTCCTGATGGATCACGGCAACGCGGCTGGCGATGCTGTCGGCGGTGGACTTGAAGACCATCGTTTGTTCGCCGATCTGCAGGTCGCCGCTGCTCGGTGTGTAGGCGCCGCCGAGGATTTTCAGCAGCGTCGACTTGCCGGCACCGTTCTCGCCCATCAACGCGTGAACCTGCCCCGGGTGGGCGACGAAGCTGATGCCGTCCAGCGCCTTCACGCCGGGAAAGGTCTTGCCGATCCCGTTGAAGCGCAAGCTGCCGCCGCGGTGTTCTTGTCTGTGTGTTTGCGCTTGCATAACCACCTCATCGCAAAGATCAGGCGGCCCCGTTGCCAGGGCCGCCGATGAAATCAACCGCGCCTCAGTTCCACAGGCCGATCTTTTCCAGTTCCTGCTTGAAGTTGTCGCGCGTGATCAGCGTCACGTCGTCCATGGCGGTGTACTTCACCGGCTCTTTGCCGGTGGTGACCCACTCGTACATCATGCTGGCGGTGTTGTAGCCTTCGATGTGCGGGCTCGGCAGCATCGAGCCGTAGAAGCCGCTGTTGGCTTTCTTCAGTTCGCCGATGGCGTCGGTGCCATTGATGCCGATGCCGATCACATTGGCCGCGGCGAACCCGGCGCTTTCGGTGGCGCGCACGCCGCCCAGCACGGTGTTGTCGTTCATGCCGCCGATGATCAGGTTTTTTGCCGCGCCTGGCAGTTTCACCAGCGCCGAATTGGTGGCGTCCATGCTGCCCGGCACGTCGAGGGTTTTCAGCGCCGAGTACAGAATGTGCTCTTTCGGCATGCCGGCGTCTTGCAGGGCTTTGGCCGAGCCGTCGGTGCGCTTCTTGCCGGTGTCGAGTTCGTTGTAGGTGTTGATCACCGCGTAGGTGTCTTTCCATTCCCAACCGCGTTTTTTCGCTTCGGTGGCCATGGCGTTGCCTTGTTTCTGGCCGACTTCGAACGCCGCCATGCCGAGGTACGGAACGTCTTCCATGAACTTGCCGCTGGCATCGACGAAGCGGTCATCGACCGCGATCACTTTCAAACCGTTGAGCTTGGCCTTGGCCATGATCGCAGGGCCGAGGGACACGTCCGGCGGGCAGATCACGAACCCCTTGGCACCGTTGGCGGCGAGGCTGTCGATGGCCGAGAGGGTTTTTTCGCCATCCGGCACGGCGATCTTGATCAGGGTGAAGCCCTTCTCTTTACCCGCCTTTTCGGCGAACGCCCATTCAGTCTGGAACCAGGGCTCTTCCGCTTGCTTGACCAGAAAGCCGATCTTCACTTCTTCGGCCGCCAGCAGCGTGCTGCTCAGGCTGACCGCGGTGACCGCCAAAGCGGCACAGCACAGGGTACGGATCCCACGACGACGATTCATAAGCTGACTCCTTGTTATTTTTTTTGAGAGTTTCAGAAATCGATGCAGCGTCAAAACCATGCAGCCAATAGTCATATCGTATGATGATTGGATTTCAAGCGTAGCTTCTCGCCTGAAACCCGTTTTATTCAGTCGTGGTACATGACCGAGCGACCACCATCGATGGTGATGCACGACGCGTTGATGAACGGCGCTTCATCGCTGGCCAGGAACACCGCGGTCATGGCCACTTCGATCGGCTGACCGATGCGCCGTGGCGGATGCAGATCGAAGGCGCGCTGACGCTCGACGTGAGGGTCGGCAAAGCCGTTCCAGTAATCGACGTTCAGTTGAGTTTCGATGTAGCCCGGCGCGATGGCGTTGACGCGAATGCCCTTGGGCGCATATTCGATGCCCAGCGCGCGGGTCAGGCCGAGCAAACCATGCTTGGCCACCGGGTACGGGAAGCAACCGGGAATGATGTGAGTGGAATGGGTCGAGGCGATGTTGATGATGCTGCCGATGCCCTGCTCGATCATCTGCGGCAGCACCGCCTTGCAGCCGTACCAGGCGCCGTCCAGATCGATGGCGAAGCAGCGGCGCCAGTCTTCTTCAGTCATTTGCAGTGGATCACGGAACACGTTGACCCCGGCGCAGTTGACCAGCACGTCGATCCGACCATGAAGCTCGATGGCCAGCTTGGCCATGGCGTGCAAGTCTTGCTGGTTGGACACGTCGGCCTTGATCGCCTGGACATCAAAGCCCTTGTCCCGCCACTGGGCCGCGACGCTTTCGACTTTCTCGCCCTGGATATCGCTGATGACCAGTTTGGCTTGCTGCGAAGCGAAGGTCGCGACGATCGCCTCGCCGATACCTTGAGCGGCGCCGGTCAGCAGGACGACCTTGTTTCTCAGGCGTTCGCCCTTCGGCGGTTCGGGCACCGGTGGCAAGGAAAGAGGTTCAGCCATGGATCAGGACTCCTTTTCGAAGGCACGACAAAAGCCGGGCATCTGTCGATGCCCGGCCAAAAAGCTGTTTGGAAAATCGCTGCATCACTTCACCTGTTTTGTTTTTTTAAGTGTGAGTGCGTGTCACTGATGGGGCTGACTATAAACCCGGCCTGCCAATAATCTCAATATATAATTTTACATCCCATATTTAGGGATTTATCCAGCGAAGCGAGTACAGGTTTTTCCGGGTACATCGACGCGAATCGATAACACGGCACCGTCCAATAGGTGATTGTGCGGGCTGGCGGCACTGGTGATGTACAGGGTTTTCAGGTCTTCATCGCCGAACACGCAACTGGTGGGACGGCTGACGGGCAGTTCGATCATCCGATCGACACGGCCATCCGGCGCCAGTCTGAGCAGGCAGCTGCCGTCCCAGCGGGCGTTCCAGATAAAACCTTCGGTATCCATTGCCGAGCCATCGGGACCACCGCGCTGATGAGGGCCGAACCAGACTTTGGCCGGGTCGAGGTTTCCGTCAGTGCGGATGAAATGCTGATAGATCGTGCGGTCGAGGCTGTCGGCGAAATACACCGTGCTGGCGTCATCGCTCCACAGCAACGTATTGGGAATGCCCAAGCCTCGGAGCAACGGCGTGACGCGAGCATCGCGGTCGATACGAAACAGGCCACCGCAACGGCGCACGATGGGCACGTCTTCGCCCTGCGGACCGATGTTGTTTTGCATGGTGCCAAGCCAGAGCCGGCCCTGAGCATCGCAGCGCGCTTCGTTGGCGCGATTGCCCGGTTGCGGGTCGGCGACGCAGAGCAATGTCAGTCGCGGTTCCAGGCCGGGGGAATCCAGGTCTAGCCGGTACACGCCGCTGTTCAGGGTCACCAGCGCATCGCCGCTTTCGCAGGGAATGAAGGCGGACACGTGCTCGGGCATCTGCCAGATCTGCACGTTGGCGCCGATCAGCCGTAGCGCTTGTTTGCCGGCGATGTCGACCCAGTACAGCGCCTGGGTCGGCGCGTCCCAGAACGGGCCTTCGCCGAGTCGTGCACGGTGTTCGGTCACTGCGGTCCAGTCCATGAAACCTCCTGCGTTGTTCTTGTTTTTTTTATCTAGGAGCCCGGCTTGCCGGCGATGGCGTCCTTCAGCTCGCCTTCGCCGGCAAGCCGGCTCCTACCTTGTCGGCCATGACTTGTGGGTAGAAACGCTTGATGGCCAGGTCAGCGTTATCGATCAGGGTCATGCAGGCCCAGACACCGCGCGCGGCATCCCGGGCGGCGATGGCGTCGGCCATGTCTTTGTGAATCGGCAAGGTGCGGCGCAGTTCGTCGGGGTCGGCGGCGGACACTTCGAACGACACCGCGAGCAGCGCGCCGAGGGCCGGGACCATTTGTTCGATGAATTGATTGTGGCTGGCGGCGAGGATGCACTCGTGGAAAAACTGGTCGGCACGGTTGTAATCGACGCCGCTGTCGACTGCCCGTTCCAGAGCGTTATAGGCCTGAAGGATAGCGTGCACCTGTTCGGTGGTAGCGCGCTCGCACGCCCAGCGCACGGCCATCGGTTCGATGGTGCGGCGCAGGTCGAGCAGGTCGTCGACGAAGTTTTCCGGCAGGCCGCTGCGCGACAACCAGCCTACGACTTGTGGATCGAAGAGGTTCCAGCGCCGCACCGGCAATACTCGCGTGCCGACCTTTGGCCCGACTTCGAGCATGCCTTTGGCGACCAGGGTTTTGATGGCTTCGCGGATGACCGTGCGGCTGACACCCAGTTGTTCGCCGAGGTCAGCTTCGACCTTGAGGGTCTCTCCGGGCTTCACTTGGCCTGCGGCAATCCAGCCGCCCAGCCAATCGACCGTCGACGCATGAAAACTGCTGGACATGGACACCTCAAAGCCATTCGCTATGGAGGCCCACGCTAATCATCATACGATTGGGTGTCAATTTGATTTTCAGAAGTACACACAGGTCCACTGTGGGAGCGGGCTTGCCCGCGATGAGGCCTTAACATTCAACATCAATGTCGCCTGTTACGCCGCTATCGCGGGCAAGCCCGCTCCCACAGTGTTGTGTGTTATGGCTCCAGGCCGATGGGGAAGAACTCGCCGCCACTCCACACGCCCAGCCAGCGCTCGCCGTCGATCTCGCGACTCACCGCCAGCTCCACCAGTTGATAGAACACGTTACGGTGGATCAGCGCTTCAAGGTTGGTGCGCACATGCACGTATGGCGCGGGCTCTTGCGTCACCGGATCGATCACCACGCGAATCGGGTGTTCGGCGCCGGCCTCGGCGGTTTCGTCAACGTTGGTAGTGAAGCGCAAGACCTGGGCTTCGCCCTCGCCCTCCACTTCCACGGCAATCGCCACGAACGGCGCGTCGTCGACCTTGATGCCGACTTTCTCGACCGGGGTAATGAGGAAGTAATCATCGCCGTCGCGGCGGATGATGGTGGAGAACAGCTTGACCATCGGCTTGCGCCCGATCGGCGTGCCCAGGTAATACCAGGTGCCGTCGCGGGCGATGCGCATGTCGATGTCGCCGCAGAAGTCGGGGTTCCACAGGTGGACCGGCGGCAAGCCTTTGGTTTTGGGGATTTGCCCCAACAAGTCGTTGGCTTTTTGCGGGCCACTCATGGCGTTCTCCTGTCGAATTATTGGTCGCTGAGCCCCAGCAGGCTGCGCGCGTATTGTTCCAGCGGCGGGCCCCCCAGGCTTCTGGCTTTTTGTCGGGGGACGTCAGTAAACCGCCACGACTCTTGATGCGTGCAGTATCAATCAAATACTGGGTGCTGGTCTCGATCAACATGATTTGAATGACGCCACTGTCGATGCCGAGGCGATCCACGGCTTCCTGATCCAGCCACTCATCCGAGTTGCCGATGCGGTCGTCGGACTTGGCGAAACGCGTATAGAGAAGGTAGTGCGCCCCGGCGGCCCGTGCTTCGCCCATGGCTTCATCAAGACCTTCCGGCGTACGCGCGCGGCGGACCATGGGGAAATACTCGACGAAGCCATCGAAGGCGACTTCGGCAATCACGTTAGGTCGAGGGTAGCCGGCACTGCCTGGCGGGATGAAGGCGCCCTGGGCGATGTAGACGAACGAGTCCGGTTGAATGCGCAGGTTGTTCACGCGGCGGCTGTCGCTATGGTCGAGCAGGCCCGCATCGCTCATGTGGTAGCGAGTCCCTTCGGCCATATCGCTGACATTCATGCAGCCACCAAGCGCCAAAACGGCCAGCAGCAAAACCAGGCTACGCATCCTATCCTCCAGAGGCCGGTGACGGAAAACCGGCGAATGGCCAGTGGATGCAGCTTCCGCGCCAGCTCAGGGAACATCAGCGGCTGACAGATTGCTTTCGCGGGCAAGCCTCGCTCCTACAGGTTTTGCACAATCCCCTGTAGGAGCGAGGCTTGCCCGCGAAGAGGCCCGATCAGCCGCCGATAATCTTCATAACTGTGGCACCACCAGAGAACGCCACTTCCTGCTTGTCCCCCAGGGCTTTCACCAAGAGTCGCTGCAAGGCCGGCAACGCCTGATGACGCGGTTTGTCGAGCAGGTCACCAACATAGTGGCGATTACTCGATGACAGGCAGCCATGCAGCCACCCCGTGGAAGACAGGCGCAACCGCGAACAGGTGCGGCAGAACGGCACGCTTTCGTTGGCAATCACGCCGAAGTGGCCCTGCCCCGGAATTTCGTACCGCACCGCCGTCGCATCGACCGGCGCATCGGCCTGAAGGTACTCGTAGCGTTCGCCGATCAGGCTGAGCAATTGCTGGAGGCTGACAAACTGCTGCAAGAACGCGTTGGAGTCGCTGGCCAGATGGCCCATGCGCATCAGCTCGATGAAACGCAGCTCATAGCCGCGCTCCAGGCAGTAATCGAGCAACGGCATTACCTGATCGAGGTTCTGCCCGCGCAACGGCACCATGTTGACCTTGATCTTGAGGCCCGCCGCGCTGGCCTGGTCCATGCCATCGAGCACGGTCGCCAGATCGCCGCCACGGGCGATGCTGCGGAATGCGCCGGCATCCAGGGTATCGAGGGAAACGTTGATGCGACGAATGCCAGCGTCTACCAGCAGTGGCAGTTTCTTCGCCAGCAGCTGGCCATTGGTGGTCAGGCTGATGTCTTCAAGGCCCATTTGCCCGACGGCGGTCATGAAGGCTTCGAGTTTGGGGCTGACCAGTGGCTCACCACCGGTGATACGCAAGCGCTCGATGCCGGCGGCTTCGATCAGATACGCCACGCCACGCGCCATGGCCTCGGCCGACAATTCATCCTGCGCTGCCACCAATCGCTTGCCGTTGGGCACGCAATAGGTACACGCGTAATTGCAGGCTGAGGTCAGGCTGATTCGCAAATTGCGAAAACGCCTGCCTTGACGGTCAACGATCATGGATCACTCCGGCAGAAGAAGTTTCGGACCGCTAAAACTTGACTCACAAATCAAGTTTTAGCAATACCTAAGCCTGAGTATATTCCTGCGGTACTGCGCCATGTAGCGAAATAATGGCGCAATCAGGCAACTGAATGGTTCAGCTGCTGGGGGTGTCGGTATCGCGCTTGCGCTTGTTGCCCATGCGCACGCCGATGTCCATCAGGAACTGGAAGAAGCCTTCCTGATCTTCCAGCACATTGCTCCAGAATGGCGAGTGATACAGCGCCACGGCGCCATGCACCAGCGCCCAAGATGCGCAGTAATGGAAGTACGGCGGCACGTCTTCGAGCTTGCCTTCGCTGATCCGGCCCTTGATGAGCAGGGTCAGGCGTTCGAAGTTCGAGGCGCGGATCTTGTGCAATTCCTCGACCATCTCCGGCACCTGGTTGCCCTTGACCACCTTTTCTTCCAGGCGATCGAACAACCGATAGCGTTGCGGGTCGCGCATGCGGAATTCGAAATAGGCCCGGGACAACGCTTCCTTGTCCTTGTCGACATCGGCCGAATGCAACAGCTCGTTCAAATCGCGCTCGTAATCGAGCATCAGGCGCAGATAGATCTCGGCTTTGGATTTGAAGTGCTTGTAGATCGTGCCTTTGCCGATACCGACGGCATCAGCAATCATCTCGACGGTGACACTGTCTTCACCTTGGTCGAGGAACAGCTTGAGCGCGGTATCGAGAATTTCTTGCTCGCGGCGACGAAACTCACGGACCTTACGAGGTTCTTTATGCATAAGAAAAGGTCTGTAGGGGTCAAAATTCGAAGCCGCGTATTATGCCTAACTTGCGCAAAAATGCACGGATCATCCGACCATATATGTGTTTCTTGATGAATTCGGACAGGGTCGCCGGTTGATGAGAACTCTTCCGAAGCGGCCGTATTCCAAAATTGTTTAAAAACCGGGGCCGGTAAACTGGACTCGGCGCAATACTGATCAATACTTGAACTGTCGGCGAGGCATCTCCCCCAAGTGTCGCGCCGATATAGGTACCAACGGACCGCGTACCTTTGTTTTACTCCTAATGGTCTTAACCCGGATTCACCCCCCAGAACCCGGGTTTTTTTTGCCTGCGATTTAACCTTTCACGTGCGCCAGCGGAAACAGGCGCTTGAAGTTTTCAGTGGTTTGCTCGGCAAAACGCTCGTAGGACTCGCCTCGCAACATTGCCAGAAATTCCGCAACCTCGCGCACGTACTGCGGCAGGTTCGGCTTGCCGCGATACGGGATCGGCGCCAGGTACGGAGAGTCGGTTTCCACCAACAGACGATCAGCGGGCACCTTGCTGGCGACATCGCGCAACGCGTCGGCATTGCGAAAAGTGACAATACCGGACAGGGAAATGTAATACCCCATATCCAGTGCGGCTTTGGCCATCTCCCAGTCTTCGGTGAAGCAATGCAGTACGCCGGCCTGGGGCAACGCCGCTTCACGCAGGAGGTTCAACGTATCGGCGCGGGCGCCACGGGTGTGGATGATCACCGGCTTGCCGGTCTGCTGCGCCGCTTGCAGGTGCAGACGAAACGAAGCCTGCTGCAACTCCGCCGCTTCCGGTTCGTAGTGATAGTCCAGACCGGTTTCACCGATCGCCACCACACGTGGATGGTTGAGCTCCTGCAACAGCCAGTCCAGCGCTGGCGCGGCGTCCGCCTGTACATCCAGCGGATGCACGCCGACCGAACAATCGACGTCTTCATAACGTTCAGCCAGGGCTTTGACGTCGGCGGCATTGTCGACGCTGACGCCGATGCACAAGAAGTGCCCTACGCCGCGCTGACGGGCCGCATCCAGCGCAGCATCGAGGGAACCGTTGTGGGCGGCGAGATCAAGGCGATCGAGGTGGCAATGGGAATCTACGAGCATAAAAAGGGCTGCAACTTACATCGTATGAGTGGGACGGTCGGACTTCAGGGCTCCGGCCAGGTGGGTTTCGATTCGACTGCGCGCGGTGTCGTCGCCTGCGTTGAACTGCACGCCGACCCCGGCAGCCCGGTTGCCCTGGGCGCCTTTGGGGGTGATCCAGGTGACCTTGCCGGCGACCGGGATCTTTTCCGATTCATCCATCAGGTTCAGCAGCATGAACACCTCATCGCCCAACTTGTAGCTCTTGTTGGTCGGGATAAACAGGCCGCCATTCTTGATGAACGGCATGTAGGCCGCATAAAGCACGGACTTGTCCTTGATGGTCAGGGACAAAATACCGTTGCGCGGCCCCGGATTGACGGCTTCATTCATGCTGACCTCCACTGCTGATGCTCAGAGTCTAGGCGCAGACACTTACTTGTGGATAGGCAGGGATGCCCATTGCACCAGCAGCGCTTCCAGCAACAGCACCCGATTGAGGTTGGCTTTGCTCATGACTTTCTGGCGCTGGGCGAGGATCCAGTCCTGAATGTTCAGCACTTTGTCCTGAGCGGTTTTCTGCGCGAGGTACTGAACCACCTTGCGCATGTCCGTCAATCCAAGTCCTTCTTCATCCTGGGTCAACTGATAGCGAAGGATAAGGCTCGACCAGTCGCAGAACCAGTCGAACAGCAGCAACAACGGAATCGCATTCCAGCCTTCGGCCAGTTGCGTCGGCGATTGCTGCTGCTTGAGCAACTTCTTCACGCCATCAACCACCAGTGCTCGCTGTTCACGCACGCCCTGGGCCTGCAACTTGACCGCGGCCAGCGGCGAACCGGCGGCCAGGGTCAACAACTCGACGCGCTCTTCTTCCGAACAGTCCGGCAACGCCTGCGCCAGCCATGTCAGGCTCATGGCCTCGCTGGGCAGCGGACACGCCTGCTGCTGGCAGCGGCTCTTGATGGTCGGCAACAAACGGCTGGTCTGGTGGCTGACCAACAGCAGCACCGTATCGCCGGACGGTTCTTCCAGGCTTTTGAGCAAGGCGTTGGCGGCGTTGACGTTCATCGACTCTGTCGGCTCGATCAGCACCACTTTACGCCCGCCCATCTGCGCGGTCTGGACCACGAAGCTGACCAGATCACGAACCTGATCGACCTTGATCGCCTTGTCGGCTTCTTCCGGTTCCAGAATGTAGTTGTCGGGGTGACTGCCAGCCTTGAGCAACAGGCAGGATTTGCACTCGCCGCAGGCATTTTGCGCGGTCGGACGCTGACACAGTAAATGAGCCATCAGCCGCTCGGCCAATGCACGCTTGCCGATACCGGCCGGACCATGGAGCAAGTACGCATGCGCATGCTGCTTACGCCCCGCCAGTTGCTGCCAGAGATCGTCCTGCCACGGATAGGCCTCAGCCACGGGTCAACTCCAGCAGACGCGGGAGCAAGGCATCCAGGGACTGCTGAACCTGCGCCAGCGGTTGGGCGGCATCGACCAGGACATAACGCGCCGGATCGGCTTCAGCGCGCTTGAGGAAGGCACTGCGCACCGCATCGAAAAAGGTCCGGCCTTCGAGTTCGAATCGATCCAGACGACCGCGCGCGCTGGCGCGGGCCAGGCCTACTTCCACCGGCAGATCGAAAATCAAAGTCAGGTCCGGGCGCAAGTCGCCCTGGACGAAGGTTTCCAGCGTAGCGATACGCTCCAGCGACAAGCCGCGACCGCCGCCCTGATACGCGTAGGTCGAATCGGTAAAACGATCGCACAACACCACCGCGCCACGGGCCAGCGCCGGGCGGATCACCTCGGCCAGGTGCTGGGCTCGCGCGGCAAATACCAGCAGCAATTCGGTGTCCGGGTTCATGACTTCGTCGACCGGCGCCAACAGCACTTCGCGGATTCGCTCGGCCAACGGCGTACCACCCGGCTCGCGGGTCAGCACCACTTCGATACCGGCGGCGCACAGACGCTCGGCCAGGTATTCGCGATTGGTGCTCTTGCCGGCGCCTTCCGGGCCTTCCAGGGTAATAAACAAGCCAGTCACAGGCAGTCCTTAGTCAGAATCATTGCGGGCTTTGCGGCGCGTTTGCATCCGGTTCGGGCGCGGGTGCAGCAGCGGGTTCTTGGGCAGGCTCTGGAGCAGGCGCTTGCGGCGCCTCTTGAGGCGGCACTGGCGGCGACTCCTGAACCGGGTCCAGCGGCGTCACTGGCGGCAAAGCCTCGGGGGCTGTGTCGGGCGACGCAGCCGGAATCGGTGCCTGCCCATTCGTAGCCTCAGGCGCGGTGGCCGGTGCCGGGCTGGAGCGGTAATCGGCGCGGCGCTTGAGCTGGAACTCACGCACGGCATTGTTATGCGCATCCAGATCATCGGAGAACACGTGGCTGCCATCACCGCGTGCGACGAAGTACAGGCTGTTACCCGCCACCGGGTTCAACGCCGCATGGATTGCTTCGCGGCCGACCATCGCAATCGGGGTCGGCGGCAGGCCAGAAATCATATAAGTGTTGTAAGGCGTCGCTTCCTTGAGATGGGCGCGGGTCAACTTGCCGTTGTAACGGTCACCGAGACCGTAGATCACGGTCGGATCGGTCTGCAGCAGCATGCCCATTTCCATGCGTCGCACGAACACGCCGGCAATCTGCCCACGCTCCTGTGGCACGCCCGTTTCCTTCTCCACCAGCGAGGCCATGATCAGCGCCTGATAGGGTTCGGTGTACGGCACATCCGCGGCGCGCTGGCTCCATTCCTTGGCGAGGACTTCGTCGAGGCGGTCGTAGGCCAGTTTCAGCAGCTCGACGTCGGACATGCCGCGCACGAAACGGTACGTGTCAGGGAAGAATCGCCCTTCCGGAAAGATCCCGCTGTGGCCGAGCTTGTCCATCACTTCGCTGTCGCTCAAACCGTTCAGGGTCTGATCGAGTTTTTCATCCTTGGCCAACGCCGCACGGACCTGATGGAAATTCCAGCCCTCGACCAGGGTCAGGCTGTACTGAACGATTTCCCCGCGCTTCCACAGGTCGATCAGCCCCTCGACCGTCATGCCGGGCTGCATGCGGTATTCGCCTTTGTGCAACGGTTGTTTGGCGAGGTTGAACCGCCAGTACACGCGCAACCAGAAAGCGTCCTTGATGACGCCATCGGCTTCGAGTCGATAGAAGGTACGGGTAGGTGTCGTGCCCTTGGGCACTTCCAGCAGTTCTTCCTGGGTGATGTTCAGCGGCTGTTCCAGCGCCGAATGGATTTTCCAGGCCGAAGCGCCCAAACACAGCCCCGCCAGAACCAATCCGGTTTCCAGCAGCAGCAAGAATTTACGTCTCACGTATCAAGCATCCAGTAGCGCGCGGGCAATGGTTTGGAGTTTACGGGTGAGCGGCCCAACCGGCCAGCTCAGTGCTGCATAGGCGCGCACCGGCCAAACGCCATACACGCTGTTGCAGACAAAGACTTCGTCAGCCCATTGCAGCTGTTCGAGGGTGATATCGGTGATTTGCGTGGGAATCCCCAACGACTTGGCTTGAAACAATAATTCGGCACGCATCACGCCGACCACGCCACAGCGCTTGAGATTGGCCGTAATCAACACGCCATCACGGACCAGGAACAGATTGCTGAACACGCCTTCGATCACGCGCCCGACCTGATCAAGCATCAAGCCCTCTGCATGCTCGGTGTCTTGCCATTCGGAACGGGCAATCACTTGTTCAAGACGATTCAGGTGCTTGAGGCCGGCGAGCAGTGGCTGTTTTGAAAGCCGTGTCGCACAAGGGAACAGGCGGACGCCCTGCTCGGCATGCACAGCAGGATAAGCCGCCGGTGGATTGCCTTGCAAAATGCGCCGGGCCTGGGCCGAGGGATCGGGCGCGTAACCGCGCAAGCTATCACCGCGAGTGAGGATGAGCTTGAGCACGCCCTCGCCCAATGCGGCGGCATAGGCCAGCAGTTCGCTGCGGATCAGCTCGTGATCGGCAGCGATCGACAGGCGCAAACAGCCCTCCGCCAGACGCGACAGGTGCCGGTCCAGCAACAACGGCTGCCCGCCCCGCACGGCAATGGTCTCGAACAGACCATCACCATAAGCCAGGCCGCGATCCTTCAGCGACAAAGCGTCAGCCGGCTGACCGTCGACCCAGCTGTCCATCACTCAGAGAACCGGCGGAACACCAGCGAGCCGTTAGTACCGCCAAACCCGAAGGAGTTGGACAGCACCACATCGATATCCATGTTGCGCGCAGTGTGCGGAACGAAATCGAGGTCGCAGCCTTCGTCCGGCTCATCGAGGTTGATGGTCGGCGGCGCCACCTGGCTGTTGATCGCCAGCACGCTGAAGATCGCCTCGACCGCGCCTGCCGCACCCAACAGGTGGCCGGTCATGGACTTGGTCGAACTGACGGCCAGCTTGTAGGCGTGATCGCCAAACACCGACTTGATCGCGCAGGCTTCAGCGAGGTCGCCAGCGGAAGTCGAAGTGCCGTGGGCGTTGATGTACTGGACTTGATCGCCATTGATCTTCGCGTCGCGCAGGGCATTGGTGATGCAGCGTGCAGCACCGGCGCCATCAGCTGGCGGCGAAGTCATGTGGTAGGCGTCGCCACTGGTGCCGAAGCCGATCAGTTCGGCATAGATGGTCGCGCCGCGGGCCTTGGCGTGTTCCAGTTCTTCCAGAACCAGCGCACCGGCGCCATCAGACAATACGAAGCCATCACGGCCCTTGTCCCATGGACGGCTGGCGCGGGTCGGCTCGTCGTTGCGGGTCGACAGCGCGCGGGAGGCACCGAAGCCACCCATGCCCAGACCGCAAGCCGCCATCTCGGCGCCGCCGGCGATCATCACGTCGGCTTCGTCGTACATGATGTTGCGTGCCGCCATGCCGATGCAGTGTGTACCGGTGGTACACGCGGTGGCGATGGCGTAGTTAGGTCCCTGTGCACCCAAGTGAATGGACAGGAAACCGGAAATCATATTGATGATCGAGCCAGGCACGAAAAACGGAGAGATCCGTCGTGGGCCGGAATCATGCAGCGTGCGGCTGGTTTCTTCGATATTGGTCAGACCGCCAATCCCCGAACCCATGGCCACGCCGATGCGCTCACGGTTGGCGTCGGTGACTTCCAGACCGGAGTTGCGTACTGCCTGGAACCCTGCGGCCAGACCGTACTGAATGAACAGGTCGAGCTTGCGAGCTTCCTTGACCGACAGGTATTCCTCGACATTGAAGCCCTTTACCGAGCCGCCAAAACGGGTGGAATAGGCAGAAAGGTCGGTGTGTTCGATCAGACCAATGCCACTGCGGCCAGCCAGAATGCCCTGCCAACTGCTTGGCACATCCGTGCCCAGTGGCGACAACATACCCATACCGGTGACTACGACGCGTCTACGCGACACAGCACTCTCCTTTTTCAAATGACGACTTTGCATCAGGCCTAAAGAAAAAACCGCACGCCGTGATGGCAGTGCGGTTTTTCCATGACAGCGAGCAACGATTACAAACTATTACGCCTGGTGGCTAGTAACGTAGTCGATTGCAGCTTGTACAGTAGTGATCTTCTCAGCTTCTTCGTCAGGGATTTCGGTCTCGAATTCCTCTTCCAGAGCCATCACCAGCTCAACGGTGTCAAGGGAGTCGGCACCCAGGTCTTCGACGAAGGAAGCAGTGTTGACCACTTCTTCTTCTTTAACGCCCAGTTGCTCAGCAACGATTTTCTTGACGCGCTCTTCGATGGTGCTCATACCTTGTTTTCACTCCTAATGGACAAATTCAGGCAGCTGGCCAGTGGGTAAGTGTATAGAAAGACTTTTCAGTTTTTCAACTGAAAGCTTCACTCCTCAAACCCTGCGGCCTTCTGCCTATAAAATAGATTGCAGCTTTATAACGGATTTTAGACAGCTCGTATGACATTTTTTTGAAGCAATCCGTCACATTTAACTCATGTACATCCCGCCGTTCACCGGGATTGTAGCCCCAGTAACGTAAGCCGCACCGTCGGATGCAAGAAAAGCGACCACAGACGCGATCTCTTGAGCTTGCCCCAGACGACCCAGCGGAATCTGTGTCACCAAGCCTTCACGCTGCGTCTCGGGCAGTTCGCGAGTCATATCGGTATCGATGAACCCAGGGGCCACCGAGTTTACCGTAATCGAACGCGAACCGACTTCACGCGCCAGCGCACGACTGAAACCTTCCAGACCGGCCTTGGCGGCAGCGTAGTTTACTTGGCCTGCGTTGCCCATGGCACCCACAACCGAGCCAATACTGATAATTCGTCCCCAACGGGCTTTGGTCATGCCGCGCAAAACGCCCTTGGACAGGCGGAACAGACTGTTCAGGTTGGTATCGACGACGTCATGCCATTCGTCATCTTTCATCCGCATCATCAGATTATCGCGGGTGATACCGGCATTGTTGACCAGGATCGCCGGCGCTCCGAACTGCGCCGTGATGCTCGCCAGCACCGCCGCGACAGATTCGTCGCTGGTGACATTGAGTTCCAGGCCAGTGCCTTGAATACCGTTTTCCTTCAGGGTAGCGGCAATACACTCGGCACCCGAGGCGGACGTAGCGGTGCCAACAACGATGGCACCCTGACGACCCAGTTCCAGGGCAATAGCCTGGCCGATACCGCGGCTCGCACCGGTGACCAGTGCAACTTTACCTTGCAGACTCATGCAAGCTTCTCCTGATTCAGGCCAACGCTGCGCGGGCGGCAGCGAAAGCGTCTGGGGTATTGAGGTTGGATGTCGACACGCCTTCGGCGCAGCGCTTGTTCAGGCCAGCCAGCACTTTGCCTGGACCGCATTCGACCAATTGAGTCGCGCCCTTGGCGGCCAGCGCCTGGACCGATTCGACCCAGCGTACAGGCTTGTAGAGCTGCTCAAGCAGATCGCGCTTGAGGATTTCCAGATCCGCCGGCACAGCAGCGCTGACGTTCTGCACAACAGGAATCTGCGGCGCCTGCCAGTCGATTGCAGCGATCGATTCGGCGAAACGCTCGGCTGCCGGACGCATCAGCTCGCAATGGGACGGCACGCTGACCGGCAGCGGCATGGCGCGCTTGGCACCACGGGCCTTGCAGCCTTCAATGGCGCGCTCGACCGCAGCCTTGGCACCGGCGATAACCACTTGGCCCGGGGAGTTGAAGTTGACCGCGCTTACCACTTCGCCTTGCGCCGCTTCGGCACAGGCCGCCAGCACGTCAGCGTCTTCCAGGCCGAGGATCGCGGCCATGCCGCCCTGCCCGGCCGGAACGGCTTCCTGCATCAACTGACCACGACGCTCAACCAGCTTGACGGCATCGCCAAGGCTCAGACTGCCCGCCGCTACCAGGGCGCTGTATTCGCCCAGGCTGTGACCGGCAACATAAGCCGGACGCGCGCCGCCTTCAGCCAGCCACAGACGCCACAAGGCGATCGAGGCGGTCAGAATGGCCGGCTGGGTTTTATCGGTTTGATTGAGTTGCTCTTCCGGCCCTTGCTGGGTCAGTGCCCACAGGTCGTAACCGAGGGCATCGGAAGCTTCTTTGAATGTTTCGAGGACAACAGGATGTTGTGCGCCCAACTCGGCCAGCATGCCGAGGGACTGCGAACCCTGTCCTGGAAAGACGAATGCGAGGGAAGCAGACATGTAACGAGCCCCTAATGATCTTGTCGTCGGAAAATTTGACGCCCCGCTTGGGGACGCAAGAAACTGACAGTTGGATGGCCTATTGAACTGAGCGGTCACATTTAAGCATTGTCCGACGAAAACGCCTAAAGCAACAAATCCTCCAGACGACCGTGAATCCGCTCCGGCAGGTTTTCCTGAATTTCGATCAGTGCGCGGGAAATGGCACTCTGAAAGCCCTGGACCCCGGCCGAACCGTGGCTTTTCACCACAATCCCCTGCAAACCAAGGAAACTCGCGCCGTTATGCCGCGCAGGCGCCAGGTCTGCCTGCAGACGCTTCATCAGTGGCAGCGCCAGGGCACCGACCATTTTTGACGCGAGGTTTTTCCTGAACAAGGCTTCGATGCGCCCGGCAATCATGGTGGCCAGGCCTTCGCTGGACTTGAGCAGGATATTGCCGACAAATCCGTCACACACCACCACATCCGCTTCGCCACGGTACAAACCATCACCTTCGACAAAACCGATGTAGTTGATACCACGGGCTCGTTGCAACAAGGTTGCAGCGAGCTTGACCTGTTGATTGCCCTTGATGTCTTCGGTGCCGATGTTCAGCAGCGCCACACGTGGACGCACGATACCCAGGGTTTCCGCCGCCACCGAGCCCATCACCGCGAACTGCAACAGATGTTCAGCGCTGCAATCGACATTGGCGCCCAGATCGAGCAACTGGCAGTAACCCTTCTGCGTCGGAATCGCCGCGACCATGGCTGGTCGATCGATACCCGGCAAGGTCTTGAGCACAAACCGTGACAAGGCCATCAGCGCGCCGGTATTGCCGGCGCTGACACAGGCCTGGACCTTGCCGTCACGCAGCAATTCAAGCGCCACGCGCATCGATGAATCCGGCTTGCCGCGCAGCGCCTGGGCAGGCTTCTCGTCCATCGTAATGACTTCGGACGCCGGGACAATCGACAGGCGCGCGCGATCCATAGCCGATTGGCCAGAGAGCAATTCTTCAAGAAGTGAGGGTTGACCGACGAGGGTCAGGTGCAACGAGGGCGTAGCAGACAGGCAAGCAAGGCTGGCCTGAACAATGCTGCGGGGACCGAAGTCCCCGCCCATTGCGTCAATCGCGATGACTTGAGCAGACAAGGATTACTCGTCAGCGCCCTTGTCGATCACTTTACGACCACGGTATACGCCTTCTGGCGATACGTGGTGACGCAGGTGAACTTCACCGGTGGTTTTTTCTACAGACAGGGTGCTAGCCTCGAGAGCGTCGTGCGAACGGCGCATGTCACGGGCAGAGCGGGATTTTTTGTTCTGCTGAACAGCCATAATTGATTAACTCCTAAACGTTTGGGTCACGCTTTAACTGCGCCAATACACTGAACGGGTTGGACCGCGTTACCTCGTCCTCGCTCGGTTCGGGCTCATCGAGACCCGCCGGCTGCTGGCATTCTTCCGGATGATGAGCAGGCACAATGGGCAAGGCGAGCAGAAGCTCCTCCTCGATCAGTGACTGCAGATCCAATGGATCTTCGCCCAGTTCCAGCACGTCATAACCTTTCGGCAACGACTGGGTATTCGCACCCTCCTTCACCACAGCATAACTGCATTCGCTATGGATCGGCAGGGTGACCAGCTCAAGACAACGCTGGCAAACCATTTTGACCTCGGTGTCGATAAAGCTGTGGATTACCACAGACTTACGTTCATCTCGTTCAAAAACGAATTTAGCCTGCACCGTACCGACAGTGTCGGAAAGCGGGTCGCAGAGTCTCTCCAAATCGGCCAGCAGCAGTTCACCTTGAAGGGTGGTGCCACGATCAGCCAATTTGCGCGGGTCAACGTGAGGTGGAATCGGGTCATTCAACATAGGCGCAGCATTATAGGGATGCACCCAGCCATGTCAAAGGAAATTCAGCCCTGTCCGTCACTTGCAAGCCTCCGCTAGAATTCGCGCCTGTCTTCTGGAGATGCGCATGCTGCCTTTATTACTCGCTTCTAGCTCGGTTTACCGTCGGGAATTGCTGGCCCGCTTGCAGCTGCCGTTCACGTGCAGCTCGCCGGATATCGACGAAAGCCATCGTCCGGGGGAGTCCGCGATCGAGCTGGTAAAGCGCCTCGCCGAGGGGAAAGCCCGGGCACTGGCTGGCAGTCATGCCGCTCATCTGATTATTGGTTCCGACCAGGTCGCGGTGCTCGGTGAGCGGATTATTGGCAAGCCGCACACATTTGAAAAGGCGCGCGAGCAGTTGATGGCGGCCAGTGGCGCCAGTGTGACGTTTTTGACGGGTTTGGCGTTGCTGAACAGTCAGACGGGAGAGTGTCAGGTGGATTGCGTGCCGTTCACGGTGCATATGCGCGAGTTCGATCAGGCGCGCATTGAACGTTATCTGCGCGCGGAGCAGCCCTATGACTGCGCTGGCAGCTTTAAGGCGGAGGGTTTGGGGGTGAGCTTGTTTCAGCGCACTGAAGGGCCTGACGCTACCAGCCTGGTCGGTCTGCCGTTGATTCGTCTGATTGACATGCTGCTCAACGAAGGCGTGCAAATCCCCTGAACACCACACTTATGTAGCAGCTGGCGAAGCCTGCGTTCGAGTGCGCAGCGCTCGCCAAACCATTCACCGCAACCTTTCAGGCAAACTGCGTCCTACGGATTGGCGAGCGCTGCGCACTCGAACGCAGGCTTCGCCAGCTGCTACAGAGACCGTGCACAGACGAAAAAACCGGCCACTTGGGCCGGCTTTTTTAGCATCGCAAAAGAATCAGCGCAGCGATGGACCGTTGAACCCCATCCACATCGCCAACTGCGCAGCCACACTGGCACCGAGCTTCTTCGAAAAGCGATCAAACGGCGATTCCTGAACCGTAAAATCCACCAGCTCTTTCTCGCCAATCACATCACGCGCCACCGAACTTGCATTGCCCAGGCCATCGATCAGCCCCAGCGGCAGCGCCTGCTCACCATTCCAGACCAGCCCGGAAAACAGCTCTGGATGTTCCTTGTCCTTGAGGCGATCGCCACGACCCTGCTTCACGCTGTTGATGAACTGCTGATGAGTGGTATCAAGCACGCTCTGCCAGAACTGAGTTTCCTCAGGCTTCTGCGGCTGGAACGGATCAAGGAAGGTCTTGTGCTCCCCGGAGGTGTACGTGCGACGCTCGACGCCCAGCTTCTCCATGGTGCCGACAAAACCGTAGCCGGCCGCCGTCACACCAATGGAACCCACCAGGCTCGCCTTGTCGGCGTAGATCTGGTCCGCCGCACTGGCGATGTAATAAGCGCCGGAAGCGCCCAGGTCAGAGATCACCGCGTAAATCTTGGTGTCCGGATGCAAGCCGCGCAAACGGCGGATTTCGTCATAGACGTAACCCGACTGCACCGGACTACCACCCGGGCTGTTGATGCGCAGGATGATGCCCTTGACCTTCTCGTCCTCGAAAGCCGCACGCAGGCTGCCGACGATGTTATCGGCGCTGGCAGGCTCCTTGTCGGCGATCATGCCCGTCACGTCGATCAGCGCCGTGTAGTTGGCACTGCGTGTGGCGGCTTTTTCCATGTCTATCAGCGGCGTGAACAGGACCAGCGCGCCAAACAGGTACACAAAGGTCAGTAGCTTGAAGAAAATCCCCCAACGACGGGACCGGCGCTGCTCCTGCACACTGGCGAGCAGGGTCTTTTCCAGCAGCTTCCAGCTTTTCTCGTCACCGCTCTCTGCGCTCGCCTTGGCGGGCGCTTTCCATTCGTCGGTCATGACATCTACCCCAGCAAAAACCTATTAAGCCCGCTGACTCAGCCAGGCATGCAATTCTGAAAAACGGTCAATCGCCAGTGCCGGCTCGAACAGCTTCAGCGCCTCGATGGATTGCGCGCCGTAGCTGACCGCCACCGAATTCATGCCGGCGTTGCGCGCCATCTGCAAGTCGAAGGACGAATCGCCGACCATCAATGCCTGCTCCGGACGAACCTCGCAATGGGCGAGAATCTGCTCCAGCATCAGCGGATGGGGTTTGCTGGCGGTTTCGTCAGCCGCACGGGTGATGTCGAAGTAATCTTCCCAACCATGAGACTTCAGCACCCGGTCCAGCCCACGACGGGCCTTGCCGGTTGCCACTGCCAAGCGATAACCCTCGGCGCGGAATGCCTCCATCGACTCGACCACCCCCTCAAACAACGGCGAAGGCACGGCTTCCGAAGCGATGTAGTGATCGGCGTAGTGTTCGCGAAAAGCGATCAGCTCGGTATCGCCAATCTCCGGGTACAACGTGCGAATCGCTTCCGGCAGCCCCAGGCCAATAATGCCCTTGACGGCAAAATCATCGCGCAACTCAAACCCGGAGCGCTCGGAGGCGACGTGCATCGCCTCGACAATCCGACCAATGGAATCAGCGAGCGTGCCGTCCCAATCGAAAATCAGCAGTTTGTAATCAGAGGGGTGCACTCAGGCGCTCCACGGTCTTGGCCCACATCTCGTCGACAGGCGCCTGCAACTTCAACTCGCTGCCATCGGGCAGTGGCACCGTCAGCATGTAGGCGTGCAGGAACAGGCGCTTTCCACCCAGGTCACGAATTTCTTTACTGAAGCCTTCATCGCCGTACTTGGTGTCGCCGGCAATGCAATGCCCGGCATGCAAGGTGTGGACGCGGATCTGGTGAGTCCGGCCGGTGATCGGCTTGGCTTCGATCAGGGTGGCAAAGTCGCCGAAACGGCGCAGGACCTTGAACACGGTCACAGACTCTTTGCCCTCCTCCTCGTCGACCTCGACCATGCGCTCGCCGGAGCGCAGATTGCTCTTGCCCAGCGACGCACGGACTTGCTTGATCGACGCCGCCCAGTTACCACGAACCAGCGCCATGTAGCGCTTATCGACGCCATCGCCGCGCAATGCCGTGTGCAAGTGGCGCAACATGCTGCGCTTCTTGGCGATCATCAACAGGCCCGAGGTATCACGGTCGAGACGGTGAACCAGTTCGAGCTCCTTGCAATCGGGACGCAACTGACGAAAGGCTTCGATCACGCCGTAAGTCAGGCCGCTGCCGCCGTGAACCGCGATGCCGCAAGGCTTGTTGATCACGATCAGCGCCTTGTCCTCGAAGACAATCGAGGCTTCGAGACGCTGGAGCAGGCCTTGTGCCAGCGGCACGGGCTCGTCGCGCTCAGGCACGCGAACCGGCGGCACGCGCACGATATCGCCCGCCTGCAGCTTGTATTCGGGCTTGATCCGGCCTTTGTTCACTCGCACTTCGCCTTTGCGCAAAATGCGGTAAATCAAGGTCTTGGGCACGCCTTTGAGCCGAGCGAGAAGGAAGTTATCAATACGTTGGCCGGCATATTCCGGCGAGACCTCCAGCAGTTGTACGGCTGGGGTCGAAGGGGCAGTAGTCGTCATGGTGCGGATGATAACAATTTTTTATGGAATTGAAGCACTTAATCATTGCTGCTATAGTCGCGAACGCCGCCAAAAGTGGCCTGGACAGCGGACTAACGGTCAAAAACCGGCCCTGACCAACGCAATTCACGAGGACGTGAGGCCGTCCTACGGGGCTTTCGCTACGTAACGGTAGAGTTTGCAGCTGTAACGAGCGCAGGTGACATGAGGCCTGAATCATGCCGCAAAGCAGAGTTTTCACTCGCCTTCCGAGCAAATATTCACGGCCAGTTCACAAAGTGCAGTCAGCTACGAACAACCCCGAGCGAACGCTTCGGAAACAACGCCTAAATTAGCCATGATGCGTGACCTCCCCTTTCGGAGCTCACGGTAAATGCCAACCCGCTGCGGATTCTGCGCGCGGCAGCACCCGAATTATCAGGGATACGTGTAGGGTGGAGATGCACAACCGTCGGACTGTGTAGCACTAGGCTTATATTTAGACGCTTCATCTCGTCCACAGTCGCCGGTTGATTCCTCCTCCTGACTGAGTGCTTAAGTAGCCACAGCAAGCAGGACGCGTACGTCGCGACGCCGGCCCACATTGGCCGGACATCGCTAGACACTGGAGTGTCCAACCACTCCTGACGCACCTGACACCGACCATGAGAAGTCGTGTGTGCCGAACGCCGTTTCCGGCAGCCCGGAAACCGACGGTACTACATGAAAAGAATGCTGATTAACGCAACTCAACCCGAAGAGTTGCGTGTTGCACTGGTAGATGGCCAGCGCCTCTATGACCTGGACATCGAATCCGGTGCACGCGAGCAGAAAAAGGCCAACATCTATAAAGGCCGGATTACTCGCATCGAACCAAGCCTTGAGGCTGCCTTTGTCGATTTCGGCTCTGAGCGCCACGGCTTCCTGCCCCTCAAAGAAATCTCCCGCGAATACTTCAAGAAAGCCCCCGAAGGCCGCGTCAACATCAAGGACGTCCTGAGCGAAGGCCAGGAAGTCATCGTTCAGGTCGAAAAAGAAGAACGTGGCAACAAGGGCGCAGCCCTGACCACCTTCATCAGCCTGGCTG
This sequence comes from Pseudomonas sp. RIT-PI-q, assembly GCF_001297125.1. Taxonomy (GTDB): domain Bacteria; phylum Pseudomonadota; class Gammaproteobacteria; order Pseudomonadales; family Pseudomonadaceae; genus Aquipseudomonas. The sequence goes on from NZ_LHPC01000051.1 coordinate 134,626, forward strand.
GTCGTTACCTGGTCCTGATGCCGAACAACCCGCGTGCCGGCGGTATCTCCCGTCGCATCGAAGGTGAAGAGCGCAACGAACTGCGTGAAGCCCTGAACGGCCTGGTTGCCCCGGCTGACATGGGTCTGATCGTTCGCACGGCCGGCCTTGGCCGCAGCAGCGAAGAAATGCAGTGGGACCTCGATTACCTGCTGCAACTCTGGACCGCTATCAAAGAAGCCTCGCTGGATCGCTCCGCGCCTTTCCTGATCTACCAGGAAAGCAACGTGATCATCCGCGCCATCCGCGATTACCTGCGCCAGGACATCGGCGAAGTGCTGATCGACAGCGTTGAAGCCCAGGACGAAGCCCTGACCTTCATCCGCCAGGTGATGCCGCAGTACGCCAGCAAGATCAAGCTGTACGAAGACAGCGTTCCGCTGTTCAACCGTTTCCAGATCGAAAGCCAGATCGAGACCGCTTTCCAGCGCGTCGTTGAACTGCCTTCCGGCGGCTCCATCGTCATCGATCCGACCGAAGCCCTGGTGTCCATCGACATCAACTCGGCGCGCGCCACCAAAGGCAGCGACATCGAAGAAACCGCCCTGCAGACCAACCTTGAAGCCGCCGAAGAAATCGCCCGTCAGTTGCGCTTGCGCGACATCGGCGGCCTGATCGTCATCGACTTCATCGACATGACCCCTGCCAAGAACCAGCGCGCCGTGGAAGAGAAAGTCCGCGAATGCCTGGAAGCCGACCGCGCTCGCGTGCAAGTCGGTCGCATCTCGCGCTTCGGCCTGCTGGAAATGTCCCGTCAGCGCCTGCGTCCATCGCTCGGCGAAAGCAGCGGCATCGTGTGCCCTCGTTGCAACGGCACCGGCATCATCCGCGACGTTGAATCGCTGTCGCTGGCGATCCTGCGCCTGATCGAAGAAGAAGCCCTGAAAGACCGTACCGCCGAAGTTCGCGCCCAAGTGCCGATTCCGGTGGCGGCGTTCCTGCTCAACGAAAAACGCAACTCGATCACCAAGATCGAACTGCGCACCCGTGCCCGCATCGTCATTCTGCCGAACGATCACCTCGAAACGCCGCACTTCGAAGTGCAACGTTTGCGCGATGACAGCCCGGAAGCTGCGGTCGGCCAGTCCAGCTACGAAATCGCTGCTGCCGCTGCCGAAGTCGAAGAAGTCCAGCCAGCCGCTGCGACCCGCACCCTGGTTCGCCAGGAAGCCGCGGTCAAGACCGCTCCGGCCCGCGCCAACGCGCCGGTGCCGACCGAAGTCGTCGCCGCACCTGTTGCTGCACCGGTCGCCGCGCCAGAGCCAAGCCTGTTCAAAGGCCTGGTGAAGTCGTTGGTCAGCCTGTTCGCGACCAAGGAAGAGCCAGCCGCTCCGGTTGTGGTTGAAAAGCCAGCTACCACCGAGCGTCCGGCCCGCAATGAAGAGCGTCGCAACGGTCGTCAGCAGAGCCGCAACCGTAACGGTCGCCGCGATGAAGAGCGCAAGCCTCGTGAGGAACGTGCACCGCGTGAAGAACGCGCACCACGTGAGCCACGCGAAGAGCGTGCCCCGCGCGAAGTCCGCGAAGAGACCGCTCCGGTCGTCGCTCGCGAAGAACGCGCTCCACGTGCTCCTCGTGAAGAACGTGCACCGCGCGCTCCACGTGAAGATCGCAAGCCACGTGGCGATCGTGAAGAGCGTCCGGTTCGTGAACTGCGTGAACCTCTGGATGCCGCTCCGGCCGCCGCTGCCACTTCGACTCCGGCTGCCGCTGAAGAGCGTCCAGCCCGTCAGCCACGCGAAGAACGCGCTCCACGCCCACCGCGTGAAGAACGTCAACCTCGCGCCGAGCAAGCGGCTGCCGCCGTTGCCGAAGAAGAGCTGACCACCAGCGAAGAGCAATTGCAGGAAGACGGTCAGGAAGGCGCCGAGGGCGATCGTCCACGCCGCCGCTCTCGTGGCCAGCGTCGTCGCAGCAACCGTCGCGAGCGTCAACGCGATGCCAACGGCAACGTGATCGAAGGTTCGGAAGAATCCGAAACCGGCGAAGGTAACGAAGCCAACGAAGCGCCAAGCACTGCCGACCTGGCCGCCGGCCTGGCGGTTACCGCAGCCGTTGCCAGCTCCGTGATCAGCGCGCCTGCTGAAGCACAAGCCAACGAGCAAGCTGAACGCGCCACTGCCGCCACCCTGGAAACTGCTCCAGTCGAAGCGCCAGTCGTTGAAGCGACCACTGCGGTAGAAGCCACCGCCGCTCCGGAAATCGAAGTGGCCCCGGTTCGTGAAGCACAGCCTGTCGTTGAAGCTGCCGCTGAGCCCGTGGTTGTCGCAGAATCGGTTGCTGAAACTTCATCCGAGACCGTGACCGAAGCCGTTCGTGAAGTTCGCGAAGAGCAAACCGCGTTCAACTGGGTTGCCGAGCCAGTAGCCGCCGAAGCGCCAGCACCTGTTGCTGAAGCCGAGGTTGCTCAAGCAATGGTCTCCGAGACAGTGGTTGTGGCTGCCGAACCGGCTCCAGTGGTTGAAGCACCGGTTGTTGAAGCCGCAGTTGAAGCCCCAGTTGTAGCCGAAGTGGTTGCACCGGTGGTCGAAGCCGCCCCGGTCAGCGCGCTGACGCCAAGTGGCCGTGCGCCAAACGACCCGCGTGAAGTGCGTCGTCGCAAGCGTGAAGAAGAGCGTCTGCAGAAGGAAGCCGAACTGGCTGCCGCTGCGGCTCCGGTTGAAGCGGTTGTTGCTGAAGCACCGGCACCGGTTGTTGCTGAGGTGGTCGAGGCTGCTGAAGTCGCTGCCGAACCCGTCAGCTCCGTGATCGACGAAGCGCCGCGCTCCGTTCAGGAAGCGGTACAGCAACACGAGCAAGCCCTGGAAAAAGAGCACGAGCCTAAACCCCTCGTCTGATCCATCGGCCACTAAAAAGCCCCGCCTGGTAACCCCAGGCGGGGCTTTTTTTATGTCTGTGGCGAAGCAGCGGGACCGCGTTATCGTTCATCGAGGGCAAGCCACGCTCCCACAGGTTTTGTGTCGTTCACATATTCAGCGAACGACACAAAACCTGTGGGAGCGTGGCTTGCCCGCGATGGCGATCCATCAGTCGAACACCAACTTCTCAGGCACATCCACATCCCACAACACCCCGAGATCATCCACCGCCACCTCAACCACCCTCGCCGAGGCAAACAACGACTTGGCACCACGATCACCGGATAACGCCATCAACCCCGGCCCGAAGCTGCGACCAAACCCCACCGGATGCCCAAGCTCACCCTCATGCACCGGCACGCTGATAACGTCATCAGCAATCCCCGCCAGCACCTGTTCGATACTCGACGGCAGGATAAACGGCATATCCCCCAGCACCATCAGCCACCCGCCAAGCTGCGCACACGCAGCCACCCCGGCCGCAATGCTGTCACCCATGCCGGTTGATTCGATCAGCACGATTTCGCAGCCATAGGCCTTGGCCATGCGGATCACCTGTGGGCGATCTTCGGTGGTCACTAAAATGCGTTTATCCAGCGAGGCCGGCAAGTTCACCAGCACGTGCTCGATCACCGAACGGACCGCGCCATCACGGCCAGTACAGTCCGCCAGCAACTTATCCTTTTCGGCACCGGCCACCTGCCGGAAACGACTGCCCTGCCCCGCCGCCAGCACGATGACGCCGATGGGTTCACTCATACAGCCTCCTGCAACGGCTTCTTCTGCTTCAGCTCTATGCCGTTCTTGATTGCCACGATTTCCGCCAGCAATGACAAGGCGATTTCCGCCGGGGTATGGCTGCCGATGTGCAAGCCGATCGGGCCGTGCAGCCGCTCGATGGCCTCTTCTGACAAGCCTAGCTGAGCCAGGTTATCCCGACGCTTAAGGCTGTTGACCCGCGAACCCAGTGCACCGACATAAAAGGCCTTGGAGTCCAGGGCCGTGAGCAGTGCCATGTCATCCAGTCGTGGATCGTGGGTGAGCGCGACGATGGCCGTCCGTTCGTCGGTCTGGATGCTCAACACCGCTTCGTCGGGCATGCCGGAAACAAACCGGCCGTGCTGCTCCTCCCAGCCATAGACGAACTCGGTGCGTGGATCGCAGATCAGCACTTCGAAGTCCAGCAACCGCGCCATCTCGGCGACATACCGCGACAACTGCCCCGCGCCGATCAGCAACAACCGCCAGCGCGGCCCGTAGATGGCGCGCAGGGTTTTGCCGTCAAAGCTCAGTGCATCGGCCTTGTTGGCCGGCTGCAACACCACTTCGCCGGTCACAATATCCAGCGAACGCGCGACGATTTCATGCGCTTCGCAGCGCCTCAGCAACTCGTCGAGCCATGCCGGATCACCAACCCGCTCTTCGGTCAGGCGCAAGGTGCCGCCACAGGGCAAACCAAAGCGCGCGGCTTCCTCACGGGTAATCCCATAAGTGATCAACTGCACCGGCGGCCCATCAGCCGGAATCCGCCCGTCGTGCAGCCGCGCAATCAAATCATCCTCGACACACCCACCGGACACCGAGCCAATCACCACGCCGTCCTCGCGCAAGGCCAGCATCGCGCCAGGCGCCCGGGGCGCGGTGCCCCAGGTCTGGACCACGCTGTACAACACCACTCGCTGACCGGCGCGGCGCCACTCCAGCACGCTGCGCAGGACATTCAGATCGACGCTGTCCATCAGGCCTGGGCCTTCTGCCAACCCTGCAGCTGATAGCGGACCGGCAGAGCGCGGATGCGTTTGCCAGTGGCGGCGAAGATCGCGTTGCACAGCGCAGGTGCAATCGGCGGCACGCCCGGTTCACCGACACCGCCCAATGGCACGTTGCCCGGCGGCGTGACCAGATGCACCGCGACTTCCTTCGGCGCCAGGGACATGCGCGCCACTTCGTACATGTGGAAGTTGTCCTGCTGGACCTTGCCGTCCTTGAAGCTGATTTCCCCCAGCACCGCGTTGCCCAGGCCCATCACACAGGCGCCCTCGAACTGCGCGCGAATCCGCTCGGGGTTGATCTGCGGACCGCAATCCACCGCAATATCCGCCTTGTGCACAATCAACGTGCCGTCGTCTTTGACTTCGACTTCAATCACCGCCGCCACGTAAGTGACGAAGCTGTAATGCACCGCCAGGCCCAAGCCTCGGCCCTTGGGCAATTCACGGCCCCAACCAGCGGCTTTGGCAGCGGTTTCCAACACCGTGCGCAAACGGCCGGTGTCGATCGGATAACGCTCGGGAGACTCGCCGTAGTTCCACTCTTCACTCAAGGTGCGCGGGTCGATCTGACGGTCCGGGCCCAGCAGCTTGATCTGATACTTGAGCGGATCCTGCCCGGCCTTGTGCGCCAGTTCGTCGACGAAGCTCTGAATGGCGAAACCGTGGGGAATGTTCGACACCGAGCGATACCAGCCGACACGGGTGTGGACCGCCGCTTCCGGGTTTTCCAGGCGCACGTTGGGAATCGCGTAGGCCATGTTGGTGAAACCCATGCCCAACTCGAAAGCCGCCTCGTGGTTCATGCCCGGCGCGAACAGCGCGGTAATACTCGGCGCCACCGTGCGGTGCAACCAGCCGGAAGGCAGGCCGTCCTTGTTCAGGCTGGCCTTCAGGTATTCGGCCGACACGGTGTGGAAATAGGAGCAGTGGATGTCGTCTTCACGGGTCCATTGCACCCGCACGGCCTTGCCGGGGAATTCCTTGGCGAGCACGGCCGCTTCGATGATGAAGTCCGGTTTCGATTTGCGACCGAAACCACCGCCTAGCAGGGTGACGTTAAAAGTGACGTTATCGAACGGAATGCCGAGGCGTTCGCCAATCCGTGTGCGGGTGACTTGTGGTGCTTGGCTCGGCGCCCAGGCTTCGCACACGCCGTCCTTGTAGCGGGCGACGGCGACCATTGGTTCCATCGGCGCTTGCGTCAGGTGCGGCAGGTAATAGGACGCTTCCAGGGTACTGTCGGCGCTGCCCATGGCCTCTTCGATATTGCCGGTGTTGCGCACCACTTTGCCGGGTTTGAGCGACGCGGCTTCAATTTCCTTGCGGTAGGCGATCGAGTCGTAACTGGCATTGGGGCCGTCATCCCACTCGATTTTCAACGCCTCGCGGCCCTTGATCGCCGCCCAGGTGTTGCTGGCCACCACGGCCACGCCACCCAACGGTTGAAACTCCGACGGCACCGGGCTGCTGTCAATCTGGATGACCTTGATCACGCCAGGGACTTTCAGGGCGGCGATGGAGTCGACGGATTTGACCTTGCCACCGTACACCGCAGGGCGCGCAATGGTGGCGTAGAGCATACCGTCGAAGTGCACGTCTGCACCATAAATGGCGCGGCCATTGACGATGTCGGCCCCGTCGATGGCCTTGGTGCCTTCCTTGCCGATGTAGCGGAATTCCGACGGTTGCTTGAGCCGCAGACTGTCGCGAGCCGGCACTGGCAGAGCCCCTGCGGCAGCGGCCAAGGCGCCATAGCCGAGTTCACGACCGGACGGTTTATGGATGACTTTGTGCAGTTGCGCATGGCACTCGCTGACTGGCACTTTCCACTGCTCGGCAGCCGCTTGTTCCAGCATGGTCCGCGCGGCAGCGCCGCAACGCCGCATCGGCTCGTACCAGTGACGCATGCTGCGCGAACCGTCAGTATCCTGGTTGCCGAAGCGCACTTCGTCGCCCGGCGCCTGTTGCACCTTCATCATTGCCCAGTCGGCGTCCAGCTCATCGGCCACCACCATGGTCAGGCTGGTGCGCACGCCCTGGCCCATTTCCGAACGGTTGCAAACCACGGTCACACTGCCGTCAGCGGCGATGCTGACGTACACCTTCGGATCATCGATCCAGCCGTGGGGCATGCCGTCGGCACCGAATTTCTTCTCTTTCTCTTCAGCGAAGGCATCCTGCCAGCCCCAGCTTGCGGCCAGCACCAGCGCACTGGTGGCGCCCACGCCTTTGAGGAAACCACGGCGACTGAGGTTGCTCAGGGCGAAATCATTCGGTAACGGGCTCATGCCTTGGCCTCCTTCAGGTGAGTGGATGCCTGGCGGATGGCGGTCTTGATGCGGTTGTAGGTGCCGCACCGGCAAATATTGCCGACCATCGCCTCTTCGATCTGTTCGTCGCTCGGGTTCGGATTCGTCTTGAGCAGCGCAGTGGCGGACATGATCTGCCCGCCCTGGCAAAAACCGCACTGGGCCACGGCGGTGTCGAGCCAGGCTTGCTGGACGACTTGCCCGACCGGGTCGGCGTGCAGGTTATCGATGGTGGTGACGTTCTGGCCGACCACCGAGCCGATCGGCGTGATGCAACTGCGCGCCGGAGCGCCTTCGATATGGATGGTGCAGGCGCCGCACAGACCCATGCCGCAGCCGAATTTGGTGCCGTTGTAACCGGCCACGTCGCGGATCGCCCAGAGCAGCGGCATATCCTCGGTGACGTCGAGTTGATGGTCTTGACCATTGAGCTTCAGGGTAATCATGGGCACGCCCGCATATTATCGGTTATGGGGTCGAGCAATCTGCCGCCGTGGGTTGGCGGTTGGCATCACGCAGATCCGCTCAGGCTGATGGGCTCTCTTATGCGGACGGCGACGTCTGCATCGGGCCTTTGGTGGAGCAAACGTTTGCATCGTTAGGTGGCTAAGTTAACCCAGCATTAACAAAAAAGCCCTGCACAATGGAAGTTGTGCAGGGCTTTGAAATCAGCCTTTAAAGCTTAGACTCAATACCGGTTTGGCTCCATTTCCAGATCGACATGGAAACGTTCTGAAATGTCTTTCTGGATGCGCTGCGCCAGGTCGAGCAATTGCAGCCCGGTCGCGCCGCCGTAATTGACCAGTACCAGTGCCTGCAATTTATGCACACCCGCATCGGCCTCACGGAAACCTTTCCAACCCGCGCGCTCGATCAACCAGCCCGCCGCCAGTTTCATTTGCCCATCGGGTTGTGCATAAGCCACCAGATCCGGGTATTCACCTTTGAGCCGGGCGACCAGCGCTGCGGGCACCAACGGATTCTTGAAGAAGCTGCCGGCATTGCCCAGCACCGCCGGGTCCGGGAGCTTTTCGTTGCGAATACTGCAAATCGCCTGGCTGACGTCGGTAGCGGTCGGATGATCGATACCTTGCTCGGTCAGGCGTTGACGCACCGGGCCGTATTCCAGATGCAGGTGCGCGGCACGATCCAGGGCAAACCGCACGCGCAGGATCAACCAACGCCCCGGCTGCTGTTTGAACAGGCTGTCGCGGTAGGCGAAGTTGCACTCGGCCAACGTGAAGTCGCGCAGTTCGCCGGTCTGGCGATCGAGCGCCGTCAGGCCGGCGAACACGTCTTTGATCTCGACACCATAGGCGCCGATGTTTTGCATCGGTGCGGCGCCGACGGTGCCGGGAATCAGGCTGAGGTTTTCCAGCCCCGACAAACCCTGCGCCAGCGTGTGCTGCACGAATGGATGCCAAGGCTCGCCGGCCTCGGCTTCGATCACCACGTTGCTGCCGTCATCGCTGAGGATGCGAATCCCGCGCGTGGCCATGCGCAGCACCAGCGACTGGATATCGGCGGTCAGCAGCAAGGTGCTGCCGCCCCCAATCACCAGCAGCGGTACATCGTGTTCCACCGCATACGCCAAGGCTTCGCGGACGTCGGCATCGCTGTAGGCCTCGGCAAACAACCGGGCCTGGACGTCCACGCCAAAGCTGTTGAACGGCTTGAGCGAAACCTGCGGTCGAACCTGCAAACTCATAACCGTCCCTTCAATTCGATCACCAGCAGATCGCTGGCACGCTCGATCAAGTCGAGCACCTGCTCAAAGCCCTGGTCGCCGTCGTAATACGGATCCGGGACTTCGTCGATTTCCGACTGGTAGCGACGCAGGAACAGGTCCAGTTCAGCCTTGCCCTTGGCCGGTTGCAGGGCCTTGAGGTTGCGCAGGTTGCTGTTGTCCATCGCCAGGATCAGGTCGTACGTGGCGAAATCGGCACGAGACACTTGCCGGGCGCGCTGGGCCGACAGGTCGTAACCGCGTAGCCTGGCCGCAGCCTGACTGCGCTTGTCCGGCGCCTTGCCGATGTGCCAGTCACCCGTACCGGCGGAGGCGACTTCGATTTGATCGGCCAGCCCCGCTTCGCGCAGTTTGTGCCGCAGCACGCCTTCGGCCGTGGGTGAACGGCAGATGTTGCCCAGGCAGACGAACAGAACCCGCATCAGGCCTCCAGCAGGCGACGAACGCGCTCGAGGTCTTCAACGGTGTCGACCCCCGTTGGCGGTGCGATCAGTGCATCGGCGACATGAATTCGCACGCCGTGCCACAAGGCCCGCAGTTGTTCCAGGGATTCGGTGTTTTCCAGCCAGCACGGGCCCCAGCTGACGAAGTCATGCAGGAAACCGGCGCGGTAGGCATAGATGCCGATGTGGCGACGGTACGGCACGCCCTCCGGCAATTGCTCACGACTCTTGGCAAAGGCGTCACGCGCCCACGGCAACGTCGCGCGACTGAAGGTCAGCGCCAGGCCATTGAGGTCGCTGACGACCTTGACCACGTTGGGGTTGAACAGGGTTTCCACGTCTTCGATCGGCTCGGCCAGGGTGGCCATGCGCGCTTCTGTGTGGGCGGCCAGGTTGGCGGCGACCTGATCGATCACGCTCGGCGGGATCAACGGCTCGTCACCCTGGACGTTGACCACAATCGCGTCGGGCGCCAGGCCCAGAATCGCAGCGACTTCGGCCAGGCGATCGGTGCCGGAATTGTGGTCCTCACGAGTCAGCACCACTTCGGCGCCAAAGCCTTTGCAGGCCTCGGCGATGCGCGCATCGTCAGTGGCAACCACTATGCGTTCGGCGCTGCTTTTGCTCGCCTGTTCCCAGACGTGCTGGACCATAGGCTTGCCGGCGATCAACAGCAGCGGTTTACCCGGCAAGCGGGTGGAGGCGTAACGCGATGGAATGACAACGGTAAAAGGTGTGGTCATTTATCCAGGCGCTCATCGGTGGTCAGGGTGCGGGCTTCGGTTTCGAGCATGACCGGAATGCCATCGCGAATCGGGTACGCCAGACCTGCGCCTTTACTGATCAGCTCGGTTTTGTCGGCGCTGAGCTTGAGCGGGCCTTTGCAGACCGGGCAAGCGAGGATGTCGAGCAATTTGGTGTCCATGAGCATTCCCTGGATAAAAACGGTTTTAAGGCAAAAGACGGTCCGGTAACAGGCGCATCAGCTGCGTATCGAACCAGGCCACGAAGGCCGGCGATGGCACAGCATCGACCGCCAGATACCACCAATCGGCGGCGGCGAAGGCACGGCACTTCACCGCGTCCTTTTCGGTCATCACCAATGGCAATGACGGTGTGAAATTCAAGGCCTGGACGCTGTACTCGGCGTGGTCGGCAAACGCATGCGGGACAGGCTGCCAGTGTAGCGTTTCGAGGGTCGTGAAGAAACGCTGTGGATTGCCGATCCCGGCCACGGCGTGCAGGGCTTGTCCTGGGGGAAAGTGATCGAGGGGACGCCGCTCGCCGCTTTGCAGGTTGATCAGTGCGGTGGGTTGCAACTGGAAGGCAAAACCACCGTCGCGATCGGCAGCGGCACCGTTATAGAGCACCGCGTCGACACTTTGCAGACGCTCGACCGGTTCGCGCAACGGCCCGGCCGGCAGGCAACGCTGGTTGCCCAGGCCTCGGGCGGCGTCGATCAGCACCAGCTCCAGGTCCCGGGCCAGACGGTAATGCTGCATGCCGTCGTCGGACAGGATCAGGTCCAGCGGCTCACTCGCCAGCAGGGCTTGGACCGCGCGACTGCGGTCGGGGTCGATCATCAACGGCACGCCGGTGCGCTGGACGATCAACAAAGGTTCATCGCCGGCGATCCCGGCACTTTGATCGGCTTCGACTCGCCACGGTAATTGCGGCGGTTTGGCGCCGTAACCGCGGCTGACCACGCCGACGCGCAAACCGCTGCGCTGGCAATGCTGGATCATCCACAGAATCAGCGGCGTCTTGCCGGTGCCACCGACGGTGATATTACCGACCACGATCAGCGGCACCGGCGGTTGATAGATCTCGCCCTCACCCGCCAGAAAACGCTTGCGCTTGTTCACGACCACGCGCCGATACAACCACTCCAGCGGCTGCAACAGCTTCAAGGCCGGATGACCTTGATACCACGCGGCGAGCAAGCGATCAGACATGGCCATCAGGGCGTCGGCGGCGCCGCTTCGACAGTGGTCATGCGCAGATGGCTGAAGCCGAGCTTGCCGGCGGCATCCATGGCGGTGATGACGGACTGATGCTGGGTCTTGCCATCGGCGCTGATGGACAGCGGCAGGTTGGTGTCACCGCTCGATTCCTTTTGCAGCGCATCCATCAGGGTCGCCAGATCGTTCTTGGGCAATAGCTGATTGTTCACCGAGAACACGCCCTCGGCACTGATGGCGACGTCCAGATGCTTGGCCTGCTGGTCTTCGGCAGGCGAACCGCTCGCTGCTTCCGGCAGTTCGACGCGCAACTGGGTTTCCCGGGTAAAGGTGGTGGTCACCACGAAAAACAGCAGCAGGACAAACACCACGTCGATCAGCGACACGAGGTTGATGTCCACGTTCTCCCGTTGCTTGCGGCGGAATTTCACGCTCGGCCCTCAGCCAGGTCCACGTCGCGGTCGCCCTGCACCACTTCAACCAGCTTGATGGCTTCCTGTTCCATGCCCACGACGAGTTCATCGATTCGCCGTTGCAGGAAACGGTGGAAGAACACCGACGGGATACCGACGATCAGACCCGACGCCGTGGTGATCAAGGCTTTGGAAATACCGCCGGCCAGCACTGCGGCGTTGGTAGTCATGCCAGTGCCCATGAACGAACTGAAGATATCGATCATGCCCAGCACCGTACCCAGCAGGCCCAGCAACGGCGCCATGGCGGCAATGGTGCCGAGGGCGTTGATGTAGCGCTCAAGCTCATGAATGACCCGCGCGGCAGCCTCTTCGATGCACTCTTTCATGATCTCGCGACCGTGCCTGGAGTTAGCCAGGCCCGCAGCCAGGATCTCGCCCAACGGGGAGTTGGCGCGCAGTTCCTTGAGTTTGTCTTTATTGAGTTGTTTGTCCTTGATCCAGACCCAGACCTGACCGAGCAAGTGCTCCGGGGTTACACGGCTGGCGCGCAGGGTCCAGAGACGCTCGGCAACGATAGCCATTGCCGCGATGGAACTCAGAATGATCGGAATCATCATCCAGCCGCCGGATTTAACCAATTCCCACACAGTGACAGTCCCCTCGAAAAAGTGCGCCACTCTAACATAGGGGGTGGGCGCACCGAAGACCGTGATGTCGCATCCGGTCGGGGTTTAATAGCTCGCGGTTATTGCGGCGAGCGCCAGAAACGCCGTTCTTGACGCATCGACCGGGGCGGTTGGAAACGTCCCAGTTGCAGATGAATGGCACCCTGCTCCGCGCTGTCATGGATCAGCATGCCGCGCTTTCGATAGCGTGCCACGACGGTAGGATGGGGATGTCCGAAGGAATTGCCGTTGCCTCGGGAGATCAACACCGCTTTTGGTTGCAACCCGGCCAGCAGCGCCATGGATGACGAACTGCGACTGCCATGGTGCGGCGCCTGCAACCAATCGGTGGTCATGGCCAATGGGCTTTCGAGCAGCGCTCGTTCGGCTGCGCTGTCGATGTCACCGGTCAGCAGCAATCGCTCGCCATTGGCTTCGATCTGCAGGACGCAGGACTTTTGATTGCTATCGGTGGCAAGCGGCCATTGCCAGAGCTGGAACCGGACATCGTCCCAGATCCATTGCCGACCACTTTCACAGGGCCCGGCGTGTAGTTCGGCCGGCAATGCCAGTGGATCGCCACTGATAACCCGCGTCACCGGCAGCCCATTGGCAACGGCCCGTGCGCCGCCAGCATGATCGGCGTCGGCATGACTGATCAGCATCAGGTCGAGGCCGTCCACGCCCAGTTTGCGTAACGATGGCAGTACCACCCGTTCGCCCAGGTCGAAATCGCCGAAACGCGGTCCGGTGTCATACAGCAGGGTGTGATGACGGGTGCGCACCAGAATGGCCAATCCTTGACCGACATCCAGCTGCCAGATGTCGGCAACCCCTTCTGGCAACGATTGCTTGGGCGCAAATACCAGTAACAGCAGCATCGGCCAGCCCAACGGGCGCATGGGCACGCCGCGCGGCAGCAATAGTAGAAAGGCACCGAATGTACTGAGGGCCCACACCCCTATGGGGATGGCCGGCGGCACCCACGCGGGGACCTGACCGGCCATCAACGCCAGGCATTTGAACAGCCAGTCGATCAAACCTCCCGCCAGCCACAGCAAACTTTCGCCCACATAAGGCACTGGCAACAGCAGAGTCCCAAGCAAAGCCGGCGGCAACACCACCAGACTGATCCACGGCACCGCCAGCAGATTGACCAAGGGCCCGCTGAGACTGATCGGCAGCCCCAGCACCAGCAACACTGGACACAGGCCGATCGCGATCAGCCATTGCGCGCGAGTCCAGGTTTGCCACCATCGCCAGGGTCCCAGGCGACCGCCGAAGGTGAAGATCAGCACCGCTACCGCCGCGAACGACAACCAGAAACCCGGTTGCAGGCTCGCCAATGGGTCGAGCAGCAAAACGCTGTCGAGCGCCAGTAACAGCGGCCACCAGGCGCCGAGATGGCGAAACCGCAGCCGCCACAGCAGCACCAGGCCGATCATCACACAGGCCCGACGCACCGGCACTTCGAAGCCCGCCAGCAGCCCATAACCGAGCGCCGCGGCGAATGCGAGGCTACACGCCCACGGTAGCCAGGGCAGGTTTGGCCACAGACCGTAACGGGCCAGCCCGGCGATCAGCAGGTACACCAGCCCTGCCAGCAAACCGATGTGCTGGCCGGAAATCACCAACAGGTGCACGGTGCCGGTGTCTTGCAGAGCCTGCCAGTCCTCACGACTCAGCCCGGCGCCGTCCCCTAGCACCAACGCCGTCAGCGCTCCTGTTCGTCCTTGGGCATCCACGGCCTGCAAACGCTGACGGATACCATCGCGCCAGGCCCACCGGGCCTCCATCAGCCGCTCGCCATCCTTGACCGTACCTGTGGCGCCGATGTGTTGGGCCAGCAGCCAGGCGTCGTAATCGAACGCATGAGGGTTGAGCAGCCCGGCAGGACGCTTCAACTTGACCGCCAGTCGCCAATATTCGCCGCTGTTCACGGGTGGCCCGTCGTACCAGGCCAGGCGTATCAGTTGCGGCACCCTGGTGTGTCGCGACCGGGCGTCCGCCAATTCGAAACGCACGACATCTTCATTGTTCTGCGGCAATCCCGTTACCCGGCCTTCGATCCAACGGGTTTCGCCATCCAGGCTTTTTGGCAGGCGATCATCCAGCGCCCACTGCGCATTCGCGCACGCCCAACTGAGACCGAACAGGAAGAACGCCACCGGGTAAGTCCTGAACGGCAGCATCATCAAACCCACTACCGGCAACAACAGCCACAACCAGACCGGTGGTAAAACCGGTAAAAAACGCAGGGCCAGCAACCCCAGCGCCAGCGCCATCATCCCTGTGCGCATAAGCCCGTCCTTGAGAGTTCCTTCCCTAGGCATAGCCGGGCCGCCGCACGACCGTGGATATCAATTGTCACAAAGTCTGAATGGGCGACTCATAGAATCCAGACATACTTGCCGCCTTAACCGACCGAGAAGCCTTATGCCCCGGCGCTTATTCAAACGTTACATGCCAGACCCGACGAGCATCAGGGAACACAAATCCTTACGCTTTCTCGGCACCCTGCTGCATGACCCGAACCTCTGGCACCTCAACCGGCACTCCGTCGCGCGGGCCATGGCGGTGGGGTTGTTCGCGGCTTTCCTGCCGATTCCGTTGCAGATGCTGGTGGCGGCCATCCTGGCGATTTTGGTGCGTGGCAATATGCCGATAGCGGTGAGTCTGGTCTGGCTGACTAACCCGATTACCATGCCGGCGGTGTTCTTTTGTACCTATCAGACGGGTGCCTGGTTGATGGATGTTCCTGCTCGTCATTTGCCTGACGAACTGACCTGGGAATGGATCAGTGGTGAACTCTCTACGTTGTGGCAGCCGTTTTTGCTTGGCTCGGTGGTGACGGGGTTGGTGCTCGGGGCATTGGCCTATTGTTTGACCATGCTGTATTGGCGGTGGTGGGTTGGGCGGCAGTGGGCTCGGCGCAAGAAAAAGCGGATGTTGTGAATGTGGAAAGGCCTCCGTGGTGGGAGGCCTTTTTTTTGCTTTTTGATTGGGGGTATATCCGTTGCTGAGGTTGCGGCGGCTGACGGTTTCGCTTTTAAAAACCACCCTCCCCTGTAGGAGCTGGCTTGCCAGCGAAGCATTCGAATGTGCCACGTTTATCCTGTTGGAACGCGTCATCGTTGACGACCTTCGCTGGCAAGCCAGCTCCTACAGGGGATTGGGGGATGACACGGTTACTGTAGGAGCTGGCTAGCCAGCGAAGCATTCGAATGCGCCATGTTTATCCTGTTGGAACGCGTCATCTTTAACGACCTTCGCTGGCGAGCCAGCTCCTACAGGGGATTGGGGGATGACACGGTTACTGTAGGAGCTGGCTTGCCAGCGAAGCATTCGAATGTGCCACGTTTATCCTGTCGGAACGCGTCATCGTTGACGACCTTCGCTGGCAAGCCAGCTCCTACAGGGGACGCAGGTCGCCGTGTTGTAAAAGCGTAACCATTAGCCGCCATCACCACAAAACCGGATATGTACACAAACCAAAGAACCTAGGTACGCATCCCCCGCCCACTAACCAACAATCTCGCGCAGCCAATATAAAGCGCCACAGTCGCCACCAACATAAAGGTAATCGCGACACTGATCTTAATGTCCGAAACCCCAAGAATGCCGTAACGGAACGCGTTAACCATATGCAACACCGGGTTAGCCAACGACACCGTCTGCCAAAACGGCGGCAGCAACGTAATCGAGTAAAACACCCCGCCGAGGTAAGTCAGAGGCGTCAGCACAAACGTCGGAATAATCGAAATATCATCAAAGTTGCGCGCAAACACCGCATTGATAAAACCCAGCAGCGAAAAGATCGTCGCCGTCAGCACCACCACCAAAATGGTCACACCCAGGTGATGCACCTGCAAATGCGTGAAGAACAGCGACAGCAGCGTCACGATAATCCCGACCATCAACCCACGCAGCACGCCACCCAAGGTGTAGCCGATCAGAATCGTATGCGGCGACACCGGCGACACCATCAACTCTTCAATCGATCGCTGAAACTTGCTACCAAAAAAACTCGAGACCACGTTGCCATAGGAGTTAGTGATCACCGACATCATGATCAACCCCGGCACGATGTATTCCATATAGGTGAAGCCACCCATATCACCAATTTGCCGGCCAATCAGATTACCGAAGATCACGAAGTACAGAACCATGGTGATCGCCGGCGGCAGCAACGTCTGCGGCCAGATCCGCGTGAAGCGTCTGACCTCACGGTAAACGATGGTATTGAGGGCAACTAAGTTGGGTTGCAGCTCGGAACTCATACCGCCACCTTCGACAGATTTTTCTCCACCAGGGACACGAACAACTCCTCGAGGCGATTGGTTTTGTTACGCAGGCTCAGCACTTCGATGTTCTGCTGCGCCAACTGAGTGAACAACGCGGTGATGCCCATGGACTTGTCCACCTGGACTTCCAAAGTGTGGCTGTCGAGCAGTTTGCTGGCGTAACCGAGCAACTGCGGCGCCACTTTCAGATCGTTTTTCATGTCGAGCAAGAACGTTTCCACATGCAGTTGGCCGAGCAACTGTTTCATGCTGGTGTTCTCGACGATGGTGCCGTGGTCGATGATGCCGATGTTGCGGCACAACTGCTCAGCCTCCTCCAGATAGTGGGTGGTGAGGATGATGGTGATGCCTTTCCTGTTCAGCTCGGTGAGGAAGGTCCACATCGAGCGACGCAGTTCGATGTCCACACCCGCCGTCGGTTCGTCGAGGATCAGCAAGCGCGGCTCGTGAACCAGCGCGCGGGCGATCATCAGGCGACGCTTCATGCCACCGGACAGTGAACGCGACGGCACATCGCGCTTGTCCCACAACCCCAATTGGGTCAGGTATTGCTCGGCGCGTTCCTTGGCGACTTTCGGCGGAATGCCGTAGTAACCGGCCTGGGTCACGACGATATCGAAAGTCTTTTCGAACTGGTTGAAGTTGAATTCCTGGGGCACCACGCCGATGGAGCGTTTGAGCTGCGCAGGGTTCTTGTCCAGGTCGTTACCAAAAATATTCACCGTGCCGCTGGTCTTGTTCACCAGGGTCGAGAGAATGCCGATGGTCGTGGATTTGCCGGCGCCGTTAGGGCCGAGCAAGGCGAAAAAGTCACCTTCGGCGACGTCCAGATCGATACCACTCAGGGCCTGGAAACCGTTGCCGTAGGTTTTGGTTAGCTGCCGGATGGACAGAGCGGAACTCATATCGGATTACGCACCAAGAAGGGAGGAAAGGAAGAAATAAGGGCGGGCGGCGATCAGTTCAACCACGGCGCATGAGCGCAATGGTGCTTGTCGCCGCCACACAAGTACAGTCAAGTGTGTCGATAGTGAGTATTAAGTCAACGCGGTCATAACGGCTTTCTGATACGCCGGACGCTGTTTCAAGCGGGCATACCAGGCTTCAAGATGAGGCTGCGGCGCGCGTTCGATCGGCATCTCGAACCAGGCATAAATGAAACTGCCCAGGGGGATATCGCCCATGCCGATCTCATCGCCCGACAGGTACGGTTGGGTAGCCAACGCGTGATCGGCCATCGCCAACAGGCCGTCACATTCTTTGATCGCGGCGTGGATGGCCGACCAGTCCTGCTGATCTGCCGGCGTACGCAATACACCCCAGAACACCGTGCGGAACGGGCCGGCAAAACTTGAAGTGGCCCAGTCCATCCACTTGTCGGCGGTGGCGCGGTTTTTTGGATCTTCCGGATACCAGGCCGTGCCATTGGCATGCAGAGCCATCAGGTAACGCACAATGGCGTTGGATTCCCACAGCACGAAACCGTCGTCTTCAATCACCGGCACGCGACCATTGGGGTTCATCGCGCGGTATTCCGGTGTATCGACTACACCAAAGGCGCCGCCCGCATCGATGGCTTCATAGGCCAGGCCCAGCTCCTCGGCAGCCCACAACGGTTTTCTGACATTCGACGAATTTTTCCGACCCCAGATCTTCAGCATGACCGCCTCTTTATGGATGAATGCGCAGGCAGCATACGCCGGATCAGGCGCGACTCAAATCGCTCTGCATGTCCCCCAGCAGTGTCGGCAGTTGCTCGCTGAACAGATGCGGATAGCACTTTTGCAGGTGCTCGAAAAAGAACGCTTCGGGCACGTCGGTGAACTGGCCGTGATCCACCACATACTCCATCAACTGCTCGCCATCGCGATTGAAGGGATGGAAAACACTGTCGTTGATCCCGTCGAACTCCAGCGGCGCGACATTGAACAGTTCACACAAACCTTGATTGAACGCTGGCGTCGCCTTGACCCAGCGACCGTTCAGGTACAGCTCGGTGTAGCCATGCATGGCGAACACGTCGCTCTTGAGCAATTCGAGCAGGCGCGGCGTCGACAAATGATTGCGCACGTCCGCCAGCCCGATACGCGCGGGGATCGCGCAATGCCGGGCGCACCCGGCCAGTAGCGTGGCTTTTGGCACGCAATAACTTTCCCCGGCCGCCAGCGCATAACTGCCGCGCAAGGTTTGCGGGTCGCGGCTGAAGGTGTAGGGGTTGTAACGCACGGCCTCGCGCACGGCGTAATAAAGATTGATCGCCTGCTCGAGTGGATCGCGACGACTGCCGCGATGTGTTTCGGCGAACTCCACCACCGACGGGTGGTCACTATCGATGAAGCGGCCGGGACTCAGGTACTCGTGCATGAGAATAATCTCCTGGGGAAGCCACGAGTCTATCGACACGTTCAGCACAGAGATAACGACGTTTCGGCCAAACATGGACGCTTTGTCGCCCGCCCAGCGAACGATTTCCCAGGCCTGTTGCCAACCGGGCCTACAAAACTCATCCAAGGTTTCCCACGAATTCAAACACATCGCTCTGACCACCCTGTTTTGCGGATGCCGTCTAAGCTCTGAAGGTTGGTTTGCCCTGGTTTCACGGAGGATTAAATATGCTGCTGTTGTGGATACTGGTTCTGGTTGTCGGGATTGCCTGGTTAGCTCACCGCCGTATCGCCCCGTTGCCCGCCCTGGGCATTGTTGCCCTCTATCTGGTGGCGATGGGTGCCTTCAGCCGCGCACCCGGCTGGTTGCTGCTGATTTTCTGGGTATTGATCGCAGCCGTCGCGGCGCCTTTGTTGCTGCCCGACCTGCGCCGCAAATTCTGCAGCGCGCCGCTGTTCAACTGGTTCCAGAAAACCCTGCCGCCGATGTCGCAAACCGAACGCGACGCCATCGACGCCGGCACGGTGTGGTGGGACGGTGAACTGTTCAGCGGCCGCCCGGACTGGAACAAGCTGCTGTCCTATCCAAAAGCGCAGTTGAGTGAAGAGGAACAGGCCTTCATCGACGGCCCGACCGACGAACTCTGCGCGATGGTCAGCGACTGGCAGATCGGGCAAGACATGGACCTGCCGGCCGAGGCCTGGACCCACATCAAGGAAAACGGCTTCTTCGCCCTGATCATTCCCAAAGAGTTTGGCGGCAAAGGCTTCTCGGCTTATGCCCACTCGCAAGTGGCGATGAAACTGGCGACCCGCAGTGGCGACCTCGCCTCCACCGTGATGGTCCCCAACTCCCTAGGTCCGGCCGAACTGCTGTTGCATTACGGCACCGACGAACAACGCAACCATTACCTGCCACGGCTGGCGCGCGGCGATGACATTCCATGTTTCGCGTTGACCGGGCCATTGGCCGGCTCCGACGCCGGCGCCATGCCCGACACCGGCGTCATCTGCAAAGGCGAATGGGAAGGCAAGGAAACCCTCGGCCTGCGCCTGAATTGGGAAAAGCGCTACATCACGCTGGGCCCGGTGGCCACCCTCCTCGGCCTCGCCTTCAAGGCTTACGACCCGGACCACCTGCTGGGTGACAAGGAAGACCTGGGCATCAGCCTGGCATTGATCCCGACCGATACCGCCGGTGTTGAAATCGGCCGTCGTCACTTGCCGCTGGGCGCCGCGTTCATGAACGGCCCGAACTCCGGCAAGGACGTGTTCGTGCCGCTGGACTTCCTCATCGGCGGCCAGGAAATGCTCGGCAAAGGCTGGATGATGCTGATGAATTGCCTGTCGGTCGGGCGCTCGATTTCGTTGCCGGCGGTCGGCACTGGCGCGGCGAAGTTCACCAGCCTGGTGACGGGCCAATATGCGCAGGTGCGTGAACAGTTCAATGTTCCGCTGTCGGCGTTTGAAGGTATTCAGGAAGCCATGGCGCGCATCGGCGGTAACGCCTGGATGATGGACGCTGCGCGAATGTTGACCGCCAACGCGGTGGATCTGGGCGAAAAACCCTCGGTGCTGTCGGCGATTCTCAAGTACCACCTCACCGAGCGCGGCCGCGAGTGCATCAGCCACGCCATGGACGTTCATGGCGGCAAGGCGATCATCATGGGGCCGAACAACTACCTCGGTCGCAGCTGGAATGGCGCGCCGATCTTCATCACCGTGGAAGGCGCCAACATTCTCTCGCGCAACCTGATGATCTTCGGCCAGGGCGCGATTCGCTGCCATCCATTCGTGCTGAAAGAAATGGCCCTCGCCGGTCGCGAGGACAAGGATCAGGCGCTCACGGAATTCGATGGCCTGTTGCTCAAGCACATCGGTTTTGCCGTAAGCAACGCCGCCAGCACCCTGGTGCTGAACCTTGGTTTCGGTCACTTCGAACACGCACCAGGCGACAAGCTCAGCCAGGGTTACTTCCGTGCGCTCAACCGTCAGGCGGCGGCGTTCGCGATGCTCGCCGACCTGAGCATGATGCTGCTGGGCGGGGAACTGAAACGTCGCGAGCGTCTGTCGGCGCGACTGGGGGATGTGCTCAGCAACCTGTACCTGGCCTCCGCCGCGCTCAAGCGTTATCACGACCTCGATTCGCCGGAGCACATGGCGCCGCTGTTTACCTGGGCCATGGAAGAAAGCCTGGGCCAGTCGGAACGGGCGCTGGATGAGCTGCTGAGCAACTTCCCGAACAAGGTGCTGGGTTGCCTGCTGCGGGTGATCGTGTTCCCGTTCGGCCGCCGCCACAAAGGGCCATCGGACAAACTCGGTGCCGAAGTCGCTGCAGTGATTGGTCGTGCCAAAGGCGATCCGACCCTCGAGGAATTGCTCGGCGGTTGCTACCGTCCGCAATCGGCTGATGATGCCGTCGGTGCTCTGCAACATGCGTGCAACCTGTTGAACGCAGCGCAGCCGTTGCAGAAAAAACTGCATGTGGCGCTCAAAAGCGGCCAGGTCAAACCCGCCGCCGGGGAACACGCCATTGATGCCGCGCTGGAAGCGGGTGTGTTGCAGCCGGTGGAAGCACAGACCCTGCGTGAGGCCGAAGCGGCGCGACGCAAGGTGATTGATGTCGATGATTTCGACAAAGAGGAGTTGGCGCTGGCGGAAGGCAAGGTCCGCTGATCCAGCAAACCATGCTCTACCATGGGAAAAAGGGCGCAGGAGCTTTATACTCCTGCGCCCGTTTTGCTCTTGAGGACTTATCTCGTGTCCAATGTCGTTGCCGATCATCTTGTCTTGCTCGACCACCTGCGCAGCATCCTGGTCGCCGTAGGTGAGGCCGAACAGGTTCCCGAAGAAAGCCATGCCTTGTTCCTGGAGCGCTTCGACGAACTGCGTGCGCTGCTGCCGGTCGATCCGATCGAAAGCCAATACCTGGGCCAGGACATCTTGTGCCAGGTGATAACCCGTTACCCGCAAATCGCCCACCTGGTCCCGCGCGACCTGCTGTGGTATTTCGCCGGTGACTGCCTGCATTACATGCCGGACGATGAAATCGACTTGTACCAGGCGCTGGAAGAACGTCGTTTCGAAGCCGAACAGAACGATGAACCGTTCGACTGGAACCAGGAAAAACAGCTGCTGGCGATGTCGAACGACGACAGCAAGCACTGATCCTGATCAGCAATGCAAAAGGCCCGCATGGTGATTCATGCGGGCCTTTTTTTTGTGGCATTGCCGACGACGCCTTCGCGGGCAAGCCTCGCTCCTACAGGGATTGCACAACACCTTGTAGGAGCGAGGCTTGCCCGCGAAGGCGCCCGTCAGAGCAACCCATCACTCTCGGGCAACTCATATTCCGCCGCTACTTTTGGCTTACCCGGCTTGCTCAGGGTCGGCTCCTTTTCCAGGCACTCCACCAGATAGTCGATAAACACCCGCAGCTTCGGCGGCAGGTAACGGGTCGGTGAATGCAGCAACCATGCGCCGCCGTGATAAGAAGCGAGGAAAGTCCAGTCCGGCAGCACCTGCACGATCAACCCCTGCTCCAGCGCATACCGCGCGGTGAAATACGGCAGGCTGCCAATCCCGATGTGCTGCAATACCGCGCCCAAGCGCACCCCGGTGTGGTTGGCGGCGTAACGTCCGCGTACACCAACCGTCACAGCCTTGGTGCCTTTCTTGAATTTCCAGCGCGCATCGCTCGGGGTTTCGCCCAGGTAGATGCAACTGTGATTGAGCAAATCGTGGGGATGGGTCGGCGTGCCGTGTTCGGCCAGGTACTGCGGCGTTGCGCAGAGCAAATGGTCGATGGTCAACAATTGCCGCCCCACCAGTCCTGCGGGTGGCCGGTCGGTGATACGAATCGCCAGGTCGACGTTGTCGTCGATCAAATCCACCTGGCGATCCTCCAGCAACAACTCCACATCCACTTTGGGATACCGCCGTAGAAACTCCGGCATGTGCGGGTGAATCACGAATCGCCCCACCGCTTTCGGCACGCTGACGCGCACCAGCCCTTCTGCTTCATGGGTGAATTGACCGCTGATTTCCATCACCGACTTGGCCGCGCTGACCATCTCCTGGCAACGCTTGAACACCTCTTCCCCACCGTCGCTCAAACGCAACTTGCGCGTAGTTCGTTGCAGCAATCGGGTGGCGAGCGCCTTTTCGAGTCGCGAAATGCTGCGACTGACCGCCGAGGGTGAAGACCCCAACTGGCGAGCCGCCTCGGAGAAACTGCCGGTCTCGACAACCTTGACGAAAATCGCCATTTCACCCAGCAGTGGCAGTGGAAGATTTATGCTCACAGCGCAACAGTCCTTTGATGTTTGAACGGATTATCACGCAATTCCATGCTTCATATAATGAAAAATAGAAATGTTAATTAGGGCATGGAATATGACGCTTCGCCTCTTTTTCCATAGTGATGATCTCAAGGCTAACGTGGAAGTCCTGGATTGCACGCCCCACGAGAACGAATTCGCCGTGGTGCTGCGTGCCACGCTGTTTCACCCACAGGGCGGCGGGCAACCCTCTGACACTGGCTGGATCGGTGAAAGCCGTGTGCTGCGGGTGGTTCAGGACCCTGACCGGATCATCCATTTCGTCGAGCACCCGGTGAAACTCGGGATGATCCAGATTCGGGTCGACGAACAACGTCGCCAGTTCAATACGCGCATGCATTCCGCCGGCCATCTGATCGGGCACTTTGTCCAGGCGATGGGCTGGATGCCGATCAAGGCGCATCACTGGCCGGGCGAAGGACGTGTGCAGTTCAAACCGGCGGAGAGTGCACAAGACGTCGATGCCCAGACCATTCAGTTCGGTATCGAGCAGTGGATCGCGCATGACCTGCCGCGCTTGACGTCGTTGCGCGAAGGCGCCCGGGAAATCGGTTTCGGTGAACTGCCCGCCTACGGCTGCGGCGGCACCCATGTACGTAGCCTGAAGGATTTGGGCACAGTCACGATCGCCGCCCTTTCGCAAAAAAAGGGAACGCTGTCAGTCCACTACAGCGTGGATTGAGCATTTGGGCGGTGGCACCGCAGCCATCGCCTCACGCCGGGGGAACCTGCATTCGCCGGTTCCGTTGACTCTCTGTTAGATGGACCTAAGACATGATGCTTGACGTCGAGCGTCTCGATGAGACGTGCATAAAAAAACTGGCCAACCAAGAAGTCCTCGCCATCCGCGTCAAAGGCTTTCTGCCCCGACCACTGGCGCTGCAGATCGGCGACAAGATCCTCGCCCCTGGCTTCGAGGGGTACATCAACGCGCCGAGTATCGGTCGCATCGGCATGGCGTTTTATGAAGCGGAGAACCAGCCGCTATTGATCGAAGATTACTTCGAACGCGCCACGCGCAACATTGCGGAACTGCGCGACCGTTGTGCCCCCTACTCGTCCCCGGTCGACACCCTGCGCTGCATGCTCGACGAGACGTGGCCGGCGGGTGCACACCTGGAAAACCTCTACGGTCGCAAAATGTATGTGGGGCTGTCCCGGGTGGTGAAACCCGGGGTGTGCTTTCTGGCCCACCACGACATTTTCGCCAAGGATGCCCCGGACAGTTTCCAGGCCCGAAGCCTGGAAGCGCAGTTCGCCTGCAACGTTTACCTGAACATGCCCACCGAAGGCGGCGCACTGCAGATATGGGACGACGACATTTCCCCGGAGCAGTTCGACGAAATGCGTGGCGACAGTTACGGCATCGACCCGGCCTTGCTCGGTCCTCCAGCCCTGGAGATTCGTCCTGAACCGGGAGATTTCATCATGTTCAATTCGCGCCGCATGCACTCGGTGACACCGGGCGTGGCCGATCCGCGCTTGAGCCTTTCATTCTTTGTCGGTTATCGCGGCAATGCTTCACCCCTTACCTACTGGAGTTGAGATGCTTTCGAATTACCTGGGCGAGTTCCTGGCGCTGGCGACTATCCACTTCCTGGCCGTGGTCGCACCCGGACCGGACTTCGCCGTCACCATCCGCCAGAGCGTACGTTTCGGCCGATGGGTGGGAATCTGCACGGCACTGGGCATCGGCGCAGGCATTTCCGTGCATGTGCTGTACACCCTGCTCGGGGTCGGCGCGTTGATGCACACGTTGCCCTGGCTGTTGACGGTGGCCAAGGTCGTCGGCGGTGCGTACATTCTGTACCTCGGTGTCAGCCTGCTGCGCAGCCAACCGAAAACCGTGCTGGAAGGCGACAAAGGTGCAGACGAACCGGTCGTAGAACAAACCTTGTTGAAGGCGTTTACCACGGGTTTTTTGACCAACGCCACCAACCCCAAGGCCACCTTGTTTTTCCTGGCGATCTTCACCACGATCATCAGTGCCACGACACCGCTGAAGATTCAGGCGCTGTATGGGGTCTGGATGTGTTTTGTGAATGCGTTGTGGTTTGTCATCGTCGCGCTGTTCTTTTCAAGCAGCAGGGTGCGATTGCTGTTTATGCGCATGGGGCACTGGTTCGAGCGGACGATGGGGGTGATTCTGATCCTGTTTGCCGGGCGGTTGATTCTGTCGATGTAAACACCCCGAACATGTAAAAGGCCCGCTCAGTCTGACTGGCGGGCCTTTTTATGGGATGAAAGCTAAATAACGCGCAAACAAAAACGCCGCTCATTGCTGAGCGGCGTTTTCGTTAAATATGGAGCGGGAAACGAGACTCGAACTCGCGACCCCGACCTTGGCAAGGTCGTGCTCTACCAACTGAGCTATTCCCGCAAAGGGGTCCCCTAGGGGACTCGAACCCCTGTTACCGCCGTGAAAGGGCGGTGTCCTAGGCCACTAGACGAAGGGGACACGCTAACTGAAACACATGGTGTGTATTTCAGTGCCCAAATCCGTATCCGAAGATACCGGTTCTGGTTTCACTCAGCCCTGCCCGAAAGCAACGCTGTTTAAAATTGGAGCGGGAAACGAGCCTCGACCTCGCGCCCCCGCCTTGGCAAGGTCGTGCTCTACCACCTGGGCTTTCCCCGCATTGGCGTCCCCTAGGGGACTCGAGCCCCTGTTACCGCCGTGAAAGGGCGGTGTCCTAGGCCACTAGACGAAGGGGACACACGTACAACATTCACTGCCTACCGCGTTTCGCTGTGTGCTTTACGCTGTAAGTGGCGCGCATTCTATGGATGGATTGAGGGGTCGTCAACCCCCAACTATAAATTTATTTAAATCAATGACTTCGACCTGCTTTCGGACGCCTTTCAGGGTTTTCCGTCGCCTGATCATTGACGCCTATATTCTGGCTTCCACCAAGGCGTTATAGTCGACGGCGACAAGATGATGGCAATCCGACACATATTTGCCAGCATTTAGATAAGTAGAACGATGGCCGATATCAACAAAGCCACAGCCGATTCAACTCGTCGAGCGGTCCTGGGCGCCCAAATGCCCAGCCACTACACTCGCACGCAAACCCTATAAAGAGGTCTTACCGGTGACGCCACTCATGATCACCCTGCTAGTCGTAGCCGGGATCGCACTATTGATCGCCATTGGCTACATGAACCATGTGGTGGAAAACAACAAGCTGGAAAAGGCCCGTACCAAGGTAGAACTCAACGATCGCTTGCGTCGCTGCGGTGAAATCACCGAGACCTTCCCGGGTCAGCTGATGACGCCGGCGCTCAAGCTGCTGTTGACCCGGCTGGAGCTGAACGTCTGCCAGCGCCTGCTCCACCTGGAAAAAACCAGCGCCAACCTAAAGGCTCGCATTGGCGAACTGAGCGCACTGATTGCCCAGGGCGAATCGATCCCGGTCAACAACCCGCCGGCGCCGATCCAGACCGAAGCCAAAGCCAAAGACGTACGTTTCCTGCTCGAAGCCCTGCACGGCCAAATCACCCGCGCCGCACACGATGGCTTCCTGCCAACCAACGAAGCCAAACGCTGGATCCGCGAAGTTCGCCACATCCTGGTCCTGCTGCACATCGAATTTTTCAACAACCTCGGCCAACACTCCCTGCAACAGAACCAGCCTGGCCAGGCCCGCCTGGCATTCGAACGCGGCGTGCAATACCTGCGCAAACAGCAGGAACCGCAGATCTACGCCGAACAGCTGGAATACCTGGAAAAACTCCTGGCTCGCGCCAACGCACAAGTCATGGACAACATCGCGCCGGTGGAAGGCGAAGTGAACCAATTGACCGAAGGGTTGAAAGACGTAGAGGCTGATGCGGACTGGAAGAAGAAAGTAATCTACGACTGATCAGGAAAAAGAAGAAAAGCCACCCAGACCGGTGGCTTTTTTTTGCCCTGTAGGAGCTGTCGAGTAAAACGAGGCTGCGATCTTTTGATTTTGCTTTTAAAAAACAAAGTCAAAAGATCGCAGCCTCGTTTTACTCGACAGCTCCTACAGAAGGGTGGGGGCCATAGATCGAGCAAACATCAAAGCCGGAAGTGCCCCACCATGCCCTGCTCACCGGCCCGCGCCGCTTCGATGGCCGCGTTGAGCGCCAACAGGTTGGTCTGTTCAGCCACGCTGTCGAAGGCGAAGTTAACCAGTTGACCGAAGGCTTGAAAGACGTCGAGGCCGACGCGGACTGGAAGAAGAAAGTAACCTACGACTGATCAGGAAAAAGAAGAAAAGCCACCCAGACCGGTGGCTTTTTTTTGCCCTGTAGGAGCTGTCGAGTGAAACGAGGCTGCGATCTTTTGACTCTGTTTTTTAAAAGCAAAATCAAAAGATCGCAGCCTCGTTTTACTCGACAGCTCCTACGGATGGATGGGGCCCATAGATCAAGCAAACATCAAAGCCGGAAATGCCCCACCATCCCCTTCAACTCAATCCCCAACTGCGCCAGCTCAATACTGGAAGCCGCATTCCCCTGCATTGCCAACGAAGACTGATCGGCACTGGCACGAATACTCGTGACACTGCGATTAATCTCCTCGGCCACCGAACTCTGCTCCTCGGCAGCCGCGGCAATCTGCTGGTTCATCTGCTGAATCAACGACACCGCCGCCGCAATACTGCCCAACGCACTCTCCGTCTGCAGCGCATCACTCACCGCCAGCTTCACCAACTCGCCGCTGTTCTGAATCTGCTGCACCGACGACTGCGCCGCCGAACGCAAGGCACTGACCAGTCGCTCAATCTCCTCGGTCGATTGCTGGGTCCGCTTGGCCAGCGCCCGCACCTCATCGGCCACCACCGCAAAGCCCCTGCCCTGCTCGCCGGCCCGCGCCGCTTCGATGGCCGCGTTGAGCGCCAACAGGTTGGTCTGCTCGGCCACGCTCTTGATCACGCTGAGCACCGTGCCGATGTTCTGGATTTCCGCACTCAGGCTTTCAATGCTCGAACTGGCCGATGTCGCCGAGTCCGCCACCTGCTCGATCCGCGCCATGCTCTGGCGCACGACCTGCTGACCACTTTCAACCTTGCCATCGGCCGTCTGAGCCGCCTGCGCGGCCTCCTCCGCGTTGCGTGCAACGTCATGCACAGTGGCGGTCATCTGATTCATCGCCGTGGCGACTTCCTCGGTTTCTTCCTTCTGCTGCCGCCCTCAAGGTTGGTCTGCTCCTCCCCCCCCGACAGCGTTTGCGCCGACCGGCCCAACTGTTCGATCCCCGCCTGCAAGCCGCTGACAATACTGCTCAGCCCCGCGCCCATTTTCTGCATGGCCTGCATCAATTGGCCGATCTCATCACGACGGGTCACCTCAACCGTCCCGCTCAAATCGCCAGAGGCGATCTGCTGGGCGACACGGATCACACTGCGCAGCGGCGCCACGATCAACCGGGTAATCACCCACGCTGCGATCAGCCCCACCAGCAACGCCAACGCGGAAGAACCGATGATCAGCAACGAGTTCTTTTTCAGCTCCGTCTGCATCGACTGGTCTTCGGCGACATAGGCCTGATCCACGCGATCCACTACTTGAGCGGCGCGCTGATGCAGCTGCTCATAGACGGTCTTTTCCTGTGCCAGCAGCCCGGTGTACTCGGCAAGCTTTTCGCTGAAACCGCTAATGTGCCCGACCACTTCATTGAGAACAGTCTGGTAGCCCTCATCCTTGACCGTAGTTTTCAGCTGCTCAGCCTGAGTCAATGCCTGGTCGGCCTGCTCGATCTTGCCCTGCCCCGCGCTGTCGTCACCCTTGCGGCTCTGATCCAGGCGCACTCGGGCTTCGTTCATCGCCTGCAACATCAGCCGCGACACCTGGCTGACCTGATTGGCTTGCTCGATGAACTGCGCACCGTCCTTGCCCTCGGACTCCTTCAGAGCATAAGCGCCGTCATCGGCCAGTCCGGCCTGGAGCACGTCGAGGTTATTGGCCACGCTGGACACCGACCAACTGGCCATTTCCAGCGCCAGGTCCTTGGCCTGGCTGAGTGAGACGAACTCATCAAAGGCCTTGCGATAAGCCCCAAGGGACTGCTCGACATCATTCATTACTGGCACGTTGGACGCAGACGCTGCCTTGAGTTCGTTGGCCAGAGCGATCAGGCCATCAACACCCTGGTGCAGGGCGTCGGCAGTTTTCGGGTTGCCGTGCAAGGCGTATTCCTGCTCGAGCAGGCGCACCTTGAGCAGGCCGCTGTTGAGCGACGACATCTGTTTGAGCCCGTCGAAGCGCTGACTGATGGTTTGCAGGGACCATACGCCGATGGCCGCCACCAGGGCTGTCAACAACAGCACCAGCACGAACCCTACTCCCAGTTTTTTCGCCATACCGAGGTTGGCAAAACGTCCTTGCACGGCCGAAATCATTGCACTTAGTCCCCTGACATAGTCTGTCGACGCAGATTCGCAACGGGCTTGTATCAACACAAGTCTCTGGCGTCGGAATAATGGCAAAAAGCTACGCCCACGTCGTTTTCAGAACGCTTGAGGTCGATCCAGAGCGGTAGCTTGAAAAAACGCCCGGGCACGCGGATCACAGGCATAGGCCACATTGATACGCTGCCAGTCACTGGGCTCACCGGTGGGACTGAATGCCGTCGCCGAAGACAGCCGGACACCGAAGCGCTGTGCCTCGGTGAGCACCTGAGCGTAGTCGGACATCCGTGATCGCGCCCAAATGAACAAACCGCCGGCGGGCTTGCCGAAGACCTCCCATTCGGCGTCTTCAAGCACTTGCAATGCGGCCTCCCTGTCGGTGTTCAAACGTAGGCGTTGGCGCTGTACCAACTTGCGATAGGCACCGCTGGCCAACAGGCTGGCCAGCACCGACTCACAAAATCGTGAAGCGCCCATGCTGCTGATCATTTTGACTTGGGCCAGACGTGAAACAACGTCGGCGCCGGCCACGATAAAGCCGACCCGCAGCGAACTGCTGAGGGTTTTTGAGTAGCTGCCGACGTAGATCACATCCTCATCCAGGGCGGCGAGCCGCGTACCGGGGCCGCTGTGCAAATCCGCATAGACATCGTTTTCTATCACCTGCACGCCATGGGTTTTGGCCAGATCCAGGACCCGTTGCGCCACCACCGGTGCCAGGCTACTGCCCGTCGGGTTGTGATAGAAACTGTTGATGAATATTCCGCGCGGCCGGTGCGTGTGCAACAGCATCTGGAGCACGTCGATATCCGGCCCGCGCGGAGTTCGCGGCACCTCGAGCATGTTGACGCCGTGCAGCCTGAGCAAATCGAATAGCAGGGAATAACCGGGACTTTCCACCACCACGCAATCACCCGGCTTGAACAACGTGCGCACGATCAGGTCGAGCCCTTGGCTGGCGCCCGCCGTCGTCAGGATGCGACTGTCTTCCACCTCGATGTCCAGCGGCTTCAGGCGTTTGGCAATCTGCTGGCGCAAGGCAGGCAGGCCCAGCGGTGTGCTGTAGTTGAACAGGCCGGCCATGTCGGTGCGGCTGACCTGCCGGATCGCATAGCTCAGGTCGTCTGTCTCGCGCCAGCTCTCCGGCAATCCGCCACAGCCCAGCTTCAGCTCGCCCAAGCGGCCTTGCTGATTCACTTCTGCGCCCTCGAACCAGAGCCCCTCCCGTTGCCCTTTAGCGACTTGCACCGGGGCGCCGACAACAAATCCCGCGCCAGGCCGCGTTGCCAGCACTCCCTGAGCCACCAGACGCTCACAGGCTTCAACGACACTGGACTGACTGAGTAAATTGATTCGCGCGATTTGCCGCACCGAAGGTAAACGTGCCCCCGGCGGTGCCTCGCTGTGATAGAGCCAGGCGGTTAGCGCGTCGACGATTTGCTGTACGACCGGCACCAATGCCTGTCGATCGATTCTCAACTCCATGAGCAAGCAAACTCCTGTTCGTTTTGCGGGAGTCAGTTAATCACAGGAGCGGCCGACGGGATGTGCGACAACGCCGCCAAAACCCTCGGTTCTAACCATTTGAAACACAATGCCGAGGCTTTCCCGGAACCATGAGGCAAATGAAAAACCTGTGGGAGCGAGCCTGCTCGCGATGAGGGAGTGTCAGTTGGCATCAATGCTGTCTGACACGCCGCCATCGCGGGCAAGCCCGCCCCCACAGGTTTGGTGTTTCCTTCGTATCAGCGCCGGGTTTTAGAACGCGGTAACGCCACCATCCACTGCCAATGAATGCCCGGTGGTGAATGCGGCGCCGTCGCTGCACAGGTACAGCACGGCGCTGGCGATTTCCTCGACCTTGCCGATGCGACCGACCGGGTGCATGGCGTTGGCGAACTCGGCTTTTTTCGGGTCGGCTTCATAGGCACGGCGGAACATGTCGGTGTCGATCACCGCCGGGCACACCGCGTTCACCCGAATCTTTTTCTTGGCGTATTCGATCGCCGCCGATTTGGTCAGGCCGATCACCGCGTGTTTCGACGCGGCGTAAATGCTCATCTTCGGTGCAGCGCCCAAACCGGCTACCGAGGCGGTGTTGACGATCGCGCCGCCGCCCTGGGCCAGCAACAAGGGCAACTGGTACTTCATGCACAGCCAGACGCCTTTGACGTTGACGCCCATGATCGCGTCGAACTCATCGAGCGTACCGTCGGCCAATTTGCCTTTCTCGATCTCGATGCCGGCATTGTTGAAGGCATAGTCGAGACGACCGTAGGTATTCACCACTTCTTCCATCAGATTTTTTACATCGCTCTCCAGCGTGACGTTGCAACGCACGAAGGTCGATTCGCCACCCGCCGTGCGAATCAGCGCTACCGTGCCCTCGCCCCCCGCCGTGTCCAGGTCGGCGACCACGACCTTCAAACCTTCGGCAGCGAATGCCTGGGCGGTCGCACGGCCAATCCCATTGGCGGCGCCCGTCACTACGGCGACCTGGCCGGAAAACGTCATGCTCATTGTTATGTCCTCGGAGAGAAGAATGCGGGGAATCGCGTGTTCGCAGTCTAGTCACAGGCCCCATGACGCGGCAGCACTATCAGAAGGCCGGTTGGGTGCTCATGAGTTGCAGTGATAAAACCGCCGGGGCGACTATCACTGCACTGGATCGCGGTGCATTCGCCGCATCAGCCAAACTTGCGACATCGATCATGAAGGGCTATCAACAAGGCTTCATTCATCTTGAGTGCCTGTCATGACTACCCAGACCAATCGCCAGTTCCTGCTCGCCAAACGTCCAGTGGGTGCGGCGACCCGCGAGACCTTCACCTATCAAGAAGTACCGGTCGGCGAGCCGGCGGCGGGTCAGATCCTGGTCAAAAACGAATACCTGTCCCTGGACCCGGCCATGCGTGGCTGGATGAACGAGGGCAAGTCCTACATCCCGCCAGTCGGTCTCGGCGAAGTGATGCGCGCATTGGGTGTAGGCAAAGTCGTGGCCTCGAACAATCCAGGGTTTGCCGTCGGGGACTACGTGAACGGTGCCCTGGGTGTGCAGGATTATTTCCTTGGCGAGCCGCGCGGTTTCTACAAGGTCGATCCGAAACTGGCGCCGCTGCCGCGTTATTTGTCCGCACTGGGCATGACGGGCATGACGGCTTACTTCGCCCTGCTCGATGTCGGCGCGCCCAAGGAAGGTGACACGGTGGTGTTGTCGGGCGCCGCCGGTGCCGTGGGCAGCATTGCCGGGCAAATCGCCAAGCTCAAGGGTTGCCGTGTGGTCGGCATTGCCGGTGGCGCGGACAAGTGCCAGTTTTTGATCGACGAGCTGGGCTTTGACGGCGCCATCGACTACAAGAACGAAGACGTCGTCGCCGGCCTCAAGCGCGAATGCCCGAAAGGTGTGGACGTGTATTTCGATAACGTCGGCGGCGATATTCTCGACGCGGTACTGAGCCGCCTGAACATGAAGGCACGGGTGGTGATTTGCGGCGCCATCAGCCAATACAACAACAAGGAAGCGGTCAAAGGCCCGGCCAATTATTTGTCGCTGCTGGTCAATCGCGCGCGGATGGAAGGTTTTGTGGTGATGGATTACGCCGCACAGTTCGCCGCCGCCGGGCAGGAAATGGCCGGCTGGATGGCCAAGGGGCAGCTCAAGAGCAAGGAAGATATTGTTGAAGGGCTGGAAACGTTCCCGGAGACGCTGATGAAATTGTTCAGCGGCGAGAATTTCGGGAAGTTGGTGTTGAAGGTTTAACCCTGTAACTGACTAAATCAAAACCCTGTGGGAGCGGGCTTGCCGGGCGTGTCAGTTAGCATTAATGTTGACTGATACACCGCTATCGCGGGCAAGCCCGCTCCCACAGGTTTAGCGGTGTTTAGGCGAGTTCGGCGACGACTGCGGCCAATGCCTTGGCCGGATCAGCCGCCTGGCTGATCGGGCGGCCGATCACCAGATAGTCGGAACCGGCATCCAGTGCCTGACGCGGGGTCAGGATACGGCGCTGATCATCCTGGGCGCTGCCCGCCGGACGAATCCCCGGGGTCACCAGTTGCAGCGACGGGTGAGCCGATTTCAAAGCCTGGGCTTCCAGGGCCGAACACACCAGCCCGTCCATCCCGGCTTTTTCAGCCAATGCGGCCAAGCGCAGCACTTGCTCCTGCGGCTCGATATCCAGGCCGATACCCGCCAAATCTTCACGTTCCATGCTGGTCAGCACGGTCACGCCGATCAGCAACGGCTTGGGGCCGGTACGCTGGTCGAGCACTTCACGGCACGCGGCCATCATGCGCAGGCCACCGGAGCAATGCACATTGACCATCCACACACCCATTTCCGCAGCGGCCTTGACGGCCATGGCGGTGGTGTTCGGGATGTCGTGGAACTTGAGGTCCAGGAACACTTCGAAACCCTTGTCGCGCAAGGTGCCGACGATTTCCGAGGCGCAGCTGGTGAACAGCTCTTTGCCGACTTTTACCCGGCACAGTGTCGGGTCCAACTGGTCGGCCAGCTTCAGTGCGGCGTCACGGGTAGGGAAATCCAGGGCGACGATGATAGGAGTCTGGCAGACGGACATGTGCGGGCTCTCAGGCAGGACGAAATCGGCGCGCATTGTAGCGGAACCAACGGCGCTGCGGGACCCGATGATCGGTAAATCGTCCCGAAGACTCAGGCAAGACTAGCCTTTTCGGCCATTGTGTCGAGCTTGATACCGACACGACACGCCTGCAACATCCTTCATCGCTGCCCTCGGCCGCCGCAACACGTCCTTACAGCACTTCCCGCCTCCGGGCCGGACGCCTATGCTGAAGCCACAACCTCGCAGCCCATCTTTGTGGTTGGCAGCCTACCTGGCAGATGAACGCACGCATGCACAGCACCCAAGCACCCTTGAACGACGATCAAAAAGCGCCCGGCGACGACAAACGCTGGAGCATTCGCGCCCTGATCGTCGACGATGACGTCCCGATCCGCGAACTGATGATCGACTACCTCGCCCGGTTCAACATCCACGCCAGCGGCGTCACCGACGGCGCGGCCATGCGCGTGGCCATGCAAGCGGAACACTTCGATGTGGTGGTGCTCGATCTCATGCTGCCCGGCGAAGACGGTCTGTCGCTGTGCCGCTGGCTGCGCGCCGAGTCGGACATCCCGATCCTGATGCTCACGGCCCGCTGCGAACCCACCGACCGGATCATCGGCCTGGAACTGGGCGCCGACGATTACATGGCCAAGCCGTTCGAACCACGCGAACTGGTGGCGCGGATTCAGACCATTCTGCGGCGAGTGCGCGACGACCGCACCGAGCAGCGTGCGAACATTCGCTTCGACAACTGGCGCCTGAACAGCGTGCTGCGCCAATTGATCGCCGCCGATGGCCTGGTGGTGCCACTGTCCAACGCCGAATTCCGCTTGCTCTGGGTGTTCATCGAACGGCCGCGCCGGGTACTCAGCCGTGAACAATTGCTCGACGCCGCTCGCGGTCGCTCGATCGAAGCCTTCGACCGCAGCATCGACCTGCTGGTCTCGCGCCTGCGCCAGAAACTCGGTGACGACCCCAAGGCCCCACAATTGATCAAGACCGTTCGCGGTGAGGGTTACCTGTTCGACGCCCGAGACATCGGCTGATGCGTGCGCGCTTCGATACGCTGTTCGGCCGCCTGTTTGGCGTGTTGCTGGTGGCGATTATCCTGGCGCACCTGTTGGCGTTTGCCTGGTTTCACCATTACGGCCCGCCACCGCCGCCACCGCCGCCCGAGTTTTCCGAGGGCATCGAAGGGGAGCGCCCACCGCTGGACCCGCGTTTCGAAAACCGGCCGCCGCGCCCGTGGTTCGGCGGACCGTTGGTGCCGCTGACTTTTCAATTGGTCTCGCTGATCATTGCCGCCTGGTACGGCGCCAAACTGCTGAGCCGGCCGATCCAGCGACTGAGCGATGCGGCCGAGCGCTTGAGTGAAAACCTCGACAGCCCGCCCCTGGATGAATCCGGCCCACGGGAAGCCCGGCAAGCGGCCTACACCTTCAACTTGATGCAAAAACGCATTATCGAACAGGTACAGCAGCGCTCGCGGATGCTCGGCGCCGTCTCCCATGACTTGCGCACGCCGCTGTCACGGCTCAAGTTGCGGCTGGAGCAGATCGATGACGACAAGCTACAAGGCCAGATGCGTCAGGATCTGGACGATATGATCAGCATGCTCGACGCCACCCTCACTTACTTGCACGAACAACGCACCAGCGAAGCGGCGCAGTGGATGGATGTGCAGGCGCTAGTCGAATCCCTGAGCGAAAACGCCCAGGACCAGGGCGCCGACGTCCAGGCCAGCGGCCACTGCGCACCGCTGCAAGTGCAGCCGATGGCCCTGCGCTCGTGCATCAACAACCTGCTGGACAACGCTTTGCGGTACGCCGGGCAAGCGCTGATCACGCTCGAAGACCATCGCGAATACCTGGTGATTCGGGTCATCGACCATGGGCCGGGTATCGCGGCGGACAAACGTGAAGCGGTGTTTGAACCGTTCTTTCGGCTGGAAGGTTCGCGCAATCGCAATTCCGGTGGCGTCGGGCTGGGGATGACCATTGCCCGCGAAGCGGCGGAACGGCTGGGGGGGCAATTGAGCCTGAAAGAGACGCCCGGTGGTGGGCTGACGGCAGTGATCCGCCTACCCCGCACCTGATCAATATACAAATCCCTGTGGGAGCGGGCTTGCCCGCGATTGCGGAGTATCAGATACATGGATGTTGGCTGATACCCCCTCATCGCGGGCAAGCCCGCCCCCACAGTGATTGAGGCGCTACCTGAAATGCCATCCACTCAAGGCCGGCGGTCTTCAACCCGGGCCTGCCCCTTGCTGAAATCAGTCAGCAGGCTGTACGCCACCGCCAGCAATGTCGGGCCGATGAACAAACC
Source organism: Pseudomonas sp. RIT-PI-q (assembly GCF_001297125.1). GTDB lineage: Bacteria > Pseudomonadota > Gammaproteobacteria > Pseudomonadales > Pseudomonadaceae > Aquipseudomonas. Next base: position 171,158 of record NZ_LHPC01000051.1, read on the forward strand.
GATGAGCCCGAACGCAAGCAACCCGCCGAACACGCCCAACAGCACAATCACCAACGGCAAATTTCCACCGCGACTGATGAGGTAGGGCTTGAGCACGTTGTCGACGCCGCTGATGATGAACATCCCCCAGATCCCGAGGAACACTGCCATCCCGTATTCGCCCTTCCAGGCCAGCCAGGCCGTGGCCGGAATCCACACCAACGGAGGGCCCATGGGAATCAGGCTGAGCAGGAACGTCACGATGCCAAGCACCAACGCTCCCGGCACCCCGGCGATCAAGAACCCGATCAACGCCAGGACCGCCTGGGCCGCCGCTGTGCCGATGACGCCGTTCACCACCCGCTGAACCGTCCCCGCCACCAACTCGATGTAATAACCGGCGCGGTCACCGATCAGCCGTTCCAGCAACCCATGGACAAACGCCGCCAGTCGCGGCCCGTCACGGTAGAAAAAGAACACGAAGACAATGCTCAACGTCAGTTCGAGAATCCCGCCGCCAATTTGCGCGCTGCGCGCCAGCAACCAGTTACCGACCTGACCCAGATAAGGTTTGACCGCCACCATCATCGCCGCGCCTTGCTGGTCGATGCTGTTCCAGATGCCAACCAGCCGCTCGCCGACCAAGGGAATACTGCCCAGCCAGGCCGGTGCCTCAGGCACGCCATCGACCTGCACATCCTTGATGAATGCGGTCGCATCGCGCACATGGTCCGCCAGGTTGAACCCCAGCCACACCAGCGGCACGGCCACCAACAACATCCAGCCCAGGGTCAGCAATGCCGCCGCCAGAGACTCGCGGCCATTGAGCCAGCGGGTCAGCAAACGCATCAGCGGCCAACTGGCGAACGCCAGCACGGCGCCCCAGAACAACGCCGACCAGAACGGCGCCATCACCCAGAAGCTCGCGCCAAACAGCACCAGGAGCAGGATCTGCACCAACAGCCGATCGTTATTGATCATCCAAGTCTCGAAAAAAGTCAGTCAGCAAAAGAGTAGGCGAACGCGGCTCGCGCGTTCGCCGGGTACAGCTTATCGCAACAGCTCGATGTGCAGGCCAGAGCCTTCGGCGCTGCCGGTTTCCATCCGCGCCGCACGTACGCCCTGCCCGATCAGTGCCTGACGCCAGGCTTCGGCCTTGGCCCCGGAAACACTGACCCGCAACGTGGTGTCCAGGTTCAAGCCACGAGAAATCAAACGCAGCCACATGTCGTCAGGATCGGCACTCAGTTTGGGAAAATCCAGTTCGCCGGTGCTTTTAAGCTCTCGCAACAGCGTCGCCGAGGTTGGCAGCACATCGCCCAGCGGCGCGGCGGCGTCGAACTGTTCGACATGCAGATAGGCTTTGCGATTGCCGCGAGTAATGCTGTAAAGCGCTACCAGCGTGTTGTCCTGCGGCGCGGCCAGTCGCAGCAGCAAGTAGGCCTGCTGATCGTCGGCGCCATAGAGCTTGGCGTTGCTGAATACTTCATTGGCCCACAGGCTGCTTTCGCCGCAATCACGGGCCTGGCACCAGAACAGCAACTGGGCGCCCTGCTTTTGCAGGGCTTCACGTGCAGCCGTGAAGGCTTCGGTGGAGGAATGTTCCGGCGGCAGCTCGTAGGTCACCGAAGTGGTTTGCCCACGGGCGCTGACCTGACCGTCGAAACGCAACTGGCCGCTGATCTTGCGGATCGAACCCAGCGGGTAGATCCGCTCGAGCTCGGCCACCGGGCGATAGTCGACGATCTGCGCATCGGCCATACGCGGCACGATCGGCAAGTCCTGACTGCCCGGGACATCGGCGGCAAACAACAAGGGACTGAAACAACACAGCGCCAGCAGACTGAGTGAACGCATGGATAGGCTCATCGGATCAGCATGGCCTGGGCACCCTTGACGACGCTGGCATCGTCGATGCGTTCGGGTATCAGCAAACCACGTTGTACCGCCGGGCGCGCCTCCATGGTTGCCATCCAGCGCTGCAAGGCCGGCAAGCCGTTCACCTCGACGCCGGACCACTCATGGCCACGCACCCACGGAAAAGTAGCGATGTCAGCAATGCTGTACTCACCGCCGAGAAACTCGACGTCTTGCAGACGGGTGTCGAGCACTTCGTAGAGGCGACGGGTTTCATGCTGATAGCGGTCGATGGCGCCCTGGAGCTTTTCCGGGAAATAGCGGAAAAACACATTGGCCTGGCCCTGCATCGGGCCGATGCCGCCCATCTGGAACATCAGCCACTGCAACACCACCGAACGCCCCTTGGGGTCGGCGGGCAACAGTTTGCCGGTCATTTCAGCGAGGTAAATCAGGATGGCGCCGGATTCGAACACGGCGAAATCGCCGTTGGCGCGGTCGACAATCGCCGGAATCCGGCCATTGGGATTGATCTTGAGGAAGTCCGCAGACTTCTGTTCCTTTTTGTCGAAACTCAAGGCGTGCACCGTGTAGGGCAGGCCGAGTTCCTCGAGCACGATAGAGACCTTGTGGCCATTCGGGGTCGCAGCGGTGTAGAGATCTATCATGGTTGTCTCCCATTTCAACCCGCCCAGCCTCGACAGTTGCCCGGCGCAAGTCAAGGAACGGCGAAGAACCGATTGAAACAGTCTGCGACAAGGTCGGCACCGGGCTCGTCATTCAGGTGCAAATGATGGCCGCCAGGCAGCTGTTCACGGCTAAAGGGTAGACGCTCCAGCAACTCAGGATGTTTGGCGAGCATGCCGTCGGCAGCGACCACCAATTTTGCCGGACAACAGACCCGCTGGACGAAGGCCATCGCCTGTTCAGTGGTCAGACGCAGCGGCGATGGCAGCGTGAGGCGGTTGTCGGTGCGCCAGGTGTAACCGCCCGGCACCGGCATCAAGCCGCGCTGGGCCAATAGTTCGGCGGCTTCGCGACTGACTGCCACCAGACCTTTCATGCGAGCTTCGATCGCGCGGTCGAGGGTGTTGTAGACCGGTTTGCGTTTTTCTCGCAGGTCCAGCTGCGCTTGCAGGGCCATGCCCATACGCTCGGCAGCGTTTTCGCCTTTGTCTGTAGGAGGAATGATGCCGTCGATCAACGCCAGATGCGTGACTCGCTCCGGCATCGACCCGGCGATGATCAAGGACGCGATCGCCCCCATGGAGTGCCCCATCAAGGCAAAACGCTTCAAGCCCAGCTGTTCGGCGACTTGCAGCACGTCATGGGCATAGTCCCACATCGCGTAACCGGCGCCGGTCGGCCGATGCCCGGAGTGACCGTGACCGGCCATGTCCAGCGCGATGATGCGCAAGCCTTTGAGCTTCGGCGCCAGCCGGGCAAAGCTGTTGGCGTTGTCCAGCCAGCCGTGTAAGGCGATCACCGGCAAACCGTCTTCAGGACCGAACAGATGCGCCGCCAATTCGATGTGCGGCAGGCTCAGGCGGACTTCTTCAACGACGTTGCTCATGCGCAATCCTGTTGGCGACGAACTTCCCAGCGGCTGAACAGATTCTTCAGCAGCGCGGCGGTGTCTTGTGGACGTTCGAGGGGAAACATGTGGCCGCCGGGCATGCTCAGGGACTCGCCCTGCGGCATGCGCCCGACGGAACTGGCGTGATGACGCATGACCACCCGACTCTTATGCCCGCGAACCACCGCCAGCGGCACTTTCAATTGCCCTGCGCGACCAGGACTGGTGTGCGGCACGCCACGGTAGATGCTGATCTCGGTGGCCGGGTCGAAGCGCAAGCGCAGCTTGTCGCCGACCTTGTGCAAACCGTGTTGCAGGTAGGCGTCGAAACAGTCAGGGTCGAAACCGCGAAACAGGGTTTTCCCGGCGAAATAGCGGCGGGCGCTGTCGATGTCGGCGAACTCTTCCCGACGCCCCAACGTACGCCCGGCGGGCGTCAACTTGTCGATGAAGCCAAAACGCTTGGCGGCGCGAATCACCCATTGATCGGCACGGGTCAGCACCGGCGAATCGAGCATCACCACCCCGCGATACAGCTCGGGGCAACGCAACGCCGCGTGCAGGTGCAGCACGCCGCCGAAGGAATGGCCGACGCCCCACACCGGTTCGGGTTGTTGCTTGAGGTGATGAATCAGCTCATCGACCAGGTTGTACCAGTTATCGTCCGCCGGGAAACGCGGATCGTGGGCGTGCTGCTGCAGATGCGCGACCTGATACTCGGGCGCCAGCGCCGCGAACAACTTGCCGTAGGTCCCTGAAGGAAAGCCATTGGCGTGGGCGAAAAATATCTGCTGCGACATACCGGTCGATCCATCAACGAAAACAAGGGTTGATTGTCCGTAAGACGAGGTCCTGGAGCAATGACCGTAACTGCCAGGAATGATGACAGTCCGGTCAGCGTGATACTGACCCGTGTAGCAGCTGGCGCAGCCTGCGTTCGGCTGCGAAGCAGTCGTAAAACCATACGCCGCGGAGTGTCAAAAAAACCGTGCATGCAGGATTTACGACTGCTGCGCAGCCGAACGCAGGCTGCGCCAGCTGCTACAGGGGATTGTGTTTAGCGGGTGGGGGGATTCTCACCCAGCGGCACCACTGCCATGGTGAGCCGCGACACACAACTGGCCTTGCCCTCGTCGCTGGTCAAACGGATATCCCAGACATGCGTGGTTCGGCCAATGTGAATCGGCTTGGCCACCGCCGTCACCCGTCCACTGCGCAAGCCGCGCAAATGGTTGGCGTTGATTTCCAGGCCCACGCAGTAGAACTTGCTGGCGTCGATGCACAGGTAACTGGCCATGGAGCCGACGGACTCCGCCAGCACCACCGAGGCGCCGCCGTGCAGCAAACCGTATGGCTGGTGCGTGCGGTGGTCGATGACCATGCTCGCGGTCAGGGACTCTTCGTCGAAGGCTTCAAAGCGAATATCCAGCACTTCGCCGATGGTGTTTTTCTGGATTGCGTTCAACTGCTCGATGTTGGGAGTGGTACGCCACAGACTCATCGTTGCTTTCCTTTGTCGGTTTTATTCGTGACTCAATCCTGCCACAGCACCGCTTCGCTGCGCTCGCTCCATTCTTCGAAGCGGGCGCCGTAAGTGGCTTCGATCACGTTGCGTTTGATTTTCAGGGTCGGGGTCAGGAAGCCGTTTTCCACCGCCCAACTGTCCTTGACCACCACCAGGCGCCGCAAGCGCTCGTGTTTGTCGAGCACGCCGTTGACCTCCTCCAGCAGTTTTTCCAGGCTTGAATGCAAACCCGCGCGAGCGGTTCCACCCGCGTCCTGCTGACCGACTGCCGAGAGCACGCACAGCCCCAGCGGCGCACTCAAACCATCGCCAACGACGCACACCTGTTCGATCCGCGAATGCACCGCCAGACGATTTTCGATCGGTGCCGGGGCCACGTACTTGCCTTTGCTGGTCTTGAAGATTTCCTTCAGGCGCCCGGTCAGGCGCAGATTGCCTTCGGCGTCTTCCTCGCCTTTGTCACCGGTGCGCAGGAAGCCGTCCTCGGTGATGGTTTCAGCGGTTTTCCCGGGCTCCTTGAAATAGCCAAGCATGGTCGCGCCGCTGCGCACCATGACTTCGCCCGACTCGGCGATTCGCACTTCAACTTCCGGGCAAGGCTTGCCGATCCAGCCGGGTTTGTTCTGGCCTGGCAGGCAAATGTGCGAATAGCCGCAGCTTTCGGTCATGCCATAAACTTCCAGCACATCCAGCCCCAACTTGCGATACCACAGCAGCAAGGTTTGCGGCACAGGCGCCGCACCGGACAAGGCAATGCGCAGGGCATCAAGCCCCAACCCAGCAAGAACTTTATGCCCTACCCGCTTGCCGATGATCGGCAAGCCGAGCAGGAAGTCGAGGCGTTTTGCCGGAATTTTGCTGTAGACGCCCATCTGGAACTTGGTCCAGATACGCGGCACACCGAACAGCGCGGTCGGTCGCGCGCGGCGCAAATCGGCGAGGAAGGTGTCGAGGCTCTCGGCAAAGAATACGGTTTGCCCGGTGTAGATCGACGCCAGTTCGACGAACATCCGCTCGGCGACGTGGCACAGCGGCAAGTAGGAAAGCAGCCGGTCCGACTCGTTGAGGCCAAACAACTGCGTGCCGCGTGTGGTGGCAAAGCCCAGATTACCGAAGCTGTGCATCACGCCTTTGGGCAGGCCGGTGGTGCCTGAAGTGTAGATGATGGTCGCCAGCTGATCGGCGCCGGGTTTGGGGTCGTCCTGGATCGGGGAACTATGTTGCAGATCGGCCCAGCTGAAGTCGAAGGTGCCCTGCGGATGCAACGGCAGGCTGATGGTGGGCAGATCCGGGTTGACCCCGCGCGACATGCCGGGCCAGTCATCGAGTTTGCCGATGAACGCCAGCGCCGCTTCGGAATGTTCAAGCACTTGGGCCACGGACTCGGCGGTGAGATTCGGGTACAGCGGCACCGAGACATGCCCGGCCATCCAGATTGCCAGGTCGGCGATGATCCAGTGGGCGCAGTTTTTCGAGATCAGGGCGATGTGGCTGCCTTGCGGCAGTTCGCGCGCTCGCAGCCAGTGCGCAGCGCAACGGGCCTGATGGCCGACGTCGGCCCAGGTCAGGGGCCCGACCTGTCCACCGCCCACCGGCTGGACCAGAAAGCGCTGGCGCGGATGACGGGCCTCACGCTCGTAGAAGACGTCCAGCGGCAAACGAAAAGCAGCAGGCATGCGACTCGCTCCTTTGTTTTTGGTCTGGAGCAAGCGTAGTCAACCAAGCAGTTGCTTGGTTAATTATTTTGGGGTGTAACCGGACACCTGTAGGAGCGAGGCTTGCCCGCGAAGCTGTTGGCGCCCTCAAGGACGCCTTCGCGGGCAAGCCTCGCTCCTACATGAGCTGCGTTTAAGGGTGTTTGATGCCGTTGAGTTTCATGCCCCCGGCCAGCGGCAAGTCACCTTCCAGCTCGGCGAGGCCGGCGGTTTTCACTGCTTCCGGGTCCTGCACATGGCCGTGCTGTAGATAACCCAGCAGATTACCTACCAGCGGGTTATGACTGACCAACAGTGCGTGATCGACAGACACCAACTGCTCCGCCACCGCTTGCGGGCGGTTGTCGGGAGTCAGCCACTCGACGGTGCGAATATCCGGCTGGAAGCCCAGCGCTTCCCGCACCAGCTGCGCGGTCTCCTGCGCTCGCAGGAAAGGACTGGCATAGATCGCGGTAAGCGGCTTACCGATCAACACAGCGGCGGTACGTAGCACTTCTTCACGACCATGGGCCGTCAGCGCCCGCTCGGAATCAGGACGCGTACCGTGTGGCTCAGCTTCACCATGACGTAATACCCAGAGTTTCATAGTTTCGGTTCCTCATCTCGGGCCGGATGCGGGGCTGGCGCCACAACGTGCGGCGCTTCACCTTCCGGTGTACGCGGCGTCGGCCAGTCGGCGAACGGCCAGGGTTTCTGGTCGCTGTGAAACGTGCCGAAACGACCGATCTGCGCCAGAAACTGGCTCAGGCTGTCGCCGAAGTTCATCAGGCTGGCGCTTGGGGCGCCATAGAACAAACGATAGATCAACTGCACCAGCACCACCGCGCCGAGGATAAATTGCGCCACTTGCCAGACCAGCAAGAAGACAATCATCCACAACACCCGTAGCAGGATGGATTCGTACCTGGCTTCCACTTTCGGATCGTTCATGTCTCGCTCCCTGCCTCTGTAGATCGGTCGGCTGTGAATAAATTCAGTTGAAACCACTGGTGGAAATAAAGTCGACATCGGTTTTCGGTTCGCCACGCATCAACAACTCAATCACCTGATTAAGCGTGCGCCCTTCGAACAGGATCGCGTGCAGCCCGGCGACCAGCGGCATATACACGCCCACTTCCTGGGCCTTGGCCTTGAGCACCTTGAGGGTATTCACCCCTTCGGCGACTTCACCCAGGCGCGTGACGGCATCTTCCAGGCTCAAGCCCTGGCCGAGGGCGAACCCGACCTGGTAGTTACGGCTTTTCGGCGACGAGCAGGTGACGATCAGATCGCCCACGCCCGCCAGCCCAAGGAAGGTCATCGGATTGGCGCCCTGATTCACCGCAAAGCGCGTCATTTCCGCCAGCGCCCGGGTGATCAGCATGCTCTTGGTGTTTTCGCCCATGCCCAGTGCCACCGCCATGCCGGCGATGATCGCGTAGACGTTCTTCAACGCTCCGCCCAACTCCACGCCGAAGCGGTCGGCGCTGGCGTACACGCGAAAAGTGCGGCCATGCAGCGCTTCCTGCACGCGCACGCACAGCTCTTCGTCTTCGCTGGCCACCACCGTGGCGGTCAGCGCGTGTTCGGCGATTTCACGGGCCAGGTTCGGCCCGGACAGCACACCGATGCGCGCTTGCGGGGCGATCTCTTCGAGGATCTCGCTCATCAGCTTGAACGTATGGGCTTCGATGCCTTTGGTCAGGCTCACCAGCAATTTGCCGGTCAAGCGTTCGGCATGCGGCACCAGTACCGAGCGCAGCGCGCTGGACGGCAGTGCGACAAAGCACAAATCGCAGGCGTCCAGGGTCGCTTGCAGGTCGGTGACCGGTTCCACGGCCGGCAGAATCTTGATGCCTTTGAGGTAACGCGGGTTCTCGCGATTGACCCGAATGGACTCGGCCTGTTCAGGGTCACGCATCCACTGTCGGACCTGATGCCCGTTCTCGGCCAGCAGATTAGCCACGGCGGTACCAAAACTTCCGCCTCCCAGGACCGCAATTGGGCGCTGTTCAGTCATATGCAATCCGTTAATCCATACCAGTGGCGATGTCGGCATTATACGGAGCGGCCCAGTGGCGGCCAGCCCCAGCATCAATTACCGGCACTTGTATGAAGAAGACCAATAAATCCGAGGAAAATGCCGGCATCGTGACTGGAAAACTCCATCAGCTCAGTTAACATGCGCGCCAGTTAAACGCTATCAAGGATGTGTTGTGTCTTTTGGCTCTCCCTCACCTCGCTCGCCGCTGGTACTGGCGCTGATCTTCAGCCCGCCATTGCTGGCCGACGACTTGTTCCTCGACAGTGAGCCCGTGCCACAAGTGCTGACCGCTACGCGATTGAAGCAGTCGCCAGCCGCCGTGCCGGGGAGCATGACGGTGATCGACAGCGCACTGATCAATGCCAGTGGCGCCCGGGACATCAGTGAGTTGCTGCGCCTGGTGCCGGGAATGATGGTCGGCAATATCAACGGCAATCAGGCGACAGTGAATTACCACGGCACCAACGCCAGCGAAGCGCGACGCATGCAAGTGTTGATCGACGGCCGCTCGGTGTACCGCGCCGGCCTGGCCACGGTGGACTGGAGTGATATTCCGGTGGCCATGGAAGACATCGAGCGCATTGAAGTTTTCCGCGGCCCGAACACCGTCAGCTATGGCGCCAATGCGCTGATGGCGGTGGTCAACATCATCACGCGTAACCCGGCCGACAGCCACGGCACGCGGATGAAAGTCACCCGTGGGCAGCGCGGCATCAACGACTTTTACGCCAGCCAGGGCGTGGGTTGGAACGGTGGCGACCTGCGCCTGTCGCTGTCAGGTCAACAGGACGATGGCTTCGACTCGGATCGCAACGGCGACGATTATCACGACGGTCGCCGTTTGAATCGCTTCAACCTCGCCGTCAGCCAGACGCTCGACGAACAACAGAGCATCGATTGGCAATTGAATGCCAAGGACGGGACCAACCAGCGGCCTTATACCTACCGCCCGGTGTTCTCGGGGATTACCGATGCCGGGGACAATTCCGACGCCATCTCCAAGGACTACGCCGGTTCCTTGCGCTGGAATCTCGACATCAATCCCGATCACAGTCTGTATATCCAGGGTTCGGCCCAACATTGGGATCGCCAGCAAACCTGGCGCGCCTGCGATGCCGAGGTGTCGTTCAGCCCGCAGCTGACCGAACTCTGGCAGCTCAATCCGAACTACACCGAACGCCTGGCCCGCAATATCGAACGCTTCATTGGGCCTGGCGCCCCGACAGGGACTCCGGCCGAACAGGCACTGGCCAATCAGGTCCTGAGCCAATGGCAAAACGGTGCCCGGCAAACCCTCTGCGGCGACATCGACCAGAGCACCCGCGAAACGCGCTACGACCTCGAATTGCAGGACACCCTCAGCTTGTCCGACAGTCTGCGGCTGGTCAGCGGCATGAACTATCGTTACGACCGGGCAGATTCCGAGACCTACTTCAATGGCACCCTCGACGATACCACCTGGCGCGCGTTCGGCCAGCTCGAGTGGCGCGCCACCGAGCACTGGTTGCTGCAGGGCGGTGCGATGTTCGAAGACTCGCAATTGATCGGCAGCTCGCTGACCCCGCGGGTGGCGGTCAACTACCTGATCAATCCGCGCCATGGTCTGCGGGCGGTGTACTCGGAAGCCATCCGTTCGCCGGACATGTTCGAAAACAACGTCAACTGGAGCTACCAGGTAACCAACCTGCGGCCCAGCGCCTATGGCCAGTCCAGTGCCCGCTACTTCGTCAAGACCCGCGGTCCCGGCGACCTCGAACAGGAACACATGCGTTCACGGGAACTGGGCTACAACGGCTACTTCGCCGAGGCAGGACTGGCGGTCGATGTGAAGCTGTTCTACGACGAAATTACCGGCATGATCAGTGAACCGCTGCGCAACAATCAGTACATTGCCAGTAATTCGAACAAATCGCGCTTCTCCGGGGCGGAAACCCAAATGGACTGGAGAATCGGCAGCGCCGATCGCCTGCGCCTGACCTACGCCTACGTCGACGCCGAGGCGAGCAATCCACTGGACGCGCAACAGACCGCCCGTAACAGCGGCTCCGCCGGTTGGCTACGTGACTGGGGGCATGGCTGGAACAGCGCCTTCTTCTACTATGGCGACGACGCTCTCAACGGCTACCGCTTCGAACGGGTCGACACACGCATCGCCAAACGCATCGGCCTGGGCAAGGCCAACCTGGAACTGGCCGGTGTGCTCCAGCAACGCCTCGACAATCAGCCCACCACGTTCGTCGACAACAACTACGACGAGCGTCGGGTGCTTTATTTCAGCGCGGAGCTGGTGTTCTAGGATGCGGCATTGTCCGTCGCGCAAGACGCCAATCCTTGGCCGCCTGCTGGCCGGGTTGTGCCTGGTATTTGCCGGTTTGTTGTCCGGCCTGCCGGCAAGGGCCGCGGACATTTTGCTGATCGGTGCCGAAGACAGCCCGGCCGTGCAATCCTTTGCCCAAGCCCTGCGCGAAATGCGCCTCGACGACAACGTGCGCTTCCAGGCACTGACCCATTTACCTGCGCCGAACAAACTGCCTGACAGCACCCGCTTGATTCTCCTCGATTTGCCAAGCCTCGACTGGCGCCTGCAAGACGCCCAAGGCCCGGCGACGCTGGTGTTGCGCATCAGTCGCCTGCAAGCCCGCCAGCGCCTCGGCACCACCCAGCCACCGCATCTGAGCCTGCTCTGGAGCGATCAGCCCCTGGACCGGCAATTGCGCCTGACCCGAATCCTCCTGCCTCAGGCCAGGCGAATCGGTGTGCTCTACGACGGCCACAGTGAGTTCCTCTTGAAAGAGCTGCGCCAGGCCGCCCTGCCCCTGGGCCTTGAAGTCATCACCGAGCGCTGGGACGACACCAACGACAGCCGCCCATTGCAGAGCCTGCTGAAAAACAGCGATGCGCTGCTGGGCCTCGACGATCCCGACCTGTACAACCCCAAGACCGCGAAAAACCTGCTGCTCAGCAGTTATGCCCGGCAACTGGCGCTGATCGGCCCGAACGCCGGGTTCGTCAAGGCCGGCAGCCTGGCCAGCACCTACAGCGATCAGAGTGATTGGCTGGAGATTCTCGACGACCTGCTCGACCGGCCACCGGCGACATGGCCACGCGCACATTACCCGCAACATTTCAAAGTCTTGAGCAACCCGCAAGTGGCGCGTTCATTGGGGATTGAACAGATGCCTGATGCGTTTGTCGCAACACAGTTGGCCGCAGGAGAAAGCCGCCCATGACTTTCCGTCGTCGCTGGGACATCAACACCCGCACGCAAATCATCAGCCTCGGCCCTGCCCTCTTGCTGACGCTGCTGTTGATCAGCTTCTTCACCTTCGTGCGGATCCAGGACCTGCGCCAGGAGCTCAACCACACCGGCCAACTGATCGCCAACCAACTGGCACCGGCCACCGAGTACGGGGTGATCTCGGGCAACAACGAGGTGCTCGAAAGTTTGCTCAAGGCCACCCTGGCCACGCCCAATGTGCGGTTTCTGGAAGTGCAGGACAGCGCCAACCGGATTCTGGTGTACGTCGAGCAACCGTCGGAAACCCACACCCGCTCGCACCAGGTCGAAGTGTTCCAGGCGCCGGTGAGGTTGCAGCGGATCCAGTTGCACAATGATTTTTTCCAGGGCGGCAAAGTCGCCAACACGGCGCCCGCCGAGGATTATCTGGGGCGGGTGATCGTCGGGCTGTCGAATGACGCGTTCAGCCAGCGCCAACAGGAAATCCTGCTCAAGGCCGGGATCCTCGCGTTGTTCGCTTTGTTATTTACTTTTCTGGTCGCCCGGCGCCTGGCGGGGAGTCTGTCGCAACCGATCCGCGACATCGGCAACGCAGTGAAGGCAATTCAGGACGGCGACTACAAAACGCCACTGCCGATCGTCGACGACGCCGAGCTGGGTGCGCTGTCGCAACACATCAACAATCTCGCCAGCGGCCTCGAACAGGCCAGCCGCGAACAGCACCAGGCAATGGCGCAGTTGATCCAGACACGCGAAGAAGCGGAAAAGGCCAACAACGCCAAGTCCGATTTCCTCGCGATGATGAGCCATGAATTACGCACGCCGATGAATGGCGTGCTGGGCATGCTGCAACTGCTCGAAACCACCGAGATGACCGAAGAGCAGGTCGAATACGCGGCGCTCGCCTCGGAGTCCACCGAACACCTGCTGAAAGTGATCAACGACATTCTCGATTTCTCGCGCATCGAGCGTTCGGAACTGGAGCTGGAGCACATTCCGTTCAACCTCGTCGACCTGATCAGCAGCTGCGCCCATTCATTCCAGCACAGCGCCGTGCAACGCAAGCTCGACCTGGCACTGCTGATTCCCGACGACATGCACGCGCTGCAAGTCCAGGGCGACCCGACGAGAATTCGACAGATCCTGGTGAACCTGGTCGGCAACGCACTGAAATTCACCGAAAAGGGCCGCGTCAGCATCGAACCGCAGTGGCAGTCGCTGGACCACGAACTCTTGTGGTTCACCTGCACCGTGCGCGACAGCGGGATCGGGATCTCGGCCGAAAGCCTGGAATTGATGTTCAACGCGTTCCAGCAAGCCGACAGTTCTATTTCAAGGCGTTACGGCGGCACCGGGCTGGGCCTGCCGATTGCTCGCACGCTGGCTGAACGCATGGGCGGCACGTTGCGCGCCCAAAGCGAAGAAGGACGCGGCTCGGTGTTCACCCTGGAAATTCCGCTGGCGCTGTATAAACAGACGCTGCCGGTGCTGGTGCCGCGCTCACAGACTGGCAACGGTAATGACGAAGGTGAAGGCCGCAACGTGCTGCTGGTGGAGGATAATCCGGTCAACCAGACGGTCATCGAAGCAATGTTGCGTAGTCTGGGCTTTACTGTCAGCGTCGCCACCGATGGCGCGCAGGCGGTGCGCAGTGCCGAGAGTCTGATTTTCGAAGCGATTCTGATGGACTGCCGACTGCCGATCATCGACGGCTACGAGGCCACCCGACAGATCCGCCAATTGCCCGGCTGCACGGACTTGCCGATCATCGCCTTGACCGCCAATGCCTTGCAGGGCGACCGCGAAGCCTGTTTATCGGCGGGCATGAACGATTACCTGGCCAAGCCCTTCAAACGTACTGATCTGCAGCAAATTCTGCAGCGCTGGGTGCAGTAGTACAGGCCTTTCGGCTATCTGTGACTGGCGTGAAAGGCGAAAGTGCGGCAGTCTTAGGCACCCGAACAGGCCCGAAAAGGGGCTTGAATAATAATTTCAGTGCACAAGTGTACATTCATGTCCTTGGTGCTGTGACTTTCACCACAACGCAATAGTCTATGAGTAGGCTGCAGACTCGAGGCATGAACGCTTCGATCGGCCGGGAAGATTTGCCCCACCTGCCGCATGGGACTATTGAGGAGCTCGCATGACCAAACAAAACGCCTTTACTCGGGAAGACCTGCTGCGCTGCAGTCGCGGTGAGCTGTTCGGCCCAGGTAACGCGCAACTGCCCGCCCCCAACATGCTGATGGTTGATCGCATCACCCACATCAGTGAAGAGGGTGGCAAGTACGGCAAGGGTGAATTGGTCGCCGAGCTGGATATCACTCCGGACCTGTGGTTCTTCGCCTGCCACTTCGAAGGTGATCCGGTGATGCCGGGCTGCCTGGGCCTCGACGCCATGTGGCAACTGGTCGGCTTCTTCCTCGGCTGGCAAGGTCTGCCGGGCCGCGGTCGCGCCCTGGGTTCGGGCGAAGTGAAGTTCTTTGGTCAGGTCCTGCCGACCGCCAAGAAAGTTACGTATAACATTCAAATCAAGCGCGTCCTCAAAGGCAAACTGAACCTCGCTATCGCCGATGGTTCGGTCAGTGTCGACGGCCGCGAAATCTACACCGCCGAAGGCCTTCGGGTCGGCGTGTTCACCTCCACTGAAAACTTCTAAGGGTTATCCGCATGCGCCGCGTCGTTATCACTGGTCTGGGCATCGTTTCGTGCCTGGGCAATGACAAAGAGACCGTCTCCGCTAACCTGCGTGCAAGCCGCCCTGGCATCCGGTTCAACCCGGAATATGCTGAAATGGGTCTGCGTAGCCAGGTTTCCGGCTCCATTGACCTGCCACTCGAAGAGCTGATCGATCGCAAGATCTATCGCTTCGTCGGCCACGCGGCGGCTTACGCCTACCTGGCCATGAAAGACGCCATCACTGACTCCGGTCTGACCGATGAGCAAGTCTCCAACCCGCGTACCGGCCTGATCGCCGGTTCCGGTGGTGCCTCCACGCTGAACCAGATGGAAGCGCTGGACATCCTGCGCGAGAAAGGCGTGAAACGCGTCGGCCCATACCGTGTAACGCGGACCATGAGCAGCACCGTTTCCGCTTGCCTGGCCACCCCGTTCAAGATCAAGGGCCTGAACTACTCCATCGCTTCTGCCTGCGCCACCAGTGCTCACTGCATCGGTACTGCCATGGAACAGATCCAGATGGGCAAGCAGGACATCGTGTTCGCCGGCGGCGGTGAAGAAGAACATTGGAGCCAGTCGTTCCTGTTCGACGCCATGGGCGCCCTGTCCAGCCAGTACAACGAAACCCCGGAAAAAGCTTCCCGTGCCTACGACGCCAAGCGTGACGGTTTCGTCATTGCCGGCGGTGGCGGCATGGTCGTGGTCGAAGAGCTGGAACACGCTCTGGCTCGCGGCGCGAAGATCTACGCGGAAATCGTTGGCTACGGCGCGACCTCCGACGGCTACGACATGGTCGCTCCAAGCGGCGAAGGCGCCATCCGCTGCATGCAGATGGCCATGTCCACCGTTGATTCCCCGATCGACTACCTGAACACCCACGGCACTTCGACTCCGGTCGGCGACGTCGCGGAAATGAAAGGTGTGCGTGAAGTATTCGGCGACAAGGCTCCGGCCATCAGCTCCACCAAGAGCCTGTCGGGTCACTCCCTGGGCGCCGCCGGCGTTCACGAAGCGATCTACTGCATGCTGATGATGGAAGGCAACTTCATGGCGGGCTCCGCCAACATCGACGAACTGGACCCGGAAGTGGCTGACATGCCAATCCTGACCAAGACTCGCGAAGACGCCACCATCAACACCGTGATGAGCAACAGCTTCGGTTTCGGTGGCACCAACGCCACGCTGGTACTGAAGCGCTGGGCCGGTAAGTAATACCCCGCCCTTCTAAGCCGCACACAAAAACGCCCCGACTGGTTCGGGGCGTTTTTTTATGCGCCGAAAAAAATCGGGCCAAACACAAATCCTGTGGGAGCTGGCTTGCCTGCGATGACGTCGGCACAGCCGATATTGATGTTGCCTGACACTCCGCTATCGCAGGCAAGCCAGCTCCCACAGGGTTTGTGGTGTTCGATAAATCGGGGTCGAATCACTGTTTTTTTGCGTCGCGAACATGAAGCTTTTGTCATGAAACTCAGAGGCCTGCGACCAAATGCCGCGCATCTAGCGGGCTGCAGGACTTTTTCTGATTTTGCAAAAGTCCGTTACCAAACTCAGTCGTTTACATAGCAAGCTAACCAAACATATAACAGAGGCCTGCACACGCCTTGCTGCAGATAACAGAGATTGGAGCTAGCAGATGACTGTAAAAGTAACTGAACGCGACGATTCACATAAGTCCCACGAAGGCGTAGCCGCCGGTATCCGGATCTGGGACGTGCACCAACAAGGTATGTTGGTGGGGATGTTTCACTCCGAGACCGACGCCCACAGCTACAAGGCCGAACTGGAAAAACTGGAGCAGCAACGAGAGCTCCAATCCGCCTGAGCAATGACAGCATTGAAAACGACAAACCCCGCCATGAGCGGGGTTTGTCGTTGTTGCAGCCCTAAAGGCTTACCACATCAGATCGTCAGGGATCTGATAGGCCGCATACGGATCGTCTTCGGTAGCGACTTCTTCAGTCTTCACATTCAGCTGCACGATGCGCTGCGGATCGCGCTCCTGGATCTTCAGGGCGGCCTCACGGGGAATCACTTCGTAGCCACCAGCGTGGTGCACGATCGCCAGCGAACCGTTGCTGAGCTTGTTGCGCATCAGCGTGTTGACCGAGATGCGCTTGACCTTCTTGTCGTCGACGAAGTTGTAGTAGTCCTCGGTCGTCAGCTTCGGCAGGCGCGAGACTTCGATCAATTGCTTGACCTGGGCTGCACGTGCCTTCGCCTCGGCCTTCTCCTGCTGCTGACGGTTTAGCTCCTGGTCGCGCTTGACCTTCTCGGCCATGGCTTCCTGAGCGGCACGCTGCTGGGAGTCATCGAGTTCGATCTGGCCTTTGTGAGCCAGGCGCTGTTGTTTCTGTTTCTCTTTGCCGACCTGTTTGGCCTGCTTTTGGTTGACCAGCCCTGCTTTGAGCAACTGGTCGCGAAGGGAAATGCTCATGGTGCTTATTTCTCACTTAGGCAACTGCTCAACCGCAGCTGGGCAAATTCTTTTCCTGACGTTTGGCTTCGCCCCACAGGGCGTCCAACTCTTCGAGGGTGCAATCTTCTATGGGACGGTGGGTGTCGCGCAATGCCTGTTCGATAAAACGGAAGCGTCTTTCGAACTTGCTGTTGGCGCCGCGCAATGCAGTTTCCGGGTCGACCTTCAGATGCCGCGCCAGATTGACCACCGAAAACAGCAGGTCACCGACTTCATCGGCAATCGCCGCCGAGTCGTTATCGGCCATGGCTTCGAGCACTTCATCGAGCTCTTCGCGGACCTTGTCCAGCACCGGCAACGCGTCCGGCCAGTCGAAACCGACCTGCCCTGCGCGCTTCTGCAACTTCGCCGAACGGGACAACGCCGGCAATGCGGCGGGCACGTCGTCGAGCAAGGACAGCTGTTCGGGCGCCGACGATTTCTCGGCGCGCTCTTCGGCCTTGATCTCCTCCCAGCGTTGTTTGACCTGTTCTTCACTCAGTCGCGGGATATCCAGCGGCGCGTACAGGTCGCCGGTGGGGAACACGTGAGGATGACGGCGAATCAACTTGCGGGTGATGCTGTCGACGACGCCATCGAATTCAAAGCGCCCTTCTTCCCGCGCCAACTGGCTGTAATAAACCACTTGGAACAGTAGATCACCCAACTCACCCTGCAAGTGATCGAAGTCGCCGCGCTCAATGGCATCGGCGACTTCGTAGGCTTCCTCGAGGGTGTGCGGGACGATGGTTTCGTAGGTTTGCTTGATGTCCCAGGGGCAACCGAACTGCGGGTCGCGCAGGCGGTTCATCAGGTGCAGCAAGTCTTCAAGGCTGTACATCAAATATCTCGTTCGGCATCGGTGCCCTTGTAGGAGCGAGGCTTGCCCGCGAAGACGGTGTGTCAGGTATATCGCCTTCGCGGGCAAGCCTCGCTCCTACAGGGGTCGGGATCATGGTGTGCGGTTACGCCGGGTTTCGATGATGTTCGGCAACTGGGAAATACGCCCCAGCAACCGGCCCAGTGCATCCAGCCCCGGAATCTCGATGGTCAGGGACATCAACGCAGTGTTGTCCTCTTTGTTCGAGCGGGTGTTGACCGCCAGCACGTTGATCCGCTCGTTGAGCAGCACCTGGGACACGTCACGCAGCAATCCGGACCGGTCGTAGGCACGGATGATGATGTCCACCGGATAGGTGAGCACCGGCACCGGCCCCCAGCTGACCTGGATGATCCGCTCCGGCTCACGCCCGCCCAGTTGCAGCACCGAGGCGCAGTCCTGGCGGTGAATGCTCACGCCACGACCCTGGGTGATGTAACCGACGATTGCATCCCCCGGCAACGGCTGGCAGCAGCCGGCCATCTGGGTCATCAGGTTGCCGACGCCCTGGATCTGGATATCGCCGCGCTTGCCCGGTTTGTAGCCGGTGGCCTTGCGCGGAATCAGTTCCAGTTGTTCGTTGCCGCGTTCCGGCTCGACCAGTTGCTGCGCCAGGTTCACCAATTGCGCCAGGCGCAAATCACCGGCACCAAGCGCGGCGAACATGTCCTCGGCAGTTTTCATGTTGGCTTTTTCGGCCAGCTTGTCGAAATCGACGGCTGGCAGACCGAGGCGAGTCAGCTCGCGTTCGAGCAAGGTTTTACCGGCCGCGACGTTTTGATCGCGGGCCTGCAATTTAAACCAGTGAACAATCTTCGCCCGCGCTCGCGAGGTGGTGACGTAACCCAGGTTCGAGTTCAGCCAGTCGCGGCTCGGGGTGCCGTGCTTGCTGGTGATGATCTCGACCTGCTCACCGGTTTGCAGGCTGTAGTTGAGCGGCACAATGCGCCCGTTGATCTTCGCGCCACGGCAGTTGTGACCGATTTCGGTGTGCACGCGGTAGGCGAAGTCCAGCGGTGTTGCGCCTTTGGGCAAGTCAATGGCGTGACCGTCCGGGGTGAAGATGTACACCCGATCCGGTTCGATATCGACCCGCAACTGTTCAGCCAGGCCGCCGATATCACCCAACTCTTCATGCCACTCGAGGACCTGACGCAGCCAGGAGATTTTCTCTTCGTAGTGGTTGGAACCGGATTTGACGTCGGTGCCTTTGTACTTCCAGTGCGCGCAAACACCCAGCTCGGCTTCTTCGTGCATGGCGTGGGTGCGGATCTGCACTTCCAGCACTTTGCCTTCGGGGCCGATCACTGCGGTGTGCAGCGAGCGGTAGCCGTTCTCTTTCGGGTTGGCGATGTAGTCGTCGAACTCTTTCGGGATGTGCCGCCACAGGGTGTGGACGATACCGAGCGCGGTGTAGCAATCGCGCATTTCCGGCACCAGCACGCGAACGGCGCGCACGTCGTAGATCTGGCTGAACTCCAGACCCTTGCGCTGCATTTTGCGCCAGATCGAATAGATGTGTTTGGCCCGGCCGCTGATGTCGGCATCGACGCCGGTAGCGGTCAGCTCGTTCTTCAACTGGCCCATCACATCGGCGATGAAACGCTCGCGATCCAGTCGCCGCTCGTGGAGCAATTTGGCGATCTGCTTGTACTGATCGGGCTCCAGGTAACGGAAGGACAAGTCCTCCAGCTCCCACTTGATGTGACCGATCCCGAGACGGTGAGCCAGCGGCGCGTAGATGTCGAAGACTTCACGGGCGACGCGGTTGCGTTTCTCGTCGTCGGCGGTTTTCACCGCACGGATCGCACAGGTGCGTTCGGCCAGTTTGATCAGCGCGACGCGCACGTCGTCGACCATGGCCACGAGCATCTTGCGCAGGTTTTCCACCTGGCCCTGAGTGCCCAGCACCAGGGATTGACGGGGGCTCAGGCTGGCGCTGATCGCCGCCATGCGCAACACGCCGTCGATGAGCTTGGCGACCACCGGACCGAAGCGCTGGCTGACCGCCGGCAATTCGATCTGGCCTTCGCGCACGCCGCGGTACAAGACCGCCGCAACCAACGAATCCTGATCGAGTTTGAGATCGGCGAGTATCTCGGCGATCTCAAGGCCCGTGCGGAAACTCGAGGTCCCTTCGGACCATAGATTCTTCGCCGCATTGGCCTGTTGTTCAGACACACGAGCGAACTCGCATGCTTCCTTCAAGGCTTCGCGATCCAGTGCCAGATCGACACTGACCGCGTGATCGAGCCAAGCCTCGAGATTGATACTGCCGTCGGTGTTGATCGGCTGGTGTGCTCTCACCTGTACCATCTTGCTTACCTTCCCTACGACGCAGATTCAATGCGTCAAAATCGCTGACCTTCGTTGCCCATGAGCCCACGTCGGGCTGGTACGCGGCTGCATGGGCGGGCCAGTCGGACCAGACGAGCCTTCCTAGCTCGCTTCAAATAACGCCATGGCTTCGACATGTGCCGTTTGAGGAAACATATCGAGAATCCCGGCACGTTTTAACCGGTAGCCCTGCTTGATCAATTCAACCGTATCGCGCGCCAGCGTTGCCGGGTTGCACGACACATACACCAACCGTTTGGCGCCCAGGGACGCCAACTTGCGCACGACCTCGAAAGCACCGTCACGCGGTGGGTCCAAGAGTACCGCACAAAAGCCTTCGCCGGCCCATTCGGCATCCGTCAAAGGCTGGGATAAATCGGCCTGAAAAAACTTCGCATTATGAAGATTGTTGCTAGCTGCGTTTTCCGCTGCCCGCTCGACCATCGCCTGCACACCTTCGACCGCCACCACTTCGCGAACAGCTTTGGCCAGCGGCAACGCGAAGTTACCCAACCCACAGAATAGATCGAGAACGCGCTCCTCGGCTTTCGGTTTCAGCCAGTCCAGCGCCTGGGCAACCATTGCTTCGTTGACACCAGCGTTGACCTGAATGAAATCTCCCGGCCGATACGCCAGGTTCAAATCCCACTGTTCAAGACGATAGCCCAACGACTGATCGGCTTCGACCGGTTGCGGCTCGCCGTCGCCATGCAGCCACAACTGGGCTTCATGGAATGCGCAGAAATCCTTGAGGATCGTCATGTCGGCGTCGGACAACGGTGCCACGTGCCGCAGCAAAACGGCGAGCGATGAACCGCTGAACAATTCCACATGCCCCAACGCCTGAGGTTTGCTCAAGCGCCGGAGCATTTCCGGCAGGCGGGTCATGATCGGTTGCAAGGGCTGTACCAGCACCGGGCATTCGTTGATGGCCACGATGTCCTGACTGCCCGCCGCGCGAAAACCGACGTCGAGTTTTTTCGCTTTCATGTCCCAGCGCACCGCTATCCGGGCGCGACGGCGGTAACCGAATTCCGGACCGCTCAACGGCGCTGCCCACTCTTCGGGTTCGACACCGGCGACGCGCGATAATTGCTCGGCGAGCATGCGCTGTTTCAGGGCGAGTTGTTCGTTGTGCGGCAGATGTTGCACGCTGCAGCCACCACAGCGACCGGCATGCGGGCACGGTGCCGGGCGGCGTAGTTCGCTGGCCTTGAACACCCGCTCGGTGCGCGCCTCGACCACTTTGCCGTGGGCTCCGAGCACGCGTGCCTCGATGTCTTCACCGGCCAGGGCGCCGATGACGAACCAGGTGCGGCCTTCGAAAAACGCGATACCGCGACCGTCATTGGCCAGGCGCTCGATGGTCAGGCGCTGCTTTTTGCCGGTCGGGACTTGCGGGGCCTTGCTGCCACCCGTGGGCTGGAAGCGCAGGCCTCTCTCTTGCTTGGCCATCAGTTGGGCGCGTCGAAAATGCCGGTCGACAAGTAACGGTCGCCACGGTCGCAGATGATCGCGACGATCACCGCGTTTTCAACTTCTTGGGACAGACGCAGCATCGCTGCCACTGCACCGCCCGAGGACACACCACAGAAAATGCCTTCTTCGCGGGCCAGACGACGGGTCACGTCCTCGGCTTCGCTTTGGGCCATATCGACGATCCGGTCCACGCGATCGGCCTGATAAATCTTCGGCAGGTATTCTTGCGGCCAGCGACGGATGCCCGGAATCGCCGAGCCTTCCATCGGTTGCAGACCGATGATCTGCACGTTCTCGTTCTGCTCTTTCAAGTAGCGCGAGACGCCCATGATGGTTCCGGTGGTGCCCATGGAACTGACAAAATGGGTGATGGTGCCTTCGGTCTGACGCCAGATTTCCGGGCCGGTGGTGGTGTAGTGCGCCTCCGGGTTGTCACCGTTGGCGAACTGGTCCAGCACCTTGCCACGGCCTTCGGCTTCCATTCGCTGGGCGAGGTCGCGGGCGCCCTCCATGCCCTCTTCCTGGGTAACCAGAATCAGCTCGGCGCCATAGGCCGTCATCGCGGCCTTGCGCTCGGCGCTGGAGTTGTCCGGCATGATCAGGATCATCTTGTAACCCTTGATCGCGGCGGCCATGGCCAACGCAATCCCGGTGTTACCCGAGGTCGCCTCGATCAGCGTATCGCCGACGTGGATCTGCCCGCGCAGTTCGGCGCGAGTGATCATCGACAGCGCCGGCCGGTCCTTGACCGAACCCGCCGGGTTATTCCCTTCGAGCTTGAGCAAAAGGGTATTGCTGGTGGCGCCAGGCAGGCGCTGCAAACGAACCAGCGGAGTGTTGCCGACGCAATCGGCGATAGTTGGGTACTGCAAGGTCATGGCGTATTCGCAATCCAGACTGCGGGGGCGCCTATCATACCGGCAAACCTTCGCAGGCCATATCACGCAAAGTGTGGTGCTTATGGCTTATGGGAATAAGCGGCTCATTCAGTAATCTCTCCTCTCAGCAAATCGGTTTCGACATTGCCGCCGAGCGGGTCTGGAAACTCGACCAGGTAGGCATCGCGGAATCTCTCAAACGCAGTTGAATGTGTGTCAGCACTGCTGACACTTTTACCGAGTGAGTAGCACGAGCCAATTGTCCCACCAGTGGTGCGACTTTCTCTTCGCCCCAGAGAAATCAGAGCGGCGGTGGCTATTAGGGCCCCTTCGCGGGCAAGCCCGCTCCTACATTTTAACTTTGTCGGTCACACATTCTGTGTTCGCAGCAGATCCACTGTGGGAGCGGGCTTGCCCGCGAAGGCGTCATCAGCCAACAAACGCATATTCAACCGCAACCCCTCTCCGGTGTTTTCAGCCCAAAGCCCCCCACCCTGGCGCTGCACTGCATTCCGGGCAATGCTCAACCCCAAGCCAAACCCACCATCCCCTGGCCGAGAACCGTCAAGGCGAATGAACGGACAAAAAATCCGCTCCAGATCCGCTTCAGCCACCCCGCCGCCCTGATCCTCCAACCATAGGTGCCAGAAGTCGCCATCGCGCCGTCCGCCGAGACTCACGACACCGCCGCTCGGCGAATGACGAATGGCATTGCGCAGGATATTTTCCAGGGCCTGGGCCAGGGTGTTGAGATTGCCGCGCACCCAACAGGACGCATCAACCCCGCATTGCAACTGCGTCGCCGGCCAGCCACTTTCATAGCAGGCGTTTTCCGTGAGCATTTCCCACAGTGCCTGGATCTGGATCGCCTCGTCGGGCAATGGCGCGCGCTCGGTGTCGAGCCAGGCCAGTTGCAACGTGTCCTCCACCAGTCGCTGCATGCCATCGACTTCTCGGCCGATGCGTTCGCGCAATTGCAGCAAATCCTGCTCGCTTTCGCTGGCCACCCGCAGTCGACTCAGTGGCGTGCGCAATTCGTGGGAAAGGTCGCGCAGCAATTGTTGTTGCAGGGCCACCGTGCTTTGCAGGCGTTCGGACATGTGATCGAAGGCTCGGCCCAGCTCACCCAATTCATCGGAACGGTTGGTGGTGCGGCTCGACAGGCGCACGCCCAATTGGTCGGCGCGCCAGGCATTGGCTTGTTCGCGCAGGTTATTGAGGGGCACAACCAACAACCGATACAGCCCGACGCACAGCAGCAACGTGAACATCCCGGGAATCACCCCGTTGGTGATCACGCGCCAGAACACCCGGTAGCGCCCGGGCATGAATCGCTGGGGCAGCTCGATCACCAGGCTGCCGGCGGACGCGTCGCTGGGAAACGGTATCCGCAGCCACGGCAAGCGTTTGCGGTGGATGGGCCAGTCCAGGCCGCGCAGAAAGGTCAGGTGCTCGATTTCCGGATCGGTCAGCGACTGGCTGCTCAGCGACTGTAAATCACCGCCAATGACACCCACCCAGCCCGCTTCACGCTGACGCATGCTTTGCAGCCAGGCATCGACACCCTCATGCTGTTGCTGCTGCCACGCCTGCTCGGCCTCGGCGGCATAGCGCGTCAGGGTGCTTCGGGCGTCATCCGACAGGAACTGGTTCCGTTCCTCCATGTAGCGCCCCCAGGACCAGCTCAGCCAGATCATCAGCAGACAGAACGCGACTAACAAACAGGCCAGCTTCCAGAACAGCGAATGCCGGCCCGGCAGATCAGACCACTTCATCGACAGCACTCAAGACGTAACCCTTGCCCCAGACCGTGCGCACTTCACGCTCGGTGTAACCGATGGCCTTGAGCTTGCGGCGGATCTGACTGATGTGCATGTCCAGGCTGCGGTCATGGGCGGCGTAACCCCGCTGCAACACATGCTGATAAAGGAAGGCCTTGCTCAGCACTTCATCGCCGTTGCGGTTCAGCGTTTCCAGGAGTCGATACTCGCTGCGGGTCAGGCCGGCAGCGTGCTCGGCATAAAAGACATCACCGCGTTCATCATCGAAACGCAGGCTGTCCGCCGACGGGGTGATCGTTGCCGGTGCAGGTGCGGGTCGGCGGTCAAGCGCCACGCGCCGCAGGATCGCTTCGATGCGCACCCCCAACTCAACCATGCTGAAGGGTTTGGGCAGGTAATCATCGGCGCCCAGTCGAAAACCACTGATGCGATCCGCCTCGGCACCGAGCGCCGACATCAGCACCACCGGGGTCGAATGGCTCTGGCGCAACTGGGTCAACACGCTCAAGCCGTCCAGGCCCGGCAACAGAATATCCATCAGCACCACATCGAACGCTTGCTCGCGAGCAATAGCCAGGCCTTCCTGACCGTTCTGGCACCAGGTCACCTGAAAGCCGCTACGGCCCAGATGCTCGTGTACATAAGCACCGAGCACGAGGTCGTCTTCGATGGAAAGGATGCGGGGATGGCCAACAGCGATGGGAGTCATGACTATCTGCAAATAATTCTCAGTTGGCGATTATTCAAGATTGCTTCGCCAGGGGCAACCCAAGGTTTGCCCACGATGCAAAAGCACTGGCCCGACCGACGAATGACGACATCAATTTTACGAAGATTGCCCGCCTGCAAATCGCTACACTGCGCAAGTGGTGCGTGCCGGATGTGCGTGCAGGTTATTCAATAGCTGGATGCAGGAGAGATGCGTGCTCAAGAAACTGGGGATTAAAGGCCGCGTGCTGTTGCTGACCCTGTTGCCGACCACCCTGATGGCGTTGGTGCTGGGCGGTTATTTCACCTGGATGCAGCAGTCCGACCTGCAAGCCCAACTCATGCAGCGTGGCGAGATGATCGCCGAACAACTGGCACCGCTGGTGGCCCCGGCCATGGGTCACAAGAACACCCAACTGCTGGAACGCATCGCCACCCAATACCTCGAAGAACCGGACGTGCGCGCAGTGACCTTCCTCGCGCCCGACCGTACCCTGCTGGCCCATGCCGGCCCGACCATGCTCAATCAGGCCCCGATCGGCAACAGCTCGCAAATGTTGCGCCGCAGCGGCAACGACGCCACGCGCTACCTGCTGCCGGTGTTCGGCAGGCACCGCAACCTGGCCGGCGACCTGATTCCCGATGAAGCCGACCGCCTGCTGGGCTGGGTCGAACTTGAACTGTCCCACAACGGCATGCTGCTGCGCGGTTACCGCAGCCTGTTCGCCAGCCTGTTGCTGATCGGCGCGGGCCTGGCCGGTGCGGCGCTGCTGGCGTTGCGCATGGGCCGGACCATCAATCGGCCGATCAGCCAGATCAAACTGGCGGTGGCGCAACTCAAGGACGGTCATCTGGAAACCCGCCTGCCGCCCCTCGGCAGCCAGGAGCTGGATGAACTGGCGTCCGGCATCAACCGTATGGCCAGCACGTTGCAGAATGCTCAGGAAGAACTGCAGCACAGCGTTGATCAGGCCACCGAAGATGTGCGCCAGAATCTGGAAACCATCGAAATCCAGAACATCGAACTGGACCTGGCCCGCAAGGAAGCCCTGGAGGCGAGCCGGATAAAGTCCGAGTTCCTGGCTAACATGAGCCATGAAATCCGCACCCCGCTCAACGGCATTCTCGGTTTTACCCATCTGCTGCAAAAAAGCGAACTGACCCCGCGCCAGCTCGATTATCTGGGCACCATCGAAAAATCCGCTGACAGCCTGTTGGGCATCATCAACGAGATTCTCGACTTCTCGAAAATCGAGGCCGGCAAACTGGTGCTCGACCATATTCCGTTCAACCTGCGCGACTTGCTTCAGGACACCCTGACCATCCTCGCCCCGGCCGCCCACGCCAAGCAGCTGGAGCTGGTGAGCCTGGTGTATCGCGACACGCCGCTGTCACTGGTGGGCGATCCGCTGCGGCTCAAACAGATCCTCACCAACCTGGTTAGCAACGCCATCAAGTTCACCCGCGAGGGCACCATCGTAGCCCGAGCCATGCTTGAAGAAGAGCATGAAGACAGCGTGCAACTGCGCATCAGCATTCAGGACACCGGCATCGGTCTGTCGAGCCAGGACGTGCGTGCGCTGTTCCAGGCCTTCAGCCAGGCCGACAACTCGCTGTCGCGTCAACCCGGCGGCACCGGCCTGGGGCTGGTGATTTCCAAGCGCTTGATCGAACAAATGGGTGGCGAGATCGGCGTCGACAGCACGCCGGGCGAAGGCTCGGAATTCTGGATCAGCCTGAGCCTGCCCAAGACCCGCGACGACGCCGAAGACCTGCCCGGGCCGCCGTTGCTCGGACGCCGGGTGGCGGTACTGGAAAATCATGAACTGGCGCGCCAGGCGTTGCAGCATCAACTGGAAGATTGTGGCCTCGACGTCACACCGTTCAATACCCTGGAAAGCCTGACCAATGGCGTGACCGGCGCCCATCAGACCGATCAGGCGATCGACCTCGCCGTGCTCGGCATCACCAGCAACGACATGCCGCCGGAGCGCCTCAACCAGCACATCTGGGACCTCGAACACCTGGGCTGCAAAGTGCTGGTGCTGTGCCCGACCACCGAACAGACGCTGTTCCACCTCTCGGTGCCCAACCCCCACAGCCAGCTCCAGGCCAAACCGGCGTGCACGCGCAAGCTGCGGCGGGCCCTGTCCGATCTGGTCAACCCGCGCCAGCAGCGCAGCGACCCCGGCGAACCGGTATCCAGCCGTGCGCCGAAGGTCCTTTGTGTCGACGACAACCCGGCCAACCTGCTACTGGTGCAAACCCTGCTCGAAGACATGGGCGCCAAGGTGCTGGCGGTAGAAAGCGGTTACGCCGCAGTGAAAGCGGTGCAGAACGAGACGTTCGATCTGGTGTTGATGGACGTGCAGATGCCCGGCATGGACGGGCGCCAGAGCACCGAAACGATCCGTCAGTGGGAAAGCGAGCGGCATTGCACACCATTGCCGATCGTCGCCCTCACCGCCCACGCCATGGCCAACGAAAAACGCGCCTTGCTGCAAAGCGGCATGGACGACTACCTGACCAAACCGATCAGCGAACGGCAACTGGCGCAGGGGGTGTTGAAGTGGACCGGCCTGGCGCTGCGCAATCATGGGCCGGAGCGTTCCAGTGACAGCCACGGCGGTGGCCATGAGTTGCAGGTGCTCGATCACGAAGAAGGCTTACGCCTGGCCGCCGGCAAGGCCGATCTGGCGGCGGACATGCTCGCGATGTTGCTGGCCTCGCTTGAAGCCGACCGCGAGGCCATTCGCGCAGCCCGCGAAAGCAACGACCAGAATGCCCTGATCGAACGCGTCCATCGCCTGCACGGTGCAACCCGTTATTGCGGCGTACCGCAACTGCGCGCCGCCTGCCAACGCAGTGAAACCCTGCTCAAGCAGCAGGACGCCAAAGCCTACGGTGCACTCGACGAACTCGATCGAGCGATCAATCGCCTGGCCGCCCAGGCGCGTATTAACGCTTGATGCCGCGCAATGGCGTTGATCAATATCGACGCTAAGCTCACCGCCCCCCCGTAGGAGCTGGCTTGCCAGCGAAGGCGGCCTCAAGAGCAACGTAGAATTTGAGGGCCCCTTCGCTGGCAAGCCAGCTCCTACAAGATCGGGTTCAATTCAGCGTGAATTTTCCAGGAGGATGCCATGCGCACGATTCTTTTCAGCAGTCAGACCTACGATCGCGACAGTTTCCTGGGTGCCGGGTTGCCGTCCGGCATCGAGCTGCAGTTTCAATCGGCGCGACTGAGCCTCGACACGGTCGCGCTGGCGGAGCATCACGAGGTGGTTTGCGCCTTCATCAATGACGACCTCAGCGCCCCGGTGCTCGAACAATTGGCGGCGGGCGGCACACGCCTGATCGCCTTGCGCTCGGCCGGTTACAACCATGTCGACCTGGCGGTCGCGAAACGGTTGGGGCTGGCGGTTGTGCGGGTCCCGGCCTACTCGCCGCACGCGGTGGCCGAACACGCAGTGGCGCTGATCCTGGCGCTCAACCGGCGCTTGCACCGTGCCTACAACCGCACCCGCGAAGGGGATTTCAGTCTGCACGGGCTGACCGGCTTCGACCTGGTCGGCAAGACGGTCGGCGTGGTCGGCACCGGGCAGATTGGCGCGACGTTCGCGAAAATCATGAACGGGTTTGGCTGCCAGTTGCTGGCCTACGACCCCTACCCCAACCCACAGGTCGAAGCCCTCGGCGCGCGTTACCTGAGTTTGCCCGAACTGTTGGCCGAGTCGCAGATCATCAGCCTGCACTGCCCGCTCAACGAGCAGAGCAAACACTTGATCAACCGCGAGTCACTGGCGCACCTGCAACCCGGCGCGATGTTGATCAACACCGGGCGTGGCGGTTTGGTGGACACACCGGCGCTGCTCGACGCATTGAAGGACGGCCAATTGGGGTATCTGGGACTGGATGTGTATGAAGAAGAGGCGCAGCTGTTTTTCGAGGACCGTTCCGACCTGCCGCTGCAGGACGATGTGCTGGCGCGATTGCTGACCTTCCCCAACGTGATCGTCACGGCGCACCAGGCCTTCCTGACTCGCGAGGCGCTGGGCGCAATCGCCGAGACCACCCTGCAAAACATCGCCGCCTGGACGGCCGGCAAACCGCAGAACCTTGTGGATGCCGGTGGAACCTGATCGAAGGTCACATGCCCGCGCCATACTGCGCCGATGTCCGTGCTAGCATGCCGCGCATATTTGGAGGACCCATGGTCGAACACGATTTCCGCTATAGCCTGATGAACCCGCAACACACCCTCACCGAATGCCGCGCCCTTGTGCCGGGGCGTTATCAAGTCACCGGCAACGGCGGCTCGATTCGTAACAACGACGTGCTGATCGTGACCCTTAAAGGCAGCAAGGACTTGTCCATGCGCCTGACCGTCGAAACCGTTCGCCACCTGATCAACCCGCCCGGCCAATGGGTCGCAGTGGCCAGTGGTCCGGTATTCGGCGAATTGGCGATCCACACCTGGAAAGTCAACTGCGACAGCTGTGCCAAAGAGCTGAGTTTCGAATTCGCGGTCGACGCCAAGCTGGGCAACAAGGCTGAGAAGCCTGCGGCCACGGCACGGATCAGCGAGTTGGGCTGGACCACCGTTGGCGAGAAACACCTGTGCCCGAAATGCCAGGAGCCTGCGTGATGAAACACCTCGCTTTGGCCGCGATGGCTGGCGCCAGCCTGTTGGGCTGCGCCGCCGACCCGGTGCAATTGCAACAAAACCGCAGCTACATTCTGGAGTGGATCGGCGAACGTCCATTGATGGATTACAGCCACCTGACCGTCACCCTTGGTGAAGACGGTCGGGCCTACGGCAACGGCGGCTGCAACCACTGGTTCGCACCGTATACCCTGGAAGGCGACAAGCTGAGTTTCGGCAAGGTCGGCAGCACCCGCAAACTCTGCGCGCCGGCGCTGATGGAACAGGAAAAGCGCTTCCTGCAGGCTCTGGAAAACGTGCAGCGCTGGGACGTTTCGCCAATCGACCAGATGCGCTTCTGGCCGGCCGAAGGCAAGCCACTGCGTTGGTGGCTTGAAGAGGGTTGATGATCGCACCGCACTTTTGTAGCAGCTGGCGCAGCCTGCGTTCGGCTGCGAAGCAGTCGTGAAATCAGGCGATGCGGTGCTTCAGGTAGTCCGCGTGCACAGGTTTTACGACTGCTGCGCAGCCGAACGCAGGCTGCGCCAGCTGCTACATGGATCGCGTTACGGTTTGACTGCTCAGTTTTTAGCCTGCAACGCCTCAAGCTTGGCCATCACCCCCGCCGCCGTCTGCTCGCCCATCAGCTGTTCACGCACTTTGCCCTTGTTGTCGATGATGTAGGTCACCGGCAATGCCTCACTGCGTGGCAATTCGAACAGTTCCGCCGGATCCTGCGCCAGCACGGTGAACTTGATGCCCAGTTTCTCGCTGGCGCTTTTCAGCTCTTCACCCTGCACATTGTCGAAGTTGACCCCGAACACCCCGATCTTCTTGTCCTTGAGTTGCTCGGCCAGGGTGTTCAATTCGGGGATTTCGGTTCGGCACGGGCCGCACCATTCGGCCCAGTAATTGAGCACCAACCATTGTTTGTCCAGACGCTCGGCGGCGACTTTGTGGCCGTTCTGGTCGATGCCATAGTCGTTACCGCAGCCCCCCAGCATCAACGCGCCCATGATCGCCAATGCCGCTGCCAGTCGTCTTGTCATGTCGTGATCCTTGTCAAAAATAGAATACTGCCGCGACCCATTGCCTCCCAAGGTTCTGGAATACGCGCCGCACGGTTAGAATAGCCGCCACCTTACGCAAGATGCGACCCGCACATGACCGATCTGACGCTTTATCACAACCCGCGCTGCTCGAAATCCCGCGGTGCGCTCGAACTGCTTGAAGCCCGTGGCCTGGCCCCGACCGTGGTCCGCTACCTGGAAACCCCACTGGATGCCGCGCAAATCAAGAGCCTGCTGAGCAAACTCGGCCTCAGCGCCCGGCAACTGCTGCGCACCGGTGAAGATGAGTACAAGACCCTCAACCTGGCCGACAGCAGTCTGAGCGAGGCGCAATTGATCGCGGCCATCGCGGCGCATCCGAAACTCATGGAGCGACCGATTCTCGAAGTCGGCGACAAAGCCATCATCGGCCGCCCACCGGAGCAAATCCTGGAGCTGCTGCCGTGAGTGCGCCGTACATTCTGGTTCTGTATTACAGCCGCAGCGGCTCGACCAATGAAATGGCCCGGCAGATTGCCCGTGGTGTCGAGCAGTCGGGCATGGAAGCGCGGCTGCGCACCGTGCCGGCGATCTCTACCGAATGCGAAGCCGTGTCCCCGGACATTCCGGACGAAGGCGCGCTGTACGCCAGCCTCGACGACCTGAAGAACTGCGCAGGCCTGGCACTGGGCAGCCCGACCCGTTTCGGCAACATGGCGGCGCCGCTCAAATACTTTCTCGATGGCACCAGCAATCTGTGGCTGACCGGCGCCCTCGTCGGCAAACCTGCTGGCGTGTTCACCTCCACGGCCAGCCTGCACGGCGGTCAGGAAACCACGCTGCTGTCGATGATGCTGCCGTTGCTGCATCACGGCATGCTGATCACCGGCCTGCCGTACAGCGAGTCGGCGTTGCTGGAAACCCAGGGCGGCGGCACCCCGTACGGCGCCAGCCACCACGCGGGCGCCGATGGCAAAAGCGGTCTGGACTCGCATGAAGTGGCGCTGTGCCGCGCGCTGGGCCTGCGCCTGGCGAAAACTGCGCAGAAACTGGAGAGCTAACGTGGCCAAGAAGCCAAAAATCCTGCCCTCCATCGAATGGCTCGAACCTCGGGTCCGGGCGATGCGTGTCATCAGCCTGTTGTGCTTTTTCGCGCTGGTGGGACTGCTCTGCGCCTACTACCTGGTGGTCGCCGACCTGCATGGCGCGCGGCCGTGGGTGATTCTGCTGATCGAACTGGTGCCGCTGCTGTTGCTGGCGCCGGGGATGATCGTCGGCAGCGCACGCGGGCATTCGTGGATGTGTTTTGTGGTGAACCTGTATTTCATCAAGGGCGCATTGGCCGCGTATGACCCGAACCGGCAACTGTTCGGTTTGCTGGAGATGGCCGCGAGCCTGGCGGTGTTTTGTTCGGCGTTGTTGTATGTGCGGTGGCGGTTTCAGTTGAATCGCAAGTTGGCGGGTGAAGGCGAGACCTCCGTCGCCTGACCCGACGCCATCGCGGGCAAGCCCGCTCCCACAGGTTTGGTTTTGAACACAAGATTTGTGAACGACTCCGCTCACTGTGGGAGCGGGCTTGCCCGCGATGGGATCGACGCGGTCTTAATGGTTGACGGTGTAAGCCAGCATCATCGAAATCTGGCTCATCGGCCGCCCGCCACTCTGTTCATGCCACTGATTGAACACATCCTGTACCAACGCCAAATCCCTCTGGCTGGTCGGCACCTTGTCGACGATCTTCTGTGCATTCAACCCCGCAACCACGTCGTAGCTCGGCACAAACGTGTCCTTGCCGACCATGCGCAAGAAGCGCGGCGCCGACAATCCACCCAATTGATGACCGTGTTTCTTCAAATAGGTCCACAACCCGACGATGTCGGTCACCGGCCAGTCAGCGATCAACGCGCCGAAGCTGCCCTTTTCATGGGCGACGTCCAGCACGAACTGCGCATTGCGCGGCACGCTCTTGAGCTTGCCCAGGTGACGGATGATCCGCGCGTCCTGCATCAAGCGCTCAAGGTGTTCGGCGCTCATCAGCACGACTTTTTCCGGGTCGAACTTGAAAAAAACCTCTTCGAACGACGGCCATTTAGCGTCGACCAGGCTGTGTTTGAGCCCGGCACGAAACACTCGCAGCGCCATGGTCGAGAGGTAACGGTCATCGCTGATCTTGCGCAATTGCGCCGGGGTCTTGGGAACGGGCAGATGGGCTTCCAGTTCAGCCGCCGAACCGAAGCGGTTCAGACAGTATTCGTGCAGCCACTTGTAATCGCGCATGCCCTCTCCTAGGGATTGAAACAAAAAACCTGTGGGAGCGGGCTTGCTCGCGAAAGCGGTGTGTCATTCAACATTGATGTCGGCTGACACTACGCCTTCGCGAGCAAGCCCGCTCCCACAGTTTGTTCAGAGGTTGACGATATTGACGAAGCGCGACGCGGCGGTTTCATCGATACGCAGGTTGGTGAAGTCGAACAGGTTGCGGTCCGCCAATTGCGACGGGATTACATTCTGCAAGCTGCGGAAAATGCTCTCGGTGCGGCCCGGGGTCTTGCGCTCCCAGTCCTGCAGCATCTCCTTGACCACCTGGCGTTGCAGGTTTTCCTGCGAGCCACAGAGGTTGCACGGGATGATCGGGAATTGCTTGAAGTCCGAGTAGGCCTGGATGTCTTTTTCGTTGCAGTACGCCAGCGGGCGGATCACCACGTTGCGGCCGTCGTCGGCGCGCAGCTTCGGCGGCATGGCCTTGAGCGAACCGTTGAAGAACATGTTCAGGAAGAACGTTTCGACGATGTCGTCGCGGTGATGACCGAGGGCCATTTTGGTCGCGCCGATTTCGTCGGCAAAGGTGTAGAGCGTGCCGCGACGCAGGCGCGAGCACAGTGAACACGTGGTCTTGCCTTCAGGAATCAGCTCCTTGACCACCGAATAGGTGTCTTTCTCGACGATGTGGTACTCGATGCCCAACGTCTTGAGGTAGGCCGGCAGCACATCCTCAGGGAAACCCGGCTGCTTCTGGTCCATGTTCACGGCCACGATCTCGAACCGGATCGGGGCAACCTTCTGCAAGTGCATCAGCACATCGAGCATGGTGTAGCTGTCCTTGCCACCGGACAGGCAGACCATGACCTTGTCGCCGTCTTCAATCATGTTGAAATCGGCAACAGCCTCCCCGGCCTGGCGGCGAAGGCGCTTTTGCAGTTTGTTCTGGTTGACCGTAAGAGTGCCCATGACGCGAAATCCGTGAGGTGTGACGAAAGGCCGGCATTTTACGCAAAAACGCTTCGTGGGCGAAGTCCTCCACACCGGATCATAGATGACAGACCCTGCGGCGATTAACAAAAGGGTTTACAGCGCGATTTGCTCTAACGCCCTGCAACCTGCGCCGTTAAGTCCTTTCTATACTGCGACATAAGGTCGCACACATAGATCCAGACCTTTCCCTTACTCGGCCACTTTGGCCTGTAGGCGCTCCACTGGGGGGCGACGGTAAAAACAAGAGGAGTGACTGGCATGATCCATCACGTAGTGGGGCTCTTCACCCACCCTGACCAAGAATGGAAAGAGATTCGTGGCGATCAGGAGGAAAGTATCAGCCACATGTACCTCACACACACGCTGATTCTGGCAGCGATCCCGGCGGTGTCGGCGTTTATCGGCACCACGCAGGTCGGCTGGGTCATCGGCAATCGAGCGCCGGTGATGCTGACCCAGGAAAGTGCGCTATGGATGACGATCATGTCGTACCTGGCGATGCTTGGCGGTGTTGCGGTCATGGGCGCGTTCATCCACTGGATGGCCCGCACCTATGACGCCAACCCGAGTCTGGCACGCTGCGTTGCATTTGCGACCTATACCGCGACCCCGCTGTTCATTGGCGGTCTGGCGGCGCTGTACCCCCACATGTGGCTCGGGATGATCGTCGGCACCGCAGCCATTTGCTACACGGTCTACCTGTTGTACGTGGGGCTACCGACGTTCATGAACATTCCATCAGACGAGGGGTTCCTGTTTTCAAGTTCGGTACTGGCCGTAGGTTTGGTGGTGCTGGTAGCCATCATGGCGTTCACGGTCATTGTCTGGGGACTCGGCGTGGGGCCGGTCTATACCAATTAGCAACACACCACCCAAAAACAAGATCTGCCAATACAGGCCGCCGCAAGGCGGCCTTCTAATGCAGGGGCGACGACCATTCGGCGCCCGGGCGATTCGCAAGTCCCGAGGGTTGCGGCATACTCGACGTCTCTGGAGATCCATCAAGCATGCCCGAGCAACTCAATACCCGCGTCGAAGACTGTTTCCAACAAGCTGAATCCTTTTTCAAACGACCTTTCAAACGCCCCGTGGTGAGCCTCAAGCTGCGCGGCCAAAAAGCCGGTGTCGCGCATTTGCACGAGAACCTGCTGCGCTTCAACCCGCAGCTGTACCGGGAAAACACCGAAGACTTCCTCAAGCAAACCGTCGCCCACGAAGTCGCGCACCTGATCGCTCATCAACTGTTCGGCGACCGCATCCAGCCCCACGGTGAAGAGTGGCAACTGATCATGCGCGGTGTGTACGAACTGCCGCCCAATCGATGCCACACCTACGACGTCAAGCGTCGCAGCGTGACCCGCTACATCTACAAATGCCCGTGTGCCGACAGCGATTTTCCGTTTTCAGCCCAGCGCCATGGTTTGGTAAGGCAGGGACGGCGGTATTTGTGCCGGCGGTGTCGCAGCACATTGGTGTTTAGTGGGGAAATGCGGGTCGAATAGGCGGATTTGTGTTGATTCGACTGGCCTCATCGCGGGCAAGCCCGCTCCCACAGGTATCTGCTTTGAATGCAAAATTTGCAAACGACTCCAACCACTGTGGGAGCGGGCTTGCCCGCGATGACGGCCTGACAGGCGCTACACAACCACCTTGGCACGCCGCAATGCCTCGATCCGCTGCGCGCTAAACCCCAACTCCCCCAACACCTGATCCGTGTGCTGTCCCAGCGCCGCACCGACAAACCGAGGCTCAGGCAACCCGTCTGAAAACTTCAACGGACACGCCATCTGCGCCTGACTCGTCCCATCCCCCCGCGGCACTTCAGTCACCAGTTCCCGCGCCTGCAACTGCGGATGCTGCAGCGCTTCGCCTAGGCTCAACACCGGTTCCACACACGCATCAACCCCGGCAAACAGCTCGCACAGTTGCGCAAAGTCATGCTTTTCGAATTCAGCCTTCAATTCATTCTTCAGCGCCTGCTGCTCGGCGGGTTTGGGTGACAGGCCCTTGGCCGCCAGTTCCGGCCGTCCCAGCGCCATACACAGTTGCTGCATGAACGCCGGTTCCAGGCTGCCGACCGACAACCAACGCCCATCCCGCGAACGGTAGTAGTCGTAGAAACTGCCGCCATTAAGCATCTGCTGCTCCCGGCCCGGTTCCTCGCCACAGGCCAGATACCCGGCACCGGCCATTGCATTCAGGCTGAACGCGCAATCGGTCATGCTCACGTCCAGATGTTGCCCCTGCCCGCTCTGCTGCCGAGCGATGACCGCCGCCAGCAGGCCGATCACCCCGTGCAATGAACCACCGGCGATATCCGCCACCTGCATCCCCAACGGCAACGGCCCGCTGTCGGCGCGGCCGGTGTAACTCGCCAGCCCCGCCAGCGCCAGGTAATTGATGTCGTGACCGGCGCGGTCCTTGTAGGGGCCGGTCTGGCCGTAACCGGTGATCGAGACATAGATCAGCTTCGGATTGATCGCCTTCAACGCCTCATAACCCAGGCCCAGTCGCTCCATCACGCCGGGGCGAAACTGCTCCAGCACGATGTCGTAGTCCTTGAGCAACTGCTTGACCACGTCCAGCGCCGCCGCTTGCTTGAGGTCCAGGGCCAGGCTGCGCTTGTTGCGATTGAGGTAGGCATGGCTGGCGGAAACGCCCCGGTCGTGAGGCGGCAGTACCCGCAGCAGGTCCATGCGGCTCGGCGATTCGATACGCAGCACCTCGGCCCCCATGTCTGCCAGCAACAACGAGGCAAACGGCCCCGGAAGCAGTGTCGAGAAATCCAGAATCTTGAGTGATGCCAGTGGACCGAGCATGGGTGATCTCCGTAAACGATGCACTCAGCCTAGGCAGCCAATGGCATTGCAGCAATCACCTGATGCGTCAGATGCGCTGACCGTTGCGCTCAAATCGCAGGCATTAAAAAACCCGCCGAAGCGGGTTTTTCATGACAACGAAGCTTACTTGACGTTCTGCGGGGTTGGGCCTTCGGCCACACCCAGGTCGTCTTCTTCACGTTCGTCGGCGATACCACGGCCGCCCGAAGCCAGCTCGGCGTGCATCACGTCAGTGTCCAGTTCCTTGACCCACTTGGCCACCACCAGGGTCGCAACAGCGTTGCCGACCAGGTTGGTCAGGGCACGGGCTTCGGACATGAAGCGGTCGATACCGAGGATCAGCGCCAGACCGGCAACCGGCAAGTGGCCAACAGCCGACAGGGTCGCGGCCAGCACGATGAAGCCACTACCGGTCACGCCAGCAGCGCCTTTGGAGGACAGCAGCAACACCACCAGCAGGGTGATCTGGTGAGTGATGTCCATGTGGGTGTCGGTTGCCTGAGCAATGAACACGGCGGCCATGGTCAGGTAGATCGCCGTACCGTCGAGGTTGAACGAGTAACCGGTCGGGATCACCAGGCCTACCACGGATTTCTTCGCGCCCAGACGCTCCATTTTGATCAGCATGCGTGGCAGCACCGACTCCGAGGAGGAAGTACCCAGCACGATCAGCAGCTCTTCACGGATGTAGCGAATCACTTTCAGCACGCTGAAGCCGTGAGCGCGAGCGATGCCGCCCAGTACGACCAGTACGAACACCAGGCATGTGATGTAGAAGCACAACATCAACTGGCCCAGTTGCACCAGCGAACCGACGCCGTAGGCACCGATGGTGAAGGCCATGGCGCCCAGAGCACCGAGTGGCGCAAGCTTCATGATCATGTTGATGATGTTGAACATCACGTGGGCAAAGCGATCGATGAAGTCCAGGATCGGCTTGCCGTAGGCACCCAGGCGATGCAGGGCGAAACCGAAGATCACCGAGAACATCAGCACTTGCAGGATATCGCCGGTGGCGAACGCACCCACGATGGTCGACGGGATCACGTTCAGCAGGAAGCCAATTACGCTTTGATCCGCACCGGCCGCGACGTACTGAGCGACTTTGGAAGCATCCAGGGTGGTGACGTCGATGTGCATGCCGGCACCCGGCTGCACGATGTTGACCACTACCAGACCGACCAGCAAAGCGATGGTCGAAACGATTTCGAAATACAGCAGCGCGTAACCGCCGGTCTTGCCGACCGACTTCATGTTCTGCATGCCGGCGATACCGCTGACCACGGTGCAGAAAATGATAGGGGCAATGATCATTTTGATCAGTTTGATGAACCCGTCACCCAGCGGCTTGAGGGCCACACCGGTCTGCGGGTAGAAGTGACCGAGCAGGATGCCGATGGCGATAGCAACGATCACCTGAAAATACAGGGATTTGTACAGTGGCTGACGAGTCGTCATTGCAAAGTTCCTCAAGAGTGCCCGGTGACAACATCCATCTGTTGCCCAAGACACTTCAATTGCGAACCCTCCTGCACTGGAGGGATTTGTTTTGTCGAGCTGCGCAACGGCAGGCATCTGCTCGTTGTATCGCAAGGCCCGTGCCACCTTCGCCAAATTGCCTGCAAGCCTTTTGACATCAAGGGTTACAGGCTTTTTTTTGTCACCGAGCGGTTACAGCGCAGTGGCGGATTTCCGCCCATCGGCCAAATCGCGTCCTACAATTTGGCGGATATCCGCCTTGTTCATCGCCAGCCACCCCGGCTACCATCCGCCGTTCAATGGACGGACCTGCTTTTCATGAGAGAACGCACCATCGCCAGTCATTTCGCCCGTGCCGCCCTTGGTGGCGCGCGCCGGCTGGGTTACGACTATTCAAACCTGTTGCAGCAATTGGGGATCAGCCCCGAATTGCTCGACGAGCCACGTGCGCGAATCGCGCCTGAGCAGTTCACTCGGTTGATTCAGGGTTTGTGGTTGGCACTCGACGACGAATACCTTGGCTTCGGGCCTGCACCGAGCAAAACCGGCACCTTCGCCATGATGTGCCACGCGGTGATTCACTGCCGCACTCTGGAGAAAGCACTCCATCGCGGCTTATTGTTTTATAGCCTATTCCCCGAGGGTCCGCGCCTGACGCTGACCCACGAGGGCGAAATGATCCGCTTGAGCCTGGACGATTCGAAATTCCACGACCCGGACCATTTTCTCACCGAAAGCCAGTTGATGGTCTGGCATCGACTCGGCAGCTGGCTGATTGGCCAGCGCATTCGTCTGGAGCAAGTGACGTTCAGCTACCCGAGACCCGAACACGGTGCCGAATACGATTTGCTGTTCCCTTGCCCGATGGCGTTTTGTGAAACGGCGCAGAGCAGCCTGCTGTTTCACAGTCGCTACCTGAACATGCCGCTGTTGCAGGACGAACGGACGCTCAAGCATTTTCTCGAACACTCCCCCGCCGACCTGTTGTCGCGCCCGGACGATGGCGACAGTTTGAGCAGCCAGTTGCGGCGCTTGCTCAGCCGCGACAGTTCACGCTGGCCGGACCTGGAAGCGGTGGCCGCGCACCTGCACATCAGCCCGCAGACGCTGCGTCGGCATCTGCGTGAAGAGGGTTCGAGTTTTCAGGAATTGAAGGACCAGTTACGCCGCGACATCGCGATTTATCACCTGAGCCGCGCGGACTTGTCGTTGCAACAGATCGCCGAGCAGTTGGGGTTTTCCGAGCCTTCGGCGTTTCACCGGGCGTTCAAGAAGTGGACCGGGTTGACGCCTGGGGCTTATCGCGCGCAGGAGAATTGATTTTTAGGGTGTATCGACTGGCCTCATCGCGGGCAAGCCCGCTCCCACAGGGGCTATGTCGTTCACAAATGTAATGTTCGAACCGAAAACCTGTGGGAGCGGGCTTGCCCGCGATCAGGCCCGAAAAAGCACCCTCAAACTCCCGGTCAAACCGCAGGAAAATGAATCCGGAACGCCGCCCCGCCCATGGGCGAATCGCCCAGCGTCAGTTTGGCGCTGTAGCTCTCGATAATGTCCTTGACCACCGCCAACCCAATGCCCT
This sequence comes from Pseudomonas sp. RIT-PI-q, assembly GCF_001297125.1. Lineage (GTDB taxonomy): Bacteria > Pseudomonadota > Gammaproteobacteria > Pseudomonadales > Pseudomonadaceae > Aquipseudomonas. The sequence continues at coordinate 211,118 of NZ_LHPC01000051.1, forward strand.
GCCCCGGGTGCTGGCGGTCCAGCCGTTCCCCGCGCTGCAAAATCCGCGCACGCTGATCCGGTGGCACGCCAGGGCCATCGTCCTCGACGCACAATTCGATACCGCTCAAGCTCTCGCGCACGCTGATGCGTACTTCGCCGAGGCACAGGCGATAGGCGTTTTCCAGCAGGTTGCCCATCATCTCCAGCAACGCGCCCTGCTCGATCGGCACGTAACACTGCTCCGGCAGATCGAAGGCGACCCGCACACGCTTGTCGCGGTAGACCTTGTCCAGCGTGTCGCACAAGCTTTGCAGCACCGGGCGCAGACGCACCTGATGGCGGACCAGACCGCTTTTGCGCAGGCTGGCGCGTTGCAACTGATAGCTGATCTGCTGGCTCATGCGCTCGATCTGGGTTTGCAGCACCCAGGCCTGATCGCGATCCGCCGGGCGCTGGGCCAGGTCTTCGCTGACGCCTTGCAACACCGCCAGCGGGGTTTTCAGGCTGTGGGCCAGATCGTCGAGGGAATCACGGTAGCGGCTGCGCTGTTCGCGCTCGCTGTGCAGCAAGCGGTTGAGGGAGCCGGTCAGGCGCAGCAGCTCCCGTGGATGTTGTTCGCTGAGGCTTTCGCGGGTGCCGCTTTCGATCTCGTCCAGTTCCTGGCTCAGTCGGCGCAACGCCTGCAAGCCCCAGGTCAGGCCGATCCACAGCAACGCGAGCAGCACCAGCAAGGCTGCGCCGAAGCCCAGATAGAGATTTTCCCGCAGGCCTTCAAGGGTCAGTTCGTATTCACGCACCGGTTGCAGCGCGACGATGCTGAACGCTGCACTTTTGCCCCCCAACAGTTTGACCTCGACGTCATAGACGAAGAACTCCTGGCCGTTGGCTTCGCTGATCCGCGCGAACTCGTTGCCGCGTCCGTCGTAACGCGGCTTGTAGTTGATGTGCTCTTCCTGGGTGCCATTCGAACGCCAGACCAGATGGCCTTCACGGTCGTAGATGTAGCCGAGCAAACGGCCGTCGGTGAGGTTGAAGCGCTCATCGGGCAACTGCGCCGGCATCTGCAAGCGGTTGCCGTCCACCCGGGCGGCGGAGATCAGCGTGGTGACGTCCGACGCCAAACGCTGCTCGATGGAATCCTGCAACGCCAGGCTGAACGCACCCTGCATCGCCGGCAGCAAGGCCAGCATGAACAATACCGCCAGGATCGTGGCGGCGAGCATCAACCGGACACGAAGCGAGCGAATCAAGTGCAGCGCTCATTAAACAGGTAGCCGAGGCCACGCACGGTGTCGATCGGCTTGAAGCCGTTCGGGCCCTCAAGTTTGCGGCGCAGGCGGCCGACCAGCACTTCGATCACATTCGGATCGCGCTCGTCATCGTCCGGGTAGAGCTGTTCCATCAAGCGGTCCTTGGCCACCACTTGCTGGTGATGGCGCATCAGGTACTCGAGGATCCGGTACTCGTACGCGGTCAACGCCAGCGGTTGTTCATCAAGCGACGCCTGCTTACGATTGAGGTCCAGCAACAGCGGCCCGGCGACAATCGTCGACTGGGTAAAACCGCTGGAGCGGCGCAGCAAAGCGTTTAGCCGGGCGTCCAGCTCTTCGAACTGGAACGGTTTGACCACGTAGTCATCGGCGCCAGCGGCGAGGCCTTCGACCTTGTCCTGCCAGTTGCCGCGCGCGGTGAGGATCAGGATCGGAAACGTCTTGCCCCGCGAGCGTAGCTGACGGATCAGGTCGAGCCCGCCCATCCCCGGCAGGCCGAGGTCGATCACCGCCAGGTCATGGTTGAACTGCTCGGTCTGGTACAACGCCTCCTCGGCGTTGGCCACGGACTCGACCACGTGGCCGCTATCCGTCAGGCGGGTTTGCAGGTGATGGCGCAGCAGCGCTTCATCTTCGACGACCAGCAGTTTCATAACGCTCTCCAGGGCAAAATCATCATCTCCAAAGCCACAACGGCGCACCTTGATGGCGTGCCAGTCAGTTAAGCGCAAACCCTGTGGGAGCGGGCTTGCCCGCGATTGCGATCTGACTGGCACATCAACGGTGAATGTGCCCCCGTCATCGCGGGCAAGCCCGCTCCCACAGGGTTTGCGCTTAACTGACTGGCAGCGAAACGTTTATTTAAAAAGCGTAGTTGGCCGACAGGTACGTCTGGGCGCTGCTGGTCAGGTCCAGCGAGCCCTGTTTGCTGCCACCGCGCTCGCTCATCTCGGTGCTGGCGTTGCTGCGCAGGTAACGGTAACCCAGTTCAACCGAGGTGTTTTGCGAAACCTGTTGCAGGACACCCATCTGGCCGCCGATGGCGTAACCGATGTCGCTGTCGCGGCTGAAGCCTGGGGAGTCCTGGGTCAGTTTGGTCAAACCGGCCGTGGCGCCGCCAAACAGCTTGGTGCTGCCGCCCACCGGGTAGAACAGATCGTAGCTGCCCAGGAGGTTTTCCTGACGCAGTTTAATGCCATTGTGCGAGCCCGACACGTTGTCGTAAGTGGCGTAATAGCGGCCCTGGCTGTTTTGCTGGCCCAGACGCACACCCCAGGTGTTGTCCTTGCCGATCACGCCGTCGGCGTTCGGGTGGTTGAGGTTGTCGTTCAGGGCGTGGGACTTTTTGACCTTGTCGCTGGTCTGTCCAAAAGTAAGGCTGGCGAAATTGTCGTCGGAGGCGAACGCGGCGGTACTTGCGCCCAGGACGGTGAAAGCCAGAAGCAGATTTTTGAAACCAGTCATAGGGGAGTTTCCTTATGCGCTATTTGCTTTTTGGGTACGGGGCAAGGTTACGCACCCGGCCCTGAACTCCCCCTGAACGCACTCTGAACCTGAGCTGAATCAAATCGACTCGGCGGGTTTAATGACTTTGATCAGGAGATTCGACCATGCGCGTGTTTCTCGCTGTCCTGTTACTGGCCCTGAGCGGGCTGACCCAGGCCGCCATCAAGACTCAGGAAATTCCCTACCAAAGCGCCGATGGCACCCAGCTGATCGGCTATTACGCCTACGACGACGCCATCAAAGGCCAACGCCCCGGTGTCGTGGTGGTGCATGAATGGTGGGGGCTCAACGACTACACCAAGCGCCGCGCCCGTGACCTCGCTGGTCTGGGCTACAGCGCACTGGCCATCGACATGTATGGCGATGGCAAAAATACCGAGCACCCCAAGGACGCCATGGCGTTCATGCAAGCGGCATTGAAAGACAGCGCAGCCTCCAGTGCGCGGTTCAAGGCGGGGCTCGATCTGTTGAAGAAACAGGCGCAAACCGATCCGAATAAAATCGCGGCCATCGGTTACTGCTTTGGCGGCGGGGTGGTGCTGAATGCGGCGCGTCAGGGCGTGCCATTGGATGGCGTGGTGAGTTTTCACGGTGCGCTGGCCACCAACACGCCCGCGACGCCGGGCAGTGTGAAGGCAAAAATACTCGTCGAGCATGGTGCGCTGGACAGCATGGTGACGGCGGATAACGTGGCGGCGTTCAAGTCTGAAATGGACAAGGCTGGGGCCGACTACACATTCGTCAGTCTTGAGGGCGCCAAGCATGGCTTCAGTAATCCTGATGCAGATCGTCTGAGCCATGGCGATCACGCCGGGCCGGACATTGGTTACAACAAGGCGGCGGATGACAAGTCCTGGGCGGATATGCAGGCGTTTTTCAAGAAGATTTTTGGTTAGGCCGTTAGACCGAGGCGCGGCCTTCGCGGGCAAGCCTCGCTCCTACAAGAGCGAGGCTTGCCCGCGAAGAACGATAACTCGGTCCAACTGCCACTACCCTCACACGTGGCAACCCGGCAAAATGCCCACCATGAATCC